>NZ_JAQMHV010000003.1 GCF_028307215.1 Falsirhodobacter sp. 20TX0035 | reverse complement strand
GAGACACCATGGCCGAATAGGCGGGGCGGCGCTAAAGCTGGGGGGGGGGCGGTTAGGGTTTAATAAACGACGCGGAGGGGCGCCAGCGCCTGGCCGAGGTTCAGGCGCTGGCGCCGCCCTTCTGACCTTCCAGCGCCTTGGCGAGCCGTGGCAGGCCGGCGCGCTTCAGCAGCGCCTTGCGGGATACCGGGGCGCCCGACATCGCCTCGGCCCGCCCGTGCACCTGCGCCACCGCGTCGGCCACGGGGCCCGGATGGTGCGACCATATTTCCCACAGAAGGCCGTCCGGATCGCGCCGCTCCACCCCCTCGGCCCGCAGGACGTGCTGGGGAAAGTCGCTCGCGTTCACGGTGATGATGATGTCGGCGCTGCCGGCGATGGCCGTGGCCAGCACGTGGATGTCGTCGGGATCGGGCAGATGCAGCCGCGCCTCCAGCCCCGGACGGGGGGCGACCATGGCGCCTCCGAACTGCGCGTTCATGGCGGCGGCCGCCTGGCGCACCGCGTCCTCCTGCCCGTGGCGGCGGGCGGCCCGGGCCCATTCCTCAAGAATACGCTCGGACCACAGGGGCTGATAGACGCCCCGCGCCGCCACGCTCAGCAGCACGTCGCGCAGGACCGGCGGAAAGATGACGCAGGTGTCGAGGACCGCCCTCATCCATCCAGCCGGAAGAACAGCGCCTTGAGGTAGCCGCTTTCCGCCAGCTGCGGCAGCATGGGATGGTCCGGCCCGGCAAAGCCGGTGTGGATCAGCTGCCCGCGCCGCCCCCCACGCCCGATGCCGCGCGCGCTGGCATTGCGGAAGTTGGACAGGTCGGCCGCGTGAGAGCAGGAGCAGAGCACCAGATACCCGCCCGGCGCCACCAACGGCGCAGCAAGACGTGCGATCCGCTCATACGCGCGCAACCCCGCCTCCAGCGCGGGCTTGGACGGGGCAAAGGCGGGCGGATCGCAGATCACCAGATCGAACTGCGCGCCTTCCTGGCCCAAAGCCTCCAGCACGTCGAAGGCGTCGCCCTGACGGGTCGTGAACCGATCCGCCACGCCGCCTGCCCTGGCCCCTTCGGTCGCCAGCGCCAGCGCGGGGGCAGAGGCGTCGACGGCCAGCGCCGAAGACGCGCCACCCGCAAGTGCGGCCAAGGCGAACCCGCCCACATGGGTGAAGACGTCCAGCACCGACGCGTCCCGCGCCAAGGACGCGGCGAAGGCATGGTTCGGACGCTGGTCGAAGAACAGGCCCGTCTTCTGACCGCCCACCAGATCGGCCATGTAGGTCGCGCCGTTCATGGGCACCGGGATCGGCGCGTCGATCGCGCCGCGCAGCGTCACCAGTTCCTCGGCCAGCCCTTCCAGCCCGCGCGACCGCCCGGACCCGTTCTTCACGATCCGAGTCACTTCGGTCACATCGGCCAGCGCCTCGGCCAGCGCGTCGATATGCGCCTCGGCCCAGGCCGCGTTGGGCTGGATCACGGCGGCGTCGCCGAAGCGGTCGATGATGATGCCGGGAAGGCCGTCAGCCTCGGCATGGACAAGGCGATAGAAGGGTTCGGCGAACAGCCGTTCGCGCAGCGACAGCGCACGGCGCAGGCGGACCCGGAACCAGTCCGCATCAATCACGGCATCCGGATCGCGGTCCAGCATCCGCGCGATGATGCGCGAGGCGGTGTTGACGGTGACGAGGCCCAGCGGACGACGCTCCCCGTCCTCCAGAACGGCCAGCGCCCCGGCGGGCAGCGCCTGCGTGCGGCGGTCGGTCACCAGCTCGTCGGCATAGACCCACGGGAAGCCGTGACGGATGGCGCGGGCCTCCGCCTTGGGGCGAAGACGGACGGTCGGGCGGGTGGGAAGATCGGACTGGGTCATGCCCGCGATCTACCCTGTTCCCGCCCGTGACGGAAGGCCTCAGGCGGTTTTCGCATCGCCTTTTGCGGCGAAGACTTCACGGATCACCGCGAAGAAGCGGTCGCCCTGGGTGCGCAGGAAGGCCACGCGGTCGCGCTCGGCCTGGCGGAGGATCTCTTGGTGCTGTTGCGAGGTCATGGGAACCTCTCCTTGTCATGTGGCGTCTTCCGATCATGTAGCCGAGGGGCCGCGCGTTTGCATGGCACGATTGGGCAGTCCCGCCATGCGCATCGCGCAACCCTTCTTCGCGGAAGGTCTTTCTTTTGGGCGAAGTTACCGCTACCACCTTGGACAACCCCGGCGGATGTCCCATGTTAGCCGGACAAGCCAGAGGTGGTTGACCCATGACCCTGAACAGCACCCTAGCCCGCGTGACCGACCGCATCCGCGAGCGTTCCGCGAAGACGCGCGCCGATTATCTGGCGCGCATGGCCGCCGCCGCCAGCGAAAGCCCGCACCGCGCCCACCTGACCTGTGGCAACCAGGCCCACGCCTATGCCGCGATGGAGGATGACAAGCCCGCGCTGGTCGAAGGCCGCGCACCGAACATCGGCATCGTGACGGCCTACAACGACATGCTGTCGGCCCACCGCGTCTATGAGCACTACCCCGAGCACATCCGCGAGGCCGCGCGCCGCGTCGGCGCCACGGCGCAGGTGGCCGGCGGCGTGCCCGCCATGTGCGACGGCGTGACCCAAGGCCAGACGGGGATGGAGCTTTCGCTTTTCTCTCGCGATGTCATCGCGTTGGCGGCCGGTGTTGCCATGTCGCACAACGTGTTCGATTCGTCCCTGTATCTGGGGATCTGCGACAAGATCGTGCCCGGCCTCGTGATCGCGGCCTCCACCTTCGGCTACATCCCGGCGGTCTTCGTGCCGGGCGGTCCCATGACCTCCGGCCTGCCCAACGACGAGAAGTCGAAGGTCCGCAACCGCTTCGCCGCCGGAGAGATTGGCCGGAACGAGCTGATGGCGGCCGAGATGGCCTCCTACCACGGCCCCGGCACCTGCACCTTCTACGGCACCGCGAACTCCAACCAGATGCTGATGGAGTTCATGGGCCTGCACCTGCCGGGCGCCAGCTTCGTGAACCCCTACACCCCGCTGCGCGAGGCGCTGACCACGGCCGCCGTTGAACGCGCCGCCGCCATCACCGCGCTGGGCAACGCCTATGGCCCGGTGTCGGAGATCCTGGACGAACGCGCCTATGTGAACGGCATCGTCGGCCTGATGGCGACGGGCGGGTCCACCAACCTCGTCCTGCACATGCCGGCCATGGCGCGCGCCTCGGGCGTGCTTCTGGACCTTGAGGATTTTGAGGATATCTCCTCGGCCGTGCCGCTGATGGCGAAGGTTTATCCGAACGGTCTGGCGGACGTGAACCACTTCCACGCGGCCGGCGGCCTCGGCTACATGATCGGGCAGCTTCTGGACGCGGGCCTTCTGCATGAGGATGTGAAGACCGTCATGGGCGACGGCCTGCAGCCCTACCGTCACGAACCGAAGCTGGTCGATGGCGAACTGAGATGGGTCGACGGCCCGGTAGACAGCAGCAACGACAAGATCCTCCGCCCCGCCTCCGACCCGTTCCAGAAAACGGGCGGGCTGAAGCAGCTGGCCGGTAATGTGGGCCGAGGCGTCATGAAGATCTCTGCCGTGGCGCCCGAGCGTCACGTGATCGAAGCCAAGGTCCGCGTCTTCCGCGAGCAGGAGGAGGTGAAGGCCGCCTTCCGCGCCGGAGAGTTCACGGAAGACACGATCGTGGTCGTCCGCTTCCAGGGCCCGCGCGCCAACGGCATGCCCGAGTTGCATTCGCTGACGCCCGTGCTGTCGGTGCTGCAGGATCGGGGGCTGAAGGTGGCGCTGGTGACGGATGGCCGCATGTCCGGCGCGTCCGGCAAGGTGCCCGCCGCGATCCACGTTTCGCCCGAAGCGGCGCAGGGCGGCCCGCTGGCCCGCGTGCGCGACGGCGACCGGATGCGCGTCGACGCGGTGTCTGGCCGGATCGACATCCTGGAACCGGACTTCGAGACGCGGGAGCCGGTGGTGGCCGATCTGACCGCCAACCGCTTCGGCATCGGGCGCGAACTGTTCGAAACCTTCCGCCAAAATGTGGGCAACGCCACCGAAGGCGCGGCCGTCGTCGTATGAGGATCTCATGACCCCAGCTGAACAAAGCGCCCGCTCTGCCGAAATCTGCCGCCGCGCGGCCGTGATCCCGGTTCTGGTGATCGACGACGTGGCGCACGCCGCGCCGCTGGCCCGCGCGCTGGTCGCGGGCGGCCTTCCGGCGCTGGAGGTGACGCTGCGCACCCCCGCGGCGCTGGACGTCATCCGCGCCATGGCCGAGGTGGAGGGCGGCATCGTCGGCGCCGGCACCCTGCTGACGCCCGCCGACGTGAAGGCCGCCAAGGCCGCGGGCGCCACCTTCGGCGTGTCGCCCGGCGCCACTGACCGCATCATCGCGGCGTGCGAGGAGGAAGGCCTGGCCCTTCTGCCCGGCGCCGCCACCGCGACCGAGGTGCTGACCCTGCTGGAACGCGGCTACACCGTGCAGAAGTTCTTCCCGGCCGAAAGCTCCGGCGGCGCGCCGGCGGTGAAGGCGATCGGCGCCCCCATCCCGCAGGTGTCCTTCTGCCCTACGGGGGGCGTGTCTTTGAAGAATGCCAAGGATTACCTTGGCTTGTCGAACGTTCTTTGCGTGGGCGGCAGCTGGGTCGCTCCCAAGGACCGCATGCTGGCGGGCGACTGGGACGGCATCACGGCGCTGGCGCGCGAAGCGGCGGCCCTGCGTTGAGCCATCGGTCGAACGCCGCGCCCACCTCGGCGGCGCGGTGTTCGATCTCCTCCGTCAGCGCGTCCACGTCGCCCATCTCGCGCTGCAGGAACGTCCGCCCGCCTTCGCCCAGAACATCGGGATGCAGCGGATCCGGCGACAGCAGGCGCGAGGCCGCCTGAAGACGCCAGAACAGGCTGTCGGCCGCCTCCAGTTCCGGCCCCCCGGCCTCCAGCTGTGCGCGCAGGCTGCGTTCGGCGCCACCGCGCGTCAGTGTCAGAAACTCCCCCATCAGCTCCAGGTCCATCAGGCGGCCGGTGCCGTTCCGCGCGTCCCAAGGGGAACGCAAGGGTTTGGCCGTCGCCAGACGGCGCCGCATGTCCGCCACATCCGCCGCGACGCGGGGATCCCGGCCTCGGACGCGCAGCACCTCCCGGCGCAGCGCCTCCACATCGGCCATCAGATCCGGCGGCCCCGCCAGAGGGTCGGCACGTGTCAGGGCCAGATGCTCCCACGTCCAGGCGGCGTCCATCTGATAGGTGCGGAACGCCCCGATGGACGTCGCAAGCGGCCCTTGCCGCCCCGACGGCCGCAGCCGCATGTCGGCCGCATAGAGCGCACCCTCGGCGGTGCGCGCGGTCAGCGCCGTCAGAAGCGCCTGCGTCAGACGCGAGTAATAAGCCTGCGCGGACAATGGTTTGAGGCCCGAACTTTCCGCATCGCTTCCATTGTCATAGATGACGATCAGGTCGATGTCCGACCGCGCGTGCATCCGCCCGGCGCCAAGGCTGCCCATGCCCAGCACCACCGCGCCGCGGCCGGGCTGCGGGCCGTGGCGGCGGGCGAACTCCTCCACCACCGCTGGCCACAACGCCCCAATTACCGCCCGTGCCAGATCCGCATATTCGCGGCCCACCTGCTCGGCCGTGGCCAGCCCGCGCAGGTGGTGCACGCCGATGCGGAAGTGCCGCTCCTTCATCCAGCGGCGCGCGGTGTCCAGCTTGCCTTCGTAATCGGCCGCGCGGTCCAGTTGACGCGCCAGATCGGCCTGAAGCGCGGGCACGCTCGGCCAAGCCTCAAAGAAGTGCCCGCCGATCACCGCGTCCAGCACGCCCGAATGCTGCGACAGATACCGCGCCAGATCCGGCGCGACCGAGGCGATGTTGACGATCAGATCCACCAGCTGCGGGTTCGCCTCGAACAGCGAGAAGATCTGCACCCCCGCCGGCAGCCCGCGCAGGAAGCCGTCCAGCGACAGCAGCGCCTCGTCCGGGTCGCGCGCCTTTTGCAGTTCCGCCAGAAGCTGCGGCCGCAGCCGTCGGAAGATCGTCCGCGCGCGCGACGATCGCAACGCGGGATACCCCTGCCACCGCGCCACGATCTCGCGCGTGCGGGGGTCGAGGTCCGGCTCCTCGGGCGCGTCGGTGGGGGTGAAGAAGGCCTCCGTCCGCTCGGCCGTGCGGGTCAGGCGGTCCAGCATCGTGTCGCGGAAGGCGTCCGGTTCCTGCCCCGCCAGCCGGGCCACGCGGGCGAAGGCGTCCGGTTCGGCCGGAATGCGGTGGGTCTGCTGGTCCGCGACCATCTGCAATCGATGCTCCATCTCCCGATGCGCGCGGTACAGATCCGTCAGTTCCACGGCGGTCGGCGACCCGATCCAGCCCGCCTCGGCCAAAGCCGCCAGCCCGCCCACGGTGGTGCGGGACCGCAGCGACGGATCGCGCCCGCCCGCGATCAGCTGGCGGGTCTGGGTGAAGAACTCGATGTCGCGGATGCCGCCCTGGCCCAGTTTCAGATCGTGGCCTTCCACCTTCAGGGGGCCATGCAGGCCGCGGTGGTCGCGGATGCGGGTGCGCATGTCATGCGTGTCCTCGATCGTCGCGAAATCCAGATGCTTGCGCCAGACGAAGGGCCTCAGCGTGGTCAGGAACCGCTCCCCCGCCTCCAGATCGCCACCGCAGGGGCGCGCCTTGATGAAGGCCGCCCGCTCCCACGTCCGCCCCTCGCTTTCGTAATAGCTTTCGGCCGCGCCCATCGACAGGCAGACCGGCGTCACGGCCGCGTCGGGGCGCAGGCGCAGGTCGGTGCGGAACACGTAGCCGTCCGTCACGTCCGACAGGATCGCCGTCATGCGCCGCGTCACGCGGATGAAAGCACTCCGCGCCTCCTGCCAGTCGTCGTGCCGGGTTTCGTCGAACAGACAGATCAGGTCGATGTCCGAGGAATAGTTCAACTCGCGCGCGCCGGTCTTGCCCATCGCCAGCACGACCATCCCGCCCCCCGCATCGGCCGAGGGCAGCTTGCCGCGCCGCACTTCCGCCTCCACCAGCCGCCGGACGCACAGGTCCACCGCCCGGTCGGCCAGATCGCTCAGCGCGCCCGTCACCCGCTCCAAATCCCATGTGCCACCCAGATCGGCCAGCGCGGTCAGCAGGGCCACCCGCCGCTTCATCTCGCGCAGCGTGGCGGGCAAGGCGGTCAGGTCGGCGTCCCGCGCCAGTTCGGCGGCAAGGGCGGCGTCCGCATCGGGCAGCGCGCCGCGCAGCCAGTCCCCTTCGCGGCGCAGCAGGTCCTTCAGATAAGGGCTCGCGCTGGCCGCGCGGGCCAGAAGCTCCCGCTCGGCCTGATCGGTGAAGCGGTCGCGGATCTCGGCCGCGACGGCGGGGTCGTGTTCCAGCGGAAGGCGTTTGATGTCCATCCGGGCAGTATCGGCGCCTTGAACCTGTCCGGCAAGGCGGGACGGGTATGTAAATATCTTTAACATACCCTCTTGATGATGGGGCGCGTCCTCCCGATATCCCATCATGTGAAACCCGTTCACATCACCGCCCCAACCGGAGACGCTCGCATGAACCTATCTTCGACGGTCGCCCCCGGCGGCCTGCTCACTTGGCCCCGCAGGGCCGAGGAGTGGCTGGACGCCCGTGGCCGCGCGGCTTGGATCGCCGCCACCATCCTCGGCTTCATCCTTGTCTGGCCTGTCGGCCTTGCCCTTCTTGCCTACATGATCTGGAGAAAACGCATGTTCACCCGCAACGGTTCGTGCGGCCGCCGCGCCGCCAACATCTTCAACGCCGCCAAGCCCAGCGGAAACGCCGCCTTCGACGCCTACAAGCAGGACACGCTGAAGCGTCTTGAAGACGAGCAGATGGCCTTCGAAGGCTTCCTGAAGCGCCTGCGCGAAGCCAAGGACAAGCAGGAGTTCGACGCCTTCATGTCCGAACGCGCCCGCACCCGCGACATCACGCCCGCGGAAACCAACTGACACCGGCGGCCTTCGGGCCGCCCCTTCCCCCCCGGAGGACCGATGACCGACGCGACCCTGATGGACGCCCTGCCCGACCCCGACCGCCATGCCGAGCTTTATGACGGCGTCACGGCGCGGCGCGGGCTGGCTTGGCTGGCCGACATCACCCTGATCTTTCTGGTTACGCTGGTGATCGTGCCGCTGACCGCCTTCACGGCCCTGTTCTTCTACCCGCTGCTGTTCATCGCTGTGGGCTTCGCCTATCGCTGGTGGACCTTGGCTCGCGGATCGGCCACCTGGGGCATGCGCCTGTTCGGGATCGAGTTCCTGAACCGGCACGGCCAGCGGCTGAACGGAACCGAGGCGCTTTTGCATGTCACCGGTTACATGCTGTCGATGGGCACGATGCTGGTGCAGCTTCTGTCGATCGGGCTGATGCTGACCACGCGCCGCCGTCAGGGCCTGACCGATCTGGCACTGGGGACCGTGGCCATCAATCGTGCGTCATAATAGCGCGGTTTCCCTTGGCGAATGACCGTGAAACCGTTACGTTACGGTCATTCGTTCTTCCGGGACATCATGCGTCACACCCTTCCCATCGCTCCGCAATTCTACGTCACGGCGCCGCAGCCCTGCCCGTATCTGGACGGGCGGATGGAGCGTAAGCTCTTCACCGCTTTGCAGGGCGATCACGCGCAGCGGCTGAACGACGGGCTGTCGAAGCAGGGGTTCCGCCGGTCGCAGAACGTCCTTTATCGCCCCTCCTGCGCCGATTGCAGCGCCTGCCTGTCCGCCCGCATCCGTGTGGCCGACTTCCAGCCGAACCGGACGCAGCGCCGGGTGCTGAAGCGCAACGCCTATCTCCGGCGCAACCCGACCGCCCCTTGGGCGACCGAGGATCAATACGCCCTGTTCCGCCGCTATCTGGACGCCCGCCACGCCGATGGCGGCATGGCCGACATGGATATTTTCGAGTTCGCGGCCATGATCGAGGAGACTCCGATCCGCAGCCGCGTGGTCGAATATGGCGGGGATGACGGGCTGGCCGCGGTCTGCCTGACGGACCTGTTCGACGACGGCCTGTCCATGGTCTATTCCTTCTACGATCCCGACCTCGTGGACAACAGCCTCGGCTCGTTCCTGATCCTTGATCACGTGAACATCGCGCGCGAGGCAGGGTTGCCTTACGTCTATCTCGGCTACTGGGTGCCGGGCAGCCGCAAGATGGGCTACAAGGCCAATTACAACGCGCTGGAGATCTACAAGAACGGTGTGTGGCAGGACATCGGTGCGCCCGCTGATCACGACTCCGCCCGCAATCCTGCGCTGGTCGAACCCATTTCCGAACAGGTCGCTCGCATCGCCCTGCCCGAGGCGCGCCGCGTCTGACCTTGCCGAATGCGCCCGGCCACGTTACATCGGTCACAGGCCCGTGACGGGCCGTTGGTGACCGGGCCCCTCTGGCGTCAGTATGCGGCAACGACGTGATGTCGGCACCAACAAATGCGTTCCTGCCGCATGGACGTAATTGAAATGACCCAATCGCTGTTCTTTGCAGCCCCGACCGGGGGGCGTGCATGACCACGAATCCCGTTCAGAAATCCACCCTGTCCTACCTCACCTGGGCCTTTGTCGCGACCGTCATCGGTCTGGCACTTGGCGGCTGGCTGGGCTGGGAAAGCACCGGCACCCTTCAGGGCACCGCCTCCATCTTCTTCATCTGCGCGGTTCTGGCTGTGCTGGAGATTTCCCTTTCCTTTGACAACGCCATCGTCAACGCCAACAAGCTGAAGACGATGGATCCGGTCTGGCAGCGCCGCTTCCTGACCTGGGGCATCCTGATCGCCGTCTTCGGCATGCGGATCGTCTTCCCTCTGCTGATCGTTGTGATCGCGGCGCAGGTCGGCCCCTGGGCCGCCATCGTCATGGCCGCGGCCGAGCCGGAGCAGTACGCCGCCATCATGCACGACGCCCACATGCCCATCGCGGCGTTCGGCGGCACCTTCCTGATGATGGTCGCGCTCAGCTTCTTCTTCGACCATGAAAAGGACGTCCACTGGGTTCCGGGCTTCGAGACCTGGGCGCAGCGCTACTCCTCCATCAAGGGGATGGAGATCGCGTTCGTCCTCCTCGTCTCGCTCGGCGTCTCGCGCCTCGTGCCCGAGGGGCCGGAGCGGTCGACCTTCATCATCTGCTGCGTCTACGGTCTCGTGACCTTCCTCGTGGTGGAGGTGCTGGGCGCCTTCCTCGACAAGTCGCAGGAAACGGCCAGTGCGGCGGCCCGCGGCGGCCTTGGCGCCTTCCTGTATCTGGAGGTGCTGGACGCCTCCTTCTCGTTCGACGGGGTGATCGGGGCCTTTGCGCTGACGCAGAACCTGTTCATCATCGCCATCGGTCTGGGCATCGGCGCGATGTATGTGCGGTCCATGACGATCATGCTGGTCGAACGCGGGACGCTGGCGCAGTACCGTTATCTGGAACACGGCGCGTTCTACGCCATCCTGATCCTGTCGGTGATCATGTACGTCCAGGCCATCCCCGGCGTGCACATCCCCGAGGTGATCACGGGTCTGGGCGGCGCCTGCCTGATCGGCATCGCGCTCTGGTCCTCCATCCGGTGGAACCGGGCCAACCCAGGAATGCCGGCCCCCGCGCACTGATCGCGACACCCTGAAAACGAAAAGGCCCGCATCGCGCGGGCCTTTTCCTTATTCCTGAACCGTCACGTGGACCATACGGTCCGGGGTGCGCGGCGGCTCCCCCTTCGTGATGGCGTCCAC
Source organism: Falsirhodobacter sp. 20TX0035 (assembly GCF_028307215.1). Classification (GTDB taxonomy): domain Bacteria; phylum Pseudomonadota; class Alphaproteobacteria; order Rhodobacterales; family Rhodobacteraceae; genus Falsirhodobacter. Next base: position 244,677 of record NZ_JAQMHV010000003.1, on the reverse strand, counting down.
CACGTCCATGCCTTTGATGACATGCCCGATGACCGTGTACTGGCCATTCAGGAAATCGCCCGGCGCGAACATGATGAAGAACTGGCTGTTGGCCGAGTTCGGGTCCTGCGTCCGCGCCATACCGACCGCGCCGCGCGTGAACGGCACGTCCGAGAATTCGGCCGGAAGGTCCGGAAGCGCCGACCCGCCGGTGCCGGCGCGGCCCGCGCCTTCGCCCTTGCCGAACTGCACGTCGCCCGTCTGCGCCATGAAGCCGTCGATCACGCGGTGGAACACGACGTTGTCGTATTCGCCGGATTTCGCCAGTGCCACGACTTGCGCCACGTTCTTCGGCGCCACATCGGGCAGCAGGTCGATCACGACCTGCCCGTTCGCGCCCTGACCGCCCACGTCGATGACCAGGTTCGGGCCCGGTCCGTCTTCCTGCGCCAGCGCCGCACCGGCGACCAGCGAGAGCCCCCCCGCCAGAACGATCTTACGCATCGGCGGCCACGCGGACGCGGATCATGCGGTCGGGGTTCTGCGGCGGTTCGCCGCGGACGATCTTGTCCACGAACTCCATCCCCGACACGACCTGGCCGTACACGGTGTACTGGCCGTTCAGGAAGTTGTTGTCGCCGAAGTTGATGAAGAACTGGCTGTTGGCCGAGTTCGGGTTCGCCGAGCGGGCCGCGCCCAGGGATCCGCGCGCGTGCGGCACCTTGGAGAATTCGGCCGGCAGGTCCGGCATGTCCGAACCGCCCGTGCCCGCGCGGCGCAGGTCGAAGTCCTGTTCGGCGTTGCCGTTGGCCACGTCGCCCGTCTGGGCCATGAATCCTTCGATCACGCGGTGGAACACCACGTTGTCGTACGCGCCGGCCCGGGCCAGCGCCTTCATCCGCTCCACATGCTTGGGCGCCACGTCGGGCAGAAGCTGGATGATCACGTCGCCGTCCTTCAGCGTCATGATGATCGTGTTTTCGGGATCCTTGATCTCGGCCATCGGCCTCTCCTTTGTGGTTCGGGGCAAACCTAATGTGCGAAGGGGCCGGTGAAAAGGCACCGTTGACGTATCCCGTGCCCGGTGCAACTTGTTGCCGAACCATAAGGAGCTTCGCATGGCCTGGAAAACGCTGGACGACGTCGACCTGCAGGACAAGACGGTCCTGGTGCGCGTGGACATCAACGTGCCGATGGACAACGGCACCGTGACCGACGCCACCCGGATCGAAAAGATCGTGCCCACGGTGCGCGACATCGTGCAGGCGGGCGGCAAGCCGGTGCTTCTGGCCCATTTCGGCCGCCCGAAGGGCAAGGTGGTGGAGGAGATGAGCCTGAAGCCGCTGGTCCCCGCACTGGAAAAGGCGCTGGGCCTGCGCGTCGTCTTCGGCAAGGACAGCGTGGGCGAATACGCCCGCGCCGCCATCGCCGAGGCGGGCGAGGGCGAGGTCGTCCTTCTGGAGAACACCCGCTTCCACGCCGGTGAGGAGCAGAACGACACGGAACTCGCCCGCAACTTTGCCGCCCTTGGCGATCTTTACGTGAACGACGCCTTCTCGGCCGCGCACCGGGCGCATGCATCGACCGAAGGCGTGGCGCATCTTCTGCCCTCCGTCGCAGGGCGGCTGATGGAGGCGGAGTTGAAGGCGCTGGAGGCCGCCCTTGGCGCGCCCACGCGGCCCGTCGTCGCGGTCGTGGGCGGCGCCAAGGTGTCGACGAAGCTGGACCTGCTGGGCAACCTCGTGGAAAAGGTCGATCATCTGGTGATCGGCGGCGGGATGGCGAACACCTTCCTCGTGGCGCAGGGGATCGAGGTCGGCAAGAGCCTGGCCGAGCGCGACATGGCCGACACCGCGCGTGAGATCCTGGCGAAGGCGCAGAAGGCCGGCTGCCAGGTGATCCTACCGATCGACGTCGTCGTCGCGCGCGAATTCAAGGCGGGTGCGGCGTCCGAAACCGTCACGGCCGAAGCCTGCCCCGCCGACGCGATGATCCTGGACGCCGGCCCCGAAAGCGTCGCCCACATCGCGATGGTGTTCGCGCAGGCCAAGACGCTGATCTGGAACGGCCCCCTTGGGGCGTTCGAGATCGAGCCCTTCAACGCTGCCACCAACGCCGCGGCCGCTAAGGCGGCGGAGCTGACGGAGGCCGGACAGCTGATCTCCGTCGCGGGCGGCGGCGACACCGTGGCCGCCCTGAACGCAGCCGGTGCCGCAGACCGGTTCACCTACATCTCCACCGCCGGGGGCGCGTTCCTTGAATGGATGGAAGGCAAGACCCTGCCCGGCGTCGCCGCGCTGGGCTGATCGCTTAGGGGGTTTCGCAAAAAGATCATCCTTTGTCGGTATGTTAGCGCGACCAAGATTGCGAAGCCCCGCACCGCCCCATACACCTTTCCAAGCGGATTTTTTCAAGGAGTCGACGATGCGTGCATCCACAACCGTCCAGCGTATTCTTGCCAATTACGAGGGCGAGAACGCCGGCGTGAAAGGCAACCTGTGCCGCATGCTGATGGAAGGCCAGCTGGGTGGCACCGGCAAGATGATCATCCTGCCGGTCGACCAGGGCTTCGAGCACGGGCCCGCCCGCAGCTTCGCGCCGAACGCGGACGGCTATGATCCGCACTATCACTACCAGCTGGCGATCGACGCTGGCCTTTCGGCCTATGCAGCACCCCTGGGCCCGCTGGAAGCCGGGGCCGACACCTTCGCGGGTCAGATCCCGACGATCCTGAAGGTGAACTCCGCCAACTCGCTGATGTCGGACACGGCCGGCAAGAACCAAGCGATCACCGCCTCGGTCGACGACGCGTCGCGTCTGGGCTGCGCCGCCATCGGCTTCACGATCTATCCGGGTTCGGACATGGCTTTGGACATGTTCGAGGAGATCGTCGAGATGCGCAAGGAAGCGGCCGCCCGCGGCATCGCGACCGTGATCTGGTCCTATCCGCGCGGTGAAGCCGTGACCAAGGAAGGCGAAACCGCCATCGACGTCGCCGCCTATGCCGCGCATGTCGCGGCCCTGCTGGGCGCGCACATCATCAAGATCAAGCTGTCCACCGACCACATCATGCAGCCGGAGGCCAAGAAGGTCTACGACGCGCAGAAGATCGACGTGTCGGACATGGCCGCACGGGTGAAGCACTGCGTGCAGGCCTCCTTCGCCGGTCGCCGGATCATCGTCTTCTCGGGCGGTGCCGCGAAGGGCGAGGATGCGGTCTACGAGGACGCGCGCGCGATCCTTGCGGGCGGCGGCAACGGCTCCATCATCGGCCGCAACTCGTTCCAGCGTTCGCGCGAGGATGCGCTGGCGATGCTGAACAAGCTGGTCGCCATCTACAAGGGCGAAGCCTGATCCCTTCCTGCCCCGGTGCGCCGGGGCAGCACGACACTGACGTTTCCCGGCCTGCCCGGGAAACCCTTTGCCTGCCGCCCCCCATTGTGGCATCACCAAGGCACCGCCGGTCAACAGGCGTTTGGGGCAGCAGATGACGAAACCTCCCGCACTTGGGGCCACGGTCTATTTCATGATCCTGGCCACCCTCGGCCTTTATTTCACGTTCGCCGCCGTGCAGGGCGATTACGGCGTGTTCCAGCAGGTGCAGATCCGCGCCCAGACGGAACAGCTGGAACAGGAACGCGACCGCCTTCAGGCGCAGCTGGACGACATCCAGAACCTGACGCGCCGTCTGTCCACCCAGTACCTGGACCTTGATCTGCTGGACCAGCAGGCCCGCGACATTCTTGGCTACACCCGCCCGGATGAGATCGTCATCCGCTGAATTCGCGCTACACTCCCCCACGTGCAATTTTGCGCTACACTCGCGCAGGATGATGCGATAGAGATAGTTTAAGGCTAAACTATATCCGCTTGCTGTGGAGGAGGACGCAATGGCCACCAAAGATTCGGCCACTATCCCCAACGTTTCCAAGGATGAACTCCTTGGCTATTACCGCGACATGCTTCTGATCCGTCGCTTCGAGGAGAAGGCCGGCCAGCTGTATGGCATGGGCCTGATCGGCGGCTTCTGCCACCTCTACATCGGGCAGGAAGCGGTCGTCGTCGGCTTGGAAGCCGCGGCCAAGGAAGGCGACAAGCGCGTCACCTCCTACCGCGACCACGGGCACATGCTGGCCTGCGGCATGTCCGCCAACGGCGTCATGGCCGAGCTGACGGGCCGCGAGGGCGGCTACTCGAAGGGCAAGGGCGGCTCCATGCACATGTTCTCCAAGGAGAAGCATTTCTATGGCGGCCACGGCATCGTCGCGGCGCAGGTGCCGATCGGTGCGGGCCTGTCCTTCGCCGATAAGTACCTTGGCAACGACAACGTCACCTTCGCCTATTTCGGCGACGGCGCGGCGAACCAGGGCCAGGTGTACGAGACGTACAACATGGCCCAGCTGTGGGACCTGCCCTGCGTCTTCGTGATCGAGAACAACCAGTACGCCATGGGCACGAGCGTGAAACGCTCGACCAAGTCGCCGTCCTACTGGGAACGCGGCGTGGCCTACGGCATCGCGGGCGAGGCCGTGGACGGCATGGACGTGCTGGCGGTGAAGGCCGCGGGCGAAAAGGCCGTGGCGCATTGCCGTGCGGGCAAGGGTCCGTACATCCTCGAGATGAACACCTACCGTTACCGCGGACACTCCATGTCCGACCCGGCGAAATACCGGACCCGGGACGAGGTGGAGAAGATGCGTTCCGAAAAGGACCCGATCGAGCATGTGCGCGACCTGCTGCTGACCGGCAACCACGCCACCGACGATGACCTGAAGGCCATCGACAAGGACATCAAGGCCATCGTGAACGAATCCGCCGAGTTCGCGAAGACCAGCCCCGAGCCGGACGTATCCGAGCTCTGGACCGACATTTACGCGTAAGGGGGCGATACAATGGCAACGCAAGTTCTGATGCCGGCGCTGTCGCCGACCATGGAAGAAGGCACGCTGGCCAAGTGGCTGGTGAAGGAAGGCGACACCGTGACATCCGGCCAGGTCATGGCCGAGATCGAGACGGACAAGGCCACGATGGAGTTCGAGGCCGTGGACGAGGGCATCGTCGGCAAGATCCTGGTGGCCGAGGGCACGTCGGGCGTGAAGGTGAACACGCCGATCTGCGTTCTGGTCGAGGAAGGCGAGGATGCAAACGCCGCCTCCGGTGAGGCCGTGGAGCCGACCGAGGAGAAGAAGGCGCCCGAGGCCGAGGGCGGCAGCGTGAAGGCGCTGGACGAACCGGTCGTCGCCTCCCCCGGTGCGCCGGTTCCGGGCAAGCGCGACCGTTCGCCCGACTGGCCCGAGGGCACGAAGATGAAGACCATGACCGTGCGGGAAGCCCTGCGCGAGGCCATGGCCGAGGAAATGCGCGGCAACGACCGCGTCTTCCTGATGGGCGAGGAAGTGGGCGAATACCAGGGCGCCTACAAGATCAGCCAAGGCCTGCTGGACGAGTTCGGCCCAAAGCGCGTCGTGGACACCCCGATCACCGAGCACGGCTTTGCCGGTGTCGCGGTCGGCGCGGCCATGGGCGGCCTGAACCCGATCGTGGAGTTCATGACCTTCAACTTCGCCATGCAGGCGATCGACCAGATCATCAACTCGGCGGCCAAGACGCTGTACATGTCCGGCGGCCAGATGGGTTGCCCGATCGTGTTCCGCGGTCCGAACGGCGCCGCCGCCCGCGTGGGCGCGCAGCATTCGCAGGACTACGCCGCCTGGTATGCCCAGATCCCGGGCCTGAAGGTCGTGATGCCCTATTCGGCCGCCGACGCCAAAGGCCTGCTGAAACAGGCGATCCGCGACCCGAACCCGGTCATCTTCCTTGAGAACGAGATCATGTACGGTCGTTCCTTTGAGGTGCCGGACCTTGAAGACTTCACCATCCCGTTCGGCAAGGCCCGCATCTGGCGCGAAGGCAAAGACGTCACCATCGTCTCCTTCGGGATCGGGATGACCTATGCCCTGGAAGCCGCCGACAAGCTGGCCGAAGAGGGCATCGAGGCGGAGGTCATCGACCTGCGCACCCTGCGCCCGATCGACTATGAAACGGTGCTGGAATCGGTGAAGAAGACCAACCGCTGCGTCACGGTGGAGGAAGGCTTCCCCGTCGGCTCCATCGGGAACCACATCTCGGCCACGATCATGCAGCAGGCGTTCGACTATCTGGACGCACCGGTGATCAACCTGGCCGGCAAGGACGTGCCGATGCCCTATGCGGCAAACCTCGAAAAGCTGGCGCTGGTCACGACCGCCGAAGTGATCGAGGCCGTGAAATCCGTCTGCTATCGCTGAGGAGGGACGAATGGCGACTGAAATCCTGATGCCCGCCCTTTCCCCGACGATGGAAGAGGGCACGCTGGCCAAGTGGCTGGTGAAGGAAGGCGACACGGTCACGTCCGGCATGGTGCTGGCCGAGATCGAGACCGACAAGGCCACGATGGAGTTCGAGGCCGTGGACGAAGGCACCATGGGCAAGATCCTGGTGGCCGAGGGCACGGCCGGCGTGAAGGTGAACCAGCCGATCGCGATCCTGGTCGAAGAGGGTGAGGAGGTTCCGGCGGACGCCGGTGCGTCCAAACCCGCCTCCGGTCCCGACCATTCCGCCGACAACCAGTCGGTCGAAGATCAGAAGGCCGACGCCGAAGAAGAAAAGGTCGGCCGCCAGCAGCAGGTGGAGCCCGAGGGCGAGGGCAAGGTCGGCACGACCTCTCCCGCGCCCACCAGGGAGGGAGCTTCGGCCCCCAAGGGTGGCACCCCGTCCAAGGGTGACGGCCAGCGCGTCTTTGCTTCCCCCCTCGCCCGGCGCATCGCGGCGGACAAGGGGCTGGACCTGTCGCAAGTCAAAGGCACGGGCCCGCATGGCCGCATCGTGAAGGCGGACGTCGAAGCGGCGAAGCCCGCGGCCGCAGCGCCTGCCTCCGCCAAGGCGGAAACTCCCAAGGCCGAAGCGCAGAAGGCGCCCGTCGCCTCCGCCACCTCCAGCGCCGACGCCGTCAAGAAGATGTATGACGGCCGCAGCTTCGAGGACGTGCCGCTGGACGGAATGCGCAAGGTCATCGCCGCCCGCTTGACGGAAGCCAAGCAGACGATCCCGCACTTCTATCTGCGCCGCGAGGTGAATCTCGACGCGCTGATGAAGTTCCGCGGGACGCTGAACACGCAGCTGGAAGCCCGCGGCGTGAAGCTGTCGGTGAACGACTTCATCATCAAGGCCTGCGCGCTGGCCCTGCAACAGGTGAAGGACGCCAACGCCGTCTGGGCCGGCGACCGCATCCTGCGGATGAAGGCGTCGGACGTGGCGGTGGCCGTGTCCGTCGAAGGCGGGCTGTTCACGCCGGTGCTGAAGGACGCGGACCAGAAATCCCTCTCGACCCTGTCGGCCGAGATGAAGGACCTGGCGGCCCGCGCCCGCAACAAGAAGCTGGCGCCGCACGAATACCAAGGTGGCAGCTTCTCGATCTCGAACCTCGGCATGATGGGGATCGAGAATTTCGACGCGATCATCAGCCCGCCGCAGGCCGCGATCCTGGCCGTGGGCGCCGGCATCAAGAAGCCGGTCGTGGGCAAGGATGGGGAACTGACGGTGGCGACGATGATGTCGATGACCCTGTCGGTCGACCACCGCGTGATCGACGGCGCCCTTGGGGCCGAGCTGATGAAGGCCATCGTCGAGAACCTGGAAAACCCGATCGCGATGCTGGCCTGAAAGCCCGCGCGATGATCGAAAAGCGGCCGGAGGGACACCTCCGGCCGTTGTTGTTTTCAGTCCTGCACCACCTGGTCCATCGCGATGGAGGGCTGATCGCAGCCAGCCGTCCCCACCACCTTGGCCGGCACGCCCGCCACCGTGGAACAGGCCGGCACATCGCGCAGAACCACCGACCCGGCGGCGATCCGGCTGCAATGGCCAACGGTGATGTTGCCCAGCACCTTGGCACCGGCGCCGATCATCACCCCATCCTCAATCTTCGGGTGGCGGTCGCCATCCTCCTTGCCCGTGCCGCCGAGCGTGACCGAATGCAGCATGGACACGTTGTTGCCCACGATGGCCGTTTCGCCGATCACGATGGAATGGGCGTGGTCGATCATCACGCCACGACCGACGGTGGCGGCCGGGTGGATGTCGACGCCGAACACCTCGGACACGCGGGTCTGGACGAAATAGGACAGGTCGAAGCGCCCGCGCGTCCAAAGCCAGTGGCCGATGCGATAGGCCTGCAACGCCTGATAGCCCTTGAAATACAGGATCGGCTGAAGATAGCGGTGGCAGGCCGGATCGCGTTCGAAGACCGCTGTCAGGTCCGCCCGCGCCGCCTGAACGATCTCGGGGTCGGAGCCATGGGCCTCTTCCGCGATCTCGCGCAGGATCTGTTCGCTCATGTCGTTCGACGACAGCTTCAGCGCGAAGCGATAGGCCAGCGCCCGTTCCAGCGAAGGGTGGTGCAGCAGGCTGGCATGGACGAACCCGCCGATCAGCGGTTCGTCCCGGATGGCCTGCTGCGCCTCCTCGCAGATCCGCTGCCAGACGGGGTCGAGGGAGGAAACGTTCGTGCGGGGTTCAGCCATGTCGACATCCTTCGTGTTGAGGATATTCTAGCAGCCGGCCGGACGTTTCGCGACCCCCATCAGCCGAGTGCGTATCCCGCGCCCCGCACGGTGCGAAGCGGATCGTCCCCGCCATGCGCGCACAACGCCTTGCGCAGACGGCCGATATGCACGTCCACGGTCCGGGTGTCGACATAGATGTCACGGCCCCAGACCCGGTCCAGAAGCTGTTCGCGGCTGAACACGCGTCCCGGCTTTTCCATGAAGGTGGTCAGAAGGCGGAACTCGGTCGGGCCCAGTTTCAGCACCTTGTCGGAGCGATACACGCGGTGCGTTTCGGAATCGAGGCGGATGTCGTCCCATTCCAGTACGATGCCCACGGTGGCAGGTCGCGCGCGACGCAGTTGCGTGCGCACGCGGGCCATCAGCTCCACCACGGAATAGGGCTTCACCACGTAATCGTCGGCACCGGTTTCCAACCCGCGCACCCGGTCCACCTCTTCGGACCGGGCCGAGAGCATGATGACCGGAAGGCTGCGCGTTTCCGCCCGCGTCTTCAGCTGGCGGCAGACCTCGATCCCCGAAAGGTTCGGCATCATCCAGTCCAGCACGATCACGTCGGGCGACACCTCGTCCACCAGGATCAGCGCCTCTTCCCCGTTGCCGGCCTGAACCACGCGGAAGCCCTCGGCCTCAAGGTTGTAGGCGAGAACCTCGCGCTGCGCGGGTTCGTCCTCCACCAGAAGGACGACAGGCTCACCGCTCATTCATCGCCTCCGGCGAAGGCGGTCTTGTCGGCTTTGATCCGCGCCTCTTCCGGCATCATCCCGGTCACGAGGTAGATCACCTGCTCCGCGATCGTCGTCGCGTGGTCGCCCACGCGTTCGATGTTCTTGGCGATGAAGTGCAGGTGCATGCAGGCCGTGATGTTGCGCGGATCCTCCATCATGTGGGTCAGGAATTCACGGAACAGCGCGTTGTACATCTGGTCGACTTCGGCGTCGCGCTGGCGCACGTCGGCGGCCAGCGTCGCGTCGCGCTGGATGTAGGCGTCCAGCGCGTCCTTCAGCTGAAGTTCCACCGTGCGGGCCATGCGGCGGATCGCCAGCGACGCGCCGGGGATCTGCGCCAGCTGCGACAGGACCGACGACCGCTTCGCGAGGTTCTTCGCGAAGTCGCCGCACCGCTCCAGGCTGCCCGCGATCTTGATGACCGTCAGCACGGTCCGCAGGTCCGACGCAATCGGCGCACGCAGGGCGATCAGGCGCGCGCATTCCGCGTTCACCTGTTCTTCCAGGGCGTCGATGGCGCGGTCGTTGCGGCGCACCTGTTCGGCCAGCTCGTCGTCGCGGGTTTCCAGCGCGCGGGCGGCGTCGGCGATGGCGGCTTCCACCATGCCGCCCATTTTCATGATCATCGCCTGAACCGCTTCAAGATCGCGGTCGAAGGCCGAGTGGATGTGGGGGTCGCTGGCCATGGCTTATCCAATCTTGCCGCTGATGTAGCTTTCGGTGCGCGGGTCGCGGGGGTTCTGGAAGATCTGCCCCGTCTCGCCGTATTCGACTAGGTTGCCCAGGTGGAAGAACGCGGTCTTCTGGCTGACCCGGGCCGCCTGCTGCATGGAGTGGGTGACGATGACCACCGCGAACTGGCTGCGCAGCTCGTCGATCAGCTCCTCCACCTGCGCCGTGGCGATGGGGTCGAGGGCCGAGCAGGGTTCGTCCATCAGCAGCACCTCGGGCGAGGTGGCGACGGCGCGTGCGATGCACAGACGCTGCTGCTGGCCGCCCGACAGGCCGGTGCCGGGCGCATGCAAGCGGTCCTTCACCTCGTTCCACAGGGCGGCCTTGCGCAGGGCGGTTTCCACCACCTCGTCCAGCTCCGCCTTCGACCGTGTCAGGCCGTGGATCTTGGGGCCGTAGGACACGTTGTCATAGATCGACTTCGGGAACGGGTTCGGCTTCTGGAACACCATGCCGACCTTGGCGCGCAGCTGCACCGGATCGACCTTGGGGTCGTAGATGTTCTCGCCGTCCAGCTCGATCCGGCCCGTCACCTTGGCGGCGGCGATCGTGTCGTTCATGCGGTTCAGGCAGCGCAGGAAAGTGGACTTGCCGCAGCCCGACGGGCCGATGAACGCCGTCACGTGCCCGTTCAGGATGTCGACGTCGACCCCCTTCAGCGCGTGGCTGGCGCCGTAGTGGACGTTGACGTCCCGCGCCGTGATCTTGGTCTCGCTGGTGGACACGTCTCTCTCCGCGATTCTCATGTCGTTCATATCTGGTCCCTCACCAACGGCGTTCAAACTTGCGGCGCAGAATGATGGCGACCGCGTTCATCACAAGAAGGAAGGCCAACAGCACGATGATGGCCCCGGACGAGCGTTCCACGAAGGCCGGGTCCGCACGCTGCGTCCAGTTGTAGACCTGCACCGGCAGGGCCGAGGCGGGGTCGAACAGGCCGGCCGGCGGGCCGTCCGGATAGTCGCGCACAAAGGCGACCATGCCGATCAGCAGCAGCGGCGCGGTTTCGCCAAGCGCCTGCGCCAGACCGATGATCGTGCCTGTCAGGATGCCCGGCATCGCCAGCGGCAGGACGTGGTGGAACACGGCCTGCATGCGGCTGGCCCCCACCCCAAGCGCCGCGTCGCGGATCGACGGCGGCACCGCGCGCAGGGCCGCGCGGGTGGAGATGATGATGGTCGGGATCGTCATCAGCGTCAGCACAAGACCGCCTACGATCGACGCGGACTGCGGCAGATGGAAGAAGTTGATGAAGATCGCGAGGCCCAGGATCCCGAACACGATGGACGGCACGGCCGCGAGGTTGGAGATGTTCACCTCGATCACGTCGGTCCAGCGGTTCTTCGGTGCAAACTCCTCAAGGTAGATGGAGGCCGCGACCCCGATCGGAACCGACAGGACCAGCACCACCAGCATCATGTAGAGCGAGCCGAGAAGCGCCACGCCGAGGCCCGCCGCTTCCGGACGCTGGTCCGAGGCGTCGGGTTTCGTCACGAAGCCCCAGTTGAAGCGCAGCGCCATCAGGCCGTTGTCGGCCATGGCCTGCGCCAGTTGCAGGCGCTGCGGGGTGACGTTGGCGTCACGTTCTGCGCTTTGCATGGTGACGCGGCCCTTGAAGTAGCCGTCGATCCGGCCATGGGCCAGTGCGTCGATCTCCACCTGCTGGCCCAGAAGCTCCGGGTTGTTCAGCACGCGGTTGCGCAGGTCCGCGGCCGCTTCGGGCGAGAGCATGCCCGTGATGTCGGCGTCCGTCATGCCTTCCGGCACGATGTTGGCGCCGCGCACCGCAGTGACCAGGCCCTGACGCAGGACGTTCTGGTAGCCGATGGTAGTGACCTTGGCCATCTCCTCGGGGTTGCGGTTGCCGTCCGGGTCCAGCGTTTCGGCCGGCAGCGTCATCTCGAACGTGGCGAAGGTCTGACGGAAGGCCGACGCCCCGCCCGAGAAGATGGAGACCAGCAGCATCACCAGCGCGACCATCGCGATGCCGATGCAGACGAGGCCGTAGATCTGGAAGCGCCGTTCGGCCGCGTTGCGGCGTTTCGTGCGCGCGTCCAGTTGCAGAAGGGACGACGTCTTGCGCTTCCCGGAGGGGTGGGCGGAGATATCGGTCATTCGTATTGCTCCCGATATTTGCGCACGATGTAGAGCGCAAGGATGTTCAGACCCAGCGTGATGACGAACAGCGTCAGGCCAAGGGCGAAGGCGACCAGCGTTTCGGGCGAGTTGAAGTCCGTGTCACCGGTCAGCTGCGATACGATCTTCACGGTGATGGTGGTCATCGCCTCGAACGGGTTCAGGCCCATGCGGGCGGCGGCCCCTGCCCCCAGCACCACGATCATCGTCTCACCAATTGCGCGGGACGCGGCCAGAAGGATGGCGCCGACGATGCCCGGAAGCGCCGCCGGCAGCACGACCTGACGGATCGTTTCAGACGGCGTGGCGCCAAGGCCCAGGGATCCGTCGCGCAGGCTTTGCGGCACGGCGTTGATGATGTCGTCCGACAACGAGGACACGAACGGAATGATCATGATGCCCATGACCAGACCCGCCGTCATGACCGAGCTGCCCGAGGAGCCGAGGCCCATCGGCTGGGCGATCCAGTCGCGCAGCATGGGGCCCACCGTGATCAGGGCGAACAGGCCGTAGACGATGGTCGGGATGCCGGCCAGAATCTCGATCAGCGGCTTGGCGACGGCGCGCATGCTTTTCGACGCGTATTCCGACAGGTAGATCGCCGAGAAGAGGCCGATCGGCACCGCCACCAGCAGCGCGATCAGGCTGATGTAGAGCGTGCCCCACAGCAGCGGCAGAATGCCCAGCTGGCTGTTGCCCTGGAACACCGGCGACCAGGTGGCGCTGAAGAAGAAGTCGCGCCAGGAATACTGCTCGAAGAAGGTGGCCGTCTGGAACACCAGCGACAGCACGATGGCGATGGTCGTCAGGATGGCGATGACCGAGGCCGCGATCAGTAGCGTCATCGTCACCCGTTCGACCAGGTTGCGGGCGCGGAAGTCGGGGGCGCAGCGACGGATGCCGAAGAAGGCGCCGATCACTGCGAACAGGATGACGGCCACCGTCAGCCCCGTATTCAGCGTGGAGGACAGGTCGCGGAAGGTCTGCGCCGCGTTGAACAGCTGCGGCGTCACCACCACCGGAAGGGAGATGTCGGCCTCGGCCAGCGTGGCGGGAAGGGAGGACGGATTTTCGGCCAGTGCGGGCAGATCGCTTTCGGCGATGACCCCCTGGGCCAGGCCGCGATCCAGCGCCACCGCCACGGACTGCACGTCACGCTTGGCGGCCAGCTTTTCGCCGACCGAAGCTTCGACGGGCAGTTGCAGGACCGAATCAACGCGCTGCGTGGTGATCATCGGCTGCACGAACAGCCAGATCACCAGAATCGCCAGCGCCGGAACGATCGAGGAAATGAAACAGTACCAGCCGTAATACGACGGCAACGAGTGAAGCTTGCGCGGATCCCCCCGCGAGGAGGACAGCGCTTTCTGACGCCCGACGCCATACGCGACACAGGCGATGGCGATAGCGATGAGCGTGATCCAGAACACTGACATTGGGGCTCTCGTCTGAAAGAACGCCCGGCCGAATGTTCGACCGGGCCTGAAGGCTTGGCAGGATATCCTGACCGAAGCTTCTTACATGGTTTCTTCAGCTTCGACAGCCGCTTGCGTCGCGGCCAGTTCCGGGTCCGAAACCAGGCCATAGGCGGCCAGCGGGCCGTTCGGGCCGGCCATGTCGTCGGATACGAAGAAGGTCACGAACTCTTTCAGGCCGGGAACGACGCCGATGTGCGCTTTCTTCACGTAGAACTGCAGCGGACGCGACACCGGGTATTCGCCCGAAGCGATCGTCTCGGTCGTGGGGGTCACGCCGGACATCGTGGCGACCTGCAGGGCGTTCGTGTTGTTTTCGTAGAAGGACAGGCCGAACACGCCGATGCCGTTGGCGTCCGACTGGATGCGGGCCAGCGTCTCGGTGTAGTCGCCGTCGATGTCGACCGACTTGCCGTCGGTGCGGACAGCCACGCAGGCTTCTTCGGCCGTGTCGGCGTCCGACAGGGCGGTCATCTCTTCCAGGGCGCCCGACTCTTCGCAACCGGCGGCCAGAACCTTCTCTTCGAAGACTTCACGCGTGCCGTGCTTGGTGCCCGGGATGAAGGCCAGGATCGGCTGTTCCGGCAGGTCCGGGTTCACTTCGTTCCAGGTCGTGTAGGGGTTGGCGACCATCTTGCCGTCGACGACGACCTGGGCGGCCAGCGCCTTGTACCAGTCGGCGGGGGTGAAGGCGAACTCTTCGCCGTCCACGGCCGAGGCGAAGACGATGCCGTCATAGCCAATCTGCACGTGCATGATGTCGGTCACGCCGTTGTCGGCGCAGGTCTTGATCTCGCTGTCCTTGATCAGGCGCGACGCGTTGGCGATGTCGATCGTGTTGGAGCCGACGCCTTCGCAGAACTGGGCCAGACCGGCACCCGAACCGCCCGACTGCACGACCGGCGTCGGGAATTCGAAGTTTTCGCCGAAGGCTTCGGCCACGATGGTCGCATAAGGCAGAACAGTCGAGGAACCGGCGACCTGAATGGTGTCACGATCCTGCGCGTGGGACGCCGTGGCGCCAACAGCGGCAAGCGCCAAGGCGGAGACAGACAGCTTGATGAACGACATGAAATTCTCCTGTAAGAACAGCCGGACCCGGAACGCGGGCCCTTCGGCACTGCACTAGCAAGCGCTTGCGACCGGTCTACGTCATTTTTATGACGCTTTCATGACAGACGCCGCGATTTGCGACACCGACTTGTCCCGCCTGTTCCGACGACGTTCGCCTGTAATTCGGGCAGCATCGCGCCGAAAAGAGGCAATTGTAACAGGCATTTCTTGCTTCCCCCCGGTGCCGCGCAATATTACCGGACAAAGCGAATCTCCTCCCGGAGGTTGCACGAATATTTTGGAGCCTGATTTGCCCGTGACCCCTTCGTCTCTCTCGCGCAGGACGCTGCTGGCGTCTGGTGTGGCCAGCACGGCCCTCATGGCGGTTCCGGTCCTGGCCCAGGACGCCCCGCCGCCAGAGGCTCCGGTGCCCGCCCCGGCCCCCACGCCCGCGCCTGCGGCGGAACCCGCCCCGCCGGCGGCACCGGCCAGCGTTCCCTTCAGCTTCGACCTACTGACCGAGGAGATGCGGCAGGCCGCCACGGCCGCCTATCAGGAGCCGGTCCGTCCGACGGGTGCGCTGGGCGATCTGCAATACAACGACTACCGCAACATCAACTTCCGCGCCGACCGCGCCCGCTGGGCCGACAGCTCGGCCAGCCTGTTCCGCGTGGCGGCCTTCCACATGGGCTGGCTTTATTCCGACCCGGTGCAGATGTTCCAGGTCGCCGGCGACACGGCGACGGAAATGGCCTTCTCCACCGACGACTTCGAATACTACAACAACCTGACGGACCGGTTCCAGCCGCACCTGGAACTTCCGGGCGTGGCCGGCTTCCGCCTGTCCACCCCCCTGAACCGCCCCGACGTCTTTGATGAACTGGTGGCCTTCCTCGGTGCGTCCTATTTCCGCGCCTTGGGCCGCGGCACCAGCTACGGGATGTCGGCGCGGGGCCTCGCGGTCAACACCGCCTCCCCCACGCAGGAGGAGTTCCCCCGCTTCTCGCGCTTCTATCTGGAAAAGCCGGCGGATGCGTCCAACACCGTGGTGGTCTATGCCGCGCTGGACAGTCCCTCGGTCACCGGCGCCTACCGCTTCATCATCACCCCGGGCGAAGAAACGGTGATGCTGGTCACCGCCCGCATCTTCGCACGCGAGGATGTGGCCCAACTGGGCGTGGCGCCGCTGACGTCCATGTACATGTTCTCGGAAAACAACCGGGCGAACTACGACGACTTCCGCCCGAACGTGCACGACTCCGACGGTCTGGGTATCGAGCGGCGGTCGGGCGACAAGATCTGGCGTCCGCTGAACAACCCGCCGCGTCTGGGCGGATCCTATTTCGGCGAGGAATCCCCGCGGTCCTTCGGCCTGTTCCAGCGCGACCGGGAGTTCGAGAACTTCCAGGATCTGGAAGCGCGCTACGAACGCCGTCCCTCCGTCCTCGTGGAGCCGATGGGCGAATGGGGCAAGGGCATCGTCCGCCTGGTGGAGATCCCGAGCGATTCCGAGGTCAATGACAACATCGTCGCCTTCTGGGTGCCCGAAGGCGCCTTCAACAAGGGCGACGCGCGCGAGTTCGCCTATTCGCTGCGCTGGGGCGCCCTGTCGCCTGATCCGCAGGCGGCGCTGGCCTTTGTGGCCGAAACCCGCACGGGTCAGGGCGGCGTGTCGGGCGTGGACAACAGCGCCAACTTCCGCAAGTTCGTGGTGGACTTCCAAGGCGGCGTGATTGCTAACCTGCCCATGGATGCAAAGCTGGACCCGGTGATCAACGTCCAGAACGGCGAGGTGGAGCATTCGGCTCTTGTGCGTATCCCGGAAAGCAATATGTGGCGTCTGGTGATCGACGTGCGCGGAACAAAAGGCCAGGTCGTGGAACTTGGGGCGCATATTGCGGGTTACGGCCGCAAGTTGTCGGAGACGTGGCTTTACCAATGGATGAACGCATGAGTTCCGCCGAACCCAAACAGCCCGAGACCGAGCGTGGCGCCCTTCCGGACGCCCCCCTTGCCATGCCCAAGCAGGTTCTGACCTCCGAATCCCAGCCGGTCTGGCGCCGGTTCTTCGGCAGCCGCATCGTCAAGGCAGGCTCCTGATCCATGGCACTGACGTCGAAAGACCGGGGCGCCTTCTTTCCCCGGGCGCTGGGGCTTGCGTTCAGCGCGCTGGCCGCCGCGGGCGCGTTCATGCTGTTCCTGCAGTTCGGGTGGTCGGACGGGCTGGACGCGATGGACATCGTCCGCGCGCTGTTCATCCTGATCTCCACCTTCTGGCTGGCCTGGGGGGCCATGCAAGCCGTCCTGGGCCTGATGTCGCGCGCCCTGCCGCCGCCGCTGCCGCCGTTCCAAGGCTTGCGTTCGAAGACCGCCATCCTGGTCCCCGTTTATAACGAGGATCCGGTGACGGTCTATTCGCGCATCGCCGCGATGGACGCGTCGCTGAAGGCGACCGGGCATGCCGAGCATTTCCATTTCGCGATCCTGTCGGACACCCGCAAGGATGACGTGGCCGTTCAGGAGCGTTTATGGTTCCATCGCCTGCTGGACGAATGCGAAGGCGAAGGCCGGATGTTCTACCGGCGGCGCGAAAGCAACAAGGGCCGCAAGGCCGGCAACATCGAGGATTTCTTCCAGCGGTCCGGCGGCGCCTACGACTTCGCCCTGATCCTGGACGCCGACAGCCTGATGGAAGGCGACACCATCGTGGAGATGGCACGCCGGATGGAGGCGGAGCCCGAGCTGGGCCTGCTGCAGACCCTGCCGAAGGTGACGCGCGCCAAGGCCCGCTTCGGGCGGGCAATGCAATTCTCGGCCAGCTTCCATTCGCCCATCTTCGCGCGTGGCCTCGCCATGATGCAGGGCGCCACGGGCCCGTTCTGGGGCCACAACGCCATCGTGCGCTGCCGCGCCTTTGCCGAAAGCTGCGGCCTGCCCGAACTGCCGGGCAAGCCCCCCTTTGGTGGCCACATCATGAGCCATGACTACGTGGAGGCCGCCCTTCTGGCCCGCGCGGGCTGGCTGGTCCGTTTGGACGACGATCTGGAAGGCAGCTTCGAGGAAGGCCCCGAAAACATCGTCGACCACGCCAAGCGCGACCGCCGCTGGTGCCAGGGCAACCTGCAGCATTCCAAGATCGTGAACGCGCCCGGCCTGCGGGCCTGGAACCGCTTCGTCTTCGTGCAGGGCATCCTCAGCTACATCTCGCCGCTGTTCTGGCTGGGCTTCATCGTGGCGTCGATCTTCGCGCCGTGGTTCACGCCGCCCGTCAACTACTTCCCGGTCGAAGGCTGGCCCTTCCCGATCTTCCCCTCGGACGAGACGTGGAAGGCCATCGGTCTGGCCATCGGCATCTTCGGCCTCTTGTTCCTGCCGAAGCTGCTGGTGGCGGCCGACGCCATCACGTCGGGCCGCGCGAAGGAGTTCGGGGGCGCGGGCCTCGTCTTCCGCTCCACCCTCGTGGAACTGGTGTTCTCGTCGATCACCGCACCGATCTTCATGATGTTCCAGACGCGGTCGGTGCTTCAGGTCGTGTTCGGCGCCGATGGCGGCTGGCCGACGAACAACCGCGGCGACGGCACGCTGCCCTTGTCCGAGAGCTGGGCGGGCACATGGTGGATCGTGCTGTGGGGTCTGGTCGTGCTGTCGGCCACCTGGTTCCTGGCGCCCAGCCTCGTGCCGTGGCTGCTGCCCATCGCGATCCCGATGATCTTGGCACCGTTCGTCGTCTCCTGGACCTCTCGCGCCAGCCGCACGCGCCTGTTCCTGACTCCGCTGGACATCCAGCCTGCGCCCGTCATGCTGATGCAGGACCGGATCCTGGCCAGCTGGCAGGGCACGCCCCGCGATCCCGCGCCCGACCTGATGGCGGTGCCCGCGCAGGCCTGAAGGGGTTGCCTTTGCGGTGTGCCGGTGCATGATCACCGGCACGCCCACCAAGGATATCCCATGCTCCGCCTGACCCTCGTCGCCTTTCTTGCCCTGTCCACGGCCGCCCACGCCGACACCGTGACCGTGTTCGCGGCCGCCAGCCTGAAAACCGCGCTGGACCAGATCGCGGCCGAATGGCAGCCCGAAAGCGGCGACAGCGTGACCGTGTCCTATGCCGGCTCCTCCACGCTGGCCAAGCAGATCGTGGCGGGCGCGCCGGCAAACCTCTTCATCTCCGCCTCCACCGACTGGATGGAGGCGGTGGAAACGGAAGGCTTGGTCGCAGGCGCCTCGCGCGAAGACCTGTTGGGCAACACGCTGGTCGCTATCGGACCGAAGGGCAGCGCCCCCATCACGGCAGAGGAGCTTCCCGAGACGCTGGGCGAAAGCTATCTTGCCATGGCGATGGTGGACTCCGTTCCCGCCGGGGTTTACGGCAAGCAGGCCCTGACCCATCTGGGCCTGTGGGAGGCCCTGGCCCCCCGCGTCGCCCAGACGGACGACGTGCGCGCGGCCCTCGCCCTCGTCGCGGCGGGAGAGGCGCATATGGGCATCGTCTACGCCTCGGACGCCAAGGCCGAACCCCGCGTGGACGCCGTGCTGACTTTCCCCTCGGGAAGCCACGACCCAATCACCTACCCCGCCGCCTTGATCAAGGGGCACGACACCCCCGCGGCCGAGGCCTTCCTGAAGCATCTGTCCTCGGACGAGGCGGCCGCCGTCTTCCGCGCGCAGGGGTTCGACGTCCTTCGCTGACATGGGCGGGCTGACGGTTCAGGAATGGCAGGCGGTGGAGTTGTCGTTGCGGGTTTCCGCGGTGGCGACACTGTGCAGCCTGCCCTTCGGGATCGCCGTGGCCCATCTTCTGGCGCGAAGGGAGTTTCGTGGCAAGGCGCTGGTGGATGGGCTGGTGCACCTGCCGCTGATCCTGCCGCCCATCGTGACAGGGTATCTTCTGCTCCTGACCTTCGGACGGCGCGGCCCCGTGGGGGCGCTTCTGGAGAAGGTCGGCATCGTCTTCGCCTTTCACTGGACGGGAGCGGCGCTGGCCGCCGCCGTGATGGCCTTCCCGCTGATGGTCCGCGCGATCCGCCTGTCGATCGAGGCGATCGATCCGGGGCTGGAGGCGGCGGCGTCCACGCTTGGGGCCTCGCCCCGCCGGGTGTTCCTGACCGTGACACTGCCGCTGGCGCTGCCGGGCATCCTTGCGGGCGCGGTTCTGGCCTTCGCCAAGGCGATGGGCGAGTTCGGGGCCACGATCACCTTCGTGTCGAACATCCCGGGGCAGACGCAGACGCTGCCCTCGGCCATCTATTCGCTGCTGCAGGTGCCGGGGGCCGAACCGCAAGCGTTCCGGCTGATCATGATCTCCATCCTGCTGGCCGTAGGCGCGATCCTTCTGTCCGAGGTTCTGGCCGCCCGCCTGCGAAAGGCCCGCCTGACATGAGCCTCGACGTCGCGCTGCGCCACCGCTTTCCGGCGGCGGATCTGGATCTGGCCTTCACCGCGCCGCCGGGCGTCACCGCCCTCTTCGGTCCTTCCGGCGCGGGAAAGACAAGCGTTGCCAATGCGGTGGCCGGTCTTCTTCGTCCGGATGCGGGCCATGTGCGGTTGAACGGCCGAACCCTGTTCGAAGATGGCACCTGGACGCCACCGCACCTTCGCCGCGTCGGCTATGTGTTTCAGGAGGCACGGCTTTTCCCGCACCTGACCGTGCGCCGCAACCTGCTTTATGGTGCGCCGGACGACCGCGGCCTTGCCCATATCGCGGACCTTCTGGACATCGCGCCCCTGCTGCCGCGCCGCCCGGCCAATCTGTCCGGCGGGGAACGCCAGCGCGTCGCCATCGGCCGCGCGCTTCTGCAGGCCCCCGACCTCCTGATCCTGGATGAGCCGTTGTCGGCGCTGGACGCCGCGCGCAAGGACGACATCCTGCCCTATCTTGAACGGCTGGCGGCCGAGGCGTCGATCCCGATGCTGTATGTGAGCCACTCGCTGGCCGAAGTGATCCGGCTGGCCAGCCACGTGGCGCTGATCGCGAACGGTCGGCTGGCCGGGTTCGGCCGGCCCGAGGACGTGTTTTCCGACCCGCTTCTGGCCGCGCATCTGGGGCCGCGCGCGGCCGGGGCCGTCGTGTCCGGCGATGTCACCGCGCAGGACCCGGACGGGCTGGCCGTCATCGCGACACCGATGGGGGATCTCGTGCTGCCCTTGCCGGTGGCGGTAGGCCAGCCCGCCCGCCTGCGCATCATGGCCGAGGATGTCATCATCGCCCGCGCCCGGCCCGAGGGGTTGTCCGCCCTGAACGTCCTGCCCGCCCGGGTTCTGGACCTGCACGCGCAGGGCGCGACCGTGATGGTGCGGCTGACCTGCGGGGGGGACCAGCTGCTGCTGGCCCGGATCACCCGCCGTTCGGCCACTGCTCTGGACCTTGCCCCCGGCACGCCGGTGCACGCCATCCTGAAATCGGCGGCGCTGGTGGTTCAGTCCTGACGCGGCGGCACGGCCAGCGGATCCGTGGGCGCCACCACGGGCCGGTTCTCGGCCCGATCGCGGTACAGCGCGGCGCGGCCCAGAAGCATCAGCGTCACAGGCGTGGTGCACATGATGAACAGGCCGATCAGCGCCTCATGCAGCACCAGCCGCTCGTTCAGCAGCGAAAACCCGATCATCGACCCCAGGATGATGCAGATGGAGCCGGAGCTGGTGGTCAACCCCGGCGCGTGCAGCCGTTGGTAGAATTTCGGCAGCCGCAACAGCCCGATGGCCCCGATCAGGGACATGGCCGCCCCGGCCAGCACCAGCGCCGACACCAGAATGGCCGCCCAAAGGGGAAGTCCCGTCATTCGATCACCTCGCCCCGCATGAGGAATTTCGCCAGCGCCACCGTTGCCACGAAGCTGAGAACGGCGATGATCAGCGTGGCTTCGAAGAAGAACACCGTGCCGGTGCGGATGCCCGACAGCACCAGCAGCAGCAGCACGTTCACATAGATCGTGTCCAGCGCCAGCACGCGGTCCTGCGCGCGGGGGCCCCGCAGCGCCCGCAGGCCCGCGAACAGGATGGCGAAGGCCAGCATGCCCTGCGCCACGAAGACGGACACGGAAAGGATCAGGTCTCCCATTCGAAAATCTCCCGCAGGCGGCATTCATAGCGCGTCTGGATCAGCGTCTTCCACTCGTCCTCCTCGCGCAGGTCGAAGACGTGCAGCAGCATTTTGCCGCTGCGCGGGTTCCACCCCAGCCAGGACGTCCCCGGCGTGGCCGAGATGATGATGGCCAAAAGCGCCAGCACCGCCCGGTCGCGGCTGTCCAGATCCACCTCCACCACGCCCGAGGACGGAATGCGGCCCGACAGGATCATCCGCGCGACCCGGAGGTTCGACCACAGCACGTCGCCGGCCAGAACCGCCAGCAGGCCGGGGATCGGACGCCAACGCCGGATGCGGATGGTCTTCGGCTCCAGCGGTCCGAGGGCCCATGAGGCGACCAGCGCCACCCCCGTTCCCAGGACCAGCTGGCCGAGCGAGAAGCGCGTCAGGATCAGCCACATCAGAACCAGCGCCACGGCCAGCAGCGGGTGGGGGACCAGACGCCTCATTCCGCGACCTCCCGCCGGTGCTGCGTCCGTTCGGCCGTCAGAACGCCCGAGATGTAGACCTCGGGCCGGTGCAGGGCCGCGGCCGTCGCCTCCATGTAGCGCATCACGGGACGGGCCTGCCACGTCAGCACGGCCACCAGCGCCAGAAGGGCCAGGATGGGCGCGATCTCCACCGCCAGGACCTTCGGATCGTCCTGATCGGCCGCGGCCCAGAAGGTCTGCACCCCCACGCGCAGCAGCGCGATCAGCGTGGCGAGGCCCGAGATGATGAGTGCGGCCATGAAGATCCAAGCCACCGCCTGCCCCGACACGCCGCCCTTCAGCATCGCCGTCAGCATCACGACCTTGCCCACAAAGCCCGGCAAGGGTGGCAGCCCCGCCAGCAGCACCGCGAGCGCAGCGAAGCTGAGGCCGAGGATCGTCATCGTGGCGGGCACGATCAGGCCGGTCTGGTCCTCTTCCGGCTCATCCTCCGGCGCGCCGAACAGGTCGGCGGACAAAGCCAGCATGGCGGCGACGGCGCTTTGCCCCCGATCCACCAGTTCGACGAGCAGGAACAGCGCGGCGATCCCGAGGGTGGAGCCGAGCATGTAGTAAAGCGCGCCCGCCAGCATCCCCGAGCCGCCGCCCAGAAGCGCCAGCCCCGCCGTGCCGATCATCGTCCCCGAGGAGATGAGCACGGCGTATCCCGCCATCCGCGGCATCGTCTGCGACCCGAGGATGCCGAGGCTGCCGAACGCGATCGTGGCAAGCCCGCCCACGACCAGCAGTTCCGCCCCGAACCCGGCCGAGGCGCCGCTGCCGGGCGCGAAGTTCAGGAAGGCAACCCGCAGGATGACATAGACGCCCACCTTGGTCAGGATCGCGAACATCGCCGCCGCCGGGGCCGAGGCCGCCTGATACGTCGCGGGCAGCCACATGCCCAGGGGCCAGATCCCGGCCTTCACCAGGAACACCAGCCCCAGGATCGCCATGGCGGCTTGGACCATCGCCCGGTCGCGCGCGATCAGGTCGGGCATCATCCGCGCTAGATCGGCCATGTTGAGCGTGCCCGTGACGCCGTAGATCATCGACACGCCGATCAGGAAGAACAGCGACGCCACCAGGTTGATGACGATGTAGTGCATCCCGGCGCGCACCCGCTCGGGCCCCGACCCGTGCAGAAGCAGCCCGTAGGACGCGGCCAGCATGATCTCGAAGAAGACGAACAGGTTGAACAGGTCACCCGTCAGAAAGGCGCCGTTGACGCCCATCATCTGGAACATGAACAGGCTGTGGAAGTGCTGCCCGCGCCCCTGCCAGCCGCCCCAGGCGTAGACCAGCACCGCGATGGACAGGACCGAGGACAGCACCAGCATCAGCGCCGTCAGCCGGTCCAGCACCAGGTTGATCCCGAAGGGCGTGGGCCAGTCGCCCAGAAGATACAGCCCGATCAGGCTGCCCCCGGACGGGGCCTTGGCGCGGATCAGCAGTTCGACCGCGACGGCCAGCATGGCCACGCAGGCGCCAAGGCTGATCGCGAACTTCACGCGGCGCTGACGCTCCTCGTACAGAAGCATGGCGGCGCCGGCCAGAAGCGGGATCAGGATGGGGGCGATGACAAGGTGCTGCGGGGTCAACGTTTCGGGTCCTTTCCGTCCACGTGATCCGTGCCCATGAATCCGCGCGACGCCAGAAGCACCACAAGAAACAGCGCCGTCGTGGCAAAGCTGATGACGATGGCGGTCAGCACCAGCGCCTGCGGGATAGGATCGGCGTAAAGCGACGGATCCACCACGCCGCCCTTGGGCATGATCGCCGCAGCCCCGATCCGCAGCCGCCCCATGGAGAAGATGAACAGGTTCACGCCATAGGACAGCAGGCACAGCCCGATGATCACCTGAAAGCTGCGCGGCCGCATGACCAGCCACGTCCCGGAGGCGACAAGCGCGCCGATGCCAAGGGCCAGGATCAGTTCCATCAGCCTTCCTCCCCTTCGGCCTTTTCGCGGGCGCGGTACCAGCGCAGCGACTGGTGGGCGATCGCCACCTGCATCAGAACCACGGCCCCCACGACCAGGACGAACACGCCCACGTCGAACAGAAGCGCCGTGGCCGCCGGCACGTCGCCGATCAGCGGGATGTGGATGTATTGCGAATGCGCCGTCAGGAAGGGATAGCCGAAGATCCACGACCCCATTCCCACGGCGGTGGAGATCAGGAGCCCGATCGCGATCCAGCGCACCGGCAGGATGCGCAACCGATCCTCCACCCAGGTCACGTCGGCGGCGAGGTATTGCAGCAGGAAGGCGATGGCCAGCGCCACGCCGCCCGCAAAACCGCCGCCCGGCAGGTCATGCCCCCGGAAGAACAGCATCGCCGCCAGCATGATGATGACCGGAAACATCCAGTGCATGATGACGGACGCGACCATCAGGTAGTCCCGCACCGTGTCGCCCCGCTTCCGGCCGTCGGCCGCATCGTCATATTCGTTCTGCAGACGCTGCTGGGCCGTGACCTCGTTGCTTTCGATGGCCGGGCGGAAGCGGCGCAGCAAGGCGAAGACCGTCAGGCCGACGATGGCCAGAACCGTCATCTCCCCCAGCGTGTCGAAGCCGCGGAAGTCCACGAGGATCACGTTCACCACGTTGGTGCCGCCGCCTTCAGCATAGGCATGTTCCAAGAACCAGTCGGAGGCGAGGTTGCCGGCCGGCATCGTCATCACCGCATAGGACAGCGCCGCGACGCCCGTGCCACAGACCAGCGCCACCGCCAGATCCACACGCCGCCGGATCTTCGCCTTCCGCCCTTCGGCGGCCGCGATCTCCACCTTGCGGCGGGGCAGCCAGCGCAGGCCCAGAAGCAGCAGGACCGTGGTCACGATCTCCACCAGCAGCTGGGTCACCGCAAGATCGGGGGCGGAGAACCAGACGAAGGTGGCGCTGGTCACCAGCCCCGCCCCGCCCAACAGCGTCAGCGCGGCGAAGCGGTGATACTTGGCATACCACGCCGCGCCGATGGCGCAGGCAGCGCCCGCCACCCACAGCAGAAGGAAGACGGGATCGACTGGGCTCAGCTCCCACACCGGGCGCAGGGCGTTGCTGCCCCAAAGCGCGCTGGCGACGGCGAGGATCCCGAGGATGACCAGAAGGCGCACCTGCGGTTGCAGGCGGACGGTGCCGAACAGGCGGATGGCGCGACGCGGGATCTGCCAGGTGCCCTGCACCAGCGTCGCATCGAACATCCGCGCCCCGCGCAGGCGCCACAAAAGTGGTGGGCCTTCGGGTCCTTGGGCGATCGCACGGTGGAACAGGCCATAGATCAGCGCGCCCAGCACGATGGCGATGATCGACATGATCAGCGGGGCGTTCACCCCATGCCACAGCGCCAGTGAATAGTCGGGCACGCCTTCACCCAGCACAGCGCGCGCGCCGGCGGCCAACGCCGGGCCGATGGTCACGGCCGGGAAGATGCCGATGACAAGGCACAGCACGCCCAGTATCTCGGCCGGGCGGCGCATCCATGCGACGGGCTCATGCGCCTCTTTCGGCAGGTCGGTGGCCGGCGGGCCGAAGAAGACCGACAACAGGAACCGGAGCGAATAGGCGACCGAGAAGGCCGTGCCCAGCACCGCAATATAGGGCATCGCATTGTCGAAGACGGATCCGCTGTGCCAAGCGAAGGTTTCGGCAAAGAACATCTCTTTCGACAGGAAGCCGTTCAGAAGGGGCACGCCCGCCATGGCGGCGCAGGCCACCCCCGCGAGCGCGGCCGTGACCGGCATCGCGTGCCGCAGGCCCGACAGTCGGCGGATGTCACGCGTGCCCGTTTCATGGTCGATGATCCCCGCCGCCATGAACAGCGACGCCTTGAAGACCGCGTGGTTCATCACGTGGAAGATGGCGGCCACGATCGCCTCGGGGCTGCCGATGCCGACAAGCGCGGTGATCAGGCCCAGATGGCTGATGGTGGAATAGGCCAGAAGCCCCTTCAGGTCGTGCCGGAACAGCGCGATCACCGCGCCTATCACCAGCGTGGCCAGACCCACCCCGGCCACGAGGTTGAACCAGATCTCCGTCCCGCCGAAGACCGGCACGAAGCGGATCAGCAGGAAGACCCCCATCTTCACCATGGTGGCCGAATGCAGATAGGCCGACACCGGCGTGGGCGCCGACATGGCGTTGGGCAGCCAGAAGTGGAAGGGGAACTGGGCCGACTTCGTGAAGCAGCCGATCAGGAACAGCAGAAGCGCCGGCAGGTACAGAGGATGCGCCCGAAGCTTGTCGCCCGAGGCCAGAACCCGGTCCAGATCGTAGCTGCCCGCCACATGCCCCACCAGCAGCATGGAGGCGAGAAGGCACAGCCCGCCCGTCGCGGTGATGATCAGCGCCATCCGCGCGCCGTCCCGCGCCGCGCCGTTGGTGCGCCAAAACCCGATCAGCAGGAAGGAGACGAGGCTCGTCATCTCCCAGAACACCACCATCACGACGATGTTGCCCGACAGCAGCATCCCGTTCATCGCCCCCGCGAACAGCAGCAGAAGCGAGAAGAAGCGCGGCACAGGCTCCTTGCTGGAGAGGTAGTAGCGGGCGTAGATCACGACAAGGAAGCCGATCCCCGTCACCATCATCGCGAAGATGAAGGACAGCCCGTCCAGCCGCAGCGTCAGATTGATCCCCTGCTGGGGCAGCCACAACGTCACGTGGCGGACGATCTCACCCTCGCGCACCACGGGCCAGAACAGCGCGACCAAGGCCGCTGCGGACGCCATGACCGAGGCCGAAACACCCACGATTGCGCGGCGGGCCTGCATCGTCACAACGATCAATCCGCTGATGAAGGGAAGAACAAGCAGCAGAAGAAGCAGTGACGGCGGGGCCATGACCGGGGGGTTCACCTTTGCAACAGGAAATTTCCCTGTTTATGACCGCGATCCGGCAGGGCTTCAACCGCCCCTGCCCAACATTTCACACTATTTCGATGATGTTATCCGCGCTTGCGCACGATCTGGCGCAGCATGCCGTGGAAGGTCTGCACCTCGGCGCGGGTCAGGTTCAGCCGGCTCCACATGTTGCGCAGCGACAGCTTCATGCCATCGACCTTGGCCGGCGGAAAGAAGAAGCCTGCCTCCTCCAGCCGTTCCTCGAAATGGTCGCCCAGCTTCTGCACCTCGACCGCCGTGGCAAATTCGGTGCGGGCCATGTGGACCACCTCGGCCGGAACCTCCGCCACCTGACGGCGCCATTCATAGGCCGTCAGCAGCACGCACTGGCCAAGGTTCAGCGAGGGGAAGTCCGGGTTCACCGGCACCGTGATGATGGCATTGGCCAGCGCCACGTCCTCGTTCTCCAGCCCGGCGCGTTCGGGTCCGAAAAGGACGCCGATCTTCTTGCCCTCGGCCGCCATGGCGCGAGCGTGGATCATGGCCCGTTCCGGCGTCATCACGGGCTTCGTCAGCTCCCGCCCCCGGGCGGTCGTGGCGAAGACGTAGTCGCAATCGGCCACCGCCGCGCGCAGGTCGGGAAACAGCCCCGCCCCGTCCAGCACCCGCCCGGCGCCCGAGGCCATGGCGTTGGCCTTCGGGTTTGGCCAGCCGTCCCGCGGGTCCACGATGCGCATCCGGTCCAGCCCGAAGTTCAGCATGGCCCGCGCGGCGGCGCCGATGTTCTCGCCCATCTGCGGGCGCACGAGGATGAAGGCGGGTGGGATCATGGGGCACCTGTGTCTGACGCCGCGTCTGTTACGCCCGCCGGGCCGTGATGACAACCATTCCGAACTGCGCTATGGGACACGAAACCCGAAACAGGAGCCCGAAGATGGCCGACGCCGAGCATCCGCAGATCTATCTCATCACTCCGCCCGAATTCGACGCCGACGTGTTCCCCGACCGCCTGGCGCGGGTGCTGGACAGCGCCGACATCGCCTGTCTGCGGCTGGCCTTCGCCATCCGGGACGAGGATCGCCTGTCCCGCGCCGCCGACACCCTGCGCGAGGTGTGCCACGCCCGCGACGTCGCCATCGTGATCGAAAAGCACGCGGGCATGGTGGAGCGTCTGGGCCTCGACGGCGTCCACCTGCCCCATGGCGGCAAGACCGTCCGCGCCCTGCGCAAGGATCTGGGCGCCGACGCGATCATCGGCGCCTTCTGCGGCACCACCCGCCATGACGGCATGGCGGCGGCCGAGGCGGGCGCCGATTACGTCGCCTTCGGCCCGGTCAGCGCCACGCCCTTGGGCGACGGCACGGTGGCGGATCTGGAGCTGTTCACCTGGTGGTCCGAGATGATCGAGGTGCCGGTCGTGGCCGAAGGCGGGCTGACGCCCGACCTGATCCGCGCCCTTGCGCCGCACACCGACTTCTTCGGGCTGAGCGAGGAGATCTGGTCGGCGGAAGATCCGGTGGCGGCCCTGAAGGCGCTGACCGCCGCGATGCGCTGAACCTTACGCCGGGTGCCCGCCCGCGGGCGCTTGGCGCAGATCGAACCGCGGCTGGGGCAATGCTGTTGCCCCTGTCTTCGACGCGACTGGGACGTGCAATATCCGCCGCGCTTGAACCTGAGGCCGGAGTCCCCCTGACGGACACCAGGCATCGGTCTCCGCTTCTTTCCCTGCGATCCATCCCTTTAAGTCGGGCCCGCGGGGCGGGAGGTCGCCGAACGTCGGAACCTCAGGCCAGATTCTTGCCCGACGGGTGCCCGGCACGAACTGCCACCTCGGCCATGGCGGCCAGCCGCTTGCGGTCGGGCATGTCGGAAACGCGGATCGGGTCGTGGAAGATCACGTCCACCGCCCCGCCACCCGGCGCGCCCATCATCTGCTTGAAATGCGGGCCGAACGGCATGCCGCCCCACCAGCCGTGGAAGCGCGGATCCTTGCCGGGCGGCGCGTGATACACGACGCTGACCGGCTGGATCGACATGATGTCCTTCAGGTCCTGCGCGAAGAACGCCGCGAAGAGCGTTGACTTGAAAGGAAGAATCCTCTGACCGTCGGTGCTGGTGCCTTCGGGGAAGAACAGCAGGTGATGACCGGCGCGCAGGCGGGCCTCGAACAGCTCCTGCTGGGCGCGTGCCTCTCCGGCACGGCGGTTGATGAACACGGTGCCCGTGGCGCGGGCCAGCCAGCCGATGCCGGGCCAGCGCGCCACGTCGGCCTTCGACACGAAGTAGATCCGCGCGCAGGCGTTCAGCGTGTAGATGTCCAGCCAGCTTCCGTGGTTGGCGACCAGCGCCCCCGGCTCTTGCATGGGACGGCCCTTGCGGCGCAGCCGGATCCCCATGACCCACAGAGAGGAGACGCAGACGAACTGCGTGATCCACGGCGTCAGCGGCCGGCGCAGCCCGAACAAGGGACGCTCGATCAGGCGGAGCAGGCACAGCAGGATCAGGCAGCCGAAGTTGATCAGCAGCAGGATCGGCGCGCGCCAGATCAGGCGCAGCCAGCCGGCCGCGCCGATGTGCTCGGGGTGGAATTCATCTCCCCGCCAAGTCATGGCCCGTCACCTTGCGTCCGTAGAAATCTTTGTATTTCGACGCCATCTGCGCTGTGTCCATGACAAGGCACACATCCGTCGTGTTGAAGGCGTGGTCGATCCAGGCCCCATCGCCCACGCAGCCGCCAAGGCGCAGGTAGGCCTTGATCAGCGGCGGAATGTCCTGCAACGCCGCTTTCCGATCCACCTGATCGGCCGCCAGAAGATCCATCGGCTGGCAAGACGCCTCGCGCGCCGTCACCCGCAGTTCCGGCGGAGCAAGGTGATGGTGGTGCAGGAAGGACAGGGCCTGCGCCAGGCGGGCCGTGTCCGTGCCATGAAAGCTCGCAGGGCCGAACAGGATCTCGATCCCCCGCTCCAGCACGTATTCGGAGAGGCCGTTCCACAGATACATCATGGCCATGCCGCCGCGATGTTCGGCGTCCACGCAGGACCGTCCCAGTTCCACTAGCCGGCGGCCGGTGCGGCGCAACGGGTCCAGATCGTATTCGCCCTCGGAGTAAAATCCCCCGGCCGCCCCGGCCTTGTCGCCCGGCAGCAGGCGGTAGACGCCGATCACGTCGTCCAGCGTGGCCGCGTCACGGCGTTCGTCCACAAGGATCAGGTGGTCGAAGAACGGATCGAACCGGTCCCGTTCCAGCCGCCGGTCGTGATCGACCAGATTGCCGTCGCCGCCCAGTTCCTGAATGAAGACGCGGTAGCGCAGGCGCTGCGCCGCCATCAGGTCGCGGTCGTCGCGCGCAAGGCGCAGGGTCAGGTGCGGATCGGTGTTCATGCGCGCAGCGGTAGCCAAAGCGGCGCGCATTTGCAATCGCGCTTGATCCCGGAGGCGACCATGGGTTACGCCCGGATCACCGGTCGAAGACGGCCAGGAGGAACACCTCCCGCCCGTCGATCACCACCTTGCCGGCATGTTCGAAGTTGACCGTGATCCTGTTTCCGATCCTCGACTGCACCTGTCCCAGCCCCCAGTCCGGCTGCGATGGATGACGCACCAACATGCCGGGTTCAAGTATCTCATTCATCTCGCGGAGCCTTCCATGACTGACCGACCCGACCTTGCCGCCCTGATCGGTTCGCGCATCTGCCACGACCTTATCGGCCCGATCGCCGCCATCGGCAACGGGGTGGAGCTGCTGGCCATGTCCGGCACCCCCCAATCGCCCGAGATGGAGCTGATCGCCTCCTCCGTCGCGCAGGCGAACGCGCGGGTGCGCTTCTTCCGCGTGGCCTTCGGCGTGTCGGCCGCCCAGACCGTGGGCCGGGCCGAGGTGCGGGAGATCCTGGCCGACATGGCCGGACGCGTGACGGTGGACTGGGCCGTGCCGCAGGACCTGACGCGGGCCGAGACGAAGACCCTGTTCCTGCTGATCCAGTGCCTGGAGACGGCGATGGCCTTCGGCGGCACCATCACGGTGGACGGCGCCCGCAGCCTGCGCGCCGAGGCGCGGCGCCTGCGCGACGCGGCCCCGCAATGGGCGATCCTGACCGGTCAGTCGCAGGACGTAACCGCCAGCCACATCCACTTCGCTCTGGCGGCCGAAGAAATCCGCGCCGCCGGCGGCACCCCGCGGATCGAGATCACCGAGACCTCGATCCACCTGAGCTACTAGGGCCGGATCGTGCCCTGACCGCTGACCAGATACTTGAAGCTGGTCAGCTGCTCGGCCCCCACGGGGCCGCGGGCGTGCATCTTGCCGGTGGCGATGCCGATCTCGCCGCCCATCCCGAACTCCCCCCCATCCGCGAACTGGGTGGACGCGTTGTGCAGCAGAATCGCCGAATCGAGGCGCTGGAAGAAACGGTCGACCACGGCCGCATCTTCGGTCACCACGGCGTCGGTGTGGCCCGAGCCGAAGCGACGGATGTGCTCGATGGCACCGTCCACGCCCCCCACCTGGCGGACGGCGATGACGGGGGCCAGGAATTCCTGCCCGAAATCGTCCTCGGTGGCGGTGACGACGTTCGGGAGCGTCGCGAGATCGCCCTCGGCCCGCACCTCCACGCCCGCGTCCTGCAGTGCCTTGATCAGCGCGGGCGCTTGGGCATAGCCGCGATCGATCAGCAGGCATTCGGCCGCGCCGCACACGCCCACCCGGCGCGCCTTGGCGTTGACCACCACGGCCTCGGCCATGGCCGGATCGGCGGAGGCGCCGACATAGACGTGGTTGATCCCTTCCAGATGGGCGAAGACCGGCACCCGCGCCTCGCGCTGCACAAGGCCGACAAGGCCCTTGCCGCCGCGGGGAACGATCACGTCGATGAAGTCCGTCATCCGCAGCATCTCGGCCACGGCCTCGCGGTCCTGCGTGGGGATCAGCTGGATGGCGTCAATGGGCAGACCGGCGGCGCGCAACCCGTCCTGAAGGCAGGCGTGAATCGCGGCTGAGGATTTCGCGCTTTCGCTGCCACCGCGCAGGATCACGGCGTTCCCGGCCTTCAGGCACAGCGCGCCCGCATCGGCGGTGACGTTGGGGCGGCTTTCGTAGATCACGCCCACCACGCCTAGGGGCGTGCGCACCCGGCGGATGCGCAGCCCGTTCGGCCGGTCCCATTCGGCGATGACCTGCCCCACGGGATCGTCCTGATCGGCGATGGCGCGCAACGCCTCCACGATGCCGTCGATGCGGGCGTCATCCAGCACCAGACGGTCCAGGAACGCGCCGGAGATGCCGCGGTCCCGCGCCGCCGCCACGTCGGCGGCGTTCGCGTCCAGGATGGTGGCCCGCGCGGCATGGATCGCCTCGGCCGCGGCGCGCAGTGCGTCGCGCTTGGCGTCTGGCGGCGCAAACGCCAGTTCCGCCGCCGCCGCCCGCGCCCTTGCGCCGATCGCCCGCATCAGATCCGTCACGTTCACGCTGTCCATCCGATCCTCCTCAGATCACCATGTCGTCCCTGTGCACAAGCGCGGCGCGCCCGGCATAGCCTAGTATCTCTTCGATCTCGCCCGAGCGGTGGCCCATGATCGCCCGCGCCTCGGTCGAGGTGTAACGCGCAAGGCCGCGCCCCAGCACATCACCGTCAGGCGACAGGATTTCCACCGGATCGCCCCGCCCGAAGGCGCCCGCGATGGCCGTGACCCCCGCCGGCAGCAGCGATTTGCCAGCCAGCAGCGCCTGCGACGCCCCGGCATCGACCCGCACCTGTCCGCGCGGCTTCATCGCGTTGATCCAGCGCTTGCGCGCCGCCTGCGGATCGCCCTGCGCCACGAACCACGTCCGCGCCGCGCCATCGGCCAAGGCCTTCAACGGACGCTCGACCGAGCCTTCCATGATCGCCATCGCGCAACCGCCGGCCACGGCGGTCTTGGCCGCCATCAGCTTCGTCTTCATGCCGCCCTTGGACAGGCCCGACACCGGATCGCCGGCCATCGCCTCGATCACGGGGGTAATAGCGTCCACCACGTCGAAGCGCTGCGCCGAAGGGTCTTCCTTCGGGTTGGCGGAATAGAAGCCGTCCACGTCCGACAGCAGGATCAGCTGGTCGGCACCCACTGTGACGGCGATCTGCGCGGCCAGCCGGTCGTTGTCGCCGAACCGGATCTCATCCGTGGCCACCGTGTCGTTCTCGTTCACGATGGGCACGACGCCAAGACCCAGCAGCGTTTCCAGCGTCGCCCGGCTGTTGAGGTAGCGGCGGCGGTCCGTCGTGTCCTCCAGCGTCATCAGCACCTGGCCCGTGGTGATGCCGTGGGGGGCCAATGCCTCCTCGTAAGCTCTCGCCAACTGGATCTGGCCGACCGAGGCCGCGGCCTGCGACTGTTCCAGCGCCAGCGAGCCGTAGCCCAGATGCAGCACCCCCCGCCCAAGCGCAATGGAACCGGAGGAGACGAGGATGACGTCCGTACCGCTCCGCTTGGCCTCGGCCACATCCTCGGCCAGCGCGTTCAGCCAGTCGCGGCGCAGGCCGGTGTCGCGATCCACAAGCAGGGCGGAGCCGATCTTGACGACCAGCCGCCGCGCCGCGCGGATATCAGGCGTCAGGGTTGCCACGCTTCGGGTTCCTCATCCACGACCTTGGACGCCTCGATCTCGGCGTTCAGGGCGCGCAGGACGTCCTGCAGGCCCATGTTCGCCACGCCCGAGATGGTGAAGACCGGACCGCCCGAGGCGTCCTCCAGCGCCTCGCGCCACATCTGGATCGTGTCCTCGTCCAGCGCGTCGCACTTGTTCAGGGCGACGATGCGGGGCTTGTCGCCCAGCTCCTCGGCATAGGCTTCCAGCTCGGTCACGATGGTGTGGTAATCCTCTACCACCGTCTCGGACGTGCCGTCGACCAAGTGCAGCAGCACCGCGCAGCGTTCCACGTGGGCCAGGAACTGGGTGCCGAGGCCGCGGCCCTCGCTCGCCCCCTCGATCAGGCCGGGGATGTCGGCCATCACGAATTCCTTACCGTCCACGCCCACCACGCCAAGGTTCGGCACCAGCGTCGTGAAGGGATAGTCCGCGATCTTCGGACGCGCGTTCGACACGGCCGAGATGAAGGTGGATTTCCCGGCGTTCGGCAGGCCCACCAGACCGGCGTCGGCGATCAGCTTCAGGCGCAGCCAGATCGTCCGCTCCACCCCTTCCTGCCCCGGATTGGCGCGCGACGGCGACCGGTTGGTGGAGGATTTGAACCGCAGGTTGCCCCAGCCGCCATTGCCGCCCTTGGCCAGCAGCACACGCTGGCCCACCTCGGTCAGGTCGGCGATGATGGATTCCTCATCCTCGTCGATGATCTCGGTCCCCACGGGCACGCGCAGGACGATGTCGTCGCCGGTCTTGCCAGTGCGCTGGCTGCCCATGCCCTGCTGGCCGGTCTTGGCGAAGAAATGCTGCTGATACCGGAAGTCGATCAGGGTGTTCAGGCCGTCCACCGCCTCCACCCAGACCGATCCTCCATTGCCGCCGTCGCCGCCGTCCGGGCCGCCGAACTCGATGAACTTCTCGCGCCGGAAGCTGACGCAGCCGGCCCCGCCCCCGCCCGAACGGATGTAGACTTTGCAGAGGTCGAGGAACTTCATGGGGCTGGCCTTCCTGCCGTTTCGTCAGGCGATAAGGAAAATCGGGCGCAGGCTCAACCCCGCGCCGTCAAAGCTTGCGGATATAGGTCCAGGTCGCGACATGGGCGTTGCGCGCGACCGAGAACGTCTCGGCGTCGCCCAGATACGCGAAGCCGTTGTTGGTCAGAACCTTGGCCGACCCCGGATTGTCCTGGAAGACCGACCCGAAGATGGCGGTGTTGCCCAGCGGGTTCGCCCCGATCAGCGCCGCCACCGCGCCCGAGGCGAGGCCTGTGTTCCAGAAGGCGGGCGCCACCCAGTATCCGATCTCGGACTGGTCGCGGTCCATCTTCTTCAGGCTGATGACGCCCAGAACCTCGGCGTCCGTGCCACCGTCCATGACCCAGATCGCCTCTTCGCAGGTCGGGTTCATCGCGCGGGTGACGAACGCCTCCATTGCGCCGGGCGGCATCGGGTGGGGGATGCGGGTGGTCATGCGGGCCACGCGTTCGTCGCCGGCGTAATGGCCCAGCAGGCCCCTGTCCGAACGGCGCAC
Organism: Falsirhodobacter sp. 20TX0035; assembly: GCF_028307215.1. GTDB lineage: Bacteria > Pseudomonadota > Alphaproteobacteria > Rhodobacterales > Rhodobacteraceae > Falsirhodobacter. The sequence continues at coordinate 209,432 of NZ_JAQMHV010000003.1, read as the reverse complement.
GGGGCGCAGGGTGAATCTTTCGGCCTCGATCACGGGGATCTGGGTCGCGAGGTCGAGCGTCATGGCGGGATCTCCAACGCGAAAAGGGACCGGCTGCGCGCCGATCCCCCTGTTGCATGCAACCTTGCGGTTCGGCTTACTCGGCGGCCTCCGCCACCGGGAGGACCGAAATGAAGGTGCGGCCCTTGAGGCCTTTCGAGAACTTCACGTGGCCTTCGCGCACGGCGAAGATCGTGTGGTCCTTGCCCATGCCGACGCCCTCACCCGGGAACCAAGTGGTGCCGCGCTGGCGGACGATGATGTTGCCCGAGATGACGGCCTGGCCGCCATAGAGCTTCACGCCAAGACGACGTCCGGCAGAGTCGCGGCCGTTGCGGGACGAGCCGCCTGCTTTCTTGTGTGCCATGAGGGATTACTCCTTCGTCTCGTGGGCCGTGCGGCGGGCGTCGGCGGTGCCGGTCGCTGCCTTCACGTCCGTTGCATCGGCGCCCGAAGCCAGCACGTCGGTCACGCGCAGCAGCGTCAGGTGCTGGCGGTGGCCTTTCGTGCGCTGCGAGGAGTGCTTCCGGCGACGCTTGACGTAGTGGATGACCTTCTCGCCCTTAATCTGGGCGATGACTTCGGCCTGCACGGCGGCGCCGGCCACGAAGGGCACGCCGATCGTGGGTTCGTCGCCACCAACCATGAGAATGTCGTTGAACTGGATCTTTTCACCAGCTTCGGCTGCAAGCTTCTCGACGCGCAGGATGTCGCCTGCGCGGACGGTGTATTGCTTGCCGCCCGTCTTGAGGACCGCGAACATGGGTCTTTCCTTCTTGTTCCGCGCCCTTTGGTCCCGGTTTCCCGGCGTTAGATACCTTCGGACAGCGCCAATGCGAAATGGCCTGAACACCCAAAGGGGGCCAGACCGCCGCTATATCTGCGATCCGCGCCCGTCTGTCAACCATGCGATTGCGCGCAAGGCGGCGATGTGACGATCACGCCCACGTCCATCGCGGCGCGGCATCCGGTGGCGCGCGGGCACCCGATTGCGCGGCGCGCGGCCGGGCGCTAGGGTCCGCGCGACATTTGCGGAGGAAACCGGTCCATGATCCTGTGTTGCGGCGAAGCGCTGATCGACATGCTGCCCGAGGGCGAGGGGTTCATGCCCCACGCCGGCGGGGCGGTCTTCAACACGGCGGTGGCGCTCGGGCGCCTCGGGGCCCCGGCGGGCTTCTTTTCGGGCCTGTCGAACGACCTGTTCGGCGCACGCCTGTCGGCCGCGCTGGAAGCTTCTAAGGTCGACACGGCGTTCTGCGCCCGCTCGAACCGCCCCACTACGCTGGCCTTCGTGACCCTGACCAACGGGCAGGCCAGCTATGCCTTCTATGACGAGAACACCGCCGGCCGCCTTCTGGCGCCCGAAGATCTGCCCGCCCTGCCCGCCGACGTCTCGACGCTGTTCTTCGGCGGCATTTCCCTTGTGTCCGAACCCGCGGCCGACACCTACGCCACGCTGATGGAGCGGGAAGCCGCGTCGTGCGTCACCATGCTGGACCCGAACATCCGCCCCGGCTTCATCACCGACCCCGCGCGCTACCGCGACCGGATCGGCCGGATGATCGTCATGGCCGACATCATCAAGATCTCGGACGAGGATCTGCACTGGCTGGAAGGTCAGGGCGATCCGGTGGCGCTGGCGAAGAGGCTGCTGGCGAAAGGGCCGAAGCTGGTCCTGCTGACCGAAGGGGCGCGGGGCGCGCGGGCGCTGACGGCCACGCAGGAACGGTTCGTGGCCGCCCCCAAGGTGACCGTGGCCGATACGGTGGGCGCGGGTGACACCTTCAACGCGGGCGTTCTGGCCGCGCTGGAACAGGCCGGCGCGCTGGTGAAGGGCGCCGACTGGTCGGACGATCTGCTGGACACCGCCCTAGGCCTGGGCACCCGCGCCGCGGCCGTCACCGTGTCGCGCGCCGGGGCGAACCCGCCCTGGGCGTCCGAGTTGTGAAGGCGCTGCTGCAACGCGTGACCGAAGCCTCGGTCACGGTGGAGGGGGAGGTGATCGGGCGGATCGGGCCCGGTCTCCTCATCCTCGTCTGCGCGATGGGGGGCGACGCGGAGGCGAACGCGGAGGCGCTGGCCGCGAAGATCGGCAAGCTGCGCATCTTCCGGGACGAGGCGGGGAAGATGAACCGGTCGCTGAAGGACACGGGCGGGGCCGCGCTGATCGTCAGCCAGTTCACACTGGCGGCCGACACCACCCGCGGCACCCGCCCCGGTTTTTCCGCCGCCGCCCCGGCCGACACGGGCCTGCGCCTTTACGACCACTTCACGGCGGTGATGGCAAGGGACTTCCCCGTGCAGACCGGCCGCTTCGGCGCCGACATGCAGGTGGCGCTGGTCAATTCCGGTCCCGTCACGATCTGGGTTGAGGCCTAGGGCGCGGATACCTATATTCGGCGCAACAAAGGATCCCGCCATGACCGACACCGCCGAAGGCAACCCCCTCATCAAGCCGTCCTCGACCGAGCATCCGCTTTACGAACAGGTCGTGGACGCCTGCCGCACGGTCTATGATCCGGAGATCCCGGTGAACATCTACGACCTCGGCCTCGTCTATACCATCGACATCAACGACCAGAACGAGGTCGAGGTGCTGATGACTCTGACCGCCCCCGGCTGCCCCGTGGCCGGCGAGATGCCGGGCTGGGTCGCCGAGGCGATCGAACCCCTGCCCGGCGTCAAGCACGTCAATGTCGGCATGACCTTCGATCCCCCCTGGGGGATGGAGATGATGTCGGACGAGGCGCGGCTCGAACTCGGCTTCATGTAAGGAGGCATCCATGTTCTCGATCCCCGGAAAACAGGCCGTCAGCATCACGCCGGCGGCGGCGAAGCAGATCGCGCGGCTGATGACCAAGCAGAACTCGGCCGGGTTGCGCATCGGCGTGAAGAAGGGCGGCTGCGCGGGCATGGAATACACGATGGACTACGTGTCCGACGTGAACCCCATGGACGAGACGGTGGAACAGGACGGCGCCCGCGTGATGATCGCGCCCATGGCCCAGATGTTCCTGTTCGGGACCGAGATCGACTACGAGACCTCGTTGCTGGAGTCCGGGTTCAAGTTCCGCAACCCGAACGTCGTGGACGCCTGCGGTTGCGGGGAATCGGTGAAGTTCCGCGAATAGGGTTTCCCCCGCCCCGCCTTGGCCCTAGCTTGGGTTTCAAAGCGAACGGAGGACACATGCGCGGACTGGCAGCCGGAAACTGGAAGATGAACGGAACGGGCGAAAGCCTGTCCGAGATCGAGGCCTTGCTGGCCGCCCACCCCACCCCCGGATGCGAGGTCCTGATCTGCCCCCCGGCGACACTGCTGGCACGGCTGGCCTCCATGGTGCACGGCACGGCGCTGAAGGTGGGCGGGCAGGATTGTCACGCCGCCGCCAGCGGGGCGCATACGGGCGACATCTCGGCCCCCATGCTGGCCGAGGCCGGAGCGGATTACGTCATCCTAGGGCATTCGGAACGCCGCGCCAACCATGCCGAATCCGACGCGGTCGTGGCGGCGAAGGTTTCGGCGGCGCAGGCGGCCGGACTGAAGGCGATCGTCTGCGTGGGCGAGACGGAGGCCGAACGCGACGGCGGCCGGACGCTGGACATCATCACGACGCAGATCGAAGGCTCCCTGCCCGAAGGCACCGACCCCGCCTGTCTGGTCATCGCGTATGAGCCCGTCTGGGCCATCGGCACCGGCCGCACCCCCACCACGGACCAGATCGCCGAGGTTCACGCGGCCCTGCGCGCGCAACTGGCAGACCGCTTCGGCACCGACCGGATCGCGCTGCTGTATGGCGGGTCGGTGAAACCGTCCAACGCGGCCGAGATCTTCGCGATCCCGCATGTGAACGGCGCGCTGGTGGGTGGCGCCAGCCTGAAGGCAGCGGATTTCGGCGGCATCATTGAGGCCCTATCGGCCGCGTAAGGCCGCGATCCGCGTCCGGATCTCGCTACGTACCGGCCCTTCGCGCGCGGGGTCGCGCAGGGTGGTCAGGATGTGCGGCGCGGGGCCGGGGCGCGCCCCGCCGCGCCAGGACAGGTCGCGCAGAACGGTTTGCGCGGCTTCGGGCAGATGGTCCGGCACCTCCTGCCCCGACAGGACGGACCAGACGGCCGTCCAGCAGCGCCCCACGGTCCAGGGGTTATAGCCGCCCCCGCCCGTCACGATGAAGCGCGGCGCCAGCGGACGCAGCGCCGCCGCCACCTCCATATGCGCGTTGTTGGACAGGGACAGGCGGGCCAGGGGGTCCTCCTCCACCGCGTCGGCGCCGCATTGCAGGATGATCGCCTCGGGGCGGAAGGCCTGAAGGGCGGGCAGGATCAGATCCTCCAGCACCGCCCGCATCTCGGTGTCGTTGAAGCCGCGGGGGACGGGCAGGTTCAAACAGTTGCCGCCGCCATCATCGTCCAGCGTGCCGGTGAAGGGCCAGCGCCCTTCCTCGTGCGTGGAGATCAGGAGCGCGTCGGGATCGCCCGTAAAGGCGTGCTGCACGCCGTCGCAGTGATGGGCGTCGATGTCCACATAGGCGATCCGCCGGATGCCAAGGCGCCGCAAAGCCAGCATCCCCAGCACGCAGTCGTTCAGATAGCAGAAACCGTTGGCCCGGTCCGGCAGCCCGTGATGGGTGCCCGCCCCCGGCACCTGCACGACGCCCCCCTGCTCCACCAGCTCCGCCGCCAGCAGCATGCCGCCCGCGCCGGTGGCGGGGCGGCGAAACATCTCGGGGAAGACGGGATTCGACAGGGTGCCGAGGTGGAAGCGGCTCAGCATCTCGGGCGTGGGGGCGTTCATCCCTTCCCCCGCCTGAAGCGCCGAAAGGTAGTCGGGGTCGTGCCACGCGGCGAGGGCTGACACCTTGGCCCGCGGGCTGGTGCGATAGCGGTCGGGCGGCAGCCAGCCAAGCGCGCGGGCAAGGTCGATCACCGTGGACACGCGCGGCACCCGCAGGGGGTGCTGCCGCCCATAGGTCGAATGGCGGTAGATCTCCGCCCCGATCAGGATCGCCATGCAGTCAGCGCTTGCGGCGCTTGTTGCCGCCCCGCTGCCCGGCCCGCCCCGCCGTGGACCGGCCCGAGGTGGCAAGCGCCGCCTCCTGCGCCTCCTCCACCGCCGACTGGCGGGCCAGCGGGTCGTCGGCCACGGCCAGTTCCACCGCTTCCAGACGCTTCACCTCGTCACGCAGGCGGGCGGCCTCCTCGAACTCCAGGTTCTCGGCCGCCTTGCGCATCTGCACCCGCATCGCGTCCAGATGGGCCGCGAGGTTGGAGCCGATCATCGGCTTGTCCACCTTGGTCGTGATGCGCGACTGGTCGGTGTCGCCCTGCCACAGGCCCGCCAGAACATCCTCGACGTTCTTCTTCACGGTCTGCGGCGTGATGCCGTGTTCAAGGTTGTAGGCCATCTGCTTTTCGCGACGACGCTCCGTCTCGCCCATTGCGCGTTCCATGCTGCCGGTGATGCGGTCGGCATACATGATGACGCGGCCTTCGGCGTTCCGCGCCGCCCGTCCGATCGTCTGGATCAGCGAGGTCTCGGACCGCAGGAAGCCTTCCTTGTCGGCGTCAAGGATCGCGACCAGCCCGCATTCGGGAATGTCCAACCCTTCGCGCAGAAGGTTGATCCCCACCAGCACGTCAAAGGCGCCAAGACGCAGGTCGCGCAGGATCTCGATCCGCTCGATCGTGTCGATGTCGGAATGCATGTAGCGGATGCGGATGCCCTGTTCGTGGAAATATTCGGTCAGATCCTCGGCCATGCGCTTGGTCAGCACCGTGACCAGCGTGCGCAGGCCCTGCTGGCTGACGCGCCGGATCTCGTCCAGCAGGTCGTCCACCTGCATGTCCACGGGCCGGATCTCCACCTTCGGGTCCAGAAGGCCGGTGGGGCGGATGACTTGTTCGGCGAAGACACCGCCCGCCTGCTCCAGCTCCCACGCCGCGGGGGTGGCGGAAACGAAGACCGATTGCGGGCGCATGGCGTCCCACTCCTCGAACTTCAGGGGGCGGTTGTCCATGCAGGAGGGCAGCCGGAACCCGTGCTCGGCCAGCGTGAACTTCCGCCGATAGTCGCCCTTGTACATCCCGCCGATCTGCGGGACCGAGACGTGGGATTCGTCGGCAAAGACGATGGCGTTGTCGGGAATGAACTCGAACAGCGTGGGCGGCGGTTCTCCGGGCGCGCGGCCCGTGAGGTAACGCGAGTAGTTCTCGATCCCGTTGCAGACGCCCGTGGCCTCCAGCATCTCGATGTCGAAGGCGGTGCGCTGTTCCAGACGCTGGGCCTCCAGCAGCTTGCCTTCGCCCACCAACTGGTCCAGACGCATCGCCAGCTCGGCCTTGATGCCCTTCACGGCCTGCTGCATCGTCGGGCGCGGCGTGACGTAGTGGCTGTTGGCGTAGATGCGGATCTGGCGAAAGTTGTCGGTCTTGGCCCCCGTCAGCGGGTCGAATTCGACGATGCTTTCCAGCTCCTCACCGAAGAAGGAGAAGCGCCAGGCCCGGTCCTCAAGGTGGGCGGGCCACACCTCGATCGCGTCGCCGCGCACGCGGAAGCTGCCGCGGGTGAAGGACTGGTCGTTGCGGCGGTATTGCTGCGACACCAGCTGCCCGATGACCTCGCGCTGGTTGTAGCTGTTGCCCACGACCAGATCCTGCGTCATCGCCGAATACGTCTCGACCGAGCCAATGCCGTAGATGCAGGACACAGAGGCCACGATGATCACGTCGTCCCGTTCCAGAAGCGCCCGGGTGGCCGAGTGGCGCATCCGGTCGATCTGTTCGTTGATCTGGGATTCCTTCTCGATATACGTGTCCGACCGCGCCACATAGGCCTCGGGCTGGTAGTAGTCGTAGTAGCTGACGAAGTATTCGACGGCGTTGTCGGGGAAGAAGCCCTTGAACTCGCCATACAGCTGCGCCGCCAGCGTCTTGTTCGGGGCGAGGATGATCGCCGGGCGCTGCGTTTCCTCGATGATCTTGGCCATGGTGAAGGTCTTGCCGGTGCCGGTGGCACCCAGGAGCACCTGATCGCGTTCGCCGTTGCGCACGCCTTCGGCCAATTCCCGGATCGCGGTCGGCTGGTCGCCCGCCGGCTGGAACGGCGTGCTCATGACGAACTGCTTGCCCCCTTCCAGCTTCGGGCGCGTCAGGACGTCTGGACGGAACATGGGCATGTTGGCGTTGTTGTGAGGCATCGGCGATTCCCTTGTCAGGCCCTTGATTTGGTCTGTCTTTGTTCCGGTTCAAGATGGCCTTGCGGCCTTGCCGGGGATTTCGCTAGATAGGTTGATCGGAGGACCACGATGCGCGCACGAATCTACAAGCCGGCCCGGACGGCCATGCAGTCGGGACAGGCCAAGACCAAGGAATGGGTCCTGGACTACGCCCCCGCCACGGCGCGGGAGATCGATCCGCTGATGGGGTGGACCTCCTCGGACGATACGCAGCGGCAGGTGCGCCTGCGCTTCGACACGCAGGAAGCGGCCGAAGCCTATGCGCGCGAGAACGGGATCGAGGCGGAGGTGCAGCCCCCGCAGTCGCGCAAGCCGAACATCCGCGCGCGCGGCTATGGCGAGAATTTCGCGACCGACCGCAAGGGCAACTGGACGCACTGAGGGTTGTGTAGTTCGGGGCATAGTTGCTGCCGTTCAGGGCAAAGTTTTTCCAGTTCGGTGCATAGGTTTCGCAAGCCGTTGATTTTGCTGAAACCGCCTTCGGGCGGTCTTTGCTTGCGGAGAAGCCAATCAGTTCCAGCACCATCGGCATCGACTGCTCCGGGGCGGAGACGACAGACACCAGCCTGCAGGGTCTGAGGATCTACATGACGGAAGCATCGGGCCGGCAGCGCAGGTTCCGCCACCTAAGGGTCCTAAGTGCTACTGGACGCGACGAGGACTGGCAGACCGGCGGAACGCGCGTCTAGCCTAGGGTCTGCCGACCATTGCCGGGATCGACCATGCCATCTCCTCCCCGAGGCCTACTTCGCTTGGCATGATCTGTCACTCGCTCCGGATTGCTTTCTCGACGACCTCGACGCATTGCCCGACGGAAAAGCGCAGTTTCTGCATCGACTTTGTGCGAACGGATATGGCGAGACTGGCAGCACGCAGTGGCGGAGAAACGCGCGGGCGGCGTTGGGTCGAGAGTATCTGCGGTGTGAAGTTCGTGTTTCATTTCAAGGTGACTGGGCAGGTTGCAAAGTCTATCCACGCAGGTCTGCCGTTCCTGCACCGCATCCGTCGCGCTGCCCGATCTGCAGTCTAGCTCCATGACGAGTGGGCGGTGCCAAAGCGCGCCTCGACATTAGCCGCGATCTATTTGCACCTATGGTCGAGCGACTACCCGCACGACGGACGGATACAAGACCAGCAAGACCACTCCGTCGTAGAATCTTGGCTGCGAGCCGCAGATGCGAATGGAGGGTTGAAAGCTGCGCAGGAACCCGAGCGTGACGACGACGCACGCCCTCTCGCGCAGCAGAAGGACTGGATCCTTGGCGTCACCACCGATGCGCCGCCTCACGTGCGGCGCTGAAGAAGAGTTCTCCGCCGCACGCTGTTCGCAGCACAACCATGGTTGTGTCTAGGTCGCATTCTGGGACATTGCAGTCATTCAATGCCCCGCAGAACGCGTTACTTAACTTGAACCTCGCGTCGCGCAACACGCAAGATGACATAGCCGGCCAGTCCCGAAAGCAGCGATCCAGCTAGGATGCCGAACTTCACGCGATCCTGCATCATCGGGTCGTCGAAAGCCAGCAGGCCTATGAACAGGCTCATGGTGAAGCCGATACCACACAGAAGCGACACGCCTAGCACCTGGCCCCAGCTTGCCGCTGCCGGAAGGTCGGCCAATCCCGTCCGCACCATCAGCACCACCGCGCCAAAGACACCGATCAGCTTGCCAAGAACCAAGCCGGCGGTCACGCCCAGTGTCAGTGGTTCCACCAGCACGGACGGGGTTACGCCCACGAAGGATACGCCCGCGTTGGCGAAGCCGAAGATCGGCACAACCAAGAACGCCACGGGGAGATGCAGCGCGTGTTCCAACCGGTGCAGGGGCGAGTCGTTCGGAGATGCCTCCGGGGTCGAGGGGGTCAGCTTGATCGGAATGGTCAGCGCGAGGATCACGCCGGCCAGCGTCGCATGGATGCCGGACCGCAGCACCAGCACCCATAGAACGACACCCAGCACAAGATAGGGCGTTAGGCTGCCCACCCGCCGCAGGTTCAGGGCGACCAACAACACAACTACGATCACTGCCCCTATGAGGTCCGGCACCGACAGATCTGCGGTGTAGAAGAGCGCGATCACGATCACTGCACCCAGATCGTCGATGATTGCCAGCGCTGCAAGAAACACCTTGAGCGACGCGGGGACGCGCGGACCTAGCAACGACAGCACACCAAGCGCGAAGGCGATGTCGGTGGCCGACGGTATCGCCCAACCCCGCAAGGCGGCCGGATCATTCATGTTGAACGCGACGTAGATCAGCGCAGGGATGGCCATGCCGCCGATCGCGGCCACTCCCGGCAAGATACGGCGCGGCCATGTAGACAGCTGGCCATCCGTCATCTCCCGCTTGATCTCCAGCCCCACCATCAGGAAGAACACCGCCATCAGCGCATCGTTGATCCAGTGCTGCAAGCTCAGCGGACCGACATAGGCATGAAGTGCGTCGAAATAGGTGGGGGCGAGCGGAGAATTTGCCGTCAGGATGGCCAGAACGGCGACGCCCATGAGGACCAGGCCGCCCGAAGCCTCGCTGTTCAGAAAGCGGCGAAAGGTCGGATTGCCCCTGTGGGAATGGTTGGACATGGCTCTGCATTCCTTCCGGAAAAGGTTGAGTTGGTCTCCGTATTCAGGGGGAACCCTGGGCGCACGCAGCACACGCCTCGGGTCGCAAGATAACCATGCGAGCCTAACCGTCAACGAGTAGGGTTCGTGACCTAATGCCGCATCTCTTGTCAGGAAACGTTCTACGGGTGTTAAAGGTCGGCTTTGGGCTCAAAGCGTTCCCGCGCCTGGACCCGACCGCTGCGGCAGCACATGGGACAAAGCGGCCATTCGACCCGCGACGCCGCTAGCGCAGCTGTCGCAGCATTAAGAATATCGGCATACCTTTATCGTTCTCGGCTCCTCTCAACTTTGGGAAGCCTGCGCACGAACTTAAGCGTCAAACGGCCTGTGTCTTGCGGGACCGGTCGGTTTCTGCCCCCCGTGCGGATCGACGCAGAGCGAAGCGGGCGGAGTCGAATTGTAATGAAGCGGAGGGCCCGGATGGAACGGCACGCGCCAACGTCTCGTTGAGCCGCAGGCATAGATGGAGATACAGATGAGCCGCTGGAAATGGGTTCTCACCCGGCTGACGCGCAGGCTCTGGCTCCGAACAACGTTGATCGGGATGCTTGGGATCGCGGTTGCGATACTTGCTGCCGTGGTGGAAAGGTTCATCCCATGGACGCTGCCCGGCAAGATCGGCGCTGACGCGGTCGGCGGACTCCTGAATATCATCGCCTCGTCGATGCTGGCAGTGACAACATTCTCTCTGAGTATCGTGACTGCGGCATATGGGTCTGCAACCAGCAACGTGACGCCCCGGGCGACCCGCTTGCTGATCGAGGATCGCGTCTCGCAGAATGCGCTCTCGACCTTCATCGGATCATTCCTGTTCGCCATTGTCGGGCTGATCGTGCTGCCTACAGGAGCCTATGGCGAGCGTGGGCGGATCGTGCTGTTCTTCTTCACCATCGGCATCATCGGGTTGATCGTTATATCGTTACTGCGGTGGATTGACCATCTGACCCGCCTTGGCCGCGTAGGGGAGACAGCGGGCCGTGTGGAAGCCGCCGCGCGCGAGGCGATAGAGCGGCGGCTGAAGAATCCCTATCTTGGCTGTCAGCCATATTACGACCCGCCGTCGCACGCCCATCCGATCCTCGCGCATGAGGTTGGCTATCTTCAGCACATCGACACTGCAGCCTTGCAAGCGGTTGCCAATCGGTTGGGCTGCCGCATCCACGTCTTGAAATTGCCAGGGGCTTTTATCTATCGCGGCACGATCCTCGGCTGGGCGACGGCTGAGGTCGAGGATGCACTGGATGCCTTTACGGTGGGCGAGGAGCGGTCTTTTGATCAGGACCCGCGCTTCGGTCTTGTGGTGTTGGCTGAAGTGGCGTCGCGGGCGCTATCCCCCGCCATGAATGATTCCGGCACCGCAATCGACATAATCGGGCGAATAACTCGGTTGCTGACACTCTGGGCCGAAGGGCCGCTGGACGTGGAACCGCAACATGATCGCGTCTACATGAAAGCCCTGAGCGACAACGACATGCTGGAGGATGCGTTCATGGTGATCGCTCGCGATGGTGCCGCAGCGGTGGAGATTCAAATTCGCTTGCAAAAATCGCTGGCGGCACTGACGGAACTTGGTTCATCTGAGTTCCGCACAGCTGTGGCGTTGCAATCGAAGCTTGCCTTGCAACGCGGAGATGCATTGCCGTTGGCTGCAGAGCGCCAAATGCTTGCCGCGCTTTAACTTCGGACATCGAACTGCAAGGTTTGCCCTGCAGCACCCGTCAGGCACGGGTCACCAGTCACCGGAGTGGGCACGTATGGCGTTAAAGTCAAAAGTCCGCTCCGGGCTCTGCACGTTGATCATGGGACAAAGCGGACGTTCGTCGGCGTCGATGTCCGGATAAGCGCCATAGGCATCTCACGCTCATCGCAGCTTTCTGGACTGGAGGTAATCGACCAGCGCCGCAAGCGCGGCGGATTTCTGATGCCTGCCGGGGTAGTAGAGATGATACCCCGACCAGAGCGGGCAGAACTCTTCAAGGCAGGTGCGAAGACGGCCCGCTGCCAGATGTTCCGAGACGTATGGTTCGAACAGGTAGATCAATCCTTGCCCCGCGAGCGCGGCCTCGATCAGCACATGGGCATCGTCGGCGATCAGCGGACCTTTGACGGCCATCTCGACGCGGCGTTGGCCCTGCCTGAACGACCATCGGAACAGGTCGCTGTGGCTCGCATGGCGATAGTTCAGGCAGGCGTGGTCGGCGAGATCTTCCAGACGCCACGGAACCCCGCGCCGGGCGAAGTAGTCGGGCGAGCCGATAACTACCGCGCGCAGGTCGGGACCGAGGGGCACGGCTGACATGTCCTGCTCCAGATGCGCACCCATCCGGATACCGGCATCGAACCCGGCCCCGACGATGTCGGTCAGCCGGTCGCTGATGCGCAGATCCACGATCACGTTCGGATATCGCTCCATGAACCCCGTCAGCGCAGGGATCATGATCGCTCTTGCCGGATATTCGAGGGAGGTCAGCCGCAGGGTGCCAACCACCCCGCCGCGCGCCTCCCTGAGCTCGGTCAGCCCGTCCTCGATCAGCCGAAGTGCCGGGTTCAACGAGTTCAGAAGGCGCTGTCCAGCCTCGGTCGGGCGCACGTTGCGCGTCGTCCGCGCCAGCAGGGGCAGGCCGATGCGTTGTTCCAGTGCGGCAATCGCCTGACTGATCCCCGACTGCGCGCATCCTAGCCGCAGGGCAGCGCGGGTGAAGCTGCCCTCCTCGGCCACCACCTGAAACAAGAGCAGGTCGGGAAGATCGCGACGATCCATTCATAGTCTCTGCTGATAAGCGCTATCATTACAATCAGTATAGTGATGGGTGCGGGCCATGGCTATCTCACATCCGGAAAGCAATGAGCAACGGCAGAGACACCAACAATGAACACTCTTCGCACTCTCTCACTGTTCGGAAGCGTAGCGCTTGGCACTCTAATGGCACTGCCGGGCATGGCCGCCGCTGACGTTCAGAACATCGTTCTGGTTCACGGGGGGAACGTCTATGGCAGCACCTGGCGAGAGGTCTACGAGCGCTTGATCGCACAGGACTTCAACGTCACGATCTCTCAACTGCCGATGACATCTGTCGAGGATGACATTGCGGCGGTCCAGCGAAACCTGGACGTTCAGGGCGGCCCGGTGCTGCTTGTCAGTCATTCATATGGCGGCGTGATCATCTCCGAAGCCGGTGGCGACCCGGACGTGAAAGGCCTCGTCTATGTCGCATCCTTCCAGCCGGACATCGGGGAAAGCGCCAACATGCTCCTGACCTCGGAGCCGACGGAGTTCACGGCTGACAAGCTCAAAATCTTTGACGATGGGCATTTCCTGCTCGGTGAAGACGCATTCGGCGCGCTGAACGGTAACGGCCTTTCTGACAAAGACGCCCGCTTCGTCGCAAGATCCCAGCCCATGACCAACTCGGCGAACCTCGCGCACGAGGTTGATGCTGCGGCGTGGAGCGGGAAGCCGAGTTGGGCCGTCATTGCTACCGAGGACCGGGTCATCGCGACCGGTCTGCAGCGCCGCATGGCCAAACGCGCGGGTTCGACGGTCGTCGAGATCGAAAACGGCCACATGCTGCCGATGACGAGCCCCGACGAGGTGGCCGAAGTGATCGCGCAGGCCGCCCGGACAGTGGAATGATGCCCCTCCAGTATGAGGACATGATCATGGGACGCATGACGGACAAGATCGCGCTGGTCGTTGGCGGCGCGAAGGGGATCGGTCGGTCGATCGCCGAGCGGCTGGCCGCCGAAGGCGCAAAGGTCTATCTGACCGGGCGGCAATCTGCGGATGTCGAACACACCGCGAAGGCTATCGGCCATGATGCGCGCGGCCTGATCGCAGACGCGAGCAATGCCGAGGATCTGGCGCAGGTGGTGCAGACGATCCGGCAAGAGCAGGGGCACATAGACGCGCTGGTCCTTAATGCAGGCATTACGGAGCCGGCATCACTGGGCCAAATGACCCCTGAACATTTCGACCGTCTTTTCTCCGTCAACGTGAAAGGACTGGTGTTCGGGCTTCAGGCAGCGGTTCCCATCATGCGTGAAGGGGGATCCGTCGTGCTGATGGGATCGGTCGCCGGGAGTGCGGGCATTGCCGACTATGCCACCTATGGTGCGACGAAGGCGGCTGTTCGTGCTTACGCCCGCACCTGGACGGCCGAGCTGGTCTCTCGCGGCATCCGCGTCAACGTTCTGGCACCCGCATCTACGGATACCGAGATGATGGCGGCTGTTCCAGACGACGTTCGCGCAGCCATCGTCGCGACCATACCAATGGGGCGTATGGCGCGCCCAAGCGAAGTTGCCTCTGCCGCACTTTTCCTACTCAGCGATGAGGCGAGCTTCATCGCAGGCGTGGAATTGTTCGTCGACGGCGGAATGCAACAGGTCTGAAGGTGGTGCCGGCCCAGTTGGCTGTGTTAGCCTAACACAGACGTGCGCCGTGCAGCGGCTGGCGTAAAGGTGAGCTAAGGGCTCCGAGCGTCGATTGAGACATCGCGAAGATTGATCCATGTTGAGGTTGCTGTAGGCAGGAGCAAAAGGGCTTGCAGATGACCACGATCCCTACGGTTAATACTTCTCGCCTGACCCTACGGCCGATGCTCGCCGCGGACTAGCACGGCTACCATGGTCTGATGGCATCAGAGCACTCCATCTACATGGGCGGCCCTTTCTCAGAAGCCGTGGCCTGGGGGATGTTCTGTGCGGACCACGCCCAATGGAGCCTGTTGTGTGGTGATAAGGGGCCGCCTTCGGGCGGCCTTTACGCATGGTCGCCAAGGCACCGGACGGATCTTCTGATTCAGGCTGGCGCACGGGCCTTTGGTACGGCCCCGGCAAATCTTGATCGGGCACGCTGCCGGCCTGAAGGCCGGCAGCTGTCGGTGGTCGCTTGCGGGGTCAGAGGAACAGGAAATCCTCAGTCCCAAGATCGGTGCTGACCACATCCTTCAGAAACAGGCTGTCGGTGTCGGACAGCACAACGCGCGTGCCCCCGCTTTCATCGCGCAGATGATAGCTGGAATGGCCCGCGATCTCGATCACGTCGCTGGTGTCGAAGTCGGTGATGATGTCGTGGCCGTCGCCTTTCGTGAAATGGAAGGTGTCGGCGCCCTTCCCCCCGGTCAGCACGTCGTTGCCAAGCCCGCCAATCAGCATGTCATACCCGCCGCCGCCGTCCAGCGTATCGGCACCCGCGAGACCCGAAAGGACGTTGGCGCCGTTGTTGCCCGTCAGCTGGTTGTTCGCGGCGTTGCCCGTGCCGTCGATGCTGGCGCCGGTGCGCAAGATCAGATCCTCCACATGGTCGGCCAGAACCCAGCCGACGCGGGCTTGAACGGTGTCGTGGCCGGCACTTGCGGCCTCGATCGTGCGATCCCCGGCCTCGTTCACAAGGTAGACGTCGTCGCCTGCCCCACCATGCATCGCATCGGCGCCTTTCTTGCCGTCCATGACATCGTCGCCGCCAAGCCCGAAGATGGTGTCGTCGCCACCATGGCCCTTCAGGAGGTCGTTCCCGTCCGTGCCCTGAATGCCGTCGTCCGAGGCGCCGTCATCGGTATCATCGGTGGGCGGCGCGTCCGGACCTTCGGATCCTGCGTCGGGGATGTAGTTGCTGCCATATTCGCCGGGCCGGATCTCGGCGTCCGCAAGGCTGGCGACCAGCGGCGCGCTCAGCCCCTTCCATTGGCCGGCCCATGCCTCCTGCCCCTTGTCCACCGCCCAGAGGTCGACGTAGCTGGTCATCGGGCCGATGTTCCACACGTCGCCCATCATGTCCTTGCCGCTGAACACGGCCACGACCTTTCCGTCCACGTAGAAGGTGGCGTCCTTGTTCGTCACCGTCACCTCGTAGGTGTGCTGCCCCTCGGCGGCGTTAAAGCCGAGGTCGATGATCGCGCGGTCCAGTTCGCTTGGCTTCAGGGTCATGTGGCGTCCGGCCGCATCCTCCATGTGGATGGCCAGATGGACCTTGGTGGTGTCCTCGCCCACGAACTCGAAGTCGAACTCGACCCAGGGCTGGTGCTGCCAGTCGGACTTGTAGGTGAACATGCCGAAGACGGCGCCCGGCACCATGTCGGGCGCCTGCGCGGTCCAGCTCCAGGTGCCCGTGGTGGCGGAGGTGGATCCCTGGATCTCGCCCCCTTCATAGGCGCGGCCGGATCCGGCGGGCGCGCGCGACAGGATCAGCTCCACATTGCCGTCCTTATCCTTGCGGACGTTGTCGGCCGACCATTGCATGAGGCCAGACTGCCCGGCGTTCCAGTCGGACACGAGCCAGCTGTCCTTTGAATGGGACTGGCCGATTTCATGAAGATCCAAGGGGGAACGGTTCTTGGAAGCGATGTATGTCATGGCATAACCTCGGTTTTTCCTGCGGAAACTCCCCAGTCCTGCTTAGGGGACACGGGGGGCACCGGCAAGTTCTCACGAGGTCGAGATGACACCTCGGTTTTCCCTGTGCAACCTTGGGTTGTGCTTCGCCTAAGTTCGTCGCGAACATGTGATGTCCGGATGGCGGCCCGCCGCCCGATCCTCAGGCCCAGAAGGGCTTGGCCTCCATCAGGTGGTCATAGGCGCCTTCCGCGGCGCGCAGCAGGCGCTTCCTCTGGCCTTTCGCCAGAAGGTCCGCGGCGCCCGGTTCCTCGCCGATGCCAAGGCGTTGCAGCAGATGCGGGGCGGCGGCAAGGTCGTTGAGGTCGCCCAGATGGTCCTGAAGCGTTTCCAGCGCGCCCAGGAACTTGCGGTGCCGCTTCGGCGCCTCGGCCACGAACAGGGGGGTGAAGAACTCCGTGGCATAGCGCAGCTTCTTGGCGTCCTTGCGAAGGTCGTGGCGCACCTCGTCCTCCAGCGTCGCAAGGCCCTTGCCGCCCTTCTTCACCTTGCGGCGATAGCGGAACAGCGCCTCTTGGGCGAATACGGTCACCGGCTCTTCCCGCAGAGTGGCGCGCGCGTCGTCCCGCAGCCAGTCGCCGTCGTGCAGCCAGGCCGCCAGATCCAGCAGCAGCATCCGGGTTTCGGCCGATCCCAGAACCTCGGCCACGGCGTCATGCGCCGCCTCGCGCGCGTTGCGGATGCGGGTGCCCAGCGGACCTTGCGGCGTGCGCAGCAGCAGGACGTCCAGATCCCGCGCCTGCCCCAGTTCGGAGGCCAGCACCCGCAGGCCTTCGCGCAAATCGGCGCCGCTGTCGCCCAGCATCGGCCGGAAGATGGAAAAGGCCGAACGCAACCGCCGCAACGCGACCCGCGCCTGGTGCAGCGGCTCGGCGGTCCGGCTGGTGATCAGAAGATCCTCGTTCTGGCGGAACTGGCCAAGGCAGGACCACGCGATCTCGCGGAAGGCGGTGGCGGCGGTCATCGTCGCCGTCAGCGGAACCTCGGCCGCCTTCAGGCGCAGGGGTGCAGGACCAACAAGGCGGTAACCGCGTTCGGCCTTCGACAGGGGCGCGACCTGCGCATCCCCGGCCAGACGGCGGGCCACAGGCACCAGCGCACCCGGTGCCCCGGTCAGGATCAGGTCGAGGATCGGGGCGCGGCGGTCGCCGGCGGCGATCTCCCCTTCGTCCAGCGCGACCTCCACGGTCTGACCCGCCTCCTCCACTGCCCAGCTGCGGCGGGTGTAGCGGGCGGTGAAGACCGGGACGAGATCGGCGGCCGCAGTCTTGCCCAAGGGGCCGGAGGGGTCCAGCACGGGAACGTCCCCCTCCACCAGCTTGTCACGTTCGCCCTGCGGGGTGCGGACGGTCTGCACTTGCCGGTCCGGCAAATGGCGGATGCGCAGCGAGGCGGCCATGGCGGCCAGCGCATGGTCGGGCGTGTCGAAATGCACCGCGTGGACCTGTTCGGCCTTCGTGGCGCCCGCTTCCCCCGCGATGCGTGCCGCCGTTTCCCCCGACACCTGCAGCCTGAGTTTCGCCTGTGTCATCCCGCTTCTCCTCGCATCACTGGTTACAGGAGTCATCGCCGGCGGACCGAAATCGTTCCCTTCCTTGTTTTACGGCGCGGGTCCGGGCGCTAGAACCGAAGGGACGCCCCCTTCGTGAAAGGTTCACGCATGCATTTCGCCTCGATCCACAGTCACGGCTTTGTCCGCGTGGCCACCTGCACCCCGTCGGTGCGGCCGGCGGACATCCCCTTCAACCGCGACGCCATCCGCGCCCGCATGGAGGAGGCGGACCGCGCGCATGTGGATGTGCTGATCTGCCCCGAACTGTGCATCACCGCCTATGCCATCGACGACCTGCTGTTGCAGGAGGCGGTGCTGACCGCGGCCGAAGAGGCGCTGGCCGATCTGGCCAAGGCCACGGCGAACCTGTCGCCCGTGGTGCTGGTGGGCCTGCCCCTGCGGCGGGACGGCAAGCTGTACAACTGCGCGGCCGTGCTCTCGAAGGGCGAAATCCTGGGCGTCGTGCCGAAATCCTTCCTGCCGAACTACCGCGAATACTACGAGAAGCGCTGGTTCGCCCATGGCCGTCATGCCGGCGGAGAGATCACGGTGGCGGGCCGCACCGTGCCCTTTGGCCCGGACCTGATCTTCGAGGCGGAGGACCTGCCCGGCCTGATCCTGCACGCCGAGATCTGCGAGGACTTCTGGTCGCCCACCCCGCCCTCCACCGCGGCGGCGCTGGCGGGGGCGGTGATCCTTGCGAACCTGTCGGCCTCCAACATCACGATCGGCAAGGCGGACGACCGGCACCTTTTGTGCGCGTCGCAGTCGATGCGCGCGGTGGCGGCCTATGCCTATTCCGCCGCCGGCGCAGGCGAAAGCACCACCGACATGGCGTGGGACGGTCAGGGCGGCATCTACGAGCTGGGCGAGATGCTGGCCCAGTCCGAACGCTTCGCCATGAACCCGGAGCTGTGCATCGCCGACGTGGACGCGGGCCGCATCCTGTCCGAGCGCATGCGCACCGGCACCTTCGCCGACGCGGCCGAGAACGGGCGCCCCTTCCGCCGTGTCCGTTTCGCCCACCGGCCGTCGACCAAGGACATCGGGTTCCACCGGGTGCAGCGCCGCTTCCCCTACATCCCCGCCCGCGCCGACAAGATCGACCAGGACTGCTATGAGGCGTTCAACATTCAGGTGGACGGCCTGCGCCGCCGGTTCGAGGCGACGCGCGGCGGCAAGATGATCCTCGGCATTTCGGGAGGGCTCGATTCCACGCACGCGCTGATCGTCGCGGCCAAGGTCTGTGACCGGCTGGGGCTGCCCCGGTCGACGATCCTCGGCTATACCATGCCGGGCTTTGCCACCAGCGAGGGGACGAAGTCCAACGCCTGGACCCTGATGCGCGCCATGGGGATCGAGGCGGCGGAGATCGACATCCGCCCCACGGCCACGCAGATGCTGTCGGACATGGGCCACCCCTTCGCCAAGGGGGAGCCCGTCTATGACATCACGT
Organism: Falsirhodobacter sp. 20TX0035; assembly: GCF_028307215.1. Taxonomy (GTDB): domain Bacteria; phylum Pseudomonadota; class Alphaproteobacteria; order Rhodobacterales; family Rhodobacteraceae; genus Falsirhodobacter. The sequence goes on along the minus strand of NZ_JAQMHV010000003.1, from coordinate 190,135 downwards.
TCGAGAATGTGCAGGCCGGTCTTCGGACCGACTACCTGTTCCGGCTGGCCAACCACAACAACGGATTCGTCATCGGCACGGGCGATCTGTCGGAACTGGCTCTGGGCTGGTGCACCTATGGCGTGGGCGACCAGATGAGCCATTACGCCGTGAACTCCGGCGTGCCGAAGACGCTGATCCAGTACCTGATCCGCTGGGCCGCCACCTCGGACCAGTTCGACGAGGGCACGAACGCCGTGCTGCTGTCGATCCTGAACACCGAGATCTCGCCCGAACTGGTGCCGGGGGAAGAGCTTCAGGGAACGGAGGCCACGATTGGGCCGTACGAACTGCACGACTTCTTCCTGTTCCATATCCTGCGCTATGGCTTCGCGCCCTCGAAGGTCGCGTTCCTGACATGGCGGGCGTGGAGCGAGCTGGAGGCAGGCCGCTGGCCGGAAGACTGGCCGGAGGCGAAGAAGCACACCTATGACCTGCCGACCATCAAACGCTGGCTGGAAGGGTTCCTGAAACGGTTCTTCGCGTTCAGCCAGTTCAAGCGGTCGGCCATCCCGAACGGGCCGAAAGTGTCCGGCGGGGGCTCGCTCTCGCCACGCGGCGACTGGCGCGCCCCTTCGGATTCGGTGGCGCAGGTCTGGCTGGACGACCTGGCCCGCGTGCCGGATTGATCAGAAGATCAGCTTCAGAAGCAGGATCACCACGATCAGGCCGATGAGGAAGATGACGCCGATGGTGCCGCCGATGAACTTGAACATGTGTAGCCTCCTGTTTCGGAAGCAACGCGGTTGCCGCACCTGACGTTCCGAAATGAAAACGCCCCGCGGCTGCGGGGCGTTCTTGGTTCAGGCGATCAGGTTGACCAGCTGGCCGATGGACCCCTTGGCGTCACCATAGAACATCCGGGTGTTCTCCTTGAAGAACAGCGGATTCTCGATCCCGGAATAGCCGGTGCCTTGGCCGCGCTTGGACACGAAGACCTGCTTGGCCTCCCACACGCGCAGAACGGGCATGCCGGCGATGGGGGAGTTCGGATCCTCCTGCGCGGCGGGGTTCACGATGTCGTTCGACCCGATGACGATGACCACGTCGGTGGAGGCGAAGTCGTCGTTGATCTCGTCCATCTCCAGCACGATGTCGTAGGGAACGCGCGCTTCGGCCAGAAGGACGTTCATGTGGCCCGGAAGACGGCCCGCGACGGGGTGGATGCCGAAGCGGACCGTCTTGCCCGCCGCGCGCAGCTTGCGCGTCAGTTCCGACACCGCCTGCTGGGCCTGCGCCACGGCCATGCCGTAGCCCGGCACGATGATGACGCTGTCGGCGTCGTTCAGGGCATTGGCCACGCCCTCGGCGTCGATGGCGACCTGCTCCCCCTCGATCGCCATGGCGGGGCCGGTGGTGGTGCCGAAACCGCCCAGGATCACGCTGACGAAGGACCGGTTCATCGCCTTGCACATGATGTAGGACAGGATCGCGCCCGAAGACCCGACCAACGCCCCTGTGACGATTAGAAGATCGTTCGACAAGGAGAAGCCGATGGCCGAAGCCGCCCAGCCCGAATAGCTGTTGAGCATCGACACCACGACCGGCATGTCCGCCCCGCCGATGCCCATGATCAGGTGATAGCCGATGAACAGCGCGCAGACCGTCATCAGCAGAAGCGTCCAGCCGCCCGCACCGTTGCAATAGGCGATCAGCAGGATCAGCGAAAAGGCCGCGGCGCCCGCGTTCAGCCAGTGGCCGCCCGGAAGCTTGGTGGCCTTGCTGTTGATCTTGCCCGACAGCTTGCCGAAGGCCACGATGGACCCTGTGAAGGTCACGGCGCCCACGAAGACGCCGATGAACGTCTCCACCTTCAGGATCGCGATCTCGGCCGGGGTCTTGTGGGCGATCAGATATTCGAAGCCCGTCAGCAGCCCCGCATCCAGACCCAGCACGCGCGTCATGACGATGTGCGTGTTGAAGCCGATGAAGACGGCGGCCAGACCCACGAAGCTGTGGAGTGCGGCGACCAGTTGCGGCATCGCCGTCATCTCAACCGTCTTGGCCAGATACCAGCCGATGCCCGCGCCGATCAGGATCGCCAGCAGCACCAGCGGCAGATAGCCCGCGCCGGGGCCGAACAGCGTGGCGATGACCGCCAGCGCCATGCCCGCGATGCCGTACCACACGGCGCGCTTGGCGCTTTCCTGCCCCGAAAGCCCGCCGAGGCAGAGGATGAAGAGAATTGCGGCCGCGATGTAGGCCGCGGAAACCAGTGCGTAATCCATGCCCGCCCCCTTACGATTTCTGGAACATGGCAAGCATGCGCCGCGTCACGAGGAAGCCCCCGACGATGTTGATGGTGGCGATCAGGATCGCGACAAAGGACAGAAGCACCACGAGGAACCCGCCCGCGCCCACCTGCACCAGCGAGCCGAGGATGATGATCCCCGACACCGCGTTGGTGACGGCCATCAGCGGCGTGTGCAGCGAATGCGACACGGCCCAGATCACCTGGAAGCCGATGAAGCAGGCCAGCACGAACACCACGAAATGCGCCATGAAGCTGGCCGGGGCCACCGCGCCGACCAGCAGCAGCAGCACCGTCGCCGCGACCAGAAGGCCGACCTGCGTCTTCGTCTGGTCCTTGAATTTCGCGACCTCGGCCGCGCGTTTTTCCTCGACCGTCAGCTCCTTGGCCTTTTCGCGCGGTTTCTGCGCGGCGATGGCGTTGATCTTCAGGGGCGGCGGCGGGAAGGTGACGGCGCCGTCATGCGTGGCCGTGGCCGTGCGGATGACGTCATCGTCCATGTTGTGGTCGATCACGCCATCCTTCTTCGGCGTAAGATCGGCCAGCATGTGCCAGATGTTGTTGGAATAAAGCGTGGAGGACTGCGTCGCCATCCGGCTGGGGAAGTCGGTGTAGCCGACGATGGTCACGCCATTGTCGGTCACGAACTTTTCGTCCGGCTTGGTCAGGTCGCAGTTGCCACCGCGTTCGGCCGCAAGGTCGATGATGACCGATCCGGGCTTCATCACCGCGACCATGTCCTCGGTCCAGAGCTTGGGCGCGGGGCGGCCGGGGATCAGGGCTGTGGTGATGACGATGTCGATGTCAGGCGCCAGTTCGCGGAACTTCTTCAGCTGCGCGTCGCGGAACTCGGGGGAAGATGGTGCTGCGTATCCGCCCGTCGCGGCCCCGTCCTGCCCGGCTTCGGCGAAGTCGAGATAGACGAACTCCGCCCCCATGGATTCAATCTGTTCGGCCACTTCGGGACGCACGTCGAAGGCCAGCGTGATCGCGCCAAGGCTGGTGGAGGTGCCAATGGCCGCAAGTCCCGCCACGCCCGCGCCCACGATCAGCACGCGCGCGGGGGGCACCTTGCCCGCCGCCGTCACCTGCCCCGTGAAGAAGCGGCCGAAGTTGTTCCCCGCCTCGATCACCGCGCGGTAGCCCGCGATGTTGGCCATCGACGACAGCGCGTCCATCTTCTGCGCGCGGCTGATGCGGGGCACCATGTCCATCGCGACCACGGTGGCGCCGCGATCCTTCACCTGCTCCAGCAGCTCGGCGTTCTGGGCGGGCCAGAAGAAGCTGATGAGGGTCTGGCCGTCGCGCAGAAGGCCCACTTCGGACGCCTCGGGCCCGCGGACCTTCACGACCACATCGGCCTCGGCGAACAGCGCCGCCGCGTCGGGAACCACCGTCACGCCGGCCTTGGCATAGGCGTCGTCGGTGAAGCCGGCCTTGGCGCCCGCACCCGCTTCGATCAGGCACGTGTGCCCCAGCTTCTGGATCTGCAGGGCGCTGTCGGGTGTCATGGCCACCCGCGCTTCGCCTGCGAAGATCTCTCTTGCCGCTCCGATCTTCAAATGTCTGTCCCCCTTCCGAAGAATGTTCTTCTTGTGCGGGGGCAGTAAGCACACGGGAATGAGAGGTTGCAAGGCATGCGGCAAGTATACTTGGGCATGCCTTGGCACACGTCAGGACACGAAGCGGATCGGGGTGCCCCAAGGGTCCTCGGTCACCTGCGCCGGCAGACCCAAGATCTCCACCTCTGCCAGCCCGGTGGAGGGGAAACTGCGTGGCACGGCGCCGCGGCTGTTCCAGACGTTGGTGGCGATGTGGTGGTGATAGCCGTTCCAGCCGAAGAAGGTGCCGCCGGGATAGCGGTGGGTGATGTCGGCGCCCTGCCCGGTCCAGAACTCCTCGGCCACCGGCAGCGCGCCGACCTGAAGGTGGACGTGGCCGACGGTGGTGCTCGATGGCGCGCCGGACCACCGCTGCCCCGTCTGCGCCAGCGCGTCCAGATCCAGGGGATAGGTGCCCATGCGGACGATGCCGTCCGTCCAGGCCCAGTCGGACCGCGGACGGTCCCAGTAGACCTCGATCCCGTTGCCCTCGGGGTCGTGCATGTAAAGCGCCTCGCTCACGTCATGATCGGACGCGCCGGCCAGCGGCAAGCGCGATCCGACGGCGTGCAGAAGCCAGCTGGCCAGATCCCGGCGTTCGGGCAGAAGAAAGGCGGTGTGGAAAAGGCCGGCCTCGCGCCCCTCGGGGCGGCGGGCGGCGGGATCGGCGCGCAGAACCAGGAGCGGGGCGTCCGCGCCCAGCAGGGCTTCGGCCGTGTCGGCGGACAGGACGTTCAGGCCAAGGGCGTCGCGGTAGAAGGCGGTCATCTTCGGCAGGTCGTTCACGGTCAGCGTGACGCGGCCGATGCGGGGGGCGTGGGTCATCTTCGGTCTCCTTCGCCGGGAAACCTATGCGCACGCCCGCAGCCGCGGTAGCGGAGGTTCGGGGCCCGTTCGCACAGATGTTGTGCGGGGCCCCGAAGCCGGATCAGCCGACCAGTTCGAGGCCGGAGAAGAAGAAGGCGATCTCTTCCTTGGCGGTTTCGGGCGCGTCCGAACCGTGGACCGAGTTCTCGCCGACCGAAAGAGCGAATTCTTTGCGGATGGTGCCGGCGTCGGCGTTGGCCGGGTTGGTGGCGCCCATCACTTCACGGTTCTTGGCAATGGCGCCTTCGCCTTCCAGGACCTGCACGACGACCGGTTCGGACGCCATGAACTCGACCAGTTCACCGTAGAAGGGACGCTCGGCGTGCACTTCGTAAAACTTGCCGGCCTGCGCGGTCGACAGGTGCAGGCGCTTCTGCGCGACAATGCGGAGGCCCGCTTCCTCGAACTTGGCGTTGATCTTGCCGGTCAGGTTGCGGCGGGTCGCGTCGGGCTTGATGATCGACAGGGTGCGTTCGATGGCCATGTTGGTCTCTCTGTGCAGTCAATGGGCCCCAATGGCCCGGTTCCGCCGCCGTGCTAGCATGCGAGGGGTCCGATGAAAAGATCGTCGTGGCGATCACGCAACAGGCGGCGGCGACCCGCCCGCCGGATGTGTCAAGCGAACCAATGTCTTGCCCCGGCTGGCGGAAACAGGGGTTTCACTTATCCACAACTTCATTCACCGAAATCTGCCAAGGCCCTCGCATTCCAGATTGAGACTCGGATCGTGTGGCGCTATATCTAGACAAGAGGCGCGGATGCCCCCCTAGGGGTTGATGCGAAGGATCGCCAAACGCCCTTTTATTGTTGGGCGCCCGACATCCGGCCAAGGGGACGCGGCACCATATCCTGTGGTGCCGAACCTGTCTTCCCGGGTCCCCTCGACCAGATCATGACCACGGGCCCGGGGCCCGGTGGCTGGCCCATCGGGGCCGGACGCCGGGGGACCGGCCCGCTCCATTGGGACGAAAACGATGACCGTGACGCTCTATTCCAAACCCGCCTGCGTGCAATGCGATGCCACGAAGCGCGCGCTGGACAAGCAGGGAATCGCATACACCATCGTCGACCTGTCGGAAGACGCGGCGGCGCTGGAACTCGTGACCGGCATGGGCTATCGCCAGGCGCCGGTCGTGGTGGCGGGCACCGATCACTGGGCGGGCTTCCGTCCCGACAAGATCGGCGCGCTGGCCTGACGACGTGACGGGGCTGGTCTACTACTCGTCCGGCTCCGGCAACACGCGGCGGTTCGTGGAACGGCTGGGCCTGCCCGCCACGCGGATCGCGGCCGACACGCGGGTGACGGAGCCTTTCGTCCTGATCACCCCCAGCTATTCCGACGGTGAAGGGCATGGCGCTGTCGCCAAGCCCGTGATCCGGTTCCTGAACGACCCGGCGAACCGGGCCCTGATCCGTGGCGTCATCGGCACGGGTAACCTGAATTTCGGGGAACATTTCGCCTTGGCGGGCAAGATCATCGCCACGAAATGCCAAGTCCCCCTGCTCTACACATTTGAACTCGCCGGCACCGAAGAAGATGTGGCCCGCGTCAGGCAAGGATTGGAAACGTTTTGGACACGGCAACGCTCGATCGGCCCGTAGAGTCGTCTTCGCTGGATTATCACGCGCTGAACGCGATGCTGAACCTTTACGACGCCGAGGGGAAGATCCGCTTCGACGCCGACCGGCGCGCGGCGAAGGAATACTTCCTGCAGCACGTGAACCAGAACACGGTGTTCTTCCATTCGTTGGAGGAAAAGCTCGGCTATCTGGTCCGCGAGGGGTATTACGAGACCGAGGTGCTGGACCAGTATTCCCGCCCCTTCCTGCGCGGGATCTGGGACGCGGCCTATGCCAAGCGCTTCCGCTTCCCGACCTTCCTGGGCGCGTTCAAGTATTACACCAGCTACACGCTGAAGACGAAGGACGGGAAGCGCTATCTGGAGCGTTACGAGGACCGCGTCTGCATGCTGGCCCTGACGCTGGCCCAAGGTGATGAAACCCTTGCTATGCAGCTGATGGAGGAGGTCATCGATGGCCGCTTCCAGCCCGCGACGCCCACCTTCCTGAACGCCGGCAAGAAGCAGCGCGGCGAGCTGATCTCCTGCTTCCTGCTGCGGCTTGAGGACAACATGGAGAGCATCGGCCGCTCCATCAACTCCGCCCTGCAGCTGTCCAAGCGTGGCGGCGGCGTCGCCCTGATGCTGACCAACCTGCGCGAGGCGGGCGCCCCGATCAAGGGGATCGAGAACCAGTCCTCGGGCGTGATCCCGGTGATGAAGCTTCTGGAGGATTCCTTCTCCTACGCCAACCAGCTTGGGGCGCGTCAGGGCGCGGGTGCGGTCTATCTGAACTGCCACCACCCGGACATCCTGAAGTTCTTGGATACCAAGCGCGAGAATGCGGACGAGAAGATCCGCATCAAGACGCTGTCGCTGGGCGTCGTGATCCCGGACATCACCTTCGAACTCGCGAAGAAGAACGAGGACATGTATCTGTTCTCGCCGCATGACGTGCAGAAGGTCTATGGCGTTCCCTTCTCCGAAATCTCGGTCACCGAGAAGTATCGCGAGATGGTGGACAACCCGCGCATCAAGAAAAAGAAGATCAAGGCGCGCGACTTCTTCCAGATCATCGCCGAGATCCAATTCGAGAGCGGCTATCCCTACATCATGTTCGAGGACACGGTGAACCGCATGAACCCGGTAAAGGGGCGGATCACCATGTCCAACCTTTGCTCGGAAATCCTGCAGGTGAACGAGGCGTCGGAGTTCAACGAGGATCTGAGCTACAAGCACCTCGGGACCGACATCTCCTGCAACCTCGGGTCGCTGAACATCGCCAAGACCATGGACGGGCCGGATTTCGGGCTGACGGTGGAAACCTCCGTCCGGGCGCTCACGGCGGTGTCGGTGATGTCGGCGATCGATTCGGTCCCGTCGATCCGGCGCGGCAACGACGAATCTCACGCGATCGGTCTGGGCCAGATGAACCTGCACGGGTTCCTCGCGCGGGAACGGATCCATTACGGTAGCCCTGAGGGCATCGACTTCACCCGCGCCTATTTCGCCGCCATCGCCTTCCACGCGATCCGCGCGTCGAATCTGCTGGCGGTGGAGCGTAACGAGGTCTTCAAGGGCTTCGAGGAGTCGAAATACGCGAGCGGCGAGTTCTTCGACAAGTACACCGAGCAGGACTGGCTGCCCGAGACGGAAACCGTGACGGCCCTGTTCCAGAAGTTCGGGGTGGCGCTGCCGACCCGCGCCGAATGGGCGGACCTGAAGGCGCGCGTCATGGCGACGGGGATCTACAACCGCAACCTGCAGGCCGTGCCGCCGACGGGATCGATCAGCTACATCAACAACTCGACTTCTTCGATCCACCCGATCGTGTCGAAGATCGAGATCCGCAAGGAAGGCAAGATCGGCCGCGTCTATTATCCGGCCGCCTTCATGGACAACGACAACCTGGAATACTACCAGGACGCGTATGAGATCGGGCCCGAGAAGATCATCGACACCTATGCCGCCGCGACCGAGCATGTGGACCAAGGCCTTTCGCTGACGCTGTTCTTCAAGGACACTGCCACGACGCGCGACATCAACCGCGCCCAGATCTACGCCTGGAAGAAGGGCATCAAGACGATCTACTACATCCGCCTGCGCCAGCTTGCGCTGGAAGGCACCGAGGTCGAGGGCTGCGTCAGCTGCACCTTGTGATTCAACGGTCAGGCGAAACCACAGGACCGGCGGCATCTGCCGCCGGCCCGCAATCATGACATAATCCGTTGATTTACATAGGTTTTTAGACCTATAGAATCATGGATTTTTGCTTGCTCGCTGGTATGCTTCGTTATAGACGCTGCCTTGACACCATACAGCGAGATCGAAATGAACGCCCAGTCCCCGGTGCGCCGCACCCCTACCCGTGCCGTCAACTGGAACCGCGTGCAGGACGATACCGACCTGACGGTCTGGAACCGCCTGACCTCCAACTTCTGGCTGCCGGAAAAGGTGCCGCTGTCCAACGACATCCCGTCCTGGGCGACGCTGACCGATCACGAACAGCAGCTGACGATCCGCGTGTTCACCGGGCTCACGATGCTTGACACCGTGCAGGCGTCGGTCGGGGCGATGGCGATGATGCCGGACGCGGTCACGCCGCACGAAGAGGCGGTGCTGACCAACATCGCCTTCATGGAATCGGTCCATGCGCGGTCCTATTCGTCCATCTTCTCCACCCTTTGCGCGACGAAGGACATCGACGAGGCGTTCCGCTGGTCCGAGGAGAACCCGCACCTTCAGAAGAAGGCGCGGCTGGTGCTGGAGCATTACCGGTCCGCCGACCCGCTGCGCCGCAAGGTGGCCAGCGTCTTCCTTGAATCCTTCATGTTCTATTCCGGCTTCTACCTGCCGATGCACTGGTCCAGCCGCGCCAAGCTGACCAACACCGCCGACCTGATCCGCCTGATCATCCGGGACGAGGCGGTGCACGGCTACTACATCGGCTACAAGTTCCAGCGCGCGCTGGAGCGGGTGACCGAGGCCGAGCGGGCCGAGATCAAGGACTTCGCCTTCGCGATGATGTTCGACCTCTACGAGGTCGAGGAGGCCTACACCGAGGAGCTGTATGACGGCGTCGGCCTGTCCGAGGACGTGAAGAAGTTCCTGCACTACAACGCCAACAAGGCGCTGATGAACCTCGGCTACGAGGCGCTGTTCCCGTCTTCCGTCACCGACGTGAACCCGGCGATCCTGGCGGCTCTCAGCCCCAACTCGGACGAGAACCACGACTTCTTCTCGGGCTCCGGCTCCTCCTACGTGATCGGCAAGGCGGTCGCGACGGAAGACGAGGACTGGGACTTCTAATCCGGAGGCAGGTTTGACGAACGAAAGCGGCAGGTCTTCGGATCTGCCGCTTTGCACATCGCGGGTCGGGATATTTCTTTTCGCCGACCGGGGGCCCCGACCTTTACAATTTGGCGGGTTCCTGCTGAACACGCGAGCGGCACCTTCCCCGGAATGGCCGCTTCGTGAGAATGGACATCAACACCGGCGGAGCGGCTCGATTCGCGTCCGCCAGAATGCAGGAGCAGTTTCGCCGTGTCAGATCGATACGCCCGGACCCGTCGCGACCCCGGGCCGGCCACGGTCGCGGCCTTTCAGGTGCGCGGCCGCTTCCTGACCGCGCTTGCGCTTCGCATCGACACCGAACGTGCGGACGGTCCCTTCTATGCGCAGCTGGACGAACAGTTGCACAAGTCACCGCAGCTGTTCCTGGGCGCGCCGATCGTGCTGGACTTCGTGAACGCGCCGTCCTTTGCGGATCCCAACATCATTCGCGATCTGGTGGACAATCTGCGCCAGCGCGACCTGCGCGTCTTCGGGGTGCAGAACGCCGCGGGCGTCGGACCCTCGACGCTGCAATCCCTAGGCCTGATCGCCCTGCCCACGGGGCGCGAGGCGCCGCTGGCGCGGGACGCGGACCCTGCCCCCGCGGCGGACGCCGTCGCACCCGACGCGCCCCCCGTGGTGGAGAACAAGGTCATCCGCTCCCCCATCCGGTCGGGGCAGATGGTCGTGGCAGAACGGGGCGATCTGACGATCATCGGGTCCGTCGCCTCGGGCGCGGAACTGGTGGCGGCGGGGAACATCCACGTCTATGGCGCCCTGCGCGGCCGCGCGATGGCCGGCTGCCACGGGAACGAGGATGCCCATATCTTCTGCCAGAGCCTGAACGCCGAACTGGTGGCCATCGCGGGCCTTTACCAGACGAGCGAGACGCTGGAAGATGCGGCCCGCCAGCGGTGCACGCACATATACCTGGACAACGAGAAACTTTGCATGGAGGTGATCGCATGACGACGGAACCCGCAGAAAAGCCGCCCCTCGGGCGGGTCATCGTGATCACGTCCGGCAAGGGGGGCGTGGGTAAGACCACCTCCTCGGCCGCCATCTCGGCCGCGCTGGCCAAGAAGGGCTTCCGGACGGTCGTGGTGGACTTCGACGTCGGCCTGCGCAACTTGGACATGATCATGGGCTGCGAACGCCGGGTCGTCTTCGACTTCATCAACGTCATCCAGGGCGATGCGAAGCTGAAGCAGGCGCTGATCAAGGACAAGCGTCTGGACACGCTGTCGATCCTGCCCACCTCGCAGACCCGCGACAAGGACGCCCTGACGAAGGAGGGCGTGGAGCGGATCCTGAACGAGCTGAAGCAGGAGTTCGACTACATCGTCTGCGACAGCCCCGCCGGGATCGAGCGCGGTGCCCAGCTGGCGATGTATTTCGCCGACGAGGCCGTGGTCGTCACCAACCCCGAAGTCTCCTCGGTCCGCGACAGCGACCGGGTTCTGGGCCTGCTGAGCAGCCAGACCAAGCGCGCCGAAACCGCGGGCGCGGATCCGATCAAGGCGCAGGTGCTGATCACCCGCTACGACCCGTCGCGGGTGGAGATCGGCGAGATGATGACGGTGGAGGACGTGCTGGAGATCTTGGCCGTCCCGCTGCTGGGCGTGATCCCGGAAAGCAAGGCGATCCTGCGCGCGTCCAACGTCGGCACGCCGGTGGTGCTGGACGGCCCCTCGGCCGCGGCCGAGGCTTATGAGGACGCCGTGACCCGCCTGACCGGAACCGATCTTCAGATGCGCATCGTGGAAGAACGTCGCCCGGGCCTGTTCCAGCGTCTGTTCGGGCGGTCGGCATGAGCCTGTTCGACTTCATCCGCAAACAGCGCCCGCTCAAATCCGCCCAGACCGCGAAGGATCGCCTGCAGATCCTTCTGGCGCATGAACGCAGCAGCGGCAGCACCGGGGGGGCCGACTACCTGCCCATGCTGCAGCGCGACATCGTCGCCGCGATCCGCAAATACGTGGAGATCGGCGACAAGGATGTCGAGGTCCGCATGGAACGCGGCGACCAGATGTCGAGCCTCGAGATCAACATCGAGCTGCCCAAGACCGCGACGAAGGCGGAGTGAACGGGACCGGGGGGCGATCCCGGCCTGCGCTGACACAGTGGTCGACCTCATGCCGATCAGTTTCCAGCGGATGGCGTCGAAGGTGAATGCACAGGTTCGAAGCGATCCGGACGCGCGTTGACCAAGTGGGCTTCACGAACTGGCGCAGACTGCGCGAAAGCCGAAAACAGGTCCGGAGCGATCCGGGCCTGTGGCCATTCAGGACACGCCTTTGGCCACGTGATCGGCCGAATGGGCTTTCCGCTCCCCCATGGGGAGCGAGGGGCCGGTCGTGCTGTCCTTGTTGGTTTGCTTTTCGGCTTCCGAGTTGATCTCGGCCCCCACCAGCACGATGACCGAGGACAGCCAGAGCCAGGTCAGCAGGCCCATCACGGCACCGAGGGAGCCGTAGGTCTCGTTGAACTCCGCGAAATTCGAGGCGTAGAACGAAAAGAGCATCGAGAAGATGACCAGCGACACCGAGGCAAACAGCGCGCCTGGGCTGATCCAGCGCCAGCGAGCGGCTGCCCGGCTGGGAGCGAAGCGGTAAAGGCCGGCCAGCGTGGTCATCATCACCAGGAAGATGATCGGCCAGCGGATGAACAGGGCGGCCGCGGCCTCGCTTTTCGCCTCGATATGCACGAAGGACAGGACGGCGGGCAGAACGGCCACGGTGGCGATCATCACCAGAATCAGCGCCACGCAGGCGAACATCATGCCCAGAGAGATGAGGTTGAGCTTGATGAAGGACCGCTTCTCCACCTCGTTGTAGGCGACGTTCAGCGCCTCGATCATGGCCTTCACGCCGCTGTTGGCCGACCACATCGCGATCAGCAGCGAGGAGATGGAGGCAAAGGTCATGGTGGCCGCGTCGGTGGAGGCGATGCGCTTCACCTGGTCGGCGACGATGGACATGGTGTCGGACGGCACCACCTGATCCATCAGCGCAAGGTGATCCATCACCGTGGCCCGGTCGGCGAACAGCCCGTAGATCGACACGAATGCGGTGATGGCCGGCACCAGCGCCAGAAGCAGGAAGAACGTCATCCCGGCCGCAACGGCCAGCACCCGGTCCTGCATCACCGCGTTGAACACCCGCTGCGCGATCTGCCACCAGCCGCGGCGTGGAATCTCCAGCGGGGACCGCGCGCCGCGCCCGACGGGGGGATCTTCCTCGGGCAACGGCGTCTGGGCGACGTGTTCGGGCATGCTTAATCCTCTTGGGCGGAAAGGGCGGATCCGGGCCGCCTTCTGTTCCATCACGATCGATACAGCAACGCAAATCCGCCGAGGACGTTCCCCCAAATGAAAACCGCGCCCCCGAAGGGACGCGGCAAAAGGCGCAGACCTTTGGACGATCTTAGCGGTTGTCGTCCTCGTCGTCCTGGGCGCCGCCCAGATCGTCGAAGAGTTCCGAGATCTCGAACTCGGCCGCCGCTTCTTCTTCGGCCGCCAGTTCCTGGATCGACTTGCCCGACGCCTGCAGTTCGGCTTCTTCCTGCGAACGTGCGACGTTGATCGACACTTTCACAGACACTTCCGGGTGCAGGACCACGGTCACCGGGTGCAGACCCAGATCCTTGATCGGACGGTCCAGAACGACCAGGCTGCGGTCGATGGTGAAACCGTTGGCCGTGGCCGCGTCGGCCACGTCACGCGTGGTGACCGAACCGTAGAGCGCGCCGGCGTCGGAGGCCGAACGGATGACGATGAACTGCTGGCCGTCCAGCTTTTCACCAACCGCCTCGGCTTCCTTGCGGGTTTCGAGGTTTTCGGTTTCCAGCTGTGCCTTGCGGGCTTCGAACGACTTGATGTTCATGTCGTTGGCGCGCAGCGCCTTGCCTTGCGGCAGCAGGAAGTTGCGGGCGTAGCCGTCCTTGACGGACACGACGTCGCCCATCTGGCCCAGCTTGGCCACGCGTTGCAGAAGGATAACTTGCATCAGTCGATCCTCACTTCACAGCGTAGGGCAGCAGGGCGAGGAAGCGCGCGCGCTTGATCGCTGCGGCCAGCTTGCGCTGGTTCTTGGCCGAAACGGCCGTGATGCGCGACGGCACGATCTTGCCACGCTCGGAGATGTAGCGCTGCAGGGTGCGCGTGTCCTTGTAGTCGATCGCGGGTGCGTTCTCGCCCCCGAACGGATCGACTTTACGACGACGGAAAAACGGTTTGTTCGCCATGTGTCAGGTTCCTTTCAGGATCAACGACGGCCGCCGAAGCCGCCACGGTCGCCACGGTCGCCGCCGCGGTCACCACGGTCGGGGCGGTCGCCACGGCCTTCACGCTCGTCGCGCTTCTGCATCTGGACCGAGGGGCCCTCTTCGTGGGCGTCGACCTTGATGGTCAGAACGCGCATCACGTCGTCATGCAGGCGCATCAGGCGTTCCATTTCCTGCACGGCGGACGACGGCGCGTCCGAACGCAGCAGGGCGTAGTGGCCCTTGCGGTTCTTGTTGATCTTGTAGGCCATCGTCTTGACGCCCCAGTACTCGCTTTCGACGACCTTGCCGCCGTTGTCCGCCAGTACCGTGGAGAAGTGTTCGACAAGGCCTTCGGCCTGCGCGTTGGACAGGTCCTGGCGCGAGATGAAGACATGCTCGTAAAGCGGCATGTGCACTCCTGTTCAGGGCGCATTTCATAGGACGGGCTTGGCCTTTCCGCGACCCGTCCACGAGAGGCTGCGCCGGTTATCCGTGAATGCGGAAAGGAAGCCGCGTTATACACGCATTCCCCGTTGCCGCAAGGGTCCGCGGCAGCGGCGCGCGCCGAATGTGCCCCCTTGGGGGCGCGTGAGGCGCGCGCCCTTCCCCGTTGCCAGATTTGCCCCCGCAGCGTAAGGGATCGCGCAATCCCCGTGCAAGGAAGGCCCAAGCGATGATCCCACGCTATTCCCGCCCCGACATGGTCGCCATCTGGTCGCCCGAGACGAAATTCCGCATCTGGTACGAGATCGAGGCCCATGCCTGCGACGCGCAGGCCGATCTGGGCGTGATCCCGCGCGAGAATGCCGACGCCGTCTGGCGCGCGAAGGATGTCGAGTTCGACGTGGCCCGCATCGACGAGATCGAGGCCGTCACGAAACACGACGTCATCGCCTTCCTGACGCATCTGGCGGAACATGTGGGTTCGGACGACGCGCGCTTCGTGCATCAGGGCATGACATCCTCGGACGTGCTGGACACGACGCTGAACGTGCAGCTGGTGCGCGCCTCGGACCTGCTGCTGGCCGGCATGGACCGCGTTCTGGCCGCGCTGAAGACCCGCGCGCATGAACACAAGGACACCGTCCGTATCGGCCGTTCGCACGGCATCCACGCCGAACCGACCACGATGGGCCTGACCTTCGCCCGGTTTTACGCCGAGATGGCGCGCGGCCGCACCCGTCTGGAAGCCGCACGCGAGGAGATCCGCACTGGCGCCATTTCCGGCGCCGTCGGCACCTTCGCCAACATCGACCCGGCGGTCGAGGAACATGTCTGCGCCAAGATGGGCCTGATCCCCGAGCCGATCAGCACGCAGGTCATCCCGCGCGACCGTCACGCCATGTTCTTCGCCGTGTTGGGCGTGATCGCGTCCTCGATCGAGAACATCGCGATCGAGATCCGCCACATGCAGCGGACCGAGGTGCTGGAGGCGGAGGAGTTCTTCTCTCCCGGCCAGAAAGGCTCCTCGGCCATGCCGCACAAGCGCAACCCGGTGCTGACGGAGAACCTGACGGGTCTGGCCCGTCTGGTCCGCATGTCGGTGATCCCGGCGCTGGAGAACGTGGCCCTGTGGCATGAACGCGACATCAGCCATTCCTCGGTCGAACGCGCCATCGGGCCGGACACCACCATCACGCTGGACTTCGCGCTGCACCGTCTGGCGAGCGTGATCGAGAAGCTGGTGATCTACCCCGACAACATGCTGACCAACATGAACAAGTTCCGCGGTCTGGTGATGAGCCAGCGCGTGCTGCTGGCCCTGACGCAGGCGGGCGTGTCGCGCGAGGACAGCTATCGCCTTGTCCAGCGCAACGCGATGAAGGTCTGGGAACAGGGCGCCGACTTCAAGACCGAGCTTCTGGGCGATTCGGAGGTTCTGGCCGCCCTTTCGCCGGCCGAAATCGAGGAGAAGTTCGACCTCTGCTATCACACGAAGCACGTGGACACGATCTTCAAGCGCGTGTTCGGGTAAGCCCGGAGCTAACCCGCTGTTAAGACGTGGCTGACATTCTGCCCCCGAAAAGACGAAGGGGGCAGAATGTCTCAGGCCTTGGCACAGATCCAACCGGCGCAGCGCGCCGTGCGCGTGCTGCCGCGCGCGCTGACGAAACGCCAGAAGGCCGCCGTGATCGTGAGGTTGCTGCTGTCCGAAGGCAGCCCCATCCCCATCACCGCTCTGCCCGAAGACATGCAGGCCGACCTGACGGAAGAGATGGGGCAGCTGCGGCTGGTGGACCGCGAAACCCTTGATGCCGTGGTGGTGGAGTTCGTGTCCGAGCTGGAAGGCGTCGGCCTCGCCTTTCCCGGCGGCATGGAAGGCGCGCTGAAGGCGATGGACGGGCACATTTCCTCGGAAGCCGCCAGCCGTCTGCGTCGCGCGGGCGCGGGCCCAGCCGATCCGTGGGAACGCCTGAACGCCCTTCCCCCCGACAAGCTGCTGCCCGTGCTGGAGGAGGAGGCCGTCGAGGTCGCCGCCGTCGTCATTTCGAAGCTGCCCATCGCCCGTGCGGCGGAACTGCTGGGCAAGCTGCCGGGCGAACGCGCGCGCCGTGTCGCCTATGCCGTGTCGCAGACCGGGAACGTGGACCCGGCCACCGTGCGTCGCATCGGACAGACCATCGCCCAGCAGCTGGACGCCGAACCCCCGCGCGCCTTTGACAGCAAGCCCGGCGAACGGGTGGGCGCGATCCTGAACGTGGCGCGCAGCCACACGCGCGAGGATGTTCTGGCCGGTCTGGACGCCGAGGACGCCGTCTTCTCGGCCGAGGTGCGCAAGGCGATCTTCACCTTCGCCCATGTGCCCGCCCGCGTCGCCCCGATCGACGTGCCCAAGGTCATGCGCGTCGTGGACCAAGGCCTGATGGTCACCGCCATGGCCGCCATGCCCGAGGTGGGGGAGTTCCTTCTGTCCCACCTGTCGCAGCGGCTGGCGCAGACCTTCCGCGACGAGATCGCGGACCGAGGTGTTCCCCATGAAAAGGACGGCGAGGCCGCGATGGCCGCCGTGATCGACGGAATCCGCCGCGCCGAGAAGGCGCGGGAGATCGCGCTGATTCAGTCCGAGGAAGGATAAGCCCCGGCAAGGGCCGCGATCAGGAAAGTGGCGTGCTTCAGGTTCTTGGCCAAAGCGCGTCAAGGAACAGGAAGCACATCGCGGCGGCCGAGCTTTGCCATGCTCCATGACGCAAGGCGGCCCGTTCCCGGACGCCCCTTCGTTACAACCAACTCCGGCGGATCATGTGCCCTCGCTTTGACAGGACCGAGGGCGTCATGCCACCCTGTGATGGACGCGCAACCGCCTCTAGATCGGGACGGTGGTGAAGGGCCCCGGCCCAAACCGGTCCGACACCTGCGCCACCGCCAACGTCCCGGTCCCCACCCCATCCGCGCTGCGCATCACGGCGGTGTAGGTCCATTCCGGCGACGAGACGATCACCTCCCGCACGATCTGGTCGTTGGCGATGACGCGGATCATGTAGGTTTCCGCCGCTTCGCCCAGCGGCACTTCGTAGGACTCCCAACTGTCCCCGTCGATCCGCGTGCGCCGCACCCACGTCGCCTTCACATCTCCCGTGCCGGTCACACGCAGATGGCAGGGGGCGTAGGGGCGCAGCCCCACTCCCCCGAAGGCCCGCACCTCGTGCACCGCCGTGGGGTCGTCATACCCGCGCACCGCCGGAACGACGCGGTAGTGCCGCGCTAGGTTGCGCGAGGAGGTGGGCATCGCCACCTGCGCCAGCGCCTCGTCCAGCAGCACGACATAGCTGCCCGCCGGCCAGCCTTCGGGCGGGATGACACCGTCCGTCCCAGCCTGGCCCCGCAGGCGCAGGCTCAGGTCATAGGTCCCCTTGTCCACCAGCGTCGCCTTGACGAACTGGAACACCTCCCATGTCTGGCCGTCGCCGATGGCCATGGCGTTCGCCCCGTTCAGAACCTCCAGCTCCGAGGCGGAGGTCAGCGCGCCGCCAAAGACCTTCACGCGCAGCGGCTCCGACCGGTCCCACAGGTCCGATCGCGCCGCACCCAGTGCGCCCTCGGTCACGCCGATCACGGCCGCGTCCTCCACCTGGGTGTTGAGGGTGTAGCCCGCATCCTGTGCCGCGCTCCAGATCGCGACGCGGCCCGGCCATGGGGTGGCGGTGACGGCGACGTGGGGCGCATGCTCCACCTCGTCCCCGCGCAGCAAGGGCAGGTCCAGGAACAGCGGGAAGGTCGGCACCGGGGCCACGAAGGCCTGCGGAACGATCCGCTCCTCCACCATGTCGGAGGGGGCATAGACATGCGGCTCCACCCGCGTCGCCTCGACCAGCTGGACGTCGCCCTTATCCAGACGGTCGATCCGCCACAGCGCGTCGTTCAGCGTGACGACATCACCCGCCCCCACATCCACCGAATGGGGCAGCGCGAACCGCGCCGTGTCACGGGCCACCCGCGCCTCGGCCAGCCAGCGTTCGGCCACGCCGCGCCCTTCGGCCGCAGTCAGCACCATGGGCAGGTCGGTTTGCGACACGGACACCGTGCGTTCATCCGGGAAGATCGCCTCGGCATGACGGCTGCCGTAATCGCCCTCGGCCTCGGTGAAGGCCACACGGACATGGCCCGCCATCTCCGCCTCGGTGGCGCGGGCGGTTTCCAGCGCGCCCTCTAGTTCCGCGCTCACCGCCAGACGGTCCGCGTCCAGCGTCCGCCGGCTGATCCCGTCCCGCATGCGGAAGACAAGGCGCCCGTCCCGCTCCATCGCCTCGAACCCGTGGGTCAGCATCAGCGGCTGAAGGGCGGCGCGGGCATGGCCAATCTGCTCCACCGCATAGCCGCGCGTGATGCCGTACAGCTCCGACGTGTCCGCCTCCACGCCGGAACGCGCGCAGATCTCCTTCACCACCTGCGCCAGCGGCTGGGACGCGGCACGCCCGTTCAGCCAGTGCCCGCGCGGATAGTTGTCCCCGTCCGACCACAGATCGACAAGGTTCGGGAAGGCCGGGAACGGTCGCGCGTCCCAGGCCCAGACATGCGCGTGATCCATGTCCACCATCGGCTTGCCGTAAAGCATCGACAAAGGGTTGTTCTCCACCTCTCCCCAGAATTCGGCCATGGCGCGCAGATACTGCATCTGGATCAGGTCGTCCCGACGTCCGTCCGACGCCCGCGGCAGGACGGACTCCGAGGATTTGGGATCCAGGAACTTGTTCGGCTCGTTCGTGCCGCGGTCGATGGCGGCACAGCCGTATTCCGTGAAGCGGATCGGCTTCGACTGCGGCTTCCACGCCGTGGGCACAGCCGACCGTACCCCATCACGACGCTCATGATGCTCCTGCGACCACCAGTTGCGGATGTCCTTGTTGCGGAACACCCACGGCTCATCGAAGGCACCATCCGTGATGGGCGTGCGCCTTTGGGCCGCCAACCCTTCGGGGCTGTCGTAATACCAATCATACCCCTCCCCCCCGGCGATGTTGGCCTTGAGGTAGTCGAGGTTGTAGGTCGACCCCCAGCGCGCATCGGCATGATCCTGACCATCGCGCCAGTCCGACAGCGGCATGTAGTTGTCGATCCCCACGAAATCGATCGCCGGGTCGGCCCAAAGCGGGTCGAGGTGGAAGTACACGTTGCCATCCGCGTGATAGCCGAAATACTCGCTCCAGTCCGCAGCATAGCTGATCTTGGCGTCGGGCAGAATGGCGCGAACCTCGTCCGCCAGCCGACGCAGTTGCTCCACCGCAGGGAAGCTGTCATCCGCGCCACGAACTTGGGTCAGGGACCGCATCTCGGACCCAATGCAGAACGCGTCCACGCCGCCCGCCTTCGCGCAAAGATGCGCGTAATGCAGGATGAACCGGCGATAGCGCCACTCGTTGGGGCCCGAATACGATGTGCCGTCAAAATCCTTGGCTTCCGCCGCCCCGAAGAACGCCTCGACCTCGGCTTCCGCCGCGGCCGTCCGATCGGGTGACCCTGCCTGACCCGGGGCCAGCGAGGTCGTGATCCGCCCCCGCCAGGGCAGCACGGCCTGCCCCGTTCCCCCGCTCCAAGGATCGGGCAGCGTATTGCCCGCCACCTGCTCCATCAGGATGAAGGGATAGAACATCACCTCGCGCCCGCTGGCCCGGGTGGCGCGGATCGCCTCGATCACGGACTCGTCCGTCGGCGTGCCGCCATAGACGGGCCGCCCTGCCTCGGTCGGCACCGTGCGGGCACGCGACCGCGTCAGCCCCGCAACCTTCCACTTCATGTTCTCGGCGTCGATCCGCGTCTGTTCCACCTTCGGCGCGATCTCGCACGCGCCGCAGCGCAGGTCGGACCCGAACCACGACACCACCAGCGACACCGACCCCGCCTGCGGCAGCTCCGCCCCCAGCTGATCCAGCGAGGTTTCCAAGTCCGACCGACCCGAGGGCGTGTTGACGTTCACCGCCTCATACGCGCCCAGACCGTGGTTCTGGCGCACATGCGTGGTCGCCAGCGAATACTCCCCCGTCCCCGGGATCAACGCGACCGCCTTCACCGCGTTCTGCAACGTCAGCCCGTCCGAGGCGCGCAGCACCTCGAAGCTGAACTGCGGCACACGATTGCCATAGGCTGACAGCATCAGATCCTCGATCACCACATAGGCGATGCCGCGATAGGCCGGGGCCATGCCCTGCCCCTCCACCGCCTCGATCTTGGCATCGGGCAGCTGGTCCGCCGATCCGGTATAGACGCGCATCGTCAGGTCCGCCGGCACGATCTCCACCCCATCGGCCCAGATGCGGCCCACGGTCGAAATCTCCCCCTCGCACAGCGCGATCGCCAGGCTGACCGAGTACGAGTACTGCGTCACCTTCTGCTGCTTCGCGCCCTTGCCCCCGGCCGAGCTGCTCTTCTTGTGCTCCTTGAAACGAGTGGCCCAGATGACCTGCCCCGCCAAGCGTGTCCGGCCGTAAAGCTGCGGGATGGCGGCGCCCTCGCTGGCGCCCATGATGCGGTAGCGGTCCAGCTTTCCCGCCTCCACGACCGAGGATCCGCTGCCGAAGATGCGCTGGTCGATCACCTGGCCCAAGGTGGCCCCGACCGCCCGCCCGATGACGGCGCCGGACAGGCCCAAGACGGCACCGCCGAAGCTGCCGCCAATGGCGGCACCGGCCGATGCAAGCAGAAGGGTGGCCATGTCAGATCCTTTCGGGAAACGCGAAGCGGGCCACGAGACGGCTCGCCCAAGGGGTCGAAAGCGGGCTCTCGATCACGCCATGCCCCGTATAGGCATGGATGAACCGGGCCTCGCCGCTGAAGATGCCAAGATGCTTGGCCACGCTGTTGGCGCGCATACGGAACAGAAGCACATCGCCGGTCCGCGGGATAAGGTCGGCCTGCGGAACAAGCCACCGCCGCGCCGCGCGCCACAGGACCTCATCGCCCGAAGGCTCGGACCAGTCGGCGGTATAGGGCGGAACCGTTTCCGGCTCCGCCCCCAGAACATGACGCCAGACCCCCCGCACCAGCCCCAGACAGTCGGTGCCCGCACTGCGGGTGTCGGCCTGATGCAGATAGGGCGTGCCGATCCAGCGCCGCGCCTCGGTTACGTAGGGGTTCATCGGAACAGGCTCCCCCCGTCATGGGGCGATCCGGAGGTCGGGTATGACGCCAACCAGTCCTCGCCCGGAATATGAGGAAAGCCCTGGAAGTTCGTCAGGTTGGCGAACTTCAGCCGGCACGTCTCGAACCGCCGATCACACCCCGTCTCAATCCGGACACGGTCGCCCGGGGCAACGGAAGGACCCAGCGCCTGCCACAACTCCACCCACCGCCCGTCCGCCTCCAGACGGTCGTTCTTCACGACGCCGATCACCCCTTCGGCCGAACCGCTCAGGACGAGGAAACGCCCCCGTTCGAACCATCTGTCGTCAAAGGCGGAAAGAGAACTAAAAGTGAACACGCGCCGATCCTCGACCGCTTCCACCTCCACCTCGGCGGCATAGCCCGTTTTTGCCAGATCCACCCCGCAGGCCCGATCCCCCAGAACGGCGGAACAGCCCCGCTGGAAGACCCGCCCCTGCGGCTGGTTCAGCAGATCGGCCAAGCCGCGAAGCTCCGCCTGAAAGGCGCCGCCTGCGCGGGTGATGTCGCCGATCTGCCCCCGGAACTCCAACCGGCGCTGGGCCACATCCGCCCAGTTCACCAGCCAGCAGCGCACCTCAGCCCCGTCATAACGGCCGGCCAGAATGTCCACCTCGGTCACGCCGCCATCAGTCAGCGCGCCCACGGCCTCGCTGTTGTCCACCGACAGGCCCGTGGACTGCTGCAACGCCCGCGCCGTCACCCCGGTCGAGGCAAGAAATACCACCCCCTCAAACGCCAGATCGCGGTCGTGATCGGTAAAACCCAGCGTCACGCCGTCCCGCCGCGTCACGGCCCAGGCTCGGCACGTCGTCGTGGCGCCCAGCGCCAGATGCTCGGACAGGCTCATACCCGCACCTCCACGATCGGCACGTTCGGCACCTCCCCCGCCTGGAATGAGGACACCGAGGTCTGGATGCGGTCCGTGTCGAACCGCACCGGCACGTCGAACTCGAACCCGGCCCGGATCTCGGCCCCCACGGCCGGCGCCACGGCAAAGGTGATGGTGCCTTTCTGTGCATCGGCCGTGAAATCCAGCCCGGCCACCTTCACGTCCCCGCCCAGCGCCACCTGCACCGTGCCCTCCACCAGCTTGGAGATCACGCGGTCATAGCTCTGCGCGCCCGAGGTGTAGGTCTTCATCAGCTGGAACGTCACCGACTGCCCGTCCCCGCGCGCGACGAACTGATCGCGCGGCCCGACGGTGCCTGACGGCAGGCACGACTTGAAGTCCGCCCAGTCCTTCCAGCGAAACCCGTGCAGTCGCCCCTGACGCGCCTCAAAGAACGCGATCAGCGCGGCCACGTCGTCCAAGGACCGCAGCCCCACCCCCGCGTCATAATACCGCCGCGCATGCGCCCAGGGAGAGTTCCGCTCCTCGAACCCGTTGGCCAGCGTCACGATGTCCGTGCGCCGCTCCGGCCCGCCCACCGATCCGAACGAAAGGTTCGCCGGAAACCGTATCTCGTGAAATGCCATCTACCTGTTCCTCTGCCCGCGCGACAGCGCCCGGCTGACCTGCGCCGCGATCTGCACCTGGCTGCGCTGGAAGCCCGCCACATCGGGCGAGCTCACGTTCATGGTGATGTTGACGGCCCGCCCCCCGCCTTGCGACGCCACGCCCAGCCGCCCGTCGGCCCCGCGCGTCAGCGGCATGATTGCTTCCGGTCCCGCCTCTCCCATCAGGCCCGTCGCCCCCCGCATGGGAAACGTCACCGGAGAGGAGACGACACCCCCCTTGGCGAACGGCATCACCCGCCCCTGGCTGAAGGCGCCGCCCTTGGCAAAGGGCATGGCCCCGCCCATCAATGCGTTCATCCCACCGGTGATGAGAGATCCCATCGCCGTCTCCACCGGCTTCGTCGCCGTCTTGTAAACCGCCTGCGTGATGGACTGCCCGATGGACTTCAACGCGGTCGACAGCTTGTCGCCGTCAAAGACCAGCCCGTTGAACGCGTTCCGGACGCCGCCGCCGATGCTGCTCGACAACCGCTCGGCCTCGCGGCCGGTGAAGGTCATTGTCTCGCGCATCCGCGACAGTTCCCCCTCGAACGTGCCCACCATCCCGGACACCGACCCGAGGGTCGATTCCAGCGCGATCACCTGCTCCTCAAGATCCTCGATCTTGGCCAAGGTCGTCTCCTTTGTCGGGGAAAGCGCGGGCCAGTTCCTCCAGCCGCGCGCGGGAAAGCGGGGCCGCCTGCTCGGCCCCCAGCATGATCCGCAGTTCCAGGGGTGTCAGGCGCCAGAACTGGTTCGGTTGCAGGCCCAGACCGTGCAGTCCCGCCCGCATCAGGCCCGGCCAATCCATCCGCGTCGGGGCGATCATGGCAGGGCGAACGCCCGCGCCAGAAGCAGCGCCGCCGATCGCGCCGCCTCGGCAGGCGCGATCTCCGCCGTCATCAGGTCGGACGCGTGCCCCGACCACCCACCACCACGCAAACCGGCCACAACCACGGCCAGCACGTCACGGGTGGTGAAGCGTCCCTCCTCGAACCGCTGGATCAGCGCGATCAGGCTGTCGGCCTGCAACACGTCCTCCAGCTCCGCCAAGGCCCCCAATGTCAGCTTGGCCACGTGGCGCTGCCCATCGATGACCAGCGCCACCTCTCCGGCAAACGGGTTCATGCCAGCGCCGTGAATGTCAGCGCCCCGGCCGAGGCCATGGTCATCTCGTACGTCGCCTCGCCGTTATGGCTGCCGGCGTATTCGATCGCCGTGATCATGAACGCGCCCTGCACCACCCCGAACCCGGGGATGATGACCTGGAAGTTCGGAACCTCGCCGTCAAAGAAGATCTGGCGCGCGCGTTCATCCGTCGCCGCATCCCGGAACACGCCCGAACCGGACAGGGCGGCCGAGCGCACACCGGCCCCGCCCAGCAACTCCCGCCAGCCGCCAGCGCTTTCCAGGCTCGTGACATCCACCGTCTCGGCGTTGAAGCTGATACGCGACGCGCGCAGCCCCGCCACGGTCTCGAACTGCCCGTCGCCCGTCATGTCCAGCTTGATCAGCAGGTCTTTTCCGTTCTGAACGGCCATCTACGCCTCTCCTGTGCTGTCTTCGACCCTCGCACGGAAGGTCAGGTCGATGCGGCGTGTGCGCCCGGCGTCCTCGCGCCGCGCCACCGCCCGGTCGAACCACAGGGCCGCGATCCGGCCCCGCGTCATCTGCATCGGCGCGGCCAGGGCGTCGCAGATCGCGCCCGCCACCCCTTTGGCCCGCAGGAATCCCTCGGCGTCGGACCGGACGGTCAGCACCAGCCGATGCTCGGCGCCCGCACCGCTCTTGTCCGAACGGTCCCGCACATCCTCCGGTCCGATCAGGACCCAAGTCCCCGGCTCCCCGTCCGGCGCGGCGTCCAGAACCGGCACATCCAGCGCCGCCGTCAAACGCCCGTGGATCGCGGCCTGAAGTGCCGCCGCAGTGGTGTAGCTCACAGCACGCCCTCCGCATGGCAGGTCAGGATCCGGTCCTCCTCGGTCACACCAAGGATGGGGAATACGCGCTCGCCCACTCGAAACCGCTGCCCCGTCACGGGGCGCGAGGGCGCGCCCACGGCCGCCGCCCGTACGCGAACCTTCAGGGCCACCACGCCGTCCTTGACCGCACCCGCCTGAACATCCGCCCAAAGCGTGCCCAGCGCGCTCCAGGTCCGGCTGCGGCCGCCGGCACCGTCTGGCGCATCCACCGGCGCCTCCAGCACCAGCGCACGGTTCATCCGCATACCGCACCCCCCAGCAGGCGCACGATCCGCCACCGCTCGATCAGGGTCGCAACCTGCATCGGCAAGGCCGACACGCGCAGCCCGGCCTCGTGGCGCACCTCGTAATATTCCGCCGCCAGCAGCATCACCGCCTGCGCCAGATCCGCCGGCACCGCCTCCCACGCGCCGAAGCCCGCGGTGAACACGACCTCCGCGCTTTTCCCCTCGGGGATCACCGGCAGACCTGAACGGCCCACAAGGCGCGGACGATGCATGTCCTCCGCCAGCCACCAAGCGGCAGAGGCAACCTCCACCCCGCCCACGCGCAGCGCCTGAACCGACGCGACCGGCGCCAAGGGCAGCGCCTGCGACATCCCGTCCCGCCAGTGCCCCAGCACCAGGCGGAACGACCGCGCGATCAGCGCCTTCCCGGTCCGGCCCTCGATCGTGGCCAGTGCCGCGCGCAGATGGCTTTCCACCAGACGGTCCTGCAAGCCGTCATCCGCAAATCCGGTGCCCAGCCGCAGATGCTCCTTCAGCGCGGCGATGGGCAGCGCGTCGGCGGCGACGGGGCTCTCCTCGATCAGGTTCATCGCAACTCCTCGAAAATGAAAGGGGGGCGCCGCCGCCGCACCGCTCGAACGGAGGGGACAGCTGGAAAGCACGGTGGCGGCGCCCATTCACGAACCTCTTACGAGGTCGCGAATTTCAGCAGCTTGATCGCCGCGTAATCGGTGACGTTGCCGCCCACGCGCTTGGTGGCATAGAACAGCACGTGCGGCTTGGCCGAGAAGGGATCGCGCAGCAGGCGCAGGTCCGGACGCTCGGCGATGGTGTAGCCGGCCGCGAAATCACCGAAGGCGACGGCAAAGGCGTTGGCCGCGATGTCCGGCATGTCCTCGCAGATCAGGACCGGATAGCCCATCAGGTGCGCCGGCTGACCGGCGGCCAGACCGTCCGACCACAGGAAGCGGCCATCCGCGTCCTTCATCTTGCGCACGGCCCCGGCGGTCTTCGAGTTCATGACGAAGTTCGCGTTCGCCCGGTACTGCGCCTGCAGCGAATAGACCAGGTTCACGATGCAATCGGCCGGATTGGTCGACGCGAAGTCCGATGCCGCGCCCGAGGTGACGTAACCGAGGCTGCCCCACGTCCACGAGGCGTTGGCCACCTTCGCCGCCGTCAGGAAGCCCGTCGGCTTGTCCACGCCGTCGCCCGACACGAAGGCCGCCGATTCCGCACGCATGAAGCGCGTGGCGATCTTGCCGGCCAGCCAGCCTTCCACGTCGAAGGCGCTGTCGTCCAGCAGGCGCTGGCTCGCCTTCGGCATGGCCGACAGCTCGTGCAGCCGGATGGAGATGCGCTCGATCGCCGGCGTTGCCGTCTCGGTCAGACCGGCCGTCTCGGTCGCCCAGCCCGAACCCACTTCCGAACGGTCGATCAGCACGTCATAGGAGCTGGCCTCCACGTTCACCACATTGGCGATGGCGCGGATCGACGCGGTGGACACCAGCATCGAACGGATCGTCTCCGCCGTGCGCGGATCGACCAGATAGCCGCCATCCGCCGCAACCGAAGTGCTCAGCGCCTTGCCTTCCAGCGTCAGGCCACGCAGCCCGTCATCGTCGCCCGAACGCAGATAGGCGTTGAACGCCTTCTGATGCGGCACCTCGACCTCGGCGGCGGTGGAAAGGGCCGGGCGGCCATAGGACATCGTCTTGGCGTTCAGCATGGTCAGTCGCTCTTCCTGTTTCTGCAGCGATTTCGATACGTCGGTCTTGAAACCCTTGAGTTCACTGATGAACCCGCTCATGGCCGCAGCCATCTCGGACGCCGGATCGTCCGGCATGCCGCCTCCGGTCCGGGACTTCGTCTCGGTCATTTCACCCTCCATTGTCGTGAAAATCGTCAGCGCGCGGCGATCTCGGCCGTCGCCTCGCGGATCACGGCGGCGATCTGGCGCCAGCCGTGGACATCGTCGCTCTTGGCCTGCACGCGGGCCTCCATCTGCATGGGGAAGGTCACAAGCGACACCTCCCACAGATCCAGCTCCGCAAGCTGCCGACCCTTGGCATCCCGTTCGGCCCGCACGGTGCGGTACCCGATGGACAGCCCGTCGATGGCCCCTGCATCGAGCAAGGCGATGGCCTCGCGGCCCCGGGCCACGTCGGGCAGGATCCGGCCCTTCACGAACAGGCCCGTGGCGTCCTCGCGCACCTCGTCCCAGACGCCGATGGGCTCGCCCGCGTCGTGCTGCCACAGCATCTTCACGCGCCGGTCACCCAGACGCGCCAGGCTGCCGCCATAGGCGCCGGGCAGAACCACGTCGCCCCCCTGATCGCGCAACCCGAACCGCGAGGCATAGCCCTCGATCACGCCGCCCCGCACCTCCAGCGTGCCGGTGGCGTGGAACTTGCGCTCGGGCGCTCCATGAAATCCGTTCATCCTCACCTCATCGCCGATTGGATCAGCGCTTCCGCCCCTTGCGTCAGCAGAAACGCCGCGACACCGTAAACACCCAGCCAGACGCGCCGCTCCAGCCGGTCCAGCGTGCCCTCGATCTGGACAAGGCGGTATTCCAGCCCGGTCCAGCGTTGCTCGGACACGCGCTCGTTCGCCTCGATGCGCGCCGAAGCCGCATCGAAACTGTCGTACAAGAAGCGCGATCCGGTTTCCCTCATTCCTCCGGAACCCTCGGAAGCCCCAGAAGCATCCGCTTCTCGGCCACGGTCAGAAAGTCGGCCTCGCCCACACGCGCCCATTGCTGATCACGCTCCGCGGCCAAGGCCGGCACCTGGTCCAGATCCGGCCGCAACTCGACCTCCTCGCCCGAAAACGACGACAGCCAGTGCGACACCGCCGCCGCCACCTTTGCCGCCAAGGGCAGAACCGTCAGCCGATAGAATGCACGGTTCGCCTCCTGATAATTGGCATAGGTCGCATCCCCCGGGATGCCCAGGATCATGGGCGGCACGCCAAATGCGATGGCGATCTCGCGCGCCGCCGCCAGCTTCGTCTCGTGGAACTCCATGTCCGACGGGCTGAACCCCATCGGCTTCCAATCAAGCCCGCCTTCCAGAAGCATCGGCCGCCCGGCATTGCGCGCGCCCTGATGGTTCATCTCGATCTCGGTCACCAGCCGGTCGTACTGGTCCGTCGACAGCGCGCCCTGCCCGTCCACGCCCTTGTAGATGATCGCCCCCGACGGCCGCGCCGCATTGTCCAGCAACGCCTTCGACCAGCGCGAGGCCGAGTTGTGGACATCCAGCGCCACCGCCGCCGCCTGCATCGGCGACAACCCGTAATGATCGTCCTGGGGGTGGAAGCTCTTGATGTGGCAGATCGGCTGGAAGCCCCCCGTCATGTCAAACCGCAGGCTCCGCCCCGCCACGGTATAGTCATAGGCCACCGGCCACCCGTCCGGCCCCGGCACCAAGCTCATGCGGTCCGACCGCAGAACGTGCAGCTCGCCCGGCAGCAGCGCCCCCGGCACCGCCTCCAGATAGGCGTTGCCGGACAGCAGAAGCTGCGCGTACAGCGCCTCGAACCACTCGGCCCGTCCCATCGCCGCATTCGGACGGCGCATCAGGTCCAGAACCGGATGCAGGTCATACCGGCGCTCCGCATCCTGCAATACCATCGGCAACGCCGCCGCCGCCTCCGAGATCAGCTTCACCGCCCGGAACGCGATCGGGTTCGCCTGGAACCCGGTCTTCGTCAGGCTCACCGTGTCGCGCGGGCTCCACGCCACGCGCCCCGAACTCTGATACGAGATCACGGGCCCGGTGGCCGAGGCCTTCGCCTCCGGCACCTGCGCCGCGCCCCGCTTCAGGAAATCGAACATCCGCACCTCCATCCGGGCAAGCCGCCTCCGGTCCGCGCCAAGGGGGCGCGGCCGCTTCGTCTTCGTTGTCAGAACCGGACTTCCTTGTCCGTTGAAGGCAATCTACGGCGAAAGCGTTAACGCCGCTTAATACCTCCGCGCGGTGCCCTACAGCCCCCGGATCTGCGGGCGGCGATACACCGAGGAAGGCTCCACCATCAGCTCCCACACCGCCCAGACAAGCGCATCCACCCGGTCGGGCGACCCCTTCCCGTCATAGCCGCGCACCGTCATGCGGCACATCTGGTCCTCCAGCCGCGCAAGGCCCCGCAGGTGCTTTACCCGCCCCTGCTCATACAGCGCGGCGATCGGCTCCGCCCGCGCCACCTTGCCCTTGGTCGCGCGCACCGCGCGGAACGGCACCAGCGGATCGATCTGCCGAATCACGGTTTCCACCAGATCGCCGCCCTGGTTCACCTCCGCCACCAGCCGGTCCGCCCCGTGCCGCTCCATCGCCGCCAAAGCCGCCCGCGCCCAGGCGTCCGGGCTCGCCGCCGTCACGCTGGCATCCTCCAGCACCACCGCGCGCCAGTTCTGCGGCGGCCCCTCCGTCACCGCGCCAACAACGACGATCCCGCACTCATCCGACCCCGCATGCCCCGTCACGGGCGGATCTACCGCCACCACGATCCGGTCCAGCTTCGGCGCCCGGTCCAGCCGGCCCGCCTCCAGCGCCGGTGTCGTCCACAAGGCCCCCTCCACATCCTCCAGCAACACCCCGTCCAGCTCCTGCCGGCCCAACCGCGTGCCCTCGTAACGCGCCCGCACCTCCTCCAGAAAGCTTGCCGCCAGATAAGCGCGGTTCGCCTCGGTCGGCGCATGGGTCACCACGGTCGACGGGTTCTTCAGGATCGTCTTCAGCACGCCCACGTTGCGCGGCGTCGTCGTGATCACCTGCCGCGGATGATCCCCCAGCCGCAGCGCAAATTGCAGCATGTCCCAGGTCTCCTCCGCCTTCTTCCACTTCGCCAGCTCGTCCACCCAGGCCGCATCGAACTGCGGCCCGCGCAAACTCTCCGGCTCATGCGCCGAAAACACCTGAGCCACCGCCCCGTTCGGCCAGACAAGCCGCCGCCGCCCCGCCTCCCACACGGGCCGCCGGTCGGGCGGGCAGCAGGCAAGGATCCCGCTTTCCCCGAACACCATCACCTCGCGCACCTGGTCGATCGTCTCCCCTACCAGCGCCACGCGATGCGACCGGCCCGGATCCAGCGGCCGCGCCCCTTCCACCTCCGCCCGCACCCATTCGGACCCGGCGCGGGTCTTCCCCGCCCCGCGCCCCCCCATGATCACCCAGCTCTTCCACGCGCCATCGGGCGGCAGCTGATGCGCCAGCGCCCAGAACTCGAACAGCCACGGCAACGCCATCAGCGCATTGTCCCCCAGACCTTCCAGAAAGGCATCCACCTCATCCTGCGCCGCGGAGGCGAGCCAGCCGGCGCCCGATCTCATCGCGTGCGGCGTCAAGGTCGAGGGCGTATTCGTTGACGACGCCGCCGGCCTGCTTGCGAAGTTTCTCAACCCGTGTCCTTTCTTCCATCACCATCTGGAACGCGGCGCGCAGATCCTTCATTGCCCGCATCGCTCCCGCCACTTCTCCCATGTCGCCCTCGCTGACTCGGCGCGTGGCCACGGCCAGCTCCTCGGCAACCTCGCGATACAGCCTCTCAGTCTCCGCAAGCAGATCCACTCGCGAAGCTTCTCCGATGGAGAGATCCATGTTCATGCCCGTCCCGCCTCTCATGCTGCCCGCACGAGCCAACGAAAAAACGGCCCGCGGGTCACCCCCGAGGCCGTTCGTTCAGTCTTCCAGCATGCCTGTAGTGATACCTCAGGCCGCGCGCAAAGTCAAGTTATTTCAGATACTTGCGCGCGCGGGGCGTTTACCGCCCGTTTATTCTCCGGTTTGCACGCCGCCCGCCGGCGCCTGCCCGCGCTCCCGCTCGATCTCGCGCCACTTGACCACGTTGGCGTTGTGCTCGTCTAAGGTGCGGGCGAACACGTGCCCGCCGGTCCCGTCCGCCACGAAATACACATACTCTGAATCCGCCGGATGCAGCGTCGCCTCGATGCTCAGCCGCCCCGGATTGGCGATGGGCGTCGGCGGCAGCCCGTCGATGACATAGGTGTTGTAGGGATTGCGCGCGCGCAATTCGCTGGCCCGCAACCCGCGTCCCAGCACGCCCTCGCCCTTCGTCACGCCATATATCACGGTCGGGTCGGTCTGAAGCCGCATCCCGTCGCGCAGCCGGTTCACGAAGACGCTGGCCACCATCGGCCGCTCGCCCGCGATCCCCGTCTCCTTCTCCACGATAGAGGCCATGACCAGCGCCTCCTCCGGCGTCTCATAGGGCAGCCCCTCGTCGCGCCCGACCCACAGATCGGCCAAGATGCGGGTCTGCCGTTCGGCCATCTCCGCCAGCAACTCGCTCCGCGACTGACCCTCCACGACCTCGTAGCTGTCGGGCGCAAGGCTGCCTTCCGCCGGCACCTTGTCCACATCGCCCGTCAGGAAATCCGCCCGCTTCAAGCTGTCCACCACCCGCCAGCTGGTCACGCCTTCCGCCAGCGTCACGCGCAGGCGCAGATCCTCTCCCTCGACGCCCGCAAACGCCTCCGGCGCCTCGCCCGCGGCGGGATCGTATTTCGCCACTTCCTCGAACCGGCCCGTGGCCGGGTTCAGGTCGCGCAACACCATCTGCGCGTTCGCCACGCCGATCTGATAGTTGATCTCGCGCCCGCAGGTCGATTGCCCGCCCGCGGTCACGATGTCCAGGATCTGCGGCATCGACGCACTGGCCGGGATCAGGAAGCTCCCGAACTTCTCGCGCCCCGACTTTTCGGTGTAGTCCGCGCCAATCCGGAACACATAGGTGTTCTCGATCGCCCCCTGCGCCGCCAGCGCCTCCGCCACGTCAGAGGTGGAGGCCCCCTTGTCCACCCGCAGGCAGATCGCCTGCGTCAGCGGCCCCGGCTCAAAGAACGTCTGCCGCCCCCACGCAACCAACCCCGCCACAAAAACCAGAATGACGATGAACAGCGTCAGCGCGTTGGAGGCGACAGATTTCCACATCAGTCGCGCACCCGCCCCAGAACCAGGCTCGCATTCGTGCCGCCAAACCCGAACGAATTCGACAGTGCGATGTCGATCTTGCGCTTCACCGCCTTGTTCGGCGCCAGATCCAGCTTCGGTTCCATCGCCGGGGTGTCCAGGTTGATCGTCGGCGGCGCGATCTGGTCGCGAATGGCCAGTGCGCAGAAGATCGCCTCCACGGATCCCGCCGCCCCCAGAAGGTGCCCGATCGACGATTTCGTGCTGCTCATCGTCGCCCCGGCCGCGTGATCACCCAACAGCCGCTCCACCGCGCCCAGTTCGATCGTGTCGGCCATGGTGCTGGTGCCATGCGCGTTGATGTAATCGACCTGCGACGGCTCGACCCCGGCACGCTTCAGCGCCGCCTCCATCGCGCGGTATCCGCCATCGCCATCCTCGGACGGCGCCGTGATGTGATAGGCGTCGCCCGACATGCCATAGCCCAGCACCTCGGCATAGATCTTCGCGCCGCGCGCCTTGGCGTGCTCGTATTCCTCCAGCACCACGATGCCGGCGCCTTCACCCATGACGAACCCGTCGCGGTCTGCATCATAGGGCCGGCTCGCCTTCGTCGGCTCGTCCGCACGCTTGGTCGACAGCGCCTTGCACGCGTTGAAGCCCGCAATCCCGATCTCGCTGATCGGGCTTTCCGCCCCGCCCGCCACCATCACGTCCGCATCGTCGAACGCGATCAGCCGCGCCGCATCGCCGATGGCATGCGCCCCGGTCGAGCAGGCCGTCACCACCGCATGGTTCGGCCCCTTGAAGCCGAACCGGATCGACACCTGCCCCGACACGAGGTTGATGAGAGAGCCCGGAATGAAGAACGGCGACACGCGTTTCGCACCCTTCTCCTTGATCAGCACCGCCGTCTCGGCGATCGTGCTCAAACCCCCGATCCCCGACCCGATCATCACGCCCGTGCGCGCGCGACCTTCCTCGTCCTCGGGCTCCCAGCCCGAATCCTTCACGGCCTGAACCGCCGCCGCCATGCCATAGATGATGAAGTCGTCGACCTTGCGCTGGTCCTTCGGCTCCATCCAGTCGTCCGGGTTGAACGTTCCGTTTGTCCCGTCGCCGCGGGGCACTTCGCAGGCATATTTCGTGACGACGTTCACCGGATCGAAACGGGTGATCGTGCCCGCTCCGGACTGCCCTTCCAGCAAACGCTTCCACGTTTCCTCCACGCCCGACGCAAGAGGCGTGACAAGACCCAGACCCGTGACGACAACGCGACGCATGCAGAACTTCCTTCCGAAAACTTTCGCGCCTGATACACGCGACGGCACAACCCTGCAATATAAGCCACATCCGCCGGCGCGCCAGTGCGCGCAAACAGGCCTTGCGCATGCGCAGCCGGTCGCTACGTTCGCCCCATGGATCAGACGGGACGACTTTCGAACAGGCGCTGGCAGTTGCGGGACGCGACGGCCGAAGCCCACGCGGCGCTGGACGCCGCCGTGGGCGGCTTCGGCGACCGCGAAAGCTACGCCGCCTACCTCCGCGCGAACCTCCGGTTCCGGGCCACCGTCGAGCCTGCTCTGAAGGGCGTCGCCTTCAGCCCCTGGCGGCCCCGCCTGCTTCTGGACGACCTGCGCCGCGACATGACCGACCTCGGCCTCCCGCTCCCCGATCCCACGCCGGCCCCGTCCTTGTCCGGCAGCGCCCTGATCGGCCGCCTCTACGTCCTCGAAGGCGCCGCCCTCGGCAGCCAGATCCTGCGCAAGCGCGCCCAGACCCTCGGCTTCGACGCCACCTTCGGCGCGCGGCACCTGTCCGGCACCGTGGCCAACTGGACCGCGTTCCTGTCCGTCCTCGACATGGCCGAACCCTTTGACGCCGATCAGGCCGTCGTCGGGGCCACACTCACGTTCGACCTCGCCCGCGACGCGTTCGCCAAGGAGCCGACATGAACGAGCCCGTCACCCTCACCAATTGCGACCGCGAGCCGATCCACATCCCGGGCACCATCCAGCCCTACGGCGCGCTTCTGGCCTTCGACCTCCAACTGCAACGGCTGCAGCAGCATTCGGCCAACAGCGCCCAGCTGATCGGCCGCGAGGCCGTCCGCAACGGCGAGGCGCCCATCCAGCTCCTCGGCCCGGCCGTCACCGCCCGCCTGCAGGACGCGCTGGCCCTCACCGCCGAACAGACCCGCCCCGTCCTGCTCTTCGACGTCCAACTCCCCTCCGGCCGCCGCGTCGACATGGCCCTGCACAGCAACGGCATGGCCACGATGGTGGAGATGGAGGCGGCCTCCACCAACACCGCGCCGCTGCAACTGGCGCGCCTGATGATGGACCGCATCAGCGGGTTCGAAGAGGCCGATGCCCTTTTCGCCGAGGTGACACGCCTGATTCGCGCCCATCTTGGCTATGACCGCGTCATGGTCTACGAATTTGCCGCCAACGGCTCCGGTCGCGTCATCGCGGAAGAAAAGGCGCCCCACCTTGAATCCTTCCTCGGCCAGCACTTCCCGGCCGCCGACATTCCGGCCCAGGCGCGGCGCCTCTACCTCACCAACACGATCCGCGTCATCTCGGACGTCCAGGCCGAACGCGTGCCCATCACGCCGGAACGCTTCCTTGGCCAGCCCCTGGACCTGTCGCAGGCCCACCTTCGGTCCGTCTCCCCCATCCACTGCGAATACCTGCGCAACATGGGCGTTGGCGCCTCCATGTCGATCTCCATCATCGTGGACGGCGTTCTCTGGGGCCTGATCGCCTGCCACCACTACACGCCGCACACCCTGCCCATGGCCGTCCGCGTCGCGGCCGAGATGTTCGGAGAGTTCCTGTCCCTCCACCTCGGCGCCCTTCTGCGCAAGCGCAAGCTGGACCGTGCGGCCCGCACCCGCGCCCAGATGCAGAAGCTGTCGCGGCTCGACACCTCGCAGGACGTGCAGCACGTCCTTGCCAACGGGATCGAGGATCTGGCACGCCTTCTGGAATGCGACGGTGTCGTGGTGAAGATGAACGACCACAGCACCTCCACCGGCACCGTCCCGGACGCCGCGGCGCTGGACGCGATCCTGTCCCACGTCGCGGGCCAGACCGAGGACGGATTCTGGTTCACCGACAACCTTGCCGACCACGTGCCGCAGGCGGAACCGTTCCACGGCCGGACCGCCGGCGTGCTGGCCGTTCCCATATCCCAGATCGCGCGCGACTGGATCCTGTTCTTCCGCCAGGAACAGGTCCGCACCGTGAACTGGGCCGGCAACCCTGAAAAGACCTACGAAACCGGCCCTTTGGGCGACCGGCTGACTCCCCGCCACAGCTTCGCCCTGTGGAAGGAGGAGGTGCACCGCCGCTCCGCCCCCTGGACCGAGGATGACCTCGACACCGCCCGCGCCCTGCGCACCACGCTGGTGGAGATCGTCCTTCTGCACAACGAGCTTCTGGCCGAGGAACGTGACCGCGCCGCCCTGCGCCAGCGCGTCCTCAACGACGAGCTGAACCACCGCGTGAAGAACATCCTCGCGGTGATCAAGTCCGTCATCGGCCATCCGGTGGAAGAAGGCCGCACGCTCGAATCCTACATCGCCTCGCTCAAGGGGCGCATCCAGGCGCTGTCCTTTGCCCATGACCAGGTGATGCGCGGCGACGGCGGCGGCTCCTTCTCGGCGCTCCTTCAGGCCGAACTCGCCCCCTATCGCGGCAGCTCGGTCATGCGCCTCGAAGGGCCCGAAGCGCTGCTCGACAGCCGCGGCTTCTCCGTCATGGCCCAGATCCTGCACGAGATGGCGACCAACGCCGCCAAATACGGTGCCCTGTCCCGCCCCGGCGGCCGGCTGGAGGTGATCTGGTCCCGGTCCGAGGATGGCGACTGCCTTGTCCAATGGCGCGAAAGCGGCGGCCCCGCCGTGGTCGCGCCCGACCGCAGCGGCTTCGGCTCGCTGCTTCTGGAACGCTCCCTGCCCTTTGATCTGGGCGGCCGTTCCTTTATTGATTATCGCCCCACGGGGGTGGAAGCCGAATTCGTGCTTCCCGCCCGTTTCGTCCGGTTTGAGGAGACTGCCATGACATCCACCCCCACCGCCCTTCGGGCGGTCCCCCCCGCCGTGCCCGAAGACGCCCATGTGCTGCTTCTGGAAGACCAGCTGCTGATCGCCATGGACGTGGAAGCGATGCTGGAGGAGGCGGGCTTCAAGCGCATCTCGCTGGCGCGGAACGTGGCGCAGGCGCTGAACCTCGTGGAAAACGGCGGGATCGAACTGGCGATGCTGGACGTGAACCTCGGCTCCGAAACCTCCGTCGCCGTGGCCGAGGCGCTGCGCACGCGCGGTACGCCCTTCGTATTCGCCACAGGCTACGACGAAACCTCCGCCCTGCCCGAAACGATGCGCAACGTTCCCATCGTGCGCAAACCCTACGACGCCGAGAACCTGATCGAAGCGCTGGCCACCGCCTTCCGCAAATGAAAAAAGGCGCCCCGCGGGGCGCCTTTTTCACAGGTCGTGAAAGTGATCAGGCCGCTTCCGAGATGAACTTCACGGCGTCGCCGAAGGTCTGGATCGTCTCGGCCGCGTCGTCCGGGATCTCGATGCCGAACTCTTCTTCGAACGCCATCACCAGTTCAACGGTGTCAAGGCTGTCAGCGCCAAGATCGTCGATGAACGACGCGTTCTCGGTCACTTTTTCCTCTTCGACGCCCAGATGCTCGACGACGATCTTCTTCACGCGATCTGCGATGTCGCTCATGTCCATGTCCTCATTCATTGCGGGAGCGGTCCCGTCCCAGTTGTCATTGCCCGAAAGGGCGGTTGTCCCGACAGCGCGACGGGGTGCCCCGGTGGCGTTGCCGCCCCCGTGGTCTCAAAGCGCGCTATAGCAAGGGTTATGTGGCAAGGCAAACGCTTTCAAGCGTTATTAAAGCATGGCCATCCCGCCGTTTACGTGCAGCGTCGAACCGGTCACATAGCCCGCCTCGGAACTGGACAGATACAGCACCGCCGCCGCGATCTCGGCCGGGGTTCCCATGCGTCCCGACGGGATCTGCGCCAGGATCCGGCCCTTCTGGTCGTCGTTCAGCTTGTCCGTCATCGCCGTCGCGATAAAGCCCGGCGCCACGCAGTTCACGGTGATGCCGCGGCTGGCCACTTCGAAGGCCAGGCTCTTGGACAGGCCCACCATCCCGGCCTTCGCCGCGGAATAGTTCACCTGCCCCGGATTGCCCGTCGCCCCCACGATGGAGGTGATGTTGACGATCCGCCCCCACCGCGCCTTCATCATGCCCCGCAGCACCCCGCGGCACAGCCGGAAGGTGGAGGTGAGGTTCACGTCAATCACCGACTGCCATTCGTCGTCCGACATCCGCATGGCCAGGTTGTCGCGCGTGATGCCCGCGTTGTTCACCAGGATGTCCACGGACCCCATCGCCTCGGCCGCCGCCTTCGGCAGCGCCTCCACGGCGGCGGCGTCCGAAAGGTTGCAGGTCACGACATGCGCCCGCTCGCCCAGCTCGGCCGCGAGTTCCGCCAGCGGCGCCTCGCGCGTGCCCGACAGCGCCACAACCGCGCCCGCCTTGTGCAGCGCCCGCGCGATGTCGGCGCCGATGCCACCCGATGCGCCGGTCACCAGCGCGTTCTTGCCCGTCAGATCGAACATTGTCTGCTCCTTGTTATGCGTTCAGTGCGGCCCGGGCCGCGGCCACGTCCTCGGGCGTGCCGATCGCGCGCGTCTCGGCCCCCTTGGCGATGCGCTTGATCATGCCCGACAGCGCCTTGCCGGCACCGATCTCCCAGAACTGGGTGACGCCGGCGCCTTCCATGTACTGCACCGATTCCCGCCAGCGCACGGACCCGGTGATCTGGGCGATCAGCAGCGCGCGGATGCGGTCGGGCTCGGTCACCGCCTCCGCCCGCACGTTGACGACCACCGGCACCTTCGGCGCGTCGATCACCACGGCCGCCAGGGCCTCGGACATGACCGAGGCCGCAGGCTGCATCAGGTCGCAATGGAAGGGCGCCGACACCGGCAGCAGCAGGGCGCGCTTGGCCCCGCGGGCCTTGGCGATCTCCATCGCCCGCTCCACCGCCGCCACGTGGCCGGACACAACGACCTGGCTTGGGTCGTTGTCGTTGGCGGCCTGGCACACCTCGCCCTGCGCGGCCTCCTCGGCCACCGCGACCACCGTCTCGAAATCAAGGCCGAGGATCGCGGCCATAGTGCCCACGCCCACCGGCACGGCGTCCTGCATCGCGGCGCCGCGCGTCCGCAGCAGGCGCGCCGTGTCCGTCAGCGTCAGCGAGCCCGCCGCGCACAGCGCCGAATATTCCCCCAACGAATGGCCGGCCACGAAGTCCGCAGCCTCCACCGTCACGCCCTCGGCCTCCAGCGCCCGCATCGCGGCGATGGAGGTCGCCATCAGCGCCGGCTGCGCGTTCATCGTCAGGGTCAGCGTGTCGATGTCGCCGTCCCAGATCAGCGCGGACAGCTTTTCCTGCAGCGCCTCGTCCACCTCCTCGAACACCGCTTTCGCGGACGGATAGGCGTCGGCCAGGGCACGGCCCATGCCGATGGTCTGGGCACCCTGCCCGGGGAAGACGAACGCACGCATGATAAGGCTCCTTCGCGGTTTCGTTTCGGGATAGCCCGCCGGGCCCCGAACCGCAACCAAAGCCCGCCGTGCAACGAAAAAGGCCGCCCCGAAGGGCGGCCCGGCTGCCTCAGCAGCTGTAGTACATCTGGTACTCGATCGGGTGGGGCGTATGCTCGTAGGCGTACACTTCTTCCCACTTGAGGGCCATGTAGCCTTCCAGCTGGTCGCGCGTGAACACGTCGCCGGCCAGCAGGAACTCGTGGTCCTTCTCCAGCTCCTCCAGCGCCTCGCGAAGCGAACCGCAGACGGTCGGGATCGAGGCCAGTTCTTCCGGCGGCAGATCGTAAAGGTCCTTGTCCGAAGCCGGACCCGGATCGATCTTGTTCTTGATGCCGTCCAAGCCGGCCATCAGCAGCGCCGCAAAGGCCAGGTAGGGGTTCGCCGAGGGATCGGGGAAGCGGGCTTCCACGCGTTTCGCCTTGGGCGATTCCGTCCACGGAATACGGACGCAGCCCGAACGGTTGCGTGCCGAATACGCGCGCAGAACCGGCGCCTCGAAGCCCGGGATCAGACGCTTGTAGCTGTTGGTCGACGGGTTGGTGATCGCGTTCAGCGCCTTCGCGTGCTTCAGGATGCCGCCGATGAAGAACAGGGCTTCCTGGCTCAGGTCGGCATACTTGTCACCGGCGAACAGGGGTTTGCCGTCCTTCCAGATCGACATGTTCACGTGCATCCCCGTGCCGTTGTCGCCCTTGATGGGTTTCGGCATGAACGTCACGGTCTTGCCATAGGCGTGCGCGACGTTGTGGATGACGTATTTGTATTTCTGGATGTTGTCGGCCTGCTCGACCAGACCACCGAAGATCATGCCCAGCTCGTGCTGGCAGGACGCGACCTCGTGGTGGTGCTTGTCGACCTTGATGCCCATTCGCTTCATGGTGGACAGCATTTCGCCGCGCAGGTCCTGCGCGTCGTCGATCGGGTTCACCGGGAAGTAGCCGCCCTTGACGCCCGGACGGTGGCCGGTGTTGCCGCCCTCGTACACGGTGTCGGTGTTCCACGACGCGTCAATGGCGTCCACCTGGAACGACACCTTGTTCATCGAAACGGAATAGCGGACGTCGTCGAAGATGAAGAACTCGGCTTCCGGACCGCAATAGAACGCGTCGCCGATCCCCGAGGATTTCAGGTAGGCCTCGGCCTTCACGGCCGTGCCCCGCGGGTCGCGGTCATAGGGCTCGTTCGTGTCGGGCTCCACCACGTTGCAGTGCACGCACAGCGTCTTCTCGGCATAGAAGGGATCGATGTAGGCGGAAGCCGGATCGATGATCAGCTTCATGTCCGACTGGTCGATCGACTTCCAGCCCGCGATGGACGAACCGTCGAACATGAAGCCTTCTTCGAAGAAGTCCTCATCGACCAGATCGGCGACCAGCGTCACGTGCTGCAGCTTGCCCTTCGGATCGGTGAAGCGGATGTCGACATACTCGACCTCCTCGTCCTTCATCAGGCTCAGAACTTCTTGGACGTTCATCAGGTTTCTATCCCTCCGTGAAACTTGATAATGGGATGATCAGACCGCGTCGTCGCCGGTTTCACCGGTGCGGATGCGGATGGCTTGTTCGACCGGGCTGACGAATATCTTTCCGTCGCCGATCTTTTCCGTGCGGGCGGCCTGGATGATGGCCTCGACCGCGGCATCGACCAGATCGTCGGGAATGACGACCTCGATCTTCACCTTGGGCAGGAAGTCCACGACATATTCGGCCCCGCGATACAGCTCGGTATGGCCCTTCTGGCGCCCGAACCCCTTCACCTCGGTCACGGAAAGTCCCTGGACGCCGGCCGCCTGCAGCGCTTCCTTCACTTCATCCAGCTTGAAGGGCTTGATGATCGCCTCAACTTTCTTCATCGGCCGACTCTCCGCATGCGTTTCCCGTGTCTGACCACTTTCGCAGCGCAGGGACAATTGTCGAGAGGGGAACGGCCGCCCCGAAGTGCGAAAACCCGCCTGTGTTGCCCAAATTTAGGGCATATGGCGCAAAAACCATGCAGGATATCAACATGGGCCACTCCTCCCGCGATGCCCTTCCCACTTCTGCCCAAATCCGCGGCATCGAAGCAGAGGCTTTCGCCTCAAGACAGGCAGAATCTTCCGAGTTGATGGAGCAGGCCGGTCAGGCGGTCGTCGCCGCCATCCTGCGCCACTGGCCCGAATACGCGGAAACCCCGCCCCGCACCCTGATCCTCTGCGGCTCCGGAAACAACGGCGGTGACGGCTATGTCGTGGCCCGCCTCCTCCACGCCCGCGGGTGGAGCGTGGAGGTCCGCCCCACCGCCCCGCCCACGACAAACGAAGCCCGCGCGAATCGAGCGCGCGCCACCAGCACCCCGGTCGAAGACCCTGAACTGATCATCGACGCCCTTCTGGGCATCGGCCGCCCCCGTCCCTTCACCCTCGCGCTGTCCGACGCGCGCATCGTCGCCATCGACATGCCCACGGGGCTGGACACCGACACGGGCCACGCCGTCGCCCCAAGGATCCGGGCGGACCTGACCGTTACCTTCCACGCCGCCAAGCCCGGACATTATCTTGCCGAAGGTCCGGACCTGACCGGGCACCTCCATGTCGCGGACCTCGGCCTGCCGGTCACCGCCGATCTGCATCTCGCCGCCCCCGACATCCCGTCCCTGCGCAAGGCCAGGGGCCACAAGTTCGACCATGGCCATGCGCTGGTGCTCTGCGGGGCCTCGGGCCAAGGCGGTGCCGCGCGCATGTCGGCGCGGGCGGCGCTTCGGATCGGGGCCGGGCTGGTCACGCTGGCCCCGCCTGCCCTGGCCATCCCCGAACACGCCGCACGTCTGGACGCGATCATGCTGCGAGCGGTCGACGACCCCCGCACGTTGGAGGAGATGCTGGCCGACGCCCGGATCAACGCCCTCTGCCTCGGCCCCGGCTTGGGGGTGGAGCGGGCGAAGGCCCTCCTTCCCGTCGCGCTGCGTGCCCGACGGCCGACGGTGCTGGACGCCGACGCGCTGACGGCGCTGGCCGCCACCGATCTGGTCGGCCTGCACCCCGATTGCGTCCTGACCCCGCATCCCGGCGAATTCGCCCGCCTGTTCCCCGATCTGGCACAGGCGATGACGACCACCCCGCCCGACTGGCCGATGTCGAAGCCCGACGCGGTCCGCGAAGCCGCCCGTCGCGCCGGCTGCACCGTGCTGTTGAAGGGGCATGACACCGTCATCGCCGACCCCACGGGCCGCGCGGTGCTGGCCCACGCCTCCCACGATCGGGCGGCACCGTGGCTCGCGACAGCTGGCGCGGGTGACGTCTTGGCCGGCATGATCACCGGCTTGCTGGCGCGCGGCGTTTCGCCTTTCTCCGCGGCGGAAACCGGGGCCTGGCTGCACATCGAATGCGCCCGTCAGTTCGGCCCCGGCCTCACGGCCGAGGATCTGCCCGACCTCCTGCCCCCCGTCTTCCGCAAGCTGGGCGTGTGACGCTTTTTGCTCTCGCCTCCGTGCAAGCGCTTTGCTAGAAGGCTGCGGAACAGCGGGCCGCCCATCCGGGCGGTCCGCCGGTTTGCGGGTGTGGCGAAATTGGTAGACGCACCAGATTTAGGTTCTGGCGCCGCAAGGCGTGGGGGTTCAAGTCCCTCCACCCGCACCACAAAAGGTTTGAGAAGGACGATCACATGCAGGTCACCGAGACCCTGAACGAAGGTCTGAAACGCAGCTACACGATCACCGTTCCGGCGGCCGACCTTGACGCCAAGGTGCAGGAAAAGCTGATCGAGGTGCAGCCCGAGATCGAGATGAAGGGCTTCCGCAAGGGCAAGGTCCCGATGGCCATGCTGAAAAAGCAGTTCGGCCCGCGCATCCTCGGCGATGCCATGCAGGACGCCATCGACGGCGCGATGAAGGATCACTTCGAAAAGACCGGCGACCGCCCCGCCCTTCAGCCCGACGTCAAGATGGTCGGCGGAGAGGAGTGGAAGGAAGGCCAGGACGTCGTGGTCGAGATGACCTATGAGGCCCTGCCCGAGATCCCGGAGCTCGACACGTCCTCCGTCACGCTGGAGCGTCTGGTCGTGAAGGCCGATGATTCGGCCGTCGAAGAAGCGCTGAAGAACCTAGCTTCCTCGGCCCAGACTTTCGCGGACCGCAAGAAGGGCTCCAAGGCCAAGGACGGCGACCAGATCGTGATCGACTTCAAGGGTTCGGTCGACGGCGAAGTGTTCGAAGGCGGCACCGCCGAGGACTACCCGCTCGTTCTCGGCTCCGGCTCGTTCATCCCGGGCTTCGAGGACCAGCTGACCGGCGCCAAGGAAGGCGACGACGTCGAAGTGAAGGTTACCTTCCCCGAGAACTACGGCGCTTCGCACCTCGCGGGCAAGGAAGCCCTGTTCGAGTGCAAGGTGAAGGCCGTCAAGGCCCCGGCCGAGGCCGAGCTGAACGACGAGCTGGCCAAGAAATACGGTGCGGAAGATCTGGAAGCCCTGAAGACCCAGATCTCCGGTCGTCTGGAAGCCGAATACGCCGGCGCCTCGCGCGCGGTGATGAAGCGCGCCCTGCTGGACCAGCTGGACGGCATGGTCAGCTTCGACCTGCCCCCTTCGCTGGTCGAAGCCGAGGCCGGCCAGATCGCCCACCAGCTTTACCATGAAGAGCATCCGGACGATCACGACCACAACCACGGCGCGATCGAGCCGACGGACGAGCACAAGGCACTGGCCGTGCGCCGCGTGCGCCTTGGCCTCCTGCTGGCCGAGATCGGCCGCAAGGCCGACGTGCAGGTGTCCGATCAGGAAATGACGCAGGCCGTCCTGAACCAGGCCCGTCAGTATCCGGGCCAGGAACGCGCCTTCTTCGAGTTCGTGCAGAAGAACCCGCAGATGCAGCAGCAACTGCGCGCGCCGCTGTTCGAGGA
The DNA here is from genome assembly GCF_028307215.1 of Falsirhodobacter sp. 20TX0035. Classification (GTDB taxonomy): domain Bacteria; phylum Pseudomonadota; class Alphaproteobacteria; order Rhodobacterales; family Rhodobacteraceae; genus Falsirhodobacter. The sequence goes on along the minus strand of NZ_JAQMHV010000003.1, from coordinate 146,467 downwards.
CAAGGTCGTCGATCACATCGTGTCCGGCGCGACCGTGACCGAAAAGAACGTTACCAAGGAAGAACTCCAGACCGCGATCGACGCGCTCGACGAGCTCTGAGGCGTCCCACCCGCCGTTTTCGGAAAGCCGCCCCCCGGGGCGGCTTTTCTTTTGCGCCACCGATGGTTGCGCCCCATCGCGCCGATCGGGGCGTTCACGCCTTGACACCGGGCGGGGCCAGCGTCCAATCATCGTGCAGGACCGGGGTCAGGGAAGGATGTCATGACGGTACGCGCACGGATCGGATCGCTTTGGATCGGTGGCCCCTTGTCATGGATGGAAATCGCGTCGATCAAATCCTTCCTTCGGCTGGGCCACGACTACACCCTCTACACCTATGAGGATGTTCCGAACGTGCCCGAGGGCACCAACGTCGTGAACGCGCGCGAGGTGTGGGACACCGACCGCATCCTGATGCACGACAAGGCCCAAAGCCCCGCGATCCACGCGGACGTGTTCCGCGTGCGCATGGTCGCGCAGGAAGGCAACGTCTGGGCCGACACCGACGTGATCGCCCTGCAACCCTTCCCCGCCGACCTCGGCTGGTTCATCGGGCACGAGCGTGAGGACCGCCTGCTGCTGGGCAACGCCATCCTCGGGATGCCCGCGGATTCGCAGACCCTGAAGGCGATGATGGACTTCCTGACCTCCGACTTCCCGATCCCGCCCTGGTCCAAGGGCAAGTTCCGCCGGGAACTGGAACAGAAGCGGTCCGAAGGCGTCGCGGTGCGGCTGGAAAGCCTGTCCTGGGGCTCCACCGGGCCCGAGGCGCTGACCTGGTTCGCGCAGGACAGCGGAGAGATCGCGAAGGCCCAGCCCACCCACACCTTCTTCCCCGTGGCCTTCAACGACCGCAAGCGCCTTGTGAAACCGCCGGAGCGGGAGCGTCTGGAAGAGCAGCTGGAGCGTGAAGGCAGCCTGTCCGTCCACCTTTATTCCCGCTGGTTGCGCAAATACACCGCCGGCATGCCCGGCGGCCTGCCGCCCGCGACCAGCTGGCTGGGCACCTATCTGATCGATCACGATCTGGCCGATTACGACAGCCTTCCGCCCCCCGCGCCCCGCGAAAAGAAACCGCGGGAGGCGAAGGACGAAAAGGAACAGGCCGAACGCAAGGCCACCGTCAAGCTGGACCCAGAACAGTTCCTCGGCGATCTGGACGCCCGCAAGACGGCCCTGCCCACGGGCGCCAATGCATCACGTCACGGCCGCGTCACGCTGGTCACGATGGCCAAGGACGAAGGCCCTTACGTGCTGGAATGGGTGGCCTATCACCACCTTCTGGGCTTCACCGACATCCTCGCCTACACCAACGACTGCACCGACGGCACGGACGAGATGCTGGACGCGCTGGCCGCCCTTGGCCTTGTCACCCGCATGGAAAACGGCCCCATGCGAGACCTGCCGCCCCAGTCGCGCGCCCTGAAGCGCGCCACGGGCCATCCGCTGGTGCAGCATTCCGACTACATCATGGTGATGGATTTCGACGAATTCCTGACGGTCAAGACCGAAGGCGGCGACATCAACAGCCTGATCGACCTGATGCGCGACACGGACACGGACGCCATGGCCGTGACCTGGCGCTTCTTTGGATCGTCCCACATCCCCCATTACGGACCCGAACCCGTCACGCAGCGCCTGACCCGTGCCGCGAATGACGACTTCAACCCCGGCTACGGCGTGAAAACCCTGTTCCGGAACGAAGATTACCTGCGCCTCGCCATCCACCGCCCCCGCGCGGAAAAGAAGAAGCCCAACCCCCGCGGGCTCCCTTGGATCAACGGCTCGGCCAAGCCCATCGACGGCAACATCATGACCTGGCGCCAGACGCGGCAAAGCAAGGGCTATGATTTCGCGCAGGTGAACCATTACGGCGTCAAGACGCACGAGGAATACCTGATGCGCCGCCTGCGGGGCGACGTTCTGAACAATCACGGCAAGTACAACATCGACTACTTCCGCCGCTTCGACCGGAACGAGGTGGAGGACACGAGCGCCACGCGCAATGCCGACCGCCTGGCCGACCTGATGGCCACGCTGCGCCGCGATCCTGCCGTGGCCGCGGCCGAGGCGATGATCCGCGAACGCTACGCCGCCAAGCTGGACCGGCTGCGCATGTCCGAGGGGTATGAGGAGCAGATGCGCGAACTCGCCATCCGCTCCGTCCTGATCCCGGTGGACGAGGCTTAAAGCTTCGAGAACCGGGCCCGCTGCCGCGCCGACCAGCGCAGCGTCAGGCGGTGCCCGTCCTCGGTGGCGATGTCTTTTTCCACCACGCCCTGTTCGTGCAGCCAGGCCCGCTGACGCCCTTCGGCAAAGGACAAAAGCACCGTCTCCACATGACGCTCATCGTCCAGCGCCACCGTCATGGCATCAATCAGCGCCGGCAACCCCTCGCCCGTCAGGGCAGAAATCGGGAACACCCGGTCCGAACGTCCCCGATCCAGGATCGCCGACCGCGCCGTCTCGTCCACAAGGTCCAGCTTGTTCCACACTTCGAACATGGGCACGGCGGGATTCACGCCAAGGCTGTCCAGAATGTCGCCCACATCGGCCGCCTGTTCGGCGCTTTCGGGATGGGCGATGTCACGGACATGCAGGATCAGGTCCGCCTCCAGCACCTCCTCCAGCGTGGCGCGGAAGGCGGCCACCAGCTGCGTCGGCAGGTCCGAGATGAAGCCCACCGTGTCCGACAGGATGATGTTGAAGCCGGTGGGCAATTCCACCGCCCGCATGGTCGGGTCCAGCGTGGCGAACAGCATGTCCTTGGCCAGAACCTCGGCCCCGGTCATGCGGTTGAACAGGCTGGACTTGCCAGCGTTGGTGTAGCCCACCAGCGCCACGATCGGGAACGGAACCTTGCGCCGCGCGGCGCGGTGCAGTTCGCGTGTGCGCACCACCTTGTCCAGCTGGCGGCGCAGGCGGATCATTTGGTCGTCGATGGCGCGACGGTCCGCCTCGATCTGCGTCTCGCCGGGGCCGCCGACAAAGCCGAAGCCGCCCCGCTGCCGTTCAAGGTGGGTCCAGGCGCGCACCAGCCGCGTCCGCTGATAGGACAGCGCCGCCAGTTCCACCTGCAGCACGCCCTCGTTCGTGCGCGCGCGGTCGGCGAAGATTTCCAGGATCAGCCCGGTCCGGTCCAGAAGCTTGACGCCCCATTCCTTTTCCAGGTTGCGCTGCTGCACGGGGGTCACGGGACCGTCCACCAGCACCAGCTCCACCTCCTCGGCCTTCAGCCGCTGGGCCAGCTCCTCCACCTTGCCGGATCCGAACAGCGTGGCAGGGGTGGCCTTGGCAACCCGGACCACATCGGCGCCGACAACATCAAGCCCCGGCAGGGCGGCGGCAAGGGCCACCGCTTCGGCCAGTCCGTGTTCGGGAAGCCGCCGCGTGCGCTGCGCCTTCATGTCGGGGTGAAGGACAAAGGCGCGCGTCGGCGCCGCCTCGGTGGTGTGGAGATCGTGTTCCGAAATCAGTCTTCACCTTCATAAAGGTTGATGGGCGCGCCCGGCATGATGGTCGAGATCGCGTGCTTGTAGACCAGCTGCGACTGCCCGTCCCGGCGCAGAAGAACACAGAAGTTGTCGAACCAGGTGATCACGCCCTGCAACTTGACCCCGTTGATCAGGAAGATCGTGACAGGAACCTTGGCCTTGCGGACGTGGTTCAGGAAGGCATCCTGGAGGTTCTGCTTATCAGCGGCCATTCGTGTCTTGCCTTATCATTATTGTTTTTGCCCTCTTCCCTCCGGCCCTGGTCCGGAAGCAATCACAATATGATGCGGAAGCCGATGATATTCCAGACCCAAAAACGGTTAACGCCGCCAGGTGGCCGGAGTGATCAGGGCCAGCACCGCAAGGGTTTCCACCCGTCCGAGAATCATCACCGCGCCCAGGATGACCTTGGCCGCGCTGCCCTGCGCCGCCCATGACACGGGCACCTCCCCCGCAACGGCGGCCAGCGGCCCCGTCGTGCTCAACGCCGACATGGACAGGATCATCGCGGGTTCGAAGGCCATGCCGGTCAGGGACAGGGCCAGCATGGCCACGGCCGCCGTCAGCCCGAACAGCATGATGAAGATCCACGCGACGTACGCCCCGTCGTTTCGGATGCGCCGCGCGACCGGCCCACCCCCACCGACCGAAGACGGATGCACGATCCGCTGCATCTCTCGTTGCGCATGGCGATACAGGGCGTAGACTCGCAGCAGCGTCACGCCCCCCGCCGCCGTGCCGACGCCACCGCCCACGGTGGCCAGCCCCAGCAGGATCAGGCCCGAACTGTCCAGCCCCGACCACCCGCGCGTCACGTCCCAGCCGCCCGACACATATCCGGTCGTCGTCATGAAGCTGAGGGTGGTGAACAGGCTGCCCCACAAGGCCTGCGCGAAATCCAGAAGACCGCCCGTGTAATCCACGCTGCCCAGCCAGTGGCGCAGGATCAGCGCGGTCGGCGCGGTCAGCATCAGAAGCGCCGCGAACTGGATCTCGGGGTCGTCGCGCAGGCGGTAGGACCGGTCCAGCAGCACCATCCCCGGCACGAAGCGCCGGCTGATCGCCACGGCAAAGAACACGAAAACGAACAGTTCCCCGACCGGCACCTCCGGCTGATGCCCGAAGCCCGGTCCCGGAGAGATGCCGGAGGTCGAGATCGTGCCCATCGCATAGGACAGCGCGTAGATCCCCGGCTCCCCCGATACCAGAAGAAGGACCCACAGGATCAGCGTCAGCCCCGCATAGACGGGAAAGATCTGCTGCGCGTGGTGTACGATGCGTTCGTCCGCGTCCGCCACCTCGATCCAGGCGCCCAGGTTCGGACGCCCCGGCGGCCGGCCCGAGATCACCTCGGTCCCGCCAAGGTTCATTGGCCCCATGATCGCCACCGCCGTCAGCAGCACGAAGAACCCGCCCAGCCAGCCAACGATCGCGCGCCACAGGTGCAGCGTCTCGGACAGCCGCCCCGGGGTTTCATAGAGCGTGGCCCCCGTGGTCGTGAACGAGGACAGCATCTCGAACCACGCATTCAGAAAGCTGGTGTCGGGCACCGACCAGCGGAACGGCACCGCGAACATCACCGGCATCACCAGATAGGCCGTGACCAGCGCCGCCAGATGCGCGCGCGCCACATCGTTCGGACGGCGCTGCGCCGTGGCGATGGCCAGCATCGCCAGCACCACCAGACCCAGCGTTCCCGCATAGAAGAAGGCGCGCGACACCGGCATGTCGCCCCGCACCAGCGCATGCGCGGCGGGCAGATACATGGTCAGCGCGCCGATCGCGCCCATCCAGATCAGCAGGGGAAGGCTGCGCAGGCGCGGCATCAGAAGAAGTCGATCGACACTTGCAACAACCGCTCCACCTCCGGCACATCCTCGGTGGTGGTGAAGATGGCGATAATGTCGCCCTCCTCCACCCGCAGGTCGGGCACGGGCTTCATCATGCGGTCGCCCTTCAGGACGCCGCCGACCAGCACGTTGCGCGGAAACTCGATGTCGCGGATCAGCCGCCCCGCCAGCGAGGAGGTGGAGAGCACCTGCGCCTCGATCATCTCCGCCTCGGAATCGCCGATGGCATAGATCTGGCGCACGCGGCCGTGGCGGATGTAGCGTAGGATCGACGACACCGTCGTCGCCCGCGGATTGATATGCGCGTCAATCCCCAAGGGCCCCATCAGCGCCACAAGGGAGGCGTCGTTCACCAGCGCGATGGACAGCGGACACCCCGCCTCCTTCGCGCGCACGGCGGCCAGAAGGTTCGTCTTGTCGTCATCCGTCAGCGCAAGAACCGCGTCGGCGTTGCGGATGTCGGCCTCCTCCAGCAAGGCGCCGTCCATGCCGTCACCGTTCAGCACGATGGTGCTGTCCAGCTCGTCCGCGGCGGCCTCGGCCCGGCTGCGGTCCCGCTCGATCAGCTTCGCGCGCACACGCGCCGTCTGCCGCTCCAGCGCCTTGGCGACCGTCAGGCCCACCGCGCCGCCCCCGATGATGACCACCCGTTCCTGCGCGTGGCGGGCCTTGCCGAAAATCTCCATCACCCGGCCCACATCGTCGGAATGGGTGAAGAGATACACCGAATCCTCGGCCAGCAGCTGCGCATCGGCATCTGGCACGAACAGCTTGCCGCCGCGCCGCACCCCCACCACCGTCGCGCGGAGGGTGGAGAACAGCTCGCTCAGCTGTCGCAGGGGCGTGTTCAGCACCGGGCACTGTTCGTCCAGCGCCAGCCCCAGCAGCTGCGCCCGTCCGTCCATGAAGCTTTCGGTGTCAAAGGCACGGGGGGCCGCCAAACGTTGCAGCGCCGCCTCCGCCACCTCCTTTTCGGGGGAGATCACGACGTCGATGGGCATGTGCCCCGTCCGGTAAAGGTCGGCATAGATCGCGTCGAGATAGCTTTGCGCCCGCAGCCGCGCCACCTTGCGCGGCACCTCGAAGATGGAATGGGCCACCTGGCAGATGACCATGTTCACCTCGTCCGAACGGGTGGCCGCCACGATCATGTCGGCGTCCTTGGCCCCCGCCCGTTCCAGCACGTCCGGATAGCTCGCAAAGCCGATCACCCCCTGCACGTCCAGCGTTTCCGTCGCCCGCCGCACGAGGTCGGCCGTCATGTCCACGACCGTCACGTCGTTGCGTTCGCCCGACAACTGCCGCGCGATCTGCCAGCCGACCTGCCCGATGCCGCAGATGATGATCTTCATGCCTCGTCCTCGGCACCGTTGCCGTTGGCCTTGACCACGCCCAGCGACTTCAGCTTGCGGTGCAGGGCCGACCGTTCCATCCCGACGAAGCTCGCCGTGCGGCTGATGTTGCCGCCAAAGCGGTTGATCTGGGCCAGAAGGTATTCCCGCTCGAACAGCTCCCGCGCCTCGCGCAGGGCCATGGTCGCGACCACGCCGCCGATGGTCAGCCCGTCACCCGCGGCGGGCGCGCCGTCGCGGTTCGGCAATTCCGCCGGCTCGATCGGGCCCGAGCTTTCGCCAAGGATCAGCACGCGTTCGATCACGTTGCGCAGCTGCCGCACGTTGCCGGGCCAAGGCATCGTCTGCAGCGTCGCCTCGGCGTCCGGCGACAGGCGGCGCAGGGGCAGGCCCTGCACCCGGTGCAGCAGGTCGATGAAATGCCGCGCCAGATCAGGAATGTCATCGCGGCGTTCGGACAGCGGCGGCACGTGGATCGGCACCACGTTCAGCCGGTCATACAGCTCCTGCCGGAAGCGGCCGGCCGCGATCTCGGCCCGCAGATCGCGCGAGGTGGAGGAGATGACCCGCAGATCCACGCGCACCTTTTCCACCCCGCCCACGCGGGTGAACTGCTGTTCGACCAGAACGCGCAACAGCTTCGACTGGGTGCCCAGCGGCATGTCCGCCACCTCGTCCAGATAGACGATGCCGCCATGCGCCTGTTCCAGAAGGCCCTTTTCCAGCCCCCGCTCCGTCTCGCGGCCAAACAGCACCTCCTCCATCCGTTCCGGCTCGATCCCGGCGGACGACACGGTGACGAAGGCCGCCTCGGCCCGGGCGGAGTTGGAGTGGATGTAGCGGGCCGCCATCTCCTTGCCCGATCCCGCGGGACCGGCCAGCATCACGCGGGCGTTCGACTTCGTCACCTTGTCCAGATTCTGGCGCAGGATGCGGAAGGCCGTCGAATTGCCCAGCATCTCGGCCGAGGTGACGTCCTTGCGGCGCAGTTCGCTGTTCTCTCGGCGCAGGCGCGAGGTTTCCATCGCCCGCGTCACCACGACCATCAGCTGGTCGATGTTGAACGGCTTTTCGATGAAGTCGTAGGCGCCCTGCTTGATGGCCGCGACCGCGATCTCGATGTTGCCATGGCCGGAGATGATGACCACCGGCACATCCGGGTTGTTGCGCTTCACCGTCTTCAGGATGTCGATCCCATCCATCCGGCTGTCCTTCAGCCAGATGTCGAGGATCATCAGCGAGGGCGGCTCGGCGTTGATCTCGGCCATGCAGTCGTCGGAATTCCCGGCCAGCCGCACGGCGAACCCTTCGTCCCGCAGGATGTCGCCGATCAGTTCGCGGATGTCGCGTTCATCGTCCACGATCAGGATGCTGCTCATTTACCCTCTCCGTTCTTGCGGCGGCGCAGGTTGCGCGGCAGTCGTATTTCAGCCAGCGCGCCGGCACGCGTCTGTCCCTCGAAAACGGGGGCGTCGGTCAGAGACAGCGTTCCCCCATGTTCTTCCACGATTTTCTTGACGATCGCCAATCCCAGCCCCGTGCCCTTTTCTCTGGTGGTGACATAGGGCTCGAACAGGCGGGATCGATCCGGCGGAAGGCCGCAGCCGTTGTCGGCGATGCGGATCACGGCCGCCTCGGCCTCGGCCTGAAGGGACAGCTTCACCAACCCATCGGAAACATGGTCCTCTTCAATGGCTTCGCCCGCATTCTTCAACAAGTTCGTAAGAACTTGGGAGATCATGGTTTCGTCCACATCCACCATCATCGGCTCATCCGGCAGAACCGTTTCCACACGAAGTCCGGCCTGCAAGACCGCAGCATCCCTGACGATCTTCACCAGATCCCGCTCCCTCCGGTCGGGTTCCGGCATGCGGGCGAAGCGTGAGAATTCGTCGATGATGCGGCGCAGGTCGTTGGTCTGGCGCACGATCACGTCGGTGTACTGCTCCAGATCCCCGGCCATGTCGCCCACTAGGGGGCGGAACTTGCGCTTGATCCGTTCGGCCGACAGCTGGATGGGCGTCAGGGGGTTCTTGATCTCGTGCGCGATGCGGCGGGCGACGTCGCCCCAGGCCGCCAGACGCTGCGCGCTGACCAGATCCGTCACGTCGTCGAAGGCCACCACATAGCCTTCCAGACCTTCGGGCGTTTCCCGCACGGACATGCGGACCAGCAGGCTTTCCAGCTTGCCCTTGCGGTTCAGGCGGATCTCCTCCTGCACCGTGCCGCCCATCTCGCGCAGGCGGTGGAACAGGGTCGCGAATTCCGGCACGGCCACTTCCAGCGGCAGGTCGGTCGTTTCCATGTCCAGCAGACGCCGGCCAGCCCGGTTGATGAAATCGACCCGCCCGCCCGCGTCCAGACCGATCACCCCGGCGGTGATCGAATACAGCACGGAATCGAACAGGCGGCGGCGCCGTTCCACCACGGCATGGCTGTGGTGCAGGTCGTCGCGCTGGTGCTTCAGCTGCCGGGTCATCTGGTTGAACAGGCGGCCCAGCATGGCGATCTCGTCATCGCCATCCTCCTCGGCCACCTGCACGTCCAGATCGCCCGCGCCCACCCGCTGCGCCGCGCCCGCCAGACGGCCCACCGGCCCCGACAGGCGTTCGGCGAACCACAGGCCCAGCCACACCGCCGCCAGAATCAGGATGACGGCAAAGCCCAGATACAGCAGCGCGAATTCGAACAGCATCCGCCCCCGATCCGCCTCCAGCTGGTGATACAGGCGCACGGTTTCACGCGTGTCGTCCAAGAGGCTCAGGATCTGGCCGTCCACCTCGCGGGTGACGTAAAGGTAGCGGTCGGGAAACGCCTCCAGATGCACCAGTGCGCGGAATTCGTTGTGCGCCCAGTCCTGGATCAGGAAATAGCCGACGGTCCGCGCCTGCTCGATTTGTTCCCGCGTCGGGTGGTCGAAGTCGAACAGATAGCTGCGGTCGCCCCGCGTGCGCAGATCGCCGCCGCCGTCGATCAGATAGGCCTCGCGCAACCCGCGCTGCACCAGCTCCTGCCCTTGGCTCAGGATCGGGCGCAATTGTTCGTCCTGAAGGAACACGCTGCCGCGTTTCGCCGCATCCAGATAGCGCGCCAGCGCCTGCGCGTCGGCGATCAGATCCTCGCGGTGTTCGGCCTCATAGGCCTGCGCGGCAGCCAGCGAGTTGCCGACCACCCGCTGCACCCGATCCGAAAACCACCCTTCCAGCCCAATGTTCAGGGTGACCACGGCAAAGACCGCCACAAGGATCGTGGGGATCAGCGCCACCAGCGCGAACACCCCCGACAGGCGCAGGTGCAGCCGCGACCCGGCCGACTTGCTGCGACGATCCGCCACAATCTGCGCGACCCGCGCGATGACCAGCGCGGCCACCGCCAGCACATAGATCAGGTCCGTCAGCAGCAACAGCCGCAACATCGGCGAACTGCTGGACAGGTCCATGGGCCCCAGGAAAACCAGCGTCACCGCCGTCAGCACCGGGCCCAGCGCCACCAGCGTGAACGTGGCCGCCGTCTTCACGCGGCGCTGCCGGCGCAGGCGCAGCAGGCGCGAAAGCGTGGAATGTCGTGCCGCGGATCGCACCGAAAAGACCTGCCCCGTTCGGCGAGGGTCGGCCCCCGCTGCTTCTTCTGTTGCCGATTTACATCAGCTTGCGCCGCCGTGTCACGCGGATATCGAGGTCGGTGATCTTCTTGCGCAGGGTATTGCGGTTGATCCCCAGCAGATCGGCGCATTTCGCTTGGTTGCCGGCGGTGGCGTCCAGCGCGATCTCGATCAGCGGCCCCTCCACCTCGCGCAGGATGCGCTGATAAACGCCGGGCGGCGGAAGGGCGCCCCCATGCAGGTCGAAATACCGCTTCAGGTGCCGCGCGACCGAGGCGGAGAGCTTCTCGCCCTCGCCACCCCCCTTCAGGGGCTCCATCACCGGCTGGTTGCCCAGAACGGCCTCCACCTCGGCCTTGGTGATCTCCGCCTCGGCCGAGGTGACGATCAGGCGGCGCAGCGTGTTTTCCAGCTGCCGCACGTTGCCGGGCCAGCCATAGGCGCGCACCAGTTCCCGCGCCTCGGCCGACAGGCGACGGACGGATCCCATGTCGCGTTCGCCCCGCGCCAGGAAATGTTCGGCCAGCAGCGGGATGTCGTCCACCCGTTCGCGCAGGGCGGGCACGTGCAGCGTCACGCCGCCCAGACGGTAGAACAGGTCCTGCCGGAAGGCCCCCTGTTCCATCCGCGCCTGAAGGTCGGATTGCGAGGTGGACATGATGCGCGGCGCCTGTTCGCCCATCTGGTCCAGAAGGCGCACGATGCGGCCCTGCGCCTCGTCGCTGCAATCGGCCACCTCGTCGAAGACAAGGCTTCCGCCCTTGGCCCGCGCCATCAGCGTGGCGGGGCCATCGGCGCCCTGCAGGTCCGACGCCTGCGCCACCACGAAGGGCAGCGCGCGACGGTCAGAGAAATCGTGGATCGCGCGCGCGATCAGGGACTTGCCGGTGCCGGATTCGCCGGTGATCAGCACCGGCAGGTCCGTGTTCATCACCCGCGCCACCAGCCGATAGAGCGCCTGCATCGCGGGCGTGCGCCCCACCAAGGGCAGGTCGTCCGACCCTTCGCGGGCCGGGGCCGGGCGGTTCGGCGCGCGGCGCTTCGATTCCAGCGCCCGCGCCGACCGCTTCATCAGGTCCGGCAGGTCGAAGGGCTTGGGAAGATAGTCGAAGGCCTCCGCCTCGGCCGCCTGGATGGCCGTCATGATCGTGTTCTGGGCCGAGATGACGATCACCGGCAGCCCGGGCCGCAGCTTGGCGATGCGGGGCAGCGCTTCCAGCCCGTTCCCGTCCGGCATCACCACGTCCGAGATGACGAGATCGCCCTTCCCTTCCTCCACCCACCGCATCAGCGTCAAAAGCGAGGAGGTCGCATGCACCTTGCAGCCCGCGCGCGTCAGCGCCTGCGTCAGCACCGTGCGGATCGTGCGGTCGTCATCCGCCACGAGGATCGTTCCGTCCATCTCTCAGACCTCCATCTTGTTCGTGGGCGCCTCGCGGGGCGCCATGGGCAGCGACACGCGGAAGACCGTCCGCCCCGGCATCGAATCCACGGAGATGATCCCCCCGTGGTCCGAGATGATCTTGGACACCAGCGCCAGCCCCAGCCCGGTCCCGTTCTCGCGCCCCGACACGAAGGGGTCGAAGATGGAGGCGGCGATCTCGGGCTTGATGCCGGGGCCGTCGTCGATGATTTCCACCTGAAGGGGCAGCGATCCGCCGCCATCCGCCCGCCGCAGCCGCAGCGCGAGGTCGTAGAAGGTCCGCAGGCGGATCGTGCCGCCCTGCGCGCCCGCCGCCTCGGCCGCGTTCTTGATCAGGTTCAGGAAGACCTGCATCAGCTGGTCCGGATCGGCGAACGTGGCGGGAAGCGAGGGGTCGTAATCTTCAAGAATCGTCATCTTCGCGGCAAAGCCCAGCGCGGCCGAACGTCGGGCCCGGTCCAGCGCGTCGTGGATGTTCACCGGGCGGCAGTCGGGCGGACGGACGTTGCCGAACTGCTCCACCTGCTCCAGCAGCTTCACGATGCGGTGGGTTTCCTCCACGATCAGGTCGGCGAACTCGCGGTCCTCGGCCGGCAGGTTCATGGCGATCAGCTGCGCCGCCCCCGCGATGCCGGCCAGCGGGTTCTTGATCTCATGTGCCAGCATCTCGGCCATGCCGATGGCGGACCGCGCGGCCGACCGCACCGCCGCCACCCGCCCCAGCCGGTCCGCGATGTCGCGCGAAGAGATCAGCAGCATCACGAGGTCGGGCCGGTCCGCCAGCGGCGCGATCTGGAGGTTGCACTGCACCGGGGCCTTTTCGCCCGTGGTCACGTCCACGTCGTTGATGAACATGGCCGCCTGGTTGCGGCGCACGCGGGCCAGCGCCTCGTCCATCGGGGCGTCGATCGACAGCCGGTCCAGCGCCGGTTCGTTCCGCAGGCTTTTTTCCGAGGCGTTGAGGAAGCTTTCCGCCACCGGGTTGATCGCGAGGATGTTGTTGCGCGCGTCCAGCAGCAGCGCAGGCACGGGCAGGCTGGCCCAGATGGCGCCGCTGGGCAGGATGCCCGCGATGGAGGATCCGCGCGTCATGCCGCCTGCCCCGGCGGGTCCGACAGCGCGTGCCGCAAGGCGCGGGTCACCTCGGCCGGGGCGGTGCGGGTCAGGACGTCGCCCTTGGGGACGTTCGCCGCCTCCAGATACCAGCCCAGATGCTTGCGGGCGATCTTCACGCCCAGTTCGATCCCATAGAAGGACAGCATGCTTTCGTAATGCTCCACCACCATGTCGGCCAGGGCCTGCCCTTGCGGAACCACGGGGGCCGGGCGGCCGTGCAGCGCCGCCGCCACCTGCGCCAGCAGCCAGGGGCGGCCCTGCGCCCCCCGCCCGATCATCACGCCGTCCGCGCCCGACATCTGCCGCGCCGTCGCGGCGGTGGCGCTGTCGACGATGTCGCCGTTGGCAATCACGGGGATGGCCACGGCGTCCTTCACCGCGCGGATCGCGGCCCAGTCGGCCGAGCCCTTGTAGAACTGGCAGCGCGTGCGGCCATGGATCGTGACCATGCGGATCCCTGCCCCTTCGGCAGCCTTCGCGATCTGCGGCGCGTTCAGGCTGTCCTCGTCCCAGCCCAGCCGCATCTTCAGCGTCACCGGAACGCGGACGGCGCCGGCCACCGCCTCGATCAGGCGCAGGGCCAGATCGGGTTCGCGCATCAGCGCCGACCCGCAGGCCCCGTTGCCCCCCGCCGCCACGACGCGCTTCGCCGGGCAGCCCATGTTGATGTCGATGATCCGCGCGCCCTGCTGTTCGGCATAGCGCGCCGCCTCGGCCATCCAGTAGGCGTCCCGCCCCGCCAGCTGGACCGAGGTGGCGTGATCGCCGAACCCCAGTTCCGCCTTCGCGCGGGCGGCGGGCTTGGCCTGCACGACCTCCTGGCTCGCCACCATCTCGGACACCACAAGGCCCGCGCCGAAGCGCGCGACCAGCTGGCGGAACGGCAGGTCCGTGATCCCGGCCAGCGGGGCCAGCAGCACCGGCGGGTCAAGCGTCACGGAGTCGATCTGAATGGACAAGTGCCTAATCCTTGAGCGTCAGCTTCCGATTACGCCACGTGCTGACATATTACAAATTTTTGGAATGACTTTCGGGGATGCGGCGGGCCGCGCGCCTTCTTTCTATGCGCATAGCCTTTTTTGCAGGCAAACTCCAGACTTCACCCGGCGCGGAGGGCATGTCATATCCGAACCATGACCACCGTAGCCATCATCGTCGCCGCCGGACGCGGCAGCCGCGCGGGCGGCGGGGTGCCCAAGCAGTGGCGCCCGCTGAACGGCCGCCCGATCCTGTCCCACACGCTGGACGCCTTTGCCGGGATGAGGCGCCTTCTGGTGATCCACCCCGACGACCGCCCCTGGGCGGAGCCTTTGGGCGTGGAGATGGTGGAAGGCGGCGCCACACGCGCCGAATCCGTCCTGAACGCCCTGCGCGCCTTGGAAGGCCAGGGCGTGACGCGCGTGCTGATCCATGACGGGGCCCGCCCGCTGGTGCCGCGCGCCGTGATCGACCGCGTGGTGGCGGCGCTGGACACAGCCGACGGTGCCGCGCCCGCCCTCCCCGTCAGCGACGCCCTGTGGCGAGGCGAGGCGCATGTGACGGGCACCGCCGACCGCACCGGGCTGTGGCGGGCGCAGACGCCGCAGGGCTTCCGCTTCGACGCGATCCTGTCGGCACATCTGGCCCATCCCGGCAACGCGGCCGACGATGTGGAGGTGGCGCGCGCCGCAGGCCTTGACGTCGCCATCGTGGAAGGCGACGAAACCAACATCAAGGTGACATGGCCCGCCGACTTCGCACGGGCCGAGGGTATGCTGAAAGGGCGCGACATGGACATCCGCATGGGCAACGGCTATGATGTGCACCGCTTCGGGGATGGGGACCACGTCTGGCTGTGCGGCGTGAAGGTGCCGCACGGGCGCGGCCTTCAGGGCCATTCCGACGCCGACGTGGGCATGCACGCCCTGACCGACGCGATCTATGGCGCGCTGGCCGAAGGCGACATCGGCCAGCACTTCCCGCCGTCGGACATGAAATGGAAGGGCGCCGAAAGCCACATCTTCCTGCGCCACGCGATGGAACGGATGCGGGCCCGCGGCTTCCGCTTGTCGAACTGCGACGTGACGCTGGTCTGCGAATACCCGAAGATCGGGCCGGTTGCGGGGTCCATGCGCGCCGCGCTGGCGGACATCATGGGCGTCGATGTGGCCACCGTTTCGGTCAAGGCCACGACGTCTGAAAAGCTGGGCTTCACGGGGCGTGAGGAAGGCATCGCCTCCCTCGCCACCGTTGTTCTGGTGTCGGCATGACGCGGCTGATCTGCCTTGGCTTCGGCCTTGGGCTGCTGCGCCCCGGTCCGGGCACCTGGGGGTCGGCGGGGGCGATCGCGCTGGGCCTGCTGATCGACCGCTTCCTTGGCTTTCCGGTGCTGGTGCTGGCGACGCTGGCCGTCACGGCGCTGGGCTTCTGGGCCCTGTCGCGCGAGTTGACCGGCGCGCATGAGGATCCGTCCGAATTCGTCATCGACGAGGTGGCCGGCCAATGGCTCGCCCTTCTGTTCCCCGCCGCCGCCTTCTGGTGGCACGGAGTGGAAAACTGGGCCGCCGTCGCCTATCCCGGCTGGGTCGCGGCCTTTCTGTTCTTCCGCCTGTTCGACATCTGGAAGCCGTGGCTTGTGGGCCAGGCCGACCGGCGCGGCGGCGTCACCGGCGTCATGACCGATGATCTGTGGGCGGGCCTGTTCGCGGGCATCGCCACCATGATCGCCGCCGGCATCGCCCATTGGGTGCTGATGTGACCTGGCTGTCCTTCCAGCAGCGCGCCCTTGCCGCCGGCGTCACGGTCGCCACGGCCGAAAGCTGCACCGGCGGCATGATCTCGGCCGCGCTGACGGACAATGCGGGATCGTCGAAGGTCTTCGAACGCGGCTTCGTCACCTATTCCAACGCGGCCAAGCGCGAGATGCTGGGCGTGACGCAAGAGGCGCTGGACGCCCACGGCGCCGTGTCCGAACCCGTGGCGCAACAGATGGCCGAAGGCGCGCGGGCCCGGTCGGGCGCGACGCTGGCGGTCAGCGTGACGGGCATCGCGGGGCCCGGCGGGTCGGACCACAAGCCCGAAGGCCGCGTCTGCTTCGGCATCTCCACCCCCTCCGGCACCCGCACGGAAACCGTGGATTTCGGCGCACTGGGCCGGGAGGGCGTGCGCCGGGCCACCGTGGCCCATGCGCTGACGCTGCTTCAGGCCGCGCTGGGCCCGTAAAGCTGCGCCGCGCGCTTTTCGAACGCGCGCACGATGCGCTGCATCGCCTCGTTGAAGACCATGCCGATGATCCCCTGCAGGATCGCGTTCTTGAACTCGAAATCCACGAAGAAGTGCACCTCGCACCCGCCCTCGGGCAGGTCGCGGAACGACCATGTGGATTTCAGGTACTTGAACGGCCCGTCGAGGTACTCGGTGTCGATCTTCTTCTGCTCGGGCCACAGCGTCACGCGGCTGCCGAACCGTTCTCGGAACACCTTGAACGAGATGACGAGGTCGGCCTCCATCACCTCCCCGCCCCCCTCGACGGGCGTGCGCGACCGGATCCGCGCGGCGGAGTTCCAAGGAAGGAACTGGGGGTACGCGCCGACATCGGCCACGAGATCGAACATCTGCGTCGCCGTGTAGGGCAACCGCCGCGTTTCCTGATGGGTCGGCATGGCATCCTCCGTGACTTTCCCGCAGGTTTTCGCTACTCGGTGTCCCGAGTGCAAGGGGATAGCATGTCGAAACAACCTTATGTCATCGACCAGATGATCTCGGCTAAGGCCATCGCCGCCCGGGTGGAGGAACTGGCCCGCGAGATCACGACCCACTACGCCGGCACCGACAAGCTGGTGGTCGTGGGCCTGTTGCGGGGAAGCTTCATCTTCATCGCCGATCTGGTGCGCGAGATCGACCTGCCGGTGGAGGTCGATTTCCTTGAAGCCTCCTCCTACGGCAACGCCATGCGCTCCTCGCGGGAGGTGCGGATCCTGAAGGACCTGAGGGGGGAGATCGCCGGCCGCGACGTGCTGGTGGTGGAGGACATCGTGGACACGGGCTTCACCCTCTCCCACGTCACCCGCCTTCTGAAATCGCGCGAGCCGAAGCGGCTGGAGGTCTGCGCCCTTCTTGACAAGCCCTCGCGCCGCGAGGTGGAGGTGCAGGCCAGCTGGACCGGCTTCACCATCCCCGACGAATTCGTCGTGGGTTACGGCATCGACTACGCGCAATCGAACCGCAACCTGCCCTATATCGGCAAGGTGCGTTTCACGGAGGGCACATGAATCCCATCTGGTTCATCCGCATGATGCAGTGGGTGCGTCACCCCCCACCCGTGTGGAAGGTGATCCTGGTTCTGAGCGTCATCGCCGCCTGCGCCGCCCTGTTCATCGTCGAGCGTTACGTCGGCTGGCCCGACTGGCTGACGACGCAGGGCGGCGGGTCGATGAAGATCAAGCCCTAGTCGCGATAGGCCAGGCAGAACTCCCACGGGCCCAGCGTCACGGTGGGTGCGGGCGGTTTCGCGCCCGTGTCCGCGCCGACGGGGTGCCAGTGGCCTTCGGGGAGTCGCGCCTCCACCGTGCCTTCGCCCAGGTTGAAGGCGCAGAAGACCGTTTGCACGCCCAGACGCAGGAACTGGACCAGATCGTCCGACGTCCACATTGCGTCCATCGCCCCATGCTTCAGCGTCGGGTGGTCGCGGCGCAGGCGCAGGGCCGCGCGGTAATGTTCCAGCATCGATCCGCTGACGCCTTGCTGCCCCGCGACCGAGCGGGATACGTGATCCAGCGGCACCGGCAGCCACGGCTTCGCGTTGGCCGAAAAGCCGCCATGGGCCGTCTCGGCCCACGCCATGGGCGTGCGGGCGCCGTCGCGTCCCTTGAACTCGGGCCAGAACTCCTTGCCGTAAGGATCCTGCAGATCCTCGTAGGTCAGCTCCGCCTCCGGCAGGCCCAGCTCCTCGCCCTGATAGATGCAGGCCGACCCGCGCAGGCACATAAGCAGCACGGCATAGTTCTTCAGCGCCGCGTCGGAGGCCTGCCAGCGGGTAGGCAGGCGCACCGTGTCATGGTTGCTGTAGGCCCAGCAGGGCCAGGCGTCGGGCGCGGCGCGGTTCATGCGCTGGAACGTGTCCTCCAGGATGCGCGCGGTCAGCTTCGTCGGCTGCAACAGCTCGAACGGATAGCACATGTGCACCTTGTCGTTGCCCGAGGTGTATTCGGCCATGATCTCCAGCCCGCGCTGGGCGTCGCCCACCTCGCCCACGGCGGCGGCGGCGTAGGGCTCCATCACTGCGCGCAGCTTGCGCAGGAAGTCGATGTTCTCGGGCTGGTTCTTGTCGAACAGGTGCAGCTGGTGATTATAGGGGTTCACGGACGGCGCGATGCTGTCGTTGCGCAGCTCGCGCGGCAGCGGCGGGTTGTCGCGCAAGTAGCGGTCGCAGAAGTAGAAGTTGATCACGTCGAAGCGGAACCCGCTCACCCCCCGCTCCAGCCAGAAACGCAGCACGTCCAGAAGCGCGTTCTGCACCTCCGGATTGTGCAGGTTCAGGTCGGGCTGAGAGCTGAGGAAGTTGTGCAGGTAATACTGCTCGCGCCGCGAATCCCAGTGCCACGCCGTCCCGCCGAACATCGACAGCCAGTTGTTGGGCACGGTGCCGTCGGGGCGCGCGTCGGCCCAGACATACCAGTCCGATTTCGGATTGTCGCGGCTGAGGCGGCTTTCCTGGAACCAGGCGTGCTTGTCCGAGGTGTGAGAGAAGACGAGGTCCACCATCACCCGCAGCCCCAGTTCGCGAGCCTTCGCGATCACCGCGTCGAAATCCTCGTTCGTGCCGAACATCGGATCGACCAGCGTGTAGTCTTCGACGTCGTAGCCGAAATCCTTCATGGGCGACTTGAAGAACGGGCTGATCCACACCGCATCGGCGCCAAGGGCCGCGATGTGTTCCAGACGCTTTTCAATGCCGCGCAGGTCGCCGATGCCATCGCCATCCGTGTCCTGGAAACTGCGCGGATAGATCTGATAGATCGTCGCCCCGCGCCACCAGTTACGGTCGGCCCAGTCCACTGGCTTCGCGCTCACGTTCATGCGGCCTCCTCGATTTGCCTTTTCCTGACATAAGACGGGATTGGGAAGTTGCGAGTGCGGAAAGTTCCCCTAGAACAACACCAAAGGGAGAATCCTATGTCCAGTCTCAGCCTTGTCGCCGATGTGGGCGGCACAAACACACGTATTGCCCTGGCCGAGGGATTCCACGTGCGCCACGACAGCGTCCGGCGCTTCACGAATGCCGATTTCACGGGCCTTGATGCCGTGATCCTGCGCTATCTGGACGATCTTCAGGAAACGGTGGATGCGGCCTGCGCGGCCATCGCGGGGCCGGTCACGGCCGGTGTCGGAACTCTGACCAATCTGGACTGGACCGTGGACGGCATGATGCTGCGCGCGGTCACCGGCGCGGGTGCTGTGTCGGTGCTGAACGATCTTCAGGCGCAGGGTCACGCGCTGGGTCATGTGCCGCTGCGCCCGATCCTGCCGGGCCGTGCGCCGGCGGACCCGGCCGCCGCGCGGCTGGTCGTGGGCGTAGGCACGGGCTTCAACGCCGCCCCCGTGCACGTGATCCCGGGCGGCCGCCTTGTGCCCCCTTCCGAAAGCGGCCACGTCAACCTGCCCGTCCGCACCGCCGAGGAGGTGCGGCTGGGCCGTCATCTGGAAGACATCTACGGCATCGCCACGGTGGAGGAGGCGTTGTCCGGCCGCGGCCTTTCCGCCATCCACGGCTGCGTCACGGGCACCGAACGGCCGTCCAAGGACATCATCCCGCTGATCGGCACGGACGCCGACGCCACGGAAACAGCCCGCATCTTCGTGCGGCTGCTGGGGTCCGTGGTGGGGAATCTTGGCCTGACCCACCTGCCCTTCGGCGGGATCGCGCTGTGCGGCGGCATGTCGCGCGCCATGGCCCCGCATCTGGACGCCTTGGGCTTTGCCGAGGCGATGCATGACAAGGGAAGGTTCTCGGACTTCGTGAGCGCCTTCCCCGTCAGCGTGATCGAGGATGATTACGCAGCCCTCACGGGCTGCGCCGCGTCCATCATGTGATGACGTCGGGTTCCACCCGCCCGGTGTAACCCGTGATGTCCGCCAGTTCGTGGGCGGCACGGATGATCGGGGCCAGCGCCTCTTGCGGGTCCTGATCGAAGCCGCTTTCGGCATACTTCTCCAGATACAGGCGCAGCGTCGCCCCTTGGGTGCCCGTGCCCGACAGGCGCATCACGATGCGGCTGCCATCCTCGAACAGGATGCGCACCCCCTGCTTGGCCGAGGTCGACTGGTCCACAGGGTCGGTATAGGCGAAATCGTCGGCGGCCGCGATGGTCATGCCTTCGACCGAACGGCCCGGCAGGTCCGCCAGCAACTTGCGCAGCGCCGAGACCATGGCGTTGGCCTTCTCCGTCTCGATCGCCTCGAAATCATGGCGGGAGTAGTAGTTGCGGCCGTATTTCCGCCAATGCGCCTGCAGGATATCGGCCACCGATTCCTTGCGCTTGGCCAGGATGTTCAGCCACAGCAGCACGGCCCACAACCCGTCCTTTTCGCGCACGTGGTCCGATCCCGTGCCGAAGCTTTCCTCGCCGCACAGCGTCACGCGGCCGGCGTCCAAGAGGTTGCCGAAGAACTTCCAGCCGGTCGGCGTCTCGAACGCCTCGACCCCCAGATCCTTGGCGACGCGGTCCACCGCGGCCGAGGTGGGCATCGACCGTGCCACGCCCGCGATCCCCTTGGCGTAGCCCTTGGCCAGATACGCGTTGGCCGCCAGCACCGCAAGGCTGTCGGAAGGCGAGACGTAGACCCCGCGCCCGACCACCATGTTCCGATCGCCGTCGCCGTCCGAGGCCGCGCCGAAATCGGGGGCGTCCGGGCCCATCATCTCGTCCATCAGCTCATGCGCCCAGGTCGGGTTCGGGTCGGGATGCATCCCGCCGAAATCGGGCAAGGGCGTGCCATGGGTCACGGTGCCCGGCGCGGCGCCCAAGCGCTTCTCCAGGATCTCGGTCGCGTAGGGGCCGGTGACGGCGCACATCGCGTCGAAGCGCATGGTGAAGCCCGACGTGAACATCGCGCGGATCGCGTCGAAGTCGAACAGCTGCTCCATCAGCGCGGCGTAGTCGGCGACGGAATCCACGATCTCCACCGCCATGCCGCCAAGGGTGGTTTCCCCCACGGCGTTCAGGTCGACATCCTGCGATTCGACGATGTTGTAGCTGACGATGACCGAGGCTTCGCGGAACATCGCGTCGGTGATGTTTTCCGGCGCGGGGCCGCCATTGGCCATGTTGAACTTGATGCCGAAATCCTCATCCTCGCCGCCCGGGTTGTGGCTGGCCGACAGGATGATGCCGCCATCCGTCTTGCGCTGCCGGATCAGGTTCGACGCGGCGGGCGTGGACAGCACGCCGCCCCGCCCCGCGATCACCTTGGCCGCGCCGTTGGCGGCCGCCATGCGCAGGATCACCTGAACGGCGCGGTCGTTGAAGAAGCGCCCGTCGCCGCCCACCACGAAGGTCTTGCCCTTTGCGCCGCCGATGGCGTTGAAGATCGCCTGCACGAAGTTTTCCAGATAATGCGGCTGCATGAAGACGCGGGTCTTCTTGCGCAGGCCCGAAGTGCCGGGCTTCTGGTCGTCGAAGGCAACTGTCTGAATGGTCGTCATGCTTGGTCCCTAGTCGATGTGGCGGAAGACCAGCACGGAATGGGCCGGGGCATCAACCCCCCATTCCGGCGGATCGGAAGCAGGTTGCGTGGTGTCCAGCACCAGTTGCCAGTCGCAGCCGGGGGGCAGCGTCAGGGCCACGGCCGGACCGGGGTTCAGCACGACGAAGACGGCCTCGTCCTCGCCCTGCAACTCCATGCACAGGGTCGTCATCGCGTCCCAGTCGCCGGGCGCGGCCTCCCTCCCGTCGGGAAGATACCAAGCCACGACGTCGTCATGCAGGAAGCGAGGCTGGCGCAGCAGGTCCGTCCCGTGACGCAGGGCGGACAGGCGGGCCACGAAGTCCGTCAGCGGATCGCGGCGCCAGTCGGTCCAACCGGTCGGGTTGTTCTGAGCATAGGTGTTGTTGTTGCCGTTCTGGCTGTTCCCCATCTCGTCCCCCGCAAGGATCATGGGGGTGCCCTGCGACAGCATCAGCGTGGCCAGAAGGTTGCGGCGGCGCAGGGCGCGGGCGGCGTCCAGCGCGGGATCGGGCCCCTCGGTGCCCATGTTGTCCGAAAGGTTGTCGCCCGCCCCGTCGCGCCCGCCTTCGCCATTGGCGTCGTTGTGGCGTTCGGCATAGCTGACCAGATCCGTCAGCGTGAACCCGTCATGCGCCGTGACATAGTTGACCGAGGACCACGCCGGACGCCGGCCATGGTCGAACACCTCGGCCGAGCCGGTGAGGCGCGAAGCCACGGCCCCGGCCACCTTCTCCCCCCGCCAGAAACGGCGGACGTCGTCGCGGAATCGGTCGTTCCATTCGGCAAAGGGCGGCGGGAACTGGCCAAGGCGGTAGTCGGCCACGTCCCAGGGTTCGGCGATCAGCTTCAGGTCGCGCAGGACGGGGTCCTGGCGGATCATGTCGAAGATGGCCGCCCGCGGATCGAACCCGTCCGGGCCCCTTCCCAGCGTCACCGCCAGATCGAAGCGGAAGCCGTCCACGCCCTGATCGGCCCAGAAGCGCAGCGCGTCCATGACCAGCCGCTGCACCACGGGCTGCGTCAGGTCCAGCGTGTTGCCCGTCCCGGCCTCGTTCCGATAGGCGCCGCCGTCCATCCGGTAATAGCTGGCATTGTCGAGCCCGCGATACATGACCGCCGGCCCCGCCTCGTCCGCCTCGCCCGTGTGGTTGAACACGATGTCGAGGATCACCTCGATCCCGGCCTTGTGCAGGCTGCGCACCATGTGCCGGAATTCGGCCAGCGTGCCATAGCGGGGATCGGGCAGGAAATATCCGATCGGCTGGTAGCCCCAATAGTTCGACAGCCCGCGTTCCAGCGTGAAACGGTCGTCGATGAAGGCCTGAACGGGCAGCAGTTCCACCGCCGTCACGCCCAAGCGGCACAGATGCTTGATGACGGGCTTTGAGGCGATGCCAAGGAAGGTCCCGCGAAACGCCTCGGGGATCTTGCCGTGCTGCATGGACAGGCCACGCACATGCGCCTCGTAGACAACGGTGCGGTCCCAAGGGGTTTGGGGCCCGCGCGACAGCGGCGGCCGGGGCGACGTCACGACGCAGCGCGGAAGATCGGCCTCCGCCGCCGGGGCGTCGGGCTGAAGGCGCGCGTTCCAGCGCAGCGGCCCCGTCCATTCCTGCGCGTAGGGGTCCAGCAGCAGGCGGTCGGGGTTGAACCAGTGCCCCTGATCCGGCTGCCAGGGCCCATGGGCGCGGAACAGGTATTCGGTGCCGGCGCCAAGGCCCGCCACCTCCACCACCCAGACGTCGCCCTGCCGTTCCATCGGCACCACGACCTCGGGGTCGAACAGGCACAGGTCCATGGCCTCCGCATGCGCCGAATGCACGGCAAAGCGCACGCCATGGGCGGTCAGCGTCGCGCCAAGGTTCACCGGACCAGTTCCGCGTACAGCTCCACATATTCCTCGGCCGAGGCTTCCCAGCCGACCGGATGCCGCATCGCGTTGCGCTGCACCTGGGCCCAGGCCTCCGGCTCGTGCCACAGGCGGACAAGGCGGCGCAGCGCGCCCGACAGCGCGTCCGCCGTGGTGGGAGAGAAGGTGAAGCCCGTCGCCACCCCCGCGATCATGGACGCGGGGTTCACGTTGATGACGCTGTCGGCCAGACCGCCCACATGCGCCACCACTGGCAGCGTGCCGTAGCGCAGCCCGTACATCTGCGTCAGCCCGCAGGGTTCGAACCGCGACGGCACCAGAACCGCGTCCCCGCCCGAAAACATCAGGTGGCTCAGCCCCTCGTCATAGCCGACGCGCACGCCCACCCGGTCGGGATAGCGCAACTCCAGTTCCCGCATGGCGCTTTCCAGCGCCGGATCGCCTGATCCGAGGATGGCGACACCGCCCCCCGCCTCGATGAACTCGGGCAGGACCTCGGGCAGAAGGTCGATGCCCTTCTGGTCCGTCATGCGGCTGACCACGATCACCAGCGGGCCCGGCACCTCCAGATCGAAGGCGGCGCAAAGGGTGGCGCGGTTCTCGATCTTGCCGCGCAGGTTGTCGAAGCTGTAGGGGCGCTCCTCCGCCTCGGGCGCCCAGACGGTGGTGTCCACGCCGTTCAGGATGCCGCTGACGATGTCGGCCCGTTCGGCCAGCACGCCCTGAAGGCCCATGCCGAATTCCGGGCGCATCAGTTCGATCGCATAGTTGGGCGACACGGTGGTGATGCGGTCCGCCGTGACCAGTCCGGCCTTCAGGCTGGACAAGCCGTTGTAGTATTCCAGCGAATGGATGTGGAATTCTTCGGGCGGCAGGCGCAGTTCGGTCAGAAGCTCGGCCTTGGCCCAGCCCTGGAAGGCGATGTTGTGGATGGTGATGATGGACTTCACGTCCCGCGGCCCGCCCCATTCCAGATAGGCCGGCGCGAAGCCCGCCTGCCAGTCGTGGCAATGCAGGATCTGCGGGCGCCATCCGTCGGACAGGCCCTTGCGGGCGATGCGGGCGGCGATCCAGGACAACGCGGCGAACCGCTGGGGATTGTCCTCCCACTCTCCCCACGGGCCGGCATAGGGGCCGCCTTCACGGTCATAAAGATGGGGCGCGTCCAGCAGCAGGAAGTCGATCCCGCCGATCACGCCGCCATAGACGGTGCCCGGACCGCCGAACAGGTCCTCCTCGTGCAGCAGGACGTCCATGCCGTCCAGCCGCCAGCGCTGCTTGCGATAGGCGGGCATGAGCACCCGCATCGCGACGCCCTTCACCGCCATCGCGCGGGGCAAGGCCCCCGCCACATCCGCCAATCCGCCAGTCTTCAGAAGCGGTACGCATTCCGACACCACCGAAAGAACCCGTATCGCCTTTGCCATCCGCCTCTCCCCTCCCTCTTTCAATTCTATGCCTGCCGGAACATGACGGCGGTCAGGGGCGCCAGACGAAGCCGGGCCGACTGTCCCTGCCCGTGCCACGCTTCCGGCTCGGTCGTGATGCCGCCGAAGTTCCCGCGGTCCTGCCCCCCATAGGCCGAGGAGTCGGTATTCAGCACCTCCTCCCACCGGCCGGCGGCGGGGAAGCCCACGCGGTAGTCGCGGTCGACGGGCGTGAAGTTGACGACAAAGACCATCATCGGCTCCCCCGGCGCGCCAAGGCGCGTCCAGGCGAAGACCGACGCGTCGGGATCGTTCGCCTCCAGCCAGCGGAAGCCGTCCGGCCGGGTGTCGTTGCGGTGCAGCGCGGGCGTGCCGCGGTACAGGGCGTTCAGATCGCGCACCAGAAGCTGCACGCCGCGATGCGGCGGCAGGTCGGCCTGATGCCAGTCGAGGCTTTGTTCATGCGTCCATTCGCGCCCCTGCGCGAATTCGCAGCCCATGAACAGCAGCTTCTTGCCCGGATGCGCCCACATGAAGGCGTAATAGGCGCGCAGGTTGGCGAACTTCTGGTCGCCGTCCCCCGGCATCTTCTCGATCATGCTGCCCTTGCCGTGCACCACCTCGTCATGGCTGATCGGCAGGATGAAATTCTCGGACCATGCGTAGTGCAGGCCGAAGGTCATCTTGTGGTGGTCGTATTTCCGGAAGATCGGGTCCTTCTGGATGTAGGACAGGGTGTCGTTCATCCAGCCCATGTTCCACTTGAACCCGAAGCCAAGGCCGCCATGGTCCACCGGCCGCGACACGCCGGGATAGGAGGTCGACTCCTCCGCCACCGTCATGATGCCGGGGTTGGCGCCATAGGCTGCGCTGTTCATGTCGCGCAGCATGGCGATCGCCTCGAAATTCTCGCGCCCGCCCAAGTGGTTCGGAACCCATTCCCCCGCCGGGCGGGAATAGTCGCGGTAGAGCATGGAGGCCACGGCATCCACCCGCAACCCGTCCAGATGGTACTCCTCCAGCCAGTACAGTGCGTTGGCGGTCAGGTAGTTCATCACCTCGCGCCGGCCGTAGTTGTAGATCAGCGTGTTCCAGTCGTGGTGGAACCCTTCGCGCGGATCGCCATGTTCATAAAGCGGCGTGCCGTCGAACTGGCCCAGCCCGTGCGGGTCGCTGGGGAAGTGCCCGGGCACCCAGTCCAGCAGGACGCCGATGCCGCGGCGGTGCGCCGCGTCGATCATGGCGCGGAATTCATCGGGGGTGCCGTGGCGGATCGTGGGTGCGAACAGGCCCACGGGCTGATAGCCCCAGCTTCCGTCGAAGGGGTATTCGGACACGGGCATCAGCTCGATATGCGTGAAGCCCATCCATTCGACATAGTCGATCAGCTGCTCCGCCAGCTCGGCATAGGACAGCATCCGGTTGCCGGGCGCGCGGCGCCAGCTGCCCAGATGCACCTCGTAGACGGAGATGGGGGCGTCGACGTTCTGCGCCTGATACCGCGTGGTCATCCAGGTGTCGTCGGTCCAGTTCGACCGCGACAGGTCCCGCACGACCGAAGCGGTGCGCGGCGGATGTTCGGCGCCAAAGCCGACGGGGTCGGCCTTCTGCGTCTGGACATGGCCCCAGCCGGTCCGGATCTCGTACTTGTAGGACGTGCCCTCGGTCACGCCGGGCAGGAAGATCTCCCACACGCCGGTGGCGCCGCGCAGGCGCATCGGGTGGCACCGGCCGTCCCAGTGGTTGAAGTCGCCCACCACCGACACACGTTGCGCGTTAGGGGCCCAGACCGCGAAATGCGTGCCGGCCACACCTTCATGCACCATGAGATGCGCGCCCAGTGCATCCCACAGCTTGCGGTGCGTGCCTTCGCCCAGAAGGTATTCGTCGATCTCTCCCAGAACCGGGCCGAAGCGGTAGGGATCGTCCTGCACCCATTCCGATCCGAAGCCCTGTGCCCGGATGCGGTAATCGCGTACGGGGCTTTCGCCCACGAACAGCCCGGGGAAGCCTTCCACGGGACGCGCCTCGGTCCCCGGTTCCAGCCAGACACGCTCGGCCCCCGGCTGCCACACCGTGACGCGGCCGCCATGCGGGCCCAGAAAGGCAAAGGGATTGCCATGACGCCCTTCGCACAGGGCGATGGCGTCATTCACGTCGATGACCGGGATCTCGTTGCTCAAAGCCCGTCCTTCAGATCGCGGGATCGATGTCCCAGATGTCGGTCATGTACCCCCGGATCGTCCGGTCCGAACTGAAGAAGCCCGAGCGGGCGGTGTTCAGCGCGGCCATCCGGAGCCAGCGGTCGCGGTCGGCGAAGGCCGCATCGACCTTCCCCTGCGTCTGAATGTAGGAGTCGAAGTCCGAGGCGACCAGAAAATAATCATGGTGCCAAATGCGATGGACCAGCTGGTGGTACCGATCCGTCTGGTCCGGAGAGAAGCGCCCTTCCGCGATCATTTGCAGAACATCCTGCAGGGCTTGGCTGGATTCGATGGCGTGGCGGGCGTGGTCCGGGTCCTCGCGGCGCTTCACCACCTCCTCGGCGGTCAGTCCGAAGAGGAAGAAGTTTTCGTCTCCAACTTCTTTCAAAATCTCCACATTGGCGCCGTCCAGCGTGCCGATGGTGGGCGCGCCGTTGATCATGAACTTCATGTTGCCCGTGCCCGACGCTTCCTTCCCGGCGGTGGAGATCTGTTCGGACAGGTCCGCCGCCGGCACCAGCCGTTCGGCCATGGACACGTTGTAGTTCGGCGGATATACCACCTTCAGCAGATCGCGCGTCACCGGATCGTCGTTCAGGACGGTGGCCACGTCATTGATCAGGTGGATGATCTCCTTCGCAACGGCATAGCCGGGGGCGGACTTGCCGCCGAAGATCTTGACCCGCGGCACCCAGCCCGCGTTCGGATTGTCGTGGATCGCCTTCCAGCGGGCTACGGTTTCCAGGATGTTTAGAAGCTGGCGCTTGTATTCATGCAGGCGCTTCACCTGCACGTCGAACAGCGCGTCGGGATCGACGTCCACGCCGCAGGTCCGTTCCAGCCAGGCCGCCAGCTTCACCTTGTTGTCGCGCTTGGCCGTGCCGAAGGCCTGCCGGAAGGCGGCGTCCTCCACATGCGGCTCCAGCCCCCTCAGGCGGTCCAGATCCGCTTCCCAGCCCGACCCGATGGTGTCGGTGATCAGACCCGACAGCGCGGGGTTGCACATCTTCAGCCAGCGGCGCGGCGTGACGCCGTTGGTCTGGTTCACGATGCGGTCGGGATGCAGGGCGTTCAGTTCGGGGAACAGGTTCTTCCTGATCAGTTCCGTGTGCAGCGCCGATACCCCGTTCACCTTGTGCGAGGCGATGAAGGCCAGTTCGCCCATCCGCACCTCGGCGTGCTTCACGATGCCCACGTAATGCGGGCGGGCGCGATGCTCCTCCAGGTGCCAGCCGTCGATCTGTTCGACGATCTGCATGTGGCGGGGCAGCACGTTGCCGAAGGTGTAGGTCGCCCACCGCTCCAGCGCCTCGGGCAGAAGGGTGTGGTTGGTGTAGCCCAGCACCTGCTGCGCGACCTGCATCGCCTCCCGGAACTCCATCCCGTGATCGTCCACCAGAAGGCGGATCAGTTCGGGACCTGCGATGGCGGGATGTGTGTCGTTCATCTGGATCGCGACGTGCTTGGGCAGCGCGCGCAGGTCCGAATGGCCCTGAAGGAAGCGGCGCAGGATGTCCTGCAGCGCGGCGGAGGTCAGGAAGAACTCCTGCTTCAGGCGCAGTTCCTTGCCCTGATAGGTGGTGTCGTCGGGATAAAGCACGCGCGACAACGTGCGGGCCAGCGTTTCCGGCTCCGCCGCCGCGGCGTAGTCGCCCTTGTTGAACCGTTCGAGGTTGAAGTCCCCCGTGGGCCGGGCCGACCACAGGCGCAGGGTGTTGGCCCAGCGCCCCTGCCAGCCGATCACCGGCGTGTCATGCGCCTCAGCCAGCACGGTTTCGGACGGGGTCCAGACGGAGCGGCCGTTCCGGACCTCCACCTGCCCCTTGAACGGGATGACATAGCGCGCCTCGGGGCGCGGGAATTCCCATGGGTGGGGGTGGTCCAGCCAGTTTTCGGGCTGTTCGACCTGCTGGCCGTCGCGGAAGCTTTGCCGGAACAGCCCGTGTTCGTAGCGGATGCCATAGCCGTAGGCGGGGCAGCCCAGCGTCGCCATGGATTCCATGAAGCAGGCGGCCAGACGGCCCAGACCGCCGTTGCCAAGGGCGGCGTCGGGCTCGTCCTCCACCACGGCGTGGAAGTCCTGGCCCAGCGCAGTCATGGCGGCCTCGGCCTCCTCGTGCAGGCCAAGGTTGATCGTCGCGTCCTCCAGCAGGCGCCCGATCAGGAACTCCATGGACAGGTAGTAGACGCGCTTGCGGTCTTCGGCCCAGGTGCGGCGGGTGGCGTCGAACCACGGCTCCATGATCCGGTCGCGCATGGCGTGGGACAGGGCCATGCGCCAGTCGTAGGTCGTGGCGTTCGCCGCGTCCTTGCCGATGGTGAACGTCAGATGGCGAAGGATCTCGGTCTTGAGGGATTGGGTCACAATGGCTCTCGTGATCGTTGCCACCGACCATGTGACCGCCCGTCGCCGCCGGTCAAGCGCCTGCGGCGATCATTCCCCCCATGTGCGGCGCAAGACCCCGATCCAGTTCCGCCATGCCAGTTTTTCCAGCAGCGTGTCGTCATAGCCATGCGCCCGCAGCGCGCCCAGAAGCGCGGGCAGCCCCGTGACGTCGCCGATGCCTTCGGGCACCGTAGCCCCGTCGAAGTCCGACCCGAAGCCCACATGATCCTCTCCCAATGTGGCGATCAGGTGGTCCATGTGGCGCAGGACCGGCTCCCACCCGATCTCGGGCGCGCGGCGACCGTCGTCGCGCAGGAAGCAGGTGGCGAAGTTCAGACCCACCATCCCTTGCGTCTCGCGGATCACGGCCAGCTGCCGGTCCGTCAGGTTGCGGGCGGACGGCGTGACGGCGTGCGCGTTGGAATGCGTGGCGACCAGCGGCGCGTCCGTGATCGCGGCCACGTCGTCGAAGCCCTTTTCGTTCAGGTGCGACAGGTCGGCCATGATCTTCAGTGCGTTGCATTCGCGGATCAGCCGCTTGCCCGCATCCGTCAGCCCGTCCCCCGTGTCGGGCCCCGAGGGGAAGCGGAACGGCACGCCGTGGCCGAAGGCGGTCGGCCGGCTCCACACCGGGCCAAGGGAGCGCAGGCCCATGGCGTGGAACGCGTGGAGCGCGTCAAGGTCGGTGCCGATCGCCTCCGCCCCTTCCATGTGCATGACGGCGGCGATCGCCCCGTCGCGCATCGCCTCCTCGATCCCGGTGGCCGTCCGCACGATCCGCAGCGCCCCGGCCGAGGCACGCTCCATCCACATCAGATGCCCCGCCATGGAGGTGGCGTAGGCCAGCGCCATCGTCTGGTCTAGCATCGCAGGCAGCGGCACGTCATAGGGCGGGTTGTCCATCCCCCGGTCCACCGGCCCGTCCAGCTGCGGCGAAGGGACATAGATGGCGAACATCCCGCCCGCAAAGCCGCCGCGCTTCATCCGCGGCAGGTCCAGATGGCCCAGCCCCTCGCCGTGCAGCCAGATCTCCTCGCGCCGCTGGGGCGCGCGCTGCAGGCGCAGCAGGAAGTCATTGTGGCCGTCAAACACGGGCATTCGGGGGGCTGACATCGATTGCATCCTTTGCGGTTTGGGTGAAGCTGCCACGATCCGGCGGGAATGGCCATATTGCCGAAACCGCTTTTCCGCCCTTCCCGCATCCGCCATAACCCGGACCGGAGGAGGAGATGATGATGATGATGGCACATGACGGGGGCCCGCGATGAGCGTGCCCGATCCCCTGGACGCGGCCGCGCGTGCGGGCTGGCTTTATTACGCGGGCGGGCTCACGCAGGATCAGATCGCGCAACGCATGGGCATCTCGCGGCAGCGGGCGCAGCGGCTGGTCAGCCGCGCCATGCAGGAAGGGCTGGTCCGCGTGCGGCTGGAACACCCGCTGGCCGTGTGCCTAGACCTTGAAGCCCGCCTGCGCGACCGGTTCGAGCTGGAGGAGGTGCGCGTCGCCCCGTCCCTGGGCGACAACGTGGTGCGGGCGCTGGCCCCGGTGGGGGCCGCCCTGTTCGACGGGCTGCTGGCGCGGCCCGAAACGAAGGTGGTCGCGCTGGGCATCGGGCGCACCCTGACCGCCATGGCGTCCGAGGTGGAGACCCTTGCGCGGCCGGACCAGCGGCTGGTGTCCCTGATCGGCAACGTGGCCGATGACGGGTCGGCCAGCCAGTTTGCGGTCATCATGACGCTGGCGGGCCGGATCGGCGCGCCGCATTACCCGATGCCCGCCCCGGTCTTCGTGGGCTCGGCCGAGGAGCGGGCGGCGCTGTGGAACCTTCAGGCCGTGCGCGCGGTGCGGGATCTGGCGCAGCGGGCTGACCTGCGGCTGGTGGGCTTGGGCCAGATGGGGCCGAAGGCGCCGCTTCTGACCGAAGGCTTCATCACGGCGACCGACCTGGCCGATCTGGAGCGCCGCGGCGCGGTGGGAGAGCTGACGGGCCACGCCTTCGACGCCGGGGGCCGCTACATCGACACGCCGCTGAACGACCGCCTCACCTCGCTGCGGATCGAGGCGGGGGCGCCGGGGCTGACGGTCGTCGTGGGGGCCGGACCGGCCAAGATCACGGCGCTGAGGGCGGCTCTGACCGGCCGCCTGATGAACGGCCTTGTCACGGATGAACCGACCGCCCTTGCCCTTCTCGACAGTCAGATCAAATAATCGGCACTTAGCGAAAAACCGCCTAAAATTGCAAGTTGGCTGTTAGCGGTATCTGTAGCACTATTGTCTTGACCATGGCCCGCACGTCGTGAACATCTGGCGCTGCAATGGGCATATGCTCATATGAAGGGGGAGGATCTACGATGACCACGACCATTCGCGGGCTGATGGGCGCTTGCTGCCTTGCCGCCTTCGGCGCGCCCCTGGCCGCCGAAACGATCACCGTCGCCACCGTGAACAACGGCGACATGATCCGCATGCAGGGCCTGATGGCCCAGTTCAACGAAAAGCACCCCGACATCGAGGTGAACTGGGTCACGCTGGAGGAGAACGTCCTTCGCCAGCGCGTGACGACCGACATCGCGACCAAGGGCGGCCAGTACGACGTGCTGACCATCGGCAACTACGAGGTTCCGATCTGGGCCAAGCAGGGCTGGCTGCTGCCGCTGGACGACATGGGCGCCGACTATGATGCGGCCGACTTCCTGGCGCCGGTGGCGCAGGCGCTGACCGTGGATGACAAGCTGTACGCCGCGCCCTTCTATGCGGAATCGGCCATGCTGATGTACCGGTCGGACCTGCTGGAAAAGGCCGGTCTGACGATGCCCGAGGATCCGACCTGGGACTTCATCACCGAAGCCGCCGAGAAGATGACGGACAAGGACGCCGGCGTCTACGGCATCTGCCTGCGCGGCAAGGCCGGCTGGGGCGAGAACATGGCCTTCCTGACCGCCATGTCCCACTCCATGGGCGCGCGCTGGTTCGACATGGAATGGAAGCCCCAGTTCGACAGCCCCGAGTGGAAAGAGACGCTGGACACCTACCTGAACCTAATGACGAAGTACGGCCCGCCCGGCGCGTCGTCGAACGGGTTCAACGAGAACCTCGCGCTGTTCCAGACGGGCAAGTGCGGCATGTGGATGGACGCGACGGTCGCGGCCTCCTTCGTGTCGAACCCCGAGGAATCCACCGTGGCCGACAACGTGGCCTTTGCTCCCTTC
This sequence comes from Falsirhodobacter sp. 20TX0035, assembly GCF_028307215.1. Taxonomy (GTDB): domain Bacteria; phylum Pseudomonadota; class Alphaproteobacteria; order Rhodobacterales; family Rhodobacteraceae; genus Falsirhodobacter. The sequence goes on along the minus strand of NZ_JAQMHV010000003.1, from coordinate 113,788 downwards.
CCCCACAAGGACGGCGTGGACAACCACGGCAACTGGCTGTGGTCCTGGAACCTTGCCATCCCGGCCTCGTCGACCAAGCAGGAAGCGTCCAAGGCCTTTGTCGCTTGGGCGACCTCCAAGGAATACACGAACCTCGTGGCCGAAGAGGATGGGATCGCCAATGCCCCTCCCGGCACGCGCACCTCGCTCTACGCGAACGAGGAATATCTGAAGGCCCCCTTCGCCCAGCCCACGCTGACCGCGATCGAGAACGCCAACACCCAGCACCCCTCGGTGCAGGAGGTTCCCTACACGGGCGGCCAGTGGATCTCGATCCCGGAATTCCAGGCGATCGGCACGGCCGTGGGTCAGGTCTTCTCGGCCGCGCTGGCCGGCACCTCCACCGCCGATCAGGCGCTGACGGCTGCCCAGACGCTGACGCAGCGCGAGATGCAGCGCGCGGGCTACCCGAAATAAGCCTGCCTTCAGGCACATGACACGGGGTGTGGCGGGTTCCGCCACACCCCATTCGCAACAAAAGGACCCGCCCGCATGGCCACGCAAGCCTCTCGCGCCGCCGGACGCCTGATGATCTCTCCTGCCGTGATCGTCCTCTTTCTCTGGATGATCGTGCCCCTCGGGATGACGATCTATTTCTCGTTCCTGCGCTACAATCTGCTTATTCCCGGTGACCATGCCTTTGCAGGGTTCGAAAACTACCAGTTCTTCTTCACCGACCCCAACTTCTGGCCGGCGCTGATCAACACGCTGCTGCTGGTGGGGGGCGTTTTGCTGATCACCACGGTCGGCGGCATTCTTCTGGCGCTGCTGCTGGACCAGCCGATGTTCGGACAGGGCATCGTGCGCGTTCTGGTGATCGCGCCGTTCTTCGTCATGCCCACCGTTTCGGCGCTGGTCTGGAAGAACATGTTCATGAACCCCGTGAACGGCATCTTCGGCTGGCTCGCGAACGTGTTCGGCGTGCCGCCTTATGACTTCCTGTCGCAGGCGCCGCTTTTGTCGATCATCCTGATCGTGGCGTGGCAATGGCTGCCCTTCGCGACCCTGATCCTGCTGACCGCCCTGCAATCCTTGGACAGCGAACAGCTGGAAGCGGCCGAGATGGACGGCGCCGGTCCCTTCAGCCGCTTCTTCCACATCATGCTGCCGCACCTGTCGCGCGCGGCGACGGTGGTGATCCTGATCCAGACCATCTTCCTGCTGTCCATCTTCGCCGAGATCCTGGTGACCACGAACGGCGGTCCGGGCAACGCGTCGACGAACCTCACCTACCTCGTCTATTCGCAGTCGCTGCTGCAATACGACGTGGGCCTCGGCTCTGCCGGCGGCATCGTCGCCGTCATCCTCGCCAACATCGTCGCGATCTTCCTGATGCGGATGATCGGCAAGAACCTGGAGGCGTAAGATGGCGCGCGCAAGCACAACGCAACGCAAGATCGTCGTCACGGTGATCGCCTGGATCATCGCCCTGGCGATCTTCTTCCCGATCCTGTGGACGATCCTGACCTCGTTCAAGACCGAGGCCGACGCCATCGCGATCCCGCCGAAGTTCCTGAACTTCACTTGGACGCTGGACAACTACATCACCGTGCAGGAACGGTCGGACTACTTCCGCCACTTCATGAACTCGGTCATCATCTCGCTCGGCTCCACCGTGCTGGCGCTGATCGTGGCGATCCCGGCGGCGTGGTCGATGGCCTTCGTGCCGGGCAAGCGCACCAAGGACATCCTGATGTGGATGCTGTCCACCAAGATGATGCCGGCCGTGGGCGTGCTGATCCCGATCTACCTGATCTTCCGCGACTGGGGCCTTCTGGACAGCCGCACCGGCCTGATCATCGTGCTGATGCTGATGAACCTGCCGATCGTGGTCTGGATGCTCTACACCTACTTCAAGGAGATCCCGGGCGAGATCCTGGAGGCCGCCCGCATGGACGGCGCCTCGCTGGGGAAAGAGATCCTGTATGTCCTGACGCCGATGGCGGTGCCGGGCATCGCCTCCACCCTTCTGCTGAACATCATCCTGGCGTGGAACGAGGCGTTCTGGACGCTGAACCTCACCACCTCGAACGCGGCGCCCCTGTCCACGTTCATCGCCAGCTATTCCTCGCCCGAGGGGCTGTTCTACGCGAAACTCTCTGCCGCATCCACGATGGCCATCGCACCGATCCTGATCCTTGGCTGGTTCAGCCAGAAGCAGCTGGTGCGCGGCCTGACCTTCGGCGCCGTGAAATAAGGAAAAGAACATGGGTCAGATCGAACTCAAGGGCGTCACGAAACGCTTTGGCGACGCCGAGGTCATTCCGCCGCTGGACCTGCAGATCAACGATGGTGAATTCGTCGTCTTCGTGGGGCCATCGGGCTGCGGCAAGTCCACCCTCCTGCGCCTGATCGCGGGGCTGGAGGACGTGTCGGGCGGCACCATCAACATCGACGGGCGCAACGCCACGGACGAACGCCCCGCGCAGCGCGGCCTTGCCATGGTGTTCCAAAGCTATGCGCTCTATCCGCACATGTCGGTCCGCAAGAACATCGCCTTCCCCCTGAAGATGGCGAAGATGAGCAAGGCCGAGATCGACGCCAAGGTCGACCACGCGGCGAAGGTGCTGAACCTGTCGTCCTACATCGACCGCCGTCCGGGGCAGCTGTCGGGCGGCCAGCGCCAGCGCGTCGCCATCGGCCGCGCCATCGTGCGCAGCCCCAAGGCGTTCCTGTTCGACGAACCGCTCTCGAACCTCGACGCCGCCCTGCGCGTGAACATGCGGCTTGAGATTTCGGAGCTGCACAACACGCTGAAGACGACCATGATCTACGTCACCCACGATCAGGTGGAAGCGATGACCATGGCCGACAAGATCGTGGTGCTGCAGGCCGGCCGGATCGAGCAGGTGGGCTCGCCGCTGGAGCTGTACCGCAGCCCGAAGAACCGCTTCGTCGCGGGCTTCATCGGCAGCCCGAAGATGAACTTCATCGGCGGGGCCGAGGCCGCGAAGTACAACGCGTTCGAGATCGGCGTCCGCCCCGAGCACATCGCTGTCGGTCCGACGGGCGACTGGCAGGGCCGGGTCACAGTGTCCGAACACCTCGGCTCCGACACGTTCCTGCATGTGGAAACGCAACACGGCCTGATCAACGTCCGCGCGGGCGGCGAGGTGGGGGTCCATCACGGCGACACCGTGTGGCTGACCCCGGACCGCAGCCAGATGCACCGCTTCGACCAGCAGGGCCACGCGCTGTAAGCGGCCCCCCTCCCGGTCGGCCCCTGCGCCGGCCGGGCACCTTTGCAGAACGCCCTCGGCGCCACCGGATGATCCGACATGAAACTGAACGAAGCCAACCTTTCCTCCCTGCCCGCGGACATCAAGGTTCCGGCCTATGACCGCAGCGCCCTGGCCCCGGGGATCGTGCACATCGGGACCGGCAACTTCCACCGCGCGCACATGGCCGTCTATCTGGACGACCTGTTCGGCATGGGGCTGGACCACGACTGGGCCATCCTTGGCGCCGGCGTGCGCGAGGGGGATGAGAAGATGCGCCTTCTGCTGGCCGAACAGGACTACCTGTCCTCGGTCACGGAGCTGGATCCGAGCCAGACCAACAGCCGCGTGATCGGCGCGATGCCGGGCTTCGTGCCGGTGGATCCGACCAACGCGCCGCTGATCGCGGCCATGGCGGATCCCGCGATCCGCATCGTGTCCCTGACGGTGACCGAGGGCGGGTATTTCATTGACCCCAAGACCAACACCTTCAGCCCCGAACATCCCGCGATCCAGCGCGACGCCGCCCATCCCGATACGCCCGAAACCGCCTTCGGCGCGATCATCGCGGCGCTGAAGGCGCGCCGCGCGGCGGGCGTCCAACCCTTCACCGTGATGTGCTGCGACAACGTCCCGCACAACGGCCGCGTCACGCGCGACGCCGTGGTGGGCTTGTGCCAGCTGTTCGACGCAGATCTGGCCCAGTGGATCAAGGCCAACGTCGCCTTCCCGAACTCCATGGTTGACCGCATCACCCCCGCCACCGGCCCGCGCGAGTTGAAGATGGTCCGCGATCTGGGGATCGAGGATGCGGCCCCCGTCACCTGCGAGCCGTTCCGCCAGTGGGTGGTGGAGGACAACTTCCCCGCCGGCCGTCCGCAGCTGGAAAAGGTGGGCGTGACCTTCACCGACGCGGTCGACGCGTATGAAACGATGAAGATCCGCATCCTGAACGGCGGCCACGCGATCATCGCCTATCCCGGCGGGCTGAAGGACATCCACTTCGTGCACGAGGCGATGGAGGACGACCAGATCCGCGCCTTCCTCGACAAGGTCGAAACGACGGAGATCCTGCCGATCGTGCCGCCGGTGCCGGACACGGATCTGAACGCCTACAAGCAGCTGATCCTCGACCGCTGCTCCAACCCCTCGGTGGCGGACACGGTGCGCCGGCTGTGCCTGGACGGGTCGAACCGTCAGCCGAAGTTCATCGTGCCGTCGATCCGCGATGTGGTGGCCAAGGGCAACGACGCGACCGGCCTGATCCTGCTGTCGGCGCTGTGGTGCCGCTATTGCTTCGGCACCAGCGAGAACGGGACCGAGATCGCGCCGAACGACCCGAATTGGGAAAAGCTGACGCTGGTCGCGGCCGAGGCGAAGACCAATCCGGCCGCCTGGCTTGCGATGCGCGAAGTCTATGGCGATCTGGGCGAGAATGCCGCCGTGGCCGCCCGTTTCGACGAACTGCTGCGCGCGGTCTGGGCCGAAGGCAGCGTCGCCGTAATCCGTCGCTATCTGGACGGCACGCTTTGAATCAAGGCGGGAAGGCTGGCGATCAGCCTTCCCCATCCGCCCGGCGCCCAACCAAGCGCCCGTATTCTTTCGCAATCCATCACGTTGACGGCATGGCGATCCGCCCGCTCCGGCAACGGGTGAACGCAGCCCGTTTGGATCGCGACCTCGGCCAGCAGGTCCCGCCGGTCCAGCAGCAGATCCGACACGTTGAACGCACCCTGCCCCCGCAGAAGCACGGCCATGACCGCCGACGCCAGATCCGCGCCATGCACCTCGGTCGCGACGCGGGGCGCGACGGGTCGGCCGGCCAGGAAATCCGAAAACATCCCCTGCCACTTGTGGTCCGGCCCCGGGCCGTAGACGCCCGTGGCGCGCAGGCTGACCGTGGCCTCCGCCTCGGCCGCGGCCTTCACCTCGCCGTAGAGGGTGTCGGGGCGCAGCTCCAGATCCTCGGTCAGCCGGGTGCCGGGGGGATGGTCGCCATAGACGGCGCGGGTGGACAGAAAGATCGTCCGCCCCGGAAACCCCCGCAGCAGCCGGACGGAGCCGTCGAGGTTCGCCCGCCGGAACCCGTCCGGATCATCCCCCTCGCCACCCCGGTAGCGGCCGGGCACATGGGCGAAGGCGCAATGGACCAGCACGTCGGCCTCTACCTCGGCCGCCTCTCCCAACCGCCAGGGCACGCCGCCGGTGCCAAGGATGATGACATGCTGCCCCGCCGCACGCAGCCCCTGCACCACGAACCGTCCGACCAGACCGGACGCGCCGGTGACGGCCACCCTCATGGTGCGGGCATCGTGGACAGGTCCGGCACCTCACCCCGCGCATGGGCCTTCCACAGATCGATCAGCGGGCGCAGCTTGTCGGCCTTGTCATGGTCCTGCCACGGCTTTTCATACTGGAAGTGCAGGATGCGGATGTCGTCCCAGCTCCACAACTCCGGCATGGCGAACCAGACGTATTGCAGCATGTTGCAGAAGACCGGAAGCCCGTGCCAGTCGGGGAAATACGCTTCCAAGAACGTCTGGTCCGTTCGCCGCCAGAAGGCGCCCGGCACGTCCAGCCGGGCCAGCATGTCGGCAAAGGTCGCGGCCGACGGGCGGGCCGTGAACACGCCGGAATTCATGCGGTGGAAGTCGGCCACGCTTTCATAGACGTTGGGCGCGGCGCAGAACTCGGGATAGTCGAACAGCTTGTCCACGTTGCGCAGCACCAGCGTGTCGGCGTCCAGAAACACCACCCGTTCATAATCCAGCTGCCACAGCCGCAGCTTGGCGAAGTTGTCCAGAGGCGTGTGGAACGGCGGCTTGCCGCCCTTGGTGAAGGCGGCGCGCGCGTGCAGCGCGTCGCGCGCATGGGCCATGTTGAACGCGTCGGACGTGGGCAGCAGGTCGCAGCGCACCTGCCTTGCGTCCAGACCCGCCACCTCGGCCACGTCGGTGTGCAGCACCACCACGTCCGCCGTCGTTCCCGTCGCACGAAGCGAATGGATCAGCGCCTTCGCCCCCAGCGCGTAATCCGCGTTGGTGACGAGCGTGACAAAGGCCCGCGTCGAGGACGCGGGCCGGTCGGGATGAAGCCCGTCCATTCAGGAAACGGAGCGGAGGCGCTTGCCCTCGGGGTCATGCTCCACCACGCGGGCGATGTCCTTGGTCCAGGCGGACACAGCGGGCACCCGGCTGCGGTCGATGCGGTGGGCGTACTTCTTCGCCACGTCCACCACCTCGGCCAGAAGGCCCTCGGCCAGCGTGATCGGCTTCAGGCCCAGCGACAGGAACTGTTCGTTGTTCACGATCAGGTCGTTCTCCGGCGCCTCTTTCCGCGGGTTGGGCAGGTTCGCGACCTTGGCACCGGTCAGTTTCGCCACGAGTTCGGCCAGATCGCGGACACGGTGCGTTTCAGTCATCTGGTTGAAGATCTTCACCCGCTCGCCGGCCTTCGGGGCATCGCCCAGCGCCAGTTCCACGCAACGGACCGAGTCTTGAACGTGGATGAAGGCGCGCGTCTGCCCGCCCGTGCCGTGCACCGTCAGCGGATAGCCGATGGCGGCCTGGATCAGGAAACGGTTCAGCACCGTGCCGTAATCGCCGTCATAGTCGAAGCGGTTGATCAGCTGTTCGTGGCGGCGCGTCTGGTCGGTGTGGGTGCCCCAGACGATGCCCTGATGCAGGTCGGTGATCCGCAGCCCGTCGTTCTGGGCGTAGAACTGGAACAGGATCTGATCCAAGGATTTGGTCATGTGATAGACCGAACCGGGCTTCGTGGGATACAGGATCTGCTGACCCTTCTTGCCCGTCGGCGTGTCGATCTCCACGTCCAGATAACCTTCGGGGATCGGCGCCCCGACCGAGGAGTAGCCGTAGACGCCCATGGTCCCGAGGTGGATCAGGTGTGCGTCGATCCCCGTTTCTACCAGCGCAGCCAGAAGGTTGTGCGTGGCGTTGACGTTGTTGTTGACGGTGTAGACCTTGTGGCGGTCCGTCTTCATCGAATAGGGCGCGGCCCGCTGTTCGGCGAAGTGGATCACGGCGTCGGGCTTCACGTCCAGCAGCCAGCCCTTCAGCCGGTCGTATTCGGTGGCAAGGTTCAGCAGGTGGAACTGGATGCGGTTGCCCGTTTCCTGATGCCAGATGCGGCAGCGTTCCTGGATCGAATCCATCGGTGTCAGCGACTGGACGCCCAGCTCGGTGTCGATCCAGCGGCGGGACAGGTTGTCCACGATGTGAACCTCGTGGCCAAGGTTCGACAGGTGCAGCGAGGTGGGCCAGCCCACGAAACCGTCACCACCAAGAACAGCAATACGCAAGACAGATCCCTCCCAGGTAGCGGCCACCGGCCGCGGTGACGCAAATTATGACAGCGCCGTTTCAAAGTCGAATGAAGAAATCACGACGTTGTCATATTCAGCGGCTGGGCCATTTCCACGGCCCGCACGAAGAACGCGGCCCCCACGGGCGCGATGTCGTCGTTGAAATCATAGCCGGCGTTGTGCAGGCCCGCCCCCGGCCCCGCGCCCAGGAACAGGTAGGCGCCCGGCCGGGCGTTCAGCATGTAGGCGAAATCCTCCGCCCCCATCTCGCTTGTGGTGTCGGCGTCCACGGGCGCGATCTCGGCCGCGACGCGGGCGGCGAAGGCCGCCTCGGCGGCGTCGTTGATCGTGGGCGGATAGCCGAGGTCGTAGTCCAGCACCGCCTCGACCCCGAAGCTGGCGGCCTGACCGGCGACGATGGCGCGGATGCGCTCCTCGGCCAGCTTGCGCATTTCGGGCGTGAAGGCGCGGATCGTCGCGGTCATCCACGCCTCAGACGGGATGATGTTGGACGCGCTGCCCGTGTGGATCTGGGTGACGGACACCACCACCTGTTCCAGCGCCGGCACGTTGCGGGCCACCACCGTCTGCAACGCCTGCACCAGCGATGCCATGGCGATCACCGGGTCCACCGTGGTGTGCGGCATCGCCCCGTGCCCGCCGACCCCCCGCAACATCACCGTCGCCGTGTCGACCGAGGCCATGATCGGTCCGGGACGCACGAAGAACTTGCCCTGTTCGCGGTTGGGCCAGTTGTGCATGGCAAAGACCTTCTCGATCCCGAAGCGCTGCATCAGCCCTTCCTCGACCATCATGCGGGCGCCGCCGACGCCTTCCTCCCCCGGCTGGAAGATCAGGGCGACGCGGCCGGCAAAGTTGCGGGTTTCGGCCAGATGCCGGGCCGCGCCCAGCAGCATCGCTACATGCCCGTCATGCCCGCAGGCGTGCATCTTGCCCTCCACGACCGAGGCGTGGTCCACGCCCGTCGCCTCCTCGATCGGCAGGGCGTCCATGTCGGCGCGCAGGCCGATGGTGGGGCCTGGCGCGCCGCCGCGGATGATCGCGACGATCCCGGTGCGGGCGAACCCTTCATGCACCTCGTCCACGCCGAAGGCGGCCAGACGGTCGGCGATGAAGGCCGCGGTGCCGAAGCATTCCAGATCCAGTTCGGGATTCGCGTGAAGATAGCGGCGCCAGGCCTTCATATCCTCGGCCAGCGCCTGGATGCTGTTGGGGACGGGCATGGTGGACTCCTTCAAGGGGGCGGCGTAGCCAGACTTGAAGCGGAAAATCACGGAGTGTGCAATGCATGCCGAAAGCGAACTGCGTCGCCTGCTGGATGTCATGGCGGCCCTTCGCCATCCCGAAACCGGATGCCCCTGGGATCTGGAGCAGACCTTCGCCACGATCGCCCCCTACACGATCGAGGAAGCCTATGAGGTGGCCGACGCCATCGGGCGTGAGGCGTGGGACGAACTGCCGGGCGAGTTGGGCGACCTGCTGTTGCAGACCGTCTTCCACGCCCGCATGGCCGAAGAGGCGGGACGCTTCGATTTCGCCGATGTCGCCCGGTCCATCGCCGACAAGATGATCGCCCGCCACCCCCACGTCTTCGGCGGCGACACGCCGCGAAGCACCGGGGACCAGAACCGCGCGTGGGAGGCGCAGAAGGCGCAGGAGCGGGCGCAGCGGGCGGAAACGCGGGTGCTGGACGGGGTGGCCCTTGGCCTTCCGGCCCTGACGCGGGCGGTGAAGCTTCAGGGCCGCGCCGCGCGGGTGGGCTTCGACTGGCCGTCGACAGACCAGGTGCTGGACAAGATGGCCGAGGAGATGGCCGAACTGGTCGAGGCGCGGAATCAGCTGGGCCCCGAGGAGGTCGCGGCCGAGTTCGGGGACCTGTTGTTCGTGATGGCGAACCTCGCCCGGCACCTGAACGTGGACCCCGAGGCCGCCCTGCGCGCCACCAACGACAAATTCACCCGCCGCTTCCGCCACATCGAGGACCGGCTGGCCGAACAGGGAAAAACCCCGGCGGCAAGCACACTTGAGGAGATGGACGCCCTGTGGACCGAGGCCAAGCGGGTGGAACGTGTAAGCAAACCCTGGCCTACCGTCTAAATTGAGAACGATATTAACATAGACTTAAGGATTTCTTTTGCCTTTGATGATGCTCAGGTCCTGGACATTTGCTCATGACACCACGCAAGATCATCATCGACACGGCACCCGGGCAGGACGATGCGATCGGGCTGCTGACGGCCCTTGCCAGCCCGACGGAGCTTGAGGTTCTGGGCATCACGCTGGTTGCGTCCCGCGTGCCCATGGACGCCGTGATCCACAACGCCCAGCGCATTTGCGACATCGCCAAGCGCCCGGATGTGGGGATGCATGTCGGCTGCGACCGGCCGATGCGGCGCCCGGTCACGGGCCTTCAGCGCCCCGACGTCGATGTGGGGCTGGACGGCTATGACGCCCATGCGCCCCTGACCAACCTGCGGGACGAACCGGCCGTCGACTTCCTGCTGCGCACGCTGCGCGAGGCGCCGGACCGAAGCGTGACCCTGTGCTGCTTTGCGCCCTTGACCAACATCGCGACGCTTCTGGAACGCGCGCCCGACGTGGCCCCCCGCATCCAGGAGATCGTGATCATGGGCGGCAGTCATTACGAACTGGGCGACATCACCCCCGTGGCCGAGGCGAACATCTGGCTGGACCCGGAGGCCGCGCGGATTGTCCTTCAGGCGGGCATCACCTGCACGCTGGTCCCGCTGGACGTGGCCCATAAGGTCATCGCGGGGCCCGAGCGTCTGGCCGAACTGCGCGAGATCGGGACCGAGCCCGCCCGCGCCGTCGCGGCCTGGGCAGACGTGCTTGTCCGCATCTACGCCGACACCTTCGGCGCGCCGGGGATGCCGCTGCATGCGCCCTGCGGCATCGCCTTCCTGCTGCGCCCATTCCTGTTCACCGGCCGCCATGTGAACGTGGAGGTCGAAACCGACAGCGACCTGACCCGCGGCACCAGCGTGGTGGACTGGTGGGGCATGACGATGCGCCCCCCGAACGCCCTGTTCCTGACCGAGGTGGACGCAAACGGCGTCTTTTCCGTCCTGACGGAACGGATCGCCCGCCTTTAAGCCACCGGCAGGAAGACCGAGAAGGTGCTGCCCTGCCCCTTCGCGCTTTCGATGCGGAAGCGGCCGCGATGGCGATTGATGATGTGCTTCACGATGGCCAGCCCCAGCCCCGTCCCCCCCATCTCGCGCGAGCGGTGGTCGTCGACGCGGTAGAAGCGTTCGGTCAGGCGCGGGATGTGGATGGGGTCGATCCCGTCGCCCTTGTCGGTCACGCGGATCACCACGGCCGGCCCAAGGCGCAGCGCGTCGCTGTCATCCCGCTCCACCGTGATGTGCACCACGCCGCCCGAGGCGCCGTATTTCACCGCATTTTCGATCAGGTTCTGGAAGACCTGCGTCATCTGGTCGGCATCGGCGGGCACCGGCAGCGGGCCGGCCTGCCCGCCCTGTTCCAGCCGCACCCCCTTGGCCGCCGCCACGGGGCGCAGCGCCGCCATGGCCACCGCCACCAGCGCCACCATGTCGACGGGGGTCGTGGGGCGCATCCGCTCTTCGCTTTCCACCCGGCTCAGCGACAAAAGGTCGCGGACCAGCCGATTCATCCGCTCCGCCTCGCGCGACATGATGCCAAGGAAGCGGTCGCGCGCGGCCGCGTCGTCCTTGGCCGCGCCCTGCAACGTTTCGATGAACCCCAGAAGCGAGGTGAGGGGCGTGCGAAGTTCGTGGCTGACATTGGCCACGAAATCGCGGCGCATGGCGCTGACCTGCTCCTGCTCGCTCACATCCTCGAACACGCACAGGGCGCGGTTGCCTTCCACCGGGGACACCGTGACCTGAAAGGCGATTTCGCGCGAGGGACCTGCCACGATGTAACGGGTGCACGCCTTCTGCTTGTGGCGCAGCGTGCCTTCGATGGCGTCCAGAAGGCCCGGTTGCCGCATCGCGATGATGTAGTGCCGTCCCACGATTCCCCCGCCGAACAGGGCCAGCGCGGCCGCATTGGCAAACGAAATCCGTTCATCCTGCGCGATGACCAGCGCCGGGGCCGGGATGCCGTCCACCAGGCTTCCCAGAAGACGCCCCTCGGCGGACACGAGAATATCCATTTTTTCCCCACCCTTATGGAAAGTGCGCAACCGTACCAAATCGAAAAGACCGGTTGCGTCCCAATAATTTTTGCCACGTACTCTGGCCAGATACAGCCTTTGCCTTACGATCGGTAAAGGGATTGTGACAAATCGATGAGCGCAACTTGGAGGTGTCGACGGTTGCCGGGTCTGTTTCGCCAGCTTGCAACCTGAAACTGAAGGCGACGCAACGGAGGAGAACATGCGTTCGCTCGTCCCGGGGACCAGGCCGCCCTTTGCCGGCACGCAGGAAACCTGCCTGATCATCGAGACGCCCGAGGCGTTTCGGTATCTGGACCGGTTCCCGGCGCGCCCTTCGATCGTGATGGCGCGGTTCCGCGACATCGGGACACCGCTGATCGAACGGGTGCAGCCGGACTGGGTGATCTGCCCGCTGGTGGCGACGGGCTTCGATGCGCTGGACGTTTTGTCCCGGCTGGGCGATACCGGACGCACCTTGCGCGTGGGCGTGCTGAGCCAGGCGCTGCCGAACCGCCGGATGGTGGAACGCGAACTTCAGTCCCATGCGGGCGGGCTAGAGGTGTCGCTCCTGACGCTCTAGGTCGCGATCAGGCCCGCGCGGAACCGGCGCATGTTGGCCACATAGTTGCGCGCCGACACCCGCAGCCTCTCCACCTCCTCGGTTGCCAAGGGCCGCACGACGCGGGCGGGGGCGCCCATGACGAGCGAGCCGTCCGGGATCTCTTTTCCTTCCGTCACGAGGGCGTTTGCGCCGATCAGGCAGCCCGACCCGATGCGGGCGCCGTTCATCACCGTAGCCCCCATGCCGATCAGTGTGCCGTCGCCGATGGTGCAGCCGTGCAGGATGGCGCGGTGGCCGATGGTGCAGTTCGCCCCCACCGTCAGGGGAAAGCCCCAGTCGGTGTGCAGCACGGCGTTTTCCTGCACGTTGGATCCGGCCCCGATGCGGATGCCTTCGTTGTCGCCGCGCAGCACGGCGCCGAACCAGATGCCCACGCCTTCCCCGATCGACACCTTGCCGATCACATGCGCGCCCGGCGCGATCCACAGGTCGCCCGAGGCCGGCAGGCTGGGGGCCATGTCGTCCAGTGCATAGATCATCGGTTCTCGAACTCCCCGTTCATGTCGCGCACAAGGCCGGTCAGGGCCGGCTGGCGGTCACGGCGCAACCGCTCCGCCATGACGATAGTGCGCAATTCCGCCTCGGCTCGGTCCAGATCGTGATTGATCAGGACATAGTCGTATTCGGCCCAGTGGCTGATCTCGTCCCGCGACTTGGCCATGCGGTGGTCGATCACCTCGTCGCTGTCCTGCCCGCGCCCGCGCAGGCGCCGTTCCAGTTCCGCGATCGACGGCGGCAGGATGAAAACCGACACCACGTCGCGCCCGAGGGCGGAGTTGCGGATCTGCTGGCCGCCTTGCCAGTCCACGTCGAAAAGGGTGTCGCGCCCTTCGGACATCGCCTGTTCCACCGGGCCGCGCGGACTGCCGTAGAAGTTGCCGAACACCTCGGCATGTTCCAGCATCTGGCCGTCGGCCACCATGGTCCGAAACTCGTCCCGCGTGCGGAAGAAATAGTCGCGGCCATGCACCTCCCCCTCGCGCGGGGCGCGGGTGGTGGCCGAGACGGAGAAGCGGATCGTCGGGTCCCACGCCATCAGGCGCTTGGACAGCGTGGATTTCCCGGCCCCCGAGGGGGAGGAAAGGATCAAAAGAAGTCCGCGCCGCATCGTGATGTCCCTTCTGGTGCCGTCAGCGGCATCTGGCCCCATGTGGCGCGAAGGTCAAGCGCGGGACTTTTTAACCATTTGTTCACCTTTTCCGGCACTCCGCGAGGAATGGTGCTAATTACGGCCGTGTAAAAGTATATGTGCGGGCGTGTTCTGCCCGTGCGACCGGTTGAGGGTTGCAGGTTGATGGTTGATTTCTTGTTAAGGATGGTGCCGAAAGGTCGGATGACAGTGCGGCCGAAACACATCACGCGCGTGCGCGCCTATTGGGAGGGTCTTCGCAAGAACGGCGCCCTGCCCCAGCGCGCGGACGTGGACCCGCGCGCCCTGCCCGACCTGCTGCCCAACGTCTTCCTGCTGGAGCATGTGGCCCCGTCGGTCGTGCGCTTTCGCCACACCGGCGCCCTTCTGCCCGAGATCATGGGCATGGACGTGCGCGGCATGCCCTTTCTGTCCCTGATCGACCCGGGAGAGCGTGAGGCGCTGGTGTCGCAGGTGGACCGCGTCTTCCACGATCCCGCCATTCTGGACATGGAACTGGCCAGCGCCGTGCCGGGCCCCGCGCGCCTTGGCGCCCGGATCGTGCTCTTGCCCCTGCAGACCTTCCGCGGCGTGGACATGGCCCTGGGCTGCATCGAGACGGAGGGCCTGATCGGCCGCCCGCCCCGCCGCTTCCGCCCACTCCGGGTGCTGTCCGAACGCGTAGGGGTGCTGGAACCGGGGGCGGGCTTCGCCGAACCGGCGGCGCCCTTCGCGCCCGGCCGTCCGGCTCTGCGGCTGGTCCACTCTTCGGATCATAAAATATCGCGGGATGACGACCCTCGGGAATAAAGATGCGGAAATTACCCGTTCCGCACAATTAACGCATTGACGCCACCGGTCACGGCTTATATCCCACCTTCACGACGAAGGAGGGGGTGCGGTGACATCCATCGTGCTTATCTTTGAAATGACGCGCATGGGCCAGTGACGGCGACCCGGACCGATTCCCATGCGCCCCTGACCTTTCGGGGGCTTTTCTATGGCCGACGATGATACGGAGTTTCCGATGACACGGATGAGCGGTGCGAAAATGGTGGTGCAGGCCCTGAAGGATCAGGGCGTGGAGGTCGTCTTCGGCTATCCCGGCGGCGCCGTGCTGCCGATCTATGACGAGATCTTCCAGCAGAACGACATCCGCCACATCCTCGTCCGTCACGAACAGGGCGCCGTCCACATGGCCGAAGGCTATGCCCGGTCCACGGGCAAGCCGGGGGTCGTGCTCGTCACCTCCGGCCCCGGTGCGACCAACGCCGTGACGGGCCTGACCGACGCGCTGCTGGATTCAATCCCGCTGGTGGTGCTGTCGGGCCAGGTGCCCACCTTCCTGATCGGCACCGACGGCTTCCAGGAGGCCGACACCGTGGGCATCACGCGCCCCTGCACCAAGCACAACTGGCTGGTAAAGGACACGGAAAAGCTGGCCGCCACCATCCACGAAGGCTTCCACGTCGCGACGAAGGGCCGCCCCGGCCCGGTGCTGATCGACATCCCCAAGGACATCCAGTTCGCGGAAGGCACCTATGTGACCCCCGACGCGGTCCGCGTGCCCCATTACCAGCCCCGCACGACCCCCAACACCGACGCCGTCACCCGGATGGTGGAGATGATCGAGACGGCCGAGCGCCCCGTCCTCTACACCGGCGGCGGCGTCATCAACTCGGGCCCCGAAGCGTCGCGCCTCCTGCGCGAACTCGCGGATGCGGCGCAGATCCCCGTCACGTCCACCCTGATGGGTCTGGGGGCCTATCCGGCCAGCGGCAAGGGCTGGCTGGGGATGCTGGGGATGCACGGGCTTTATGAGGCCAACATGGCCATGCACGGCTGCGACCTGATGCTGAACATCGGCGCCCGCTTCGACGACCGGGTGACGGGCCGGCTGGCCGACTTCTCGCCCCATTCGAAGAAGGTGCATGTCGACATCGACCCGTCCTCGATCAACAAGATCGTGCGGGTGGATCTGGGCATTGTCGGCGACATCGCCGAAACGTTGGCCGCCGTGCTGCGCGTGTGGACTGAACGCGGCCGCAAGCTGAACACGCCCGCCATCGCGGCGTGGAACGCGCAGATTGGCGAATGGCGCGCCAAGCGTTGCCTCAGCTATCGCCCCTCCACCGCGACCATCAAGCCGCAATATGCGCTGGAGCGGCTGGAGGCCCTGACCAAGGGCATGGACCGCTACATCACGACCGAGGTCGGACAGCACCAGATGTGGGCCGCGCAGTTCCTCGGGTTCGAGGCGCCGAACCGCTGGATGACCTCGGGCGGTCTCGGCACCATGGGCTACGGGCTGCCCGCGTCGATCGGCGTGCAGATCGCGCACCCTGAAGCCTTGGTCATCAACGTCGCCGGCGAGGCGTCGTGGCTGATGAACATGCAGGAGATGGGCACGGCCATGCAGTTCCGCGCCCCCGTGAAGCAGTTCATCCTGAACAACGAACGCCTTGGGATGGTCCGCCAGTGGCAGGAGCTGATCCATGGCGAGCGCTACAGCCACTCGTGGTCGGAATCCCTGCCCGATTTCGTGAAGCTGGCCGAAGCCTTCGGCTGCAAGGGCATCCAGTGCAAGGACCCGGCCGATCTGGACGACGCCATCCTGGAGATGATCCGCTATGACGGCCCCGTCATCTTCGACTGCCTTGTGGAAAAGCACGAGAACTGCTTCCCCATGATCCCGTCGGGCAAGGCCCACAACGAGATGCTGATGGGCGAGGCCGAAACGCAGGGCATCATCGAGACCCACGGCGCGGCACTGGTGTAAGGGGAATGGCGATGAACAAGGGCGCCTATCACATGCGCGACACGAACGGCGAGATCATCGAGACCCACACCTTGGCCGTGATGGTGGACAACGAAAGCGGCGTGCTGGCCCGCGTCATCGGCCTGTTTTCGGGCCGCGGCTACAACATCGAAAGCCTGACCGTGGCGGAGGTGGACCATGAAGGCCACCGGTCCCGCATCACCGTGGTCACCACCGGCACGGCCATCGTGATCGACCAGATCAAGGCGCAGCTGGGCCGACTGGTCCCGGTGCACGAAGTCCACGACCTGACCGTCGAGGGCCCGTCCGTGCAGCGCGAACTCGCGCTTTTCAAGGTGTCCGGCAAGGGCGAGGCGCGGATCGAGGCGCTGCGCCTGGCCGAGATCTTCCGCGCCAACGTGGTGGATTCGACGCTTGAAAGCTTCGTGTTCGAGATGACGGGCACGGCCGAGAAGATCGACGCCTTTGCCGACCTGATGCGCCCGCTGGGCCTGCGGGAGATCGCGCGGACCGGCGTCGCCGCCCTGTCCCGCGGCGCCTAGTCTTTCAGGAGCGTGTCCAGCCGGGCGCGCTCCTCTTCCGTCAGCTCCTCCACCGCCGGACGGCGACGGCGCAGGAAGGCCACGGCCATCCCGCCCCCCGCCAGCAGCAGAAGCGGCCCCGCGGCCCAGAGGATCAGCGTCGTCCCCTTCGCCGGGGGCGACAGCAGCACGTATTCCCCGTACCGCCCGACGATGAAGTCCAGCGCCTCCTGATCCGTGTCGCCCGCCACCAGCCGCTCGCGCACCAGAAGGCGCAGATCGCGGGCGATGCCGGCGTTGCTGTCGTCGATGTTCTCGTTCCGGCAGACGGGGCAGCGCAGTCCTTGGCTGATCGCACGGGCGCGCGCCTCCAGCGCCGGGTCCGACAGGATTTCGTCCGGCTGGACAGCAAAGGCCGGTCCAGCCAGCAGCAGCGACAGAAGCAGGGCGCGGATCATTCGGCTGGCACCCCTTTCGCTGCGGTGCGGGCCGCGCCGGCGGCCACGCGGTGGCGGCGGTCGGTCAGGCTGACGATCCCACCCAGCGCCATGATCAGCGCCCCGCCCCAGATCCAGTTCGCGAACGGCTTCAGATAGCCGCGCACGGCATAGCCGCCCCCGTCCTGCGGATCGCCGATCACCAGATAGATGTCGCGCAGCCAGCCGTGGTCGATCCCGGCTTCGGTCGTGGGCATCCCCGCGATGGGATAGATCCGCTTTTCCGGATGCAGCCGCGTGACGAACCGCCCGTCCCGGTCCACCCGCATGTCCGCGATGGTGGTCAGGTAGTTGGAGCCCTGCCCCTCGCGCACCCCCTCCAGCGTGACGTGATAGGCGCCAAGGTCGTAGCCCTCGCCTTCGCGCAGCACGCGGATATCCTCCACCTGCCAGGACGTGACGGCGCTGATGCCGAAGACGGTGACGGCAAAGCCCGCATGGCCCAGCGCCTTGCCCCAGTCGGCGCGCGGCAGGCGGCGCAGGCGGCCCAGCCGGTCGCCCAGCGCGCCGCGGCCCGTGCGCAGCCACAGGTCCACGATCACGCCCGCGCCGACCCACACGGCCAGCGTAACACCGATCGGGCCCAGCGCCGAACGGCCGTTCTGCATTGCCCAGACCAGCGCACCCAGCGCCAGCGCCAGAACCAGCCCGCCCCGCATCGTCCACAGGGCGCGGCGCAATTGCCCGCGCTTCCACGGGATCAACCCGCCGATGGGCAGGGCCAGCGCGATCACCACCATGAAGGGCGTGAAGGCCGCGTTGAAGAAGGGCGCACCGACCGACAGGGTGCGGCCCCACACGATCTCGGCGATCAGGGGCCAGATGGTGCCGATGAAGACGACAAAGCAGGACACGGTCAGCAGCAGGTTGTTCAGCACCAGCCCGCTTTCGCGGCTGACGGTGGAAAACACGCCCTTGCCTTCCATCGCCCCGGCGCGGGCGGCGAACAGCGTCAGCGCCCCGCCCATGAACAGGCCCACGATCATCAGGATGAACACGCCCCGGTCCGGATCGTTGGCAAAGGCGTGGACCGAGGTGATGACCCCCGACCGCACCAGGAACGTCCCGATCAGCGAAAAGCCGAAGGCCAGGATCGCGAGAAGGATCGTCCACGCCTTCAGCGACTCCCGCTTTTCCACCACGATGGCGGAATGCAGCAGCGCCGCCCCGATCAGCCACGGCATGAAGGACGCGTTCTCCACCGGGTCCCAGAACCAGAAGCCGCCCCAGCCGAGTTCGTAATAGGCCCACCACGACCCCAAGCCGATGCCCAGCGTCAGGAACAGCCACGCAGCCAGCGTCCAGGGCCGGACCCAGCGGCCCCACGCGGCGTCCACCCGCCCCTCGATCAGGGCGGCAACGGCGAAGGCGAAGGGCATGCTCATCCCCACATACCCAAGGTAGAGGAACGGCGGATGGAAGGCCAATCCCGGATCCTGCAGCAGCGGGTTCAGGTCGTTGCCGTTCAGGGGCGGTATCGCCAGCCGCAGGAAGGGGTTGGAGGTCAAGAGCATGAACAGAAGGAACGCCACCCCGATCATGCCCTGCACCGACAGCACCCGCGCGCGCAGCCGGTCGGGCAGGTTGCCCCCGAACCACGCGACCAGCGCCCCGAACAGCGCAAGGATCAGCGACCACAGCAGAAGCGAGCCTTCGTGGTTCCCCCACACGCCCGAGATCTTGTAGAGAAGCGGCTTCAGCGTGTGCGAATTCTCCACCACCAGCTTCAGCGAGAAGTCGGAGGTGACGAAGGCGTGCATCAGCGCGGCAAAGGCGAAGCCCACCAGCAGAAGCTGCACCTTGGCCGCCGTGCCCGCCAGCGCCATCCAGCCCGTCCAGCCCTTCTGCGCTCCGATCAGCGGCAGCGTCGATTGCAGCAGCGCCACGCCCAGCGCCAGCACCAGCGCGAAATGGCCAAGTTCGGTGATCATGCGTGGCTCCCTGCTGCGGCGCGCGGACCATAGGAGAATTTTCCCCGGTTTTGAATAGCATCCGGCGCCGGTGACGTTAAGTTCACCGCAAAGCGAAAGGACACCCATGCCACATTCCTGCATCCTGATCGGCGCCCCCATCGACAGCGGCCAGCGGCGCGCGGGCTGCCTGATGGGGCCCGCCGCCTATCGCGTGGCCGGCCTTGGCGCGACGCTGACCGCGCTGGGCCACCCGACGCAGGACCATGGCGACGTGGCTCTGCCCGCCCTGCGCGACGCGGTGGCGGACAACCCCGTCGTGCACGCGCTGGCCGAAACCGTGGGCTGGACCGAGGCGCTGTCGGCCACGGTCCAGAACGCCCTGTCCGAAGGCGGCTTTCCCATCGTGATGGGCGGCGATCATTCGCTGGCGCTGGGATCGGTGGCGGGGGCCGCGGCGCACGCCCATGCGGTGGGGCGTCCGCTGTTCCTGTTGTGGCTGGACGCGCATTCGGACTTTCACACGCCGCGCACCACCACCTCGGGCAACCTGCACGGCACGCCCGTGGCCTATATCGCCGGCCGCGACGGGTTCGAGGCGTTTCCCCCCTTCCCCGTGCCCCTGCCGCCGCAGAACATCTGCCTGTTCGGCATCCGGTCGGTCGACCCCGAGGAACACGCTGCCCTGCTGGAGCACGAGATCGAGATCAACGACATGCGGGTGCTGGACGAATACGGCATCGCGGCACCCCTGCGGGCGTTCCTTGACCGGGTGCGGGCGGCGAACGGGATGCTGCACGTCTCGCTCGACGTGGACTTCCTCGATCCCTCCATCGCGCCGGCCGTGGGCACCACGGTTCCGGGCGGCACCACCTTCCGCGAGGCGCATCTGGTGATGGAGTTGCTGCACGAAAGCGCGCTCGTCACCTCGCTGGATCTGGTGGAGCTGAATCCGTTTCTGGACGAACGCGGGCGCACGGCGAAGATGATGGTGGATCTGGTCGGATCGCTGATGGGGCGCAAGGTCTTCGACCGGCCCACCCGAAGCTTCTGAGGGTGCGTCGGCATTGTGCCGACGCGGGCCGAAGGATATAGTCGGCGCAACGGAAAAACCAGAAAGCGCGCAGACGTGACCGATACGCCCGACATTCCAGACATCGCTGACGACACCCCCGACCGCGGCCCGCTTCAGCCGCAGGTCTCCATCAGCGAGGAGATGCGGACGGCCTATCTGGACTACGCGATGAGCGTGATCGTGTCGCGCGCGATCCCGGATCTGCGGGACGGGCTGAAGCCCGTCCACCGCCGCATCCTGCACGCGATGAACGAATCCGGGAACGGCCACGACAAGCCCTATCGCAAGTCGGCGCGGCCCGTGGGCGACACGATGGGGAAATACCACCCCCACGGCGACAGCGCGATCTACGACGCGCTGGTGCGGATGGCGCAGCCCTTCTCCATGTCGCTGAAGCTGCTGGACGGTCAGGGCAACTTCGGGTCCATGGACGGCGACAGCGCGGCCGCCATGCGCTACACCGAAGTGCGGATGGACAAGCCCGCCGCCTTCCTCTTGGCCGACATCGACAAGGACACGGTCGATTTTCAGGACAACTATGACGGCAAGGACCGCGAACCCACGGTTCTGCCCGCGCGCTTTCCGAACATGCTGGTCAACGGCGCGGGCGGCATCGCGGTCGGCATGGCCACCAACATCCCGCCCCACAACCTGGGTGAGGTGATCGACGGCACTCTTGCGCTGATCGAGAACCCGGACCTGTCGACCGAGGCGCTGATGGAGATCATCCCCGCCCCCGACTTCCCCACAGGCGGGCTGATCCTTGGCCGGTCGGGCGCGCGCAAGGCCTACCTGGAAGGCCGCGGTTCGGTCATCATCCGGTCGAAGACGCGCGTGGAGGAAATCCGCAAGGACCGCTACGCCATCGTCATCGACGAGATCCCGTATCAGGTGAACAAGTCCTCGATGATCGAGAAGATCGCCGAGATGGTGCGCGAGAAGAAGATCGAGGGCATTTCCGGCGTGGCGGACGAATCCGACCGGGTCGGCGTGCGTGTGGTGATCGAGCTGAAGCGCGACGCGACGCCCGACGTGGTGCTGAACCAGCTGTTCCGCTTCACGCCCATGCAGACCTCGTTTGGGTGCAACATGCTGGCGCTGAACGGCGGCCGGCCCGAACAGCTGATGCTGCGCGACTTCCTGACCCACTTCATCACCTTCCGCGAGGAGGTGGTCGCCCGCCGCACCGCGTTCGAGCTGAACAAGGCCCGCGAGCGCAGCCACATCCTGTGCGGCCTCGCCGTCGCCGTGTCCAATGTCGACGAGGTCGTGGCCACGATCCGCGGCTCCTCCGACCCGGCCGAGGCGCGGGAGAAGCTGATGACCCGCCGCTGGCCGGCGGGGGACATCGCGCCCTACATTCGCCTGATCGACGATCCGACCCACACCATGAACGACGACGGGACCTACAACCTGTCCGAAGCGCAGGCCCGCGCCATCCTGGAACTGCGCCTGCAGCGCCTGACCGCGATGGGCGTGGCCGAAATCACGGACGAGCTGCAGGAACTGGCCGCGAAGATCCGCGACTACCTCGACATCCTCGGGTCGCGCGAACGGATCATGGGCATCATCTCGGACGAGCTGCGGGAGGTGCGCGAGATGTTCGCTGTTCCCCGCCGGACCGAGATCATGGACTGGTCCGGCGACATGGAGGACGAGGACCTGATCGAGCGCGAGGACATGGTCGTGACCATCACCTCGGGCGGCTACATCAAGCGCACGCCGCTGGCCGAATTCCGCAGCCAGCGCCGCGGCGGCAAGGGCCTGTCGTCCATGGCCACCAAGGAAGACGACGTGGTGACCACGCTGTTCGTGGCCAACACCCACACGCAGCTTCTGTTCTTCACGACCGACGGCATGGTCTACAAGCTGAAGACGTGGCGCCTGCCGCTGGCCAGCCGTCAGGCGCGGGGCAAGGCCATGGTGAACATTCTCCCGATCCAGCCCGGCATCTCCATCGCGGCGCTTCTGAAGATCGACGAGCCGGAGGAGGAATGGGATGGCCTGCAACTCGTCTTCGCGACCAGCGAAGGCGACGTGCGCCGCAACGCCCTGTCCGATTTCACCAACGTCATGCGCAACGGCAAGATCGCGATGAAACTGCCCGAGGACGTCACCCTCGTGAACGTCCGGGTGACGAGCGAGCAGGACGACGTGATGCTGTTCACCGCCTCGGGCCGGGCGATCCGTTTCCCGACCACGGATGTGCGCGTCTTCAAGGGCCGCGATTCCACCGGCGTGCGCGGCATCCGTCTGGGCGAGGACGACCGAGTCGTGTCCATGTCCGTGCTGCGCCACTTCGAGGCCGATCCCCAGGAACGCGCCGCCTATCTGAAGCAGCGCCGCGCCGTGATGGGCAACGTGGACGAGACGGAGACCGACGAGGAAGAGGCCGGCGCTGGCACCCTGACCCCCGAACGCTATGCCGAGATGTCGGCGGCCGAGGATCTGCTGCTGACGATCACGGCGCAGGGTTCGGGCAAGCTGTCCTCCTCGCACGCCTATCCGATCCGGGGGCGTGGCGGCATGGGCGTGCGCGCCATCGACAACGGGATGCGGGGCGGCGCGCTTGTCGCCTCCTTCCCGGTGGAGATGGGCGATCAGATCATGCTCGCCACCTCCACCGGCCAGTCGATCCGGGTGCCGGTGGAAGGCATCAGCTTCCGTTCGCGTTCGGCCGGCGGGGTGCGCGTGTTCAACACGGCGGCGGGCGAACAGGTCGTGTCCGTGGCCCGCATTGCCGATCAGGGCGAGGACGAGGTGGAGGAGGGCTGAGCCCCCTCCAGATAATCCGCGATGTAATGCCTGTTGGCGAGGGTCATGACCACCGCCAGCAAGGGCGTCGCCAGCGCGAAGCCCAGAAGGCCGAACAGGTAACCCAGCATCAGCTGGAACGAGATGGTCAGCGCGGGCGGCAGCGACACCAGTTCCTGCTGCAGGCGCGGGGTCACCAGATAACTTTCGATCGCCTGCACCATCACGTAAAGGCCGACGATCAGCGCCACCTGGTCCAGCCCCTGCGACAGGCCCAGCAGCACCGCCGGGATCGCGGCCACCACCGGGCCGATGTTGGGCACGAATGTGGCGATCCCCGCCATCACGGCCAGAACCAGCGCCAAGGGCACGCCAAGGACGCTGAGGCCGATGAAGGTCAGCACGCCGATCACCGCCATCGACGCCAGCTGCGCCGTCAGCCAGGATCGCAGCGCCCCGCCCGCGTCCGTCAGCATGGCGCGGGCCCGTGGCCGCATCTCGGGTGCGATCAGGGCCACGACGCCCCGGCGATACACGGCCGGAGAGATCGCGCAGTAGATGCCGATGAACGCGACAAGGAACATGTTGCCCAGCACGCCTACGGTGGACGACACCGTGGCCAGCGCCCCCATGCCGCTGGGGATCAGGCGGTCGAGGTCGATCCGCTGGCGGACCTGCTGCATCCACGGATTGTCGTTCACCAACTGCTCCAGCCGGTCGATGGCGCTGGGCAATTGCGCCAGAAGCTGGCCGAATTGCTGGAACAGCCCCTGCGAGGCGTTGGTGAAGAACAGCGCGATCAGCGCCGCCAGCAGCAGCAGGAAGACCAGAAGCCCCCAGCCGCCCCCGATGCCCGTCATGCGCCCGAGGCCTTCGCCCCCGCCCCGCAGGAACACGGCCACAAGAACTCCGGCAAAGATCAGCAGCGGCACCTGCGGGGCGAACACCACCACCGCCACCAGCACCGCCGCGATCAGCAGCACCGAAACCCAGCCGCGTCGTGTCATCGTCCCGTCCCTTTTCGTTTTGATCGCAGCATAGCGTGTTGCGCCGTGGCGGCCACCTTCCCAAATCCCCCGCACAGGATTATGAGGGGCGGATGACACAAGAACTCCACATCGTCGGCGGCGGCATGGCCGGGTCCGAGGCCGCATGGCAGGCCGCCAACCTGGGCGTGCCCGTCGTCCTGCACGAGATGCGCCCCACCGTCGGCACCTTCGCCCACCGCACCGGCAGCTTTGCCGAGATGGTCTGCTCCAACTCGTTCCGGTCGGACGATGACGAACAGAACGCCGTGGGCCTGCTGCACTGGGAAATGCGGGCGGCGGACGGGCTGATCATGCGGATGGCGGGTGAACATCGCTTGCCCGCCGGCGGCGCGCTGGCCGTGGACCGCGACGCCTTCGCCGAATCCGTCAGCGCCGCGCTGCGCGCCCATCCCCTGATCCGCATTGTCGATGCCGAGGTGACGGAACTGCCGGTGGACGGATCGTGGATCTTCGCCACCGGCCCCCTGACCTCCCCCGCGCTGGCGGAGGCGATCCGGGGTGTCACCGGGGCCGAAAGCCTTGCGTTCTTCGACGCCATCGCGCCCATCGTTTATGCCGACAGCATCGACATGTCCGTGGCCTGGCGGCAGTCCCGCTATGACAAGGGCGAGACGGAGGAGGAGCGGACCGCCTACATCAACTGCCCCATGACGAAGGCCGAGTACGAGGCCTTCATCGCCGCCATGCTGGCGGCCGAGAAGGCGGAGTTCCACGAGGGCGAGACGGCCGGCTATTTCGACGGCTGCCTGCCGATCGAGGTGATGGCCGAACGCGGCGCCGAAACGCCACGCTTCGGGCCCATGAAGCCCATCGGCCTGACGAACCCGCACGATCCCGAGGTGAAGCCCTATGCCGTGGTGCAGCTGCGCCGCGACAACAAGCTGGGCACGCTTTACAACATCGTGGGCTTCCAGACGAAGATGAAATACGGCGCGCAGACCGAGGTGTTCCGGATGATTCCGGGCCTTCAGGACGCCAAGTTCGCGCGACTGGGCGGCATCCACCGGAACACGTTCCTGAACTCCCCCACCTTGCTGGATGACCGGATGCGGCTGCGCAACCGGCCGAACCTGCGCTTTGCCGGGCAGGTTACCGGGGTGGAGGGCTATGTGGAAAGCGCCGCGATGGGCCTTCTGGCGGGCCGCATGGCCGCGGCGGAACTGCTGGGCCGCGACCTGCCGCCCCCGCCCGCCGAAACGGCGATGGGCGCGCTGATCACCCACATCACCGGCGGGGCGGAGGCGAAGACCTTCCAGCCGATGAACGTGAACTTCGGCCTGTTCCCCCCGATCGACGCCAAGGGCGGGCGCCGCGGCCGCAAGGACCGCTACAAGGCCTATACCGACCGCGCAAAAGAGGCGTTCACCGCGTGGCTGGGCCAGTAACGCGCTTTGCCCCGTCGCCGACGGGGCCGCTGCATCTGGGGCACGCCTTTTCCGCCCTGACGGTGTGGGAACGGGCCGAGGGCGGCACCGCCCTTCTCCGGATCGAGGATCTGGACCGTTCCCGCGCCCGCCCCGAATGGGAGGCGCGGATCTTCGACGACCTGCACTGGCTGGGCCTCGACTGGCCCCGGCCCGTGCTGCGCCAGTCCGACCGCCAGTCCGCCTATGATGCGGCGCTGGAGCGGTTGGCCCCCTTCACCTATCCCTGCCGCTGCACCCGGGCCGACATTCGCGCGGCCCTGAACGCCCCTCAGGAAGGCGCACTGGGGCCGGACGGGCTGATCTATCCCGGCACCTGCCGCCACCGCTCGATGGCCGAGGCGGGGCCGGAGGATGCGATCCGGCTGGACATGGCCAAAGCGATGCCGGGGCCGCTGTTCTTCACCGAAACGGGCCTGCACCCGGGCCGCCACGCCGTGTCCCCCGATCACATGATCCGCAACGTGGGCGACGTGATCCTGTCGCGGCGCGGGATGGGCGCCGCCTATCATCTGGCCGTGGTGGTGGACGACGCGCTCCAGGGGGTGACCGAAGCCGTGCGCGGCGCGGACCTGTTTGATGCGACGCCGATCCACGTCCTGCTGGGCCACCTGCTGGGACTTCCCCCCGTCGCCTATCACCACCATCGCCTGATCCGGGACGAACAGGGCCGCCGGCTGGCGAAACGCGACGACGCGCGGGCCTTGGCCACCTTCCGGGCCGAAGGGGCAACGCCCGACGACATCCGCCGGATGGTCGGCCTTCAGGCGCGCTGAAGCGCCTGCACGCGGCCGGGCGGCATGCGGTGCAGTTCCACCCCCGTGAAGACGTGCATGGTGTTCATCTGCGGGTCCACCACGGCATGGTCCGACACCCACCCCCCCATCAGCAGATAGCTGCGAAGAAGGGGCGGCATCGACCGCATGGCGCGCTGCATGTCGATCACGTGCCCGTCCAGCGTCGCGGCATAGGGAAAGACCTGCGGTGCCTTCGGCCCCGGGGCCCAGGGGTCCGGCGCCAGATGCGCCTGCCGCAGCAGGGCGAAGGCGTCGGCATAAGGCTCCGGCTGCGTGCCAGGGAATGAGGAGCAGCCGAACAGAATCCGCGCGTCGTGTTCGGCCACATAGCCCGCCAGCGCCCGCCATGCGAAGCGCACGATGGAGGCCTGATGCCGGTCGGGATGCAGGCAGAAGCGGCCGATCTCGATCATGTGACCGTCATAGGCGCGCAGGGCGGCCAGATCGTAGTGCTGGGCGGAATAGCTGCGATCCACCTCTCCGGGCGTCAGGTGCAGGATGCGGAAACAGGCGACCAGATCGCCCTCCTCCTCCACCAGCACATGGGTGCACAGGTCGTCGAAGCGGTCCCGGTCCGGTTCGGCCAGCTGGAAGGCCAGCGTCCGCAAGGCCTGCGCGCGGGCCAGATCGGACGGTTCGGTCGCTTCGCGGGCGGTCAGGCGTCCCCGGGTCAGGCTCCGCATGTCGGTCGCTCTCCTTGGCGTAGGCCGTGCCTGACCCTAAATATCGTTGCAGAGGCGGGCCGGCACAAGCGATTGCCGGATCCGCCCCAGCAGGAGATCAGAATGGTTGAAAAAGTCATCAAGAGCGATGCCGAATGGCGCGAACAGCTGACGGACGAACAGTACCGTGTGATGCGCAAGCATGGCACGGAACGTCCGGGCAGCCACGAGGATCTGCCGACGGACGCCGGCACCTTCACCTGCGCCGGCTGCGGCGCGCCGCTGTTCGAACAGGAAACGAAGTTCGAAAGCCATTGCGGCTGGCCCAGCTTCTACGCCCCCGCGGGCGAGGATGCGGTGGGCATGTCGCGTGACAACTCGTTGGGGATGCAGCGGATCGAGGTGCACTGCCCGCGCTGCGAAGCGCATCTGGGCCACGTCTTCCCCGACGGTCCGCAACCGACGGGGCTTCGCTATTGCATCAACGGCGTCGCGCTGGATTTCGAACCCCGGGATCAGTCGTCCAGCACCTGATCGGCGCGCAGGCGACCGACGGAGCCGAACAGCTGGCGCAGGAAGCTGCTGCCTTCCACGCCGCTGTCGGTGACGCGGCGCGACAGGGGCACGATGCGGCCCTGCTCCAGCCCGAAGCGTTCGACGTTGCTGACGCGGCCCTGCGGGTTGAAGCTGACGGCCACCACCTCGCGCCCCACCTCGCGCCGGGACAGGCCGAAGGTGCGGAAGCGGCTTTGCACGTAGAACCAGCCGGAATCGTTGGCCAGCGAGGTGACGGAGGGCAGGCCGATGACCTCGCGCACCTCGTCCCGGGTGGCGCCGATCTGGACGCGGCCCAGATCCTGATCCATCGGCACGTAGCCGTGGTTGCGATAGATCGGCGCGCAGGCCACCGTGGCCATCAGGGCCAGCCCGGCCGCGAGATTCCGCAGCACCGCCGTCTTTCGTCCTGCCAAAGCCATGCCCACCCCTTGCCTTGCGGGCCGTGGGCCCATATCGACCTTTGGCTTAACAGAAGGTCCCGCCCCTGTTCAAGAAAGGAAGCGCACCGATGACCGACGAACCGCAGAACCACACGTTCCGGGTGGCCACCCTTCCCGCGCGCAAGCCGCAGCGGTTCCGCCTGACGCCCTCGGCCGCCGATCGCGCGGCGCTGGCCAGGGATCTGGACATCACCGCCATCGCCGCGCTGAGCTTCGAGGGCGAGATCCGGGCCGAGGGGCGCGAGGACTACCGGCTGGACGGCCGGCTGAAAGGGACGGTGGAACAGCCCTGCGTCGTGACGCTGACCCCCGTGGTCACGAAGATCGACACGCCGGTGCGGCGCCGGTATTCGGCCAGCTACACCGCCCCCACGGGCGAAGAGACCGAGATGCCCGAGGACGACACGCTGGAGCCGATCCCCGAGGTGATCGACCTGCGCGAACTGGCGGCCGAGGAACTGGCGCTGGCCCTGCCCGACTGGCCCCGCGCCCCGGGGGCGGAGCTGGGAGAGGCCGTGTTCGCCGCACCCGACGCCGCCCCGCTGCGCGATGCGGACCTGCGCCCCTTCGCCGGGCTTCAGGCCCTGAAGGACAAGCTGGAAAAGGACAGCTGATCCGGGGCGATTGGGGGTTGCATCGGGGCGGGATTTCGCTATGTTCCGCGCCTCATCGGACATGCAAACCCGGGTCTCGGGGGCTGTTCGGATTCTAGGAAACACAGGGGCCTCGTCCCCTCATAAGCTGAGGTGGAGACAATGGCTGTCCCGCAGAACCGCGTTACGAAATCCCGCCGCAACATGCGCCGCTCGCATGACGCCCTTGTCGCGTCGAACCCGGCGGAATGCTCGAACTGCGGCGAGCTGAAGCGCCCGCACCACGTGTGCGGCGCGTGCGGCCACTACGACTCGCGCGAAGTCGTGGCGACCACGACCGAGGTCGACCTGGACGACGACGCGGCGTAAGCCGCGCCTCCGTTCCCTCATGTCGAGCGAGACGATGACCCAGACGTCAGGCGCCGAGCGCAGGATCGTCATCTCCGTCGACGCCATGGGCGGCGACCGGGGTGCGGCCGATGTCGTGGCCGGTCTCGCCGCCTCGGCTCAGAAGAATCCCGAGATCCACTTCATCCTTCATGGGGATGAGGCGGAAATCGGGCCGCTTCTGGCCAAGCGCAAGATCCTTGTCGGCCGCTGCGAGGTGCGTCACGCCCCCCGCGTGGTCACGATGGAGGACAAGCCCAGCCAGGTGATGCGCCACGGCCAGGGCACGTCCATGTGGTCCACGATCGAGTCGATTCGCTCGGGCGAGGCGCAGGCCGCCGTGTCCTGCGGCAACACCGGCGCGCTGATGGCCGTGTCGATGCTGCAGCTGCGCAAGATGCCGGGCATCAACCGTCCGGCCATTGGCGCGCTGTGGCCCTCAACCAATCCCGCCGGTTTCAACGTCATCCTGGATGTCGGCGCCGATGTGCGCGCCGAGGCCGAGGATCTGCTTCAATACGCGATGATGGGCGCCTCCTATGCCCGCAACGGGCTGGAGGTCATGCGTCCGCGCGTGGGCCTGCTGAACGTCGGCACCGAGGAGCACAAGGGTCGTCCGGGCATGAAAGAGGCGCATGACCTGATCGCGGGTCAGGCCGAGGCCGGACATTACGATTACGTGGGCTTTGTGGAAGGCGGGGACATCCCGTCCAACCGCTGCGACGTGATTGTGACGGACGGCTTTACGGGAAACATCGCGCTGAAAACGGGCGAAGGCACGGCCAAGCTGATCTCCGCCTTCCTGCGTGAGGCGTTCGCGGCCACCTTCATGTCGAAGATCGCGGCCATGCTGGCGCTGACCTCGCTGAAGCGGATGCAGAAGCGGATCGATCCGCGCCGCGTGAACGGCGGGGTGTTCCTGGGCCTGAACGGCACGGTCGTGAAGTCGCACGGCTCGGCGGATGCGACGGGCGTCTCCTCGGCGGTGAAGCTGGCCTTCCAGCTGGCGAAATCCGGCTTCAACGAGCGGCTGGCGGCACGTGTCGCCCCGGCTGCGGCAGCGGGACAGGATCCCGCCCTTTCCAAGGACGGAACCACCGGATGACATTGCGTGCCGTCGTGAAGGGTGTCGGGCATTACCTGCCCGACCATGTCGTGTCCAACGCCGATCTGGAAGCCAGGATCGAGACGTCGGACGAATGGATCCGCACGCGGACCGGGATCGAACGCCGTCACCTCGTGGCCGAAGGGCAGACGACGACGGACCTTGCCACCCGCGCGGCGCGCGCGGCGTTGGCCGATGCCGGTCTGGAACCGGACGACATCGACACGATCATCGTTGCCACCTCCACCCCCGATCTCACCTTTCCCTCCACCGCGACGATGGTGCAGGGCGAGCTGGGGATGACGCGGGGCTTCGCCTTCGACGTTCAGGCCGTCTGCGCGGGCTTCATCTTCGCGCTGACCAACGCCGACGGGCTGATCCGGTCGGGTCAGGCCAAGCGCGTCCTCGTGATCGGGGCCGAGACGTTTTCGCGCCTGATGGACTGGGAGGACCGCACCACGGTCGTGCTGTTCGGCGATGGCGCCGGCGCGCTGGTGCTGGAGGCCGAAGAGGGCGAACGCGGCATCCTGTCGTCGGACCTGCACAGCGACGGGCGGTTCCGCGACCTTCTTTACGTCGACGGCGGCACCTCCACCGGCAAGACGGGCTATCTGCGGATGCAGGGCAAGGAAGTCTTCCGTCACGCGGTGGCGAAGCTGGCCGAAACGGCGCACACCGCGCTGGACAAGGCCGGGCTGACGGCAGACCAAGTGGACTGGATCGTGCCGCATCAGGCCAACCTGCGCATCATCAGCGCCACCGCCCAGAAGATGGGCCTGACCATGGAAAAGGTGGTCGTGACCGTGCAGGACCACGGCAACACCTCGGCCGCGTCCATCCCGCTGGCCCTCTCGGTCGGTAAGGCGCGGGGGCAGATCAAGACGAACGATGTGGTCGTGACCGAGGCCATCGGCGGCGGTCTGGCCTGGGGTTCGGTCGTCCTTCGCTGGTGATCAACGCAAGGTTGTCCACCTTGACAGGGTACTGCCCGCGCACCATCCTTCTTGCGGGTATACGGGGGGTGAGTGATGAGCGGTAAGACTTTGACACGCATGGATTTGAGCGAGGCCGTCTTCCGCGAGGTCGGCCTGTCGAGAAATGATTCGGCACAATTGGTCGAAAGCGTGCTGAAGCACGTGTCCGATGCCCTCGTCGCGGGGGAGCAGGTGAAGATCTCCAGCTTCGGCACCTTCTCGGTCCGCGACAAGGCGGCGCGGGTCGGCCGTAACCCCAAGACCGGGGACGAGGTGCCGATCAGCCCCCGCCGCGTGTTGACCTTTCGCCCCTCGCACCTGATGAAGGAGCGTGTCGTCTCGGGGACGAAGAAGTAACACGAGGATCTGATGGAGAAATCGGCCGACGCCTTCCGCACCATCAGCGAGGTGGCCGATGTCCTGCAGACACCGGCGCATGTGCTGCGTTTCTGGGAAAGCCGGTTTCCGCAGATCAAGCCCGTCAAGCGCGCGGGTGGCCGCCGCTACTACCGCCCGTCGGACATCGCGCTGCTGGCGGGCATCCGCAAGCTGCTGCACGATGATGGGATGACGATTCGCGGCGTCCAGAAGATCCTGCGCGAACAGGGCGTGCGCCGCGTGGCCGAGATGGCCCGCGAGGAAGAGGCCGGCTTCATCGAGGTGGAGCCGGACGACACCCCCCAGACCGCCGAGGTTCACGCCTTTCCCCAACGTCGCGCCGTGGCGCAGGTGTCGGCCGACGACGCCGGCTGGACGTTCTCCCCCGCTTCCGACGAAGAGGATGACACCGTGACCGAGGAAGAATTCTTTTCCCGCACCGATCCCAAGACCAGCGCGGCCACGGATGATGGCCCGCCCCCGCCCCTTGGCCTGCGCGACGCGACGCTGGCGAGAGAGCGTGCGGAGCGCCTGCGCGAGCCCGCAGTGCCGGAGTCGCCCCCCCGTCCCCTGATCAGCCGCCTTCTGGCGCTGGAGCCGGGCAGCGTCGAGGGCGCCGCGATCCAGCCCTTGCTGGCGCGCCTTCTGGCCCTGCGCGACCGGATGAAGATCGTCGAAGAATAATGATGTCTTTTCGCAGCTTTCGGCTTGCCCCCGCTGCGAATATTGGTATGTATCCGCCCAGTGTCGGGCCGTGGCGCAGCCTGGTTAGCGCGTCCGTCTGGGGGGCGGAAGGCCGCGAGTTCGAATCTCGCCGGCCCGACCACAACAGAAAGCCGTCCGTGAAAACGGGCGGCTTTCGTGCATTCAGGGA
Source organism: Falsirhodobacter sp. 20TX0035 (assembly GCF_028307215.1). Lineage (GTDB taxonomy): Bacteria > Pseudomonadota > Alphaproteobacteria > Rhodobacterales > Rhodobacteraceae > Falsirhodobacter. The sequence continues at coordinate 81,496 of NZ_JAQMHV010000003.1, read as the reverse complement.
TATGGCATGATCGGTGTTCTTCCGTCGCAGCGTCTTCGCCGCATGATCGCCGACGGTGCCCTTCGGGCCGAACCGGCGATCCTGCCCGAACAGGTGCAGCCGGCCAGTCTGGACCTGCGCCTTGGCACCCAGGCTTATCGCGTGCGAGCGAGCTTTCTGGCCGGCAAGGGCCGCACCGTCGCCGAACGCTTGGCCGAGTTCGAGATGCACCGGATCGACCTGTCGGACGGGGCGGTTCTGGAAAAGGGCTGCGTCTATGTCATCCCGCTGATGGAACGGCTGCACCTGCCCGCGGATGTGGGCGGCGTGGCGAACGCCAAAAGCTCCACCGGTCGTCTGGACCTGCTGACGCGGACCATCACCGATGGCGGCGTCGAATTCGACCGCATCGCCGCCGGTTATGACGGCCCGCTTTACGCCGAGGTGTGCCCGCGCAGCTTTTCCGTCCTCGTCCGGCCGGGGATGCGGCTGAACCAGCTTCGTCTGCGCGTCGGCCAGTCCGTTCTGGGGGATGAGGAGCTGCGGGCCCTGCACGCCGCGACCCCGCTGGTGGACGGCCCTGCCCTGATCGCCGACGGCTTGGGCTTCTCGGTGGATCTTCAGCTGGGCCATCATGTCGGCTATCGGGCGAAACCCCACAGCGGCGTGATCGACCTGTCGCGCATCGCCCACTACCCTGCCGCCGATTTCTGGGAGGAGGTGACGACTACCAACGGTCAGATCATCCTCGATCCCGGCGCGTTTTACATCCTCGTCAGCCGCGAGGCGGTGACGATCCCGCCCGATCAGGCGGCCGAGATGGCGCCCTATCTGGCCATGGTGGGGGAATTCCGCGTCCATTACGCCGGCTTCTTCGATCCGGGCTTCGGCCACGGCGTCGGATCACGCGGCGTGCTGGAGGTGCGGTGCCACGAGGCCCCCTTCGTGCTGGAACACGGGCAGGTCGTGGGCCGCCTCGTGTACGAGCGCATGGCCGATGTGCCGGACGTCCTTTACGGCGCCGGCATCGCGTCCAATTATCAGGGCCAGGGTCTGAAGCTGGCCAAGCACTTCCGTTAACGCAGGCGGTTGGTCATCCGCGCGATCTTGCGTGCCCGCTGCGCCATCATCCGCGTCTTCTTCGCCTTGGCGCGTTCGGCCGGCGTCATGTCCGCCTCGGCCTTGCCCCCGCGCGAGGCGTAGTCGATGCCCTTGTTGATGACCTTGCCCATCACCATCCCGACGAGCATCCGCTGCAGCATTTTCATCATCATGTTCAATCCTCGGTCCATTGGGCCTGATCGTCCGGCGGTTCCCCTTCCGGGGTCGCCGGCCCGCCGGGGGCAGGACGGCTGTCCAGAAGGCCTGCCTCGCGCAATTCCTTCAGTCCGGGAAGGTCGCGGGCAGTCTCCAAACCAAATTGGTCCAGAAACTGTTCCGTCACAATGAACGTCACGGGCCGCCCCGGCGTCATCCGGCGCCGGCCAAGGCGGATCCACTCCATCTCCAGCAGCTGGTCCAGCGTGCCGCGGCTGACGGCAACGCCGCGGATCTCCTCGATCTCGGCCCGCGTGACGGGCTGGTGATAGGCGACGATGGCCAGCGTCTCGATCGCGGCGCGCGACAGGCGGCGGGTTTCCACCACGTCGCGCTGCATCAGGAAGGCCAGGTCGGGCGCCGTGCGGAAGGCCCAAGCCTCGTTCACGCGGACAACCCGCACGCCCCGCCCTTCATACCGCCTCTGCAAGGCCGCGACGGCGCGGGCCGGGTCCGATCCGACCGGCATGCGCGCGCCCAGTTCGGCCAGCCCCATTGGCGCGGCCGAGGCGAAGAGCATCGCCTCCACCATCCGCTCCTGCTCGTCCAAGGTGGGGGGGATGGGGGCGGTCATTCTTTCTTCCGTATCTGGATCGGGCCGAAGGTCTGGCCCTGCCGCAGGTCGATCTGCCCGCGCTTGGCCATTTCCAGCACCGCCGCGAAATGCGAGGCGGTGGCCGACCGCCGCCGCATTGGATGCGTGTCCCAGCCCGAAGGCAGCCAGTCGTGCAGGTCGCCCCACTCGCCCAGATAGCCCAGCATCTCGCGCATCCGCTCCAGCGCCTGCTCCATCGTGAAGACGTGCTCGCGGTCCATGACGAAGGGGCGGAACTCGTCCTTGGTGCGCAGGCGGGCATAGGCGCGCATCAGGTCGATCAGGCTGGCGGAATACACGCTGCGCCGATGCTGGATCACGGCCTCCGGCTCCCCTCGCGGAAACACGTCGCGACCCTTCTGGTCGCGCGCCATCAGGGCGGCGGCGCGGTCGCGCATGGCCTGAAGCCGCTCCAGCTGCCAGGCGAGGTGATCGGCCATATCCTCGGCCGACGGGCCGCGTTCGGCGGGATCGGGCGGCAGCAGAAGGCGGGACTTCAGAAAGGCCAGCCACGCGGCCATCACGAGGTAGTCGGCCGCCAGTTCGATCCGAAGCAGCTTCGCCCGTTCCACGAAGGCCAGATACTGCTCCGCCAACTCCAGCACGGAAATGCGGCGCAGGTCCACCTTCTGCGCACGCGACAGGGTCAGCAGCAAGTCCAGCGGCCCTTCATAGCCGTCCACATCGACGATCAGCGCCTCGGCCGCAAGGCGGTCGCTGACCCCTTCGGGCAGGTCCCTCATCGCTCAGGCGCCCAGAAGGTCCGACAGTTCCGCCGACAGCGCCGCCACGTCCGTGGCGGGCGCGGGACGGCGCAGGGCCAGCGCGGCCTCGGCCCGGCGCCGGGCCTCCGGCCCCATCTCGCCCGCCGCCTCGGCCACGGCCCGCCGTGCGGGCATGGGGCCGTTGCAGTGCAGCACCACGTCGCAGCCCGCGGAAAGCGAGGCGCGCGTGCGTTCGGCCACCGTGCCGGACAGGGCCTCCATCTCGATGTCGTCGGTCATCAGCAGACCGTCGAAGCCGATGTCCCGGCGGATCAGGTCGATCATCACCGGGGAACAGGTGGCCGGGCGATCGTCCAGCGCCGAGAAGACGATGTGCGCCGTCATCGCCATCGGCAGGTGGTTCAGGGCGCGGAAGGGGGCGAAGTCCGTTTCCAGCAGCGCGCGGTCCGCCGTGACCGTGGGCAGATCGCGGTGGCTGTCGGCGGTGGCCCGTCCATGCCCCGGCATGTGCTTGATGACCGGCAGGACGCCTTGGGCCAGATGCGCCTCGGCCGCCGCGCGGGCGAGGTCCGTCACGGTTTCAGGATCGGTGCCATAGCAGCGGTTGCGCAAAAAGGGATGGGTGGCCTCTGTCGCGACATCGGCCACGGGCGCGCAATTGGCGTCGATGCCCACGGCCTTCAACTCGGCGGCGATCAGGGCGAAGCGCAGTTCCATGGCGCGGCGCGGATCGCAGGCGCGCGCCACCATGTCCAGCGCGGGCAGATGTTCGGCCCAATGGGGCGCGCGCAGGCGCTGCACGCGGCCGCCTTCCTGATCGACCAGGATGGGCGCATCCCGGCCCACCGCGTCGCGCAACTCGCCCGTCAGGCGGCGCAGCTGGTCGGGCGTGTCGACGTTGCGGGCGAACAGGATGAACCCGAACGGATCGGCGTCGCGGAAGAAGGCCTTCTCCTCGGTTCCCAGCGTCGTCCCGTCGCAGCCGAAGATCGCCGCGCCCCGTCCGATCATCGGTTCACGATCGCGATGCAGGCGGCGTTTTCCGCCAGCAGAGCGGAGCAGAAACGCCGCGCGTCGGCCGCATCCTCGAACCCGGCGGCGCGCAGGCGATAGAAGGTGCGGCCGCCGCTGACGGCCTTCTGCACGATCAGGTTCTTCGCCCCGATCAGGTTGCCGAACTTGCCGGTCAACCGCGCCCATTCCGTGCGGACCTGCTCCTCGTTGTCGAAGGCTCCCAGCTGGACCAGATGCTCCCCGGATTTCAGGGCGGTCACCGGCATTTCCTTAACGGGCGCGGCCGCAGGGGCCGCCGCGGCGGGCGTGGAAGCGGCCGCCATCATCGTCGGCCGCATCGGCGGGCGCAGCGAACGGGTCACGGCGCCGGGCGGCGCGGGCGCGACGGCGGGTTCTTCCTTCAGCTCCGGCGGGATCAGCGTGGGATCGATCGCCGGGGGGGCCACCGCGATCTCCTGGATCGGCTCACCCTCCACGGTACGGGACAGGCCCTCTTCGGGGTCGGGGACCATGGTGGCGGGGGCGGCGGGCTGGGCGGCGGGGATCAGCACGGTGCCGGTGGCGCCCGTCGCCTCGGCCACGGCGTCCATGATCTCCTTCGAAGGCTCGGACCCTTCAAGGCCGGGGCCATCGGCCACGTCCAGTTCGGCCGGTTTCGGGGCCAGCAGCAGTTCGTCGGGCATCACACCGGATTCGCCGGTGGCCGCGATGGCGTTGACGGCCAGACCTTCACCGTCGGTGATCTGTCCACCGGGGTTTTCCGGGGTGATCCGCATCGGACCTTCCAGCGCCCGCACGACGGGCACGCCCTGCACGTCGCGAACTGCGGTGTGGTAGCCCCACCAGCCCAACGCCACGACCAGCGCGACCGAACTGACGGCCCCGGCGATGTTGATCGCGCGCTGGACGCGGTAAGGTCGCCGTGGCGCATAGTCCACGGCTCCGAATTCGTCGAAGTCCACCTCAGCCATGTCACTGCCCCAGTGCGGCGTCTGCGCGCCACGATCTTGCCCGTTTTTCACGCCCGGATATCGCCTTTTCAGCGCATTTCTTCGACCGGGGTGACACCAAGGATACCCAATCCGTTGGAAATCACAACGCCCGTGGCCCGGGCCAGACCGATTTTCGCCTGCGACGTGGCGGTGTCGTCCTGAAGGAAGCGCAGCGACACCTCATCATTGCCGCGATTCCACAGCCCGTGGAAGTCCGAGGCCAGCTCGTAGAGGTAGAAGGCCACGCGATGCGCCTCGTTGTTGCGGGCCGCGATCTCCACAAGCCGGGGCCATTCGGCCAGCTTGCGGATCAGCGCCAGCTCCGCCTCGTGCGTCAGGTCGGCGAAATCGGTCGCGGCCAGCGTCAGGTCGTCGACGGGCACCCCCGCCTCGGTCGCCTTGCGCAGGACCGAGTTGATGCGCGCGTTGGCATACTGGACGTAGAAGACCGGGTTGTCCTTCGACTGCTCCAGCACCTTGTCGAAGTCGAAGTCCAAGGGCGCATCGTTCTTGCGCGTCAGCATCACGAAGCGCGTCACGTCGGGGCCCACCTGATCGACCACGTCGCGCAGGGTCACGAAGGTGCCCGCGCGCTTCGACATCTTGAACGGCTCACCGTTCTTGAACAGCTTCACGAGGTTCACGAGCTTCACGTCCAGCGGCACGCGACCGTTCGACAAGGCCGCCACGGCCGCCTTCATCCGCTTGACGTAACCGCCATGGTCCGCGCCAAAGATGTCGATCAGCTGGTCGAAGCCGCGTTCCACCTTGTCGAAGTGATAGGCGATGTCCGGCGCGAAATAGGTCCAGGAGCCGTCGGACTTCATCACCGGGCGGTCCACGTCGTCGCCGTGCAGGGTCGACCGGAACAGCGTCTGCTCGCGCGGCTCCCAATCCTCGGGCGTCTTGCCCTTCGGGGGTTCCAGCACGCCTTCATAGATCAGGTCCATGTCGCGCAGGCGTTGCAGCGCCGCCTCGATCTTGCCGGTGCCATACAGCGCCTTTTCCGAGGAGTAGACGTCCATCTCCACGTTCAGAGCGGCCAGATCCTCGCGGATCATCTCCATCATCTTTTCGGTCGCGAATTCGCGCAGATCGGCCAGCCAGACGCGTTCGGGCTGGTCCAGAAGGCTGTCGCCATAGAGGTCCTTCAGCGCCTGCCCCACCGGGATCAGGTAGTCGCCGGGATAGAGACCCTCGGCGATCTGCGGCTCCTGCCCGTTCGCCTCGCGGTAGCGCTCATAGGCCGACCGCGCCAGCACGTCGACCTGCGCGCCGCCGTCGTTGATGTAGTATTCGCGCGTCACGTCATAGCCGGCAAAGGCCAGAAGCTTCGCCAGCGCGTCGCCCACCACCGCGCCGCGGGTGTGCCCCACATGCATCGGGCCGGTGGGGTTGGCGGACACGAATTCGACGTTGACCTTTTGGCCCTGCCCCATCGCGCTGCGGCCGAATTCCCCCTGCTGCGACAGGACGGCGCCCACAAGGCGCTGCCACACATTCGCCTTCAGGCGCAGGTTCAGGAAGCCGGGGCCGGCGACCTCGGCCGCGGCGATCCGCGGATCGGCGGCCAGGCGGGCGGCCAGAGTGTCGGCGATCTTGCGGGGGGGCAGTCCGGCGGGCTTGGCCAGAACCATCGCGGCGTTGGTGGCCATGTCGCCATGGGCCGCGTCGCGCGGAGGTTCGACCGCGACATTGGCCAGATCCAGCCCCTCGGGCAGTTCCCCGGCCGCCTGCATCGCGGCGATCGCTTCGGTCACGACGGTGCGGAGTTCGGTAAAGAGGTTCATGTCATTGTCCTGTCTGTCGCCTCCGGGATTGCCAGAGGCGACGGACGGGGTCAATGCGTCAGCGTCAGAGCTTCAGCGACAGGACCGTTGCCATCGACAGCTCGCCAAAGCCGTTGAAGCGGGTGTTGGTGGCCGCCGAATAGGCGCCCATCCCCTGGAAGATGACGAAGTCGCCTTCCTCGATATCGACTGACAGCGAAAGCTCTCCGGGCAGGCGGTCCACCGAATCGCAGGTGGGCCCGAAGATGATGCGGTCCGAACGGTCGCCGTCGCGCAGCTGGCCCTTCGGGGTCATCACCTCGATCCGGTCGATCACGCCGATCATCGGGAGTTCGGTCAGCGAACCATAGGTGCCGTCGTTCAGGAAGATGTGCTGCCCGTCCCGGACGGCCTTCACCCGGGCGGCCAGCGTGAACGCGTCGCCGCACAGGCCACGGCCCGGCTCGCACACCAGTTGCGGACGGTCGTCGCCGAACGCTTCAGTCGCGGTGCGGTCGATCAGATCGAAGATCGCGTCCAGATCGGGCGTCACGGCCGACAGGCGGTGGTTCGGGAAGCCGCCGCCCACGTTCAGCCGGGCGATGGACACGCCGGCGCCGCGCGCGATTTCGGCCGCGGCCGAAATGTAGCTGCCCCAGGCCGCCGGATCCGTGCACTGGGTGCCGGGGTGGAAGGTGATGGACGGGATGAAGCCCGCCTTCGCCGCGGTCGCCAGCAGTTCGGTCGCCAGTTCCACCGTGGCACCGAACTTGGCGCCGAAGTTGTAGGCGGCCCCCGCCACCGGCAGCTTGAAGCGGACGGAGATCTCCGTCCCCTCGGCCGGAACCAGTTCGATCAGCTTGGCCAGCTCGGACGCGGAGTCGACGCTGTAGCTTTTGACGCCCAGTTCCACCGCGGTCAGGATCTCATGCCGCGCGCGCACCGGGTTGTTGTAGTGCAGCGCCGCGTCCGGAACCAGGCGGCGGATCAGCCGCATCTCGGCCGGGGAGGCGACGTCGAAGCCCCGCACGCCCGCGGCGGCCAGGTTCTCGATCACCACCTCCTCGGGGTTGGACTTCACGGCATAGGTGACCATGCCCGGGAAGCCGTCGATGAACTTCCGCGCCATGCCCTGAAGGACAGACGGAGAGAAGAACAGGATCGGCGTGTCGGGCGTCAGCGTCCGAATGTATTCGGCCGGCGACGTCCAGATTGTTTTCGAGAGTCCCATCGGCGTTTCCTTTCAGCCAACAAGACGCAGCACCCGCCCGGATGTTCCCGGGAAGCGGCACCTGCGCGGTTTCAAAAAACCAGGCCAGGTGCGTATGAGCCGCCCTTTTCCTGAAAACAAGGACGCCCCTATGCAGCACATCGAAGCGTTTGCAAAGCGTTTTTTTGCCCCGGCCGCAAAAACCCGCTTTTGCCAAGCCTGACAGGGAAAATCGACGGTTTCACGACGGGCTTTTCCTTGGCGGCAATCGCCTGTATCCCTGCCCCAACAGTGCATGAGGGGGCCGGACAATGGCGATGGAAAAGACGTTCGACGCAGGCGAGGCGGAAGCCCGCCTGTCGGCCATGTGGGAACGGATGGGCGCCTTCCGCGCGGGTGCCAACGCCTCGCGTCCCGAAACCTTCTGCATCATGATCCCGCCCCCGAACGTGACGGGCAGCCTGCACATGGGCCACGCCTTCAACAACACGCTTCAGGACATCCTGGTGCGCTGGCACCGGATGCGCGGCTTCGACACGCTGTGGCAGCCGGGCACCGACCATGCCGGCATCGCCACCCAGATGGTGGTGGAACGCGAACTGGCCCGCACCGGCCAGCCCGGCCGCCGCGATCTGGGGCGCGAGGCGTTTCTGGAAAAGGTGTGGGACTGGAAGGACAAGTCCGGCGGCACCATTGTGGGCCAGTTGAAACGTCTGGGCGCGTCCTGCGACTGGGACCGCGAGGCGTTCACCATGTCCGGCAACTTCCCCGAAGCCGTGACCAAGGTCTTCGTGGAGATGTACCGCAAGGGCCTGATCTATCGCGGCAAGCGTCTGGTCAACTGGGACCCGCATTTCGAAACCGCGATCTCGGATCTGGAGGTCGAGAACATCGAAACCCCCGGCCACATGTGGCACTTCAAGTACCGTCTGGCCGACGGCGCGACCTATGAATACGTGGAAAAGGACGAGGACGGCAACGTCACCCTGCGCGAAACCCGCGACTACATCTCCATCGCGACAACGCGGCCGGAAACCATGCTGGGCGACGGCGCGGTGGCGGTGCATCCGAGCGATGAACGCTACGCCCCCATCGTGGGCAAGATGGTGCACCTGCCGCTGTGCGACCGCCTGATCCCGATCATCACCGACGAATACCCGGACAAGACCTTCGGCTCGGGCGCGGTGAAGATCACGGGCGCGCACGACTTCAACGACTATCAGGTGGCGAAACGCGCGAACTTGCCGATGTACCGCCTGATGGACACCAAGGGTGCCATGCGCGACGACGGCGCCCCCTATGAGGACGCCGTCCAGCGCGCCCGCGAGATCGCCGCCGGGTCGCCCACGAACGAGACGGAGGTCGACAGCCTCAACCTCGTGCCGATGAAGTATCGGGGCATGGACCGGTTCGAGGCGCGCAAGGCCGTCATCGCCGACATCAACGCCGCCGGACTGGCCGTGACGGAACTCGTCACCTCCATTGACGAGGAGACGGGGTCCGAGCATCTGGAACGCCACCCGGTCGTGGAAGCGAAGCCCATCATGCAGCCCTTCGGCGACCGGTCGAAGGTCGTGATCGAGCCGATGCTGACCGACCAGTGGTTCGTGGCCACCGACAAGATCGTCGGCCCCGCGCTGGACGCAGTGCGCAACGGCGACACGCAGATCCTGCCCGAGCGGGACACCAAGACCTATTTCCACTGGCTGGAGAACATCGAGCCGTGGTGCATCAGCCGCCAGCTGTGGTGGGGTCACCAGATCCCCGTCTGGTACGGCCCCCGCCGCATCCCGGAGGAAGAGGGCGTCGCCCCCTTCGACTGGTCCGAAACCGTGTCCTTCTGCGCCGCGACCGAGGAAGAGGCGCGCGAGCAGATGCTGGACTATTACGGCGATTTTGCGCTGGTGCCCGTGGCCGATCGCGACACGGCGCTGGCCCATGTGCAGACGCCGGATTCGGTCTGCTACTGGCGTGACCCGGACGTGCTGGACACGTGGTTCTCTTCCGGCCTCTGGCCGATCGGGACGCTGGGCTGGCCGGAACAGACGCCGGAACTGCAGAAATACTTTCCGACCAACGTGCTGGTCACCGGCTTCGACATCATCTTCTTCTGGGTCGCCCGGATGATGATGATGCAGCTGGCCGTCGTGGATCAGGTGCCGTTCAAGACCGTCTATGTCCACGCCCTTGTCCGCGACGAAAAGGGCAAGAAGATGTCCAAGTCGCTGGGCAACGTGCTGGACCCGCTGGAGCTGATCGACGAATACGGCGCGGACGCCGTGCGCTTCACCGTGACGGCCATGGCCGCGATGGGTCGCGACCTGAAGCTGTCCACCGCGCGGATCGCCGGCTATCGCAACTTCGGCACGAAGCTGTGGAACGCCTGCCGCTTTGCCGAGATGAACGGCGTCTGGGAAGGCCATGCCACGCAGGCGCAGCCCCCCGTCGCCACGGCCACGGTGAACCGCTGGATCATCTCGGAAACCTCCGCCGTGCTGGCCGAGGTGAACGCGGCGCTGGAAGGCTACCGCTTCGATCAGGCGGCCAACGCCCTTTACGCCTTTGTCTGGGGCAAGGTCTGCGACTGGTACGTGGAATTCGCCAAGCCCCTGTTCGACGGCGAACAGGCCGACGAGACGCGCCGCACCATGGCCTGGGTGCTGGACCAGTGCATGATCCTGCTTCACCCCATCATGCCCTTCGTCACCGAGGAGCTGTGGGGCACCACCGGCGCGCGCGCGAAACCGCTGGTCCACACCGACTGGCCGGAATACGCCATGTCCGACGCCGAAGCGACGGCCGAGATGACGTGGGTCATCTCCGTCATCGACGGCATCCGGTCGGCCCGCGCGCAGGTGCGGGTGCCGGTGGGGCTGAAGCTGGCGGCGCAGGCCGTGGGCATGGACGCCACCGCGCGCGCGGCCTGGGACCGCAACGCAGCCCTGATCCAGCGTCTGGCCCGCGTGGACAGCCTGACCGAAGCCGCGGCCATTCCGCAGGGCGCGGTCACCGTGGCCGTCGAAGGCGCGACCTTCGCCATCCCGCTGGAAGGCATCATCGACATCGCGGCCGAAAAGGCGCGGCTGGAAAAGACGCTGCAAAAGCTGGAAAAGGACATGGGGGGCCTGCGCGGCCGCCTGAACAACCCGAAGTTCATCGCCTCCGCCCCCGAGGAGGTCGTGGACGAGGCGCGGGAGAACCTTGCCCAGCAGGAGGACGAGGCGCGCAAGCTCGCCGCCGCCCTCGCCCAGCTGTAATCCGTCGAAAGGCCCGCCCATGCCCCGCTACACGCCTCTGATCCGGTCCCTGCCCTCCACCGTGCCCTTTGTGGGCCCGGAAACGCAGGAGCGGATGCGGGGCCGCCCCTTCGCGGCACGGCTGGGCGCGAACGAAAGCGTCTTCGGCCCCTCGCCCGCCGCGATCGACGCGATGCGGCAGGCGGCGGCCGAGGCGTGGATGTACGGCGATCCGGAAAACCACGACCTTCGGCAGGCGCTGGCGGCCCATCATGGCGTGGCGCCGGCGAACATCGTGGTGGGCGAAGGGATCGACGGGCTTCTGGGCCTGCTGGTCCGCCTGCTGATCGACAAGGGCGACGCGGTCGTCACCTCGGACGGGGCCTATCCCACGTTCAACTTCCACGTCGCGGGCTTTGGCGGCGTCCTGCACAAGGTGCCCTATGCCGGCAACCATGAAGACCCCGACGCCCTGATCGCTTGCGCGCGCGAGGTGGACGCCAAGCTGGTCTACATCGCCAACCCCGACAACCCCATGGGCAGCCACCATTCCGGCGAGGTGCTGGAACGGATGGTGGAGGCGATGCCGGACGGCGCCCTCCTGATCCTGGACGAGGCGTATGTGGAACTGGCGCCTAACACGGCCATCCCGCGCATCGCCGTCGAGGATCCGCGGGTGATCCGGATGCGCACGTTTTCGAAGGCCTACGGCATGGCGGGCGCGCGGATCGGCTATGCCATCGGTGCGGCGGACCTGATCGCCGCCTTCGACAAGGTGCGCAACCATTTCGGCGTGAATCGGATCGCGCAGGCCGGGGCCCTTGCTGCGCTGGCCGACACCGCCTGGCTGGACCATGTGCGCCAGCAGGTCCAGTCGGGGCGGGAGGAGTTGTCCTCCATCGCCCGCGCCCACGGGCTGACGCCCCTCCCCTCGGCCACGAACTTCGTGACGATGGATTGCGGGGCGGACGGCGCCTTTGCCAAGGCGGTGCTTGGGGAACTGGTGCGGCAGGACGTGTTCGTGCGAATGCCCTTCGTGGCCCCGCACGATCGCTGCATCCGCGTCAGCGCCGGCACCGAACAGGATCAGGCCCTGTTCGCCGCCGCCCTGCCGAAGGCGCTGGCCGCCGCGCGGGGTTAGACCGCGGGGCCGATGGGCCGCGACACGCCTTCGGGCGCGTTGGCCACGGGCAGCGCCTGCACCGACCCCGTCGTCACTTCCACCGCACCCATGCGGGCCGTGTCATCGCCAACCGTGCGGCGGAATACGAGGACGTGCTGCAGGGTGGTCGCGCTGCGGAACAGGCCGGACTTCTCCTCGGCCGGAAGGCTTTCGGCGCGGACGTATTCCCAGCCTTCGCGCCCCATGCGGTTCATGACGGCAGCCAGCGCCAGCGCGAACCGTTCCGTCCCGTTGCGGACTCCGCGCGCCTTTTCCCCCTTCGAGGGGGCGGGAACGACCTGGTATTCAAAGCGCGTCATGACTGTCTCCGTATATCTGCGAAAGGAGATAGCCCTGCGCGGCCGGGAAGCCAACCGCGCAGGGGATCATGACAGCGTGACCCCGCTCAAACCGCGACGCGGCGGGCCTCATCCCGACGGGCGGACAACTCTTCGGCCACAAGGAAGGCCAGTTCCAGCGACTGGCTGGCGTTCAGGCGGGGATCGCAGGCGGTGTGATAGCGGTCCTGCAGGTTTTCATCCGTGACGGCGCGCAGGCCGCCGGTGCATTCCGTCACATCCTGCCCCGTCATCTCGAAATGCACGCCGCCGGGGATCGTGCCTTCCGCGCGATGGACGCCGAAGAAGTCCCGCACCTCGGACAGCACGTCGTCGAACGGCCGCGTCTTGTAGCCCGAGGGCGACTTGATCGTGTTACCGTGCATCGGATCGCAGGACCAGACCACGTTCGCGCCTTCCTCCTGCACGGCCTTGATCAGGCGCGGCAGGTGGTCGCCCACCCTGCCCGCGCCGAAGCGCGCGATCAGGGTCAGGCGGCCAGCCTCGTTTTCGGGGTTCAGCTTGGCCATCAGGATCTTCAGATCCTCGGCCGTGGTGGTGGGCCCGCATTTCAGGCCGATCGGGTTCAGCACGCCGCGGGCAAATTCCACATGCGCGCCATCGGGCTGCCGCGTGCGGTCGCCGATCCAGATCATGTGCCCCGACCCCGCCACCGGCTTGCCCGAGATGCTGTCGACGCGGCACAGCGCCTCTTCATATTCCAGCAGCAGCGCTTCGTGGCTGGTGTAGAAATCGACCTTCGACAGCGTGTGCGCGGTGTCGGCGTTCACCCCGGCCGCCGTCATGAAGTCCAGCGCATCGCCGATGCGGTTCGACAATTCGCGGTAGCGTTCGGCCTTGTCGTCATTGGTGAAGCCCAGCGTCCAGGAATGAACACGGTGGATGTCGGCAAAGCCGCCCGTGGAAAACGCGCGCAGCAGGTTCAGCGTCGCCGCCGCCTGGGTGTAGGCCTGAAGCATCCGCTGGGGATCGGGGATCCGCGCCTCGGGCGTGAAGTCGAAGCCGTTGATGATGTCGCCGCGGTAGGACGGCAGCTCGGTGTTGCCCACCATCTCCATCGGAGCGGAACGGGGCTTGGCGAACTGGCCGGCCATCCGGCCCACCTTCACCACGGGCACCTTCGCGCCATAGGTCAGCACGACGGCCATCTGCAGCATCACGCGGAACGTGTCGCGGATGTTGTCGGCGCGGAATTCACCGAAGCTTTCGGCGCAGTCGCCGCCCTGCAGCAGGAACGCCTTGCCCGCCGCCACGTCGGCCAGCTGGCCGCGCAGCCGCCGCGCCTCGCCGGCAAAGACCAGCGGGGGATAGCTCACAAGCTGCGCCTCGACCGCGTTCAGCGCCGCCGTGTCGGGATAATCCGGCATCTGGATGCGGGGTTTCGCGCGCCAGTCGGATTTGGTCCAGCCTTGTGTCATGATACTCTCCACCACTTTCGGGTTCACGCGTGATAGCGCAGAACAACCCTGATGGAAACGCCGATATGGGCCCGCCACTCCATTGACGGCGGGCGCGGGTTCGGGCAAGCCACGGGCATGCTCCGTATCTCCGACATAAGCTATTCGATCGAAGGCCGACCGCTCTTCGAGAACGCATCCGCGACGATCCCCTATGGCCACAAGGTGGGCCTTGTCGGGCGCAACGGGGCGGGCAAGACCACGCTCTTCCGCCTGATCCGGGGCGAGAACGTGCTGGAAGGGGGCGAGATTTCCCTTCCTGCCCGCGCCCGCATCGGCGGCGTGGCACAGGAAGTGCCGTCGTCGTCGACCTCGCTGCTGGACACGGTGCTGGCCGCCGACACCGAGCGGGCGGAGCTGCTGGCCGAATCCGCGACGGCCACCGATCCCAACCGCATCTCGGACATCCAGACGCGGTTGGCCGACATCGACGCCTGGTCCGCCGAAGGCCGCGCCTCGGCCATCCTGAAAGGTCTGGGCTTCGACGCCGAGGCGCAGCTGCGCCCCTGCTCGGACTTTTCGGGCGGGTGGCGGATGCGGGTGGCGCTGGCCGGCGTGCTGTTCGCGCAGCCCGACCTTCTGCTGCTGGACGAACCGACCAACTACCTCGACCTCGAAGGGGCGCTGTGGCTGGAAAGCTACCTTCAGAAATACCCGCACACCGTGCTGATCATCTCGCACGATCGGGGGCTTCTGAACCGCGCCGTGCAGGGCATCCTGCATCTGGATTCGAAGAAGCTGACCTACTGGACCGGCCCCTACGACCAGTTCGCCCGCCAGATGGCCGAAAAGCGCGCCGTCCTGACGGCCGAGGCGAAGAAGCAGGACGCCCGCCGCGCCCATCTTCAGGCCTTCGTGGACCGCTTCAAGGCCAAGGCCTCGAAAGCCGCGCAGGCCCAGTCCCGCGTCAAGCAGCTGGAGAAGATGGAAACGATTACCCCGCCGGAAGAAGCGCGGCAGATGGTCTTCACCTTCCCCGAGCCGGAGGAGCTGTCGCCCCCGATCATCAACCTTGACGGTGCGTCGGTCGGCTATGACGGCAAGCCGATCCTGCGAAAGCTCAGCCTGCGGATCGACCAGGACGACCGCATCGCCCTTCTGGGCCGCAATGGTGAAGGAAAGTCCACGCTTTCCAAGCTGTTGGCCGGGAAACTTGAGGCGATGGAAGGGAAGTTCACCAAGTCCTCCAAGCTGCGCATCGGCTATTTCGCGCAGCATCAGGTGGATGAGCTGTTCGTGGACGAGACGCCCTTGCAGCACCTTCAACGGATGCGGTCCGCCGAAGGCCAGCCGCGCCTGCGCGCTCGCCTGGCCGGCTTCGGTCTGGGCGCGGATCAGGCGGAAACCGCCGTGGGCCGCCTGTCGGGCGGCCAGAAGGCGCGCCTGTCGCTGCTGCTGGCCACGCTGGATGCGCCGCACCTGCTGATCCTCGACGAACCGACCAACCACCTTGACATGGAAAGCCGCGAAGCGCTGACCGAAGCGCTGAACAGCTATTCCGGCGCCGTGGTGCTGGTTAGCCACGACATGCACCTTCTGTCGCTGGTCGCCGACCGGCTGTGGCTGGTGAAGGACGGGGCCGTGACGCCCTTCGATCAGGATCTGGAGGCCTATCGCCGCCTGCTTCTGGCGGGGGACGAGCCGGAAAAGCCCAAGGTCGAGAAGAAGAAACCCACAGCCAGCCGCGAGGACATCTCCGCCCTCCGCACCGAGGTGCGCAAGTGCGAGGAGCGGGTGACCAAGCTGAACGACATGCGCGACAAGCTGGCCAGGAAGCTGTCCGATCCGGTGCTGTACGAACGCCCGGATGAGGCCGCCGTCTGGCAGAAGAAATACGCCGAGGTCATGGAAGGCCTCGACCGGGCCGAGGATCTTTGGCTGCGCGCGCAAGAGAAGCTGGAGGCGGCGGGCTGACCTCCCTATATCAGGAGGCATGGAAAGCTTCGAATTCGGCCGCGTCGCCTATCTTCTTCTGCTGCTGACTTTTGTCGGCGGCTGGGTTCTCGTCGAATATCGCGGGCGCATGGGGTCCGCCCTGCGCACCGCCATGGCCTGGGGCCTGATCTTCTTGGCCGTGGCCGCGGGCTACGGCCTGTGGACTGAGATGGGGCCGACCCTTTCCCCCGGCCAGCAGGTGATGGAGGGCGGAGAGATCGACATTCCCCGCGCCCCCGACGGCCATTACTACATCACGCTGGAAATCGGCGGCACGCCCGTCCGCTTCATGGCCGACACGGGGGCGAGCGAGGTGGTGCTATCCGCCCGTGACGCGCGGACCTTGGGCTTTGATCCGGACGATCTGGACTATCTCGGCACCGCCTATACCGCCAACGGCCCGGTGCAGACCGCGCGGGTGGAGCTGCGCGACGTGCGGCTGGGCGACACCGCCGATCCCCGCCTGCCCGCCTATGTCAACAGCGGAGAGCTGGACACCTCGCTTCTGGGGATGAGCTATCTCGGCCAGTTCGACATCCGCATCAGCGGGGACCAGATGATCCTGCAGCGCTGAAGGCGCGCGGATACAGGACGCGGCCCGTGGCCGGAATGTCGCGCAGCGGTTTCACCAGAAAGAACGGCCCGGCAAAGACGCAGGCGTATCCCGCCGCAAGATCCGCCCGAAACCCGAAGCGCCCGTAGAAGGCTGGATCGCCGCGCAGGAAGATCGCGTCGCAGGGCGCAAGGCGGCACACCTCGCGCACCAGGGCGCCGCCGATGCCTTGGCCCTGCCACAAGGGCGCCACGGACAGCGGCGCCAGCGCGCCCGCGGCAAAGGGCGCCTCCAGTGGCGACAGGAGGGCATGGCCGACGATCTCGCCCTCATCCTCGGCCACCAGCGACAGATGCGCGTCGGGCCGCAGCGCGTCGACCAGCGTGCTTTCCTCCGCCCCCTGATAGGCGACGGCTACCAGTTCCGTGATTTTCTGATGATCTTCCAAGGCTTCCGGGCGTATCTTCATGAAGAAGCCGAACGTTCGGCCTTCTTCTCCCACCGCCCGCCTTCCTCGGACCAATACTGTGCGGTGACGCCGGAACCGACCACCGCGCGCCACTGGTCGCGAGCGCGGGCCAAGGCGCGGTCGTCCAGCCCGTCGAACAGCACCCACAGCCGCTCCAAGGGCGCGGCCTCGGCCGGGTCGAAGGCGGCGTCGCCCACCACCATCAGGCAGTTTGCCCCATTGCCGATCGCGCCTTCGCCCAGCAGCACGGGCTGCGCGGCGTCATGGGGGCCGCCCTCCCGCCCGTGGGGTAGGAAGCTGTCGTCGGACAGGGTCCACAACGCCTGGTCCAGCCGGGCCAGCGTGGCGTCATCCCCCCGCACCATGACCCGCCACCCCTGACCCAGCGCGCGGGTCAGAAGCGTGAACGCCGTATCCTCCAGCCGGGAGTGCGACAGGTGATAGAACATCACCGCCACAACATCACCGTTCGAAACGGTCGCGGATCAGGCGGTTCAGCGCCAGCACGCCCCAGCCCGTCGCCCCCTTGGGCGCCAGAAGCGTGTCGCCCTTCGACAGCGCCGTGCCCGCGATGTCCAGATGGATCCACGGCATCCCGTCCTTCACGAACCGGCCCAGGAACTGCGCCGCCACGATGGACCCGCCCTCGCGTCCCGTGCCGACGTTGCGGATGTCGGCCACGCGGGATTTCAGCACCGCGCCATAGGCCTCGCCCATGGGCAGGCGCCACGCCCCCTCGCCCTCGGCCTTCGCGGCGGACAGGAAAGCGTCGCACAGCGGGTCGTCGTTGGAAAAGACGCCCGTGTGCTCATACCCCAGGGCCACGATGATCGCGCCCGTCAGGGTGGCGAGGTTGATCATCCCGCTGGGGTTGAAGCGTTCCTGCGCGTACCACATCACGTCGGCCAGCACGAGGCGGCCTTCGGCGTCGGTGTTGATGACCTCGATCGTGTCGCCCTTCATGGACGTCACGACGTCGCCGGGGCGCTGGGCCCGCCCGTCGGGCATGTTTTCCACCAGCCCCACAAGACCCACAACGTTCGCCTTGGCCTTGCGCAGCGCCAGCGCGCGCATGACGCCCGCTACGGTGCCCGCGCCGCCCATATCCATGGTCATCTCCTCCATCCCGCCGGCGGGCTTGATGGAGATGCCGCCCGTGTCGAACACGACGCCCTTGCCGACCAGCGCGAAGGGCGCCTCGTCCCCGCCGCCGTTCCAGTGCATGACCACGACCTTGGAGGGGGTTTCCGACCCCATGCCCACGCCCAGAAGCGCGCCCATGCCCAGCGCGGCCAGATCGGCCTCCTCCAGGATCTCCACCTCAAGGCCCAGTTCCTGCATGGCGGCCAGGCGGGCGGCGAAATCCTCGGTCGTCAGGATGTTGGCGGGTTCGTTGACCAGATCGCGGGTGAAGAACACACCCTCGGCCAGCGCGGCCAGGGGGGCGGCCTCGGCGGCCACGGCCTCGGGGCCGTTCACCATCATCGTGACGCCGCCGAAACTCTCGGGCGGACGGCTCTTGCGGTCGGTGAACTGATAGGCGCGCAGGGCCAGGCCGAAGGACAGCTCCGCCGCCTGCGCCACGGTGTCGGCCAGCACCAGCGCGCCCTCGGCGCCCAGCGCGCGGCCGATCGCGGCCCCCGCGCGGCGGGCGGCGGCCACGTCGTCCTTGCGGTCCAGCCGGATCACCTGCAGCGCCGGCGCGGCCAGCCCCGCCGGAAAGGCCAGATCCAGCCCCTCACCCGGTTTCAGCCGGGCGAACGCGTCCGAGGCCGCCACGCGCTTCAGCGCCCCGCGGGTCAGCCGGTCCACCTTGCGGGCACCCGCGCCCATCTTGCCGTCGGTGCCCAGGAACACGACCACACGGCCCGCCGCGCCCTCGACGCGGTCAAGATCCGTTTCAACGAACTGGATGGTCACGGGGGCGGTCATCGGCGTCTCCTGGGAAGGGCAAGGTTCCGCGTGAGCGTAGCCCCCGCGCCGGGGGAAGGCCAGATAGCAGTTTTCCCTGCCGCGGTCTTGCGCTACCTTGCCGCCAAACAACAAGAAGCATGAGGGCAGAGGTGGCAAGATTCGACAGGTACATGCTGTCGCAACTTCTGGCGCTGTTCGGTTTCTTCTCGCTGGTGCTGGTCGCGATCTACTGGATCAACACCGCCGTCGGCCTGTTCGAGGATCTGATCAGCGACGGTCAGTCCGCGCTCGTCTTCCTGGAATTCTCGCTTTTGTCGCTGCCCAACGTGATCCGTCTGGTGCTGCCGATCTCGGCCTTCGTGGCGACGGTCTATGTGGTGAACCGCCTGATGGCGGAATCCGAACTGGTGGTGATGCAGGCCACGGGCTTTTCGGCGTTCCGGCTGGCGCGCCCGGCCGCGATCTTCGGGGTGATCGTGGCCGTGATGATGCTGATCCTGATGAACCTGCTGGTCCCGATGTCCCGCACCATCCTTGCCGACCGCACGGCCGAGGTGCGCGACAGCCTCGCCTCGCAATTCGTGAAGGACGGGGAGTTCCTGCACCCCGTGGACGGCGTTACACTGTTCATCCGCGAGATTTCCCCGAACGGAGAGATGCAGGGCATGTTCCTGCAGGACGACCGGGGCGTCGAGCAGGTGATCTACACCGCCGAACGCGCCTTTCTGGTCCGGAACGAGACGGGGCCGAAGCTGATCATGGTGGACGGGCTGGCCCAGACGCTGGAAAACGGCCGTCTGGCCGTCACGCGCTTTGGCGACTTCACCTATGATCTGGGCGCCATGCTGGAACCCGCGGCCCGCGCCGCCCGCCGCATGAACGAGCTGTCGACCCCCGAACTCCTCTGGCCGACCGAGGCGACGATGACCGAAACGCGTTCGGACCGGAACGAGATGGTGTTCGAAGGGCATGACCGGCTGGGCCAGCCCTTCCTTGGCCTGGCCGCCACCCTGATCGGCTTTGCCGCCCTGCTTCTGGGCGCGTTCAGCCGGTTCGGGCTGTGGCGCCAGATCCTAGGGGCGGTGCTGCTGCTGATCCTGATACAGATGATCAACACCATCGCGGGCGCGCAGGGACCAAGGCTGGCCTTCGGCTGGGCGCTGGCCTATGCGGCGCCCGTCACGGGCTGCGCGATCGCGGTCCTGATGCTGTGGTGGGCGCAAAGGCCCCGCCGCCAGAAAGGGGGCCGGGCATGATCCTCAGCTTCTATCTGGCGCGGCGGTTCCTGTGGATGCTGGCCCGGGTGTTCCTGATCTTCTTCGGCATCCTCCTGCTGATCGACATGCTGGACCAGCTGCGCCGGTTTTCCGACGAAGGCGTGGGCGTGGCCCGCGCGTTCCAGCTGGCGCTGCTGCACGTTCCCTCCAGCCTTTACACCATCCTGCCGCTGATCCTGATCCTGTCCTCCATCGCCATGTTCCTGGGGCTGGCGCGGTCATCGGAACTGGTGGTGATGCGGGCCGCGGGGCGCGCGGGGCTGCGGATTCTGGCCGCGCCCACGATCACGGCCTTCTTCGTCGGGGTGTTGGTGGTGGCGGTGCTGAACCCCATCGTGGCCGGAACCTCCAACCGGTACGAGACGCTGTCGTCGCGCCTGTCGCACGGCAACACGCAGATCCTGTCCGTGTCGGGCGAAGGGCTGTGGCTGCGGCAGGGCGATCGTGAGGGGCAGACTGTCTTCCACGCCCGCCGCGCCAACGCCAACGGCACCAACCTGTCCGGCGTCACCGTCCTGTCCTTCGACAATGACGGCCAGCTGACCCGCCGCATCGCCGCCGACACCGCCCGCCTGACCCCGGGCGAATGGCAGCTGTCGGCCACCAAGCAATGGACCCTGGCCGACGCCGTCCCCGAGGCGACCGCCGTTCAGGCCGACACCCTGACCATCCCCTCCGACCTGACGCCCGACACGATCCGCGACGGCTTCCGCGCGCCGTCCGACATCCCGATCTGGGAACTGCCCGCCTATATCCGGGGGCTGGAGACGGCAGGCTTCCAGGCGCGCGAACACAAGGTCTGGTTCCAGAGCGAAATGTCGCTGCCGATCTTCCTTGCGGCCATGGTGCTGATCGCGGCGGGCTTCACCATGCGGCACGCGCGCCTGTCGCGGGTAGGCAACAAGGTGCTGCTGGCCCTTCTGGTCGGATTCGGGGTGTTCTTCCTGCGCAGTTTCGCGCAGGTTCTTGGGGAAAACGGGCAGATCCCCGTGCTGGTGGCGGCGTGGATCCCGTCCCTTGCCGCCGTGCTCGCCTCGTTGGGACTTCTGCTGCATCTGGAGGATGGCTGATGCGTCTTCGCTCTCGTCTGCTGGGCTCCGCCCTGGTCGCGTTCGCCCTTTTTGCCCCGCCCGCGCTGGCGCAGGACCGCGCTACGCTGGTGGCCGACGACCTTCAGATCCGCAACGACAACGTCCTGACGGCCACCGGCGGGGTGGAGGTGTTCTATCAGGGCCAGCGGATGCGCGCCTCCCGGGTGGAATACGACAAGGGGCAGGACAGCCTGACCATTTCGGGCCCCATCACGCTGGACGACGGCAAGGGCACAGTGGTTCTGGCCGATCAGGCGCAGCTGTCGGGCGATCTGCGGGACGGCATCCTGCAATCGGCCCGCGTGGTCCTGAACCAGCAACTGCAACTGGCCTCCAATCAGGTGAACCGGATCGGGGACCGCTACACCCGGCTGGGGCCGTCCGTCGCCTCGTCCTGCCAAGTCTGCGCCTCGAACCCGACCCCGTTGTGGGAGATCCGGGCCAGCGAGATCATCCATGACGAGCAGAAACGCGAGATCTACTTCCAGAACGCGCAGCTGCGGATGATGGGGGTGCCCGTCGCCTACATCCCCCGCCTGCGGATGCCCGATCCCACCGTGAAACGGATGCGCGGCGTACTGCAACCGACCTTCCGATCCACCTCGGACTTCGGCGCGGGGGTGCAGGTCCCCTATTTCTTCCCCATCGGGGAAAGCGCGGACCTCACGCTCACCCCCTATCTGTCGGCCAAGAACGCGCGGTCGATGGGCTACCGCTATCGTCAGGCGTTCAACGCGGGCTGGATGGACATCAACGGCGCCTTTTCGCGGGACGAGCTGATGGACAACAAGACCCGCGGCTATCTGTTCGCGACGGGGCAGTTCGCCCTGCCCGACAGCTACACCCTGAACCTGCGCGTCGACACGGTCAGCGACCCCGCCTACTTCTACGACTACGGGCTGGAGGAGCGGGACCGGCTGGAAAGCAGCGCCGAGATCACGCGCACCCGCCGCAACGAATACATCTCGGGCCGCATCCTGAACTTCCACTCCATCCGGGAGGGGGAGCCGAACTCCACCATCCCCTCGCTCGTGGGGGAGGCGCAGATTCAGCGCCGCTTTTCCGGCGGGCCGCTGGGAGGCGAGGCGGGACTTCAATTCTCGCTCTATGGCGCGGAACGCACCTCGGACAATCCATTGGACACGGACAAGGATGCGGATGACGATGCGGATGGCCGCGACACGCAGCGGGCGTCGATCGGGGTGGACTGGCGGCGCAACTACATCCTGCCCGCCGGGATCATGGGCACCGCGCTGGGCACGATGCGAACCGACATCTACAACATCAACCAGGACGTGGACTACGAAGGCACCACCACCCGCGTGTCCGGCGCGCTGGGGGTGGAATTGCGCTGGCCTTGGGTGAAGACCGCGGCCAACGGCGCCAGCCACGTCATCAGCCCCATCGTCCAAGCTGTGTGGAGCCCGAATGACACGCCCGACATCCCCGATGAGGACAGCACGCTGGTCGAGTTCGACGAGTCGAACCTGTTCGCGCTGAACCGTTTCTCGGGGCATGACGAATACGAACGCGGGGCGCGGCTGAATCTGGGCGTGAACTACACCCGCGTCGCGCCGGAGGGATGGAGCTTCGGCACCACCGTGGGCCGCGTCTTCCGCGAACAGGATCTGGGCCAGTTCTCCAACGCCTCGGGTCTGGATGAAAAGAACAGCGACTGGCTGGCCCAGTTCCAGATCATGATGAGCGAGGGGCTGATCATCACCAACCGCACCCTCTTCGACGACGACCTGCGGGTCACGAAGTCCGAGTTGCGGATGCAGGCCTCGCTGGATCGGTTCGACCTTGCGGCGAACTACGTGAAGATCCTGCCGGACGAGGAGGAGGACCGCGAAACCGGCCTGTCCGAGATGACGGTGGACGCCCGCTATCAGGTGACGGACGCTTGGTCGGCCCGCGCCACCTCGCGCTACGACTTTGCCGAAAGCCGGGCCGTGCGCGCTGGCGTGGGGGCCGAGTTCCGCAACGAATGCCTTGCGATGGAGGTTTACCTCTCGCGCAAGTTTTCATCCTCCACTAATGTGGATCCCAGCACGGAAGTCGGCCTTGCGGTCGATCTTCTTGGTTTCGGAAGCAAGAAGCAGCCCGGTCCCGCCGGGACCTGCCGAAGCTGAACGCCCGCACGAAGACGAGAGAAGACCGAATGACCCGTTATATCCTTCCGCTTCTGACGACCGCACTCGTGTCGGGTTTTGGCGCGGCCACGCCGGTTCTGGCGCAGAACCTGTTCGCCCCCCATGTCATCGTGAACGGCAGCGCCGTGACGGAGTGGGAGTTGGCGCAGCGCCGGCAGTTCCTGACCCTTCTGCGCGCACCGGGCGACATCGGCCAGCAGGCCGAGGATGGCCTGATCGAGGATCGCCTGCGTCTGGACGCGGCCAAGCAGATGGGCATCACCGCCTCGGATGAGGAAGTGCAACAGGGCATGGAAGAGTTCGCCCAGCGGGCCAACCTTTCGGCCGACCAGTTCATCACCCAGATCGAATCCGCGGGCGTGGACCGCACGACCTTCCGCGACTTCGTCCGCGCGGGCGTCGTGTGGCGCGGGGTGATCCGCCAGAAATACGCCTCCAGCGTCGTCATCAGCGACGCCGACATCGATCGCGCGATCGAGGCGCAGAAGCAGGCGCCGAACGTGCGCGTGCTCT
The DNA here is from genome assembly GCF_028307215.1 of Falsirhodobacter sp. 20TX0035. Taxonomy (GTDB): domain Bacteria; phylum Pseudomonadota; class Alphaproteobacteria; order Rhodobacterales; family Rhodobacteraceae; genus Falsirhodobacter. The sequence continues at coordinate 57,776 of NZ_JAQMHV010000003.1, read as the reverse complement.
TGTCCGAGATGATCCTTCCGGTGCCGCCGGGTCAGGAAAATCAGGCGCTGAACGCGGCCGAGGACATTGCCCGCCGGGTCCAGGCCGGCGAAAGCTTCGCCGAATTCGCCCGACAGTATTCCGCCACCCCGTCGCGGGAAAACGGCGGGGCGCTGGAGTGGATGCCGCTGTCGGACCTGCCGCCGCCGCTGCAATCGGTCTTCCTGAACCTGCGCCCGGGCGGCGTGACGCAGCCCTTGCAGATCCCGAACGCCGTGGCGCTGTTCCAGCTGCGCGACCGTCAGGAAACCGCCCCCACCAAGCGCCCCACGGAAGTGGAGATCGCCCGCTATCCCTTGCCCGCCGACAACCCCACCGGGGCCGCCGCGCAGATCATCGGACGGGTGGACGGCTGCAACGACCTCTACTCGGCCGCGCGCCGCGATGGCGTGGCGGTTCAGCGCGAAACGCGGTCTGAGGCGGGCCTTCCGGCCGAGCTGGCGACGGCCGTGGCCGGTCTGGACCAGAACGAGACCGCCGTGGTGACGGTGGGCGGTCAACCGACCCTTCTGATGGTCTGCGCCCGCCGCCCCATCGCCGAAGAGGCGGTGAACCGGGACGAGGTGCGCGGCGAGCTTCTGAACCAGCAGCTGAACGCCCGAGCCGCCGTGTATCTGAGCCAGCTGCGCGACGACGCGCTGATCCGTACGCCGTGACCCCCGTCGCCCTGACCTGTGGAGAGCCGTCGGGCATCGGCCCCGAACTAGCGGCCAAGGCGCGTCTGCGTCTGGGCGCGGACCTGCCCTTCTTCGTGATCGGCGATCCGCGCCATTTCGACATGCCCGTGACCGAGATCGCCACCCCGGCCGAGGCGCTCGACGTGGCACCGGACCGCCTGCCCCTTCTGCCGCACCGCTTCGGCGCGCCTGCGGTGCCGGGGCGGCCCGATCCGGCCAACGCCGCAGGCGTCATCGACGTGATCGCCACCGCCGTGCGTCTGGCCCTGGCTGGCGAGGTGTCGGGCGTCTGCACCGCCCCCATTTCCAAGAAGGCGCTGAAGGACGGGGCGGGCTTCGCCTATCCCGGCCACACGGAATACCTGGCCGCGCTGGCGGGGGTGGACCGCGTGGTGATGATGCTCGCCTCCCCCCAACTGCGGGTGGTGCCGACGACTATCCACATCCCCTTGGCGGACGTGCCCCAAGCGCTGACGGACGACCTTCTGGCCGACACCCTGCGCATCACGCACGCCGCACTGATCCGGGATTTTGGCATCGCCGCGCCCCGCATTGCCGTGTCGGGCCTGAATCCCCATGCGGGCGAAGGCGGAACCATGGGGCGGGAGGAAGCGCGCCTGTTCGCGGTGCTGGACGCCCTGCGGGCCGAAGGGATGGCGTTGACCGGCCCCCTGCCCGCCGACACGATGTTCCACCCGGCGGCACGGGCGCGTTACGACGCCGCCGTCTGCATGTATCACGACCAGGCGCTGATCCCGATCAAGACCATCGCCTTCGACGACGGGGTGAACGTGACGCTGGGCCTGCCGTTCGTCCGCACCTCGCCCGATCACGGGACGGCGTTCGACATCGCGGGACAGGGCATCGCCAACCCGTCCAGCCTGATCGCGGCCCTGCGCATGGCCGCCGACATGGGGGCCGCCCGTGTCCACGATTGACGGACTGCCCCCGCTGCGCGAGGTCATCAAGACCCATGATCTGGTGGCGAAGAAGCAACTGGGCCAGAACTTCCTCCTGGACCTGAACCTGACGGCCAAGATCGCGCGCATGGCGGGCGACCTGTCGGGATCCGACGTGATCGAGGTTGGGCCCGGCCCCGGCGGCCTGACGCGCGGCCTTCTGGCCGAAGGCGCCCGGCGCGTGCTGGCGATCGAGAAGGACGCCCGCTGCCTGCCCGCCCTGGCCGAGATCGCGGACGCCTATCCCGGCCGGCTGGAGGTGATCAACGCCGACGCGTTGACCATCGACCCGACCGACCGGCTGACGGGGCCCATCCGCATCGTGGCGAACCTGCCCTACAACGTGGGCACGGAACTTCTGGTGCGCTGGCTGACCCCGGCCGTCTGGCCGCCCTTCTGGGACAGCCTGACCCTGATGTTCCAGAAAGAGGTGGCGGAGCGGATCGTGGCGAAGCCCGGCTCCAAGGCCTATGGCCGTCTGGCCCTGTTGGCCCAGTGGCGGACCGAGGCGCGGATCGTGATGACCCTGCCGCCCGAGGCGTTCACCCCGGCCCCGAAGATCCATTCCGCCGTCGTGCACCTGAAGAAGCTGGACGAGCCCCGCTATCCCGCCGACGGCGCCGTGCTGGCGCGGCTGACGGCGGCGGCCTTCAACCAGCGGCGCAAGATGCTGCGATCCTCGCTGAAAGGCGTCGCCCCGGACATCGAGGATCGGCTGGTCGCGGCGGGCATCGCCCCCACCGACCGGGCCGAGGACATTCCCCTGGAAGGGTTCTGCGCCCTGGCCCGAGAAATCGCCAAATGAAAAAGCCGCCCCGAGGGGCGGCTTTTCTTATTCCACGGCCTCGCGGGGGCCGTTGTCCGCCGTGTCTTCCGGCTTCTTGCGCGGGCGGCGCGTGTTCGGACGGCGCGGCGTGTCGCCTTCGGCCTTGGGCTGACGGGGCGCACGCGGACGGCGGGGCTTTTCGGCGGCGGGGGCTTCCAGCGCCTCCACCGGCAGGTCCAGGCTCGGCTGCGGCTCGGGCGCGGTGTCCACAGTCGTCATGGCAGCCTCGACAGGCTCCGGCTCGCGCCGGTCGTGGCGTTCGTCGTCGCGGCGGTTGTCGGACCGACCCTCGTCCCGGTCGCGGCGGACCTCGTCACGGTCGCGACGGTCGTCGTCGCGGGCGGGACGGTCCTCGTCCCGGTCGCGCCGGTCATCCTCGCGGTCGCGGCGGGGCTGGTCGCGGGTGTCGTCGCGGCGCTGGTTGTGGTGCTGCTGGTTCTGGTTGTGGTGCTGCTGGCGGGCTTCCTGTTCGGCCGCCATCTCGCGCTGCGCCTCGCTCAACATGCGGGTGTAGTGCTCGGCGTGCTGAAGGAACGCTTCGGCCGCCACGCGGTCGTTCGACAGCTGGGCGTCGCGGGCCAGAACGAGGTATTTCTCGATGATCTGCTGCGGCGTGCCGCGCACCTTGCCCTCGGGGCCGGAGCTGTCGAAGACGCGGTTGATGATGTTGCCCAAGGGGCGCGGACGGTTCGATTTCGAACGCGAGCGAGATTTGGAGGAACGCATACTGTCCTTGTATCCGAATATCTGGCCTTGCGTATGCGGCACGCTCTGCCCGACCCGGGCGAGTTGTTCGGCGCTGCATCGGCGTGACCGCGCGGGCGCTGTTGACCAGTCCACCCTCCGCGTGTGTCCAATAAGCACCCCGCACGCGAACTGACAAGACCCTGATTGCGCTTTCCCCCGTGTTTTCGGTGTTTTTCAACCGATCCGGGGGGTGCGACCGGCAACAACCCGGTCCCTGCCATCCATATCTGGATGGATCCGCACATCGTCAAGACCCGTCGCGCGGAACAGGGCCGCCACGGGCGCCCCCTGCTCGGCCCCGATCTCCACCAGCAGGCGGCCGCCGGGGGCAAGGTGCGCGCCCGCCCCCGCCGCGATGGCGCGGTAGGCGTCCAGCCCGTCGCCGCCGGGCGTCAGGGCCATGCGCGGCTCCCAGTCCCGCACCTCGGGGGCCAGGGCGGTCATCTCGGCCTCGGCGATGTAGGGAGGGTTCGACACGATCAGGTCGAACCGCCCCTCCACCCGCTGAAACCAGTCGGACAGCAGGAAGGTGGGATGAAGACCCAGCCGCGCCGCATTTTCCCCCGCCACGGCCAGCGCGCCGGGCGACAGGTCCGTGGCCGTGGTGGCCGCACCCGTTTCGGCCATCAGCGTCAGGGCGATGGCCCCCGACCCCGTCCCCATGTCCAGCACCGAGCCGAAGCGTTCGGTCAAGGCCAGTGCGATCAGGCTTTCCGTTTCGGGCCGCGGGTCCAGAACCTCGCGCGTGACGCGGAACCGGCGGCCCCAGAACAGCCGTTCCCCCACGATCTGGGCGACGGGCTGGCGGGCCTCGCGGGCGGTCAGCGCCGTCTCAAACCGTGCGGCGGCGCGGGCGCCCACCTCGTCCTGCAGGTGCAGCACCAGACGGTCGGGGGCAAAGCCCATCATGTGCGCCAGAAGCCAGCGGGCGTCCCGCGCCGCGTCGGGCACCCCGGCCGCAGTCAGGCGGGCCGTGCCGGCGCGCAGGGCATCGGCGACGATCATGCCTCCATCTCGGCCAGCTTCGCGGCCTGGTCGTGCGAGATCAGGGCGTCGATGATGCCCGTCAGGTCGCCCGCCATGATCTGCGTCAGGGAATACAGGGTCAGGTTGATCCGGTGATCCGTCATCCGCCCCTGCGGGAAGTTGTAGGTGCGGATGCGCTCGCTGCGGTCGCCCGATCCCACCTGCGCCTTGCGGTCGGCGGCGCGGGCGGCGTCGGTGCGCTCCCGCTCCGCCTCATAGAGGCGGGCGCGCAGGACCTGCATGGCGATGGCGCGGTTCTGGTGCTGGGACTTTTCGGAACTGGTGACCACGATGCCCGTGGGCAGGTGGGTGATGCGCACGGCGGAGTCGGTCGTGTTCACGTGCTGCCCGCCCGCCCCGCTGGCGCGCATGGTGTCGATGCGGATGTCGGTGGCGGGGATATCGATCTCCACCTCCTCCGCCTCGGGCAGGACCGCCACCGTCGCGGCCGAGGTGTGGATGCGGCCGCCGGCTTCCGTCTCCGGCACCCGCTGCACGCGGTGGACGCCGGATTCGTATTTCAGCCGGGCGAAGACGCCTTCGCCCTGCACCAGCGCCGTCAACTCGCGGATGCCGCCCAGATCGCTTTCCACAAGGTCGATGATCTGGAACGTCCAGCCCTGCGATTCCGCATAGCGCTGATACATCCGCAGAAGGTCGGCGGCGAACAGCGCGGCCTCGTCCCCGCCGGTGCCGGGACGAATCTCGAGAATGGCGGGGCGGGCGTCGGCGGCGTCCTTGGGCAGCAGCGCGATGCGCAGGGCCTGCTCCATTTCCGGAATGCGGGCCTTCAGGGCGGGGATCTCGTCCTCGGCCAGCGCGCGCATCTCGGGGTCGGACAGCATCGCCTCCGCCTCGGCCAGATCGTCCAGCGCCCGGGTGTAGGCGGCGATCTCGGTCACGACGGGCTTCAGGTCGCCGTATTCGCGGCTAAGGGCGGCGATCTCGGCCGGCGGGGCGCCCGCGGACAGCTTCGCCTCGAGAAACTCGAAGCGGCGCGTGATCTGGGCGAGTTTGTCCATTGGAACCATGGGCGTCGGAATGGCGCAGGACGCCCGCCCGGTCAAGGGCTAGACGGGGATCAGTGCCACCGCGATCAGGCGGCCTTCGGCCAGCAGCAGATTGTAGGTCCGGCACGCGGCGGGCGAGGACATGACCTCCACCCCCACGCCGGCCTGTTCCAGCGCGTGGCGCAGCGCGCGGGGGGCATGGGCGATGTCGCCCCCCGTGCCTAGGAACAGCACGTCGATCCGGTCCGCCAGCGCCAGCAGGGGCGCCGTGTCGTCATACCCGCCCCAGGCGATCGTGCTCCACGGCGACACCAGCAGCGGGCCCTGAAGGGCCTGCCCCGCGATGCGGAAGAAGCCCGGGCCATATCCCTCGATCGGCTGCGCCTCGGGGTAGGAGATTTCCTCCATCATCGGCATCAGGCGTCGATGTCCGCGAACTTGGTGCCGGCCTTGGATTTCGGCTTCGGCTCCCGGTTCACCCCGATCCAGAGGACGAGGTTCTTGGCCATGTAGATCGACGAGTATGTGCCCAGCAGCACGCCGAAGATGATGGCCGACACGAAGCCGCGCAGCACGTCGCCGCCGAAGATCAGCAGCGCGAACAGGGCGATCAGCGTGGTGGCCACGGTCATCACGGTTCGGCTCAGCGTTTCGTTCACCGACAGGTTCATCACGTCGCGCAGGGGCATAGTCTTGTACTTCTGCAGGTTTTCCCGCAGCCGGTCGAACACCACCACCGTGTCGTTGACCGAAAACCCGAGGATGGTCAGAAGCGCCGCCACCGTAGTCAGGTCGAACCGCATCTGGAACAGCGACAGGATGCCCACGGTCACCAGCACGTCGTGGACAGAGGCGAGGATCGTGCCCACCGCGAACTGCCATTCGAAGCGGAACCAGATGTAGATCCCGATCCCCAACGCCGCGAGGCCCAAAGCCAGCACCGCCGACTGCACCAGTTCGCCCGACACCTTGGGCCCCACCGATTCGACGGACGGGAAGGTGATGGACGGGTCGATCGCGCGCAGGGCATTGCTGACCTTTTCCACCGACTCCGTGCTGGCGGCGGCGCTGCCCTCCTGCGCCTCGATCCGGATGGAGGCGACGTGCTGGTCCGCGCGGAAGGTCGGATCGAACACTTCGGTGATGATGACGTCGCCGATGCCCAAGGGCTGCAACGCCTCGCGATAGGCGCCGACATCGACGGGCTGCGACGATTCCGTCCGGATGGTCGTGCCGCCGCGGAAGTCGATGCCGAAGTTCAGCCCCATCACCGCCACGATGATCAGCGAGGCGATCATGACGGCGATGGAGGACCCGAAGGTCAGCCATTGCCAGCGGAAGAAGTCGATCTTCGTGTTGTCGGGAACAAGCTTCAGACGAAGGGCCATGTCCGCTTCTCCTTACACGGTGATGGTCTTGGGCCGGCGCCACGCGTACCAGGTGGCGATCAGCGAACGGGCGACGAAGACGGATGTGAACATCGAGGTGATGATCCCGATCCCCAGCGTCACGGCAAAGCCGCGCACGGGGCCGGAGCCGACGGCGAACATGATGATGGCGGTCAGCAGCGTCGTGATGTTGGCGTCGATGATCGCCGACAGCGCCTTTTGGAAGCCTTCGTCCAGCGCGCGGACCGGGTTGCGGCCGGCGCGCAGCTCCTCGCGCACACGCTCGAAGATCAGGACGTTGGCGTCCACCGCGGTGCCCATGGTCAGCACGATGCCCGCGATGCCCGGAAGCGTCAGCGTGGCGCCCAGCAGCGACAGGACGGCGAAGATGGCGATCACGTTGATGGTCAGGGCGATGTTGGCGATCATGCCGAACCAGCCGTAGCAGGCGACCATGAACACGACGACCGCGACCATCCCGATGATGGAGGCCATGCGCCCCGCGTCGATGCTGTCCTGCCCCAGTTCCGGCCCGATGGTCCGTTCCTCGAGGAAGTCCATCCCGGCGGGCAGCGCCCCGGCGCGCAGAAGAACGGCGAGTTCCGTGGAATCCTCCACCGTGAAGTTGCCGGTGATGATCCCCGACCCGCCCGGAATGGCGGAGTTGATGACGGGGGCCGAAATCACCTGATCGTCCAGCACAATGGCAAAGGGACGGCCGATGTTCTGCGCCGTGTAGTCGCCGAAGATGCGGCCACCGGCGCCGTTGAAGCGGAAGTTCACGGCCGGGGCGTTGTTCTGGTCGAACGCGGGCTGCGCGTCCACCAGCTGTTCGCCCGACACCACGGGCGTGGCCTGCACGATGTAGAAGACGCCGGGTTCGTTTTCCGAGGGCAGCAGCTCCTGCCCGGCTTCGACCGGCGCGTTGGCGTCCGCGGTGCGGCTGACGACCGAGTTGAAGGTCAGCTGCGCGGTGGTTCCGATCAGGGCCTTCAGCTCGTCCGCCGATCCGATGCCCGGCACCTCGATCAGGATGCGGTCGTCGCCCTGGCGCTGGATCGTGGGTTCGCGGGTGCCCACCTCGTCCACGCGGCGGCGGATGATCTCCAGGCTCTGCTGCATGGTGCGCTGGTCGGTGGCGGTGCGTTCAGCCTCCGACAGCTGGATGGTCAGGGTGTCGCCCTGCCCCTGCACGTCCAGATCGCTTTGCCCGGTGCCGGTCAGCGTCTGGATCGGCTGTGCCAGCCCCTGAGCGATCTGCACCGCGCGGGCCATGCCTTCGGGGTTGGAGATCTGGATGCGCAGCGTGCCGGGGTCGGACGCCACGCGGCGCACGCCCCCCACCTCGGCCCGCGCGTCGCGCAGGGCGTCGCGCATTTCGGGCCAAAGGGCGTCCACGCGGTCGGCATAAACCTCGGCCAGCCGCACCTCGGCCAGAAGATGCGCCCCGCCCCGCAGGTCAAGCCCGAGGTTCATGAGCGAGGACGGCATCCAGTTCGGCCAGCCGTCGATGGCGGCCTGCTGTTCGGGCGTGGGGGCGGTGCCCTGTTCGGCCACCGCCGCCCGCGCGTCATTGTGGTTCTCGACCCGGCCATAGAAGGCGTTGGGAATGGCGAACAGGATCGCAAGGGCGCAGAGCGACCAGATCACGATCCGTTTCCATGTGGGTATCTGCAGCATTCTTCAGGTCCGGGTCAGGAATGGGTCAGGCGACGGGTTCGGTCTTGGAGATGACCTGCGCGATGGTGTGGCGCAGGACCTTCACCTTCACGCCCTCGGCGATCTCCACCTGAACCTCGTTGCCTTCGGCGACGTGAACGACCTTGCCGATGATGCCGCCTTGCGTGACCACTTGGTCGCCGCGGCGCAGCTGGTCTACCATGGCGCGGTGTTCCTTGACCTTCTTCTGCTGCGGACGGATCAGAAGGAAGTACATGATCACGAAGATCAGGATCAGCGGGACGAAGCTGGTCAGGGCGCCGGCGGCGCCGCCCGAAGCGGCCGTCTGGGCAAAGGCGGGGGTTGCGAACATGCGTTATCCTCGTCTGGCGCGGGGCGCGGCCCCGGGATTGTCGGTGGCGCACCCTAATGGCCCCCCCCTGCGATGGCAAGCGCGCGCCCTTGGGGCAAATGGGCGCAAGGCCCCCGGGCTAACGCGATTGTCATGCGATTTTTCCGGTTCCCCCGTTGGGCGCGATGGGGCATAGGAAACCCGGACCCCATGATGCAGGAGCCTTCGACATGCACGACATCCGCGCCATCCGCGAAAACCCCGCCGCCTTCGATGCGGCGTTGTCGCGTCGCGGGGCCGAGCCGATGTCGTCGCGCATCCTGGCGCTTGACGAGGCGCGCCGCAGCCGGATCCTTGCGGCGGAAACCGCGCAGGCCGAACAGAACCGCGCCAGCAAGGACGTGGGCGCCGCCAAGGCCGCCGGCAACGACGCCGAATTCGAGCGTCTACGCGGCCTTGTCGCCCAGAAGAAGGCCGACATCGCCCGCCTGAACGAGGAAGCCGCCGCCGAGGATGCGCGCCTGCGCGACCTGCTGCTGACCATCCCCAACCTGCCCCGTGCCGACGTGCCCGACGGCGCGGACGAGGACGGGAACGTGGAGCTGCGCCGCTGGGGCAGCCCCCGCAATTTCGCCTTCCCCCCGAAGGAGCATTACGAGATCGCGGGTGCGAAGCCCGGCCTCGATTTCCAGACGGCGGCAAAGCTGTCGGGCAGCCGCTTCGTGGTGCTGAAGGGCGCGATGGTGCGCCTGCACCGCGCGCTGGCCCAGTTCATGCTGGACACGCATGTGGACGATCACGGCCTCTCCGAAACCTGGACCCCGGTTCTGGTGCGGGACGAGGCGATGCTGGGCACTGGCCAGCTGCCCAAGTTTACCGAGGACAGCTATCAGACCACCAACGGCTGGTGGCTGATCCCCACCTCCGAAGTGACGCTGACCAACACCGTGGCGGGCGAAATTCTGGATTGGGAAACCCTGCCCATCCGCATGACGGCCCATTCCCAGTGCTTCCGGTCCGAGGCCGGCAGCGCGGGCAAGGACACGGCAGGCATGCTGCGCCAGCACCAGTTCGAGAAGGTGGAGATGGTGTCCATCACCACCCCCGACCAGTCCGCGGCCGAGCATGAGCGCATGACCGAGTGCGCCGAGGCGATCCTGCAGAAGCTGAACCTGCCCTACCGCGTCGTCGTGCTGTGCACCGGCGACATGGGCTTCGGCGCGACCAAGACCCACGATCTGGAAGTGTGGCTGCCCGGTCAGGACACCTACCGCGAGGTGTCGTCCGTGTCCGTCTGCGGGGATTTCCAGGCGCGCCGGATGAACGCGCGCTTCCGCCCCGAAGGCGGCAAGCCGGAATTCGTCCACACGCTGAACGGCTCCGGCCTGGCCGTCGGGCGCTGCATGATCGCGGTGCTGGAGAACGGGCAGCAGGAGGACGGCTCCGTCGACCTGCCGCAGGCGCTGTGGCCCTATCTGGGCGGCAAAACCCGCATCTTGGCCGACGGGGCCTTGGCCTGAAAACGCGGGGCGGCGGTCAGCCGCCCGCGATGATCCGCACGTAGTTCTGGGTTTCCGCGTAAGGCGGGATCCCGCGATACTGCTCCACCGCGCCGGGGCCGGCGTTGTAGGCGGCCAGCGCGTGGCGCCAGTTGCCGAACCGGTCGTACATCATCCGCAGATAGCGCGCGCCGCCGTCCAGGTTCGATTCCGGATTGTCGATCGACGCGCCGATCAGCTGCGCCGTGCCGGGCATCAGCTGCGCCAGCCCCCGCGCCCCCTTGGGCGACACCGCGGCGGGGTTCCAGCCGGATTCCTGCTGCACCAGACGCAGGAATAACTCCTCCGGAACGCCATGCTTCTTGGCCGAAGCGCGGGCGGCCGCCAGATACTGCCCCCGGTAGCTGCCGCGATAGGTTCCGCTGAAGCTGGTAACCGCGGCGTCCCGCGCCCGCTCAGACGGCGGTTGCAGGCGGGTGGAGCCGGAATATTGCCGTGCGGCCCGTGTATCCAACACGCTGAACCTGGAAAGAGGGGCCGATACGGGGTGTTTCGCGAATATCCCTTCGGCCAAGATCGGCCCCGAGGTGATGACCACCATCGCGGCCGCAAGCGTCATGATGCGCATGCATTCGTCCTTCACTGTCCCGCCCGGCACTTTACACGAACCGGTGGCTGAGGCCAGCGGCACGTGCGCCATCGGCGGATTGCGTCACAACGGGGGGCGGTGTAAGCCTTTCCGAACCAAAAATGGAGTAAACGCGCATGGCGGGTTCGGTCAACAAGGTCATCATCGTCGGCAATCTGGGCCGCGATCCGGAAGTGCGCAGCTTCCAGAACGGCGGCAAGGTCTGCAACCTGCGGATCGCCACCACCGAGACGTGGCGCGACAAGGCCAGCGGAGAGCGCAAGGAGCGCACAGAATGGCATTCCGTCGCGATCATGGATGAAAACCTGGTGCGCGTGGCCGAACAATACCTGCGCAAGGGATCGAGCGTATATCTGGAAGGCCAGCTGGAAACCCGCAAATGGCAGGACCAGAGCGGGCAGGACAAGTACACGACCGAGGTGGTGCTGCGCCCCTTCCGTTCGACCATGACGATGCTGGGCGGGCGCGGCGACGGCGGCGGACCCTCCGGCGGCGGGTATGAGGATCGCGGCGGCTCGCAGGGCGGCGGCTACGACTACGAGGGCGGCTCGCAGGGCGGGTCCTCGTCGCGCGGCGGGGCGTCGCGTCCGCAGCAGGGTGGCGGCGGACGCTCCAACGACTTCGACGACGAGATCCCGTTCTGATCAGCCCTTGCGGACCTTGGACGGATCCTCGTCCAGATGGCCCGCATCCTTCATGGTTCCGGCGGACACGCCCGTCTGCCGGTTCCACATCCAGGTCAGCGCCCAGAGCACGACGCCCAGACCCAGAAGCCAGGCCGCGATCCGGTATTGCCCCATCTGGCTGGCGCTGCGCGCCCAGGGGCCGACCAGGAAGGCGCAGGTCACGGCCCCCACCCACGGCCCCCAGACGGGCGCGCGGAAGTGGCGTTCGGTCGCCGGCGTCCGGCGGATCACCAGAAGCGACACGTTCAGGATCGTGAACACCCCCAGCAGCAGCAGCGACGTTGTGCCGCCCAGAAGGCTGATCGCCCCCGTGTCCGACCACAGCACCACCGCGCAGATCAGGGCGAAGGCCAGCACCGTGGTGAACAGCACCGCCACCCAAGGCGTGCGGCGCACCGGATGCACGCGGCCCAGCACCGGCGGCAGGACCCGCTGCCGCGCCAGGCCGTAGATCAGCCGGCTGGCCATCAGCATGTTGATGAGGGCGGAGTTCGCGACCGCGAACATCCCGATGAACGGGAAGATCGTGTCAAAGGGCAACCCCGGCGCCCCGGCCCGCACCACCTGCGTCAGGGCCGAGCCTTTTTCGGGGTCCGACAGATCGCCCACCGGAACCAGCGCCACCGCACAGATCGACACGAGGACGTAGATCACCCCGGTGATCGCCAGCCCCGACAGCATGATCTTGGGGAAGGTGCGGACGGGATCGTGCACCTCCTCGGCCATGTTGACGGAATCCTCGAACCCCACCATGGCGAAGAAGGCCATGGCCGTGGCGGCGGTGAGTGCGAGGAACGCGCCCTTTTCATCGGCGGACTGGAAGACCATCACCTCGGAAAAGTCGGCCCGGCCCTGCGCCATCGCGAAGAGGCCGATGAAGATGATCAGCAGCAGGCCCGACAGTTCCACGCAGGTCAGCACCACGTTGGCCTTCACGCTTTCCCCCGCACCGCGGAAGTTGACGGCGGCGACCAGCGCCATGAAGCCCAGCGCTACCGCCAGAAGCCCGCCCTTACCCAGGCCCAGCCCCAGCCCGTCGTTCAGGAACCCCGCAAAAGCGTTCGACGCAGTAGAGGCCGAGGTGATGCCCGAGCACATGACCGTGAAGGCCACGATGAAGGTCAGGAAGTGGATGCCGAACGCCTTGTGCGCATAAAGCGCCGCGCCCGCCGCCTGCGGGTACCGCGTCACCAGTTCCAGATAGGACAGGGCCGTGATGGTGGCGACGGCGAAGGCCAGAAGGAACGGCGCCCAGGCAGCGCCCCCCACCTCCCCCGCCACGGTTCCGGTCAGGGCGTAGACCCCGGTTCCCAGGATGTCGCCCACGATGAACAGAAGCAGCAGCTTCGGCCCCATGACACGTTTCAGTTCCGGCTGGTCGGCTCCAGTGCTCATTGCCACGTCCCCCCTCTTTTTCATTCATCTGCTCCGTGAATGGCGCAGAACAGGCACCCGTGCAAGGAGAGGCTTCGCCCCCCGGATTGTCACGAAACCTTTTCATCCCTGTGGGTATGATGACCGTCATTCTTCCCGGTGCCGCAGGTTGCGCGGATCTGCGTATCAAGACGCGTGCTTCCCACGCTGCCACCCAAAACGGACCCTGCTTCTGACGGAAAGCCAATGACATGGATGACGCCCATTTCGACGCCCTGAACATTCGCCTGACGTTTCACGTCGGCGACGCGATGGTGACCCTGGCCGATCTGCGCAAGATGGGCCCAGGCACGCTGGTGACCCTGGACCGTCCCAAGGCCACCACGGTGGACATCCTGGTGAACGACCGTCGCATCGGCACCGGAGAAGTCGTGACCGTGGACGGCAAGACCGGGATCGAGATCCGGACCCTGTTCCAGAACGGATAAGGCCACGCCCGAAGGCGTGGCCCCCTTCCTTCAGCCGATGCGGTAGTTCGGCGATTCCCGCGTGATCTGCACGTCGTGGACGTGGCTCTCGCTCAGCCCCGCATTGGTGATGCGGACGAACTGGCAACCGGTCCGCATCTCAGCCACGGTAGCGCTGCCGGTATAGCCCATGGAGGCGCGAAGCCCGCCGACCAGCTGGTGGATCACCGCCGCCGCCGTGCCCTTGTAGGGAACCTGCCCCTCGATCCCTTCCGGCACCAGCTTGTCGGACGCCGCGTCCTTCTGGAAATACCGGTCGGCCGAGCCGCGCGCCATGGCACCAAGGCTGCCCATCCCGCGATAGGACTTGAAGCTGCGGCCTTGGTACAGGATCACCTCCCCGGGGGATTCGTCGGTGCCCGCGATGGCCGATCCGACCATGGCGCAGGACGCGCCGGCCGCGATGGCCTTGGCGAAATCGCCCGAGAACTTGATGCCGCCATCCGCGATGATCGGGATGTCCCCCGCACCGCGGGCCGAATCCATGATCGCGGTCAGCTGCGGCACGCCCACGCCCGCCACGATGCGGGTGGTGCAGATGGAACCGGGGCCGATTCCCACCTTCACCGCGTCCGCGCCCGCGCCGATCAGCGCGCGCGTGGCTTCGGCCGTGGCGACGTTGCCGGCCACGACCTGTATGTCGCCGGACAGGGCCTTGATCCGCTCCACCGCCTTGGCCACGCCGGCGGAATGGCCATGCGCGGTGTCGATCACCACCATGTCCACGCCCGCGTCGATCAGCGCCATCGACCGTTCGAACCCGGCATCCCCGGTGGTGGAGGCTGCGGCCACGCGCAGCCGGCCCAGACCGTCCTTGCAGGCGTTGGGGTTCAGGACCGACTTTTCCGTGTCCTTCAGCGTCAGAAGGCCGGTCAGCTTGCCCTGCCCGTCCGTGACCAGCAGCTTTTCGATCCGGCGCGCCTTCATCAGGCTGATCGCGGTTTCCCGGTCGGCCGGTTCCTGAAGGATCGCGAGGTTTTCCGACGACATCATCACCGACACCGGCGTCCGGTCGTCCGAGGCGAAGCGCATGTCGCGGTTCGTGACGATGCCGACCACGCGGCCGCCTTCGTCCACCACCGGGAAACCGGTCACGTTGTAGCGGGCCTGAAGGGCCTTCGCGTCGGCCAGCGTCTGGTCGGCGCGCAGGGTGATCGGCTTGTAGACGATGCCGCTTTCGAACCGCTTCACGCGGCGGACCTCATCGGCCTGCTGTTCGATGTTGAGGTTGCGGTGGATCACGCCCATCCCGCCGGCCTGCGCCATGGCGATGGCCATCCGCGCCTCGGTCACCGTGTCCATCGCGGACGACAGAAGCGGTATGTTCAGGCGGATCGATTTCGTGACGTAGGTGGACACGTCGGCGTCGGACGGCAGGACCGAACTGGCCCCCGGCACAAGCAGGACATCGTCGAAGGTAAGCGCCTCGCGAATCTCCATGGGGCATCTCCTTGGAAGGGTTCGTTTGACGGTTCCCTGTTTCACGCCCCCGGCGGTTCGTCAAGCACCCAGCTTGGCCAGACGCGCCGCTCGCAGACGCTGGAAGTCGTCGCCCGCGTGATAGGAGGACCGCGTGAGCGGCGTGGCCGACACCATCAGAAAACCCTTGTTGTAGGCCGCCTTTTCATAGGTCGCGAATTCCTCCGGCGTGACGAAGCGGTCCACGCGGTGGTGCTTCGGCGTCGGCTGCAGGTATTGCCCGATCGTCAGGAAGTCCACGTCGGCGGCGCGCATGTCGTCCATGACCTGCCGCACCTGCGCGCTGTTTTCCCCAAGGCCCACCATGATGCCCGACTTCGTGAAGATGGTCGGGTCCAGTTCCTTCACGCGCTGCAGCAGGCGCAGCGAATGGAAGTAGCGGGCGCCGGGGCGCACCTCCAGATACAGGCCCGGAACGGTTTCCAGGTTGTGGTTGAACACGTCGGGCTTGGCCGCCACCACGGTTTCCAGCACCGAATCCGCGCATTTCAGGAAGTCGGGGGTCAGGATCTCGATCGTCGTGCCGGGGGAACGGTGGCGGATCGCGCGGATCGTCTGGGCGAAATGGTCCGCCCCGCCATCCGTCAGGTCGTCGCGGTCGACCGAGGTGACGACCACGTGGTTCAGCCCCAGCTTCGACACGGCATGCGCCACGCGGCCCGGTTCGAACGCGTCCAGGTTCTGCGGCTTGCCCGTCGCCACGTTGCAGAAGGTGCAGCCGCGGGTGCAGATCTCGCCCATGATCATCATGGTGGCGTGGCCCTGGCTCCAGCACTCGCCCACGTTGGGGCAGCCGGCCTCCTCGCACACGGTTACGAGGCGGTTTTCCTTGATGATGTCGCGCGTTTCCTTGTAGCCCGCCGAGGTGGGGGCCTTCACACGGATCCATGCCGGCTTCTTCGGCTGCGCGTTGTCGGCGCGGTGCGCCTTTTCGGGGTGACGCTGGTCGGGAATCTTCAGATCGCGCATGGCAAACCTCCCTCGCGCTGGCTTGGGGCAAGACATAAGGCCAAACGCCCGCCCGCGCAACCGGAGCCGCTTGATGCCGCCTGCCCGTCCCATTAAAGTCGCGGCCGGGGAGGAGCAGGCGATCCGTCAGGATCATTGTTCCAGAGGACGACAATATGCAGACGGGTGTGAAACTCCCTCAGGTGAATTTCCAGACGCGCGTGCGGGATGAAAGCATCGGCGGGCCGAACCCGTTCCGGTGGGAGATGAAGACGACGTCGGATTACTTCGCCGGCAAGCGCGTCGTGCTGTTCGCCCTGCCCGGCGCGTTCACGCCCACCTGCTCCACCTTCCAGCTGCCGGGCTTCGAACAAGGCTTCGCCGACTTCCAGGCGCTGGGCATCGACGAGATCTATTGCCTGTCGGTCAACGACGCCTTCGTGATGAACCAGTGGGCCAAGTCGCAGAATCTGCAAAACGTGAAGGTCATCCCCGACGGATCGGGCGAATTCACCCGCCGCGTGGGCATGCTGGTGCGCAAGGACAACCTCGGCTTCGGTCTGCGGTCGTGGCGCTATGCCGCCATCATCAACAACGGCGTGGTGGAGGCGTGGTTCGAGGAACCGGGCCTGTGCGACAACTTCACCGACGATCCTTATGGCGAATCCTCGCCCGAAACGCTGCTGAACTGGCTGCGCGAGGATGCCAAGGCCAAGGCGGCCTGAGAAGGCCCTAGCGGACCTGCGCCAGCCGCTGGTCCGCCGCCTGTGTCAGCGCCCCTGCCAGGGTGGTGAACCAAGGCTCGGCCGCCGTGCCGGCCCGCCCGATCAGCGCCACGTCGCGCGACGGTTGCGGGTCGGCGAAGCGGGCCACCCGCATCAGGGGATGCGCCGCCCGTTCGGTGGGCACGGCGATTTCTGGAAGGAACGTGAAGCCCACGCCCTGCCCCACAAGCCCCGCCAGCGTGGAGAGGGACGACGCGCCCAGATCCAGCCGCGTGCCGCGCCGTTCCAACCCGCACACGTCCAGCGCCTGGTCGGCCAGACAGTGCCCTTCGTCCAGCAGCAGCAGTTCCTCGGGGTCCAGCGCCACGGGCCGCAGCGCCTCGACCGACCCCAGCGCCTCCAGCCGAGCATCGCTGCCCGCCAGCAGGAAGCGGTCGCGGAACAAGGGCACCGTCACCAGATCGGGCGCGCCCACGGCCGTCGCCACCACGATCGCGTCCAGCGTCCCGTCCTCCAGCCCCGCCAGAAGACGGTCGGTCTGCGCCTCCCTCAGCCGCAGTTGCAAAGGCAGGCGCGGCAGCAGGTCGGGCAGAAGATAGGGCGCGACCGTGGGAATGATGCCGATGTTCAGCCGCCCACCCAGCGCGTGCCGCCGGGCCATGGCCTCGATCTCCCGCACATCGGTCAGAACGCGGGCAGCGCGGCGGGCCACCTCGCGCCCCGCGGGGGTCAGCCGGATCGTGCGGCCCCGTTCGATCAGGGCCACGCCCAAGCCCGCCTCCATCTCGCGGATCTGCATCGAAAGCGCGGGCTGCGTGACGTGAACGCGCGCGGCGGCCTGGCCGAAATGGCGCGTTTCGGCCAAAGCAAGGAAATAGGAGAGTTGGCGCAGGGTCAGCATCATCATCAGCTAATCTGATCGTGATCCCAAGTAAATCCGATTTTCCTTTATTCCACGGATGCGGCATCCAGCGAGGGACTGCCACTCGTGAAAGACGCAAAAATGAGAGATGAATCCAAACCCCGCCTCACCACGACGGCAGGCGCCCCTGTCGCCTCCAACAGCACCAGCCAGACGGCCGGCGCCCGCGGCCCCGTGCTGCTGCAGGACTATCAGCTGATCGAAAAGCTGGCCCACCAGAACCGCGAACGCATTCCGGAGCGGGTGGTGCACGCCAAGGGTTGGGGCGCCTTGGGGACCTTCACCGTGACGAAGGACATTACCCACCTGTCGGCCGCCAAGGTCTTCGACACCGTCGGCAAGAAAACCGAGGTCCTGACCCGCTTTTCCACCGTGGCCGGTGAACTGGGCGCGGCGGACGCCGAACGCGACGTGCGCGGCTTTTCGGTGAAGTTCTACACCGAGGAAGGCAACTGGGACATCGTGGGCAACAACACGCCCATCTTCTTCATCCGCGACGGCATCAAGTTCCCGGACTTCATCCGCACGCAGAAGCGCCACCCTAAGACGAACCTGCGGTCGCCCGAGGCGATGTTCGACTTCTGGTCGGCCCATCCCGAATCGGTGCACCAGGTAACGATCCTGATGTCGGACCGCGGCATTCCGGTGAACCCGATGCACATGCACGGCTACGGCTCCCACACGTTCAGCGTCTGGAACAAGGATGGCGTCCGGCACTGGGTGAAGTTCCACTGGCGCTGCGAACAGCCGATCCGCAACTACACCAACGCCGAGGCCGAGGTGCTGATCGGCAAGACGCGCGAAAGCTATCAGGAGGACCTTTTCAACGCGATCGAGGACGGCCGTTTCCCGAAATGGAAGCTGCACATCCAGGCGATGCCGGAAGAGGACGCGCTGCGCACCCCCTACAACCCGTTCGACCTGACCAAGGTCTGGCCCCATGCCGACTATCCGCTGATCGAGGTCGGCGAGATGGAGCTGAACCGCAACCCCGAGAACTACTTCGTCTTCATCGAGAACGCGGCCTTCAGCCCGTCCAACGTGGTGCCGGGGATCGGCTTCTCGCCCGACAAGATGCTGCAGGCGCGCATCTTCTCCTATGCCGACGCGCACCGCTATCGCCTGGGCACGCATTACGAGGCGCTGCCCGCCAACGCGCCGAAATGCCCGGTGCACCATTACCACAAAGACGGCGCGATGCGCTTCTTCACGAACGACTTCGGCAATCCCGACGCCTATTACGAGCCGAACCAGCATGGCGGCCCGGTGGCGGATACGTCGGTACAGGAACCGCCCCTGAAGATCTCGGGCGATGCCGACCGTTACGTGCAGGAGGATACGGACGCCGATTACGTGCAGCCGCGCGCGTTGTTCAACCTGCTGCCCGCGGAGGAAAAGCAGCGCCTGTTCGACAACATGGGCGCGGCCATGGGCCCGTGTTCCGCCGCGGTGAAGGAACGCTGGCTGGCCGTGCTGTGCCGTGTGCATTGCGATTACGAGGCCGGGGTCCGGGCCGCGTTGCAGAAGAACAGCGACGTGAACGCCATTCCGGTGACGCACCACACCCCGGTCGAAGCGGCCGAATAAACGAAAGGGGGCCGACCGGCCCCCTTTTTCATCCCACCATCGGCCCGCGGCCATGATGTTCGGCGTAATGGCGGCGCAACCGTTCCAGCCCGATGCGCAGCACCACCTTGCCCGAACGGGCGGCCCAGCCCATGCGCTTTTCGCAGGCCTCCAGCCCTTCCAGATAGCAGCAGACCCGCAGGACCACGTCGCCAAGGCCCGGCCCCAGATCGCGCAGCGCCACCGCCACGCGTTCGCGCGCCGCCGCGGGGCCGAAACCGCCCGCCGACCCGCCCGTGCCCCGCGCCCCACCATCCAGGAACCGCTCCCAGTTCTGGGTGGTGTTCGGCATCATCTGCGCCAGCTCGAAATCCTCGCGCAGCCGTTCGGCGGCGGAAACGAGTTCGGGGGACAGGAAGGGCTGGCCATCCTTGTCGCGGCGGCGGCCCATCTGGGCCACGGGCGTTTCCACCTGGCCATAACGGGGGAAGCGCTCCTCCACCTCGGCGCCGTTCCAGTCGAACCCGGCCGGCGCCTCGGCCATGCCCTGCCCCTGACGCAGATGCGCGCGCCCTTCGGCCGACAGCGCGTAGGTGCTGATCCGGCCGGCCTTGCGGCAGGTGATCCAGTCGCGCAGCACGAAGGCCTCCGCCACCTCGCGCGCGACGACGGCGATGCGGGCCGTCTCGCCATTGGGCAGTTCGCGCAGGACGATGGCCTTCTCCATCTCGGGGGCGAAGGCCAGAAGCGCGCCGGGTTCGGCCAGGCGGCGCAGGATGCGGTGGGCCTCGGCCTCGATGGTGGCGGGGGTTGCGGGCAGGCGGGCGGGCATCGTCATGGGGGCATCCTTGGCGCCGGAGTAAAGGGTGAGAGCCGAATCCATCAGCGGATCGTCGCGGCGGTTTTCATAGCGGCGGACCTGCCGCAGCACGGTGGAGGCGTGAACCCCCTCGCGGCGCGCGATGGACCGCAACGACAGCCCCCCCGCCACATGATCCAGATAAAGGCGTGCCGCAGGCGGCAACCAGTCAGGGTGATCGGGGAGGATCGGTCCAGAAAGACCCATCGAAACTTTTCCTTGCCTGAGCCCAGTGGGGCCTTAGTTATGACACAATGTGACCATGAGGCGGGTTGGTTAGCAAAGGGTTAACCCCGAAGCCTGTCTGCAAAATTTATCTAAAAGTTGTTAACGGGGCTGTCGAATGGCGCGCGGAGGGGCGCCGCATTTCGCAACGCCCCCGAAACCCGTTGCATAAGGTGTCTGCCACATTGGAGACACATTATGACCGACTTCCGCACCCTTCTGGCCACCCTGTCCCGTCCCCGCCTTCTGGTGCGCGCCGCCCGTCTGGGGATCGAGGATTACCGCCGCGACCGCGACCTGCGCCGCCTGACCGACCACGCCCGCCCCGAATCGGCGCTGCCCCAGCTGCTGGAAAAGGAAGCCGTGATGGAGGCCACGCGCATGGCCGGCGACGCCTCCTATTCCGTGGCGCGGCATGTGGAGCTGCTGATCGCCCTGATGGCCGAGGCGCGCCTGCAACCGAGGCTCGTCTGACCCCTTGCCAATAAGGGGTTTTGTGCCTAATGCCGGGATCATGACCCAGCATGACCGCCTTCTCATCATCGACTTCGGTTCCCAGGTGACGCAGCTGATCGCGCGCCGCCTGCGAGAGTTGAACGTTTATTGCGAAATCCACCCGTTCAACAAGGTCGACGACGCCTTTCTGGCCGCGTTCGCGCCCAAGGCGGTGATCCTGTCGGGCGGGCCCTCCTCGGTCTTTGCCGAAGGGGCGCCGATGCCGCCCAAGGGCGTGTTCGACCTTGGCGTGCCGATGCTGGGCATCTGCTATGGCCAGCAGGTGATGATGCACTGCCTGGGTGGCCGCGTGGAACGCGGCCACGGCACCGCCGAATTCGGCCGCGCCTTCGTCACCCCGTCCGAGGAGCGGATCCCCCTGCTGGACGGCTGGTTCGGCGCCGCTGACGGGCGCGAACAGGTGTGGATGAGCCATGGGGACCACGTCTCGGCCATCGCGCCGGGCTTCAAGGTTCACGGCACCTCGCCCAACGCGCCCTTCGCCATCACGGCGGATGTGTCGCGCCACTTCTATGCCGTGCAGTTCCACCCCGAGGTGCACCACACCCCGCGCGGCGCCAAGCTGTACGAGAACTTCATCAAGCTCGCGGGCTTCACCGGCGACTGGACCATGGGCGCCTATCGCGAAGAGGCGATCCGCAAGATCCGCGAACAGGTGGGCGACCAGAAGGTCATCTGCGGCCTGTCCGGCGGCGTCGATTCATCCGTCGCGGCCGTCCTGATTCACGAGGCGATCGGCGATCAGCTGACCTGCGTCTTCGTCGATCACGGCCTTCTGCGTCAAGGTGAGGCCGAGCAGGTCGTCACCATGTTCCGCGACCATTACCACATGCCGCTGATCCACGCCGACGAATCCGAGCTGTTCCTCGGTCAGCTGGAAGGCCAGTCGGACCCGGAAACCAAGCGCAAGATCATCGGCAAGCTGTTCATCGACGTGTTCCAGAAGCACGCGGCCGATGTCGGGGGTGCCACCTTCCTTGCGCAGGGCACGCTGTACCCTGACGTCATCGAATCGGTCTCCTTCTCGGGCGGGCCTTCGGTCACCATCAAGTCGCACCACAACGTGGGCGGCCTGCCGGAAAAGATGGGCCTGAAGCTGGTCGAACCGCTGCGTGAGCTGTTCAAGGACGAGGTTCGCGCCCTTGGCCGCGAGTTGGGCCTGCCCGACAGCTTCATCGGCCGCCACCCCTTCCCCGGCCCCGGTCTGGCCATCCGCTGCCCCGGAGAGATCACCCGCGAAAAGCTGGAGATCCTGCGCAAGGCGGACGCCGTCTATATCGACCAGATCCGCAAGCACGGTCTTTATGACGAGATCTGGCAGGCCTTCGTCGCCATCCTTCCCGTCCGCACCGTGGGCGTGATGGGCGACGGGCGCACCTACGATTTCGCCTGCGCCCTGCGCGCGGTCACCTCGGTCGACGGGATGACGGCGGACTACTACCCGTTCACGCACGACTTCCTTGGCGAAACCGCGACCCGCATCATCAACGAGGTGCAGGGCATCAACCGCGTGACCTACGATATCACCTCGAAGCCGCCGGGCACGATCGAGTGGGAATGACCCCGCGTCCGGCCCAGGCCGGCGCGGGACCGCGACATCAGCCGCGGGGCGCGAACAGAATGATCGCCGCCCCGCACAGGCACACCGCCGCCCCGATCAGGTCCCACCGGTCCGGGCGCGCCCCCTCGGCCAGCCACAGCCACAGGACCGAGGCGGCGATATAGACGCCCCCGTAGGCGGCATAGGCCCGCCCTGCGGCGTCCGCCTCCACCCGCGTCAGAAGCAGCGCGAACAGGATCAGCGACAGCGTTCCCGGCAGGGTCCACAGCGGCGACCGGTCCAGACGCAGCCAAGCCCAGAAGGCGAAGCATCCGGCGATTTCGGCAAGGGCGGCGGCGGCATAGATCAATCCGGTCATGCCCGCATTCTGCACAGCAAGCTACGCAACGCGATCAATAAGCCACCGGTTCCCAAAATTTTCGTGAGGTTTCGCCCCCGACCCTTCGCGGATGTGCCGTCCCGTGGTAGGCCTTGGACAAATCAGGACAATCGGGCAGAACATGATCGACTTCGTGCGACGCAGCGCCAAATGGCTTGGAACAGCCGAATACACGGTGATGATGGGGGCGGTGTGGCTGGGCCCGATGCCCGTCCCGGTGTTCCGCGTGTCCGGGAACGAAGCGTGCCGCGTGGCCGTCCTGCTGACCCTGTGGGCCGCCACGGCGGGGCTGACGCTGGCAGACCTCGCCTTCGGCTCCCTCCCCAGCCCGTACGGCGTGGCGCACTGGGTTCAGGCGCGCATCTGATTCCATCTCGCCCAGCGGAAACGGGGCTGCTAGGACTGCGGCATGGAACAACGCAGCCTTTCCCCCCGCAACTGGGCCGACCTTGCTATCGTGGCCCTGTTCTGGGGCGGGTCCTTTTTGGCGATCCGGCTGGCGCTGGACAGCATGGGCCCGCACTGGGTCGTGGCGCTACGCTGTCTTGGGGCGTTCGTTCTTCTTCTGGCCGTCATCCGCTGGCGTGGGTTGCGCCTGCCGACGGACGGGCGATCCTGGGCGGGGTTCATGGCGCTGGGGCTGTTCAACAACGCCATCCCCTTCACGCTGATCACCTGGGCGGAACTGACGGTGCCCTCGGGCCTCGCCTCCATCATCAACGCCTCCACCGCGATCTTCGGGGTGGTGATCGCGGCGATGGTGCTGGCGGATGAACGGCTGACGCCGCGGCGGCTGGTGGGCGTGCTCGTGGGGTTTGCCGGCGTCGTCATCGTCATCGGGCCCAGTCTGCTGGGGCAGATCGACCTGACGTCCCTTGCGCAACTGGCGCTGGTGGGTGCGGCGATCAGCTACGCCGTGTCGGGGCCGATCGGGCGTCGCGTGGGGCGCGGCATGGCCCCCGTGGTCGTGGCGACCGGAATGCTCGGCTGCTCGGCCCTGATCGGCACGGTGGTGGCGGCCGCGACGGAAGGCGTTCCGACGATGCCGACGATGACCGGCGCGCTGGCGATCCTGTATCTGGCCGCCCCATCCACGGCGCTGGCCTACCTCATCTACTACCGCCTTCTGGCCACCGCGGGCGCCGGGAACACCAGCCTCGTGACGCTGCTGGTGGCCCCCATCGCCGTAACGCTCGGCGCCCTCGTGCTGGACGAGGTTCTGCCCCTGCGCGCCTTTGCGGGCTTCGCGGCCATCGGCCTTGGCCTTCTGATCCTGGACGGCCGCGTTCTTTCCCATTTCCGACCACGGAGCCTGCCATGACCCTGCCCACCCCCGGCGCCTGGCGCGCCGATCCCAAGCGCGTCCTGCTGTTCGGCATGTCCGGCCTGGGCAAGACCCACATCGCGAGCCTGCTGCGCGGCAGCGGCGACTGGTTCCACTATTCCGTCGATTACCGCATCGGCACCCGCTACATGGGCGAACACATCGCCGACAACTTCAAGCGCGAGGCGATGAAGGTCCCCTTCCTGCGCGAACTGCTGATGACGGATTCGGTCCATATCGGATCCAACATCGCGTTCGAGAATTTGGCCCCCCTGTCCACCTATCTGGGCAAGCCCGGCGATCCGGCAAAGGGCGGCCTGCCCCTTGACGAATACCGCCACCGGCAGGACCAGCACCGTCAGGCCGAGATCGCGTCCCTTCTGGACACGACCCACTTCATCCGCCGCGCGGGCGAACTCTACGGCTATGCCAACTTCGTCTGCGATTCGGGCGGGTCGATCTGCGAGGTGGTGGATCCGGACAACCCCGACGATCCGGTGATGCGCGAGCTGTCGTCGAACCTGCTGATGGTCTGGATCAAGGGCTCCGAGGCGCACACTGCCGAACTGGTCCGCCGCTTCGACCGCGCGCCGAAGCCGATGTATTACCAGCCCGCCTTCCTGACCGCCTGCTGGACCGCCTATCTGGCGGAGAAGAACGTGGAGGAGGCTCAGGTCGATCCCGACGACTTCATCCGCTGGACCTATGCCCGCGCGCTGGCGCACCGCCAGCCACGCTATGCCGCGATGGCCCGCTGGGGCGTGACGGTGACGGCCGAACAAGTGGCCGGACTGCGCGATGCCGAAGGGTTCGACGCCCTGATCGCGCAGGCGCTGGAAAACCGCGCGGCCAGCGCGTAAATAGGGGCCTCTGCAACGAGGTCCCATCATGCCCATCACCCTGCCCGAAAACCTTCCCGCCTTTGACATCCTGTCGAACGAAGGCGTGATGGTCATGTCGCCGGGCCGGGCGGCCATGCAGGACATCCGTCCGTTGCGGATCGGCCTTCTGAACCTCATGCCCAAGAAGATCCAGACCGAGAACCAGTTCGCCCGTCTGATCGGATCGACCCCGCTGCAGATCGACCTGCACCTGATCCGCATGACCGAACACCAGACAAAGAACACCGCGGCCGAGCACATGGCTGAGTTCTACCGGTCGTTCGACGAGGTGCGGCACGAGAAGTTCGACGGCCTGATCATCACCGGCGCCCCGATCGAGCATCTGCCCTTCGAGCAGGTCACCTACTGGGACGAACTGCGCGAGGTCTTCGCCTGGACGCAGACCAACGTCCATTCCACCTTCGGCGTCTGCTGGGGCGGGATGGCGATGATCCACCATTTCCACGGCGTGCAGAAGCACATGCTGGACGCCAAGGCCTTCGGCTGCTTCCGCCACGACAACCTCGCCCCCACTTCACCCTTCCTGCGCGGCTTTTCGGACGAGTTCGTGATCCCCGTCAGCCGCTGGACCGAGATGGACCAGCGCGAGATCGACGCGAAGCCGGGGCTGGTGACGCTGCTGGGATCGGACCGCGTCGGCCCCTGCCTGGTGGCCGATGCGGCGCATCGCGCGCTCTACATCTTCAACCATTTCGAATATGACAGCGACACGCTGAAGCAGGAATACGACCGGGACGTGGCCTCCGGCACGCCCGTATCGGTGCCCGAGGATTACTATCCCGACAACGATCCCGCCAAGCGCCCGCGCAACCGCTGGAGAAGCCACGCCCATCTTCTATATGGCAACTGGATCAACGAGATATACCAGACCACGCCCTATGACATTCAAGCGATCGGCACTTAGCCTCTGCCTGCTGCTGACGGCCTGCGGGCCCTTGGCCAACGCCCGCGCCGAGCGGATCGAGGCGCGTAACCCCCCGCAGGGGCAGATGGTGCAGGTGGGGCGCGCGACGGTGCACGCCGAAATCTCGGGCCGGGGGCCGGACGTGGTGCTGATCCACGGCGCCAGCGGATCGACCCGCGACATGGAGGATCTGGCCCGCCGCCTGTCCCCCCGCTACCGCGTCATCCGCTTCGACCGGCCGGGCCTCGGCTACTCCTCCGATCTGGGCAAGGACGGCAACAGCCCGCTGGTGCAGGCCGATTACCTGCGCGCGGCGGCCACGCAGCTGAGGGTCAAGGATCCCATCGTTCTGGGCCACAGCTATGGCGGCGCCGTCGCCATGGCTTGGGCGCTGGAGGATCCGGGCCACACGCGGGCCGTGGTCCTGCTGGCGGGCGCGGTGCTGCCCTGGGACGGCGGGCTGGACTGGCTGTCGCGCTTCGCATCCACCCCCGTGGGGGAGGCGACGGCGGAGCCTTTCGTCGCGGCCTTCATGCCCGACTGGGCGCTGAACCGCGTGGTGAAGAACCTGTTCCAGCCGAACGATCCGCCCCCGGATTACGTCGAAAGCACGGATGCGGAACTGGCGCTGCGGGTGGACACGATCCGCGCGAATCTGCGGCAGCTGAACGCGCTGAAGGCGCATCTGTGGCTGATGGCGCCGCATTACCGCGACCTGCACATGCCGATCGAGATCGTGCACGGGCTGGCCGACGGCGTGGTCGACTACAAGATCGAATCGCTGCAGATGACCGCGCTGCCCAATGTCCGCGTGACGGCGGCGCCGGGCGTGGGCCACATGCTGCACCATGTCATTCCCGAAGAAGCCGTCGCCGCAGTGGACCGCGCCGCCGCGCGCGCCAAGTGATGGAGGACGCCCCGCGATCCTGCGACCCACGAGCCCGCGATCCACGAGAAGGAGCCTGCCATGACCCTGCCCTTTGACGGCGCCATCACCCGTTATCTGGAAGACGGCGCCCCCGCCGACATCCGCAAGGTCCTCCGCAAGGCGGACAAGGACGACATCCTTGCCCCCGACTGGCCGTGGGAGGAGGAGATGCGCCGCAAGGACTACGAGGCGCAGATGGACGGGCTTCAGCGCCAGCTGGTCCGTATGGCCGCCGACGTGAAGGCGACGGGCAAGCGCGTTCTGGTGGTGTTCGAGGGGCGTGACGCGGCCGGCAAGGGCGGCACGATCAACGCGATCCGCGAGAACCTGAACCCGCGCGTGGCGAACGTCGTGGCCCTCGCCTCCCCGACCGACCGGGAAAAGGGGGAATGGTATTTCCAGCGCTATGCCCAACGCCTGCCGGCGGAGGGCGAGATCGCGCTGTTCGACCGCAGCTGGTACAATCGCGGCGTGGTGGAAAAGGTCTTCGACTTCTGCACGGATGCCGAGCGCGAACGCTTCTTCCGTCAGGCCCCGGATTTCGAGAAGATGCTGGTGGAGGACGGGATCGTGCTGGTGAAGCTGTGGCTGAACGTCAGCCGTGCCGAACAGCTGCGCCGCTTCCTTGCGCGCGAGGCGGACCCCCTGAAGCAGTGGAAGCTGAGCCGGGTGGACGTGGAAGGTCTGGCCCGCTGGGACGACTACACCCAGGCGATCGACGAAACGCTGGACCGCACCCACACCGCCGTGGCCCCGTGGACCGTGATCCGCTCCGACGACAAGAAGCGGGCGCGGATCGCGGCGATCCAGACCGTGCTGCGCGCCGTGGCCTATGAAGACCGCGACGACGCCCTGATCGGCACCCCCGATCCCCGCATCGCCGGAGGGCCGGAGATCCGTGGCTAGGCGCGGCTATCACCACGGCAACCTGCGTCAGGCGCTGGTGGAGGCCGCGCTGACCCTGATCGCCGAAAAGGGTCCGCAGGGCTTCACCCTGTCCGAGGCGGCGAAGCTGGCCGACGTGACGCCGGCCGCCGTCTACCGCCACTTCACCGGCCGGGACGAGCTGATCGTGGAGGTGGCGCGTCAGGGCTATGACATCTTCGGCGCGCTGATGACCTACGCCTTTGACGACGGCCGCCCCACGGCGCTGGCGGCCTTCGAATCCGTCGGGCGCGCTTATCTGGCCTTTGCCCGGAAATACCCCGGCCACTACAAGGCAATGTTCGAAAGCGGGCTGTCGATCCAGAAGCATCCCGATCTGGCCAAATCTGCGCAGACCTGCACGGCGGTGCTGGAACAGGCCGCGGCCCGCCTGTCCGTGCACATCCCGCCCGCAAAGCGCCCGCCGCCGGCCATGTTCTCGGCCCATGTCTGGGCGATGAGCCATGGGGTGGTGGAGCTGTTCACCCGCGGCGACGCCCGATCCCCCTTCCCGGCCGAGGATCTGCTGGAGGCCGGGATCGGGATCTACCTGCGCGGCCTGGGCCTTCTGCCGCAGGACGCCTAGCGGAACAGGATCAGGGCCCCCGGGCTCCACCCCACGCGGACGCGCATGCCCAGATCGAAGACCGGACGGCCGAAGACGTTGCGCGCGGACAGGCGAATGGGCTTTTCGGTGCCGTCGATGCGCACGTCGTAATAGGTCATGTCGCCGTAATAGACGACCTCCTCCACCGTGGCCGACACCTCGCGGTCCGCCGCGGTCTGACCTTCATACAGCAGGGTCAGGATTTCGGGGCGGAAGCCCACGGCGGTGCCGGTGTCGGCATCATCGGCCACCTGATCCGGGGTCACGGTCAGGCGGCCGAAGCCCTGGGCCTCCACCTCCACCGCGTGCTCGGTTTCGGACACCACCTCGGCCGGAAGGAAGTTCATCGTGCCGATGAACTCCGCCACGCGGCGCGAGTTGGGGCGACGATACAGGGTTTCCGCGTCGGACAGCTGGGCGATCTCGCCCTCGAACATGACGGCGATGCGGTCGGACATGACCAGCGCCTCTTCCTGATCATGGGTGACGAGGACGAAGGTGATGCCCACCTGACGCTGCAGGCGGATCAGTTCGACCTGCATCTGTTCACGCATCTTCTTGTCCAGCGCGGACAGGGGTTCGTCCAGCAGCAGCACCTTCGGCTTCAGGATCAACGCCCGCGCCAAGGCCACGCGCTGCCGTTGCCCGCCCGACAGCGCATGGGCGGCCCGCGCGCCGTATCCCTTCAGGCCGACCATGGTCAGCGCCTCTTCCACCCGCTGCGCAAGGTCCGCCTTGGGCAGGCGCTGGCGGCGCAGGCCGAAGGCCACGTTCTCGGCCACGGTCAGGTGAGGGAAGATGGCGTAGCTTTGGAACACCATGTTGGTCGGGCGCTTATTCGCCGGCACGTCTGCCATGTCGCGCCCGTCCACCAGCACGACGCCTTCCGAGATGCCCTCAAACCCCGCGATGGTGCGCAGCAGCGTGGTCTTGCCGCAGCCCGACGGGCCCAGAAGCGAAAAAAACTCCCCCTCCCGGATGGTGGCGCTGATGCCGCGCAGGGCGTGGTAGTCGCCATACCACTTGTGAACATCCCGAAACTCGATCATCGGCTTGTCGGAGATGGGGGATTTCGGGATCACAGGAAGCCTCCGGTATCCTTGCCGCCGGATTTCGCGATGCCGCGACGGCGGTAATATTCAGCAACGGTCAGAAGCAGCACCGAAAGGGCGACAAGGATCGTGCCCAGGGCCATGATCACGGGGACCGAGGCCGGGAAGCGGAACTGCGAGAAGATGTAGACGGGCAGCGTCACCTGCGTGCCGCCAAGGAAGAAGGCGATGATGAATTCGTCCAATGACAGCGTGAACGAGATCAGCATGGATGAGATGATCCCCGGCATCACCAAAGGCAGGATCACCAGCCGGAAGGCGCTGACCGGCGTTTCGCCAAGGTCGTAGGCGGCTTCTTCCAGCGACCGGTCAAGGCCCTGGAACGCCGAGGTCAGGATCGCGATAGCAAAGGGCGTCGTCATCAGCACATGGCCCAGAATGACGGTGAAGATCGACAGCGGGATCCCGATGCCGAGAAGCACCACCAGAAGCGACACGGCCACGATGATCTCGGGCAGGACCAGCGGCAGCATGATCAGCCCCATCACCGGCGCCTTGCCCGGGAAGCGGTAGCGGGTGGACGCGCGGGCCGCCAGCACGCCCAGCACGGTGGACAAAATGGCCGTGGACACCGCGATGATCAGCGAGTTTTTCAGGGCCGGCCACAGGCCCGGCTCGCTCCACATCTGGGTGAACCAGCGGGTGGTGAAGCCCTGCAGGGGGAAGGCGATGACCGTGCCGTCGTTGAAGGCGAAGATCGGCAGCAGCACCACCGGCGCGTACAGGAACAGCAGATAGCCGATCGTGTAGATGCGGAAGACGCCCCCCTTCATTTCGTCCCTTTCAGATAGCGGCGCGTGAACAGCAGGAAGATGGCGCTGATCACCGCCACGATGCCCATGGCGGAAATGGCCAGCGCCGAGCCCAGCGGATAGTTGTCGAGCCGCAGGTATTGCAGCTGGATCAGGTTCGCAACCATCCGCCCCTCGGGCCCGCCGACCAGTTGCGGGGTGACGTAGTCGCCGATGGTCGGGATGAACACGATCAGCACCGCCGCCACCACACCCGGCATTGCCAAAGGCAGCGTCACGCGCCCGAAGGTCACGATCCGGGATTCACCCAGATCCTGCGACGCTTCCAGAAGCGAGCGGTCGATCTTTTCCAGCGCCACGAAGATCGGCAGGATCGCGAAGGGCGCATAGGCGTGCGCCAGCGTGATCACGACCGAGTTCGTGTTGTAGAGAAGGAAGGTCAGCGGTTCCGAGATGAGGCCGAACTTCATCAGACCCGCGTTCAGCACCCCGTTGTAGCCGAGGATCACCTTCCACAGGAACACCCGGATCAGGTAGCTGGTCCAGAACGGGATGGTGATCAGGAACAGCCAGGTGGACTTGCGGCTGGGTTCCACGTGGAAGCTGACGAAATAAGCCACGGGAAAGGCCAGCAGCACCGTGGCCACCGTGACCAGAAGCGACACGATCAGCGACCGCAGCATCACCCCACGATAAAGCGGATTGGTCCACGCCTCGTGATAGTTGGCGAAGGTGAAGTCGCGCACGATCTCCAGATAGCCGTCGGTCAGGAAGCTGTAGACGACCAGAAGCAGCAGCGGCGCCAGCAGCAGCAAAAGCGCATAGATCGCAGGCGGTGCGATGAGGAGGAGGCCGCCTTTCGCCTCCGCCTCGGCGCCTTGGGCGCGTCGTGCCATGGATTCCCCTGTCCGTTCGTCTGTCCGCCCGACTCTGCACAGCGGGCGCGGCGGCGACAAGCGCATTTTCGGCCGGACGTGATATTTTCACATCAGGGTCACAGTGGGAAATTCCATGCGCTTTCCGTCGCTTAACGGGTCAGGTTCACGCAGAGGTCAAACGATAAGCTCCGCCGGCGGGCTCAGCAGAAGGTCGCGGATCTGGTGCATCGCCTGCTCGAACCGCTCGCGCGGGACGGCTCCGGCCACGGCAAGCCGCACGGCGTTCGGGGCGTGGCCGTGCACCAGCGCGTATTCGTCGGCCGAACGGACGAGGATGCCCGCCGCCTGCGCCATGCGTGCGAAGGTGGAGGCGCGCCATCCGGCGGGCAGCCGCAGCCAGACAAAGGGAAGGCCCGGCTGCCACGCGATGTCCTGCCCGTCCAGTGCGCGCACCATCAGGTCCAGACGCTCGGCGAATTCGGCCTGGCTGCGCTGGCGCAGGGTGTGGGCGGTGCCGTTCTGCAACAGCTCCAGCGCCAGTTCGCTGATGGGGCGCGGCATGGCGAAGCTGACATGCTGCGCCGTCATCCGTCCCGCCGTGCCCATGCCGCGCGGGCAGATCACGTAGCCGAACCGCAGCGCGGCCGACACAGATTTCGACCAGCTTCCGACATACCACGTCCGTTCGGGCACATGCGCCCGGATCATCGGATAGGCGCTTTCCGACACCGAGTAGCAATCGTCCTCGATCACCTGAAGATCGTAGGCGCGGGCGATCAGCGCGATTTCCGACCGGCGGTGTTCGGGCATCCGGGCGGCAGTGGGGTTCTGCGCCTCGGTCGTGACGCAGAGGATCTGCGCCTTGTGGCGGCGGCAGGCGGCCTCCAGCGCGTCAGGGCGCAAGCCGTGCTGGTCCAGTTCCACCCCCACGGTTTCGGCGCGCGACAGGCGGGCGGCGTGGCGGAAGCCGGGATAGGCCAGATCCTCGGCCAGAACCACCGGACGGTCGCCGCGCAGGCAGCAGTTCATGATCAGGTTGATGGCCGCCTGCCCGCCATGGGTCAGGGCGACGTCCTCCTCCTCCACCGGACCCATGCGGCGGTCGGCCACCCACTGGACGACGGCCTGCCGTAGATCGGTTTCGGCCACCTGCGTGGGATAGTCGACATAGTCATCCTCGATCCGGTCGGCGAGGGCGTGGAACGCCGCGCGGATCGCCCCCGCCTGCCCCAGATGCGGCAGAGAGGGCGACCGCAGGTCGACGACGCCCTGCGCGATCAGGGCGCTTTCCACGAACAAGGGTTGCGTCGGGCCCAGCTGCGGCGTCGTCGCGGCCACGAAGGTGCCCCGGCCCACGGTGGCGGCCAGCAGGCCTTCCTGCGTCGCCAGTTGATAGGCGCGCGAGACGGTGCCGGGCGTGATCTCCAGCTTCCACGCCAGATCGCGCACCGTGGGAAGCTGCGCGCCCGCCGTCAGCACCCCGTCCCGCACCGCGTCCCGCAGCGCCCGTGACAAGGCAAGATATTTCGGGCCCGGGTATTGTGTCAGGTCCGGACGCCAGTTTGTATCAGTCACAATAAACTTCTCGCCGCCGATAATTAGACAATCTATATCTTGAGGAGCTTTAACCCCTATATTGTATCAACACAAGGTGTGATCATGACGGCGACCTCCCTGCTCTCCCCCGCGACGCCTTTGCCGCCGCTGGCACGGGTTGCTTTCCGTCTGGCCCACGCCGTTCTGGGCTGGGAACTGCGCCGCACCACGCGCCGCCATCTGGCCCGTCTGGACCCGCATTTGCTGGACGATGTGGGCCTTGACGCGCACACGGCGCAGGAGGAAACCGCCCGTCCCTTCTGGCGCTGACCGCCAAAGGTGCGACGATCGGTCACTTCTTTGTCGACACTTCGTGAGAATCGCGAGATGAGTGGGGAAATTTCTCACCGTCCTGATCCCATGGGTGCTGGCATTGACTGAATCCTTCCTGACCACCGAATTCTACGCGTTGATGCAGGTGCTTTTCATCGACGTGGTTCTGGCGGGCGACAACGCCGTCGTCGTCGGCATGGCGGCCGCAGGCGTCGACCCCGAAATCCGCAAGCGCGTCATCTTCTGGGGCATCGCGGGTGCCGTCGTTCTGCGCATCCTATTCGCGCTGGTCGCGGTCCAGCTTCTGGCCATCGTCGGCCTGACCCTGGCCGGCGGCCTGCTGCTGCTGTGGGTCTGCTGGAAGATGTACCGCGAGATCCGCGAGAGCGGCTCTGAATCGGAGGCCGAGGCCATCGAGAAGGCAGCCCGCGGCCCGAAGAAGACCTTCTGGCAGGCGATGGTCCAGATCATCATCGCCGACGTGTCGATGTCGCTGGACAACGTGCTGGCCGTGGCCGGTGCCGCGCGCGACCATGTGGAAGTGCTGGTCATCGGCCTCCTCATCTCGGTCGTGCTGATGGGGGCCGCGGCCACGCTGGTCGCCCGCCTGCTGCACAAGTACCGCTTCATCGCCTGGATCGGCCTTGTGGTGATCCTGTTCGTGGCCCTGCGCATGATCTACGAGGGCGGCGAACAGGTGGCCTGCGCGGGTTACCTTCCCGCCGCGCTCTGCTTCGGCCACTGATCCCTTGGGCGGCGCCGGCCTTCGGCGCCGCCCCACCCTTTCGCCGGAACTGGAACACGCGCCGGGCGGTTAACGCCCCACAGTGCCAGCCGGAAAGGACCCGCCCCGTGGCGATTGAAACTCACGACAGCAGTTCGGAAGACCGCGTGGATCGGCTGGAAGGCATGATCATCGCGCACCGGAAGATCCTCGCCCAGCTTGTGGCCGCGGCGCTGACGGACCACCCCGAACTGGCCGAACGTCTAGACGACCGGTCGGTCCTGCGCGACGGGCAGGAGGATCCGGGCGCGGTTCCGACCGACGGCGTGGCCACCGGCCTTGCCATTGCCGAGGAAACCTCCCGCGTCATGAGCCTTGCGCGCGCCGAAAGCACGCAAGAGCCGGAATAAAACTGTTACATTCCCCCTCGACGGTCGCGGTTCCGCGCCGTAGGAAGCGGGCATGTCGCGGATATCCTCTCTCGACGGCCTGCGCGGCTGGTTCCTGATCACGATGACCCTTAGCCATCTGGTGCTTCGTCAGGAGCATTGGGTGTCGAAGATCCACTTCCGTCACGTGATGTTCGTGGAAAGCGCGCAGGGCTTCATCTTCATCTCGGGCCTGCTGTTCGGGATGGTGCAGTTCCGGCGGCTAGAGACGCGGGGCCTGCCCTTCGTGTGGCGGTCCTCGGCCCGCCGGGCGATGATCCTGTGGGTCACCACCGTGTCCCTGACCCTTGCGCTGATGATCTGCCGCGACGTCCTGCCCTTCGGGCTGGAGGCGTTCCGCAACTGGCTGGGCACCACGGGCCTGCACGATCCGACGCGGGTGGCGGCCATCCTGACGCTGGCCTTCCAGCCGACCTTCCTGGACATCCTGCCGCAATACATCCTGTACCTGCTGGCCGCGCCCGCCCTTCTGGTCCTGATCCGCAAGGGGTGGTGGCCGGTCGCTGCGGCCATCACGGCGATCTGGTGGATGGTGTCGCAGCTGGGCCTGATGCTGCCGGTGTCGCGCGCGGTCAACCGCGTCTTTGCCACCAGCGACGGTCAGGGCCTGCGCATGGCCTTCGACCCGATGGGCTGGCAGCTTCTGTTCATGTCGGGCGTGATCTTGGGCGCGTTGTGGGTGCGCGGCGACATCACCACCGACCGGATCTTTCCGAAGGACCGGGCTTGGGCCGTGGCGGCGGTGGCGGTTCTTCTGTTCTTCGCCCCCCTGCGCATCGCCACGGCCAATGGCTGGCTGGACGGCGACACCATCAGTTCCTTCGTGATGATGGAAAAGCGGGCCGATTTCGGGCCCGTCTACCTTCTGAACTTCATCGCCGCCGCGTGGCTGATCGGCTGGCTGCTGGCCCGCGGGGGCGAGATGCGGTCCCCCGCCCTGAACATCGCCGCCGGCCTCTTGCAGAAGCTGGTGGCGCTGCGGCCCATCGTCTGCCTGGGGCGGCATTCGCTGCTGACCTATGTCTGGCACGTGCTTCTGATCTACACGCTGCATTATCTGGACCGTGCGGTGGTGCCGCTGGAAGGCTCGCCCAGCAACTACGCGATCGTGGTCCTGTTCGCGCTTCTGTTCGTGCCGGCGCTGATCGCCGAACAGAGGGCGCCGCGGCCGCTGGTGACCGCCCGCCCCTAGTGCGACCGGCGCCAGTCCCACGGATTTTCGAACTGTCCTGACCAAACGCCGGCGCGATCGCGCTTGGCCGCCGCCTCGTTCGCGCCGTAGATCTCGCCCCCATACTGGCGGTAGGCCAGCGCCCAGCCGTTGCGCACCATCCAAGTGTTCAGGTTGACCTGCCCTGCATGGCAGACGGCGACGATCCGGTCGTAGCGATCGATGTCGCGCTTTTCGCAGGTCAGGCGCTGGTCGCCTATGGCCTGCACCAGCGCGGCCGTCGCCTCGGTCCCGCAGTTCCAGTTCCGCCCGCCGCGCGTGCAGGTCTGCGCCCGTTCCGGCGCGTCGATGCCGTAAAGGCGGATACGCTTGCCGTCCAGATCCAGGGTGTCGCCGTCGATGATGCGCGCGCCGCCGGCCACCGTTTCACAGGGTGTTGCCGGTTCGTCCTTCAGAAGCCGTCCCGCCATGTCGAAGAAGGTGTCGCGCATCTGCGGATCGTCCCGCCCGAAGATGAAGCCCGCCAGCACAAGGGCGGCGGCCATCAGCCAGACTTGCAGACCGGGAATGCGGGAGGGTTTCTTGCGGCGTGCCATGGGCCGGGTCTGCCCCAGATGAACGGGCGCGGCAAGCGGGTTTCAGGCCCCCCGGCGGCGGACCGCCCCCGTGGCCAGGATCACGCTGAGGCAGATCAGCCCCGCCCCGATCCACGTGGCGGCGCCCGCGACCTCTCCGAACAGCGCCCAAGCCAAAAGGGCCACGGCGGGCAGGCGCAGGAAGTCCAGCGGGCCCACGAAGCTGGCATCCGACAGTTTCAGCGCCCTTGTCACCAGCGTCTGGTTCAGGGCGCCCAGCGCGCCCTGCGCGCACAAAAGCACCAGTTGCCAGGGCGTCGGCGTCGTCCAGACAGTCAGGGCCAGCACCAGTCCCAGCCCCGTCATCGCCAGCAGGTTCCACGCGACCAGCCGGTCCGACGTGTCCCGCGTCGCCATCCGCTTCAGCATCAGCTGGATCGAAGCGGTCAGCGCCGCCGCCGCCAGCGCGAACAGCAGCGCCGGATCAAACCCCGCGCCCCCCGGCCGCACGACGATGACCATTCCCGCCAGCGCGAGGATCAGCGCCACGATCTGCGGGCCGCCGATGCGTTCGTCCAGAAACAGCCAGGCCCCCAGCATCACGAACAAGGGCAGCATGAAGAAGATGGCCGTCGCGTCCGGCAAGGACGCGCGCTGATAGGCCACGAACAGTGCGATCAGCGAGGCGAGCTTCAGCGCCGCCCGCACCCCGTGCAGCCAGCGATAGGGGGAGGCGCGCAGATCCACCCGCCCCCAGATCCAGGGCAGCAGGACCAGCAGCCCGAACAGCGCGCGGAAGAAACCGATGACAAAGGCATGCACTTCGCCCGCCAGAAGGCGCACAATCACGGCGTCCAGCGCGTTCAGAAAGGCCACGCCGATCATCATCACAACCGTAAGCGTTGTGGCCTGCTGCGCCGGCATCCGCATGATTGTCCCCTTTTCGCCAACTAACGCTGTCATACGACGCGGAACAACCCATATTACAGGACAAGTGATCACAGGGAGGCGGACCATGCGCGCGGACATCGTGACGGAAAGCGCCGCCAGCCGGTGGCTGCCAGGCCCTTCGGGCCAGAACAACCTGCTTCGCACCCTTCCCGACCGGCTGCAGGGCGTGATCGAACCCCATCTGGAACTTGGGCGCCTGGACCTGCGGACGGTGCTGGAGGTGCCGAACGAACGGCCCCGCCACGTCTTCTTCCCGCTGGACGGCGTCGGGTCCATGCTGGCGGTGGATAAGGGCGACCTTCGGCTGGAATCGGGCCTTTTCGGACGGGAGGGGATGACCGGCCTGTCCATCGTGACCGGCGGCGACCGCGCCGTGGCCGAAGCCAGCGTGCAGGTCCCGGGCCGCGCCCTGCGGATGGAGGCGGACCAATTGGCGGACCTTCTGCTGCGCCACCCCGGATTGCGCCAGCACTTCCTGCTGTTCGTCCATGCGATGCTGATGCAGATCACCCAAACCGCCCTGTCGAACGGCCAGTCCACCATCGAACGGCGGCTGTCCCGCTGGCTTTTGATGTGCCACGACCGGACGGCTGAGGACCGGCTGGCCCTGACGCATGAATTCCTGTCGATCATGCTGGGCGTCCGGCGCGCGGGGGTGACCGTGGCCACCCACCTGCTGGAAGGCAAGGGCCTGATCCGGGCCGAGCGGGGGGAGATCACCATTCTGGACCGTGCCGGGCTGGAGGCGGAGGCCGGAGCCTCTTACGGTCTGCCCGAAGCGGAATACGCCCGCCTGTTCGGCGGGCGCTGAAGCGTCTGGGTCAGGTCTTCACCTCGGACCGCACCTGCGCGTGGCTGATCAGCGCGAAGATGAACGTGCCGCCCACGATGTTGCCCAGCAGCGTCGGGATGCCGAACTGGAAGATCGCCGGAACCACGCCCAGCTGGCCAAGGAAGACCAGATAGGCCACCTCGATCGCGCCCACGATGATGTGGGGGAAGTCGCCGATGCCGATCAGGTAGGTGACAAGGAAGATCATCGGCAGGGTCCACTTCTCGAAGCTGTAAAGCGTCCAGACCAGCGTCGCGATCAGCCAGCCCGACATGATCCCCTTCGAGAACATCTCCCATGCCGAGTTTTCCATCAGGTGGTGGCCGATCTTCGCCAGGGACGTGTCCACCTCCGGGCTGAACAGCGGAAGAAAGGCGAAGACCGCCGCCGACAGCAGCCCGCCCAGGATGTTGCCGAACAGCACGACCGTCCAAAGCCGTGACACCTTGAACAGGTTGCGCCGCGTGGGCGAGGTCATCAGCGGCAGCATCGGTGTTACCGTGTTTTCGGTGAAGAGCTGCTGGCCCGCCGCGATGACAAGGATGAAGCCGATCGTGTAGCCCGCCGCCTCCAGCAGGAAGGCGGCGCCCGTGTCGGGAAGATGCGCCTCCAGCACGGCGCGGGCCAGCATCGAGGTGCTGAGCGTGATGCCCCCCGCGATGGCCGACCAGAGGAGCGCGCGGATGTCGCGCTCCATCTCCTTTTCGCCATCCTCCCGGATCAGCTGGTGTACGGCCGCGGCCGCCGAGGGCAGATCTTCCTCCAGCTCCTCCACTTCGGTGCGGGACACGTCATGAACGACCTCTTTTTCAGAGGTGTCGCTGGATTGGCTCACAGGATGCTCCTTGCTCGGATCAGGGAAACGTCCAGGCCGTGAAGCGGTTCCTAGCGGCGCAATCCCTTCAGCGCGTCGGCAAAGGCATTGCCGCCGGATTGGGGTCCGGACTGCATGGGGCCGCGCACCTTCGGTTTCTCCTCGCGCTTCGGTGCGGTGGCGGCGCCGTCCTTGCGCATGGTCAGGCCGATGCGCTTGCGGGGAACGTCCACCTCAGTCACGCGGACCTTCACGATGTCACCAGCCTTCACCACCTCGTGCGCGTCCTTGATGAAGCGGTCGGCCAGCTGGCTGACATGGACAAGGCCGTCCTGATGCACGCCGATGTCCACAAAGGCGCCGAACGCCGCGACGTTGGTGACGGTGCCTTCCAGCAGCATGCCGGGCTTCAGGTCGGTGATCTGTTCGACGCCTTCGGTGAAGGTGGCCGTCTTGAACTCGGGGCGCGGGTCGCGGCCGGGCTTTTCCAGTTCCGACAGGATGTCCTTCACGGTGGGCAGGCCGAAACGCTCGTCGATGAAGTCGCGCGGGTTCACGTTCTTCAGCGCCACCGCATCGCCCATCAACCCGCGCAGGTCGCGCCCGCAGGACGCCACGATCCGGCGCGCCACGTCATACGCCTCGGGGTGGACCGAAGAGGCGTCCAGAGGCTCCTTCCCGTCGGGGATGCGCAGGAAGCCCGCCGCCTGCTCGAACGCCTTGGGGCCAAGGCGGGCGACCTTCAGAAGTTCGCGGCGCGTGTTGAAGCGGCCCGCCGCGTCGCGATGCGCCACGATCGCCTCGGCCAAGGACGCGCCCAAGCCCGACACCCGCGCCAGCAGCGGGGCGGAGGCGGTGTTCAGGTCCACGCCCACCGCGTTCACCGCATCCTCCACCACCGCGTCCAGCTGCTTCGCCAGACGGGACTGGTCCACGTCGTGCTGGTACTGGCCGACGCCGATGCTTTTGGGTTCGATCTTCACCAGTTCCGCCAGCGGGTCCTGCAGGCGGCGGGCGATGGACACCGCGCCACGGAGGGATACATCCAGCCCCGGAAACTCCTTCGAGGCCAGTTCGGACGCGGAATAGACCGAGGCCCCCGCTTCGGACACGATCACCTTTACAGGCTTTTCGGGCAGGGCCGAGATGACGTCTGCCACCAGCTTCTCGCTTTCCCGGCTGGCGGTGCCGTTGCCTATGGCGACCAGCTTCACCCCGTGCGCACGGATCATGCGCGCGAGTTCGGCCGACGCGCCGCGCAGGTCGTTCTTCGGTTGGAACGGATAGATCGTCGCGGTGTCCAGAAGCTTGCCCGTGGCGTCCACCACGGCCAGCTTGCAGCCCGTCCGGATGCCCGGATCGACGCCCAGTGTGACCTTGCCGCCCGCCGGGGCCGCCAGCAGAAGATCCTTCAGGTTGCGGGCAAAGACGTGGATCGCTTCCGCCTCGGCCCGGTCGCGCAGTTCAGCCATCAGGTCCAGCGTGAGGGAGGTCTTCAGCTTCACCCGCCACGTCCACGCCGCGGCCTCGCGCAGCCAGGCGTCGCCCGGTCCCGGACCCGCGGCGTTCAGCGCGGCGCCCGTCATGCGCTCGGCCGGGCTTTGGCCGCGCGGCGCGTCGGCGTCCACGGCCAGATCCAGGTTCAGGACGCCTTCGTTCCGGCCGCGCAGCATGGCCAGCACGCGGTGCCCTGCGGCTTTCGACCAATCCTCGTCATGCGCGAAATAGTCCGAGAACTTGGCGCCTTCGGTCTCCTTCCCCTCCACCGCGCGGGCGCTGAGGCGGCCCGCCTGCTTCATGTGGCCGCGCAGGCGGCCCAGAAGGTCCGCGTTCTCGGCCAGCCCCTCGGCCACGATGTCGCGCGCGCCTTCCAGCGCCGCCTTGGTGTCGGCCACGGTGGCGTTCACGAAACCGGCGGCCAACGCAGCGGGATCAGCGTTGCGGTTGGCCAGGATCGCCTCGGCCAGCGGCTGAAGGCCGTTTTCCCGCGCGATCATCGCCTTGGTGCGGCGCTTGGGCTTGAAGGGCAGGTAGATGTCCTCCAGCTCCGCCTTCGTGGTCACGCCGGCGATGCGCTGTTCCAGATCGCCCGTCAGCTTGCCCTGATCGCGGATGGACCCCAGGATGGCGGTCCGCCGGGCCTCCAGTTCCCGCAGATAGGACAGGCGTTCGGCCAGCGTGCGCAGCTGGCTGTCGTCCAGCCCCCCCGTCGCCTCCTTGCGGTAGCGGGCCACGAAGGGCACGGTCGCACCGCCGTCCAGAAGCTCCACCGCGGCGGCCACCTGCCGGGGTTCGGCAGCGATGTCCGTGGCGATCAGTTGAAGGATGCGGCGGCTGGGATCGGGGGTCATGAAGGCTCCGTTGGTCGGGACGATCAGCATAACGGCCCGTGCCGGCCAGGGAAAGCGTCCCCGTGAAACGCCTCTGGAAAGAACAGTCGGGCTGTGAAAAGGTTGACTCGCTGCCCAAAAACAAAGAAGGGGCAGGTTCCAACAAGACCTCAGGGAGACGAACAGATGACAATGCGTGATCTGCTGGCCGCATCGGCGCTTTCGCTGGTGCTGGGTGCGGGCGCCGTGTCGGCCGAAGTGGTGATGAACCGCGGCAACGACACCGACCCCGCGACGCTTGATCCTCATCACACACAGACGGTGTCCGAAAGCCGCGTGCTGAAGGACCTGTTCGACGGCCTCGTGATCCAGAGCGCGAAGGGCGAGGCCATTCCCGGCATCGCCGAGTCCTGGGACCTGTCCGAGGACGGGACCGTCTACACCTTCCACCTGCGCGACGCCAAATGGTCCAACGGCGATCCGGTGACGGCGGGCGACTTCTCGTTCGCGTATCACCGCATCGTGGACCCGATGACGGCGGCGGGCTACGCCTCCAACCTGTTCGCGATCAAGAACGCCGAAGCGATCGCCAGCGGTAAGATGCCGGTGGACCAGCTGGGCGTGCGCGTGATCGACGACAAGACGCTGGAGATCACGCTGAATTCGCCCACCCCTTATTTCATCGAGCTTCTGACCCACCAGGCGGCCCTGCCCCTGCACCAGAAATCGGTGGAGGAGTTCGGCGACCAGTTCACCCGTCCCGAGAACTTCGTGACCAACGGCGCCTACAAGCTGGAATCCTTCACGCCGAACTCGCAGCTCGTGATGGTGAAGAACCCCGAATACTACAATGCCGACCAGGTGACGATCGACCGCGTGAACTGGATCCCGTTCGAGGACCGTTCCGCCTGCATGCGCCGCTTTGAGGCGGGCGAGGTTCAGACCTGCACCGACGTTCCGGCCGAGCAGATGGACTACGTGAAGGCCAACCTCGCGGATTCGCTGCGCATCGCCCCCTATCTTGGCACCTACTACCTGCCCGTGAAGGGCGCCGAGGGCAGCCCGCTGAAGGACGCGCGCGTGCGCAAGGCCATCTCCATGGCCATCGACCGCGACTTCATCGCCGAAGAGGTGTGGGCCGGCACGATGCTGCCCTCCTACAAGCTGGTCCCTCCGGGCATCGCCAACTATGACGGCGACGCGGTGACGGTGGATTACGCCGACGAGGATCTGTTCGACCGCGAGGACGACGCCAAGGCCCTTCTGGAAGAAGCGGGCGTGGCCCCCGGCAGCCTGACCGTGGAACTGCGCTACAACACCGGCGAGAACCACAAGAACACCATGGCCGCCATCGCCGACATGCTGACCAACATCGGCATCAACGCGCGCCTGAACGAGGTCGAGGGCACGACCTACTTCAACTACCTGCGCGAGGACGGCCCCTTCGACATGGCCCGCGCGGGATGGGTCGGCGACTACAACGATCCGCAGAACTTCCTGATGCTGTATGAATCGGGCGTGGCCTTCAACTATTCGCGCTGGAGCAATGCCGACTACGACGCGGCGCTGGACAAGGCGGCGACGACCATGGATCTGGGCGAGCGTGCGGAGATCCTGGCCGGGGCCGAACAGACCCTGCTGGACGACCAGGCGATCATCCCGATCCTGGCCTATTCGTCGCGCGCGCTGGTGGCCGCGAACGTGGAAGGCTACGAGGACAACCTCATGGACGCCCACGCCACACGCTGGCTGTCGCTGAACTGATCCCCTCACGGGCGGGTCGAAAGACCCGCCCTTCAACTTCATAGGTTTACCGATGCTTGGATACACCTTGCGACGGATGGCCAGCGCGGTGCCGACGATCTTCATCATCGTCACGCTGACCTTCTTCGCGATCCGTATCGCGCCCGGTGGCCCGTTCGATCTGGAACGGCCGCTGGATCCCCTCATTCTCGCCAACCTGCAGCGCGCCTACAACCTGGATGCGCCGCTGTGGCAGCAATACCTGATGTATCTGGGCAACCTGATCCAGGGCGACCTTGGCCCCAGCTTCACCCGCCGCGACTTTTCCGTGAACGAGCTGTTCGCCCAAGGGTTGCCGGTGTCGATCCTGCTGGGCGGGCTGGCGCTGCTGGCCGCCACGATCTTCGGGATCATCCTGGGCGCGATCGCCGCGCTGAAGCAGAATTCCTGGCTGGACAACCTGATCGTGGCGATCGCCACCCTGGGCATCACCACGCCGAACTTCGTCATCGCCCCGCTGCTGAGCCTGTTCTTCGGCGTCATCCTGGGCGTCCTGCCGGCCGGCGGGTGGAGCAATGCGAACCCCGCCTACTGGATCCTGCCCGTGATCACGCTGGCCCTGCCGCAGGTGGCCGTGATCGCGCGCCTTGTCCGCGGCGCCACGGTGGAGGCGCTGCGCGCCAACCACGTCCGCACCGCCCGCGCCTATGGCCTGCCGGCCCGCGTCGTGGTGGGCGTGCACGCGTTGCGCGCGGCCATGCTGCCGACCGTGTCCTATCTGGGGCCGACCGCCGCCGCCCTCCTGACCGGATCGGTCGTGGTGGAAACCGTGTTCGGCCTTCCGGGCGTCGGACGTTACTTCGTGCAGGGCGCGCTGGGGCGCGACTACACGCTGGTGATGGGCACCGTGGTGGTGATCGCCGTCTTCGTGGTGATCTTCAACCTGCTGGTGGACCTCGCCTATGCTTGGCTTGATCCGAGGGTACGCTATGACTGATGCAACGATGACCGCGGCGCCCAGCCGCTCCTTGTGGCAGGACGCGTGGATCCGGCTGAAGAAGAACCGTGCCGCGCTGGCCAGCCTTGTGGTGCTGGTGGTGCTGGGGCTTGCGGGGGCCATCGGTCCCATGATCTCCCCCCACCCCTACGGCGCGATCTACCAGCAATACGTCCGCGTGCCGCCGAGCCTGGAAGCCTATCCCCGCGCGGACGAGATCGAGCCCGCGGTGACCGACCTGA
Organism: Falsirhodobacter sp. 20TX0035; assembly: GCF_028307215.1. GTDB lineage: Bacteria > Pseudomonadota > Alphaproteobacteria > Rhodobacterales > Rhodobacteraceae > Falsirhodobacter. The sequence continues at coordinate 14,150 of NZ_JAQMHV010000003.1, read as the reverse complement.
TCCGTCGCGCCCGCGTGGACGCCACGGAGACGGAGGTGTCGGGCGACACGGTGACCGTGCAGATCGCCTCGGACCAGCCGATCGACGAACGCGTGGTCCGCTACTTCCAGCGGTCCGACCAGTTCTTCAACCCCGAGCTGGAACTGGCCGGGGACGGCCTGTCCGGCACCCTGACCATGGGGGTGGAACGCAACTACTTCTTCCTTGGCACGGACAACCTTGGTCGTGACATGCTGTCCCGCATCCTGATCGGGGTGCGCATCTCGCTTGCCATCGGGCTTCTGGCCTCCGCCATGGCGCTGGTGCTGGGCGTGACCTATGGCGCGATCTCGGGCTATCTGGGCGGGCGCGTCGACAACGTGATGATGCGGATCGTGGACATCCTGTATTCGCTGCCGTTCATCTTCTTCGTGATCCTGCTTCTGGTGTTCTTCGGGCGATCCCTGCTGATCATCTTCATCGCCATCGGTGCCACGGAATGGCTGGACATGGCGCGCATCGTGCGCGGCCAGACCCTGTCGCTGAAGCGCCGCGAATTCGTCCAGGCGGCGGAAGCCTTGGGCGCCACCCGCGCGGGCATCCTGAAACGCCACATCATCCCCAACGCGCTGGGACCGGTGATCGTGTTCGTCACGCTGCTGGTGCCGAAGGCGATCCTGGCCGAAAGCCTGCTGTCCTTCCTCGGCCTTGGCGTGCAGGACCCGATGACGTCGCTGGGCCTCCTGATCTCGGAAGGGGCGCAGAACATGCGCGGCGCGTCGTGGCAGCTGATCGGACCGGCCGCCGTGCTGACCGTGATCCTGTTCGCGCTGAACTTCCTGGGCGACGGCCTGCGCGACAGCCTTGACCCGAAGGAGCGGTGAGATGAGCGACAACACCATCCTGTCCGTCCGCGACCTGCGCGTGACGTTCCAGACGAACGACGGCCCGGTGGAAGCGGTGAAGGGCGTCAACCTCGACCTCAAGTCGGGGGAGACGCTGGCCATCGTGGGCGAATCCGGGTCCGGCAAAAGCCAGACGACCATGGCGCTGATGGGCCTTCTGGCGGCCAACGGCAAAGCCACCGGCAGCGTGAAATACCGCGACCGCGAGGTTCTGAACCTGTCGGAGCGGGAGCTGAACAAGATCCGCGGCAAGAAGATCACCATGATCTTCCAGGAGCCGATGACCTCGCTCGATCCCCTTTACCGCATCGGCGACCAACTGGCCGAGCCGCTGCGGTATCACGCGGGGATGTCGCGCCGTCAGGCCCGTCCGCGCATTCTGGAGCTGCTGCGTCTGGTCGGCATCCCCGATCCCGAGCGCCGCATCGACAGCTACCCGCACGAGATGTCGGGCGGGCAACGCCAGCGCGTGATGATCGCGATGGCGCTGGCCAACGACCCGGACATCCTGATCGCGGACGAACCGACCACCGCGCTGGACGTCACGATCCAGGCGCAGATCCTGGAACTGCTGGCGGATCTGCAGAAACGTCTGGGCATGGCCATCGTGTTCATCACGCATGATCTGGGCATCGTGCGCCGCTTCGCCGACCACGTGGCCGTCATGCGCCGAGGAGAGGTCGTGGAGGATGGTACCGCGGAAGCGGTGTTCACCGCGCCGAAGCACCCCTACACCCGCATGCTTCTGGATGCGGAGCCGGAGGGCCAGAAGCTGCCCCCCGCCCCCGACGCGCCCGAACTGCTGCGCGGCGACAAGGTGCACGTGACCTTCCCGCTGGGCGGCGGGTTCCTGAAGAAGCCGACCTATCTTCAGGCGGTGAAGGGCATCTCGGTCAACCTGCGCGAAGGGCAGACGATCGGTGTGGTGGGGGAGTCCGGCTCGGGCAAGTCCACACTGGGCCGTGCCCTGCTGCGGCTGACCGAATCCGAAGGGCGGGTCGCGTGGCTGGGCACGGAACTGCCGCACGGCATTGATGAGATGCGCCCCTTCCGGCACCAGTTGCAGCTGGTGTTCCAGGACCCCTTCGGGTCGCTGTCCCCGCGCATGACGGTGGGGCAGATCATCACCGAGGGGCTGCTGATCCACGAACCGTCGATGAGCCGGGCCGAGCGCAACACGCGCGCCGGCGAGGCGCTGGAGGAGGTCGGTCTGGATGCCTCCATGCGCAACCGCTATCCGCACGAATTCTCGGGCGGGCAACGCCAGCGCATCGCCATCGCGCGCACGATGATCCTGCGCCCGCGGGTGATCGTGCTGGACGAACCGACCAGCGCGCTGGACCGATCGGTGCAAAAGCAGATCGTGACGCTGCTGCGGGACCTGCAGTTGAAATACAAGCTGTCGTATTTCTTCATCAGCCACGACCTGTCCGTCGTGCGCGCGCTGGCCGACCACATCATCGTCATGAAATCGGGCGAGATCGTGGAGGAAGGCCCCACGGAGCAGGTCTTCGACGCCCCGCGCGAAGACTACACCCGCCGCCTGATGGAAGCGGCCCTGTCCACGGAACGCTTCCGCCCCGCCTCCTGACACGTGCAGCCCCCGCAAGGGGGCTGTTTCACCGTAGGCGGTGCCTTGAAGCGGCGGCCGGTTCGCGCACATAGTGGCGCACCGAACGAAAGGCCGCGCCATGCTTCGTGTTCTTGCCCTGCTTCTTTTGCCCATGGGGGCGATGGCGCAGGACATCGCCCTCCCTTCCCTGACCGTGACGCCCGTGCGGCGCGAACAGCTGGCCGACCGCATCGTCGCGACCGGGCTGGTGGAGCCTGTGGAGCGGGTGGAGGTGCAGCCCCTGATCGACGGCCAGCCGGTGGAAGCGCTTCTGGCCGACGTGGGCGACCGGGTGGAGGCGGGGGCCGTGCTGGCGCGCCTGTCCCAAGCGTCGCTGGAACTGGGGCGCGCGCGGCTGGAAGCGCAGCGCGCGCAGTCGCAGGCCGCCGCCGCGCAGGCCGAGGCGGGCCGGGTGGAGGCCGAGGCCAGCGCCACCGAGGCCCGCGCCACAGCCGCGCGCACGGCCCAGCTTCAGGCGCAGTCCGCCACGTCGCAGGCGGCCGTCGATCAGGCGCAGGCGGGCCTTGCCACGGCCGAGGCGCGGGTGCAGGCCGCCCGCCAACAGGGCGAGGCCGCCCGGGCCGAGGTGCGCGTGACCGAAGCCCAGATCGCCGATCTTGACCTGCAACTGGCCCGGACCGAGGTGAAGACACCGGTGGCGGGCCAAATCGTGGCGCGCAACGCAGCCCTTGGCGCCATTGCCAGCGGCAGCGGCGATCCGATGTTCGTGCTGATCCGCGACGGGGCGCTGGAACTGCGCGCCGACGTGACGGAGGCCGACCTTCTGCGCCTTGCCCCCGGCCAGCCCGCGACCCTGCGCCTGATCGACGGCTCCACCCTGCCCGGCACCGTGCGCCTTGTCGAACCGCAGGTGAACGAGACGACGCGGCTGGGCCGGGTGCGGATCGCGGTCGACGATTCCTCTCACCTGCGTCCCGGCCTGTTCGCCGAGGCCACGATCACCACGGCGGTGCGCGACACCCTGTCTTTGCCCGCGCTGGCCGTAGGACGCGACGCCGCCGGCCCCTTTGCCATGCGCGTGACGGACGGCGTGGCCCACCGCGTGCCCGTTTCCCTTGGCATCCGCGACGGCGGGCGGGTCGAGGTGGAGGGTCTGACTGAAGGCGACCGTATCGTGTCGAAGGCCGGCGCCTTTGTGCGCGAAGGCGACCGCATCAACGCCGTGGAGGAGTGATGAACGTCTCCGCCTGGTCGATCCGGAACCCGGTCGCGCCGATCCTCGCCTTTGTGATGCTGGTGGTGCTGGGGGTCCAAAGCTTCCTGTCGCTGCCCGTCACGCGCTTTCCCAACATCGACGTGCCGCTGGTCGCCGTCACCGTGATCCAGGAAGGCGCGGCCCCGGCCGAACTGGAAAGCCAGGTCACGAAAGAGGTGGAGGACGCGGTCGCGGGCATTCCGGGGGTGAAGCACGTCACCTCCACCATCGGGGACAACCAGTCCCGCACGATCGTGGAATTCGAGATGTCGGTCCCCACCGACCGCGCCGTCCAGGACGTGAAGGACGAGGTGGACCAGATCCAGGCCGATCTGCCCGCCGGCATCGATCCCCCCATCGTCACCCGGGTGGAGGTGGAGGGGCAGGCCATCCTGACCTATGCCGTCTCCGACCCCTCCATGACCGTGGAGGAACTGTCGTGGTTCGTGGACGACACCGTGATCCGCGCGCTTCAGGGCCGCCCCGGCGTCGGCCAGGTGGACCGCTTCGGCGGCGCCGACCGCGAGGTGCGGCTGACGCTGGACCCGGTGCGGCTGGCCGGTCAGGGCTTGACCGCCGACGAGGTGAGCCGGGCGCTGGGCACCCTTAACATCGACGTGGGCGGCGGCCGGGGCGAGGTGGGGGGCGCCGAGCAGGTGATCCGCACGCTGGGGGACGCGCCCTCGGTGGAGGCGCTGGCGGCCACCACCATCCCGACCCCCAACGGGCGCGTGCGCCTGTCCGATCTGGGCCGGGTGGAGGACACGTATGAGGAGCCCCGCTCCTTCTCGCGCGCCGGGGGGCAGGCGGTGGTGTCCATCGCCGTCTTCCGTGCGCAGGGCGCGTCCGAAGTGTCGGTGGCTGAGCAGGTGGAGGCGGGTCTGGCCACCGTGCGGCAGGCCCATCCCGACGCCCGGATCACCAAGGTGGACGACATGGTCGGCTACACCCTCGGCAACTATGAAACCGCTCTGCACACGCTGGTGGAAGGCGCCGTTCTGGCCGTGCTGGTGGTTCTGGCGTTCCTGAAGAACTGGCGCGCCACGGCCATCGCCGCCGTCGCCCTGCCCCTGTCCGCGATCCCGACCTTCTGGATCATGGACATCTTGGGCTTTTCGCTGAACCTTGTCAGCCTTCTGGCGATCACGCTGGCGACCGGCATCCTTGTGGACGACGCCATCGTGGAGGTGGAGAACATCGCCCGGCACATGCGCATGGGCAAGACCCCCTACCGCGCCGCGATCGAGGCCGCGGACGAGATCGGGCTGGCCGTCATCGCGACGACGCTGACCATCGTGGCCGTGTTCGCGCCCGTGTCCTTCATGGCCGGGATCCCGGGGCAGTATTTCCGGCAGTTCGGCTTGACGGTGGCCATCGCGGTCCTCTTCTCGCTTCTGGTGGCGCGGCTGATCACGCCGATGATGGCCGCCTATCTGATGCGGGGCCGCGACGCCGCGCATGAGGAGACGGACGGCCCCTTCATGCGCGGTTATCTGCGGCTGGTCGCGCTGTCCCTGCGTTGGCGTTACGTCACGCTTCTGGCGGCGATCGGGGTGCTGGCGGTGTCGGTGTTCTTTCTTCTGAAGATCCCCGGCAGCTTCATCCCGCCCGAGGATGTGAGCCGCATCCCCATCAGCGTGGAACTGCCCCCCGGCACCCGGCTGGAGGACACGGACGCCGTGACCCTGCGGATGGAGAACGCGATCCGCGAGGTGGAGGGGGTGCGCGACGTCTTCGTTCTGGGCGGATCCTCCCCCATCGGGGATCTGGACGTGCGGCGGGCGTCGGTCACCGTGCTGCTGGACGCGCCGGCGGATCATCTGGGCGGACGGCTGTACCAGATCCTGCCCTTTGCCCAGGGGATCCTGCCCACGCCCGAAGGCCGCCTGCGCCCGCAATGGGACATCGAGGCCGAGGTGTTCGAGCGTCTGGCCACGATCCCCGACCTGCGCGCCTACAAGCTGAACGACCGGGGGCAGCGGGACATCCAGTTCTCGGTCCTGTCCTCGGATCAGGCGGCGCTGACCGAGGCGACGGCGCGGCTGGAGGCGGCGCTGCGGGGCGATCCGCGGCTGGCCAACGTGGCGGCCGAAGGCGCCCTGCCCCGGCCCGAGGTGCATGTCGTGCCCCGGCTGGACGACGCCGCCCGTCTGGGCATCGACACCGACACCATCGCCCGGACGGTGCGCGTGGCCACTCTTGGAGACGTGGACGCGGCGCTGGCCGAGATCGCGCTGGACGACCGCCAGATCCCCATCCGGGTTCAACTGGAGGAGGATGTGCGCGACGATCTCGCCCGGCTGGCCGCGGTGAAGATCAAGAGCGGGTCCGGCGCGCTGGTGCCGCTGGCCGCCGTGGCGGACGTGACGTTGGCCGAAGGGCCCAGCCAGATCAACCGCTATGACCGCGAACGCCGTGCCACCATCGGCGCGAACCTGCCCCCAGGGGTGGCCCTTGGGACCGCGACCGAGGCGTTCCGCACCATCGCCATGGGGGTGGAGTTGCCGCCGTCCGTCCGCATCGCCGAGGTGGGCGACGCCGAGGTGCAGGCCGAACTGGTCGTCAGCTTCCAGCAGGCGATGATGATGGGCCTGATCCTTGTGCTATCGGTGCTGATCCTGTTGTTCAAGTCCGTCGTGCAGCCCTTCACGATCCTGTTGTCGCTGCCGCTGGCCATCGGCGGCGTGGCGGCGGCCCTGATCCTGGCGCGGGAGCCGTTGTCGATGCCGGTGCTGATCGGCATCCTGATGCTGATGGGCATCGTCACCAAGAACGCCATCCTGCTGATTGACTTCGCGATCGAGATGCGCGCTCGGGGGATGGAACGCATCACCGCCGTGATGGAGGCGGGCCACAAGCGCGCGCGGCCCATCGTCATGACCTCCATCGCGATGTCGGCGGGGATGCTGCCCTCGGCCCTGGGCATCGGCGCGGGCGGGACGTTCCGCGCGCCCATGGCCGTTGCGGTGATCGGCGGGATCATCGCGTCCACCATCCTCAGCCTTGTGGTGGTGCCGTCCTTCTTCCTGATCATGGACGACCTGAACCGGCTTCTGGCGCGGCTGTTTTCCCGCTTCATCGGCCCGAAGGAGGAGGAGCCGCCGGCCGATCTGGAGGTTCTCAGAGAGCGTGTGGAGGCGTTGGAGGAACGCCGGGTTCCGTGAGGATGGAGGACTTCAGCGTGGCGAGCCACCCCTCGACCCGCGCGCGTTCCGACGCGGGCAGATAGGACAGATACCGGCTGCGGGCATAGACGGCGACCCGCGTCCCCGACCCTTCGGGGATCAGCCGGAACGAGGTGAAGGTGGGCAGGCCCAGCACCGCCGAACGGGTGATCCACGTCCGCTGAAACCCTTCGCCGGCAAAGGCCGAGGTGCGGGGCGTGTGCAGGGCCACCGCCTCCAGCCGCGCGGCGACCTGATGCGGCGGCAGGGGAAGATAGGGCCCATCCTCGCGCAGCAGCAGGTGGTTCGGACGGCGGGACTTGCGCACCGACAGCGGATCCACGTGCCAGTCCTGCGAGTCCGACGGGGTGTAGCGCAGGAACGCCCAGACCACACCCAGCGCCACCAGAACGAGTATCAGAAGATCGGCCAGGCTCATCGAAGTTCTCCAGAAGACATGCCGCCTATGTTTGGCAGAACGGCGGCAACTTCAATGGCCGATCCCCCTCAGGCCACCAGCGAGGGGGTCTCGGGCAGCGAAAGGACGCCGGGGCGGCCAAGGAAGTAGCCCTGCGCCTCGTCGCAGCCCTCGGATTGCAGAAGCGACAACTGCGCCGGGGTTTCCACCCCTTCGGCCAGCACCGGAACCTCCAGGCTGCGGCCCAGCGCCAGGATGGCGCGGATGATCGCTTTCGACTGCGGGCTTGTTTCCACCTCGCGGATGAAGCTGCGGTCCAGCTTGATCTTGTCGAAGGGGAAGGACCGCAGGGTGTCGAGCGAGGAGTAGCCCGTTCCGAAATCGTCGATGGCCACCGTCACGCCCAGCGCCTTCACCTGGTTCAGCATGTGCAGCGCCCGCGCCTTGTCCGGGATGATGGCGCTTTCGGTTACTTCCAGTTCCAGCCGGTCGGGCTCGATCCCCGTCTCGTGCAAGATCTCCTCCAGCTGGGCGACGAAGCGGGGGTTGTTCAGCTGCACCGGCGACAGATTGACCGCGATGCGGATCTTGTCGCGCCAGGCGGCCGCCTGCTGGCAGGCGGTCCGCAGCACCCAGTCGCCGATGGACATGATCGCGCCGCATTCCTCGGCCAGCGGGATGAAATCGGCGGGGGAGACGAGGCCCCGTTCGGGATGCATCCAGCGCAGAAGCACCTCGTAGCCCGTCGTCTCGCCCGTGCTGACGGATTTCTGGATCTGGTGGTGCAGGTAGAGCTCCCCCCGCTCCACCGCGCGCCAAAGGTCACGTGCCATCGCCTGGCGGTCGCGCGAGGCTTCGTCCATGCGCGATTCGTAGCGGCATACCTTTTCATCCAGGCTGGATTTGGCGCGGTACATCGCCAGATCCGCATTCGCCATCAGCTTCTCGAACGTGTTCGCATCCTCGGGGAACAGGGCGATCCCGACGCTGGCGCCGACCGACACCTCGTTGCCATTGATCGACATTTCGGCACCGATGGCCTGCAGCAGGCGCGTCTGGAAGTCCGTCAGCTCCTCCTCCGAAGCGATGGTCTTGAAGGCAGCAAACTCGTCCCCGCCAAAGCGCGCCACAAACTCGTTGCCGCGCAGCGTCGCTTCCAACCGGCGGGCAAGCCCGGCCAGAACCTGGTCGCCCACCGCATGGCCCATGTGGTCGTTGATCTCCTTGAAGCGATCCAGATCGATCGCCATCACAGCCAGACGGTGACCGGGGCGGTCCCGCACATCGTCCAGCGCCCATTCGATGGTTTCCTTGAAGCTGGTGCGGTTGGGCAGGCCGGTCAGCGCGTCGTGCCGCGCCATATGCGTGATCTGCCGTTCCGAGCGGGTGCGGGCGGACACATCCTCCACCGTGGTGACCCAGCCGCCTTCGCGCACCGGCCGGTGAATGACCATGATCGTGCGGCCATCGGTCAGGTCCAGCAGAAGCTCCGTCCCCGTGGTGCCGTGCCACAGCCCGCGGTGGCGCTTGTGCAGTCCTTCGAGGCTTCCCGACGACAAATCGACCTTTTCGGCGATGCTGGCGGTGAAGTCGTCCAGGGACAGGCCGTCGGGCTCGGGGATGTTCAGGATCTCCGACAGGCGGGCGTTGCCGAGGACGAGGCGCTCCTTCTCGTCGAACAGGGCGATCCCCTGGCTCAGGTTCTCCAGCGCGAGGGCGAGCTTGTGGCGGATCAGGCGCAGCGCCTCGGCGTCCTCCAGCTGGCGGGTGTTGTCATGGGTGACCTTGGCAAAGCCGATGTGCTGGCCCGCATCGTCGAAGATCGGCTCCAGCAGGACCGAGGCCCAGAAGCGCGATCCGTCCTTGCGATACCGCCAACCCGAGGTTTCGACCTTTCCCGTGCGCAGCGCCCGGTCCAGCATCCGCGCCGGCAGCCCTTCGGCCCGGTCATCGCGCGAGAAGAAGACGGAGAAGTGCCGTCCCACGATCTCCTCGGCGGTGTAGCCCTTGTTGCGTTCGGCCCCCGCGTTCCAGTTCGCGACGCGGCCGTCGGGATTCAGCATGTAGATGGCGTAGTCCGTCACGCTCTGGATCAGGAAGCGGAAACGCTGTTCGCTTTCCAGCCGCGCCTGGATCGACCGTTCCCGATCCGCCTGTTGCTGCCGCTGGGCGCGCAGGTCGCGAAGGGCGATGACCTCGTCCGTCGTGCCCGCGTCCACCAAGAGGCGCAGGGTCGCTTCCACGGGGATGACCTCGCCCCCCGGGCTCAGGATACCGATCTGCTGGAATGTGTCGGGGGCGGCGCGCAGCTGGGCCAGCGCCTCGGCAGTGAAGACGCTGTGCAGGTCGTCGCCCTCCTGCAAGCCCGTCAGGATCCGGAACCGGTCGTTGCACGTAATGATCCGGTCGTCGCGGCAGGTTAGAAGCCCCTCGATCGCCAGATCGGTCAAAGCTTTCAGGCGAACCGAATCGTCTGCCACGTCCCGCGGGGAACGTGCAGGAAGCAGGAGCCCGCACGCCATCAAGCCCAGCACGGTCGCCAGACCGAGCATTCCGTTCCCCGCCAGGCCGGGAAAGGGGGGCATCGCCCCCTCCGGCCACATCGCGACGGCCCCGGCCAGCAGTCCCGACGCACAGGCCAGCCCGCCCAGGACGCGGATCGGAACAGCCCTTCCGCCCTGCCCCCCGGCGTTTCGAACCGCCCGCCGGCCGAAAAGGGTGACCAGCAGGCAAAGGATCACGACCGCCCCCAGAATGCGGACAGTGCTGGCGTTCGCCGGAAGCGCGAAGACATCGAACATGGAACCCTCGTTTACTTTCGGGCACAGCATCCGCAGGATGGATGAAAGGTTCCTTTACCGAGATAGGGGTGGTGCCCCTGTTTTGTTCGCATTTGAAGGATGCATCCGCATGATGATCTACGGGCTGTCCACCTGTGACACCTGCCGCAAGGCCCGCGCCGCCCTGCCCGACGCCACGTTTCGCGACATCCGCGCCCAGCCGCTGGATGCAACCGAACTTCAGAAGGTTCTGGACACCTTCGGCGCGGCCGCAGTGAATCGCGCCTCCACCACCTGGCGCAACTTGGACGAGGCCGAGCGTGCCCGCCCCCTGCCCACGCTTCTGGCCGATCATCCGACCCTGCTGAAGCGCCCCCTGATCCGGGTGGGCGACCGGCTGTTCCAAGGCTGGACCGCGCCCGTGCAGGCGGCCGTGCGGCAGGCCATGGCCGACGGATGATGTCTGCAAAGCGCGTGCTTTTCGGTCTTGAACAGTCTTCCTGCAGCCGCTAATGAGCACAGCACGGAGAGGTGGCCGAGTGGTCGAAGGCGCACGCCTGGAAAGTGTGTAGGCGGGGAACCGTCTCGAGGGTTCGAATCCCTCTCTCTCCGCCAGATATTCAACTACCAGTGACCGCTAAAACCCTGCAATCGCAGGGTTTTTTTGATTTCTGCAGGTCGGAATGATCGTCTTTCTTGCCGCTGGGACGCTTTTTGGGTTACATTTTGGGTCACATTATGGCCGATTGGCTAACGAGCGGCTTAAGGGCAGGTACTGCATGAGAATGTCCATGAAGGGCATCGTTTTCCGAGGCAATTGCTACTACCTGCGGCGGCGCCTGCCGACGCGGTATGAGGCCGTGGATGAACGACGGATCATCAAGGTGTCCCTGCACACCGACAGCGAGCCAATGGCTATCAGCAAAGCGGCGCAGGTTTGGTCCGAAATGGTCGAGGCGTGGGAAGCACGATTGGCCGGGGACACCGAAGATGCGGAGAAGCGCATCGAGGCCGCAAAGAACCTCGCTGCCACGCGTGGATACCGTTTCCTTCAGGTCCGCGACGTGGTGACGAAGCTGCCCGAGGCACAGGTCATCGAGCGTATGCGATCGGTCATGGAAACCAGCACGCCCGAAAAACCGGACATGATGGCCGCCGCGGCGCTTCTTGGCGCCGTCCCGAAACCTTCGGTCCGCATGTCGAAGGTGGCGGAAAGCTTCTTTGCCCTGGCGGAAGATCGCACCCTTGGCAAGAGCAAGGACCAGATCAGGCGATGGGAGAACCCGAGGAAGAAGGCAGTGGCTACCTTCATCGAGACGGTGGGCGATAAGGCGATCGAGGACATCACCACCGATGATCTATTCGAGATGCGGACTGCCTTGATGAGGAAGGTGCGCGAAGGCGGGCTGGCACCCGGTAGCGCCAACAAGGACTTTACCTATCTGACGAACATGCTGGCGACGGTGGCCGCGTCCAAAGGTATCGACCTCACCTATAAAACCAAGGGGCTGAAGCTGGCCGAAGGGAAGAAGCGGACGCGATCGGCTTTCTCGGTATCATGGCTGAAGGATACGCTCCTCGCCCCCGGTGCCCTAGATGGGCTGAACCTCGAAGCGCGCTGCATCCTTTTGGGCATGGTGAACACAGGCTATCGGCCGAGTGAGGCGCAGGGGCTTCTGGCAAAGCACATCAGGCTTGATGCCGCCGTGCCACACATAGAAATTTCCCCGGAGGGCCGAACTCTCAAGAACCACCACTCCGAGCGGGTCATCCCCCTGCTGGGAGTGAGCCTTGAAGCGTTCAAAGCATGCCCAAGCGGCTTCCCCCGCTATCGCGACAACCCGGGCCTGTCGGACACGGTGAACAAGTATCTGCGCGAGAACAAGCTTCTGGAGACGGCGGATCACACCCTCTACGGCCTACGGCATTCGTTCGAGGATCGGATGCTGGAGGCCGGGATCGATGAGCGGATCAGGCGAGACTTGTTCGGCCACGCGCTTAACCGGGAGCGATATGGCAAGGGGGCGTCACTGGCTCACATCGCAGGGCTGTTGGCACCTATAGCCCTTTGAACCTGTCTGCTTCTGGGACTAAGCGGACGTTTCTTGATCGCCAGGTTTAGCTCGTAGGCTATGCAGCATAGGTTCGAATGATGCTACGATACGCAGAAGCTCGCTAGAGCTAGCACCATCCTTTGCCTGCGCCGACATGCCTTGCCGCACGCTCATCACGAGACGTGCGATACCATCCGTGTCGATAGTCGGATCAATTTTGCCAGCCTTCACTCCTCGCGCCAAATGCACTTCCAACTCAACGATCCGGTCCTGCCGCATCTTGCTGCTGTAAATGGCGATGTTGCTGTGCTCCTGGGCCACGGCAAGAGCCGAATTGCAGATGAGACAGCCTTGCGGCCTATGCCCATCTGCGAACAGGACCGCTGACTCTCTCAGCACCCGGACAATCCCGTCTATTGGATCGACCTCTTCAGCCAAAGCGCGGGGCCCGAATGCTCCGGTGTGTGCCAGATACCATTCCAAAGCTTCCTCGAAAAGCTGCGCCTTGGTGCCGAACGCAGAGTAAAGACTTTGCGCGCTGATACCCATTGTAGCAGTCAGATCGACGATCGAAGCCCCTTCATAACCTAAACGACCAAAGCATTCTGCCGCCGCTTGTAGCACAGCAGGACGTTCGAACTTGCGAGGGCGACCACGACGTTGACGCTCTTCCATTATCACACCGATCACTGTTGTAATGTCTTGCTTGCCAATATAACCATGACCAGTGTGATTAACATGCCCTCTTACGAGGCGCCATCTGGAGAACGACAATGGATATGCTGCGACCCGAAGACTGCGACCGTGGGATGGAGAAAGCAATCAATGCCGCCGATCTCGACGCGGCAGTTATGCTCTACACATCGAACGCTGTGTTTGTTGCTGAGGGAAATAAGTTGGTGTCTGGGCTCGATGCCATCCGGGACACAATCCGTCCATCTATGGATTTAAGGGATTTCCGTTTCATCAAACTGGAGAGCTTTACTAACGAAGATGCAGGCATTTCGCTGCTCATCGGGGAGTGGTGTGGGATTTCTTTGGATGCAGATGGCGAGCAGACCGAAGTCACCGGCCGTAACGTAGAAGTCGTGCAGCGCCAAGCGGATGGCACTTGGCGCTTCATTATCGATCATCCGGTAGGCGCGAACTGAACTATCCGGGGACGGCGTCGCATGGCGTCCAAAGCCGTCCCCCTCGCGCTTCTTACAAGGCTATAGGCTACGAATGACGGTTCGGGCTCTTGCGTCACGCAGCGCTAGCGTCCATCGCCCTCTGCGCCGCGCGGCGGGCGCGCATGCGCTCCACTGGGCTTTGCGCGGCCTCGGCCTTTGCTTTCTCGACCAGCGCATCAAAGTAGTCGAACAGGGGGCCAGCTTCCGGCTCCCTGTCACAGATCGCTGCGGCCACTTCCAGCATGGCCTCCAGTTCCGCGATCGTAGGCGTGATCACTTCCCGATCTCCTGCGCCTCGGCCTTGCGCTGGTAGACACGGCCGATCATGCGCAGATCCTGCGCGGTGCTGGTCCCGAACATCGCCATGACCTCCCGATCGTCGGTCAGAAGCTTGAAAGCTGCTGCAATTTGAGCTTCGCGGGTAAGTGGGGAAGGATCAGCCATAGAACGCACGCACCAACAAGTAGAGGCCGAGTGCGACGTAAACGACGCAGCAAAGGGCTATGCCCGCCGGGAGCACCAGATCGTTGGGGACTTTGGGGAGTTTGTCAGCGAGGTTCACGAGCGTTCTTTCGGATAGAGGGAGTTCCAGAGGATCAGGTCATCGGGGCCGCAGCCGTGGCGTGCGCTGATCCGTTGGGCGATCTGATGGGCTTCGGCGGGCATCAGGCCCCCGGGCGTGTGGAGGTGGGCCGCTGCATAAGCGGCGCGGTAGTCGGCCAGCATAGGCTCGATGAAGACGCGTGTGCTTCGGCATGCAATCTTGACCCCTTAGACGGGGGTATCGGCGCCCAATTTTGACCCCCCTGATGTTTTGTCGGACCGTTCGCTGGAGGGTCAGCGAGCGGAG
>NZ_JAQMHV010000039.1 GCF_028307215.1 Falsirhodobacter sp. 20TX0035 | reverse complement strand
GAAGGTTCGTCATGGCTCAGGCCCCATAGGTGGCGGCGTAGCGGATCAGGTCCGCGCGCAAGTTGTTCATGGCCGCGCTGCCGTCGAAGATGTCGCCTTGGATCAGCGCGAAATCGAGGACTGACCCGCTGAAGGGCTGGTTTCCCTGCCCCTGGCCGACGGTCCATTGCCAGACGGTGCCCGAGGTGGCGAGCAGCTCGCTCCACCGCCCATAGGTCACGCTGGTGGGCGTTTCGGCCCCGTGCGCGCCGGACACCGCCCCGGTGGTGAAGTCGAAGGACACGAAGCCCACGTCCCGGGTGTTGAGGGCCGG
>NZ_JAQMHV010000038.1 GCF_028307215.1 Falsirhodobacter sp. 20TX0035 | reverse complement strand
CACCGCCCCGCGGGACTGTGACCAGGTTCGCGCGAACCGGCGCACGGCATCGTATCCGCCCTCATATCCGAGGGCCTGCAACTCCTCGAAGATGCGGATCAGCGTCAGCCGCTCACGAGATGCCTTCGACGCATTCGAGGACAGAAACTGCTCGAGCTGACCCTGCCACGGCCCGATCCGGGGCAACGGCTGGCGGCTGCGCTCGTAGCTGAAATCCGTCTCGTCCGACCGCAGGATCTTACGCACCGTGTTCCGCGACACGTGCAGTTCCCGAACGATCTTCTTTACCGACCACCCATGAACATAGAAGGCTCGTCGGACCCGCGCGATCGTATCCACCCGCTTCATCTCCCCCTCCGCTCGCTGACCCTCCAGCGAACGGTCCGACAAAACATCAGGGGGGTCAAAATTGGGCGCCGATACCCCCGTCT
>NZ_JAQMHV010000037.1 GCF_028307215.1 Falsirhodobacter sp. 20TX0035 | reverse complement strand
CGCCCTTGCCTCCGCTGCGGGGAGCGGGAACTCCTTCCGCATTCAAGGCCGCGGCGAGCGCACGGGCGGAGAGGCCGCTGTCATACTCCGCGAAAATGCGCCGGACGACGGCGGCCTCGTCCGGGTCGATGTCGCGTTCGCCGGTGACGACTGAACGGGAACGGAATGCCCAGCTTGCACGGATCGGCAACAATCTGAACTAGATCGCCCGCCACGCCAATAGCTACCGGAACAACGCAGATGCAGCAGCGCTTGCCGTCGAGGTCCGAACTGTTCGTCTGGCCCTCGAGCGCCTGTCCGACCCGCTGCCTCAATCGATATCGTCAAAAACGGAAGCAGGCGGATGCTGATCAAATGTCAATCGGCGCGCAAAACTGACCCCTTATCGGCGCCCAATATTGACCCCCCTGATGCGGTTTGCGCGGGGCCTGA
>NZ_JAQMHV010000036.1 GCF_028307215.1 Falsirhodobacter sp. 20TX0035 | reverse complement strand
CTGCGCGCCATGCCCGAAAGCTACGGCAAGACCGCCCGCCGCGTTCTCAAGGCCTTTGAGGCCCGCGCCCTGACCTGGTGAGGACCGGGACCACACGAGCACAAGCGCGCGGGGGACACCCCGCGCGTTCTGCGTTCCGGGGGGGGGCGCGGGGCGACCGCAGGGTCGCATCGGTCATAGGCAGACTGTCGTGCACAGGCTTGGCAAGGCATGAAAAAGCTCGCAGAGCCGGGGTTTTGGCCAGATGCCCGACCGCAAGGCAGGAGGAGGGCCCATCGCGCCTGGCGGGTCATAGGCAAGACCCAGGGCGGGGGGAACGTCACGACCGGCCGGGCCCGGAGCGGATCAAAGCCCCCGCGGAACCCGGCGACAGGCAAGGCGGGCGGAACGGTTCCCCACGACATGAAGAAGGCCCCGCATCGGCGGGGCCTTCTTTCTGGAACGGTGCAAGATCAGACCCGGTCGCCCAGCTTGCCCTTCACCGTCCCCGCAACGTCCTGCAC
>NZ_JAQMHV010000035.1 GCF_028307215.1 Falsirhodobacter sp. 20TX0035 | reverse complement strand
GCGCCGACATCCTGGACCTGAGCGGGGCCACTGGCTGGCGCAACCTGCCCGGCAACGTGGCGGGCACGGGCCAGATCCGGCTGTCGGACGGCACGGTCATCAACTACACCGGGATCGAGCAGATCATCTGCTTCACCCCCGGCACGATGATCCGCACGCTGGGAGGCTTGCGCGCGATCGAGACGCTGGCCGTCGGCGACATGGTCGTGACCCGCGACAGCGGCGTGCAGCCCATCCGCTGGATCGGCACCACGGCGGTGGCGGGCACGGGCAGCTTCGCCCCGGTCCGCGTCCGCAAGGGCGCGCTGCCGGACCTGACGGCGGACCTTCTGGTGTCGCCGCAGCACCGGATGCTGGTGGAAGGCTACCGCGCGGAGCTGCTGTTCGGCGAGCGCGAGGTCCTCGCCTCGGCCAAGCACCTGGTGGACGGCAAGTATGTCACGGTGGAGGAGGCGGAGGCCGTCACCTACATCCACATGCTGTTCGACCGCCACGAGGTGGTCTTCGCCAACGGCGCGGCCACCGAAAGCTATCACCCGGCGAGCTATGGTTTGGGCGGGATCTGCGCCGAGGCCCGCGAGGAGCTGTTCGCGCTGTTCCCCGGACTGCGCGCCATGCCCGAAAGCTACGGCAAGACCGCCCGCCGCGTTCTCAAGGCCTTTGAGGCCCGCGCCCTGACCTG
>NZ_JAQMHV010000034.1 GCF_028307215.1 Falsirhodobacter sp. 20TX0035 | reverse complement strand
AGCGCGTTGATGGCCGGGTTGATCAGCACCCCGCGCACCTGCGAGGCGCCTGCGGTGCTGCGGGCGACGTGGAACACCCGGGCGCCGTCCCGTTCCGCCACAGAGGGATCGGAGTTCCGCAGACTGATGCCCCAGTCCTCGGTGTCGATGGCCGCCGCCTTGCGGACGCTGAACATCGTCCACCGGCCGGTCAGCTTGGCGGTGTCGAAGCCGAGGACAGGCTGGCCCTGCGTCCCTGCAAAGCTGGCCGCCTCGTAGCCTCCGTCCGCGACCCACGGCTGCACGCTGGTGCCGTCGAGGGTCATCGTCCCGATGCGCGGCGCGATCCGGGTGCGTCCGGTAGTGGTGTCGGTCGTGGCCTGCCCCTTGGTCAGGGTCCACCAGTTCTTGAGGGCGGAGTACTTCTTGAACACCTCCTCCCAGACGAAGGCGTCGGTGATCGGGCGGGCGATGATGCCGGGAAGCGTGGCGATGGGCATGGTTCAGCGCCTCCTTAGCGCACAATAGGGGCGCGGCCGGAGCGCGCGTAACGATAGTGGGTGGCGCCGCTGACAAGGCGGCTGGCTTGCGACCACTGGTCGGTGAGCGATCCGCGGTTGGCGGTGAAGCCGTCGCCCCGGTCGCCGGTCTGGCCCCAAGCATAGCGGACGGTCAGATCGCCCAGCGGTTCGGCGGTCATGGTGATCAGGACGTTCGTGCCGCTGACCGCTACGCTCTCGATCGTCGCACCGTTCGTGACGCCGGCCACGGCAAAGCCGTGCTTGTGCTTCGGCATGCAATCTTGACCCCTTAGACGGGGGTATCGGCGCCCAATTTTGACCCCCCTGATGTTTTGTCGG
>NZ_JAQMHV010000033.1 GCF_028307215.1 Falsirhodobacter sp. 20TX0035 | reverse complement strand
GCCGAGGCGGAGGCGGCGCTGGAGGTGTTGCGGGGGTACACGGCGCAGGCGACGGAGGACGACCTTGTGGCGCTGCAGCTTCCGGCGGTGCTTCGGGCCTATCCGGAGCTGAGCCGGGCCTATCCGGCAGGGTTCGTGGCGGACGCGGCCTACCGCGCGACGCTGCCCGACCTGCAGAACGGGCCCTCCAGCCTGATCGTGGGCGCGCAGAAGATCCTCCAGCACGTCGGCATCTCCAACTTCCGCCTGCCCATCCGCTACCGCCTGCGCGACGGGGGCGACATCACGCTCGAAACCTCCGTCACCGGCACCGTCAGCCTTGAGGCCGAGAAGAAGGGCATCAACATGAGCCGCATCATGCGGTCCTTCTACGCCCACGCCGAACGCGACGTCTCGCTGGAGGTGATCGAGCACGCGCTGGACGACTACAAGCGCGATCTGGGCAGCTTCGACGCGCGCATCCAGATGCGGTTCTCGTTCCCCGCGCAGGTGCGGTCGCTGCGCTCGGGCCTGACGGGGTGGCAGTATTACGACATCGCGCTGGAACTGGTGGACGTGGCGGGCGAACGCCGCAAGATGATGCATCTGGACTACGTCTACTCCTCCACCTGCCCGTGCTCGCTGGAACTGTCCGAACACGCGCGCCAGACGCGGGGGCAGCTGGCGACGCCGCATTCCCAACGCTCCGTCGCGCGCCTGTCGGTGGAGATGCGGGGCGAGGCGCGGCTGTGGTTCGAGGACCTGATCGCCATCGCCCGCACCGGTGTGCCCACCGAAACGCAGGTCATGGTCAAGCGCGAGGACGAACAGGCCTTTGCCGAGCTGAACGCCGCCAACCCCATCTTCGTGGAGGACGCGGCCCGGTCGTTCTGCGCGGCCCTTCAGGCCGACCCCCGCATCGGCGACTTCCGCGTGATCGCGAGCCACCAGGAATCCCTGCACAGCCACGACGCCGTCTCCGTCCTCACCGAAGGCCCCACCTTCGCCCAGAACAGCCTCGACCCGAAACTCTTCGCAACACTCTTCCACGTTGGATGAAAGGGTCG
>NZ_JAQMHV010000032.1 GCF_028307215.1 Falsirhodobacter sp. 20TX0035 | reverse complement strand
TAGGTTCTGCGCCTGATCCGTTCGCGCTTGAGCAGGTTGAAGAAGCTTTCGGCGACGGCGTTGTCATGGCAGTTGCCACGGCGGCTCATGGAGTGCTCCAGATTGTGGGCGCGCAGGAACGCAGCCCAGTCCATGCTGGTGAACTGACTGCCCTGATCCGAATGAATTAGCACTTTGTTCTTCGGTTTTCGCCGCCAGACGGCCATGAGCAAGGCTTGCAGGACGACGTCTGTCGTCTGACGGCTTTGCATCGACCAGCCGACCACGCGCCGGGAATACAGATCGATGACCACCGCAAGATAGGCGAACCCCTCTTGCGTCCGGATGTAGGTGATATCGGTAACCCAAACCTTGTCCGGGGCCTCGACGTCGAATTGTCGGTCGAGAGTATTGTTGACCACGACCGACGGCTTGCCGCCATAGCTGCCGGGGCGGCGCTTGTAGCCGATCTGCGCCCTGATCCCCGCGATCTGCGCCAGCCGGGAAACGCGGTTCGGACAGATGCTTTCGCCCTGTTCGACCAGATCATCATGCAGCTTGCGGTAGCCGTAGACCTTGCCGCTTTCGGCCCAAGCCTTCTGCAGCAGCTCGGTCTGGCGCCTGTCTTCTTGCGCCCGTGCGCTCAGCGGTGCCTGCAGCCACGCATAGAACCCGCTCGGCTGGATGCGCAGGCACCGGCACATCGCCCGAACCGAAAACTGACCCCGATGCTCGGCCACGAACGCGTATCTCACTTTGCATCCCTGGCGAAATACGCGGTGGCCTTTTTTAAAATGTCGCGCTCCTCCGACACCCGGACCAACTCGCGCTTTAGCCGACGGATCTCGGCATCCTTCTCCGTGTCACCCGACACCGCCTTCGCGAACTTGCGCTTCCAAGCATAGAGAGAATGTGTGCTGACGCCGAGCCGCTCCGAAACCTCCTTCGCAGGATAACCCCGTTCCGTGATCTGCGCGACAGCATCGCGCTTGAAGTCGTCAGTGAAATTGCCCGTGCCCATCATGGCCTCCTTGCCTCAAAGTTAGCGAAGAAGGCGTCCACGAAACATGGGGCTATTCA
>NZ_JAQMHV010000031.1 GCF_028307215.1 Falsirhodobacter sp. 20TX0035 | reverse complement strand
TGTCAATCGGCGCGCAAAACTGACCCCTTATCGGCGCCCAATATTGACCCCCCTGATGCGGTTTGCGCGGGGCCTGAGCCGGCGGAACGGATCAGTGGTGGAGGCGGGTCAGGCCCCGCTCATGCGCGGTTCTTGAAGCGCCAGGACTCGTTTCCGGTCTCGATGATCTCGCAATGATGGGTGAGCCGATCGAGGAGCGCCGTGGTCATCTTTGCGTCGCCGAAGACCGTCGGCCATTCCCCGAAGGCAAGGTTCGTGGTGACGATGATCGAGGTGCGCTCGTAGAGGCGGCTGATGAGGTGGAACAGCAGCTGACCGCCGGATTGGGCGAACGGCAGATAGCCCAGTTCGTCCAGGATGACGAAGTCGAGGCGGGTCAGGTAATCGGCCATGCGACCCTGCTTGCCGCTGCGCGTCTCGGTCTCCAGACGGTTTACAAGGTCGACGACGTTGAAGAAGCGTCCGCGGGTGCCGCCCCGGATCAGGGCGCGTGCTATGGCAATGGCGAGGTGGGTCTTGCCGGTTCCGGTGCCGCCGATCAGCACGACATTGCGCTGGTCGGCCACGAAGCTGCCGGTGCTGAGGTCGCGCACCAGGCTCTCGTTGATCGGCGTGCCGGTGAAGTCGAACTCCTCGATATCTTTTGCCAATGGCAGTTTGGCGACGGTCAGTTGATAGCGGATGGATCGTGCCAGCTTCTCCGCGATCTCCGACTGCAGCAGATCGCCGACGATCCGGGGTGGCTCGTGCTGACGCTTGATGCCGGCGGCCATGACCTCGTCATAGGCGCTGCGCATTCCGTAGAGCTTCAGCGTCCCCATCAGATCGAGGATTTGGGTGCGTTCCATAATGACTTGTCCTCCTGAGGTTATCGTAGCGTGCGCAGTCGGCCATGGGCTCATGGGTCAGGCGCAGCGCGGTTGGTGTAAGCAGCGGGGGCGGCGGCGCAGGGTCGCGTTGTCGCGCGAGGATGTTGATGACGACCGGCGCGGAATGAACGCCGTGGTCAAGCGCTTCGCGGCAGGCAGCCTCGACGGCTTGAAGGCCGTCCTCCGGCACGCAGGCCAGGATCTGGACCATCTGCCGATCGCCGTCATCGCTGCCCTTCAGCTTGCGCCGGATCGCGGACATGGCGGCGGGCAAGGCCCAGTCCCTGAAGGGCGCGCCGTTGCGTAGTGCTCCGGGTTTGCGCGCCAGAACAGGCACATAATGCCAAGGGTCATAAACGGTCTGGCCTCGTCCAAAGACGCGGGCATGCTCGCCGACCACCACGCCGTCCTGCCGGATGGTGATGCGATCGGCATAGGCATGCACCTCGACCGGGCGGCCGACAGCGGTGGCCAGCACCGAATACTTGTTGTTGTCGAACCGCACCGTGCAGGTCTTCGACACCGATGCGGGCACGCTGTGGAAGCCGTCGAAGGGCCCGGCATAGGGCACGAGATGCGGGCGTTCCGCTTCGAACATCTCCCAGACCGTCTTCCCGCTTTCCTCGGGATGGCGATGGGTCTTGGCATAAGCCACGCATTTGTCGAGCAACCAGGCGTTCAGCTCGTCGAGGCTCTTCACCCGCAAACGCGGCGTGAAGAAGCGCTCCCGCACCAGCCCGACCTGGTTCTCCACCTGTCCCTTCTCCCATCCGGAGGCTGGGGTGCAGGCGACGGGCTGGATGAGATAGTGGCTGCACATCTGTAGGAAACGGCGGTTGTACTGGCGTTCCTTGCCGCTGAAGATCGCCTCCACCGCCGTCTTCATGTTGTCATAGATACCGCGTGTGCAGGCCCCCTTCAGGAAGGCGAAGGCACGGTCATGGGCATCGAAGACCATCTCCTGGCTCTCGCGCATATATGCGCGGGCAAACATCATCCGGCTGTGGCAAAGGCGGAGATGGGCGACCTTCACCGTGACGGTCACGCCCGAGATCAGCACGACCTCATGGCTCCAGTCGAACTGGTAAGCTTCGCCGGGAGCGTAGTAGAGCGGCACATAGGCCTCGGCCGTCACCGCCCCGCGGGACTGTGACCAGGTTCGCGCGAACCGGCGCACGGCATCGTATCCGCCCTCATATCCGAGGGCCT
>NZ_JAQMHV010000030.1 GCF_028307215.1 Falsirhodobacter sp. 20TX0035 | reverse complement strand
GTTCCGTCAGGGCATCAATGGGTGGCATAGTGGATGCGCTCCCAACGCAGGCGAGAAGCCGCGCGGAACTCGGCTATGACAAAGGCGGGATAGATGGCGAGAAGGAAGCCGGGCGCGACGGAGACGCCCGACATGTAGTCGAACCAGACGTTGTACGACAGCATGCCGAAGAACATGCACGAGCAGAAGGACATGGCCGCGCGCCAACGAGGCGTCCGGAAGTGGAAGCCGTTCACGTAGAGCGCCAGGAACCTCCAGCCCCCGAAGCCGCACAGAATGACCGCCGCGAACATCTCAGAGCTACCGAGGCCGTATATCTGCTGGTATGTGGGAAGCATGAGCGTGTTCTCGGGCAGGATCAGGATCAGGCCCATGAAGAACATGACCTTGCTCATGTGGTATTCGATCCCCCGTCCCTCCCGGTCCATGACCGAGAAGAAGTCGGCGATCATGCTGAAGAGAAAGCGGACGGACTTCATGTGCCTACCCCCGTGATGGCCGCCTTGACGACGGCGACCGTGGTGTTCCGACAGACGATCTTTTCCAGCGCTGCCGTCACCTCAACGTCCGCGCCGACCTGAGCGACCGTCGCCGGACCAATGGGTGCCCAACCCGCCAGATCCAGCACGTCGCCCGTTGCGAAGTCGGTGATCGTGTTGATCCGTCCCGTCCGGCCGATGCGGAAAGAATCGTTGCCCGCGCCGCCGGAAATCAGATGTGCGCCGCCCGTCACCACGATCGTATCGTTCCCGGTGTCGCCGGTGATCGTGTCGGAGCCCGCGGAGGCGAGGATGTAGTCGTTGCCCGGGCCGCCGCCGACCAGATCATCCCCCTCGCCACCGTCTAGGGTGTCGTCGCGCGAGTTGCCGGACAGCGTGTCGTTCCCCGTGCCCCCGTAAAGCTGGTTGGACCAGCCCTGACCACCGCGGAGAATGTCATTCCCGCCTTCGCCATAGGCGATCACGCGGGCGCGGGTCGGGTTGGTGATCTCGTCGTCGCCGTCCCCAAGATAGGCCGTCAGCAGCTGGCCCTCGTTGTTCTCGATCCGGATCGTGTTGTTCAGCGCGTTGGCCTGCAGGATGATGTTCAGCGCTTCCCGCCCCATCACCGAGTAATCCTCGATGTGCGGCGGCATGCGGACGGTCCCGCCGACGTTGGCGTTGGCGCCCCACATGCGCTGGTAGCCCGGCGAACGCCCCTTGCTGCTGTTGAAGTCGCCCAAGGCCACGAAGCTGGTGGCGAAGCGCTGATCCGTGGGCACGGTGCCGAGGAACGATTGCAACTCAGACGGGCGCGAGGTGTCGATGCCTTCCTCCACGATCAGGAAGCCCCAGTCATAGGCCGCGTTGATCGCGATCTCCCGATGGGCCTCGAAGTCGGGATCGGTCTTGGACACATCCGTCGTGGCCCACGGATCGTCGACCAGATTGTACATCTCGGAGGTGCCGTCCTGGTAGACGGTCGTGCGCTTGGTGCCGATCGCAACCGAGGACGAACCATACCAGAACGTCGGAATGGGTCGCAGCGCGGGCGTCTGGCCTTCGATCCATGGCCGCAGGCTGATCCCCCGGAAGCCTTCGGGGATCGGGATGCCGCAGTAGTCCATGATCGTGGCGCCAAGGTCGATATGGCTGACCGGTGTCTCCACCTTGCGCGGCGCCTGACCGGGGACCTTGATCGCCATGGGCGCGCAGGCCGCCTGTTCGTAAAGCGTGAACTTGTGCCAGCGATCGCGGTCGCTCAGGTGGTAGCCGTGGTCCGAGTAGAAGGTCACGATGGTGTTGGCGGCGAAGGCACTGGCCTCCAGAGCGTCCAGCACACGACCCAGCTGCTCGTCCATCCACAAGGCACCGGCGGCGTAGTTGTGGATCGTGCGGCGGGCGTAGAGCTTGTTCGCGGCCGTCCACAGCGCCGGATCGGGCCCGAAGCCGTTGGTGCCTTCGCCCATGAACTGCTGGGCAAAGGGGAACGTGTGCCAGCCGCCGTTCCAGTCCTCGGGCAGGATCACGTCGTCAATATTGATCAGGTCGTGGATCCGCTTCGGCGTCACCCATTCGAGGTGCGGGTGGTGGAAGCCGCAGAACCAGGCGAACGGGCGATCCTCGGCATAGGTCGTCAGGTGCTGGATGGTCAGATCGGCCATCCGCTTGTCGTACCAGTCCGTCTCGTTCTCAAAGACGTCGCCGTACATGCCACCGGTGTAAACGCCACCGGTCTTCGGCTGGATCGGCTCCTCCGAGAACGGGGCGTTGTCGTGGAGCGCGTCGTCGACCCAGCCCGGCTCCGGCGCGTAGCCGTGGTAGATCTTGCCCACGGTCCCGATGTAGTAGCCCGCCTCGCGCAGGCGATACTGCCACATGTGCCGCGGGTGCAGGATGTCCTTCCACCCTTCCGACAGATCGAACGATCGCGTCTCCGCCGGCGACATGCCCGACATGACTGCAGTGCGCGCCGGCTCGCAGACCGGGACGATGCAATAGGACCGGTCGAAGTCCGTGCCGCTGTTCATCAGGCGACGCAGGTTCGGCAGGTCGTAGCCACGGATCAGCACGCGCAGCATCCGGTCAAGATGGCAGAGGTCGTCGGCCGCGATGAAGAGAAGGTTCGTCATGGCTCAGGCCCCATAGGTGGCGGCGTAGCGGATCAGGTCCGCGCGCAAGTTGTTCATGGCCGCG
>NZ_JAQMHV010000002.1 GCF_028307215.1 Falsirhodobacter sp. 20TX0035 | reverse complement strand
TGCAGCGCCACAAGGTCGTCCTCCGTCGCCTGCGCCGTGTACCCCCGCAACACCTCCAGCGCCGCCTCCGCCTCGGCCCGCGTCGGAGGAAGATCAGGACGAATGTTCATGGAGATCCCCTCGTGCCACACGCGGGGCATTCTTCCACAACTCCGTTGACAAGAGGTTAACGGAGGCCGGAAAGTTAACGGGTCAGGAGCGGAGTGTCACCCGTCCCCCCTCCAGAAGAGACAGCGCGAACCGCCGTTCCGCCTCCCAGTCGTGGGAGCCGAGGTTTTCCTTGGTCCGGTAGAAGGTCGTGCTTTGCTTGAAATCGAAGCCGAAAAGCCGCAGGTCGGCCGTGGTCAGTTCGTGCAGCATGTGCAGGCTGCGGGCCCCCACCGAAGGCGGGGCGCCCAGCCGTTCGGTCAGCGCCTCAAGCAGCGGAAGGGGGTAGAACAGCTGCTGCGGATCTTCGGCGGTGTCGCGTTCCCCCCAGCCCATCCAGACGGAGGGGGTGCCGTCAAAATACCGCTTCTTCAGGCGGACCCGCCACCGGGCCCGTCCCATGTTGTAGCGGAAGCTGGACATCGTGCTGAAGCAATGGAGATCCACCCGCCGCCCCTGGGCCCGCGCCCGGACCGGCACGCCGGAGTTGAGGCGCACGACGCAGCCCGCGTCAATCTCTGCCCCATGGCGCGAGGAGAAGAGGGAGGCCGCGTTGCCGACAAGGGATACCGGACGTCCCGCGACAAGGCGGGACAACATGTTGCGAAGGTGCAGAACGTCTGTGTCGGTGGTGTGGTCCAAGGTGTCTTCCTGTCATCCGGCGGCCTTCGGGCGCTTCGGGCAACGAGCCCGCTTCGTCAAGGGGAATCGGGGGGAAACTGGTTCACACCTTGGCGCGCGTCCAGTGCAACGAGATGTTTCGACCTTCCGCAACGCATCGTCCCGATCGTCTCTGCGCCTCGCACCCGCATGGGGCAGGAGGGAAAGAAGCGGGGCGCAGCCAAGGTTGCCATGGGCGCCGTCTGCCTGAAGTGCGAGGAGTCGCGGGAAAGGACCCGCACCGGCAAGGCGCGGGCGAAGTTCGCCTCCGCCGGCCGGTCCACCGCCGGATCCGCAAAGACGATCGCGATCGGACGCGTCGTATCAGTTTTCCCTCCCCGCGCCCTCCCCCGTGGCGGGCTTCTTCTTACGCTGCATAGGGGGCCGATAGGCCTCAGCCCCCCTCGATCATGAGGGAGGCCATCATGCTGCGGACGCCGGCGTGGATGACGTCGCGGTGGTTGCGTTCGTGCCACAACAGGCTGATCTGGTAGCCGGTGGTCGGGGGCGATTTCGTGGTGAAGGTCACAAGGCCGTAGCGATCCGCCAGATAGCGGGCGGCGCGGGCGGGCAGCATCAGGATCGCGTTGGTGCCCAGAAGCAGCTGCGCCGCCGTCTGGATGTCGGGCACGGTCAGCGTTTCGCGCGACCGCGGGCGCAGATCCTCCAGCCCGTCATGCACGTCGCCGAACCCGGTCTGCGTGTTCGATCCGATGCGCACCGACAGGAAGCGCCCCAGATCGGCATGGGACAGCCGGCCGGCGGCGGCGGGATGTTCGGGATGGCACAGGCCCAGAACCGGCGCGGGGGGCAGGGCGCGGCGGAAGAAGCCTGGTGGCGCGTCCGCCATGTTGCCGAGGATCAGGTCGATCTTGCCCGACTCCAGCTGCGGCAGCGCGTTGGACAGGCGGGTGAGCGGCAGGAACACGGTGCCCGGCGCCACCTCGCGGAAGTAGTTCACCAGATGGCCCGACAGCAGCAGCGCCTGATGGTCGGGCATCGCCAGTATGAAACGTTCGGGCGCGAGCGGCGTGCGGTCTAGGATGCCGTCGATGTCGCCTAGGGCGGAGGTCACCTTGGGAAACAGCGCCTCGGCCAGGGGGGTGCGGTCAAAGGCGCGGTTGGCCTTCACCAGCAGTTCATCATCGTAGATCGCGCGCAGGCGCGTCAGCGCGCGGCTGGCCGCCGGCTGGCTGAGGCGCACGTCCTGCCCCGCATGGGTGATGTTGCGCCGGCGCAGAAGCGCGGCCAGCACCACCAGCAGGTTGAGGTCGAATTCGCCCAGATCCTGCACCTCGGCGATGTCGTCCAGTTGCAGGTCGGACAGGCTGTCGATGGGCCGGTGTTCAACCATGGGGGGCGGCGTCCCGGCCTGCGGCCGTCAGCGTGCCGTGGGCGAAGGCGCCCAGCCGGTCCAGAAGCGACAGGTGCGACAAGGGCAGGTCCCGTTCGATCCAGGTGATCCGCACTTCGTGGTCGGGCAGGGCGACGGGCGGGGGAAGCGCGCGCAGGTCCACCGTGCGGCGCAGCCAGGTGCCAATGCTGTGCGGCACGGTCAGCGCCACCCGCCCCTGCGCGGCCAGAAGCGAGGCCGCCATCATGTCAGGTACGTCCACGACCGGTGCGGCCGTGTCCTGCAAGGCGGCGGAGACCTGCGGGAAAGGCCCCCCTTCGATCAGCGCATGGGGCGGAAGGGCGGCGGGATCGGTGCCGGGGGCCACAAGGGTCACGAACGCCTCGCGGAAGACAAGGCGGCTGGCCACGCCGTCGCGGTCCGGCAGCGCGGGGCCGAGGATGAATTCGGCCGCCCGCGCCTCCAACTGGTCCAGCGCGTCCTGCGGCAGCCCGTGGGTGCCCACGCGCAGCGGCGTGTTGCCCTGCGGCCGTTCGTGCATCAGCCCCGACATCAGCAGCGGCGAGAAGCATTCGCTGATCGACAGCGCCACGCGGGATTCCGCCTGGCGCAGGTGGCACGCTTCGCGCACCTGCGCCATGGCGGCGGGCAGGCGACGGGCCAGAAAGGCGCCGCGGGTCGTCAGTTGCAGGCCGGCCGACCCGCGCACCAGGAGGTCGTCGTCCAGCAGGTCGCGCAGGCGCGCCAGCGCCCGGCTCATGGCGGGCTGGGTCTGTCCGATCTTGCGCGCGGCCAGCGTCACGTTTTGGTGAAGCAGCAGCGCCTCCAGCGCGATCAGCAGGTTGAGGTCGACTCCGGCCAGACGGATCTCCACCCCCGGGCCTTCGGCGTCCTGACCCTCGGACCTGGGCGACAGGTAGGATTGAGGGACATAATTCATTCTGGAACCTCGTCTTCGATCAATGCTGCCATCCGGCCTCCTCACGGATGGCAACACCATACATACCGGATTTTTGCGTAGCTTATCAGACAGTTTCGGCCAGCGCCCCCCAAAGTCCAGTCCAAGCCATCCCCGCGTCCGGGGCAAAGGGAACGTCGTGGCGGCCATGCCATTTTGCCATGCGCCTATGCCGCCATGCCCAGATTACAGGCTGCGGGCCTCCGTGCCAATCATCATCCAGCGCACGGGGCCGCCGCCCCGTCGGAACGGTTTTGAAAGGGGCACTGCATGTCATGGGACAACCGGGTCGCGTGGACCGAGGGACTTTTCCTGTGCCCCGAGCATCTGCAGCAGGCCGACCGCCACAACGAGAAGTTCGCCCGCCAGATCATGGCCGCGCGCCACGGTTACGGCTGGGGCTTCACCCAGCTGACGCTGAACGCCGAGATGCTGGCGCAGGGCCGCATCGGGATCGTGGAGGCCGCGGGCATTCTGGATGACGGGACGCCCTTTTCCATTCCCGACGACGCCGACGCGCCCCCGCCCTATGCCCCGCCGCGCCATCTGCGGGACGAACGGATCCACCTGTGCCTGCCCCTGCGCCAGCCGGGGATGAGCGAGGTGGAGCATCACCCCGCCCCCGACATTCCGGCCCGCTTCGCCATCGCGGAAAAGGCGCTGGTGGACACGGTCAGCGGCGAAAAGGACCCGGCCCGGATCGAGGTGATGCGCCTGCGCTTCCGCATCCTGCCCGAGAGTGCGGACCGGGCAGGGTTCACCTCCCTTCCCCTTGCGCGGGTGGTGGAGGTGCGAAACGACGGCAAGATCCTGCTGGACGCGGCCCATGTGCCGCCCGTTCTGGATTGCGCCGCGGCCCAGCCTCTGACCGATCAGATTGCCGAGGTGGCGGGCTTGCTGCACCATCGGGGCGAGGCGTTGTCGGGGCGGCTGACAGAATCGGGATCGCGCGGCGTGGCCGAGATGAGCGATTTCCTGCTGTTGCAGCTGATCAACCGGACCGAGCCGCTGTTCCGCCATCTGGGCCAGACGCCGCGCCTGCACCCCGAGGCGGCCTTTGCCGCCCTTCTTCAGCTGGCGGGCGAATTGGCGACCTTTTCACGCGCGAACAAGCGCTTTGCCGAGATGCCGGCCTATGACCATCACGATCTGGCGGGCTGCTTCCGCCCGCTGATCGTGCTGATCCGCGCCGCGCTGAACGCCGTGCTGGCGCCCACGGCGCTGCGCATCCCGCTGCGCCAGTTTAAATACGGCGTCCACATGGCCGAGGTGGCGGATCGCGGGCTGTTCACCGCAGCCAGCTTCGTGCTGGTGGTGCGGGCCGCCACGCCCCCCGAACGGCTGCGGCGCGAGTTTCCGGCGCAGGTCAAGGTGGGCCCGGCCGAACGCATCCGCGAACTGGTGAACGTAGCGCTTCCGGGTGTCGCGCTGGAGCCGCTGGCCCTGACCCCGCGCGAGATCCCGTTCGCGCCGCAGACGGTCTGCTTCCAGCTGGACCAGAACAGCGCCTACTGGAAGGACATGCGCGCTTCGGGCGGGCTGGCGCTGCACGTGCCGGGGGACTTCCCGGACCTTCACATGGCGTTGTGGGCGATCCCGCGGCACGGTTCGGAAGGGGGCGCGTGATGGGACTGCTTCTGGCGATCGAGGGGGAGGCGCCGCTTCCGCCGAACCTGCGCCCCGACGGCACCCTTGTGGTGGAGGATCGGCTGACGCTGGGCAGCGCGGCGGACAATGGGCTGGTTCTGGACGGCGTGGCCCCCGTGCACTGCCTGATCTTCAACGACCGCGGCGCCTATCAGGTGCTGGACCACAGCGAGGGCGGCACCGTCATGAACGACGCGGCCGAACCGTTGCAGGGCGGCGGCCCGTTGCCGCTGGAGATCGGGGACAGCCTGGTGATGGGCCCCTACCGCATCACCGTTCTGGGCCAGTCCCGCCCCGCCGAGGAGGCGCCGCCCGAGGAGCCGGAGCCGCATTTCCTGGAACAGGTGCTGATGGCCGAGGAAGATGCGGATTACGCCATCCGGTCCGGCGGCGACACGACGCCGCCCTGGGATGACGGCGACGGGGACCTGTTCCCGGCCGAGGACGGCGCGTCGCAGTTCGATCACCGCGATCCGGTCCATGACGCCTATGACCCGCCGCGCACGGGGGTGGAGGCGATCCCCGACGACTGGGACCTGTTCGCCGAGATGGGAACGACGGCCCCTGCGCCCGTGCCGGGCCCTGCTGCGCCCGTGACCCCCTCGGCCCCTGTGCCAATGCGGGCGACGGCCCCCGCCGCCGCCGCGCCCGTCACGGATCGGGGCTTGGCCGCCGCCTTCTGCCGGGGCGCGGGGCTGGACCCGTCCGATCTGCCCCCGGGGCAGGAGGCGGCGACGCTGGAACTCGCGGGGGAGCTGCTGGCGACGGCGCTGGCGGGCCTGCACATGCTGCTTCAGGCGGGCGACGACGGACGCCGGACGGGAACGGAGCTGACGAACCCGCTGAGCCTTCCCGGCACCTCGCGCGACATGCTGCGCCTTTTGCTGCGGGGGCCGCTGCCGAACCTGCTGCCGGGGGACATGGCCATCAGCCGCGCCTGTTCCGACATCACCGCGCAGATGGAGGATCTGCGCGACCGCCTGCGCCGCGTCACCGCCATCGCGACCGAGATGCTGGCCCCCGAGGCGATCGCGGAGGCGGTGGAGCCGGCCTCGGTCACCGAAAAGCTGCGCCGGATGCGGGGCGGGCCCGATCCCTTCCGCCGTGCCTATGAACGCCGCCACCGCGAGGCCGCGCTGAGCATCCGCGTGCTGACGGGGCCGGCGGGCGTGCCGCAGGAAGGAGCCGACCATGGCTGACATCGCCCTTGATTTGCAACGCGGGCGTGGCCCCGCGCCGATGGCCAACCTGCCCAACGCGCCGAAGGCCGCGCCCTTGATGCCGTCGGGCGTGGTGTGGGCGGCGTCCTCGGCTGGGCGGCGGTCGCCCCTGGTGATCGCGGCAGGCCCGGTGCTGGAGCTGTGCGCCGAGATGAAGGCGGGGCGGCAGGTGCGGCAGGCCGAACAGGTCCACCGCGAAGCGTTCCGCGCCATCCGGCAGTTCGAAACCCGCGCGGCCACGCTGGGCCTTGCGCCCAAGGCGCTGAAGGCCAGCAAATACGTGCTGTGCGCCACGCTGGACGACATCGCGATGAACTCCTCCTGGGGGAGCCGGTCGGTCTGGACCTCTCGGTCGCTGGTCGGCGCGCATTTCAGCGAGACATGGGGCGGGGACCGGGTCTTCGATCTTCTGGACCAGATGCGCCCCGACGCGCGTGGCAACGTGGAGCTGCTGGAGCTGATCTATTGCTGCCTCAGCCTCGGGTTTGAGGGGCGGTATCGCATTTCCGCGCGCGGTGCGGGCGAGATGCAGATCCTGCGCGAGGATCTTTATCGCCTGATCCGCAGCGTGCGCGGCCCCGCCGAGGCGGATCTGGCCGTGCGCTGGAAGGGTGTGGACGTGCCCTCGGATGCGGGCCGGCTGCGCGTGCCGCTGCTGGCGGCGGCGGGCGCGGCGGTGGCCTTCTTGTTGGCGCTTCTGGCGCTGTTGTGGTTGCTGTTCAATCCGTCGCTTCAGAAGGTGGGCGATCTGGCGGCGGCGATCCCGCCTGACGGCCCCGTGACGCTGGCGCGCGCGCCCGTGACCGCCTTTGTCCTGATGCCCGCCGACCGCCTGCGCGGTTTCCTGGAGCCGGAGATCCGCGAGGGTCTGGTGACCGTGACCGAGGATGACC
Organism: Falsirhodobacter sp. 20TX0035; assembly: GCF_028307215.1. Taxonomy (GTDB): domain Bacteria; phylum Pseudomonadota; class Alphaproteobacteria; order Rhodobacterales; family Rhodobacteraceae; genus Falsirhodobacter. Next base: position 279,261 of record NZ_JAQMHV010000002.1, on the reverse strand, counting down.
AGAGCATCAAGGTCACCATCCGGGGCGACGGCATGTTCGACTCCGCCGCCGCCGAGCCGCGCGCCGCGTTCCTGCCACTGTTGCAGCGCATCGGGCGAGCGCTCGACGCCGAAACCGGCGCCGTCACGGTCGAGGGGCACACGGATTCGCAAGCCATCCGCTCGGCCGAGTTTCCGTCGAACGACGCCCTGTCGCTGGCGCGGGCCGAAGCGGTGCGCGCCGTGATCGGCGGGCAGATGGGCGATCCCGACCGCCTTCTGGTCGAAGGGCGGGGGGCCGCCGCGCCCGTGGCCGACAACGACACCCCCGAGGGGCGCGCGCTGAACCGCCGCACCGAGGTCATCCTGATGAAGGAGGCACGCCCATGACCCTGAAGACCCTTCTGGGCCGCCGCAAGACCTGGATGGTGCTGGCGCCCGTCCTGTCGGTGGTGCTGCTGCTGGCCGTGATCTTTGCGGACCCCTTCGGCGGCACCGCGCTGGAAAGCTACAAGGGCCTTGTGATGGGGGCGCTGGTGCTGCCGGTGATCGGCATCCTCTACAGCTATGTCCAGATGATGATCGACGATCAGGTGCGCCGCCGCGTGTCGACCCTTGTGGGTGAGGGCGGGGACACCGCCACCCCCAAGGCCGGCCGGGCCGAGGTGGAGGACGAGGTCGCCACCATCGGCGCCAACCTGAAGGAGGCGCTGGCCACCCTGCGCAAGCGCCGCTTCGGCCCGCGCGGTCGCCGGCTGTATCAGTTGCCGTGGTATGCGGTGATCGGGCCGCCGGGATCGGGGAAGACAACGGCGATCCTGAATTCGGGCCTGCGGTTCCCGCTGGCCGCGCGGCATGGCAGCGCGCCCCTGCGCGGCATCGGCGGCACGCGCAACTGCGACTGGTGGTTCACCGACAAGGCCGTCCTGATCGACACCGCTGGCCGTTATGCGCTGCAGGACGATCCCGGCGGGGTGGAGCGGGGGGCCTGGCTCGGTTTCCTGCGCCTGCTGCGCAAGCACCGGCGGAGGGAGCCGATCAACGGCATCCTCGTGGTGGTGGGGGTGGACCTGCTGACGGGCGCGCCCGGCGTACGGCACGACCATGCGACGCGCATCCGCGAACGCATCGCCGAGCTGTACGAGGAGCTGGGCACGCGCATTCCTGTCTATGTCGTGATCTCCAAGCTGGATCTGGTGGACGGGTTCATGGAGTTCTTCGCCCCCTTGGGCCGCGAAGGGCGCGACGCCGTGTGGGGCGTGACCTTCGATCTGCCGAAGGCGGGCGAGAACGGGCGCCTGTCCAACCCCTGCGACGCCTTCGCGACCGAATTCGATGCGCTGGTGGACCGGGTGGACGGCCTTCTGGTGGACCGGCTGCACGGGGAAACCGACAGCCGCAGCCGGGGGGCGCTTTTCGGGTTCCCGCAGCGCGTGGCCAGCCTGCGCGACGTGCTGACCGAGTTCATGAACGAGGCGTTCGTGCCCGACAGCTATGCCGATCCCGCGCTGCTGCGCGGCGTCTACATGGTCAGCGGCACGCAGGGCGCGGTGGTGCCGGTGGAAGCGGGGGCGGCGCCGAACAGCTTCTTCCTCAACCGTCTGTTCGGGGAAGTGGTGTTTCACGAGGCGGGGCTGGTCGGCGTCGATCCCGCCCGCCTGCGCCGCCGCCGCAAGGGTCTGGCGCTTGGCCATGCGGCGGTGGCGGTGCTGGCCGTGGCCTTCGGGTCGGCCATCGTCTGGGGCTATCTGCGCAACGCGGCCGTGGCCACGGAATTGTCGCGCACCTTTGGCGCCGTGTCGGCCGAGGCGACGGCCCTTGGCCCGGCCGAGGTGTCCGAACCCGCCCTTCCCGACATCGTGCCGCTACTGGACCAGCTGGACGCGGCGCGCGCGCAGGCGCAGGCCGACCGCTGGGGCCAGCCCGTCTTTGACGGGGCGGACCAACTGGCAGGGGCCGCCGTCGGGGCCTATGACCACGCGCTGCAACGGCTGCTGCTGCCCCGGCTGGTGCTGGCGGCGGAACAGGCGCTGGCGCGGGATTCGGACGACGCGCCCGCGCTGTATCACGATCTGAAGGTCTATCTGATGCTGGGCGGCCGCGGCCCCCTGCAGCCCGAGGTGGTGACCGAATGGAGCCATCAGGAAGCGCTGGACACCCTTCCGGGGGATGAGAACGCACCGCTGCGCGAGGCGCTTGGCCGGCATGTGGCGACGCTGGTGGCCGTACCCTTCCCGCCCTTTGCGCTGGACAACGCGCAGGTGGAAGGGGCCCGCGCCTCGCTGACCGAACGCTCGGCGGCGGCGCGGGTGCTGCAGGACATCCTGCAATCGCCCGAGGCGCAGGATCTGGCGCCGTGGCGCCTGATCAACAACGCAGGCCCCGAGGCGGGCCTTGTCTTCAGCGACCGGCGCGGAGAGATCGAGGGCACGCGCGTGCCGGGCATCTTCACGGCGGACGGCTTCCATTCCGTCTTTCTGCCCCGGCTGGACGCGGTGGCCGAGGCCGAGGCCCGCGACCTGTGGGTGCTGGAGGATCAGACGGATACGCCCCAGCCGCAGATGGCCGAAAAGCTGGCCGCCGATGCCACCCGGCTTTATCTGCGCGAAGCCTCCCTCGCGTGGGACGAGACGCTGGCCGCGGTCACGCTGCGGCCGCTGCGCACGCTGGGGGACGCGCTGCGGGTGATGAACGCGCTGTCGGCCTCCACCTCTCCCATGCGGTTGCTGCTGGCGTCGGTGGTGACGGAAACGGGTTTCGACCGTGCGCCCGTTCTAGCCGAGGGGCAGGAGGATCCCATCGCGGGCCACCCCATGGCGCAGAACGCGCGCGATCGGGGCACGGCCTTTGCGAAAGAGCATTTCCACGACATCCGCGCCCTGATCGAGGTGCCGGGCAACAGCCAGCATAACGCCGTGCCCCCCGTGGATCAGGTGATCGGGGACCTGCAGATGCTGTATCGCCAGCTGCGCGATGTCAGCGCCAGCGACCTCAATGGCCCCCTGGACGACACGGCCGGGGCGATGGGCGTGCTGCGTCAGGTCACCGTCAGCGCCGAGCGTCTGCCCGAACCGGTGCAAGGCTGGATTTCCGACATCAGCACCACCTCGGTCAACCAGTCGGCGCGGTCGGCGCATGAAACGCTGAACCGCCGCTGGCAGGAAGGCCCGGCCGCCTTGTGCCGTCAGGTCACCGAGGGGCGCTATCCCTTTGCCGGCGGTGCGCGGCGCGAGGCGGACCTTGTGCGCTTTGGCGAACTGTTCGGCCCCGGCGGCGCGCTGGAGGAGTTCACGAAGACCAACCTCGACAACATCGTGGACCGCACGCCCACGGGCTGGAAATGGCGCGACGTGAACGAGCTGGCCGATCTGGACCCCAAGGCGCTGGCCGAGATGGAGCAGGCGGCGCGCATCCGGTCGGTCATGTTCGGGGGCACGGGGCAGCGGCCGTCCTTTGGCGTGCAGGTCACGCTGGCCGAAGTCACACCCGCCCGGTCCACCGTGCGCGTGATGATGAACGGCCAGAACGCGGAGCTGGATGGGGCGGCCACGCGGTCGGTCCGGATGCAGTGGCCGGGGGCCAGCGGCGGGGGCCAGACCTCGGTCAGTTTTCCGCAGTTCATGAACAACCGCGAACCGGGCATCGCCATGCAGGGCGACTGGGCGATCTACCGCCTGCTGGACCGCGCCAACCGCCGCACCAACCCGCGCGATGGGTCGCTTCAGGCGCGCTTTGCCGTCGCCGACCGGGTGGTGAACCTGGTGATCCAGTCGGACACCGCGCTGAACCCGCTGGACCGCCGGCTTCTGTCCGGCTTCCGCTGCCCCGAGTCGTTCTGATGGCGGCGCTTCCCGAAGGCCGGCTGTGCGTGTTCGGCAAGATCCCGGGCCGGGCCGACTTCATCAACCGGGGCCTGTCGCCCGCCCTGCGCCGCGTCTGGGACGGGTGGGTGGAGGAGGGGCTGGCCGTGGTCCACCGCATCTATGGCCCGGGCTGGATGAACACGCTGTCGGTGCCGATCTGGCGGCTGTGCCTGCCGCCGGAACTGGCCCCCGGCGCGCCCGGCCTGATCGGCGTGATGCTGTGCGGGATGGACGCGGTGGGGCGGCCTTATCCCCTTCTTCTGGGGGTGGAACTGGCGCAGCCGCTGGATCCGCTGCCCCTGATGGCGGGATCGTCACGCTGGTTCGCGGCGGTAGAGGCGCTTGGCCTTGACGCGCTGGACCCGGCCTTTGATCCGCAGGAACTGGACCGCCGCGTTCTGCCCCGCTGGCACGCGGCCGACCTTCCGCCCGTGCCTGGGGCGCCCGCGACGGCGGCCCTTTCGGCGGCGCTGCCCATGGCCTCGGCCGCGGCGGCCACCGCGCAGCGGCTGTGCGGCGATCGGGCGGACAGCGTCTGCCTGTTCTGGACCGCCGGGACGGGCCGCGTGCCGCCGCGTCTGGCCGTCATGCCCGCCCTTTTGCCCGAACGCCTGTTTCCCGCCCTGATCGACGGCCAGTGGCGCAGCCACGGCTGGCCCGCCGAGGCCGATCCCGCCCCCGCCGGGGGCTGGGACCGCGAGGCCTGAACCCCTTCCTGCCCAGACCCGACCGAAAGGACATCCCATGCCCAAGCACAGCCCGGCCATCGCCAAGAACATGCTGGCCCAGATGCGAAAGACCGCGAAGATCCGCAAGACAAAGCCCGACTGGGTGTCGGCCTTTGCCACCGGCACGGTGGAGGGGGGCAAATTCTCGGCCGTGTGCGCGCTGAAACTGCCCAAGGCGCAGTCGGACTTGCGCAACTATGGCATCACGCAGACGAAGGCGGACCAACTGAAGGACGTGACCGCAGGTTTCGTCTGGTTCGAGGACGGGGCGTTGTGGCTTTCGGTCCAGAAGGGGTCGTTCGCCAACGCGCGCAAGACGATGCTGGGCTACTTCAAGGACTTCAAGGCCGGCAACCCACAGATCCGCGAAGGCGAGCCGCTGAGCGCGGATCGCATCGCCGCGCTGGAAGGGGAGGATGACGACGCCTTGGCCCTGCTGGCCGAAGGTGAGGAGGACGAGGTCGAGGCCGATGACGCCATGGCCGCGCCCGATGAAGAGCCCACCCCCGCCGAAGACATGGTGGCCGCGCCGGCCGAAGACACCGCACCCGCCGCAAAGGAGCACGCGCCCGCCCGCGCGCCGCTGAGCGAGGCGGAGGTGAAGGCGGTGAAGGACAGCACGGGCAAGGTCGCCTCGGTCCTTCAGGCGGCGCTGGCGCGGGTGGCGCGTGAAAAGATGCCGGAAGCGGCCGAGATGGCCCGCCAGCTGGAGGAGCGGCTGACGGCCCGTCTGGCCGAAACGGAGGAGGCGCTGCGCCCCGACCTTCTGGAAACCGCGCCCAGCCGGATGCTGATGGAGGAATCGCGCGCCGCGATCCTGGGCTGGACCGGGCGGACCGACATCGACGATGTGCTGGACCTTTACGAACCCTCCCACCCCGTGGGCAAGGCGGAGGTGGCCAACCATTTCGTCGACCTCGGCTCGCACGTGCTGGCGCAGGCGGGGCGGACGGCCAACGTGTCGCGCCGGCTGGTGGAGATGCGGGTGGACGGGCTGTATCAGGACGGTGACGCGGCCAATGCCCGGTTCGCGGCGCTGGAGCGGCTGTTCAAGGTGCTGCTGCCGGTGATGGGCGACGCCGCGCGGCTGGAGCAGACCTTCGGGGTGAAAAGCCCGGCGGCCCTTGACGACATCCCCGGTCCCGAACGCGCCCTGGGCGCGGTGCAGACGACGCTGTTCAGCGCGCTGAGCCAGATCGAGGCGTGCCGCGCCGCGCATGAGGCCGGCCTTCAGGCCGAGGGCGAAACACTGAGCGCGGAGGAAAACGCCTTCTTCGACGGGCTGGGGGACGAACTGACGGCCCGGACCAACGCCTTCCTGTCGGCGGCGCAGGCGCTGGTGAAGGCGGGGAATGCCGACGGGCTGGCGGCGGAGGTGGCGGCGCTGACCGCCCATGTGAACGACGCCTTCGCCGGCACCGACAACTGCCCTTCCGATCATGCCCCGACCGGCATCCGCCGTCTTTATGCGGAGGCGCTGGTCGGGATCGGCACCGCCCGTCAGCAGGCGGCGTGAACCCGCTCCCCGCGCGGCGCCCAGCCGCGCGGGGATGTGGCCTTAGCGCTCCAGCGTCAGGTTGCCCGTGGCCGTGCCGATGCAGGTGAGGACGTAACCCTCCGCAACCTCGTCCGCGCCCAGAAGGGCCTGTTCCGGCATCTGGGCCTTGCCCTTGGTGCAGCGCATCCGGCAGGCGCCGCAGATCCCCGACCGGCAGGAATGTTCTAGGCGATGGCCCGCGGCCTCTGCCGCCTCCAGGATGGTCTGGCCGCTGCGAATGGCAAAGCTGTCGCCGGTGTCCAGCGTGACCGTGGCGGCGGGCAGTGCGGCGGGGGCCAGGGCGGCGCGGGGCAGCGCCACGGGCGTGGGCGGGGCGGGGATGCGCGGGGCCGCCGGGGCGGGCGCGGGGGCGGCGCCGCCGAAGCTTTCCTCGTGATACCTGTGGGTGGGATGGCCCATCTCGGCCAGCGTGTCCTTGACCGCGGCCATGTAGCCGGCGGGGCCGCAGGTGAACACCTCACGCTCGGCGAAGTCGGGGGCGAGGCTCCGCACCAGATCCGCCCCGAACCGGCCCGTCATGCCGTTCCAGATCTGCCCGGGCGGCACGGCGGCCGGGATCACGGCCAGCCGGACGGAGGCCGCGCTGCGCCCGGCCAAGTGCAGCAGTTCGTGCTGGAAGATCACGTCCTGCGGGGTGCGGACGTTGTTGATGAAGACGACGTCGGCCTCGGTCCCCGTGTCGACGATCCAGCGCAGCATCGACATGACGGGGGTGACCCCGCTGCCGCCCGACAGGAACAGCAGCTTCTGCGCGGGATGGTCCACGCAGGTGAAATGCCCGGCCGGACCGAGGATGTCGAATTCGAACCCTTCGACCATGTTGTCGTACAGCCAGTTGGAGATCCACCCCTTGGGCACCCGTTTGACGGTGATGGAGATGGTGTAGGGCCGCGAGGGGGAGGAGGAGATCGTGTAGCTGCGCCGCAGGATACGCCCGTCCACGGGCAGTTCCAGCGTGACGAACTGCCCCGGCTTGAAGTGGAACAGGGTGCGGGGTTCGGACACGAAGGTGTAGGTCTTGGCGTCATGGGTTTCGGGCGTGATGGCGATGCAGCGCACGCGGGTGCGGCCGCCGGCCCAGCCTGCCCCGCCCGGCGTCAGGGTGGCGGCGGGCCAAGCCGCGTCGGTGGCTGCGGGCGCCGGGGTGGCGACGGGGGCGCGGGCGGCGGGCAGGGGGGCGCGGACGGGCGGGGCCTCGGGCTCGTCCCCCTCGATCAGGGCGCGGAGTTCTTCGCGGGCGCGGACGCGGTTTTCAGGCTCCGCCCCCGTCAGGCCGGTGCCGCGTTCCAGCCGTTGCAGGAACACGACCAGCGACCGGCGCAGCGCCGTCATCCGCTCGGGGTCCAGCGCGCCTTCGGCCTGTTCCAGCGCCTGGCCCAGCGTGTCGATGTCGTGGTCGTTCTGCCCTTCGGCATAGGCGGTCCAGCGGCGGGAATAGTCGCGCGCAAGTTCGGCCGCGGCCTCGGTCAGGTCGTCGCTTTGGGACCAGCGGCGGTCCTTCAGCAGGGACTGGAAGCGGCGCACGTCCTGCGGCGACACGTCCCGGTCCACGTCGGCGACATAAACGAAGACCGAGAAGAGGAGGTCGGCCAGAGCCTGCGACGCGCCTTCGGAGGCGGGATTGGGGAAAGGCATGTTCATGGGAACTCCATTGGCGGAATGGTATCACAAGGGGGCGAGGGCGGCGTCCAGCGGTTCGGCACGGGCGCGGGCCTTTCGGGGTGCGGGGGGTGGCGTGACGATGGCGTCCACCTCGGCCGTCTGCGGCAGGTGCACGAGGATGGCGAACCCGCCCGACACCTCGGGCAAAAGCGGCGCGTCGGGGGTGGTGAGGGTGCCCGGCACGATGTCCCCCGGCCCGAAGGCGGTGTCGGGATCGAAACGCATGGCCTGGGGGTCGAACAGGCGGACAGAGCCGGAGTGGATCAGGACGGCGGACGGGCGGCCCTGCGACATGATCCGCGCATGGGCCCCGTGCCGCCGCACGGTGGAGGCGGTGGCCAGCGCCGCCAGACGGTCCAGCGGCAGGCGGCGCAGCGCGGGGTTGCGGGCCAGCATGGCCAGGCGCATCACAGGCTCGATCCCGATGCGGTCGCCGCCCATGCTGTCCGACTCCCATGTCAGCTCGACGGTCGCATCCTCGCCGAAGCCGATCTGCACGCCGCTTTCAAGCGGGGCGGTCTCGTCCTCCACCGGGCGGCGGTTCACGAACAAATCAGAGGCGTCCAGCCGCTGAAGGCGGATCGCGCCGTCGTCCAGCCGCAGAACGGCGTGATAGGCGCTGGCCTCGGGCACGACGATGTCGTTGTCGAAGCTGGAGCCGAGGGACAGGCGCGTGCGGCCGGCGGTGCCCATCTCCTCAACCCGGTCGCCGATGCGCACGTGCAGGCGCAGTTCGGGCGTGCCGGCATGGTCGGGGGCGATGTCGGCCAGCCGGTCGACGACGCTGCGCAGCAGCGGGTCGCGCGGCGGGACAGGGGCGTTCAGCAGGTTTTCGGCCACCTGCTGGGCGGCGGCGCGGTCCACCAGCGCCAGCGCGGCAAGGGCGAGGGCGGCGGTCAGCGCGTCGTCGTCCATCGCCAGCCGTTCGAGGTTCGCCGCCGCGTCCAGCCCCGCCAGCAGCACCTGGCGGGAAGCAGGGCGCGTCCCTTCGGCCCCGGCGCCCTTCAGGATGGCGAGGATCTCGGGCTCCATCGGGCCGCTTGCCTCCAGCCTTGCGTCAAGGCTTTTGCCCGCCACGGCGCGCAGGTTGCGGGCATGGTCGGCCGCGATGGGGCTGGCGCCGAAGATGCGAAGCAGCCGCAGCGCGCTGTCGCACAGGTCGCTTTCCCGCTGGCCCAGACGGTCGGCCAGCAGTTCGACCAGCGTCGTGCCCAGGTGATCGCGGATGTCGGCGGTGGCCAGCGCGAACTGGAAGCCGCGTTCGGCGATCAGCCGGTCCAGCGCGTTCTGCAGCATGCGGCCCAGGGCGCCGTCGGGTTCGGCCAGATGCGCCAGCGCCGACAGATGGCCGCGTTCGTCGATCTGAAGGCTGTCGCGCAGGATGCGGGTCATCTGCTGGAACTCGGGATCGGCGAGGTTTTCATCCATCGACCGCCCCGAGGCGACGCGCGAGGCGACGAGGTTGCCCAGCATGTCGCGATAGGTGTCCCAGGATTCGCGCCGCTCCTCGTCCGTCACCGGGGCGCGGCTGGCCTCGAAGGCCTGCGTGACGCCCAGCTCCTCCACGATGCGGGTGTGTTCGTCTTCGCTCAGGTCCATCTGGACGCGCAGTTCGTCCAGCATCTTCAGGGTGCCGGCGCTGGCCGTGCCGCCTTCGCTGACGGCCTGCCCCAGCACGTTGCGATAGGCCGAGACGCGTTCCTCGTGCGAGACGACGGGAAGGACCTTGGACAGCACGAACACCTCGTCAGGCTTCAGGTCGTCGATGCTGCGGCCGCCCAGCACGCGGCTGATGTCGATCCGCATCCGGCGCAGCTGGTCCAGCAGGCGAGAGGACATGCTTTCGCGTTCATACCGTTCGGGCGTGCGGGCCAGCACCTGCCGCAGCCATAGCGTGGTCAGCGCGATGATCAGGAGGTCCACCACCCGCACGCCCGCCGTGGGCAGAAGCGACAGGTTGGGCCGTCCGCCGAACAGGTAGAACGTGTTGATCGACGCCCACGCGCTGACGCTGAGGCAGTGGTTCATCACGATGGCTTCGGTGTATCCGCGCTGTCCGCGGCGGAAGCGGCGATAAAGCGCCTCCAACCCCCGGCCAAGGGCCAGCGTCGCGGCGCAGGCCAGTGCCAGCGTCAGGGGGGCCGCGATCAGCTTCGGGATGGGCAGCGTGTGGCCGAAGAGGTAGACGCCCGGCGCAAGGATGCGGTCGCGCAGGTTGTCCTCATGCGTCCATACGCCCGAGAAATAGTAGCGCCACGTGCCGGAATACACGTAGTAGTAGCCGTAGAAGCCGATGATCAGCCCCAGGAACATGTAATAGGTGTTGCGGCGGTGCGGATGTTCGATCCCCTGCCAGTAGGAGCGTTCGAGGTCGATGTCGCCGCAGTTGACGGTGCAGCCGACGCAGCCGCTGCGGTCGCCCTGCGGCGTGGGCTTACGGCACATGGATTGCGGCAGGGCCGGGCGCGTCAGGTGCGGCGCGCTTTCCAGAAGGCCGCGCGGTTCGGTGTAGATCTTCTGGACGATGTTGGCGGGGCAGAAGTAGTTGCACCACGTCTTGCCGCCCCAAAGCACGCCCGTCAGCATCGCGGCCCCGATCACCGCCAGCAGCGCCCCCGCCAGCGCATAGCGGTCGGAGTTGATCAGAAGAAGCCGGGCCGTGATCCCCGCGAACAGCAGGCCGAACTGCACATACCAGGTGTGGCGCGCCAGCCAGCTGTCGCGTTCCACCAGCGCCACCACCCGGTCCAGCGTACCCGTGCGGCGGTCCAGCCGGGCCCGCCCGCGCGTCAGCCCCAGATAGCCGGGGATCTGCGAGGCGAAGGAGAGGGGGCAGATCCGGCGCCACGTCTCGTGCCCGAAGACCATCAGGAACAAGGGCAGGATCGGCACGATCATGGTCCAGAAGATCCGCGCGCCCATCGGATAGGGGTCCGAGGACACGCTTCCCTCCTGAAGGGGCACCGCCTCGTCCCCCACGCGGAAGGGGCTGGAGTGGTTCGTGGCCTCGGTCAGCGCGGCCGAGAAGGGGTCCCAGAAGAGCGAGCCGATAAGGATCAGCCAGCCGGCCAGCAACAGTCCTCGGACCGTCAGCATGTTGCGTTCAGGCAGGTTTGCGAACATGGATCAACTCGTGCGATAGGGTTGGCGGACCTTATCGCCCGCTCGCCCTGCGGCGAAACGCGGTGCCGTCGCATGTGCCCATGACGAGAACGCATGAGGCGGGGGGCATGGGCATCGGCTATGCAGATGGGGATACGGCCGCGCCCTTCCCGTGCCGGGGAAGGCGGGGCTTCTGGAAAGGATGTGACACCGTCATGACCGACGACATTCGGATCCGCCGTGCAGGGCGGGGCTGCAGGAAGGCCGGGCGCTTGCCGATCGTGGCGCTGGCCTTCCTGTTGGCGGGGGGCGTGACGGGCGCCCATGCGCAGGGCACGCCCCTGTCGGGAGAGCCCATCACGCCCGTTCCGCTGGACGTGGTCACGGATCCGGCCCGGGTGTCGCTGGGCCAGCGGCTGTTTTCGGACACGCGTCTGTCGGGGGACAACAGCATCTCCTGCTCCAGCTGCCACATGATTGCGCGGGGCGGGGCCGACGGCCTGCGCCTGTCGCGCGGGCCGCAGAACCGCGTGCCGCCCACGAACACGCCCACGATCCTGAACGTGTCCCTCAGCGCGCTGCTGAACTGGAACGGGCGCAACCGCAGCCTGACAGGGCAACTGCGCGAGGTGGTGACCAATCCCCACATCATGGACGGCGAATGGCCGACCGTGCTGGCGCGCCTGCGGGCCGACACCGCGCTGGCGGCCGAATTCCGCGGCCTTTATCCCGACGGCATCACGCAGGACAGCGTGATCGACGCGCTGGCGGAATACGAACGCTCCCTCCTGACGCCGAACGCGCCCTTCGACCGTTACCTGCGCGGAGAGGCGGACGCGCTGAGCCCCGAGGCCAAGGCCGGATACGAGCTGTTCAAGTTCTATGGCTGCGTGTCGTGCCACCAGGGGGTGAACGTGGGCGGCAACATGCTGCAGGCCTTCGGCATCTTCGGATCGCCCGCGGCGGCCGAAGGCGGGCCCGACACGCCGGGCGCCGCGCGCGACACCGGCATCTCTCCGTCCGAGCCGGTGTTCCGGGTGCCCAGCCTGCGCAACGTGGCCCAGACGGCGCCCTATTTCCACAACGGCTCGGTCCAGACGCTGCCGGAGGCGATCGACATCATGGCCAACTATCAGCTTGGCCGGTCGATCACCCCGGACGACATCGCGCAGATCGAGGCGTTCCTGAACTCTTTGACCGGTGAATACCAAGGCATCCCGCTGGGGGATTATCAACCATGACACAGATCACGACCGCGCCCCGGGGCGCCTTGTTCACCCGCGACACCGCGCGGGAATTCCTCGCCTCCAATCGGGCCTGGGCCATCTGCGCGGGGGTCATCGCGGCGCTTGCCTTGGCGATGGCGGGGGTGCTGTGGCACATGCGCCCCACGACCGAGGATCTGCCCCAGTTCCGCGCCCGGTTCGAAACGCTGCGCCAGATCGAAAAGCAGTGGGACCTGGACCTTCTGGCGCTGGAACTGGGCATCGCGCCCAACTATGACGCCGTGTCCCGCGGCACCAACGTCCTTCTGGAGGAGCTGGACCGGGTGGGGGCCTCCATCGAAGGGCAGCCCGATCTGGCGGGCATCGCGCCGCGCTACCAGGATTACGCCGCCACGGTGCGCGAGAAGATCCACCTGGGCGACCAGATCAAGGCGAGCTATGCCATGCTGCGCAACTCCGCCAGCGTGCTACCGGCGGGGATCCAGGCCTTCTTTGACGCGCCGGACGTGTATCAGCCGGCCGGCGACGGCGTCCGCCCGTCCGAGGAGTTGACGCGGTCCGTCATCTCCATGGCGAGCTTCGTCATCAGCCCGACGGACGTGCTGGCCCGGACGGTGGAGGAGGATCTGGCACGGATGCGCGCGCTGGCCGCGGGGCAGGGCCCTATCCTGGCCGAAGCCGTGGAAAGCCTTGCCGCGCAGGCCGAGGTGGTGGTGCGCGAGCGCCGCCGCGGGAACGACCTGATGCTGGCCGTGACCGCCCTTCCGGCCGACGACGCCGCCACCGCCATTCAGGCGGCGGTGGTGGAGGCGGAGGCCGGCGCGGTCAACGCCCGCCAGCGGCTTCAGGCGGTGGCGATCGGCCTTGGCGCGCTTCTGGCGCTGGCGATCGCCCTTCTGGTCCTGACGCTGCGCCGCCGCTTCGTGAAGCTGGATCAGGACAACGTCCTGTTGCAGCAGGAAAAGCAGGACGCGCAGGAACAGGTGCTGCAATCGGCCAAGCTGTCGGCCATCGGCCAGATGGTTGCGGGCATCACGCACGAGATCAACACCCCCCTGTCCTATGTCCGCACCGTGTTCGAACTGGTGAAGGAACGGGTCATGTCCGACCGCATGATCGAGGCGCTGGCCGCCGTCGACGCGACCGACGACGACACCGAGGAGGACGCCCATTACCGGCAGGAGGAGCTGATCCTGATGCTGGACGACGGCCTGCACGGCATCGACGAGATCACGACCCTTGTGCGCACGATGAAGAACTTCAGCCGCTTCGACCGGGGCCATGCCGAGACGTTCTCGGTCGTGGACGGGCTGGAAAGCGCGCTTCTGATCGCGCGGTCGCAGCTGAAATACGTGGCCGACATCGAACGCGACTTTGACACGGTGCCCGACATCATCGCCGCCCCCTCGCAGATCCGGCAGGTGTTCCTGAACCTGATCAACAACGCGGTGGACGCGATGGCCACCACGGGGCGGCGGGGCAAGCTGGTGCTGCGCACGCGGCTGACCGCCTCCGACACCGTGCGGGTGGAGATCAGCGACAACGGCCCCGGCATCCCTGACGACGTGCTGCCCAAGATCTTCGATCCGTTCTTCACGACAAAGCCGGTGGGCGACGGCACCGGAATGGGGCTGTCCATCTGCTACCGCATCATCGAAAACCATGGCGGCACCATCGCCGTCAGCACGGCGCCCGGAAAGGGCACCGCCTTCACGATCACCCTGCCGCGCCACATCGCGACCCACAACAGCAGCACGCCGATCCGCATCGGCCACCACACCATCCCGGCATGAGGCCGCGCCGCAGCTGCGGCCCCACGTAAGAAAGGAAAACGACCATGAGCCAGAAGCCGGTGCTGCTTTTCGTCGATGACGAGCAACGGATCGTGAAGCTTTTGAAGATCATGTTCCGCGGCGAATACGAGGTCCACACTGCGCTGAGCGGGCAGGACGCCTTGGCCATCATGGACACGGTTCAGGTGGACGTGATCGCCAGCGACCAGCGCATGCCCAACATGACGGGGATCGAACTGCTGACGCAGGTGCGCGAACAGCATCCCAGCACGGTGCGCATCCTGCTGACCGGCTACAGCGACCTTGTGGCCATCATCGGCGCCGTGAACGAGGGGGAGGTGTTCCGCTTCCTCAGCAAGCCCTGGGACCAGACCGAACTGCGCGCCGTCATCGCCGAGGCGGTGGAGGTCGCGCAAAGCGCGCGCCGCGTGGCGGGCACGCTGCCGCCGGTGTGGCAGGGGGACGTGTCGGGGGATGCGGGCGGGCCGGGCACGGCGCGCTTCAACATCGGGTCCGAACTTCTGGCCATCGACGGCGTGGACAGCGACCGACAAAGCATGGTGGAGATGTTCACCCGCGATTACAACGTGCGGGCCGTGCCCCATGTGCGCGACGCGCTGGAGATCCTGAAGCAGGAGCAGATCGGCGTGATCGTGATCAACGCCGAGCTGGACGGGGTGGACGTGGCCCACTTCCTGTCCGAGGTGGAGGCCTATGATCCGGCGGTGACGGTGGTGGCCACGACGTCGGATCCCAACAGCGACATGATCATCCGCCTGATCAACAAGGGCAGGATCTACCGCTTCGCGATCAAGCCGCTCAGCCTCAACCTGTTCCGGCTGGCGGTGAACACCGCGATGCGCGAACACCACCGCCGGCTGGCCGATCCGCGCGTGGTGCGCCAGCGGATGCAGCGCAGCGCCGAGCCCGACAACACCTTCTTCGACAGCTTCGTGGAAGGGCTGAGTCGCTTTACCCAGGTCGGCTGATCCCCTTATCCTTCGCCCCTTTGACCGCCCGCCCCCTTCACGGGGGCGGGCGGTTTGCGTTCGTCCACCCCCGCCACCATGCAAAATCGCCATGTCCCCATGCGCCGGCTGACAGGGTGACGGCGCCGCATGGGACCATGAGCAATGCGCATGCCGCCAAACGCGGCGCCCGCCCGTAAAGTCCAACCTGTCGGGGCATCAAGGCCCCTGCCTGAAGGATACGACGATGCTGGACACGGGCGACATGGCCACGGTTCTTCCCATCTCGCAGGATGAACCCTGCGGAGAGGCGCTGGATTACGACCTCGATTTCTTGGATCTGGAGATCATGGCCCGGGGCCGTCCGGAACGGCAGGCGGGGGACGCCACCTCTCCGGCCGAGCCGCCGGACTGGCAGGCGGTGCGGGAGCTGGCCACGCGGCTGGCCGAGCGCAGTCACGACATCCGGCTGGAGATCCTTCTGGCCCGCACCGGCGTGCATCTGGAGGGTGGAACGGGCCCGCTGGCGCAGCGGCTGCGCCGGATCGCGGCCCTGATCGACGGCTTCTGGACGCATCTGCATCCCTGCCCCGAGGACGGGGACGACGACCTGACCGTGCGCACCAACGCACTGGCGGATCTGGCCGATCCGGATGGGCTTCTGGCCGATCTGCGGGGCCTGACGCTGGCCAGCTCGCGCCGCACGGGCAGTTTTTCCCTTCGTGACTGGACCGCCGCCCGCCACGACGACGAGGCGGAGGCGCAGAAGATCGTGGCCGCTTTGGCCGAAACCGATGCCGCGCTGCACGAGGCCGCCGCGGGACAGCTGCGCGCTTGTCTGGACGCGCTGGCGGCGGTGGACACGGCGCTGCGCAATCACGTCCCCGCGCCCGAGGCGCCGAAGCTGGCCCCCCTCGCCTTGGTCCTGACGCAGATGCTGGAGATGCTGACGCCCTATCTGGCACCGCCCGAAGGGGAACCCGCGCCGGCCGCGGCGGCCGAGCTTGCCGCCGAGGCGACTGCCGCCGTGCCGTCGCGCGGGCCGCGCAACCGCGACGACATCGTCGTGATGCTGGACCGGATCTGTGCCTGGTACCGGCTGAACGAACCCGCCAGCCCCATTCCCGCCCTGCTGGAGCGCGCGCGCGCCCTTGTGGCGAAGGATTTCCTTGCCCTGCTGCAGGAGCTTGCTCCGGACGGGGCCGCGCAGTTCCGCCACCTTGCGGGGCTGAAGACCACGCGCACCGACGAGTGACGGTCGCGTTCCCGTATCCCCCTCAGGAGACCATTCATGGCCAAATCCAGCAGTCAGAAGTTCATCGGACGCAACCGCGCGCCGCGCGTGCAGATCGAATACGACGTCGAAACCTACGGATCGGAAAAGAAGGTCCAGCTTCCCTTCGTGATGGGGGTGATGTCGGACCTTGCGGGCAAGTCGAACGACCTGCTGCCCGATCTTGAAAACCGCGAGATGGTGGAGATCGACGTCGACAACTTCGACGCCCGCATGAAGGCGCTGAAGCCGCGTGTGGTGATGCAGGTCCCGAACCGCCTGACGGGCGAAGGCACGCTGCCCGTGGACCTGACGTTCGAGCGGATGGAGGACTTTTCCCCCGCCGCGGTGGCGCGCAACGTCGAAAGCCTGGCCCGTCTGCTGGAGGCGCGCAGCCAGCTTGCGAACCTGCTGACCTACATGGACGGCAAGACCTCGGCCGAAGGGCTGGTCGGCAGCCTTCTGGCCGATCCGGAGCTGTTGAAGGTCCTTGCCGCCGACTCCCCCGTCACCGCCATCGAGGATGGCACCCACCCCAAGCACGGAGAGTGAGGACATGAGCCCCACCGACACCACGCTGGTCGAATCCCCGGCGCAGATCGCGCCCCTTCCGGCCGAGGCGAACGCCCTTCAGGCGCTGGTCCATCAGGAATTCCGCTCCCGCTCCGAGGAAACGCGGGCTTCGGTCGAACAGGCGGTCCGCACGCTGGCCCGAGCCGCCCTTCAGGACGGCACGCTGATCCGGGACGAGGTGATCCCGACGATCGAGGCGATGATCGCGGCCATCGACGCCAAGATGACGGCCCAGATCAACGAGATCGTGCATCACGAGGAGTTCCAGCAGCTGGAATCCGCGTGGCGCGGCCTCAACCATCTTGTCTACAACACCGAAAGCGACGAGACGCTGAAGATCCGCGTCCTGCCCACCACGAAGAAGGAGCTGTCGCGCACGCTGCGCAAGTTCAAGGGCGTGGCCTGGGACCAGAGCCCGATCTTCCGCAAGCTGTACGAGGAAGAATACGGCCAGCTGGGCGGAGAGCCCTATGGCGCCCTGATCGGCGACTTCTACTTCGACCACAGCCCCGTGGACGTGGAACTGCTGGGCAACATCAGCCGGGTGGCCGCCGCCGCGCACGCGCCGTTCATCGCCGCGGCCTCCCCCCGTCTTCTGCACATGGACGACTGGCAGGAAGTGGCGAACCCCCGCGACATCGCCAAGCTGTTTCTGACGCCCGAACACGCCGCATGGAACGCCCTGCGTGAGACCGAGGATTCGCGTTACGTCGCGCTGACCATGCCGCGCTTTCTGGGCCGTCTGCCCTATGGCGCGCGCACGAACCCCGTCGAGGAGTTCGACTTCGAAGAGGAAACCGACGGCGGCGACACCTCGCGCTACCTGTGGTGCAACGCGGCCTATGCGATGGGCGTGAACATCACCCGGTCGTTCAAGCTGTATGGCTGGCTGTCGCGCATCCGCGGGGTGGAATCCGGCGGTCTGGTGGAAAACCTGCCGGTGCACGTCTTCCCCAGCGACGACGGCGGCATGGACTTTAAGTGCCCGACCGAAACGGCGATCAGCGACCGGCGCGAACTGGAACTGTCGAAGGCCGGCCTCCTGCCGCTGCTGCACCGCAAGAATACCGAATACGGCGTGTTCATCGGTGCGCAGACGCTGAACAAGCCCACGGTCTACGAGGACCCGAACGCCACCGCCAATGCCGAGTTGAGCGCGCGTCTGCCCTACATCTTCGCTTCCAGCCGGTTCGCGCATTACCTGAAATGCATGGTCCGCGACAAGATCGGCAGCTTCAAGGAGCGGCACGAGGTCGAGGAGTGGCTGAACAACTGGGTTCAGCAATACGTCCACCCCTCGCCCACGCTGGCGAGTGAGGAGAGCAAGGCCGAAAAGCCCCTGTCGGCCGGCCATGTGGTGGTGGAGGACGTGGAGGACAATCCCGGCTTCTATCGCGCGCGCTTCTTCCTGCGCCCTCATTACCAGCTGGAAGGCCTGACGGTGTCGCTGCGGCTGGTGTCGCGGCTGCCTTCGGCCGGCAAAGAATAACCCAACCAAGCGACGGAGAAAGTCATGGCACATGATGCCTATCTGGTCTTCACCAAAGGGGTGCAAGGCGTTTGGCCGAAAGGCGAATCCAAGGTCGGCAGCGACGAAGGCGCGATCATGCTGACGGACCAGTGGGGGTTCGCGCTGGAAAACAAGCTGAACATCGGCCCCCAGACGATGGGCGCGGGCGCCGGCAAGGCGGAATTCGAAGCGTTCACGATCAAGAAGCAGATCGACAAGGCGTCCTCGCACCTGCTGGAAGCCTGCGGCCGCGTCTGCCACTTCAACGACGTGAAGCTGAAGCTGCGCAAGTCCACGGGTTCGGGCACCGGCAAGATGAACAACTACCTGACCTGGACCTTCCAGATGCTGGCGGTCGAAAAGGTGGAATGGACCTATGGCGACCCCGCCCCCGAGGAGACGGTCACCTTCAAGTTCGGCGTCTGCAAGATCGAATACAAGATGCAGGACGATCAGGGCAACCTGACCCAGGCCGGCCAGGGCATCTGGAACCAGGTGGACAACAACAACACCGAAAAGATCGCCACCCGCTAAGGCGCCCTTCGGGGCGGCGGATGCGCCGCCGCCCCTTTCCCGACAGGTCCGGATCCCCGATGTCACGCAAACCCGATGGCCCCCGGCTGCGCCCGTCGCTGCTGGACTGCTTTTCCGACGCCGCCGAGGGTGGCCCCGCTTCCATGTCTCCGGGGGATCTGAAGCGCGCGCTGGTGCGCGACATCTCCACCCTTTTGAACGCGAGCGGGCTGGAGCAGGTGGTGGACCTGTCGGACTATCCTTACGTCGCGAACAGCACCCTGAATTTCGGTAGCCCCGCGCTGGACGGCCAGCACCGCGAGGGGCTGGATCTCTATCACGTGCAGGAAGGCGTCGCCCGCAGCCTGCACCGGTTCGAACCGCGCCTGATGCCCGACACGCTGCGCGTGACCAGCGCCGACGATCCCGGGCAGGGCGCCATCGTGTTGCGGATCGAGGGAGAGATCCGCGCCGATCCCGCCCCCCTGCGCGTCGTGATGCGGACCGAGGTGGAGGCCGAGATGCCGGCGATCCGCGTCGTCGAATGCCGGGACGAGGGCTTCGCATGACCCCCGACCTTCTGCGCCTTTACAATGAGGAACTGGCCTATCTGCGCGAGATGGGGGACGAGTTCGCCACCGCCTATCCCAAGGTCGCGGGCCGCCTGGGGCTTGAGGCGGGCGAGGCGTCGGACCCGCATGTGGAACGCCTTCTGGAAGGCGTGGCCTTTCTGTCGGCCCGCGTGCAGGCCAAGCTGCGCGCGCGCTTTCCCGATTTCACGCAGGCGCTCTTGGACATCGTTTATCCGCATTTCACCTCGCCCATCCCGTCGATGACGATCGCGGGCTTCACCCCGGACGCCGAGGCGGGGCGGATGGAAAAGGGCCACCTGATCCCGCGCGGCACCCGGCTGGTCACGGGCGTGGTGCCCGGCACCATCACCGCCTGCGAGTTCCGCACGGCGCAGGACGTGCATCTTTGGCCGATCGAGGTGCGGTCGCTCGACTACATCCACACGCCGGACCGCATCTCCTCGCTCCATCTGGGCGGGCGGGGCGCGCAGGCGGTGATCCGGCTTCGGCTGGGCACGACCAACGGCATGGCGCTGCAAAAGCTGGCCCTGCGCACGCTGGCGCTGCACTTCCCGTCGGACGGGGGCACCGGCGGGGCGCTGTTGCAGCAGTTGCTGTCGGACTGCACGGGGGTGGTGTTGCGCCCGCTGGACCGGCCCTGCCCGTGGCAGGAACGGCTTCCGCCCTCGGCCCTGCGGCACGCGTTCGACGCGCCGGAACAGGCGCTTCTGCCGCCGGTGCCGCGGTCTTTCAGCGGCTATCGGCTGTTGCAGGAATACTTCGCGCTGCCCGACCGGGTGCTGTTTGCGGAACTGACGGGGCTGGCCGACGCCATCGCCGCCAGCGATACGGCCGAGATCGAGATCCTGTTCCCCCTGCGCCGCAGCCATCCGCAACTGGAACGCCAGCTTCGGCGCGAGAATGTGCGCCTGTTCGCCACGCCCGCCGTGAACCTGTTCGAAAAGACGGCCGACCGCATCCGCGTGGACGGGACGCGGCACGAGTTCCACATCGTGCCCGACCGCGTGCGCCCGCTGGATATGGAACTGCATTCCGTGCTGGGCGTGCAGGGGGAGCTGGCGTCGGGCGAGCGCATGCCGTTCCGCGCCCTTTACGCCCTGCATGATGCGCGGGATGGGGAGGTGGCGGGCTACTACACTCTGCGGCGCGAGACCCGCGTGCTGTCGCAGCGCGTGCGGCAATACGGGACGCGGACTTCTTACGTTGGGACGGAAGGGTTCCTGACGATCACCGATCCCGCCGCCCCGCCGTTCCGGGCCGATCTGCAGCAACTGTCCGTCCGTTGCCTGTGCAGCAACCGCGACCTGCCCCTGATGCTGCCCTGCGGCGAGGGGGCGACCGACTTTTCGCTGGACATCGCGGCGCCCGTCACGGCCATCCGCTGCCTGACGCTGCCCACGCGGCCCGGCCCCGCACCGGCGGAAGGGGACGTGGCGTGGAAGCTGATCAGCCACCTGTCCCTCAACTACCTGTCGATCACGGATGCGGAGGAAGGGGCGACGGCGCTGCGCGAGTTGCTGTCCCTGTACGCGCCCGCCGATCGGCCCGAACTGGCGCATCAGATTGCGGGGGTGGAACGGGTGTCCGCCGCCCCCGCCATCCGCCGCATCCCCGGCGCGGGCCTCTCCGCCGTCGCGCGGGGCGTGGAGGTGACTTTGCATCTGGACGAGGCGGCTTTTGCCGGCATCGGCAGCTTCCCCCTGTCCTCGGTGCTGGCGCGGTTCTTTGCGCGCCACGCCTCCATCAACAGCTTTGCCGAAACGGTGCTGCACAGCGGGCAGGACGGGGAGGTGGCGCGCTGGCCGGCGATCCCCGGCCGCGTGACGGTGCTGTGATGGAGGGGGGCGACTTCTTCCTGGCCCTGCGCACGCTGGAAGCGGGGGACGACCGCCCCCGCCTGGGTGAAAGCGCCCGCCCGGCCGAGGACGGCGTCCGCATCGGGCAGGAGGCCGGCTTCGGCTTTGCCCCGCGCCCCGTGGCCAGCCTGTCGGAGGACGAGGATGGCGAGGTGCTGCGCCTGCGCACCTTCTTCTTCGGCCTGTTCGGTCCGAACGGCCCGCTGCCCCTGAACATGACGGAACTGGCGCATGCGCGCGGCCTGAACCGCGACGGCGGCTTTGCCGATTTCGCCGACGCGCTTCAGCACCGGATGGCGACCCTGTTCTATCGGGCCTGGGCGGAGGGGGAGCCGGTGCTGGGTCTGGACCGCGCCGAACCGGATGGCTTCGGGCGGCGGGTCGGTGCGCTGGCGGGTTATGGCATGGCCTCGCTGGAGGACCGGGACGCGATGCCGGACCTGTTGAAGCGGCACTTCACCGGGCGGCTGGCCGACGGGGCGCGCAACCCCGAAGGGCTGTGCGCGATCCTGTCCTCGTTCTTCGAGACGCCGGTGGCGATCGAGGAGTTCGTGCCGAGCCGTGCCGTTCTGCCCGTCGAGGCGCGCTGCCGTCTGGGCGGGGGCGCGGGAAACGCCGCCCTTGGCCGTACGGCGTCGGCAGGGCGCGAGGTGCAGGTCCATCACCACGTCTTTCGCATCGTTCTGGGGCCGATGACGCTGGCCACCTATGAACGGTTCCTACCCGGCGGCCCCGCGCTGGCCCGGCTGGAGCCGATCCTGCGCAACTATGTCGGCGAGGCGCTGGACTGGGAGGTGAACCTGGTTCTGGCCGCGCCCGAGGTGCCGGCCCAGCGTCTGGGGCATCAGGGCCGGCTGGGCTTCACCAGCTGGCTGGGGGCCCGCCGCACCGCCGAACCCGCCCGTGACCTGTCGCTGGGCCGCGCCTCGCGCGGTCGGGCGGCCCCTGCATGACCCCCAACCCGAAGGAGACGTGCCATGTCCTCGAACACCCGCCGCAGCCTGACCAGCCTGATCGGCAACACCCCCGAGCCAGATCTGGAAGCGGGCATCCCGCTGGACGACCTGCCCCTTGATCCGCAGGCCGCCTGGGAGCGGCAGGAACAGAACCTGTTCGCCAGCTTCGGCATGGTGGCACCCGCGCCGGTGAACCCCCCGGCGAACACGCCCGCGCCGGCGCCGGCCCCTGCGCCCGCGGCCGCCGTCGTGGCCCCCGTGGCCCCGCCCGCCCCCGCACCGGCGGGCGGATGGACCTTTGCCGGCCTCGCCTCCGGTGTCTGGGACCGCATGCCGGGGCGGGGCCCCGCGCAGCCGAGCGAGATGATGCGATACGTCCAGAACCACTTCGACGGGTCCGAGGTCAACCCCGCGCATCGGGCGCAACAGGACGTCCAGCTGGCGCACCGGCCCAAGCAGGTCGGCGCCGAAACCCTGACCAAGATGAAGCCGCATGACGTGTCGGCCTATCCTCGGGCCAAGGGTGTGGTCGTGATCCTGTCGAACGCCAAGGAAGCCGAAGGCAAGGACGTCACGCTGAAATTCGCCATCCCCCTTCAGCGCGAGGGGCGCAAGGTCTTTGCCCAGTTCACCCCCGACATGGGCGACATGATCCGCGGCACCGTCAAGGTTGAGGGGAGCGACACCGAGGAGGAGGTCGAGTTCGACTTCATCCGCGAACAATGGACCACCCCCGCGCAGCGTCAGGCCAGCCTGGCCACCATGAACGTCGTCGTCCAGAGCGCGTTCGAGGACGTGGTGCGCGAGGAGCAGGTGGATGCCATGTCGAGCGACAGCGTCGTCATGCAGATGCAGCAGCTGATACGGTCCGCGGAACGCAGCGTGGCCCAGTTCTATCGCGGAGAGATCAGCTATGCCGACCTGCTGAAGGAGCTGAGCGCGCGCGAGGCCGACATCCTGAAGCACGCGTCGGACAAGAAGACACGGTCCAGCGCCAAGACCCGCCAATATGCGCTGGCCGGGCTGACCGCCGTGATCGCCCTGGGATCGCTGTCGTTCATGGTCTGGCGCTTCGGCAACCTTGCGGCGAACAACCAGACCAACCGGCCGACCTGAGCCCCGAAGGATCCCCCCGATGGCCCTGAACAGCTCCCCCTCCGTGGCGACGATGCCCTTGCGGGCCAACCGCTTCGCCGCCATCACCGCGGCCCCGTTTCCCCTGCGCGACGTCACGCTGCGCTGGCTAAAAGGGACGGAGCGGCTGGGGGAGCCGTTCAGCTACCGCGTCAAGTTCATCTCCAAGGAGCCGATCCGCGACTTCGGCCGCCTTCCGGGGGAGCCGATGACGGTGGGGATGCTTCTGGCCGACCGGCGCACGGTGCGCCATTTCAACGGCATCGTGACGGCCTTCGAATATGTCGGGATCGAGGACACGCGCCGCCTGAACTACGAGGTGGAGCTGGGCCCGTGGATCGCCCTTCTGGCCCTGCGCCGCAACAGCCGCATCTTTCACGACAAGACGAGCGTGGAGATTCTGCGCACGATCTTCGCCGAACATCGCGGCACGTTCCGGGTGAAGGTGCGCGGCGCGCTGCCCCGCCGCCCGACCTGCGTCCAGTATGACGAGACGGATCTGGATTTCGTCTCGCGCCTGATGGAGCAGGACGGGCTTTACTATTTCTTCGAACACGCGGCCACGGATCACGTCCTGATCCTGGCCGACGATCCTGCCGATCACGATCCCTGCACGCCCGAGGTGGTGACGACGCAGCTGAACCTGCGCCGTTTCCGCTACAAGGAGGACATGATCTGGCAGTGGCGCGAACGCGCCGCGCTGACGCCGGGGCGGGTGTCGCTGCTGGATTACGACCATGAAAAGCCCAATGCGACGCTGAACGCGCTGGAGCCGGTGCCGGACGCCGCGATGGGCGATGTGCGCGGCACCACGACGCGCCTGATGAACGGGGGGGCGGGATCGCTGTTCGGCGCGAAATCCGCCGCCCGCACGGCCCCGCGCAGCAGCCAGACGCGCGAGGTGTTCCGCTTCCCCGGCCGTTTCGTCACGCAGAAGGACGCGGCCTTTTACGCCCGCCGCGAGGCGGAGGGCATCGCCAGCCGCGCCTACCGCGTGGAGGTGGAGGGCAGCATGCGGCAGGTGACCACCGGTTGCCGCTTCCGCGCCGAAAACCCCTATGACCAGCCCGACATGGCGCAGATCCCGACCCCGTCGCAAAGCTGGCTCGCCATCGGCATGCGGTTCGAGATCATGGGCGAGGTGGGCGAGCATGTGGAGACCGCCGATCCCGACGACCACACCGTCTTCGTCTACCGGACGGTGGTGGAGGCGCAGGCCGCCGCCACGCCCTTCCGGCCCACGGTCCGCACACCGTGGCCTCGCATCACCGGCCCCCAGACGGCCGAGGTGGAGGGCCCGCCCGGATCGCAAGTGGCGACGGACAAGCTGGGTCGGGTGCGCGTGCGGTTCCGCTGGGACCGCGACAACGCGACCCCCGCCTCGGGCTGGATCCGGGTGGCGCAGCCCTGGGCCGGCAAGGGGTTCGGGGGGCTGGTGACCCCTCGGGTCGGGCAGGAGGTTCTGGTGCACTTCCACGACGGCAACCCCGACTGGCCGATCATCACCGGCGCCGTCTACAACATGACAAACCTGCCCGCCGAAAGCCTCCCCGCCAAGGGCACGCGGTCGGCCTTCCGCACGCAAAGCGTGCCGTCAAAGGGCGGTCAGACCTACAACGAGCTGCGCTTCGAGGACGCTGCCGGGTCCGAGGAGGTGCTTCTGCGGGCCGAGCGCGACTACAACCTGAAGGTCGGCGACACACACCGCGTGAACGTGGGCACCCGCTTTGTCCTTCAGGCCAGCGCCGCGCCCACGGGCACCGGCGGCAGCTTCCTGGAGGTGGAGGGCGACACGATCCGGCTGGTGACGCGCGGCCCCGGCGGCGCGCAGGGGATCGAGATTTCGCCTACGGGGGTGCTGATCCTTGGCACCACGGTCTCGCTTGCCTCGCGCACGGGGCCGGTCACGGCCAGCCCCGCGATCCTGCCCGTGCCCCAGCCGTCGCCGTTGGTGGTGAAATCCATGGGCACGCTTCCCGTCCTGCGGGACGCGCGCGTGGTGGAATAGCCGCCCTTACTTCGGCAGCTTGTAGGCGATGATGTAGTCGCCCACGGGGGTTTCCATGAAGTGGTGCCCCGTGGCCGCGATCAGCACGTATTGCTGGCCGTCCACCTCATAGCTGATCGGGTTGGCCTGCGGGCCGGCTGGCAGCACGTCGGACCAAACCGTTTCACCCGTTTCCATGTCGATGGCGCGGAACAGGTTGTCGGTGGCCGCCCCGATGAAGATGAGGCCCCCCGCCGTCACGACGGACCCGCCATTGTTCGGCGTGCCGATCTTGAAGGGCAGGTAGGACGGAATGCCGAACGGCCCGTTGCGGCGCGCGGTGCCGAGGGGGGTGTCCCACAGCGTCTCGCCCGAGTTCATGTCGATCGCGCGGATGCCGCCATAGGGCGGGCGGGTGCAGGGAACGCCGGTGCCCGTGTTGCGCCAGCCCGCGTTCACGTTGATCGCATAAGGGCTGCCGGCCTGCGGATCGCCCGCGCCTTCGGCATGGCCTTCGTCCGCCTTGCCGCCGCCTTCGTTGATGGGGCGCAGGCCCATCTTGTCGGCCTTTTCGCGCGGGATCAGCTGGTTGTAGTTCGGCACGTCGTTGTAGTTGGCGATCAGGACGTTGCGCTCGGGATCGATGGCGACCGAGCCCCAGTCCGACCCGCCGTTGTAGCCCGGATACTGGATCCACGGACGATCGGCCGAAGGCGGCGTGAAGAAGCCTTCGTAATGCGCGCGGCGGAACTGGATGCGGCACCACAGCTGATCGATGGGGGTGAAGCCCCACATGTCACGCTCTTCCAGATCGTCCTTGCGCAGTGTGTGCCATTCCGACACGGGCTGGGTCTTCGAGATGAAGTCGGGCTCCACGCTGCCTTCCGTCGGGGCCTCAATCTCCCCCACCGGGACCAGCGATTCGCCGGTGGCGCGGTTCAGGATGTAGATGTCGCCCTGTTTCGACGGCAGCAGGATCGCAGGCGTGCCCTTGAAGTCGATGAGCGAGGCCTGCGAGCCCAGATCGTAGTCCCACACGTCGTGCCGCACCGTCTGGAAGGACCAGACCGGTTCCCCCGTCAACGCGTTCAGCGCCACGAGCGAGGTCGCCCACTGGCTTTCCAGCTCGCTCCGGTTCGAGCCGTAGTAGTCGACGGAGGAGTTGCCCATGGGCAGGTAGACAAGGCCCAGATCCTCGTCCGCCGTGGCGGTGGTCCACATGTTGGGGGTGCCGCGGGTGTAGGTCTCGCCCTCGGCCGGTGCGTCGAAGTCGCCGGGATTGCCCAGATCCCAGGCCCAAAGGAAATCGCCCGTCACGGCGTCGAAGCCGCGGATCACGCCCGAGGGGGCGTTTTCCGCCTGACCGTCCTTCACCTGCGCGCCCGTCACCACCACGCCGCGCACGATGGCGGGCGGTGCGGTCACGGCGTACCAGCCGGGCACCTTCTCTCCGATCCCGGCCCACAGATCGACCTGCCCGTTTTCGCCGAAATCGGCGCAAGGCTGGCCGGTGGCCAGATCCACCGCGATCAGGCGGGCGTCGATGGTGCCCTCGATCACGCGGGTCTTGCACTGGGCGTCCTCGGCCAGATCCGGCGCGGTGTAGCTGGACACGCCCCGGCAGGACGCGGAATATGGAATCGCGTCGTTCGACACGCCCGGATCGAAGCGCCAGTTCTCCTCGCCCGTGGCGGCGTCGATGGAGATCAGGATGTTCTTGGCCGAGCACATGACCAGCTGGCGACCGATCTTCAGCGGGGTGGTTTCGGCGGCGTATTTGTTCTTGGCGTCACCCTCGGGCATGTCGCCGGTGCGGAAGACGAAGGCACGCTCCAACTCGCCCACGTTGTCCGGCGTGATCTGCGCGAGGGGGGAGTGGCGAGTCGCCTGCGCGTCGCCGCCCCAGAAGGGCCAGTCGGCGCCCACGGCGGGCTGGGGCTGCGCCACGCGTTCCTGCGGAGCGGGGGGGGCCTCGGCCGGGCCGGTGCCCGCCTCGGGTGCCGTGTCGGGGGCCAGTTCGGGCTGGCCGGGTGCGGTTGCGTCGGGTTGGGCGGGTGTTTCGGGGGTGGACTGGGCCGGGACCGGCTGTTCGGGCGCGGCCGCATCCGGTTGGGCGGGGGCCTCGGGGGCCGGCCGCGCGGGGGCGGGCTGGGCCGGAACCGCCGGTTCGGGGGCGGTCCCCTCTTGCGCCAGAACCGGAAGGGCGGTGGAGGCCAGCAGCGTGGCGAGCGTGGCGCGCAGGATCAACGAGGTCATGATCTTCCCCCCTTTAGCGGATGCGGTTGCGGCCAAGCGCCGGCAGGACCAGCACGATCAGCACAAGAACGACGGTGGGGGCAACGAGGCGCGGCACCTGCGCCCAGACGTCTAGGCCCACCTCCCAGAAGGCCCAGATCACGGTCAGCAGCCAGATGAGGACATACAGGGGAAGGGCTGCCCGGCGCTGCTTGGCAAGCAGGACGGCGGTGATGAGAAGGCCCAGACCCGCCAGCCCGTAATACCAGCTTCCGCCCAGAAGGATCAGCCAGACCCCGCCCACCAGAAGGGCCAGACCGAAGAGGCCGAGCACGACCGCCAGCACGACGGCTGCGGCCTTCCAGCCGCCGGACCGGGGCGTGCCCGCCCGCAGCCATGTGGATTGGTGAAATGTCGTTTCGGTCATCGGGCCCCTCCGCACGTTCTGGCGTCCGGCCTTCGCCCGTGGCGGGCCCGACCGGCTTTCCGCTGCAAGTGGGGCCGTGCGGAGCGAAGTCGAGAAATTTCACCGCCCTGAACGGCAAAAGGCGGCACCGGGGTGCCGCCTTTTCCTGTGGTGCGATCGGGGTCAGTGCCGGTCGCGGATCTGCTCCAGGCTCCGGCCCTTCGTCTCCTCGATCGCGCGCCAGACGAAGATCAGCGACAGCAGGGCGAAGAAGGCGTAAAGGCTGTAGGCGAAGTCCAGACCGATGCCCGACAGGATCGGGAAGGTGGTGGAGATGGCGAAGTTCGCCAGCCACTGGGCCGCCGCCGCGATGCCAAGGGCCATGCCCCGAATGCGGTTGGGGAACATCTCTCCCAGCAGGACCCAGACGACGGGGCCCCAGCTGGCGGCGAAGCCCAGGATGAAGAGGTTTGCCGCGACCAGCGCGATCATGCCCCACGGGTCGGGCAGGGTCAGCGTGCCGTCGACGACGGTGGCGTTGTGGAAGGCCAGCGCCATCACGGCCAGCGTCACGGTCATCGTGGCCGATCCCGCCAGCAGCAGCGCGCGGCGGCCCACCTTGTCGATCAGCGCGATGGCGAGGAACGTCGCGAGGATGTTCACGAACGACATGAAGACCGAGATCATGAAGCTGTTCGATTCATCGAAGCCGACCGACTGCCACAGCGTGGTGGAGTAGTAGAAGATCACGTTGATGCCCACGAACTGCTGGAACACCGACAGGATGATCCCGACCCAGACCACCGGCAGGAACAGGAACGTGCCGCCCTTCAGGTCCGAGAACGACTTGCGCGCGTCCGCCGTGACGGTGGCGCGGATTTCCTGGATCATGCGGGGGATGTGGGCGGGCGCCACGCCCACCACGTTCTGCAGCACGGTGGCCGCTTCGGACGTGCGGTTGCGTTCGACAAGGAAACGGGGGGATTCCGGCAGGCGCAGCGCCATCAGGCCATAGGCCGCCGTGGGCACGATAGCCGACAGGAACATCCAGCGCCAGGCGGGGATGCCCCACAAAAGCTCGGACGCCCCGCCCGCCGCACGGGCGAACAGCGCGCTGACCAGAAGCGACAGGAAGATGCCGAACACGATCGCCATCTGCTGCAGCGATCCCAGCCGGCCCCGCGCGTCCGAGGGCGACACCTCGGCGATGTAGGCGGGCGCGATGACCGAGGCGAAGCCCACGCCGATGCCGCCCACGAACCGCCACAGGATCAGGTCCCAGGCCGAAAACGCGAAGGCCGACCCGATGGCCGACACCGCCAAGAGCGCCGCCGCGATCAGCATGGTGCGCACGCGGCCCAGCTTGTCGGCGCATACGCCGGCATACCAGGCGCCGACCATCGCGCCCAGAAGGGCGCAGGACACGGTGAAGCCGATCCCCGCCGCCGACAGACCGAAGCGGTCGCGCACGGCGTCGACCGCCCCGTTGATGATGGAGCTGTCATAGCCGAACAGGAACCCGCCCAGGGCGGCCGTCCCCGTGACAAGGAACAGGCGGCCCGACAGGGCGCCGTCGTGATCTTGGTTTTGCATCTATCCTCAGGAAACAACGTCACACGTGTCGGGGCATCTGGCTTGCGAGGGGGCAAGGTCAACGTGCGGGTCCGACAAGCCCGCCTCATGGCAGCGCGCCATGGGGTTGGCAAGGAAACAACGGGTACAAATGAAAGCGAAACGGCGCCTTTCGGCGCCGCTTGCATCAGATCAAAGGGCCATGTCCGGCTGGGGCGCGACCGTGCCCGTGGGGGCGACGCGGTTGTCCTGCTGTTCCTGCAGGCGGCCCGGATTGATGACCGGCGGCGCGATGGCCAGCTGCAGGATGCCCGAGGTGCGGTTCCATTCCTGCTGCAGAAGCTCCGGATTCTCGTTCAGCTTCTGGCCGTAGCTGGGGACGATCTCCTTCATCTTGGCCTGCCATTCAGGGGTGGCCAGCTTTTCGCCGAAGACGGTCTTCAGCAGCGTCAGCATGATCGGTGCCGCGGTGGAGGCGCCGGGCGATGCGCCCAGAAGCGCCGTCAGGGTGCCGTCTTCCGAGGCCACCAGTTCGGTCCCCAGCTTCAGCACGCCGCCTTCTTCGGGGTCGCGCTTGATGATCTGCACGCGTTGGCCGGCCTGCCACAGGCGCCAGTCTTCGGCCTTCGCCTCCGGATAGTATTCGCGCAGCGCGTCGATCCGATCCTCGTCCGACAGCATCAGCTGGCCGGCGAGGTATTGGACCAGGCTGAACTGGTCGTAGCTGACCTTCAGCATCGGCCA
Organism: Falsirhodobacter sp. 20TX0035; assembly: GCF_028307215.1. GTDB lineage: Bacteria > Pseudomonadota > Alphaproteobacteria > Rhodobacterales > Rhodobacteraceae > Falsirhodobacter. The sequence continues at coordinate 249,031 of NZ_JAQMHV010000002.1, read as the reverse complement.
CAGGTTGTCCAGCGTGACCGACGCCGGAAGGTCGAAGTAGGACCCGTTCTTCAGGAACTTCGTGGAGAAGGTCGCGAACGGCCCGAAGAGGACCATCTGCTTGCCGTCCAGCACGCGGGTGTCAAGGTGCGGCACCGACATGGGCGGCGCGCCGACCGTGGCCTGACCATAGGCCTTGGCCAGGTGGCGGGAGGCCACGTCCGGGTTTTCGCACACAAGGAACGAACCGCCCACGGGGAAGCCGGCATAGTCGTCACCTTCCGGGATGCCCGACATCTGCAGCAGCGGCAGCGCACCGCCGCCGGCGCCGAGGAACAGGAACTTCGCGTTGACCACGCGCTCGTTCCCGCCGTCCGTGTCGGCCAGCGTCACGCGCCAGGACTGGTCGTCGTTGCGCTGGATGTCCTGCACCTCGGTCCCCGTCTGCAGGGCGAAGTTCGGCAGCGTCTGCAGATGCGCGATGTACTGGCGCGTCACCTCGCCCCAGTTGGCGTCGGTGCCCAGGGGGGACCAGGTGGCGGCGAGCTTCTGGTTCGGGTCGCGCCCTTCCAGCATCAGCGGCACCCATTCCGCGATTTTCGCGTGATCGGTGGAGAATTCCATGCCGGCGAACAGCGGGCTGGACTTCAGCGCCTCGAACCGCTTCTGAAGGAAGGCGGTGTTCGCATCGCCCCAGACAAAGCTCATATGCGGGGTGGAGTTCAGGAAAGACCGCGGGTTCTTCAGCACGCCGCGTTCGGTCTGGTAGGCCAAGAACTGGCGCGTGACCTGCCACTGTTCGTTGATGTCGATGGCTTTTTCGATGTGGATGTCGCCGTTACTGTCTTCCGGCGTGTAGTTCAGTTCGGCGAGGGCCGAGTGGCCGGTGCCCGCGTTGTTCCAGCCGTTGGAGCTTTCCTCGGCGACCGCGTCCAGACGCTCCACCATCTCATAGGTCCAGCCGGGTTCCAGCTCGCTCAGCAGGACGCCGAGCGTCGCGCTCATGATGCCGCCGCCGATCAGCAGCACGTCGACCGTCTTGTCGGCGGCCTGGGCCCGTGCGGCAAAGGCGGGCAGCGTGGTCACGGCAGCACCTGCGGCGGCGGTTCCAAGAAGCTGCCGGCGGTTCATGCGAAGCTGCGCGGAGGAGGCATCGGCCCGAAGGCCAACAGGTTTTTGCGTCATTGGTTCAGCCAACTCGATCAAGATCCATAAATTCTCCCCGGGGGGCATCTAATACGTTCTTGCGCAGGGGACAAGGCGGTGCACCGCCGTATGCGGATCGGAAGGCCCCGTGACGTCAGGTCGCGACGAGCACGGGGTCCCCCGGATGGAAGCCGACGGTGACGGGCGAGCCCACCGCCGGCGGCGGCGTCCGGTCGTTGAAACGGTCCAGCGCGAGGGCCTGACCCTCCACCTCCACCCGCAGGCGCTGGACGGAGCCGAGGAAGTCGACCGCCGTCACCCGCGCCGGAAGCCGCAGGGATCCGCCGTCCAGTTGCAGCATTTCCGGGCGCAGGCCCAGCGTGACGGGGCCGGGGGGCAGCGGGCGCTGCAGGTCCAGCCGGTGCGGGCCCAGCACGAAGGTTGAACCGTCGCCCAGGCCTTCCAGCGTGTTCAGCGTGCCGACGAAGCCCGCCACGAAGCGGGTCGTAGGGTGGTTGTAGATGTCGAAGGGCGTGCCGATCTGGTCCGCGACGCCCCCGTGCATGACGACCACGCGGTCGGACAGGGACAGCGCCTCTTCCTGATCGTGGGTCACGAAGATGGTGGTGATGCCCGTCTTGCGCTGAATATCGCGGATCTGGTTGCGCAGCGACACGCGGATCTTGGCGTCCAGCGCCGATAGCGGTTCGTCCAGCAGCAGCACCTTGGGCTGGGGGGCCAGCGCGCGGGCCAGCGCCACCCGCTGCTGCTGGCCGCCCGACAGCTGCCAAGGATAACGGTCGCCCATCTGGGGCAGGCCGATCAGGTCCAGCATCTCGGCCACGCGGGGGGCGATCTGGCGGGTGGGCGTGCCCTTCACCCGCAGGCCGAACCCCACGTTCTGCGCCACGGTCAGGTTCGGGAACAGGGCATAGGACTGGAACACCATCCCGATGTCGCGCTTGCGCACGCCAAGGCGCGTCACGTCGCGGCCGTCGATGGATACGATGCCCGCGTCCGGAACCTCGAACCCGCCGACCATGCGCAGGACGGTGGTCTTGCCGCAGCCCGACGGCCCGAGGAGGGAGATGAACTCCCCCCGCTCCACCTCCAGCCGGAAGTCGCGGACGACGTGGGTGCCGCCAAAGCTTTTCTGCAGGTTCGAAAGGGTCAGGAAGCTCATGCGCGGGCCTTGGCGAAACGGGTGAACAACTGGATGGCGCCCATGCAGGCCCAGGTGATCGCGAAGGCGATGGTGGCCAGCGCGAAGGGTTCATAGGCGCGGTTGGCGCCCATCAGCTGCAGGTAGGGGCCGAAGGCCGGCCGGTTCAGAAGCGCCGCCATTGTGAACTCGCCCATGACGATGGCAAAGGTGACGAAGGCGCCCGACAGCACGGCCACCAGCACGTTGGGCAGGATGATCCGCAGCAGGATCGTGAACCATCCCGCGCCCAGCGACTGCGCGGCCTCGGTCAGCGTCGCGATGTCGATGGCGCGCATCCCCGTGTCCACCGCCCGGTACATGTAGGGCAGGGCCAGCGTGGCGTAGCCGAACATCAGCAGGATGTTGGTGCCCGTCAGCGACCCCGTCAGCGGCAGCCAGCTGGAGGTGTTGTAGAGCCGGATGTAGCCGAACACGACCACGATGGCCGGGATGACCAGCGGCAGCAGGGTGACGAACTCGATCACCGGGCGCAGGTGGGGCAGGCGCAGGCGGACCCAGAAGGCGGTGGGTACCACAAGCGCCATGCCGAAGACGATCGTCGCCAGCGCCATCATCACCGAATACAGGAACGTCTGCCGGAACTGCGGGTCGGCCAGCACGATGCGGTAGGCGTCGAAGCTGTATTCCCCCCGCCGCATGGACAGCGAGAATTCGACCATCCCGATCAGCGGCAGGATGAAGTAGACGAGGCCCAGCAGCAGCGCGGCCCATGCGGCGGCGCGGGTCATTTCAGCCACCGTTCGGACCGGATGCGCAGGACGATGTAGATCAGGTTGGCCGCCCCCGTGATCACGATCATCCCGAAGGCCATGGCATAGCCCAAGTGGGGGTTGCCCAGCACGTCGCCGCGGATCTGGGCGAACAGGCTGATCGGCACGATGTTGAGCGAGGATCCCGTCAGGGCATAGGCCGTGGCCACCGCGCCGAAGGCGTTGGCGAACAGCAAGGCGAAGGTGCCCAGAAGCGTCGGGAACAGGATCGGCAGCGCCACGATGCGCCAGTACTGCGCGCCGGTGGCGCCAAGGCAGGACGCCGCCTCGCGCCATTCGCGCTTCAGGCCGTCCAGCGCGGGGGTGACGATCAGGATCATCAGCGGGATCTGGAAGAACAGGTAAGTGATCGTCAGCCCCCAGAAGCTGAGGATGTTGAACCCGTAGGCCCGCAGGTTGATCCCCAGTTCCGTCCGCAAGACGCCCGTGACCAGCCCCAGCGGCCCCAGCGTGGCCAGGAACGCGAAAGCCAGCGGCACGCCCGCGAAGTTGGACGCGACGCCCGAAAACGTCATCAGGGGCGCGCGGATGGCGCGGGGCAGCCCGCCCAGCACCACCGCCGCCGCCATGGCGAACCCCACAAGGCAGCCGATCGCCGCCGAGGCGACCGAGATCTTGATGGAAATCCAGTAGGACGACAGGATCGAGGGCGTGAACAGCCCCCGGATGTTGGCCAAGGTAAAGCCCCCCTCCGGCGTGCGGAAGGCGCCCAGGACGATGTTCAGGGTCGGCGCGATCAGGAACATCGCGATGAACAGCGCAAAGGGCAGGATGCCAAGCCACGCCGGATTGAACCGGCGCGGGCGGGGCGCGGGGGGCCTTGGGGTCGTCACTGGACGTTGGCGCCCACGACCTGATCCCAGGCGCCGGTCACGGCCTCCTGGTTCTCGGCCTGCTGGTCCAGCGTCGGGAAGACGGCCTTGGCATAGGCTTCGGCCGGGGGCAGGGCATCGATCAGCTCCTGCGGGACCGATCCGGCCTCCACCATCGCGTTGAAGCGGGCGGGGTGGCAGTAGCCCTTCAGCCAAAGGTTCTGGCCTTCATCCGAATACAGGTATTCCATCCACAGCTTGGCCGCGTTCGGATGCGGCGCGTGGGCGGAGATGCCCTGCACGTAGACGCCGGCGAGCACGCCCGTTTCCGGCACGACGATCTGCGTGGGCGGGTTGCCGTTCAGGCTGTCGCGCCAGGACAGCGCGTTGTAGTCCCAGGCCACGACGATCGGCGTCGCGCCCTGTGCCAGCGTGCCGGCCTTGCCGATCACGGGCACGAAGTTGCCGTTCTCGTTCATCTGCTTGAAGTAGTCGAGGCCGGCTTCCGCCGCCGCCTTGCCCGGTTCCGCCCCCGTGGACAGGCCTGCCGCCTGCACCGAGAGGATCGCCTGCGCCGAGGCGCGGGGATCGCCCGACAGCGCGACCTGGCCCGCGTAATCCTCGTCCAGAAGGTCGGCCCAGTCGGTCGGCACCTCCGTCACCAGATCCTCGTTCACGAGGAAGGCCATGACGCCGTAATATCCGGCGTACCAGTGGCCTTCCGGATCCTTGATGTCGTCCGAGACTTGGTCCCAGTTCGACACCTTGTAGGGTTGCAGCAGCCCTTCCTTGGCCGCCTGCGGACCAAAGGCAAGGCCCACGTCCAGAACGTCCGGCGCCTGCGGGCCGGTGTTGCCCTTGTTGGCGCGCACGGCCTCCAGCTCGTCCGCAGAACCCGCGTCGGGGTTCAGCTCGTTCACCTGGATCCACGGGTATTTCGCCTTGAAGCCGGCGATGACCTCGCCATAGGCGCACCAGTTGTGGGGCAGCGCGATCGTGGTCAGCATGCCTTCCTTCTTGGCGGCCGCTTCCAGCGTCGCAAGATCCTGCGCCGCCACCATGGAGGTGGAGGCCAGAAGCGCCGCGGCGCCCAGCATCAGGTGGCGGGGGGTCGATCCGGTCATCCATCGTCTCCGTGCTTTGTCCGGCCGTCGGGCGCGGATTCGCCGGGATCATAGGCAAAATCCGGCCGCCGCCCCAAGAAGATTTTGTAACGGCCGGCGGGCGCCGGACAGATGAAATATTTCCTTGATCCCCCGACCCATGCGGAACAAAAGACTGGAACGGCCGCATCTTCGTGAATGGCGTCCGGCATAAGGAGGAGCCTGCCATGACGAAGACCCAGAACGACGCGCATGATCTGGTCATCGGGGGCGGGGCGACGGGCGTGATCATGGCCGCGCAGATCCTGTCCCGATCCGGCCGGCGGGTGACGCTGGTGGGCCGGGACGCGGCGTTCGGCCATGGCATCGCCTATTCCACGCGCGACGCCGACCACCTTCTGAACACCCGCGTGGCGAGCATGAGCGCCTATTCCGACCGCCCCGACGACTTCATGGACTGGCTGGCGGCGAACGGCCTGCCCGCGCGGCCGGACGGGTTTGTCAGCCGCGCCACCTATGGCCGCTACATGCAGGACCTGCTGCGTCCGTGGCGGAACGATCCGCGCCTGACCCTTGTGCAGGGGGAAGTCGTGCGCCTGCGCCCCGGGGCGGCGGGCGTGACGGCCACGCTGGACGACGGGCGGGCGGTGGATGCGGACCGCGCGCTGCTGGCCACCGGCCACGCGCTTGCGGCCGAGGAGGCGGGTCTGGACAACGCGTGGCGCTTCGACGGCGCGGCCGCGACGGACGGGCGGGTGGTCATCATCGGCACCGGCCTCAGCATGGTGGACCAGACGCTGTCGCTGCTGAACGGCAGGCATCGCGGCCCGATCGTTGCCGTGTCCCGGCGCGGCCTTCTGCCCCTGCCGCACGACGAGGGCGTGCCCGAGGTTCACGCGATTCACCCGCCGGTGGGCGGCCCGGTCAGCCAGCTTCTGCACTGGGTGCGGCGGCACGCGCGGGAGGCCGAGGCTGCGGGCGGCACGTGGCGCGACACGGTGGACAGCCTGCGCCCCCACGCGCAGGCCCTGTGGCAGGCGATGTCGCAGGATCAGCGGCGGCGGTTCCTGCGCCACGCGGCGTCCTGGTGGGGGATCCACCGCCACCGCATCCCGCCCGGATCGGGGGCGCGGATCCGCGCCGCGATGGACAGCGGCCAGCTGGAGATTCGACGCGGCACCTTCCGGCGGGCAGAGCCGGGGGTGGCCCATCTGCGCGCGCCCGACGGAACCGAAACGCGGCTGGACGCGGCCCGGATCATCGACTGCCGGGGCATCCTGCGCGATCCGGCCACCCACGGATCGCCCCTTGTGCGGGATCTGCTGGAACAGGGCGTAGCCCGGATGGACCCGCTGCGCATCGGGCTGGACGTGACGCCCGCGGGGCACCTGATCGGGCGCGACGGCCAGCCGCAGCCGCGCCTTCTGGCCGTCGGCCCTGTCGCCCGTGCGGCGCTGTGGGAGGTCACGGCCATTCCCGACATCCGCGAACAGGCGGTGCAGCTGGCGATACCCGATCCGGCGGTGCCGGCGGTGGCCGGCTGACGCTCAGCCTGCCATCAGGGTCCGCACCAGCACCGGATCGTCCGAGACAAGGAACCCCGGATCACGGGCGATCCAGCGGCGGATCGTATCCGGGTCGTTGATGGTCCAGACCGACATCACCTCCATCGGGCGCAGGGATCGGATGGTGTCCAGCTCCGCCTCGAACAGTTCGTGGTGGACGCCGACCACGTCCACCAGACCGTCCACATGGCGCAGGAAGGTGGCGATCCCTCCCTGACGGTCGGCCCATTCGCGGTTGACCGAGATCAGGCGGCGGAAGTCGGGCGCCAGATCGCGCACCTCCTCCACCACGGCGATGTCGAAGCTGTGCAGGACCGACCGATCCTCAAGGCCCCGAGCGCGCAGGATGCCGGCCACGCGGGCGACCATGCCGGGATAGGGGCGTCCGGCTTCGTCGGCCTTCAGCTCCACGTAAAGGTCGGCCGTGCCGGTGGCCAGAACGTCCAGCGCTTCGTCGAACGAGGGGACACCTTCGTCGATCAGGGCCCCGTCCGGCCCCTTCAGGCGCAGGACGCGGCGGCTGTCCGGCGTCAGGGCGCGCACCGGGCCGGTGCCGGTCGTCGTGCGGTCCAGCGTGGCGTCGTGGATCACCACCAGTTCGCCCGCGTCGGTCAGGTGCAGGTCGAACTCGATCGCGTCGAAGCCGAGCGCCACCGTTTCGCGGAATCCCAGAAGCGAGTTTTCCGCCCAAAGGTTGCGGGCACCGCGATGGGCCATGATCTTCATGTGGGTGTCCTTACCGGATGGTGGGGTCAAGCGTGTCGCGCAGCCAGTCCCCCAGCAACGAGATCGACAGCGTGGTCAGCACGATCACGACGGACGGGGCGAGCATGATCCACGGCGCCCGCGTCAGGTATTCCCGCCCGAAGCCCACCATATTGCCCAAAGAGGATTCTGGCGGCTGCACGCCAAGGCCGAGGAAGCTGAGACCGGATTCCATCAGGATGATCTCGGGGAAGGTCAGCGTCATCGACACGATCAGGGTGGAGGCGACGTTGGGGAGGATGTGCTTGAGGTAGACGCGACCGGGCGTCGCCCCCAGTTGCACAACGGCCGAGGCGTAGCCCTGCGCCGAGGCGGAGATCGCGAGGCCGCGCGCGATCCGGGCGTAGCGTTCCCAGCCGTAGAACCCCATCAGGCCGACCAGAAGCACCATGGAGGTGCCGAAGAAGGCCAGCACCGACAGCGCCATGATCATGAAGGGCAGGGCGGCCTGAAAATCCGCCAGCGCCATGACCAGATGTTCGACCCAGCCGCGGAACTGCGCGGCCAGGAACCCCAGCGTGGTGCCGAACACGGCCGACAGGATCGTGGCGCCAAAGGCGATCACCAACGACATGCGGATGGATTGCAGAAGGCGGGACAGCACGTCGCGCCCCAGTTCGTCCGTGCCGAGGATGTGGCCGGGCGTGCCCATGGGGGCAAGGCGGGCCATCAGGTCCATGCGCGTGATCTCGTACGGGCGCAGCTGGTCGGCGAAGATCGCGACGCCCACCATCAGCGCCATCCAGACGCCCGCCAGCAGCACAAGGGCAGGGACCTTCAGCCGCAGGCGGCGGACCAAAGGCGGGTTGGCGGTGGCCGTGGTCATGCAAACCTCCGTTTCAATGTGCGGGACGGGCCGCGCGCAGGCGCGGGTCCAGAAGGCCGTAGGCCAGATCGACCAGAAGGTTCGCGACCACCATGGAGGCCGCGATCACCAGAAGCAGGCACTGCACGACGGCCAGATCGCGGTTCGACACGGACACCACGATCAGCCGTCCCACGCCGGGCCAGGAAAAGATGCTTTCCACCACCACGGCCCCCGCGATCAGCGCGCCGACCATGAAGCCCACCAGCGTGACGATGGGCACGGCGGCGTTGGGCAGCGCGTGCTTCCACACCACGTCGCGCCAGGGCAGGCCCTTGGCCATCGCGGTGCGGATGTAGGGCTGGCCCAGAACCTCGATCATGGCGGAACGGGAAAAGCGGGCGAGGATGCCGATGCCGCCGATGGACAGGGTGGCGATGGGCAGGATCGCGTGCCGCCACGTGTCCTGCCCGCCCGAGGGCAGCCAGTCCAGCGTCACGGCGAAGATCAGCACCAGCACAAGGCCCAGCACGAAGGACGGGATGGTGAAGCCGAAGATCGACAAAAGGATCACCCCGCGATCGGCGATGGATTCGCGGTGCAGCGCGGCGTAAACGCCCGCCGGGATGCCGATGCACAGCTTCAGCATCAGCGCGGGCAGGGTCAGGGCCAGTGTGGCCGGCACACGCTCCATCACCAGCGCCAGCGCGGGAGAGCCGTCGCGCATCGACACGCCGAAATCGCCGTTCAGAAGCTGCTGAAGGTAGGCGAGGTATTGCTTCCACAGCGGATCGTCGAGGCCCCAGCGGGCGCGGAACGCGTCGATGGCGTCCTGCGGGGCGTCCGGGCCCAGCATGATCTGCGCGGGATCGCCCGACAGGCGCAGGACAACGAAGGCGAAGGTCATGACCAGCACGATGGTCAGAAAGGCGCGCAGCAGCCGGGTCAGGAGGTAGGTGGCCATGGGATCCTCAGGCGGCGGAGGGAAGGGGTTCGTCCAGCCGGAGGCAGGCCGCGAGCCGCCCGTCATGCCGCGCCAGCGCGGGTTCGGTGGCGGCGCAGGCGGGAAGGGCGAAGCGGCAGCGGGGGTGGAAGGCGCAGCCCGACGGGCGCTGCGCCGGGTTCGGCGGTTCGCCCGACAGGATGATCCGCCCGCCCAGACCCTGCCCCGCCCGGGGGATGGAGGAGACGAGCGCCTGCGTGTAGGGGTGCCGCGGGTCCGAGAAGATCTGGTCCGAGGGCGCTTCCTCCACCACGCGGCCCAGATACATCACGGCCACGCGGTCGCAGATGTTGCGGACGACCTTCAGGTCGTGGCTGATGAAGACCATGGTCAGGGATTGCTGTTCCTGCAGGTCGCGCAGCAGGTTCACCACCTGCGCCTGGATCGACACGTCCAGCGCCGAGACGGGTTCGTCGCAGACAAGGAACCGTGGCCTTGTCGCCAGCGCGCGGGCGATCACGACCCGCTGGCGCTGCCCGCCCGAAAGTTCGTGCGGATAGCGGTCCGCCTGATCCGGGCGCAGGCCGACCTGCGCCATCAGCGCGTCGACGCGCGGGCGGATGTCGCCCTGCGGCACGCCGTGGATCTCCAGCGGTTCGGCGATCTGGCGGGCGATGGTCAGGCGGCGGTCCAGCGCGGCCAGCGGGTCCTGATAAATCAGCTGCATTTCCGCCCGCAGGCGGCGCCATTCCTTTGTGCGCGGGGCGGGCATCGGCCGGCCCTGCCAGCGCACCTGCCCGGCAAAGGGCGCCTCCAGCCCCAGAAGCATCCGGCCCAGCGTGGATTTGCCCGATCCGCTTTCGCCAACGATGCCCAGGATCTCCCCCTCGCGCACCGAAAGGTCGATCCCGTCCACCGCGCGCACATGGGACGTGGCGCCGAACATCGACCGGGCAGTGGCGTATTGCTGGACCAGACCCTCGGCCTGCAGAAGAACGGTCATGCGAGGGCCTTTTCGCGGTGGGGCTGGGTCAGGGACACGGGGTAGAAGCAGGCGACCTCGCCCCCCGCCGCCTGCGGTTTCAGGTCGGGCAGGTGTTCGCGGCAGAAACCGGTGGCGCGGGGGCAGCGGGGGGCGAAGGCGCAGCCGGGGGGCAGGTGCTTTGGGTCGGGCACCGTGCCTTCGATCGGCTGAAGGCGGCGGCGGTCGGCGTCGATCTCGGGGATCGCGGCGAACAGGCCGTGGGTGTAGGGGTGCTGCGGCGCCGCGAACAGGGCCGACACGTCGCCGCGTTCCACGATGCGCCCGGCATACATCACGGCCGCGCGGTCACAGACGGCGGACACGGCGCCCAGATCGTGGCTGATGAAGACCATCGCCATCCCGGTCTGGCGGCGCAGGCTGGCCAGAAGATCCAGGATCTGCGCCTGGATCGTGGCGTCCAGCGCCGTGGTCGGTTCGTCCGCGATCAGAAGGTCGGGCTGGCCCGCCAGCGCCATGGCGATCATGATGCGCTGGCACTGCCCGCCGGAAAACTCGTGCGGGTAAAGGTCGATCCGGGTGCGGGCGGCGGGGATGCCCACCATGTCCATCAGGCGGATCGCCTCCTCCCGCGCCGCGGCCCCGCGCAGGCCCCGATGCAGGCGCAGGCTTTCACCGATCTGGCGCCCCACCCGGTGCACGGGGTTGAGAGACGAGGACGGGTCCTGAAAGATCATCGCGATCCGGGCGCCGCGCACCTTTTCCACGGCAGGACGGGGCGCGCCGATCAACTCCTCCCCCTCCAGCCGGACGGAGCCGGAGACGCGGGCCTTGCCCGGCAGAAGGCCAAGGGCCGCCAGCCAAGTCACGGACTTGCCGCACCCGCTTTCGCCGACAAGGCCCACGGCCTCGCCCTTCGCGATGTCCAGATCGATGCCGTGCAGAACCGGCACGCCGTCGAAGCTGACGCGCAGGTCACGGAGCGAGACAAACGACATGCGCCCCTCCTTTCTTGGGTCGTCGTGCCGGGGATGGGAGCCGCCCACCCCCGGCGGGGATCACGCGTTCCAGTTCTCGGCGCGGAAATCCATGGCGAAGGCCGGGGCGGCCTTCCAGTTCAGCTCCGACTTCATGCCGGTGAAGACCGCGTTCTGGTGCAGGACGGTGAAGGCGGGGTCTTCACGCTCCGTGATCTGCAGCATGCGCGCGATGGCCTTCTTGCGTTCGGCGTGGTTGGTGGAGGTTTCCATCACCAGCGACAGCTGGTCCACCTCGTCGTTCCAGTAGTCGCGCTTCTGCTGGGCCTCGCCGTTCGGGCCGAACTGCACGACCAGCGGCGTGATCGGATCGTTGATATTGTTGGAGGCCGACCAGTCGCGCACGCCCTTGGTGCCCGCGGGATCGTGGATCTGCGCCCAGTTCTCCTTCATCTCGATCTCGACGTTCAGGCCGACCTGCTTCCACATCTCCACCAGGATCTGGGCGGTGGGGGTCTGGTTGGTGTAGTAGTTGTTCAGAAGGCGGTAGGGGATCGCGTCGCCCTTGTAGCCGGCCTGCTTCAGCAGGTCCTGCGCCAGTTCGGGGTTGTATTCCGGCACGCCCCAGCCTTCGACGAACATGTCCGAGGTCTTGAAGCTGTCGAACTGCATGCCCGCGGGGATGGCGGTTTGCCCGCCCCACAGCGCGTCCACGATGGCCTGACGGTCGATCGAATGGGTGAAGGCGCGGCGGACCAGCGGGTCGGCCAGGATCTCGTTCTGCTTGTTGAAGACGGTGATCCGGTGGTTCCAGATGGTCGACGACTGCACCTCCAGCCCCGGGGCGGCGGCAATGGTCGCGATCTGGTCGGGCGGCAGGTCGCAGGCGAAGTCGTATTCGCCCGACAGAAGGCCGTTCACGCGGCTGGCGACTTCCGGCACCTCCACGAAGCGGATGCGGGCCAGCGGCGGGCGGCCGCCCCAGTAGTCGTCAAAGGCGACAAGGGTCAGCGACACGTCGGGGCGGAACTCCTCCACCCGGTAGGGGCCGGTGGTGACGGGCTTGTTGGCCCATTCGGCATAGCTTCCGGCCTCATCCCACGCACGCTTGTTCGCGATCTGCGAGCCGAAGGCGTAAAGGCGGCCTTCCAGCGTCACGTCGGGCGTCGCGTTCAGGAAGCGGACCGTGTACTTGTCCACGGCCTCCACCCCGCGCAGGGCGGGCCACAGGCGACGCGCGGTGCCGGGGATGGCGGCCGGCAATTCCTTGGCGTTCTGCGGCTTGAAGTTTTCCTCATACAGCGTCTTGCCGCCGGCGGGCGGGGTGCCCGCGAACAACCGCTCGTCCGAGAAGGAGAAGACCACGTCCTCGGCCGTCAGCTCGTCACCGTTGTGGAAGCGGACGCCTTCGCGCAGCTTCAGCTCGATCGTCTGGTCGTCGATGCGCTTCCATTCGGTGGCCAAGCCCGCGACCGGGCCTTGGTTGCCCATCCAGTCGCGGTTGATCAGACCTTCCCACATGTTGGGGAAGAACACCCGCTCGCCCACGTTGGACTGTTCATTCCAGACGTCCAGCGTGTTGTTGTTGGTGATCTTCTGCACCGCCACCGTGATCTCGCGGCGCGTGCCCTGCGCCACCATGCGGCGCGGCAGAAGAAGCGTGCCGGCGGCGGCACCGAAAAGCCCGAGTGTGTGACGGCGGTTGATCAGCATTTGTCCCTCTGGAAGTGCATGTGACACCTTGGAGACCCCTTTCTGCCAGAAGCGTGACAGTTGGGTGATGCTTTTGCGGCGTTCCGATGAATTCTCCTTAACCAACCATTCCGTGCCGCCCGATGGGCAGCATCATCGGCCGGCCCGAGGTGGGGTCCGTCATGATCCGGCTGTCCAGGTCGAACACGGCCCGCACCATATCGGCCGTCAGCACCTGGTCGGGATGGCCCGTGGCGTGGACGCGCCCGCCCGCCATGGCCACAAGGTGATCGGCGTAGCGGGCGGCGAGGTTCAGGTCGTGCAGCACCATCACCACGGTCGTGCCGCGCTGGCGGTTCAGGTCGGTCAGAAGGTCCAGAACCTCCACCTGGTGGCTGATGTCGAGGAACGTCGTCGGCTCGTCCAGAAGCAGAAGCTCCGTTTCCTGTGCAAGGGCCATGGCGATCCAGACGCGCTGGCGCTGGCCACCCGACAACTCGTCGACCGCGCGGTCGGCCAGCGGCGCGGTGCGCGTGGCCTCCATCGCGGCGGCGATTGCGTCGTCGTCCTTGCGGGTCCAGCGGGCGAACAGGCCGTGATGCGGGTGGCGGCCGCGGCTGACCAGATCCGCGACCGTGATGCCTTCGGGCGCTGTGGGGGACTGTGGCAGGAGCCCCAAGGTCCGGGCCAGCGTCCGCGCGGGCAGGCGGTGGATGGCGGCGCCGTCCAGCAGAACCTCGCCCCCCTTGGGTGACAGAAGGCGGGCCATGGTCCGCAGCAGCGTAGACTTCCCGCAGGCGTTGGCCCCCACGATGGCGGTGATCCGGCCGGGCGGCACGTCCAGATCCAGACCGTCCAGAATGGTCGTGTCGCCGTATCCGGCCACGAGTTGGCGCACGTGAAGGGCGTTCCGGGTCACAGCGATCCTCCGATGCGGTTCACCCGCACGATCAGGTAAATCAGGTAGGGCGCGCCAAGCGCCCCGGTCACCACGCCCACGGGATAGCGGCCGGGCAGCAGGAACTGCCCCGCGTAATCCCCGGCCAGCACTAGCACCCCCCCCACCAGTGCGGCGGGCAGCAGGACGGACCCGTTGCGCCCGACGATCCGCGCGGCGATGGGGCCGGACAGGAAGGCCACGAAGGCGATGGGTCCGGTCACGGCGGTGGCCACCGCGATCAGGCCCACGGCGGTCACGATCACCACGACGCGGGTGCGGGCCACGCGCACGCCCAGGGCGGCGGCGGTGTCGTCGCCCAAACGCAGCGCCTCCAGATCCCGGGCACGGGACAAAAGGGTGCCGCCGAAGACCAGAAGCGACAAAAGGAGGGGCCCCGCCTCGGCCAGCGTGGCGCCGTTGACGCTGCCGGTCATCCAGCGCATCGCGTCCTGCAAGGTCCAGCTGGGGGCCTGCGACAGGACATAGGCGATCACGCTGTCCAGCATGGAGGACACGCCGATCCCCACGAGGATCAGCCGCGTGCCCGCCACCCCGTTGCGGAAGGACAGGCCATAGACCAGAAGCGCCACGCCCAGCCCCACCGCCACCGCGAGGACCGACACCGCCGGACCGCTGAGCGAAAGGACCACGATGGCGAACACCGCCGCCGCGCTCGCGCCCGACGTGATGCCGATGATGTCGGGGCTGGCCAGCGGGTTGCGCAGCATCGTCTGGAACGCCGCGCCGCCCAGCCCGAAGCTGAGTCCCGCCAGAAGGGACAGAAGGGCGCGGGGCAGCCGCAGCTCCCCCACCGTGAAGGCGGCGCCGGGCACGTTCTGGCCCGCCAGCACGCGGATCACGTCGCCCAGCGGCACGAAGGATTGGCCCAGCATCAGCGTCAGCGCGAACAGGGCCGCCAGCAGCAGCGCCAGCCCCGCGATCAGGCGGCGGCGCTGGCGGGTGCGGCGGTGGCGGTGGTCCGCGACGGACAGGGCAAGACCGCTCACAGCTCGCGCACCCGCTGCCGCCGGACGATCCAGATGAAGAACGGCCCGCCGATCAGGGCGGTGACGATGCCGACATCCAGTTCGCTTGGCCGGGCGAGGATGCGGCCCGCGATGTCGGCGGCCACCAGCAGGCACCCGCCCGTGAGGGTGGAGAAGGGAAGGAGCCAGCGGTGGTCGATCCCCACCAGAAGGCGGCACAGATGCGGCACCACCAGCCCCACGAAGCCGATCGGCCCGCAGATCGCGGTGGCCGCCCCGCACAGAAGGATCGCGCCCAGGGCCGCCAGCCCGCGCGCAAAGGCCACGCTTTCGCCGAGGCCTGCGGCCAGTTCGTCCCCAAGCGCCAGCGCGTTCAGCTTTCGTGCCGACAGCAGGCTGATGACGAAGCCCGCGATCAGCACCGGCAGCCCCTGGGCCATCGTGTCGAAGGTGGCGCCGCCGACGCCGCCGATCTGCCACGATCGGACGTTGCCCGCGATGTCGCCGCGCGGCAGCACGATCGCCATCACCAGCGAGGAGAACGCGACCGAGGTGGCCGCCCCCGCCAAAGCCAGCTTCAGGGGCGTCGCCCCGCCGCGGCCCATCGACCCGATGGCATAAACGAACACCGCCGCCAGCCCCGCGCCCAGAACCGCCGTCCACACCTGCGCGTGGGACGAAGACAGCCCGAACCATGCGATCCCCACTACGATGGCCAGCGACGCGCCCATGTTCACGCCCAGGATGCCCGGATCGGCCAAGGGGTTGCGCGTGACGCCCTGCATCACCGCCCCCGCCAGCCCAAGCGCCCCGCCCGCCAGCGCGGCCAGCAGCGTGCGGGGAATGCGCGTCGCCACCGCAGCCTGTGATATGGTGTCGGCGTGCCCCGCCAGCGCGGCGCGGATGTCCGTCCAGCCCACGTCCCGCGTGCCCACCGCGACCGAGGCCGCGCACAAAAGGACCAGAACGCCCAGCACGACCGCCAGCCACAGGGCGCGCGGGCCGCCCGAACGGGCCGTCACGCTCATTCCGGGGTCTGGGCGGCTTTGGCCAGAAGGGCCGCGTAATCGTCCAGCACCCACGGGATGGACAGGGGCGTCGGCGTGGCGGCCGTGCCCATGGGATCGTTGTTCAGCATCACCACGGCGTCCCGCGCCACCGCCGGCATGTGCGACATCAGCGGGTCCTTGGCCAGCGCGGCCTTCAGGTCCGCCCCGCCATAGGTCACGACGATGTCCACGTCGTCGAAGGCGTCCACCTGCTCGGCGCTGACCTCCCCCGCGAAACGGCCGGAGGTGGAGGCCGCGACCACGCTTTTGGGAGAGATGAGGCCGAGGTCGTGGAAGAACTTCACCCGCGCGTCGGCGGTGGTGTAGAAGTGCACCACGCTCAGATCGCGGGAATCCAGATGGGTGACGAACATCGCGGACTTGCCCTGCAGGGCGGGAAAGCGGGCGGCGGTGTCGGCGATCCGGCCGTCCAGCTGTGCGATCAGCGCGTCGCCTTCGGCGGCCATCCCCATGCCCGCGCTGTCCATCCGGATCATGTCGCGCCAGTCGGTGCCCCAGGCCGTGTCGGGATAGGCGACCACGGGGGCGATCTTGCTCAGCGTGTCGTAATCCTCCTGGCTCAGCCCGGAATAGGCGGCGAGGATCACGTCGGGGCGGGTGCCCGCCACCGCCTCGAAGTCGATGCCGTCGCCTTCGTCGAACAGGACGGGGGTGGGGGCGCCCAGTTCGTCCAGGCGCGCCTTGACCCAGGGCAGGACGCCGTCGCCGTCGTCATCGCCGAAATTCGCCGCCGCCATGCCGACCGGGACGATGCCCAGGGCCAGCGGCACCTCCTGGTTGGCCCAGGACACGGTGGCGACGCGCAGGGGCTTTGCGGGGATCACCGTGGTGCCAAGCGCGTGGCGCAGCGTCAGCGGAAAGTCCTGCGCCAGCGCCGCACCGGCCGACAGCGACAGGCACAGAACGGCAAGAAGACACGGGCGCATGGTTTCCTCCGGAAAAGTTTAGTATTTGCGTCGGCTTTTCCATGTTCCCCGCCCGCGGTCAAGATGCCGGGCGGCCGAACCCGCGGGCCGGGCCGTTCAATTTGTGCAAGACAGGGGCGGAAACCTCCGCTATAGCCGCGAAATGCAGAGACTCTGCCGGCGCACCCGCGCCGGGCAAGCGAGACGGCCCGTGCCGATAGCCAGCCTATCCCCACATTGCCCATCGTATGAAAGAGAATCATGCCAGTCCCGATGACCGCCGACCGCCGGAGGCTGCCGAGCCGCCTGTCCCTTCTGACCTGCTGCACCGCGCTGGTGGCTCTGGCGCCGATCAGCACGCTGGCGCAGGAGGTCACGGTTCTGGCGCCCATCATCGTGGACGGGTCGGATGACGATTCCAGCACCGTGGTCGCGCAGGGCCTGTCCTTTGGCGGCAAGGTCGGAACGGACCTTCTGGACACCGCGGGCTCCATCTCCGTCATCACGCAGAAGGAACTGCGGGACCGGGGCGTGCAAAGCACCGAACAGGCGCTGCAATACACGGCGGGCGTGGTGACGGACTTCTACGGGTCGGACGACCGCTGGGACTATTTCAAGATCCGCGGCTTCAACGCGACCACCTATCGCGACGGGCTGCGCGTGGGCGGCAGCGGCCAAAGCGCCAACAACCTGCGCGAGGACGTCTTCGCCTATGAACGCGTCGAGGTCCTGAAGGGCGCTGATACGACCCTGTTCGGCGTGTCCGATCCGGGCGGCATGGTGAACTACGTCACCAAGACCCCGAAGACCGAACGCTTCGGCGAAGCCTATGCCACTGTCGGATCCTTCAGCCACAAGGAGGCGGGCGTCGATTTCGGCGACAACCTGACCCCGGATTCGACCCTGTCCTACCGCGTCACCGCGCGCGTGCAGGATGCGGACGCCGAGGAGGACTATTCCCGCGACGACGGCAAGCTCCTGATGGGCGGCCTCAGCTGGCGGCCCTCGGACGCTACCACGGTCAGCGTCGTGGCGGATTACCTGAAGTCCGACGGATCGACCAGCGCGGGCCTGCCCTTCAACACCGATCTGGACCGCGAAACCTTCCTGGGAGAGCCGGACTTCAACTATGTCGGAAATGAGCGGACGTCGCTGAGCGTGATGGTCGACCATGACTTCGGCGGCGGGCTAACCTTCAGCGGCAACGCCCGCTATGACGACACGGCCAGCGATTTCGGCATGATCTTCCTGAGCGCCACGCCCGAGGAGGGGACGGTCATCGGCCGGTCGTTCTTCTCGGGCGACACGCGAGGACACACGTTCAACGCCGACGCACGCCTCACCTACCAGACGGACCTTGGCTCAGCCCATAGCACGACAACCTTGGGGGCGCAGTATGTCGACACAGGCTATACCGCTCAGGGCTACTATATTGCAACGGACGCGATAGACTGGACAAATCCGAACTATACTGGCGGGCTGAATGAAAGCACGCTTCCCTTCTATAATGACGCCCGCCGTTCCGAGGAAACGCGGGCGATTTACATCCAGCAGCAATTTGACATTGCGGATCGATTTATCATCTCTCTGGGGCTACGGCACGATTGGACGGACATCCGGCAACGCGTGAAAACGCCGACATATTTGGATGACCCAGAAGATCCCACTGACCCTAATGACGTGTATGCTCGTGGACCTGATGGAGATTTTCTCATAAATACTGCGCGCAGCGAAGGTGATTTTAGCGAGACCACCGCCCGCGTCGGCCTGACCTACAAGATCACGCCGGAACTGTCGGCTTATGCGACCTATGCGGAATCGGCCGTGCCCGCCTCCACCCTCACGCTGGACCCAGAAACGGGCAAGCAGTACGAGATCGGCGTCAAGTACCAGCCCGAGGCGATGCGCGCCCTGTTCAGCGCCGCGCTGTTCGACCTGACGAAGGAGAACATCACCCGCACCGACGCGTCCACCGGTCTGCAATACCTGACGGGGGAAATCCGTTCGCGCGGACTGGAACTGGAAGCGCGGGCCGAGGTGATGGACGGGCTCGAACTGATCGCGGCCTACACCTACATCGACACCGAGGTGCAGGACGAGCTGTCGGGCCTTCAGGGCAACGAGCTGGAGAAGGTGCCGAACCACCTCGCCTCGCTGTGGTCCAACTACACGCTGGCGGGGGATGGCACGCGGGGCGACATGACCTTCGGTCTGGGCGCGCGCTACACCGGCACCTATTTCAACACCGCCGCCAACACGGGCGGCAAGAGCGAGGCGGCCGTGATCTACGACGCCGCGGTCAGCTATGAGGTCACCCCCGACACCGCGCTGTCGCTGAACGTGAAGAACCTGTTCGACGAACAGCACGACACCGGCGGGTCGGCCGTCTACTACAACCCGGGGCGCGAGATCTCGGCCACGATCCGTCGCACCTGGTAAGGGGCGGGCACCCGCTCATCAGCGCGTCGACCTCTTTGGCACCGTTGTCATCCAGCGTGCCGCCGGGCCGGGTGGTCGGGGTGCCTTTCCTTGCGGGTGGAATGGGTGCAGGATGGCGTCTTCCGATGCTCAAGGACCGACACATGCCTGCCGAACGGACCGCCCGCGACATTCTTGCCGAACTGGTCGCCTTTCCCACCGTCAGCCGCGACACGAACCTGCCGCTGATCGACTGGGTGCAGACCTATCTGGAGGAATGGGGCGCCGAATGCGTGCGCGTGCCGTCGCCCTGCGGGACCAAGGCGAACCTTTACGCGCATGTGGGCCCGAAGGTGGAAGGCGGGGTGATCCTGTCAGGCCACACCGACGTCGTGCCGGTGGACGGACAGGACTGGGCCACCGACCCGTTCACGCTGACCGAACGCGACGGGCGGCTTTACGGGCGCGGCGCGGCCGACATGAAGGGCTTTCTGGCCCTTGCGATCGCGGCCGTGCCGCTGGCGGTGAAGGCGGGCTTGAGGCGCCCCCTGCAACTGGCCCTGTCCTTTGACGAGGAGGTGGGCTGCGCCGGCTGCATCCCCATGGTGGAGGCGATGGCCCGCGACCTGCCCCGCGCCGTCGCCGTCATCGTGGGGGAGCCGAGCCGGATGAAGGTCGTGACGGGCCACAAGGGCAGCCGCGCCTTTGTCACGCGGATCGTCGGCGTGCCGGTCCATTCCTCGCGCCAGCATGTGGGCGTGTCCGCGATCCACGAAGCCGGGCGCATCCTGCACTGGCTGAACGAGACGAACGCCGCCCTGATGGCCGCCACGCCCACCGCCACGGCCGCGCTGTTCGATCCGCCCTTCAGCACCGTCAGCGTGGGCACCATCGCGGGGGGCGAGGCGCACAACATCACCGCCGCCGAATGCCGCTTCACGCTGGGCGTCCGCGCCGTCGCGGACGAACGGCTGGACGACTGGGCCGACCGCTACCGCGCCGAGGCCGCTCGGGTGGAGGCCGGGATGCAGGCGGTCGATCCGCGCTCCCGGATCGAGATCACGGACGGCTTCACCGTGCCGCCCCTGCGCCCCGAGACGGACGGCGCCGCCGAAACCATGGTGCGCGGCCTGACGGGGGACAACTCGACCAACGTCGTCAGCTACGGGACCGAGGCCGGGCATTTCCAGGCCAACGGCTATTCGACCGTGGTCTGCGGTCCGGGCGACATCGCGCAGGCGCACATCCCCGACGAATACCTCGAGATCTCGCAGTTCGAGGCGGGCTGGGACTTCATGCAGCGGCTGGTGGCGCATCTGGCGCAATAGGGTTGGCCGGAACCATTCTCCGCCTTCTGCTTTTTGTTTAGACATCTGTTTCGGCTTTGCCGTGTTTCGCAGCATCCTGTCCCGTTTCACTCATGCCGGTTTGAAATGGATTGAGGCGACTTATCCGAAATGGATATGATGACCTCATGGAAACGCGTGATCTTCAGACCTTCCTTGCCGTTGCTGCCAGCGGCAGCATCACCCGGGCCGCGGACATGCTGGGCCGGTCGCAGCCCTCCGTCTCGCGCATCATTCAGGATCTGGAGGCGGAGCTGGGCTTTCAGCTGTTCCACCGGACGGGCCGCCGCGTGCAGCTGTCCGAGGAAGGGGTAGCCTTCGAGATCGAGGCGCGGCGGCTCCTGTCCTCGTTCACGGAACTGGCGGCGCGGGCCAAGGCCATCGCGGGGGGCAAGGGGCGCATCTTTCAGGTGGCGGCGACGGCGGCCATGGCCTGGGGGCTGATCCCGAACGCCATCGCGCGCGTGACGGGCGATCTGCCGTTCGAGGTGCATGTGGCCCAGCACGTGCCTTCGGCCGTGGCGCAGGATGTTCGGACGGGGAGGGCCGAGATCGGGTTTTCCAGCCTTCCCCTGGACGTTCCCGGGCTGGAGGTTCTGCGCCTGTATGCCGCCTCGAACGTCGTGGCCCTGCGGGCCGACGATCCCTTGGCGGCCGAGGATGTGGTGCCGCTGGCCGTCTTCACCGAGCGGACGCTGGTCACCATGCTGGACCCGCTGCGGTTCCAGGCCCGCGTCGCCCGCCTGATGGAAACCCGGGGCCTGGTGCCGAAGGCGATCATCCGCACCAACGTGGCCCTTGGCGCGTTGCAGATGGTCCGCCAGACCGGGGGCGTGGCCATCATCGATCCGGTGACGGCCTATGGCGGGCCCTTGCCCGACATCGTGGTCCGTCCGCTGGACGTGGCGGTGCCGTTTCACTGGGGCGTCATCGCTCCCTTGGGGCGCCCGCTGCGGCCCCTGACCCTCGCCTTGGTGGATGCGGCGGAAGCCGTGGCCCGCGAGGCCATTCCCGATCTGCAGATCTTGGACCCGGCCGGTGCCGGCGAAGCCGCCGGGGCCTGGACCCCGCCTGAACCTACGGACGATCGATGACCCTGCACGCCCTTGAAACCCGACTGGCCGAGGATCTTCGCAACCTCGAACTGCCCTCTAAGCCTTGGGTGCCGCCGCGGGAAGGCGTGCACGACGTCATCGTCATCGGCGCCGGGATGTGCGGCCTGGCGGCAACGGCGAAGCTGAAGCTGACGGGCATCACCAACATCCTGACGCTGGACGCCGCCCCCGCGGGGCGGGAAGGGCCGTGGATCACCTTCGCCCGCATGGAAACGCTGCGATCGCCCAAGGCGCTGGCGGGGCCCGCGCTTGGCCTGCCCGCCCTGACCTTCCGCGCCTGGTTCACCGCCCAGCACGGAGAGGCGGAGTGGGAGCGGCTGGACAAGATCCCCAAGGGGATGTGGATGGACTACCTCGTCTGGTATCGCCACGTGCTGGACCTGCCCGTGGTGAACGACACGCGGATGACGAAGCTGTCCTTTGACGGCGACCTGATCGCGCTGGAGGTGAAGGGGGCGATCTCCGGCCGCCTGTTGTGCCGCCGCCTTGTGCTGGCCACGGGGCGGTCGGGGCTGGGGGGTGCGGCGGTGCCGGACTTCCTGAAGAACGTGGACCGCCGCTTCTGGGCGCATTCGGCCGATGACATCGACTTTGACGCCCTGCGCGGCAAGCATGTGGCGGTGATCGGGGCGGGCGCGTCGTCAATGGACAACGCCGCCGCCGCGTTGGAGGCGGGGGCGGGGCAGGTGGACCTGCTGATCCGCCGCAAGGAGATGCCGCGCGTCAACAAGATGACCGGGATCGGCAGCCAAGGCGTGGTGCACGGCATGCACCTGCTGCCCGACGCGTGGCGCTGGCGGTTCGTGGACTACACCGCCGGTACGCAGACGCCGCCGCCCCGCAGTTCCACCCTTCGCGTGTCGCGCCACCCGAACGCGCGGTTCTTTCTGGATTGCGGCATCCGGTCGGTGCACGAGGATGCGGGCCGCCTGCGGATCGAAACGACGCAAGGGGCCATGCCGGTGGACTTCCTGATCGCGGCCACCGGCTTTGCCAACGACTTTTCGGGCCGGGACGAGTTCGCCGCCATCGCCCCCCACATCCGCAACTGGGCAGATGGTCGCTACACACCCGACATGGGCCCCGCCCGCCAGAACATGATCGAGGCGCCCGATCTGGGCCCGGATTTCGAGTTCCGGGAAAAGGTGCCCGGCGCCTGCCCGCTGCTGGCCCACATCCACTGCTTCAACGACGCGGCCATGTTGACGCATGGCAAGGTGTCGGGCGACATTCCGGCCGTCAGCGCGGGGGCCGACCGTCTGGTGCGCGGCATCGCCGCCAGCCTGTTCGCCGAGGATGTGGCCGTGCATTACGAACGGCTGCAGGCGTTTGACACGCCGGAACTTCAGGGCGACGAATGGACGGATTCCACCCCGACGCTGAAGGTGCAGGCATGACCGACGAACGTTACATCACCCTGAACGGCTGCACCTTCCGCTATCGCATCGCAGGGGAGGAGCATCCCGAGACGATCATCCTGCTGCATGGCGGGCGCGGCATCGGGGACCATCTGGGTGAATGGAACGCCTACAAGGCTCTGGCCGACCGCTACCGCGTGATCGCCTATGACCAGCGCGGCTGCGGGCTGTCCACGATCACCTATCCCATGAACTTCCGCCAGTATGCCGACGACGTGGACGCCTTCCGCCGCCATTTCTGCGGCGAGGAGGGGAAGATCATCCTGCAGGGCGGCAGCTTCGGCGGCATGATCGCGCTGACCTATGCCGTCCATTATCACCGCCACCTGTCGCGGCTGATCGTGCGCGGCACGGCCCCCAGCCACCACCACGAGGCGGAGGCGATCGAGACGTTCAAGGCGCGGATCGACAAGGTGCCCTCGGCCTCACCCGCGATGATCGACAAGCTGTTTTCGGAAAACATCGTGGACGACATTGAATTGCGGCTGATCTGGCTGGCGCTGCAACCGCTGTATTACGAGACATTCGATCCCGACGCCGCGCTGGAGCGCACCCGCACGATGCATCTGCATGCCGAAACCCACAACGAGATGTTCCGCGAAAAGGCCCATGACCTGCGCGACGCCTTGCGCTCGGTGCCGACACCCACGCTGGCCTTCTGCGGCGAAAAGGACTGGATCTGCCCGCCCAGCCAGTCCCGCCTGATCGCCGAACTGATGCCCAACGCCGAACTGTGGGAGGTGCCCGGCGCCAACCATTCCTGCCATGTCGAGAAGAACGCCGAGGTCGTGGCCCATATCCGCGGCTTCCTGGCGCGGACGGAGGGCTGATGGGCAGCTACCTGATCAAGCGCCTGCTGGAATCGCTGCTGGCCGTCTGGGGCGTGGTGACGATCGTGTTCTTTGTCACGCGCGTTCTGGGCGATCCCTCCACCCTTCTGCTGCCCGTGGGCGCCAGCGCCGAGCAGATCGAGGCGCTGCGGAGCCAGCTGGGCCTGAACGAGCCGTTGGTGATGCAGTATTTGACCTTCCTGTGGCAGGCGGTGCAGGGCGATTTCGGCACCTCGTTCCAGCACGGGCGTCCGGCGCTGGCGGTGGTGTGGGAACGCATGCCCGCCACGGCGCTGCTGGCCGGATCGGCCATGGTGCTGGGCATCGCGATCGGGGCGGTCGCGGGCGCCATCGCGGCGCTGAAGCGCGGCACGGTGGCCGAACTCGTCGTGATGACTGTGGCCCTTCTGGGGCAGGCGACGCCGGTGTTCTGGCTGGGGATCATGCTGATCCTCTATTTCGGCGTGTCGCTGGGCTGGTTGCCCACCGGGGGCTACGGCACCTTCGCGCATCTGGTGCTGCCCGCGCTGACGCTGGCGGTGTTCGTCTCCGCCTCCATCGCGCGGCTTTTGCGGTCGTCGATGCTGGACATCCTGCGCGAGGATTACATACGCACCGCCCGCGCCAAGGGGCTGATGCCCACGACCGTGTTCCTGTGGCACACGGCCCGCAACGCGCTGATCCCGGTCACGACCATGACGGCCATCCTTGCGGGGGAGCTTCTGGGCGGGTCAGTGGTGACGGAAACCGTCTTCGCCTGGCCCGGCGTGGGGCGGCTGATCCTGCAGGCGATCCAGGCCAACGACTTTCCGGTGATCCAGGCGGGCATCTTCGTCGTGGCCACGATCTTCGTGCTGATCAACTTCGCGGTCGACATGCTCTATGGCGTGCTGGACCCCCGCATCCGGGCGGAGCGCTGACATGACCTTCTTCAAGGAACTGGCGCGCAGCAAGGTCGGGATGGCGGGGTTCGTCATCCTCGTGCTGTTCGTCGCGGTGGCCGTCCTGGCGCCGTGGCTGGGGCTGGAGGATCCGACGCGCGGCAGCTTGCGTGCCCGCATGGTGCCGCCGGACTGGTGGGGGCCGCATCCTTTAGGCACGGACGAGGTCGGCCGCGACATCCTGTCCCGCATCGTTTACGGCAGCCGCATCACGCTGATGGTGGCCGGGGCGGCGGTGGTGGCGGGCGGGATCGTCGGCACCTTCCTTGGCATCCTTGCCGGTTATGCGGGCGGGATCACCGACCGCATCCTGATGCGGCTGGTGGACATCCAGCTGGCCATCCCCCTGATGATGCTGGCGCTGCTGGTCGTCGCCGCCCTCGGCCCGTCGATGGTGAACGTGGTGGCGGTCCTCGCCCTGACCTCGTGGATCCGCTATGCCCGCATCATCCGGGGGCAGGTCCTGTCCTTGCGGGAGCGGGAGTTCGTGCAGTCGGCCCGCGCCATCGGGGCCTCCGGCTGGCGGATCATGCTGCGGCACATCCTGCCCAACGTCCTGACGCCCGCGCTGGTCGTGGCCACGCTGGAACTGGCGCGGATCATCGTGATGGACGCCGCGCTGTCTTTCCTCGGCCTTGGCGTGCAGC
This sequence comes from Falsirhodobacter sp. 20TX0035, assembly GCF_028307215.1. Classification (GTDB taxonomy): domain Bacteria; phylum Pseudomonadota; class Alphaproteobacteria; order Rhodobacterales; family Rhodobacteraceae; genus Falsirhodobacter. The sequence continues at coordinate 223,651 of NZ_JAQMHV010000002.1, read as the reverse complement.
CGCCGAACCCGTCCTGGGGACGGATGCTGGCGGACGGGCGGACCTACATCTCCACCGCGTGGTGGGCCGTCACCTTCCCCGGCGTGGCCATCATGCTGACCGTGCTGGGCGTCAACCTGTTCGGCGACTGGCTGCGCGATTACTTCGACCCAAAGACAAGGAGCGCCCGATGAACCGCATCTCCCGCCTGAAGACGCTGATGGCCGCGAAGGGCATCGACGCGCTCGTGACCTTCAAGCCCGAGCACAGCTTCTACCTGTCCGGCTTCAACCCGATCATCTTCTCCCACCCCGTGATCGCGATCCTGCCGGCCGAGGGGGAGCCTGTGATCCTTGTCCACGCATTGCGCGACGATCACGGCCGGTCAGAAAGCTGGGTGAAGGACATCCGGCTTTACGGCGCATGGTCCACCAAGGTCACCATGGGGCCGAACTGGCAGGACGCGCTGCGCGCCATTCTGGCCGAAAAGGGTCTGGATGCCGGCGTGCTGGGGGTGGAGGAGGATTACCTGCCCGTCGCCCGCCACCGCCTGCTGACCGAGCTGCTGCCGAAGGCGAAGCTGGTGGACAGCTCTGCCATCTTCGACCGCGCGCGTCTGGTAAAGGACGCGGACGAGATCGCGAACGCCCGTGTCGCCGCCGCGGTGGCGGATATCGGCATGGACGCCGCGCAGGACGCGCTGGCGCAGGGCGGGAGCGAGCGTGAGATCGCCACCGCCTCCATGTCCGCGATGAACCGGCACTGGGCGCTGCACTTGCCGGATCACGAGGTTGCGGATTTCGGATCGCTGGAAGGCGGCGCGCAGAACGGCCTTTGGACCTGGGCGCTGGCGGGGGACCGGATGTTCCGCAACTGCGACAACCCCACGCAACGCCGTCCGCAGCGGGGGGAGGCGGTCGCCGTCTTCATCTGGGCCATCGCGAACGGCATCCATGCCGAGAACGAACGCACCTTCGCCTATGGCCCGTTGCCGGACGCGAACCGCCGCGCGATCGACACGATCCTGAAGATCCGCGAAGACATCGCCCCCGCCATGCGCCCCGGCGCCCCGCTAGCGGACCTGTTCCACATCACGAAGCGCGGGCTGGAGGCTGCTGGTTATGCCGCGAACATTCCCGGCCGGATCGGCCACACCATCGGCCTTGGCGCGCATGAACACACCTCGCTGGACGGCAAGACGGACGTGATCCTTGAACCCGGCATGCTGTTTACGCTGGAGCCGAACCTGCGCGTGCCGGACCGGGGGGTGGCCACCCAGATATCGGACACGATCCTGATCACGGAAACGGGGCACGAGTTCCTCACGCGGTCCCGCGGCGGGTATATCGAGGTCTGAATGGCGCTCTTGGAGGTCGAGAACCTGACTGTCGCCTTTGACACCCCTTCGGGGCGTGTCCATGCGGTGAACGATGTCAGCTACACGCTGGACGAGGGCGAGACGCTGGGCGTCGTGGGCGAAAGCGGCTCGGGCAAGTCGGTGCATGTGCTGGCGATGCTGGGGCTGCTGCCGAAGCCGCCCGCCAAGGTGCTGGGCGGGCGGGTGCTGTTTCAGGGGCGCGACCTTCTTTCCATGTCGCAGGGCGAATTGCGGAACCTGCGCGGCGGGCAGATCGGCATGGTGTTCCAGGATCCCATGTCCTCGCTCAACCCTGTCCTGACCGTGGGGCGGCAGCTGCGCGAGGTGATCGAGCGGCACACCGACCTGAAGGGACGCCGCGCCGACGCCCGCGCGACGGAGCTGCTGGAGCTGGTCGGCATTCCGCGCCCCGCCGACCGCCTGAAGCAGTATCCGCACGAGTTTTCCGGCGGGATGCGCCAGCGCGTGATGATCGCCATCGGCCTGTCCTGCAACCCGAAGCTGCTGATCGCGGACGAGGCGACGACGGCGCTGGACGTGACGGTGCAGGCGCAGATCCTGGATCTGGTGCGCGACCTGAAGGACCGGCTGGGCACCACCGTCATCTGGATCACGCATGACATGGGCGTGGTCGCCGAACTCGCCGATACGATCCAGGTCATGTATGGCGGGCGGATCATGGAGCGGGGGCCGGTGGGCCCGGTGTTCCGCGATCCACGCTCGGCCTATACTTGGGGGCTTCTGCGGTCACTGCCGGACGAAGGCGCGCGGGCGCAAAGGCGGCTCTACCAGATCCCCGGATCGCCGCCGAACATGGCCGATCCGCCGAAGGGCGACCCCTTCGCCCCCCGCAACCCCTTCGCCACCCCCCGCTGCCACACGGAGGTTCCGCCCTTGCGATCCGTGGGGGATGGGCACATGGTCGCGGCATGGTACGATCTGCCCACCGCGCTGAAGGAGGCGGGCCATGTCTGATCCGCTGATCGAGGTCCGGGGCCTGCGCCGCAGCTATGGCGGCGGGCGCACCCTGCTGGGGGCGGAAAAGCCCGTGACCCATGCGGTCAACGACATCTCGTTCCACGTCATGCCGGGGGAAACGCTGGGTCTGGTGGGGGAAAGCGGGTCGGGCAAGTCCACCGCCGGCCGCGTGACGCTGCAACTGGAACCGGCCGACGAAGGGTCGATCCGGTTCGAGGGGCGGGAGATCACGGGGTTGGGCGCGCGCGAGATGAAGCCCCTGCGCGCCCGGATGCAGATGATCTTTCAGGATCCCTATTCCGCGCTGAACCCGCGGATGAAGGTGGGCGCCTTTGTGGCCGAACCGCTGGTCGTTCACAAGCAGGACGCCCATCCCGACCGGGTGGCGGAGCTATTCCGGATGACCGGCCTCGACCCCGCGTTCATGTCGCGATACCCGCATGAATTCAGTGGCGGGCAGCGCCAGCGCATCAACATCGCCCGCGCCATTGCCCTGAACCCGTCCTTCATCGTTGCGGACGAACCGATCACCGCGCTGGACGTGTCCATCCAGGCGCAGATCGTGAACCTGTTCCAGGATTTGCAGGACCGGCTGGGGCTCGCCTATCTGTTCATCGCGCACGATCTGTCGATGGTGCGCTACCTGTGCCAGCGGGTCGCCGTGATGCTGCGCGGACGCATCGTGGAGACGGGCCCGGTGGAGCAGATCTTCGCCGACCCGCGTCACCCCTACACCCGGTCGCTCCTAGCCGCGATCCCCGTGCCCGACCCGGACCGCCCCCGCCCGAAGCGCGAGATCTTCGACGTGTCCGCCAACATCCCCGCGCGCGAGGCCGCCATGGCCGAGGTCGCGCCGGGTCATTTCGTCCTCCAGCCCTGAAGGAAATCCCATGCGACATCTTGGATACACCGCCGTTCTGGCCGCCCTTCTGGGGTCCGCCGCCGCCGCGCAGGACGTGACGCTGGCGCTGACCAACGCCGTCAACACGCTGGACCCGCATCAAAGCGCGTCGGTGGGGCTGGACCTGTCGGTCCTCAGCCACGTCTACCCCTCGCTGATCCTGCGCGGGCCGGACATGGAACTGCACCCCTCCCTCGCGACCGAGTGGGAGGCCGTGGACGACCTGACCTGGCGCTTCAAGCTGGTGGAAGGGGCGAAGTTCGCGAACGGGGAGCCGATCGACGCCAACACCGTGGCGTGGAACATCGCCCGCGTCACGAACAAGGACAACCCGACGCGCATCTCCTCGTGGTTCACGCCGGTGACGGGGGCGACGGTGATCTCGCCGACCGAGGTGGAGATCAAGACCTCCAGCCCCTATCCCGCGCTGCCGGCGCAGTTGTCGATGTTCATGCTGCTGCCGCCCGAATGGGCCGCAAGCCACGATCCCGCGTCCGAAACCATGTCGGGCGGGCCTTATGTCATCGAGAGGGTGACCCCCGGCGACAGCATCACCATGACCCGCAACCCCGACTTCTTCGGCGAGGCGCCGGCCTTCGAGCATGTGACCTTCCGCACGATCCCCGAAACCTCCTCGGCCATCGCGGCGCTGGTGGCGGGCGAGGTCGACTTCATCAACAAGATCCCGCCCTCGGAACTGCCGCGCATCAGCGCCAGCGGCGTGGCCAAGGGGGGCGCCGTGCCGTCCACGCGGTCGGTCTTCATCAAGTTCAACACCGAAAAGCCGCCGATGGACAACAAGATGTTCCGTCAGGCGCTGAACTACGCCGTGGACAAGGACGCCATCGTGGACGTCCTGTTCGGGGGCGAGGCCGAGGTGTCGAACTGCCAAGTCATGACGCCCGCCTATTTCGGCTACAACCCCGACCTGAAACCTTACGTCTACGACCCCGAAAAGGCCGAGGAGATGATCAAGGAGTCTGGCGTGGACCTGTCCCGCCCCCTGGAGTTCGAGGTTCCGACGGCGACCTATCTTCAGGGCGAGGAGGTGGCGCAGGCCGTCGCCCAGATGTTCGCCGATGTGGGCGTGCAGACCGAATACCGTGCGATGGAATTCGGCGCCTACATGGACAAGTACCGCAAGGCGCATGATCTGGGGCAGATGTCGCTGCTGGGTCAGGCCTGGCCCACGATCGACGCGGACGGGCTGCTGACGCTGTTCAAGCCGGGAGATCAATACGCCTACTGGAACGACGCGAACTTCGGCGCGGCGCTGGAGGCGGGCAACGCCACCACCGACCCGGACGCCCGCAAGGCCGCCTATGCCGACGCCGCCCGCATCATGTGTGAGGAGGCGCCCGTCGTCTTCATGTACGCCCAGCCCGCGACCTATGGTGTGTCCAACAAGGTGGACTACACGCCGCGCGGGGATGACTGGGTGCGCGCCTTCGACATGAAGCCCGCCGGCTGATGCAGATCTTCGCCTCGCATTTCGGGTTCTTCGAGGTGGGGCCGGGCCCCACCCTGAAGCCCTTCCGCCACGACCCCGCCCCGTCCCCCGTGGGCCTGACGCATCTGGACCTTGCGCGCGATCCGGCGCGGGTGCGCGTGCCGATGGCCCGCAAGGGATGGCTGGCCGGGGATGGCGGGGCCGCGCGGGGCGACGACACCTATGTCGAACTGTCGCTGGAGGAGGCGACGGCGCTGGCCGCCCGCGAACTGGACCGGGTGCGGACGGCGCATGGCAACCGCGCGATCTTCGGCGGGTCCTACGGCTGGGGCAGCGCGGGGCGGTTCCACCACCCGCAAAGCCAGCTGAAGCGGTTCCTGAACCTTGCCGGCGGGTTCACCTTCGCGGTGAACACCTACAGCTATGGCACGGCCAAGGTCATCCTGCCCCATGTCGTCGGCGCCGAACATGCCGAGGTGGGGGCGCTGGCGCCCAGCTGGGACCAGATCGTGGAGCATTGCCGCCTGATCGTGGCCTTTGGCGGCATGCGTCTGGCCAACGCGCAGGTGGAGGCCGGATCGACCGGCGCCCACCGCGTCGGCGACTGGCTGGAACGGTTCCGCGCCGCCGGGGGCGAAATCGTCACCCTGTCCCCCGACGCGCGGGACGCGGTGCAGGGCCGGCACATCCCGATCCGGCCGGGCAGCGACACCGCCGCCATGCTGGCCATGTGCCACACGCTGCTGGAGGAGGGGCTGGCCGACGCCGCCTTCCTTGGATCCTTCACCACGGGGGCAGAGGAGTTCGCGCGCCATCTTCTGGGCCAGGACGACGGCACCCCGAAATCGGCCGACTGGGCCGCCGCCCTGTGCGGCGTCCCGGCCGAGGATCTGCGCGCCCTCGCCCGGCGGCTGGCGGCCGAGCCGAGCCTTCTGAACCTTGCCTGGTCGTTGCAGCGCGCGCGGTTCGGGGAACAGCCCTACTGGGCCTCGGTCGCGCTGGCGGCCATGGCAGGGGTGATGGGACGGCCGGGGCTGGGGCTGGCGCTTGGCCTCTCGGCCGTGTCTTCGGTCGGGCAGCCGGTGCGGGGGCTGCGGGGACCGTCTTTCCCCATGGGCACGAACCCCGTGTCCGACTACATCCCCGTCGCGCGGATCACCGATCTGCTGGAGCGTCCGGGCGGCACGCTGCCCTATGACGGCAAGATGCTGGACCTGCCGGACATCCGGCTGGTCTGGTGGGCCGGCGGCAATCCGTATCACCACCATCAGGACCTGTTCCGGCTGGAACGCGCGTGGACGCGCCCCGACACCGTGATCGTGCACGAGAATGTCTGGACGGCCACCGCGCGCCACGCCGATCTTGTCTTTCCCTCGGCCATGCCGTTCGAGCGGTCGGACATCGCCGGATCGTCGCGGGACCGGTGGCTCGCCTACAGCCCCGCCGTGATGCCGCCCCCGCCCGGCGTGCCGACGGATCACGAGGTCTTCGCCCGCATCGCCGCCCATCTGGGGCTGGAGAACGCCTTCCGCGATGGCCGGGACGAAGCCGCGTGGCTGGAGCACCTGTATGACCGCTACCGCATGGCGCATCCGGAGCTTCCGGACTGGGACCGCTTCCGTCAGGACGGCTATGCCTGCCTGGACGCGGATCAAGCCGCCCCGCGGCCGATGGTGCCCTTTGCCCAGCTTCGGGCCGGACACCCGCTGTCCACGCCGTCCGGCCGGATCGAGCTGGTATCCGACCGGATCGCAGGCTTCGCGCTGTCCGATTGCCCGTCCCACCCCACCTGGCTGGATCCGGACGGGGAGGAGGAGCCGCTGCCCTTCCACCTCCTGTCCCCCCAGCCCGAAACGCGGCTGCACAGCCAGCTGGACCCGGGTCCGCTGGCGCGCGACGCACGGGCGCAGGGGTTCGAGGTGCTGCGCGCCCATCCAGACGACCTGTCCCCGCTGGAACTGGACACGGGCGACATTGCCGAGGTGTTCAACGCCCGCGGCGTCACCCTTGTCAGCGTCGCGCCCGATCCGGGCGTGCGCCGGGGCACACTGGTGCTGCCGACGGGCGGCTGGTTCGATCCGGTGACCGACGCGCTTGGCCGGCGGGTGGATCTGGGCGGCAACCCGAACGTCCTCACCTCCGACGCGGGCAGTTCGGCTTTGAGCCAGGGCGCCAGCGCGAACCATCCCCGCGTGGGATTGCGGCCCTTGGCCGACCCCACGCTGATCGAGATCCGAAAGGCACGCCTATGACAGACGCCATCGATCAGGCCGCCGGTCTGGACGGCACCGATCCCCGCCATGCCCTGCGGCGCCGGCGGCCGGAATTCGTGGAGGGGGCGGAGGCCTGCCGCGCCTCGGTCCTGCACCCTGCGGACGATCTGGGGCTGAGCGCAGGGCTGCGGAATGCACTGGCCCACCGCATGGCGCTGTTGAACAAGGATGACACCATCGCTGCGCAATACGTTGTGATGGAAGATTTTTCCGCTGTCGCATCGGGCGCGACGGACCTTCCAGAGCCTCTGAACACCATTGCGCGGCATGTCGACATGGTCACCGCCGATCCGACCTCCGCCACCGCCGAGCACATCCGGCGGCTGGAGGCGGCGGGCCTCTCCGCACCGCAGATCGTGGCCTTGTCGGAGCTGATCGCCTATGTGAACTTTCAGGTCCGCGTCGTGGCGGGCCTTCGCCTTCTGGGGGCCGCATGACACCGCAGATCAAGCTGAAACCCCTGGTGTGGCACCCGCATGTCGCCCCCGTGGAGCTGGCCGACGCCACGTCCGCGCAGTTGGAGGCGATGAAGGTCACGCCCTCGGCCAAGAAGGTGTCGCCCTATGTGCGGACGCTGGCCCATGATCCGGAAAGCTATGTCGCGCGGACCGTTTTGTTCAACGCGATCATGTACGCCGAGGGCGGCCTGCCGCGTCCGGACCGGGAACTGGGGGCGCTTGGCGCCTCGGTCGTGAACGGGTGCCGGTATTGCGCGGTGGTCCATGCCCGCCAGCACGCACACCTGACGCAAAGCGACGCCGTGGTGTCGGCGGTCTATCTGGACCGGCCGCAGGATCTGTCACCCCGCGACGCCGCCATCTACGCCTTCGCCCGCCGCCTGTCGGTCACCCCAAGCACGGCCACGACGGCGGATGTGCAGGCCCTGCGGGATGCGGGGATGGAGGAGGCGGAGATCGTGGACCTGATCCATTCCATCGCGATCTTCGGCTGGGCGAACCGGCTGATGCACGTCCTTGGCCACGCCACACCCGCATGAAGGACGCGCTGGACCGGATCGACGCGCGCATCCTGGCGGAGTTGCAGCGCGACGCCCGCCAGACCCAGCGGGATCTGGCGGACAAGGTCGGCCTGTCGCAGAACGCCTGCTGGCGCCGCATCCGCAACCTGGAGGAGCGGGGCATCATCACCGGCCAGACCATCCGCGTCGACCGCGAGGCGTTGGGCCAAGGGCTGGTGGTGTTCGCGATGATTCGCACGCGCAACCATTCCGGCGACTGGCTGAAGCGGTTCCGCGCGCATGTCCTGTCCATTCCAAATGTGGTCGACTTTCACCGGATCGGGGGCGACTACGATTACATGCTGAAGATCGTGGCGCCGGACATGAAGGGCTACGATCACGTCTACCAGCGCCTGATCGAGACGATGGAGCTGGACGCCGTCACCTCCTACTTCTCGATGGAGGCAATTGCCGAAGGGCGGCCGGTGGATGTGTAGGTGATCGGCCTGATTGTCCTTTTTACTATCAGTGACCCGATACAGCGCAGGTTTGCATTCATCTTTGGGACAAATTCACGGGGCGGACGGTGTACTTGTTGAAAAAAACAGGGGGACCTCGCATGACAGCTTTGACCGACTTCCGCCACCGCCTGACGCGCGACGATCTGCTGGACCATCTGCGGCAGGGGCTGATCGGCGACGGCATGGCGTTCGAGACGCCCTTCGGCACGCAGAACCTGCTGTATGCGGATTACATCGCCTCGGGCCGGGCGCTGCGGGTGGTGGAGGCGTTCGTGGCCGAGGAGGTGCTGCCCTTCTATGCGAACAGCCACACCGAGGCGAGCTTCTGCGGCATGACCATGACCCGCATGCGCGAGGAAGGCCGGGCCACCATCGCGCGGCTGGTCGGTGCGGGGGACGGGTGCCACGTGATCTTCACAGGCTCGGGCGCGACGTCGGGGATCAACCGGATCGTGAACCTGCTGCGCGTGGCCGACCGCGTCCGGGCGGGGGAGCGGGTGGTCGTGCTGTGCGGCCCTTACGAGCATCATTCGAACATCCTGCCCTGGCGCGAAACCGGCGCCACCATGGTGGAGGTGGCGGAGGCCGAGGCGGGCGGCGTGGACATGGCCGACCTGTCGCGCGCGCTGATGGCGGCCGAAGGGGCGGATCTGGTGATCGGCACGTTTTCGGCCGCGTCGAACGTGACGGGGATCCTGACGGACACCGAGGCGGTCACGGCGGCCCTGAAGGCGGCGGGCGCGCTCGCGATCTGGGATTACGCGGGGGGCGGGCCCTATCTGCCCATGTCGATGGAGGGCAAGGACGCCATCGTCTTTTCCGCGCACAAGTTCGCGGGCGGGCCAGGTGCCTCGGGCGTGCTGGTCTTGCGCGATACGGTGGTGCAGCGGGCAACGCCGACGCTGCCGGGCGGGGGGTCGGTGTCCTTCGTGTCCCCGCGCGGTCACGCCTACAGCGGCCGCGTCACCGCGCGCGAGGAGGCGGGCACCCCCAACGTCGTGGGCGACATCCGCGCGGCCCTTGTGATGCTGGTGAAGGACGCCGTCGGCACCGACCGCATCCATCACCGCGAACAGGCGCTGCGGGCGCGGGCCCTGTCCGCGTGGTCCGCCGTGCCGCAGATGGAGATCTTGGGCAAGCGGGCCGACGCGCTGCCGATCTTTTCCTTCCGCATCCGGGACGGGCGGGGCGGCCATGTCCATCACCAGCTGTTCACCCGCATGCTGTCGGACATGACGGGCATTCAGGCCCGCGGCGGCTGCGCCTGCGCCGGGCCCTACGCACACCGCCTGATGGGCATCGACGACACTGCCTCGGACGCGCTGTTCGCGCGCCTGACGGCGGGGGAGGAGCTGGCAAAGCCCGGCTGGGTGCGGCTGAACCTGTCCTGGCTGCACAGCGACGCGCAGGCGGACCGCATCATCGCGGGCGTGGCGGGGCTGGCCGCAAATGCCTCCGCGCTTGCGTCGCGCTACATCGGCGATTCGGCCACCGCGCGTTTCCGCGTGGCCGACATGGCGGCGGAGTAGGATGCTGGCCGTCATCCTGGCCGGGGGCCGCGCGCAACGGATGGGCGGGGGGGACAAGTGCCGGCTGGATCTGGGCGGCACGACCATTCTGGACGAAATCCTGCGCCGCCTGCGCCCGCAATGCGCGCGGGTGGTCCTGTCGGCCAATGGCGATCCGTCCCGCTTTGCCGATCTGGGCCTGACCGTCCTGCCGGATGCGGAGCCGGACCATCCCGGACCGCTGGCCGGGCTGCTGGCGGGGATGGACCATGCGGCGGGGCTTGGCATGAACCGGGTGCTGACCCTGGCGGGCGACACGCCCTTTTTGCCGCCCGATCTGTGCGACCGCCTGCGCGGGGACGGGGCCATCGCCCTTGCCGCCAGCAACGGCGTCCGGCACCCGACGGTCGGGGTCTGGCGGGTGGACCTGCGCGAGGATCTGCGCGCCGCCCTGCGCCGGGGCGAACGGGCCGTCGGCCGCTGGGCCATGCGGCATGACGCGCGGCTGGTAGAGTTCCCGGTGGAAGACCACGACCCCTTCTTCAACGTGAACACGCCCGAGGATCTGGAGACCGCCCGCGCGATCCACCTCTCTGCGAGGTGATGGCGGCGGTCTGGGCATCGCTGGGGCGGGGGTCTATGACAGGGCGACCGCTGCCAAGGGGATGTCCATGACCACCGCACTTCAACCTCTTCTGTCCACACTGGAAAACGCGTTCGGAGGGCGCCTGTCCACCTCGCAGGCCGTGCGCGACCAGCACGGGCGGGGGGAGGCGCATCACGCCACCGCCGCGCCCGACGCCGTCGTCATGGTCCGCAGCACCGAGGAGGTGGCCTTCGTGGTCCGCCACTGCGCCGAGGCGGGCGTTCCCGTCATCCCCTACGGCGCGGGCACCTCGCTGGAAGGGCATCTGGCGGCGGTGCGGGGCGGCATCTCAGTCGACCTGTCGCAGATGGACCGGGTGCTGCGCGCCAGCGCCGAGGATATGGACTGCACCGTTCAGGCCGGCGTTACGCGTGAGGCGCTGAATGCCCATCTGCGCGATCAGGGGTTGTTCTTCCCGATCGATCCGGGCGCCAACGCCTCCCTCGGCGGGATGGTGTCCACCCGGGCGTCGGGCACGAACGCCGTGCGCTATGGCACGATGCGTGAGGTGACGCTGTCCCTGACGGTGGTGCTGCCGGACGGGGAGGTGATCCGCACCGCCTCGCGCGCCCGCAAGTCCTCGGCGGGCTATGATCTGACACGGCTGTTCGTGGGGGCGGAAGGCACGCTGGGCATCGTGACAGAGATCACGCTGCGCCTGTTCGGCATTCCGCAGGCCATTTCCGCCGCGCTGTGCAGCTTTCCGGATGTGGAAAGCGCGGTGGCCGCGGCGACGATGGTCACCCAGTTCGGCATCCCCGTCGCCCGGATGGAGCTGATGGACCGCGGGCTGATCGAGGCCGTAAACCAGCATGCCGGCCTGTCGCTGCCCGTGGCCGACACGCTGGCGTTCGAGTTTCACGGGACCGATGCCGGCGTGGCCGAACAGGCGGCCGTGGTGGCCGAGATCGTGAACGATTTCGGAGCCCTGGGGTTCGAAGCTGCTACGGACCCTGAAGAGCGGTCGCGTTTGTGGAAGGCGCGTCACAACGCGTGGTATGCCGTTGTCGGGCAACGGAAAGGTGCCGTGGGCTGGACTTCGGACGTGTGCGTGCCAGTGTCGGAGCTGACGGGCTGCATCCGCCATGCGCGCGACCTGCTGACCGATTGCCCGGTGCCGGCGGTGATCCTGGGGCATGTAGGTGACGGGAACTTCCACGTCGTCTTCGCGATCGACCCCGACCGCCCCGAGGAGATGGCCGCGGTGAAGCGCATCAACGCCGAAATGGTGGCCCGCGCCATTGCCGTGGACGGGACCTGCACCGGCGAACACGGGGTGGGGATGGGCAAGGCGCCCTATCTGCAACAGGAATACGCCCCCGCCGCCCTGCGCCTGATGGCTGCGCTGAAGCAGGCGGTGGATCCGCGCGACATCATGAACCCCGGCAAGATCCTTCCCTAGACGGGGCTTCATCTTCCTTTTGCCTTCCGGCCCCTCCCTCCGCTATGTCCTGTGATGGGGGAGGGTCTTCGACCGCATGACGCGGCGAGGGCGGAACGCGGGTGGCCGGCACGGCCGTTCGTCCGACCCGCAGGGAAGGAAACGGACACGTGACATCGGCATCCGCCACCATTGAACGGGACGGCGCAAGGGCCGGCTGGGTCGTGACCCTTTGCTGGATCGCGGTGGTCCTTGACGGGTTCGACCTTGTGGTTCTGGGGGCGCTGATCCCCACGCTGACGGGATCGGCCGCGCCCTTCATGACCGGGGGGGAGGCGACCTTCATCGCCACCATCGGGCTGGTCGGGATGATGATCGGCGCGCTGTCCATCGGCGCCGCGACCGACCGCTTCGGCCGCCGTCAGGCGCTGATCTGGACCGTGGCGGCCTTTTCGCTGCTAAGCGCGCTGTGCGGGATGGCCCAGACGCCGACGCAACTGGCGGTCCTGCGCTTTCTGGCGGGGATCGGTCTGGGCGGCTGCCTGCCCACCGCCATCGCCATGGTGACGGAGTTTTCGCGCGGTCGCGCGGGCCGCGCCTCCACCACCGTGATGACGGGGTATCACGTGGGCGCGGTCAGCACGGCGCTTCTGGCGCTGCTGCTTCTGCCCGTGGCGGGGTGGCGGGCGATGTTCGTAGCGGGGGCGCTGCCGGGGCTGATCCTCGTGCCCCTGATGCTGCGGCATCTGGCGGAAAGCCCGGCCTATCTTCTGGCACAGGGCCGGCGGGCCGAGGCGGAGCGGATCGCCCGCGCCCACGGCATCGTGCTGACCGGGCCAGAGGCGGGGGCGGCGAAGGCCTCCACCCGCACGCTGTTCGAGGCGGGACGGCTGAAAACGACGTTGGCGATCTGGGTCACCTCCTTCATGGGGCTGCTGCTGGTCTATGGGCTGAACAGCTGGCTGCCCGCGCTGATGGTGGCCGCCGATTACGGGCTGGAGCGTGGGCTGTGGCTTCTCCTTCTCCTCAACCTCGGGGCCATCTGCGGATTGGTGGTGGCCGGGCAGGTTGGGGACCGGATCGGGTTGAAGCGGGCGGCGGTGATCTGGTTTGCCGCAGGTGCCGTGCTGCTGGCTTTCCTGTCGTGGAAGATGCCGGTGGGGCTGCTGTATCCGGCCGTGTTCCTGACGGGGTGCTTTGTATTCTCGGCACAGGTGCTGGTCTATGCCTATACGGCCGCGCATCATCCGGCCGGCGTTCGCGCCACGGCCATCGGCATGTCCGCCGGGGTGGGGCGGCTTGGGGCCATCGCGGGCCCCCTGATCGGCGGCACGCTGGTCAGCATGGGGCTGGGGCACCCGTGGGGCTTTTACATCTTCGCGCTGGTGGGGGTGGTGGCCACTCTGGCCATGGGCCTGACGGCGGGCCGCGCAAGATAAGCGATCCTCACGGGCCGGGCGCCCGTGAGGATCCGATGGTCAGGCCGCCTCGATCCGGATCGGCACGCCCTTGAAGGCCGGGGTCTTGGAGGCCATGTCGTAAAGATCCAGCGGCACAAGGACGTTCGCCTCGGGGTAATAGGCCCCGACGCAGCCGGGCGGCAGGTCGTAGGCCACAAGGCGCAACCCTTCCAGCCGCCGGGGCGTGCCGTCCTGATGGGCGGAGACGAGCGTCACGCCCTGCCCGTCGCGGAAGCCGGCGGCGGCGATCTCCTCCGGCGCCATCATCACGATCATCCGGTCGGTGTTCAGGCCACGCAGACGGTCGCGATAACCGTAGATCGTCGTGTTGAACTGGTCGTTCGACCGCAGGGTGACCAGCGTGTACACGTCCCCGCCCGGCATCTGGCCAAGGGAGCTGGGGCCGACGGGGGTCGTGAACTCGGCCTTGCCGCTTTCCGTCTTCCAGTTCCGGTCGCGCGCGGTGTTGCCGCGATAGAAGCCGCCCGGCGTGAACATCCGGTCGTTGAAGTCGCGGAACTGGTCGGGATAGGTTTGTTCGATCAGGTCGCGGACAAGGGCGTAGTTCCCGATCCAGGCGTCCCAATGCACGTTGGGGTTCGGATCCAGCGTGGCCTTGGCGATGCCCGCGATGATCGCGGGTTCCGACAGCAGCGTGGGTGCCGCGGGCTTCCGGCGGCCGATGGAGCCGTGGATATGGCTCATCGTGTCCTCGATCGTGACGGCCTGCGGGCCGGTGGCCTGCAGGTCCTCCTCGCCCCTCACAAGGCAGGGCAGCAGCCATGCCCCGTCCGCCACCAGCGTGTGGGAGCGGTTGAGCCGGGTCGCGATCTGGACGTTCAGCCCGAGCTTGGCCCAGGCGTGATCGACGCGGCCCTGATCGGGAATGGCGCGGGCGAAGTTGCCGCCAAGGCTCAGGAACGCCGTGATGTCACCGTCAAGGATGCCTTGCGCCGCCTCCACCGTGGTGACGCCGGTGTCGCGGGGCGGCTCGAAGTCGAAGATCTCGGCCAGACGGTCCAGCGGGACGAGTTCCGGTTTTTCGGACACGCCCACCGTGCGCTGGCCCTGCACGTTGGAATGGCCGCGCACCGGGCAGATGCCCGCGCCCAGACGGCCGATATTGCCGCGCATCAGCAGCAGGTTGACCAGCATCCCGATGGAGTCCGCGCCATGGACGTGCTGGGTCAGGCCCATGCCATAGACACCGATCACGCGTTGCGACCGGGCGTACATCTCCGCCACCTCGACCAGATCGTCGCGGGTCAGGCCGGAGGTGTGCTCTATCTCGTCCCAGCCGAGGTTGCGAACCCATGTCTCGAAGCCGGCAAAGTCATGGGTGTGCTGGGCGATGAAGGCGCGGTCCAGAACCTCGCCCCGCTCCTCGTCCAGTGTCAGAAGGTGCTTGACCATGCCGGCGATGGCCGCGATGTCGCCGCCCGGCTTTACCTGAAGGTAGAGGTCCGAGATCTTGGTGGCCTTGCCGCCCAGCATCTCCACCGGGCTTTGCGGGTTGGCGAATTCCACCAGACCGCGTTCCCGGACGGGGTTGAAGGTGACGATCTTGCAGCCGCGCTTGCGGGCCTCTTGCAGGGGATGCAGGAAGCGGGGGCTGTTCGATCCGGTGTTCTGGCCGAAGAACAGGATCATGTCGCAATGTTCGAAATCGTCCAGAATGCAGGTGCCGACCGGCGCGCCGATCTTCTGCTTCAGCGCCACGCTGGTCGTCTCGTGGCACATGTTGGAGCTGTCGGGCAGGTTGTTGTGCCCGTAAAGCCGCCCGAACAGCGCCCAAAGGTAGGACGATTCAAGGCTGGCGCGGCCGGAGGCGTAGAAGACCGTGGATTTCGGGTCCAGCGTCCGCAGCTTCGCCCCGATGGCTTGGAACGCGGCGTCCCATGACGTTTCCACATAACGGTCGGTCGCGGCGTCAAAGCGCATGGGGTGGGTCAGGCGTCCCAGCATCTCAAGATCATGGTCGCGCCACATCCGCAGTTCCGTCGCCGTGTACCGCCCCAGAACCTCCGGCCCGCAGCGTTCCAGCGTGTGGTCCCAGATCGTGGCCTTGGCCCCGTTCTCGCAGAACTCCGCCAGATGGGGGGAGGCGGGCTTGGCCCAGGCGCAGGAGGTGCACATGTGCCCCTTCGGCTTGTTCTGCTTCAGCAGCGTTTCCAGAACGCCGACGGCCGGCTTGTCGCCGCCCAGATGACGCGCCACGCTCTTGATCGAGCCCCATCCGCCCGTGGGATGGTCATAGAACGGCGTGTTAGGATCCTGATCGGTTTCGGAACGGCTCATGTGCGGTCCCCGGCTGGTTGCGGTCGCGTCATCAGTGCCCCCTGCATGATATGGCTGCGTCTACCCTTCCGGAAACACGGCCATCGCCGGATGGTTCCCCTATGTGATGCGGTGCGGGTGGGTGAAGCATTCAAAGGACGCGCCGCGCGCCAGCCCGACCAGCGTGATGTTCAGCCGGTTCGCCAGTTCCACCGCCTGCGCCGTCGGGGCCGAGACGGCGATCAGGACCGGCACGTTCATCGCGGCTATCTTCTGGACCAGATCGACCGAGACGCGGCTGGTCATCACCACCGCCCCGTCGCAGCGCCCCGCCACGGCCCCGGCCAGCTTATCCAGGGCGTTGTGCCGACCCACATCCTCGCGCACCGCCAGATAGCCGCCTTCGGGCTGCCAGAAGCCCGCTGCATGGGCGGCACGGGTGGCGTCGTGCAGGGGCTGGTGGTTGCGCAGGGTGCCGGTGGCGGCCTCCACCTCGGCCCGCGTCAGGCGCAGGTCGGCGGTGACGGCAGGCATTTCCCGCAGGGCCTGTTCCAGCGAGTCGATGCCGCACAAGCCGCACCCAACCGGCCCCGTCATCATGCGCCGCCGTTCCGCCAGCCGCAGGCCCGCCTGCGGTTTCAGCCAGATGCGCAGGTCGATGCCGCGGGGGACGTCGGCCACCTCTACGCCCGTGATCTCCTCGCGCGTGGCGATGCCTTCGGTCAGGGAAAAGCCATAGGCGAAATCTTCAAGATCCTGCGGCGTGGCCATCATCACCGCCTGGGTGGAGGCGTTGTAGGTGACAGCGACGGCGATCTCCTCGGGCAGGTTGCGGCCAAGGATCGGGCGGAAGGCAGGGGCAGGGGCAGGGGGCATGGGCGATCTTTCCGGAAACACCGCCTTTATCTAGCGGAAAACGGGCCCGCCGACATGCAAAAAGCACCGCCCGGGGGCGGTGCTTTCTGTGATAGGGGCTGCATCAGACGCTGCGCGACTGTTCGTCGTGCACGCCCTCGGCGAACTCCTCCACCAGCTTGGCGCAGAAGGCGTCCAGATCGTCCGGCGTGCGGCTGGTCACGAGGCCGGTGTCCACCACCACCTCCTGATCGACCCAGACGCCGCCCGCGTTGCGAATGTCGGTCTGGAGCGAGGGGTAGGACGTGACGGTGCGGCCGCGCAGCACGTCCGCCTCCACCAGCAACCAAGGACCGTGGCAGATGGCTCCCACCGGTTTACCCTGTTCGATGAAGCGGCGCACAAAGGCCACGGCGTCTTTGTCGGCCCGCAGCGTGTCGGCCCCGACGGTGCCGCCCGGAATGACCAGACCGTCGAAGTTGTCGGCGTTGGCCTCGGCAAAGGCCATGTCGACCTCGTGCTTGTCCGCCGGTTCCAGATCGCCGTTCACGGCCTTGGCCGCGTCGGTGCTCTGGCTGATGACGGTGACCTTGGCCCCCGCCTTTTCCAACGCCTTGCGCGGCGCCGTGAATTCAACCTGTTCCGTCCCCTTGGGAGAAATCAGGAGCGCGATCGTCTTGCCGTTCAGTTGCATGATGTTTCCCGCTCAGTTCCAGAAGCTGTCTTCGACGGCCGGCAGGTTCTTCAGCTCTTCCAGCGAATAGCGGGTGATGTAGGAATACTTGCCATTCTGTTCGGGAACCACGGCCACGTCGGTGATGGGCAGCAGCACGTCGCGGCTGCCGATGTCGAGGAAGCCACCGACCTCGGCCACGACGGCCACGACCTTGCCGGAGCGGTCCATGACGATGTCCTCAACCTCGCCCACGTCCTTCCAGGTGGAATCGATGGTGGTGTAGGTGGTGCCGCCGAAGGTCGACTGCTCGATCCCGGCCTCCACGCTGTAGATGTTGCCATCTTCCAGGTCATCGGCGCGGATCAGTTGCGAAGGATCCGAAAGATCGACGGCGGCTGTCTGGGCGGCAACGGCGCCCGCACCAAGGGTGAGTGCCAGAATCGAGCCAGTGATGATCTTCATGTTATATCCTTTCGTTTGCGTGGCAGCCCAACGGAGAGGCGCGGCAAAAGTTCCTGCGCGCCTCAAGGCGGGCCTTCAAGCCAAGGGCAGAAAAGGGTTTTCCAGACGGCAGCCGGTATGGGCGAAGTCGTCGGTGTTGCCGGTCACCACCGTCGCGTCGTAAGCGAGGGCGCTGGCCGCGATCATCAGGTCGGCCCCGTTATGCCCGATCCGCGCGGACAACTGGCCCCAGATGCGGGCATCTTCGGCCCCGAAAGGCAGGATGCGGTCGGAAAACAGCGCCACCGTCCGGTCCAGCCAGATCCGCAGGTCCTGCGCGAAGGCGGGGTTGCGGGGCTCCTGAAGATGGATGCCGCGCGCGATCTCCCCCAGCGTGATGGTGGACAGGAACAGCCGATCCTCGGGCTGGCGGGCCAGCCATGCGGCCACGAGGGGAGCGCGTTCGGGCCGCCGCGCGGCGGAGATGACGTTCGTGTCGAGGATGAACATCAGAAGGCGACGTCACGCGGGGCGGCCTGTGCACGGGGCGCCTCCTCGGCCGGAAAGGAGAGGAGGTGGTCGGCGAAGCTGGGCCGCTGATCCCGGGCGTCGGCCACCAGACGGTGGTAATCCTGCGCCGAGAGCACGACGACCGCAGGCTTGCCCCGGCGTGTCACCTCTTGCGGGTGGCCGGACAGGGCGGCGTCCACTACAGCGCTGAAGCGGTTCTTGGCGTCCTGCAAGGTCCACATGATCTTCTCCTGTCTAGCTCTCTGGCTAGATAGATCTGGATCAGGTTTTGTTCAAGCCTGACCGCATATGCGCGTCGTCCGCTTCCTTTATCACCACGGAAGATTCGCATGGCTTGATGACAGCTGTTGCAAGCCCTGCGGAATGTCCCGGAATGCGAGGATGTCATGGTGGACGACATGAACCGTGCAGAGATTGAACTTCCCGATCCCCCCTTCGATCCGGCGTGCTGGTTCCTTCGGGATCTGGTGCGGCTGGCGAATGACGGGCTGGGCCTGTCCGTCACCCTGTGCGTCGACGGCTCCGTCGTCACGGGCATCCTGATGGCGGGGGCGGATTATTTCGACCACCTGTCCCGCACCTATGCCGCCGCGTCTCGGGAAGAGGACGATCTGGCCGACAACCTTCGCAAGCTGATGGATGTCTACAAGGCGGTCTATGTGGATGGAAAGGCACCCGTGTCGCGGGGGCGGCCGCAATACATCCACCTGAAAGCGGCAAGGTACCTGGGCGTTGTTTCGCCACGGACGGATCTGGTGTGGCGGGGGCGGCTGTCCTCGGTCAGCGGGTTCAGTCTGGGGCTGACGCCGGTGGGCGGGTAAGGCGGTCAGCCCGCGGCGCGGTCTTCGGCCCGATCCTCCAGCGGCGCGGAAAGGCCCAGATGGCCCGTGGCGTCGCATCCCTCCACCTCTATCTGGAACGGCTCGCCGCCCCGCACGCGGATCAGCTCGATCCGCCAGCGGGATCGTCCTACCCCCGGCACCGGCAGGGGGGCAGAGGGCAGTGCCGACACGCACCAGCGCGTCATGGCCGCCGTGGGTTGTCCGAAAGTGCTGAATTCGGCCTGCGCCCCGCGCCACAGGACCATGCCGGTGGTGCCCGTGCCCTTGGCCGCCAGATGCAACCGGCGCGAGGCGGTCATGGTCAGGCTCTCCACCTCGGCCACGACGGTGGAGAGGCCGCCGTGCCGCAGGCCTTCCTCCATGCAGGCCAGAACGTCGCGATCGTCCTGGGCGTTGACGAAGATTACCCGACCGGGCGGCAGGCCCGCCTGTTCCAGCCCGGGGGCGAAGATGTCCTGCACCGGGGCGCACCACAGCACGTGACCCGGCAGCCGCCCCGCGATGCCCGCGATGAAGGCGGCGGCCACGGCATTGTCCGCCGAACGCCGGCCCGCCACCTCGTGCAGACAGCCAAGGGCAAGCCCGCCCTGAGGCAGGTGGTCGTCCAGCGCGGGAAGGCCAAAGGGCAGATGGCCATGGGCGGCCACACCCCGACCCTCCAGCCGGGCGATCCGGGCGCGCAGGTCCTGAAGGGCAGAGATGTCGGGACGGGGTGGCATGACGGGCCTGTAAGAGGGTTGACGTGTTCATGCTTTGTTCATTTTGGCCGACAAGTCAACCCTGACGGGCAGAGTGCAGATGCCGGCTGTTCCCCGGCGCTGGCGGTGCTACATGCGTTCTTGCCTACGACATCGGGTTGTTCATGAACTTCATCGCCTTCTGCCCGCCTTATGCCAGCCATCTGCGCGCCTTCATGGCCCTGGCGGACGGGTTGCGCGCACGGGGCCATCGGGTGACGTTCGTCCTGCCGGGCCAAGTGCATATGCCTTGGCCCGGCGCGGTGCCCGAAACCTTGGCCTTGGGGACGGAGGTAGAGGACACCGCCCGCACCGCCATCGAGCGCAGCGTCTGGCGGACGGACACGCTGTGCCGCCACATCGACGTGCTGCCCCCGGCCGACGCCATCCTGGGCGACCAGACCGAACCCGCGGGCGGGCTGATCGCCGACGCCCTTGGCCTGCCGCTGATCTCGGTCGCCTGCGCCCTTCCGTTCGAGCGGGAGCCGGGCATCCCCCTGCCGTTCCTTGGCTGGCCCTTCGACGAAAGCCGTCGGGGGCGGAGGCGCAACGTGGGCGGCGAACGGGTGGCCCGCCTGATCCTGCGAAAGCAGAACGCCGTCATCGCCCACTGGGCGGACCGCTTCGCCATCGGCCCGAGGCGGGAACTGACGGATTGCCTGTCCCCCCTTCTGACCCTGTCGCAGACGCTGCCGGGCTTCGACTTTCCGCGGCGCAACCCGGTGGTGCTGGAAACGGGACCCCTGCGCCCGGCGGGCACGGCGGCCTTTCCCGACGATATCCGGCCCGACCCGTCGCGGCCCTTCGTCTACGCCTCGCTTGGCACGATTCAGGGGCATCGGGAGGCGATCCTTCGCAGGATCGTGGCCGCCTGCCACCGGGCGGGTGCGCAAGTCCTCGTGTCCCATGCGGGGGGGTTGTCGGACAGCGCGGCGCGGGATTTGGGCGCCACATGGGTGCGCAATCATGTGCCGCAAGAGGCGGTTCTGGACCGGGCCGACCTGTGCATCACCCATGCCGGCCTGAACACGGCGATGGAGGCGCTGGTGCGGGGCGTGCCGATGCTGGCCATTCCCATCGCCTATGACCAGCCCGGCGTGGCGGCGCGGCTGGTGCATCACGGGGTGGGGTTGCGCCATTCCCGCCACTGGCTGGACACCGGCAGCCTTGTGCGGTCGATCTCTCGGCTGCTGAACGATCCAGGGTTCCGCGAGCGGGCGCGCGCCTTCCGCCCCGGAGGCGGCGTGCCGCTGGCGGTCGCGCGGATCGAGGATGTTGTCAGACCAGCCCCACAGCTCGTAGCAGCCCAATGACGTAGCCGTCGCCGATGGACAGGCTGGTCCACAGTTCCACCGCCACGATGGACAGGACGGCCATCCACAGCGGGGTGAAGGCGGCGAAGATCCCCCCGGCCAAGGCGAAGGCCGTGTCGCCCAGCGAGTTCAGGATGCTGTCGCCGTCATAGGCCAGCGGATCGTCCGCGCTGTAGCCGAAGACGTCGATGACGATGGGCAGGTTCTCCATCACCTCCCACACGACGGAGCAGAAGACCACCAGAAGCGCCAAATCCCGGCGGCGCCACAAGGGCCGCATCAGGGCCAGCACGCTGAACACTGCGACGCCGAAGCCGAAATGCAGCAACGAATAGGGATCGGCGAAATGCTGGGAGTTGTGGGCCGGATCGGGCGTGCGCTGCCACAGCACGTCCCAGCCGCAATCGCACCCGGCGTCGCGGCCCATCAGGTGCAGCGCCACGACCTGAACCAGAAGCAGCACCAGCATCGCGGGCAGGACGGGGAACGGCATCCGGAAGGTCGACAGGGACGGGTCCTTGACGTGCATCATCGTCACGGTCAGCCGTTCCAGGCCGACAGGATCTCCTCGACCTTCGCCGTCTCGATTTGCTGGCCATAGCGGTCGTGATACAGGCGCAGCATCGCGTCATGCGTCTCGTCGGCGGAACTGCAGGTCGCATCCTCGGCCAGGATGACGCGGTAGCCGCGATCCACGGCTCCGATCATCGCGCCCAGAACGCAGACGTCGGTTTCCCCGCCCGACACGACCAGCGTGTCGACGCCGGTGCCCTGCAGCATCCGGTCCAGCCCGCCTTCGGTCCAAGGGGAGTAGACCTTCTTGTCCAGAACCCGCGCCGGCGGAGTCAGGCGTTCCAGCACCGGGACCAGTCGCACCATCTCGGGCGGCATGACTTCCAGCGTGACGTCGCGCCAGCGTTCGTAATACTGGCGCCACGTGCCCTGCATCTCGGACGGGCGGTGCGGGGGGATAAAGCGGGTGAAGATGGTGGCCGCGGCGTGACGGGCGGACAGCTCTTCCAGTTGCGGCATGATGCCTTCCATCCATGGCACGGCCCAGGGGCTTCCCGGGCCGAACAGGAGCTGCATGTCCACGCACAGGTGGATCGTGTTCGGCCCGATGGGCCCGAAGATCAGCCCGCTGCCCATCCCGTCACTCCTTGGGTTTGAACATCTTGGCGCTCAGGCCCGCGACCAGCCCCGCGGGCAGGACCTCGGCCGCCGCACCTTGCGCCTTGTTCAGAAGGCCCGGCGTCATCTGCGCCTTGCCCGCCAGCATCGCGTCGAAGCCGGCCCGCGCCACGTCGGCGGGATCGTCCTTCTTGATCTTGGCGACAGGCGTGTCCTGCATGCCCGCGCGTTCGAAGAACCGCGTTTCCGTGGCGCCCGGCATCAGGCAGGTGATGGTCACGTCCGTGCCCTTCATCTCATCCGCCATGGCGCCGCAGAGGGAGTTGAGGAAGGCCTTGGATGCCGAGTAGATCGCCTGCCAGCTGCCCGGCATGTAGCCCACGATCGAGCCGGTCACGAGGATCCGGCCTGCGTTCCGGGCGACCATGCGGCGGGCCAGCGGATGCAGCAGGCGCAGGGTGCCCAGCACGTTGGTGTTCACGATCCGCTCGATCCCCGGCAGGTCCTGTTCCAGAACGGAGCCGACAAGCCCGGTGCCCGCGTTCAGGAACAGAAGGTCCACCTCGCGATCCGCCAGCGCGGCCAGAACGGCCGCGCAGCCTTCGGGCGTGGCCAGATCTGCCTCCACCGCCTGTGCCGCCAGACCTGTGGAATGGATCGCGGGTTCGTTGGCCACGATGACCAGATCGAAACCTTCCGCCTCGCACAGGCGGGCAAGCTCGAGGCCAATGCCGCTGGAGGCGCCGGTGACAAGGGCGAGGGTCATGGGTTCAGCACCACCTTGATGCAGCCGTCCTTCTTGTCGCGGAAGGTCTTGTACAGCTCCGGCCCGTCTTGAAGGGGGGCCTTGTGCGTGATGACGAAGGACGGGTCGATCCGGCCTTCCTGAATGTGGTCCAGCAAGGTCGGCAGGTAACGCTGCACCGGCGTCTGGGCCATGCGGAAGGTCAGACCGCGGTTGATGGCCGATCCCATCGGGATCTTGTCCACGAAGCCGCCATAGACGCCCACGATCGACACGGTGCCGAAGTTGCGGCAGCACATGATCGCCTGACGCAGCACGAAGGGACGGTCGGTGCCCATGAAGGTGGCCATCTTGATCCGATCCACCACGGCGGTGAAGCCCGACAACGTGTCGGCTTCCGTGCCCACCGCGTCGATGCAGGCATCGGCGCCGCGGCCTTCGGTGCGGGACATGATCTCGTCATAGATGTCGACGTCGCGGAAATCGAGCGTTTCGGCCCCGGCCGCGGCGGCCATCACCAGACGTTCGGGCACCGTGTCGATGGCGATCACGCGCTCGGCGCCCAGAAGGAAGGCCGACCGGATGGCCATCTGGCCCACGGGACCGCAGCCCCAGATCGCGATCGTCTCGCCGCCCTTGATGTCGCAGAAATCGGCGGCCATGTAGCCGGTCGGGAAGATGTCCGACAGGAACAGCGCCTGATCGTCCGTCAGGTTGTCGGGCACGTGGATGGGGCCCGCATCGGCGAACGGCACGCGCAGGTATTCGGCCTGACCGCCGGCATAGCCGCCCAGCAGGTGCGAATAGCCGAACAGCCCGGCGGGGGAGTTGCCCCACATCGTCTTGGCCTTGTCGAAGTTCCGGTTGCTGCGTTCGCAGCCCGAGAAGTAGCCGCGCTTGCAGAAGAAGCATTCGCCGCAGGCAATGGTGAAGGGCACGACCACCCGGTCGCCGACCTTCAGCTTCTTGTTGTCGCGGCCGACCTCGACCACCTCGCCCATGGATTCGTGGCCGATCACGTCGCCATGTTCCATGCAGGGGATGACGCCGTCATAGATGTGCAGGTCCGATCCGCAGATCGCGCAGGAGGACACCTTGATGATCGCGTCCCGCCCATCCTCGATCTTGGGGTCGGGAACGGTTTCATACCGCATGTCGCTTTTGCCGTGCCAGGTCAGAGCTTTCATGGTGTCCACCTTTTAAAGAAGACGACCCGGCCATTGGGTGGCCGGGTCGGAATGCAGGATCAGCCGCGCTGCGTGTCGGTGAACGTGTTGCTGGCTTCCTTGGTGGCGGCTTCGGCCACGTGCTGCACACGCTCGGCCACCGTCTTGTCGCCGCCGGGCAGCAGGCCTTCTTCCTTGGCCACGTCGGAGGCGGCGGCCAGACCGGCTTCGGCCGCCGATTTCGCGCGGTCCACCAGCCCCGATGCGACGTCCTTGGCCGTTTCGGTCAGGCGGTCATGGCTCGGCCCCAGAAGGCGGTTCTCGGCCTGCGACTTCGGCAGGGCGGCGCCCAGCACGGCGCCGGCGACCAAGGCGATCGCGCCGAACAGAAGAGGCTGCTGCACCATCTGGTCGCCCGCGCGCTGCGACAGGTTGGAGGCGCGGTAACGGGCGTCACGGTAGCCGCCATACACGCTGTCACGCGCGCCGTGCAGCGCTTCCGATGCCGCGTTGGCATAGTGGCTTGCGCCCTCACGCACGGAACCGGCGTAATGGCTCGCACCTTCGCGCACGCCGCTGGCATAGTGGCTGGCGCCATCACGGACGCTGCCAACATAGCCCGAGGCCTTTTCCTTCATCGACGGGCCTTCGGGTTCGGACACGACAGAGCGGTTCATCCCGTCATAGGGGCGCTGCGCATAGGCCGCGTGCGGGTTGCGGCGCGTGGCACCGGTGGCAAGGCAGGCGATGCCCGCCGCCAGCAGGCCAAAGGCCAGCGGGTTTGCCGACACCTGACGGCCCGCGGCTTCCAGCGTGCCGCGCGCGTCCTCGATGCCGATGTAACGGGTCACGTCGCCCATCACGCCCTGCATCGTGGCCTTGCCGCGCAGCGCGTCCAGCGTTTGTTCCACATTCGCCCGGTTGGCTTCGACTTCGGCTTCCAGAGCTTTGGGGGATTCGGTCATTTCAGTTGTTCCTTCACAAGACGGGCGTCACGGTTGACTTGCTCCATGCTCCGGTCGGGCATGAGCGAGCTGGCGGAAAGGTCCTTGCGGCCGCGCAGCATCAGCATGGCGCCGATGACGAACAGCACGAAGCCGACGATCACGGCGGCCCAGCCGGCACCGACCCAATGGGCCAGCGCGATCACGAGCGCCTGCAGCAGTACGATCGCGGCCAGAAGCAGGATCACGCCGCCGGCGATGATCATTTCGGCCCCGTGGGCCATGCGGCGGCCGGCTTCGGCGATCTCGGCCTTCACGAGGCGGCTTTCGCTGCGCACGAGGTCCGACAGGTCACGGATCAGGTCGGCGACCAGATCCGGGAGCGAGCGGTTGTCGACAGGGGGGCGTTCGTCAAAGGCCGACATCGTCATCCTCCCGCTTGGGCGACACGTAGGGCGCGGCCGGCGTGGTCGACGGCGTAGCCGTGGAGGGCGTCGCGTCGGTGGCATAGGACGAGGGCGTCGTCGCCGTGTTCGTGTTGGGGTTCGTGTTGTAGGACGACGCGGCGCCGGTGGAGCCCATGCCTGTCGACGACGCGCCGGCATAGGGCGTGCCGGTGGAGGAGGCGCCCGAATAGGACGACGACGTTGCGGCCGAGCTGCTGGCCGTCAGCAGGCGTCCAAGAGCCAGACCCGCGACCAGGCAGCCGCCGATGAACACGGCCGGATTGCCACGTGCGTAGCCCGACAGCGACTGTCCGATCTCGTTGACCGAGCGGCCTTCGAGGCCGCGGCTCAGATCCTCGACCAGCTGCGCGCCGTGTCCGATCAGGCCCGACGCCTGAAGCGAGTCCTTGCCCGATTGCTGTTCGTCCGACGCGTGGCGCAGCGTCTCGGCCAGCGAGCGCAGCTCGGCGCTCAGCCCGTCCTTGCGACGCTCCAGCTCTCCGGTGACGGAGTTCATCAGGGTCGGGGCGGCCTCGGTCTTAAGGCGCTGCGCCCCTTCGTGAAGACGCGTGCGCGCATCGTCGTATTCGTTCTGCGCGCGGGCTTTCAGGGAATCCTGGGTCGAGGTGGAGGGATCGGTGTAGGTCATGGTTCTCTCTCTTTCGAATGGTTGCCTGCAAGGGCGACCCGCGTTGCGATCTTGTCCGTGCAGGGTCCGGGACGCCTGCCGCGAAAAGAACCGCGTCTGCCCGGTTCATGCGTCGCCAATGACCGGAAGGGGCGGAATGTTCCCTTGAACGGGCGATACATGTCGGGAAAAGTGGACAGGATCGGCGCAGGAGCATTGCGGCAAGGGGCTGTGATCGCATTCGGGCGTGCAGATCGATGCCCTGATCAAGGCAGGCCGAGCCTGATCTTTCCTAAGGTTAAGATCGGTCAATGAGAGACGGGCGGACGAGGCGATGACAGAACGCCTCAAGATGATTGCACGGGTTCGGAATCCGGCCCATTGATCGCCTGTCGGGGGGCAGCTGCAACGGGCGCTGTTCGCTCGGGTTATCGTCCAGGATGCCCGGTTGATCCTTCTGGATGAACCATGTGTCGCGGTGGACGAAGGCACGGACCGGAGGGACATGCCGTCGCGACTGCGCGCCTTGATAGACTGCATCCGCTTGGCACGGCCAGTTGCGGGGTGACGTGCTGCGAAGGGTGAAGGATCATGGGATGCTCCGCCCGGTTCACCCCTTTTCAGCCGCGCCATGATGGTCTGCATGCGTTTCCAGGGCGAAGTGGCCGGCATCGAGCAGATGGATTTCGGCGTCGGGCAGGTCCCGGCGGTACGCTTCCGCCCCGGCGGGAATGAACGCGGGATCGTGGCGCCCCCAGACCGCCAGCAATGGCGGCCGATGTGTCCGGAAGAACTCCTGGAATGCAGGATAACGCGCAAGGTTGCTGCGGTAGTCGAAGATGAGGTCCAACTGGATGTCCTCTGCTCCCGGCCGCGCCATGCAAGCGATGTCGAGCTTCCACGCGTCCGGCGACAGGCGCGACGGATCAGCCCCGATGCCGTATTGCCAGTCGCGGATCGTGTCTGGCGCGAGAGAGGGACGGCAGGGCTCGCGGCTTTCTGCGCTTGGGTCACGCCAGTAGGCCTCCCACAGACCCCACTGGTCACTGAACCCGTCCAGATAGGCGTTGCCGTTCTGGGTGATGATCGCTTAGATTCGCTCAGGGTGCTGCAAGGCCAGGCGCAGACCTACGGGCGCGCCGTAGTCGAAGATATAGAGCGCGTAACGCTCCAGCGACAGCGCTTCGGTGAAGCCATCGATCACCTCGGCCAGCCGGTCGAAGGTGTAGTCAAAGGTTCCTCGCGGCGGAGCCTTCGTTTGTCCAAAGCCGGGCAGGTCCGGGGCGATCAGCCGGAAGCGATCCGACAGGAGCGGGATCAGGTCGCGGAACATGTGGCTGGGCGAGGGAAAGCCGTGCAGCAACAGGATCACTTTGCCAGATGGCGACATGCCTGCTTCGCTTCTACAACATTAAATCTGAGAATATAAATTATGTTATATTTATGATGTAAGGGATATCGAGAACGGCACGAGGGAAACCTAATGACCCGCAGATGTCTGGACCATTTCTCCGCGGGCATCTTGTGCTTTTTGGGGGAACAGGCCCAGAGGCAGACGGTTCGCTTAGAGAACCTCGAACCATCAGGAGGTGGCAGATGGCCCCGACAGTCAGCGATTTTTTCTGGGAACGCCTGAAGGCCTGGGGGGTGACCCGGGTCTTCGGCTATCCCGGCGACGGGATCAACGGGCTTTTGGGTGCGCTGCAACGGCGTGACGGCGACATTGAATTCGTTCAGACCCGGCACGAGGAGATGGCGGCCTTCATGGCCTCGGCCCATGCGAAGTTCACGGGGGAACTGGGCGTTTGCCTTGCCACTTCGGGACCAGGGGCATCCCACCTGTTGACCGGGCTTTATGACGCCAAGCTTGACCATATGCCGGTTCTGGCCATCGCCGGGCAGCAGGCGCGGACGTCCCTTGGCGCGCATTACCAGCAGGAGATCGACCTCATCTCCATGTTCAAGGATGTGGCCGGCGCCTTCGTGCAGCAGGCGTCCGTGCCGGCGCAGGTGCGTCATCTGACCGACCGCGCCGTTCGCACCGCCATCGGGCAGCGCAAGGTGACGACGCTGATCTTCCCCAACGATCTGCAGGAAATGCCCTATAAGGATCCGCCCCGCGCCCATGGGGCGGTGTTCTCTGGCGTGGGGCTGTCGCGTCCGCGCGTGGTTCCCGAACCGGCGGACCTGCAGCGCGCGGCCGATGTGCTGAACGAAGGCAAGAAGGTGGCGATGCTGGTCGGTGCCGGCGCCTTGGGGGCCAGCGCCGAGGTGCGGGCCGTGGCCGACGCGCTTCAGGCGGGCGTCGCCAAGGCGCTGCTGGGCAAGGCGGTGCTGCCGGACGATCTGCCCTATGTCACCGGCTCGATCGGTCTTCTGGGCAC
The DNA here is from genome assembly GCF_028307215.1 of Falsirhodobacter sp. 20TX0035. Lineage (GTDB taxonomy): Bacteria > Pseudomonadota > Alphaproteobacteria > Rhodobacterales > Rhodobacteraceae > Falsirhodobacter. Next base: position 195,102 of record NZ_JAQMHV010000002.1, on the reverse strand, counting down.
CTCTGCCAGTTGGGAGCTGATGCAGGATTGCGACACGCTTCTGATGGTCGGCTCCGGCTTCCCTTATTCGGAATTCCTTCCCGAGGAAGGGGCGGCGCGTGGCGTGCAGATAGATCTGGATCCCACCATGCTGTCGCTTCGCTATCCGATGGAGGAAAATCTGGTGGGTGACAGTGCGGAAACGCTGCGCGCCCTGCTGCCGCTGCTGAAGCCGAAGGAGCCGGGCGCGTGGCGCCAGACGATCGAGAAGAACATCGCCTCCTCGTGGAAGACGCTGGAAGATCGGGCGATGCAGCCCGCCACACCCGTCAACCCGCAGCGCCCGTTCTGGGAATTGTCGAAGCGGCTGCCCGACCGCGCGATCCTGACTTCGGACTCAGGCTCCTGCGCCAACTGGTTTGCGCGGGACATCAGGATGCGCGAGGGGATGATGGCCTCGCTGTCGGGCGGGCTGGCCTCCATGGGCGCGGCCGTGCCTTATGCCATCGCCGCGAAGTTCGCCCATCCCGACCGGCCGGTGATCGCCATGGTCGGCGACGGCGCGATGCAGATGAACAACATGGCCGAACTGATCACCGTGGCGAAATACTGGCGCGGATGGAGCAGCCCAACCTGGGTCTGCCTTGTGCTGAACAACCAGGACCTGAACCAGGTGACGTGGGAGCAGCGGGTCATGGAGGGAAATCCGAAGTTCGAGGCCTCGCAGAACATCCCCGACGTGCCCTATCACCGCTTTGCCGAGATGATCGGCCTGAAGGGCATCTTCGTGGACACGCCTGACGACGTCGGCCCGGCCTGGGAGGCGGCGTTGTCCGCAGGCGTGCCAACGGTGATCGAGGTGCGGACCGACCCCGAGGTGCCGCCGATGCCGCCGCACTTCACCTTCAAGCAGGTGCAGCACTTCCTGACCGCCACTGCGGCGGACCCCGAACGCGGGAACATCCTGCTGAACACCGCGCGGCAGGTTCTGGGCCGATCCTGAGCGGGCAACGGCAGGGGAGCGATGCGATGAGCGAGGACATCACCATTCCGCCCATGCGCGAGGATGGGCTTCAACTGGATGAACACCGCCGGATGCAAAGGGTGTTCTGGACCGTCCAGCGCATATCCTGGGTGATCTTTGGGATCGTCTGCCTGGTGGCGGTGCTTGGCTTCACAGGAAGCGGCGGGGTTTTCCAGAAGCAGACGGTCCAAGTTGGCGACGCGGAGGTGGAACTGCCGCGCGTCGCCCGATGGGAGGGGTCCGACACCATGACGGTGCGCTTCGCCGCAGAGGCGTCGCCCGAACTCGTCCTGTCGCAGCCATTCTTCGAGCGCTTCTCAATGGAGCGCATCCAGCCGGAACCGCAGGAAGCCGTGCTGGCCCCAGCGGCGCAGCGTCTGCGGTTCCACGCCGAGGGCGCCCCTCCTTACCAGCTTTCTGTCGGCATCAGGCCCATGCATTTCGGCTGGGCACATTTTGACGTGACCATCGGCGGTGAAACCCGGATGGTGAACGTCCTTGTTCTGCCCTGAGAGGTCCTGATGGATTCTGTCATTCGCGGTCTGGCCGTCTACGTCGTCCTGCTGATCGTCGCCCGCCTGTCGGGACGTCGCACGCTGGCCCAGGCCACGCCATTCGATTTCGTCCTTCTGCTGATCATCGCCGAGACGACGCAGCAGGCCCTGCTGGGCGACGACTTCTCGATCGTGAACGCCTTCGTCCTGATTGTCACGCTCTTCACCACCGATGTCCTGCTGGCCTTTGCAAAGGGGCGGTCGGCGCGTCTTGCGCTCTGGCTTGACGGGGCGCCGACGGTTCTTGTCAGCAACGGAAAGATCGACGCCGAAGCCCTGCGGCGCGCCCGGGTGAGCGTCTCGGATGTGCTGGAAGCGGCCCGGGCGCAGCAGGGGGTCGCCTCGTTGGACCGGATCGACGCCGCCGTGCTGGAAACCAGCGGCGGCATCAGCATCATCCTCAAGGACAACTAGCGAGTTCGGCAAACCGCGAGCCAAGCGGAAGGCGCAATTCAGGATGTCGCGCTTTTCGCCGGATCTCGAAGCGAAGCCTTGGGACCGCTCCCCCACTGGGGTGGGTCATACGTCTCATTCATCAACCGGAATGGACTGCCCGCACGATTATCGTTTGGTGACCACGCGATCGAACATCATGGCGCGGTCAGGTTCCAGCGTCAGTAATCGTTTCGCCGGCGGCACCCGGGGGTGGCGGGCGTTGTGGTTATTGCCGAGTATCATGAGCGCGAGTTTTGGATGAGGCACCCCTCCCCCGCCATGAGGAGCGGTGCCTTATCCCTGCAGGTCAGGACGCGTCGATGGCGCCTTCCTGTACTTCCGCCCACTTGTCGCGATGATGGTCGCGGTAAAGCGCCTTGGCCAGCGACACGCACATCATCACCATCACGAAGGCAAAGGGCAGCGCGCCGATGATCATGGCGTTCTGCAGGACGACTAGGCCACCACCGCCGGCCAGGATCAGCGCCGCGATCACCAGCGTGAGCAGTACGCCCCAGACGACGCGGTGACGCGCGTCCGTTTCTTCCTCGCCGCCGGCCATGATCGTGTTGATCACCAGAAGCCCCGAGTCCGCCGAGGTCACGAGGAAGGTCAGGATCAGCACGGCGCACATGACGGCGACGATGCCGTAGACCTGATCCCCAACGATGAACTGCAGCGTGGCGAACAGTTTGTTGGTGGCCGAGGCGTCGATGATCGCGCCTTGCGCCACCCCCGACAGTTCCAGATCGACGGAGGTTCCGCCAAGAATGGTCATCCATGCAAAGCAGACGATGGACGGCATCACGACCGCTCCGAACACGAACTCCCTCACCGTGCGCCCGCGCGAGATGCGGGCCAGGAACAGGCCCACGAAGGGCGAGAAGGCGATCCACCATGCCCAGTAGAAGGTGGTGGTGCCGGTCTGCCACTCGCCCAGTTCGCTGCTGGCGGAATAGGCCTCGAAAGACAGCGCGGGGAAATGGAGGAGGTAATCGGTCAGGGCCGTGCCGTAGGTCGTCATGGCAAACCCGAAGGAGCCTGCGACGACGAAGACCAGCAGCAGCAGGCTGGACAGCACGAGGTTCAGGTTCGACAGGTATTTCACCCCGCGCCCCACGCCCGACACCGCCGACAGCGTAGACAGCAGCATCACCACGACCAGGGCCACGATCAGCCCGACGGCCGACGGATGGGGCGGGCCGCCGTTCTGGCCCGATTGCAGCAACCACTCCATCCCGGTGATCGAATAGAACCCCTCGACCAGCTGGCTGATGCCGAAGCCGATGGTGACGGCGACGCCAAGGATGGTGGCGATCACGCCAAGGATATCGACGACATGGCCGACGGGACCGTTCAGATACCGCCCGAACAGCGGCGTCAACGCGGTGCGGATCGTCAGCGGCATGTCACGGGTGTAGGCGTAGTAGGCCAGACACAGCCCGGTCACCACATAGATGCCCCAGGCGTGCAGGCCGTAATGCATGAAGGTGTAGCGATATGCGGACTGGACCGCCTCCGCCGAGTAGGCGGCGACGTCGCCCTTGATAATCTCGGGGTTCTGGCCCCAGTTGTTCATGGGCTCGGCCGTGGCATAGACCATCAGGCCGACGCCAAGGCCCGCCCCGAACATCATCGCGAACCATGAAAAGTAGGTGAATTCGGGCTTTTCATCCGCCTTGCCCAGCTTGCGGCGCCCCGACGAAGGCACGGCGGCGACGATCAAAAGGAACCAGGCAAACAGGCCGACGGCGATGATGTAGAACAGGTTGAAAACGCCAAGGATCTCGGTGTTGAGGAGCGAGAGGATCGCCTCGGCGCTGCCGGGTCGAAGCAGGGCCCAGACAGTCAGCAGTGCGAAGGCGATCTTGGCCGTCAGCGCGATGGGAAGGGAATATCCCTGGTAGAAGCCCTTATCGGCGGTCGGAATGTCGAGGTCTGTGAAGGGGGGGTTCAGCTCAGTCATGCGGAGTTCCGGATGAACCTTTCAATGTCGAGGGAAGGGATGCCGTCGCGGGGATCATGTCGTGACCGGAAAGCGGCGCCGCGCCAGGGGCGCACGGGCAGCCGACAGGCCGAACGAGAGCGATCGCGCCAACGGGCGCGTCCTGTGACTGCGGATGTCTTGCTGTATCCCGAGCCGTCTCGTCCGTGGCGATCCGCGAGGGATCGCCCATGATTGGGTCAACCAACATGACGGACTTTATATCGCAGGATCTTGGATTTTCAACCCATGTCGGCCCTTTACAGGAAATGTGGGTGGCTGTGCACGTGCCTTACCCACGCGCTCTGCCTTTTAGGATTCGCGTTGGCAGGCGCACGCGTGAAGCCTGTGAAGCCGCTCGCCGCCGAAGGTTTGGCGGAGGATCAGCCTGAACACCTTACCCCAAAGGCTATTGGAAGCAGACAGGATGTTAGCTACCCGGAGGGTCTCACCTGCGGCACTTGAAGGCGTTGCTTGCAAGTATAGGTGCCGCGATCCAGCGGGCGCGGGACGTGCGGGCGGACATCGTGGAAGTGGACGTGCGGCAAAGCGCGGATGGCGTCCTGTTCCTGTGCCACGACGAAACGCTTGAACGCATGGCCGGCGTGGGTCGACCGGCCGAGAGCTTCACGATGTCGGAGTTGAAGAAATTCTCCCTTCGGGAGGACAATGGAGGGGAAGGCCGTGCCACGACCGCCGAGCAAATTCCGACCTTGGACGAGGCGCTGGACCTGATCCGTGGCAACATCTTCGCCGATCTGGACCTCAAGGACCGCGGCCTGTTTCCCCAGGTGGCCGAAGCGGCGCGACGCATGGGTGCGCAGGATTACGTCGACCTGAAGACCGAGGTCGCCATCCGCGCGGACCTGGACTGGGTGGCCGCGCAGAAGATCGACGGCATCGCCTTCATGGCCATGACACGGTTCACCTCCGACACCGTAGAGGAACGGTTGGCCCTTCTGTCCACAATCCGGCCGTTCATGGCCGAAATCCGCTTCGATGATCTGAATACCATCGCCGCCAATCGGGACCGTTTCGAGGCGGCGAACCTGTCGCTTTGGAAGAACACGCTGGACCCGGCCAACAGCGGGGAGTGGAACGATGAGGCGGCGCTGAAGGATCCCGACGCGATCTGGGGCACGCTGATCCGCGCAGGTATCAGCTGCATTCAGACCGATGAACCGGAAGCACTGCGTGCCTGGCTGGAGGGAAGGAAGGCATGACACACGTAGACGATGCCCTTCTGGAGGCACTGCTGGCGGACATGGACGCTGTCGCACGGGCAGAAGTTCTGCCCCGATTTCAGGCCATTACCTCCGACAGCGCGCGGGCCAAGACAGCGCCCGACGATCTTGTGACGGACGCTGATCTGGCCGCCGAACAGGCGCTTGGCGTCGCGCTGGCCCGCCGCCTGCCCGGCGTGGTTCTGGTGGGGGAAGAGGCGGTGGCCGCCGACCAAACCGTCCTCGACCGGCTGGCCGGGGCCGAGCTGGCCGCAATCATCGATCCGGTGGACGGCACTCGGAACTTTGCCCATGGCATTCCTGTATTCGGGATGATCCTGGCGATTGTCGCGGAGGGCCGGACCATTGCCGGGCTGATCCACTATCCGATAACCCGCGACTTCATCGTGGCGCGTCCGGGTCAGGGGGCGTGGCATGTCGGCGCAGACGGTGCGAGTCAGCGCCTGTCGGTGGCGGCTCCTGCCCCGCTTGATCAGATGCCGGGGTTCATCACGATGAACCTGCTGCCCCCCACCCTGCGCGCCGACATGACCCCACTGCACTTCCGCAACGTGCTGAACTGGCGCTGTTCGGCGTTCGAATACCGTCTACTTGCCACGAAGCGATGGGGCGACATGGGGGTCTTCGCACGGATGATGGCCAAGCGGGCAAACGATGCCGCAAGGAAGAAGATGGTCATGATCGACGCGACCTATCTCAAGACACCCCGCACGGCTTCGGGCGTTTCGGTGAAAAAGGGGGCGTGGCCGACCGATTGGGCGGACGAGAGGTGGCATGAACAGCTTCATGCCGCCACGGATGCCTAAGGTCGCCCGGTCCGGTTCTTCATGACGGCGGGCCGGAAACGGTGACTACACCGGAGCGGCGGCGCTTCTGGGGGATTTCCCCCAGCAGGCTGGTTGCTGGCGGACCGTGGATACGACGCGGACCGGTTCCGCGACACCCTGAAAAACAAGGGATCCGGCCCTGCACTGCAGGCCGAAAGCCGCACGGAAAGACCATCACAAGCATCATTAAAATGCCGCAACCGGATCGAGATCATGTTCGGCAGGCTCAAGGACCGGCGTCGGGTCGCGACCCGCTATGACAGATTCCCAAAGTCTTCGTGTCCGCCCTCGCCTTGGCAGCCATCGACATGTTCTGGCTATGACAGATGAATGAAGCCTGATCCTAACAAGGCGCCGAGCGTCCACTTCGAAACGATGCGGGGCCCGCTTGCATTCTTGCCGCAGGCCATCCTCCCTCGGACTCCTTGGGAAGACCCGAGAGGGCTGCCGCCGTCATCTGCGTCCGTCCGGGGCGCCTCGAACACCACCGCGTCCTATCCCCAGTAGATCCGCATCGGGTTGTCGACCAGCAGCCGGCGCTGCAGATCTGCCGTGGGGGCGATGCGCGGGATGATATCGACCAGCCCGCCATCATCCGGCGCATGGGTGGTCATGTTGGGATGCGGCCAGTCGGTGCCCCAAAGAACCCGGTCGGGGAACCGTTCCACCAGCAGGCGCGCGAAGGGGATCACGTCGTCATAGGTGGGCGGGCCGGAGCGGGACAAACGCTCCGGGCAGGTGACCTTGCTGACGAAATTTGGATGATCCTCCATCAGTCGGATGAAGCGACCGAACTCGGGTCCGTCCACGGGCTTCGTCACGTCCGGGCGGCCCATGTGGTCGACTACCACCGTCGTGGGCAGAGAGGTGAAGAAGCCCCACTTCTCCTCAAGGTCCGCAGCCTCGAAATAGATCACGATGTGCCAGCCGAGAGGCGCGATGCGGTCGATGATCGCGCGGTAATAGGCGTCGGGCTTGGGATCGACCAGCCGGCGCACGAAGTTGAAGCGTACGCCGCGCACCCCCGCCTCATGCAGGTCGGCCAGTTCCGCGTCCGTCACCGTGTCGCGCACCGTGGCCACGCCCCGCGCCATCCCGCCCGAGGCGCGCAGCGCATCGACCATCGCGCGATTATCAGCCCCGTGGCAGGTGGCCTGCACGATCACGTTCCGCTGGAACCCTAGAAAGTCGCGCAGCGCGAACAGTTTGTCCTTTCCGGCATCGCAGGGCGTGTACTTCCGCTCGGGCGCATAGGGAAACTCGTTCCCCGGACCGAAGACGTGGCAATGCGCGTCCACCGCCCCTTCCGGCAGGCGGAAGGCGGGCTTCGACGGGTTCGGGTCGAATGGGATCCAGTTCGGATCCATCGTGAACGCGGCCATCAGAGCCCCCTCGCCTTCAGTTGCGCGTCAAGGCGCGGATAGACGCGGCGGGCGTTGCCCTCGAACACCTTGCGCTTGTCGGCCTCTGGGATCGGCAGCGCGTCGACATAGCGCTTGGTGTCGTCGAAATATTGCCCCGTTTCGGGGTCGATGCCGCGGACGGCGCCCACCATCTCGGACCCGAACAGGATGTTGTCGATGTCGATCACCTTGAACAGCAGGTCTATCCCCGGCTGGTGATAAATGCAGGTGTCGAAGAACACGTTCTTCATCACATGCTCGGCCAGCGGGGGGCGCTTCAGCATGTCGGCCAGCCCGCGATAGCGGCCCCAGTGATAGGGCACGGCCCCGCCCCCATGCGGGATGATGAAGCGCAGGTCCGGGAAATCGCGGAACAGGTCCCCTTCCAAGAACTGCATGAAGGCGATGGTGTCGGCGGCGATGTAATAAGCCCCCGTCGCGTGCATTGCGCAGTTGCAGCTGCCCGAGACGTGGATCATCGCAGGCACGTCCAGCTCCACCATCTTCTCGAAGAAGGGATACCAGGCGCGGTCGGTCAAGGGCGGCGCGTCGAACTTGCCGCCCGACGGGTCGGGGTTCAGGTTGCAGCCGACAAAGCCCAGCTCTGTCACGCACCGCTCCAGCTCGTGGATGGAGGTTTCGACGGACACGCCGGGGGTCTGGGGCAGCTGGCAGACGCCGATGAACGTTTCGGGGTAAAGGTCCACCACCCGCTTGATCAGGTCGTTCGACCGCCGCGCCCAGACCTGCGCCGCGCGCTGGTCGCCCACATGCGGCGCCATGGCCGAGGCGCGGGGCGAGAAGATGGTCATGTCCGCGCCGCGTTCGCGCAGAAGGCGCAGCTGGTTCGCCTCGATCGTCTCGCGGATCGCGTCGTCCGGGATGTCGGGATAGGCGGGATCGATGTCGCCGCCGTTGCGGATCCCCTCTTCCTGCCGTTTGCGCCAGTCGGTATGGGCGGCGGGTGCCGTGGTGTAATGTCCGTGGCAGTCGATGATCATGCGGGCTCCCCCTCCTGCATCCGTCATGGAAGGACCATAGGCTGAGGGGGCGGCGCTACGCATATCGGAACGGTTTCCCGGCCATTGGATTTCCTGAACTCCATTCCGCCGTTACATCCCGGAAGGTACGTGCAAATTCGGCCTGAAGGTGGGTCGGGTGCCAGTCGGCCCGTGTGGTGATGCCGATGCGGCGATGCGCGGGCATGCCGTCGTCCGCGATCTCGGTCAGAAGGCCGGACCGCCGTTCGAACGCGAACTGGTCGCGGGACATGAGGGTCAGCCAGTCGTCGTCCAGAAGCAGCCCCCGGCTGATGACGATGGAGTTGGTTTCGATCCGCCGCGCTGGCAGCGGAAGACCGCGCCCCTCGAACATCGCCTCCCACCGGCGGCGGACGGGGGCGGTGGCGGTGGCGACGATCCAGGGAAAATCCAGCAGCTGGGCCATGTCCAAGGGCGCGCCTGCCAGCGGGTGACCCGCGCGGGCGACGATCACGGGATCGTCGGCAAACAGCGCCTCCTGCGTGATGTCGCGGGTGGGCGCAGGATCGCGCAGCGCGCCGATCAGCAGGTCCACCTGCCCTGACCGCAGGCTGGCGAGAAGGTCGGAATAAGGCCCTTCCACCACGCTGATCTGCGCCGTGGGGTAAAGGGCCGAAAAGCGTGACAGCGCCCGTGGCAGAAGGATCGCCTGGGCCATCGGCAGCGTGCCGACCGTAACCCGCCCGGCCCCCTCAACCCGCAGGGCGGCCAGTTCGTCCAAGCCTGATTGCAGTTCTGCAAGGGCCAGCCGGGCATGGCGCAGCAGCACGCTCGCCGCCGGGGTGGGCTGCACCGTGCGGCCCTGCCGGACCAGCAGAAGAAGTCCCAGCAATTGCTCCAGATCCCGGGCGGACCGGTGCAGCGCGGGTTCCGACAGCCCGGTGATGGTCGAGGCCAAGGCAAAGCTGCCCGCCTGATCCACCGTCGTCAGCGTCCGCAGATGGCCGAAGGTGATGCGCCGCCCGATATGAGGCAAAGGCGGCAGCCGCGCTGCGCGCCGCACGCTTTGGCCCCCGCGCGTGATGTAAGCCAATGCCCGGTCCGTTCGTTCAGCCAGAAGCGCCCCCGCACGGGTGAAGGTCACGCCCGCCGGCTGACGGTCCAGCAGCGCATGGTCCAACTGCGATTCTAGCTTTGCCACCGCCTGCGTGATGGCGGGCTGCGACAGGTTCATCGCCTGCGCGGCCTTGCTGATGCTGCCAAGGCGCCCCGCAGCGCTGACCGCTTCCAAGTGGCGGAGGTTGAGGTCGGGCAAGGTGTTCATCCACCGAACTTAACCACAGCTTATGATCCACGCGCAATTCCACTTTGCATCTTTCGCCGTTCCGCCCCCTGATGGCAGGCAGGAGGAGGACGGGGTCCGTCGCCCGGAGGGGGCCACGCGACCCGCGTCGTCAGGATCATGCGGAGTGCGGCCATCGGCCCTCCGTGGGAGGAGGTATCGCGTGGAGAACACGATCGACGGCACGCCGCCGCGGCGGAAGGGCATTCTGGGGCAGTTGTGGTTCCAGGTGCTGGCGGGAACGATCATCGGCATCGTGCTGGGCCATTACGCGCCCGGCATCGGGGTGGCGATGAAGCCCTTCGGGGACGCGTTCATCAAGCTGATCAAGATGATGATCGGGCCGATCATCTTCGTGACCGTCGTCCATGGCATCGCCGGGATGAACGACATGAAAAGCGTGGGCCGCATGGCGCTGAAGTCGCTGATCTATTTCGAGGTCATCACCACGCTGGCGTTGGTTTTCGGACTGGTCGCGGTGAACCTGTGGAAGCCCGGCGCGGGCATGAATATCGACCCCGCCACGCTGAACGCCGATGCGGTGAAGGGCTATGTCGCCACGGCGCATGATCAGTCGATGACGGCCTATATCCTGAACATCATCCCCGACACCTTCGTCAGCGCCTTCACCGGCGGCTATGTTCTGCAGGTGCTGTTCGTGGCCGTGCTGTTCGGGATCGCGCTTGCCTCGCTCGGCGAACGCGGAAAGCCCGTCTACAACGTGATCGACAGCGCCTCGCAGGGGTTCTTCCGCATCATTGGCTACATCATGTTTTTCGCCCCGCTGGGGGCGTTCGGGGCCATCGCCTTCACCGTCGGGCAGTTCGGCACCGCCTCCCTGATCTCGTTGGGAGAGCTGATCATCCAGTTCTTCATCGTCTGCGCGCTGTTCACCGTTTTCGTCTTCGGCACGATCGCCTGGTGGTGCGATGTCAGCCTGTGGCGCCTGATGGGCTACCTGAAGGATGAGATCATCATCGTCGCGGCCACCACGTCCACGGAAACGGTGCTGCCGCGCCTTGTCCAGAAGATGCGCGGCGCGGGCTGCGAGGAATCGGTCGTGGGCTTCGTGATCCCGGCCGGCTATTCCTTCAACCTCGACGGGACCTGCCTGTATCTGACCACCGTGGCCGTGTTCCTTGCCCAGGCCACCAACACCCCGCTGACCACTTGGCACGAGCTGACGCTGGTGGGCGTGCTGCTGCTGACGTCCAAAGGTGCTGCGGGCGTGGCCGGCGCGGCCTTCGTGGTGCTGGCCGCGACGCTGAACACCACGGGCGTGATCCCCGTCGCCTCCATCGCGCTGATCCTCGGCATCCACCGCATCCTGGCCGAGGGGCTGACCTTCGTGAACCTGATCGGCAACGCACTTGCCACCGTGGTCATCGCGAAATGGGAAGGAAAGCTGGACCCCGTGATGCTGGCCGCAACCATCGGCCGCCGCCGCAACGAAAGGAAAACCGCATGACCATCGTCGTTCAGAACATCGACCGCACCGACCGGGCCATCATCGACGGCCTTGCCGCCGCAGGCGTTGCCACCGTGCACGAGGCGCAGGGCCGCCGGGGGATGCTGGCCAGCTACATGCGTCCGATCTATGCGGGCGCGCAGGTGGCGGGATCGGCCATCACCATCTCCGCCCCGCCCGGCGACAACTGGATGCTGCATGTCGCGATCGAGCAGCTGCGCGAAGGCGACATCCTCGTTCTCGCTCCCACCTCGCCCTGCGACAACGGCTATTTCGGCGACCTGCTGGCAACCTCGGCCATGGCGCGGGGATGCCGAGGGCTGGTGATCGACGCAGGCGTGCGCGACATCCGTGACCTGACGCGGATGGGCTTCCCCGTGTGGTCCAAGGCCGTGTCGGCACAAGGGACCGTGAAGGCGACCCTCGGTTCCGTCAACGTGCCAGTCGTCTGCGCCGGTGCGGCGGTCGAGGCGGGGGATATCCTCGTGGCCGACGATGACGGCGTCTGCGTGGTCAAGCGGGCCGAGGCCGCAGAGGTTCTGGCCGCCGCCGAAAAACGTCTGGCCGCGGAGGAGGCCAAGCGCAGCCGGCTTGCCGCCGGCGAACTGGGCCTCGACATCTACGACATGCGCGGGACGCTGGAACAGAAGGGACTTCGCTATGTCTGAGGGCATTCCCTGCCTGTGGATGCGCGGGGGCACGTCGAAGGGGGCATATTTCCTCGCCTCCGACCTGCCGGATGACGTCGCCGAACGCGATGCGCTGCTGCTGCGGATCATGGGCTCGCCCGACCCGCGCCAGATCGACGGGATCGGCGGGGCAGACCCGCTGACGTCGAAGGTGGCGGTGCTGTCGCCGTCGACGTGGCCCGATGCGGATGTGGACTACCTGTTCCTGCAGGTATTCCCCGATCAGGCGCTGGTCAGCGACAAGCAGAACTGCGGCAACATCCTGGCCGGCGTCGGCCCCGCCGCGATCGAACGCGGAATGATCGCCGCCACGGGGGATGAGACGCCCGTCCGCATCCACATGGTCAACACGGGCGAGGTCGCGGTTGCCCGCGTCGCCACCCCTGGGGGGACCGTCACCTACAAGGGCGATGCCTCCATCGCCGGGGTGCCCGGGCATCATGCCGCCGTTCCGCTGATGTTCCAGAATATCGCGGGGTCCATGTGCGGTGCCCTTCTGCCCACGGGGAACGAGGTGGACGTGATCGACGGCGTGGACGCCACCCTGATCGACAACGGCATGCCTTGCGTCATCCTGCGCGCTGCTGACTTCGGCCTGTCCGGGACTGAAACGCGCGAAGAGCTGGAAGGCAACGCCGAGCTGAAGGCGCGGATCGAGGCGATCCGCCTGAAGGCCGGCCCTCTGATGAACCTCGGCGACGTGGCCGAGGCGTCCGTGCCGAAGATGACCCTTGTTTCCGCTCCGACGGCGGGCGGCGCCATCTCCACCCGCAGCTTCATCCCGAAACGCGTCCACGCCTCGGTCGGGGTTCTCGCGGCGGTAACGGTGGCGACGGCGGCGCGTCTGTCCTCTGGACCTGCCGCGGACGTGGCGGCGCACCCCGAGAATGGGCGTTACCGCGTGGAACATCCGACCGGCGACATGGAGGTGCTGCTGGACCTCGGCCCCGACGGAACCGTGGCGGGCGCGGGCACCATCCGCACGGCGCGCAAGCTGTTCGACGGCGAGGTATTTCCGGCGCCCTGACAACCTATGCCATTGTAAGATGGATATCCCGGTTCAACGGCGATGGCCTGAACCGACCATGCGCGGCGTCACCTGCAACGATGGAAGGTGTGGAAATGACGTGGTCTGCTTCCCAATAGTCGAAGTTTCTGGATGACCGGACGCGCACCGCCCGCGATCTTCTGAATGCGGTGCCGCCGTCCTGAATCCGACGCGTGGTCGACCTCGGATGCGGGCCGGGAATTCCATGCGGCTTCTGGCAGACCGGTATCCGGAGGCGGACCTTGTCGGCATCGATCCAGACCCCGACAGGATCGCGACGGCGCGCAGGGAATTTCCGCAGGTCAGCTGGGACCTGATCGACGTGGAACGCTGGACACCGCGGGAGGCGCCGGACCTGATGTTCGCGAACGCCTCCCTTCATTGGGTAGACGACCATGCCGCGCTGTTCCCAAAGCTGATCGGGAGGCTGGCACCCGTCGGATGTCTGGGCGTCCAGATGCCCAACAACCTGGCATGACATCTGCCTGACCTCGCGATGGGCGAGGCACCCAAGCGTCGCCCCGAGCCTGCCTGGGCTTAGACCCGCTCGCGTATACATATATATATGCATATTGACGGAGGCGCCGCATGGATGCGTCTATTTCACTGTCTTTTGGGAGGAAGACGCCCGTCGGCATAGGCCGCGGGCTGATTGACGGGAGGATACATCGTGCACATGTCACTTCGGATCGCTTGCCTTGTCGCGGCTGCGGCCATGCAGCCGGCCTTTGCGCGAACCCTGCCCACCGGCCCTGCCGTGGGGGACATCGACATCTCGCCCTTCTATCGCTGGACCGAAGCCCTGCCGGACGCCCCTGGCCGGATGCTGCGTCGCGAACCCATGGCGGCCGAGACCCTGCCTGCCCATGCTGCCAACGCGGACCGGATCCTTTACACCTCCGATGACGGGCATTGGGATTCGGGGATCATTCCCGTCAGCGGCATCCTTTACGTTCCCAAGGGTGAGGCCCCGGAAGGCGGCTGGCCCCTGGTCGCCTGGGCTCATGGCACCTTGGGCGTGAACGACGCGTGTGCGGCCTCCTGGACCGGCGCGCGTCCGCGCGATGCCGACTACATCGACCGCTGGCTGGAATCGGGCTACGCGGTGGTCGCCACGGACTATCAGGGCCTCGGCGGCCCCGGCCCGCATCCCTACCTCGTGTCCGCGGCCGAAGGCCGGTCGGTCCTCGACTCCGCCCGCGCCGCCATGACGACGGACGTGCCGCTGGCCGACGTGGTGATCCTGACAGGGCAGTCGCAAGGCTCCGGCGCATCACTGGGCGCGGCGCGGATTGCGGCCGACTATGCCCCTGACTTGCCCGTGAAGGGTGCCATCGCCACCGCGCTGATCACCTACATGCCGGAACCGGGTGTGGAAGTGGACCGCGAAATGCCGGGCGGCGAACCTCGTTATGTCCTTTACCGCCTGATCGGCGAGGGGCTGCCCGAAGGAGGCCCGATCGACGCCCTTCTGACCGAAAAGGGCGCCATCCTCGCCGACGCGGTCCGAACCACTTGCAACCAGCTGGAGGTGACGGAACGCGAAGGCATCACGCGCGATAACGCCTTCACCCGCCCCATCGCCGAGGTCAACGCCCTGCTGCCTCCTGCCGGTCAGGTGGAACCGTTCAAGGTGGACATGCCCCTGTTCCTTGGCACCAGCCCGGACGATGCTGTGATCCGGCCGGAGCGGCAGATGACAGCGGTGCGCGGGCTGTGCGATGCGGGCAATACGGTCGTTCTGCGCTCCTACCCCGGGGCGACACACAGCGACACGCTGACCCGTTCAGGGGATGACGCCTTGGCTTTCGCAAAGATGGTCGTGGCCGGCGATATGCCCGTCTCGGATTGCGCAACGGTGGACTGACGATCCCCGCAGCACCGTCTTTTGTGGCCACGAAAGAGCATGATCGGATCACGCTCCCTGAGAGGGTCTCAGTCATCATCGCCTGACGGGCGGACGTCGCGGTTTCGATACGAGGAGGTTTTCCGCCCGGGCAGTCCATGGATATCGGGCGCTTTTGGGCACCCGACCCTTGATCCAGCGGAAAGGTTTCGATCCGCCGCGGTCAATCCCCGGTCTCGTGGGGGAAGGTGCGGCAAGAGCGCGGGCCAAAAACCTGCGCTCTTGCATTCGTCTCAGCGGCGGGGTTCGTCGGCCTTGGGCGGCACCGGAGGCCGCTCGTCATGGTCCCGTGGCGGATCGCGGTAATCCTTGCGCTCTTCCCCATGCCGGGGTTGGCCCTGCGCGGCCTGCGAATGTTCGGCACGCGGCGGCTTCGGCTTGTGGGGATGAGGCTGAACGCAATGTTCGGCGCCCTTCCCGCACGTCGGAGGCGCCGCGTCATGTCCTTGGGCAAAGGCCGTCGGGGCAAGACCCAGAGCCAGCAGGGCCGTCAGGGACCCGATCTTGAAAGCACGCATATGAAAAGCCTGTTTGATTGTCGTCACTGGGGCACGTGACGCTCTATCTGCTCCTGATCGCGGCTCCGGCTATTGCACTCTTCCATCAATATGGCTTCGGTCGCGGCTTTTCCGTCTGGGGGGATGCAGATCTTCACGCGGCAACCGGCTCGTGGCGTGGATTATGGAGCGGGGCGGCAACTGGCACGGAGAACTGGGCTGGGCGCTGGCCGTGACCGCACAAACAGGCTCATTTCCCGCCGTGGACGAGTTGACCGGTCGCAGGATCCAGCACACGCCCCTCATCGACGCCATTCCTCAGACTGAGGCCGCTATCCGCGCCCGAAAAATTCTCCACCCCGCGGAAGCCGTCCAGCGCCCGCGCGGTCAGGACAATGCCGAGGTTCTTGCCGGGATCGTAAAGGAGAAGGCCCGGAGCCTCGCCGGCGATCGCCACGGGCTCGGCCGTCAGTTCGACGGTGCCTTTGCGCTTGCTGCCCTTTGCGGGAACCCAGGCGGACAGGTCGATCCGGTCGCCGGGTTGCAACTCGTCGATGATGAGGGGGCGGCCGTCCTCGTCCGCCTTTGTCAGGAGGATGAGGTCGTTCCCCTCGCCGGACACGACGTTGCTTCCCTCACCGGCCAGGATCGTGTCGTTTCCGGCACCGCCCTCCAGCCGGTCACGCCCGTCGCCGCCCTCGATCCAGTCGTCGCCGGCGCCGCCCGTCACGGTGTCGTCGCCCGGCCCGCCGAACAGCCGGTCCGCGCCCGTGCCGCCGGTCACCCTGTCATCCCCGCGCTGGCCGAACAGCCAGTCGCCTTCCGGTCCGGCCGTCAGATCGTCCTGCCCGTCGCCGCCGTACAGCAGGTTCACAACACCCGGATCGGCGGTGATCGTGTCGTCGCCCGCGCGCCCGTAAGCCTGCGCGATGGCGGTCTTGATGCGTCCTTCCACCCGCCGGGCGGTCAGGGTATCGTCGCCCGCCTCCTCCGCCGTGCCCGCCTCATCGAAGGACCAGACGTTGTTGGCAAAGGCCAGCTGCGGGAGCGAGACGTCGAACGCCCCCTTCCCGGCGTTCAGAAGCGGTGAGGACCGCCGCCCCGCCATGGGCCAGTAGGTCCAGCCGATGCCGCTTTCGGCGAACCATTCCGCCGTGCGCGCCGCGTTGAAGCTGGCGGCGGAGGTTCCCGTGGCGTGCGGGTCCAGAAGGTCCGGAATGCCATTCGCATCCTGATCGCTGCGCCCAAGATGGGTTTCGGTCAGCAGAACGTCATCGTCCCCCACATCCCCAAGGCGGTCGGCCATGCCGGACAGGAAGGCCTTGCGGTCGAACGACGCCTCGCTTGGGTTCAGCCAGCCGGGATAGCCGTGCAGCGACCAGACCAGCTGGTCCCCCACCGCCCTCCGGATCGTGTCCAGATCCACGTTGCGGAACGTGCCGGAGGCGCCGAGACCGCCGACCAGGATCTTCCGCCCGTGCCAGTCGATGCCCAGATCGTCCACGATATGGCGGATGTCCCGGGCGTAGGCCCGCCCGCCCTCGGCCGTCTTGGGATAGGCCATCGGCTCGTTGATGATCTCGAACCCGTAGACCGCGTTCAGGATCGGGGCCTGCGCCGGGTCCTCGAACCAGGCCATGACCTCCTGCCAGCCGGTCCCGATCTCCTCCATCCGGGCCGAGGGGTCGGGCGCCTTCTGCCGCCCTCCCGCCCGCACCCGGCCGGCCATCAGCCCGTCGGAATACTGAATGATCAGCTTGAAGCCCCGGTCCGCCGCCGCTGTGGTGAAGGCGTGGAAGTCCTTCAGATACCCATCGTTGCGCAGGGTATAGGCGTTGAAGTCCACGCGGATGGTGTTCACGTCGGGCGATACCTGCCGCACGGCGTCCAGGAAGTTTCCGGCGCTGGACGGATACTGGAGGTCTGCCCCGAACTCGGTCCGCCAGCTGACGTCGCTGAAGCTTTTGCTGACGGTGGCGCCGCTGGCGCGGACGGCGTCCAGCGTCAGGGGGCGACCCCGCCGGTCGGCCACGGCGCGGTCCGGATCGCCGATGGCGAACAGGACGCCGTTTTTGCCAAGGCGATACACATCCTCCTCGACCTGGACCATCTCCACATAGCGGGTGGGCATCGAGATGATGTTGAGATCGGCCGTGTCCGACATGAACCGCACTCCTGTTGGCGTTGTCGGGGGGAAGCATAGCGCGGCGGACAGGATGTCGCGCGGTTTTCCTACGCCTCGGCGCGCCTTTGCCGAAAAGCCCGGATCAGCGCGGGGCGAAGGTGCCCGTCCGGTTCTCCACCTCCCACCGCAGGGTTTCCGGCGGGTTTTCGGCAAAACCGCTGGTGTCCGTGCCACGGATGGCGTCGGGCATGGGCCAGCACTCCTCCCACCCGCCATCCGGGTCAAGAATCCGGTCCGAGACATAGCCGCGCGTGCGATAGAGCGGGATGCTGTGCCCGGCGCGATAGGCGGCGATGTCAAAGGTCACCGCCTCCACCCTGCGGCCGGTGTCGTTGCGCAGGGCGATCCGCACAGGCTTGCCCAGATCGCAACTCGGATCATAGGCCACGGTCATGACCAGACCGTCCATCAACCGCTCGATCCGATGCTCGCGCCGCGATTCCAACGCCAGATAGATGCCGACGCTGGCAAAGACCAGTGCCACCAGAACCGCCATCACCAGAACCGTCTTGCGCGTGAAGCCGATCACCAGAAGCGCAAGAATGGCCGCCGCAACAATGTAACCCATGAATGTCCTCCACGGGTTAAGTGGTCCATCCCGTGCCCGGGGGCAAGGGTGGGGACGCGATCCTTTTGGCGTCCGACACCGCCACAATCACATTGCGTTTCACTTGCATTTCGTGCAATACGGATATGCGCCTGATGCAAGGGTGCGTAGGGGAGGAAGTCATGTCGTTTTTCACATCCAGACTGGGTGCCGCCTGCCTGGCCGCACTGGTCGTGGCCAGCCCGCTGGCCGCACAGGACCTTGAACTGTCCATCGTGGCACCTGCGGGCGCCGGCGGGGGCTGGGACTCGGCCGCACGCTCGCTTCAGGAAGCGATGATGGAAACGGGCAACGCCCGCAGCGTCCAGGTCCTGAACGTGCCGGGCGCCGGTGGCACGGTCGGTCTTGCGCAATTCGTGCAAAGCGCCAAGGGCTCGTCCGACCAGATGCTGGTGGGCGGGATCACCATGGTCGGCGCCATCATCACCAACGGCGCGCCGTACGACCTGACCAACGTCACGCCGATCGCGCGCCTGACGGGCGACCCGCTGGTCATCGCCGTGCCCGCCTCCTCGCCCTTCCAGACGATGGACGACCTCGTGAAGGCCATTAAGGCCGACGTGTCGCGGACCGTCTGGGCCGGCGGTTCGGCCGGCGGTGCGGACCACATTCTGGCCGCCCTGATCACCGAAGCGGCCGGGGCGGATCCGTCCAAGGTCAACTACGTCGCCTATTCCGGCGGCGGCGAATCGCTGGCGGCCATGCTGGGCGGTCAGGTGTCGGCCGGGATCTCGGGCTATGGCGAATGGCAGGGTCAGATCGAATCGGGCGACCTGCGCGCGCTTGCCATCTCCTACCCCGAACCGATCGAAGGGATCGACGCCCAGCCCCTGAAGGCGCAGGGACTGGACATCGAATTGGTGAACTGGCGCGGCATCTTCGCCGGTCCCGACATCAGCGACGCCGACAAGGCCACGCTGAGCGATGCCGTCGAAAAGACCGTCAAGTCTGACAAGTGGCAGGAGATCCTGACGGCCCGCGGCTGGTCCGACTACTACGCCCCGTCGGACGAGTTCACGACCTTTATCGCGTCTGAGACGGACCGCGTGCACGAGGTCCTGACGTCGATCGGCCTCGCAAAGTGATGCCTGTCGGGCGGGGCTCCGGCCGCGCCTGACCTTCCTCGGGAAACAGCCATGCTTCAGCCAACCAAAACCGGCCTGCACCGGCCGACCGTCATCATCGGCATCGCCCTGTTCGCCATCGCCGCCATCACCTTCAACGACGCCCGCGGCATGAACATCCGCGCGGGCTACGGCATGGGTGCGGACGCGGCCTCCTATTTCGTCGCGGCCTTCTTCGCGGTTCTGGGCGTCGGCCACCTGATCGCCGCCTTCCGCCCGGGGCTGGAGGCGGAGCAGGCCGACTGGAGCGCCTTCGCCTGGGTCGCCCTTGCGCTGACCAGCCTCGTGCTGTCGATCTGGCTGGGCGGCGGCTTCATCCTGGGGTCCACGCTTCTGTTCGCCTTTACGGCGCGCGCCTTTGGTCGCAAGGCCATCATCGCCGATGTGCTGCTGGGCTTCGTGCTCGCGCTCGGCATCTTCTTCCTCTTCAACAAGCTCCTGACGCTCGCGCTCCCCATGGGACCGCTCGAACGCCTTCTCTGAGGTCGCCATGGAATCGCTGATGTATCTGGCCGGCGGGTTCGCGACCGCGCTGGAGCCGATGAACCTTGTCTTTGCCGCCATCGGGGTGCTTCTGGGCACGGCGGTGGGCGTACTGCCCGGCATCGGGCCCGCCCTGACGGTGGCGCTTCTGCTGCCCGTCACGTTCAAGCTGGATCCGGGCGGCTCGCTCATCATGTTCGCGGGCATCTATTACGGCGGGATGTATGGCGGTTCGACCACCGCTATCCTGCTGAACACGCCGGGCGAAAGCGCCTCGGTCGTCACCGCGCTGGAAGGCAACCGCATGGCCCGTCAGGGGCGCGGCGGCCCGGCGCTGGCCACCGCCGCCATCGGTTCCTTCGTGGCGGCGCTGATCGCCACGCTGGGCCTTGCGTTCTTTGCGCCCCTTCTGGTGAAGGTCGCGGTGAAGTTCGGCCCGTGGGATTATTTCGGCCTGATGCTGATCGCTTTCGTGACCGTCTCGGCCACGTTCGGCAGCTCCCCCCTGCGCGGTCTGACCAGCCTGGCGCTCGGCTTGTGGCTGGGCCTCGTGGGGATCGACCAGCTGACGGGGCAGACGCGTCTGGCCTTCGGCGTCCCCAACCTCTTCGACGGGATTGAGGTCACGACCCTGGCCGTCGGCCTGTTTGCCATCGGCGAGGCGCTGCACGTCGTGTCCCGCCACCTTTACGGCGCGGAAAAGCCCATGGCGATCAAGGGCTCCATCTGGATGTCCAAGGAGGACTGGTCGCGGTCCTGGCGCCCGTGGCTGCGCGGCACGGCGGTGGGCTTTCCCATCGGCGCCCTGCCCGCCGGCGGGGCCGAGATCCCGACCTTCCTCAGCTACACCATGGAACGCAAGCTGGCCCGCAAGCCCGAGGAGTTCGGCAAGGGCGCCATCGAGGGCGTGGCGGGGCCGGAGGCCGCGAACAACGCCTCGGCCGCCGGAACGCTGGTGCCGCTGCTGACGCTGGGCCTGCCCACCTCGGCCACGGCGGCGGTGATGCTGGCGGGCTTCCAGCAGTACAACCTGCAACCGGGCCCGCTGCTGTTCGTGCAGCATCCGGCGCTGGTCTGGGGTCTGGTCGCCTCGCTCTTCATCGCGAACGTCATGCTGCTGGTGCTGAACCTGCCGCTGGTGGGCCTGTGGGTGCGGCTGCTGAAGATCCCGCTGCCCTGGCTTTACGCGGGCATCCTGGTCTTCGCGACCATGGGCACGATCGCGGCAAACCCGTCGGTGGTGGAACTGCTGCTGCTGGTGGCCTTCGGCGTCCTCGGCTTCCTGATGCGGCGCTACGACTATCCCATCGCGCCGGTCGTCGTAGGCCTGATCCTGGGGCCAATGGCCGACAGCCAGCTGCGCCGCGCCCTGCAGATGAGCCTGGGCGACCCGATGGTCCTGTTCCAGCATCCGGGATCGGCGATCATGATTACCATCGCGATCGTGGCGCTCGTGGCCCCCTTCCTGTTCCGCAGCCTTGCAAAATTCCGCCAGGACGAGGATTGAGGGCGCAAAAAGGAGACACATCATGGCGCGAAGCAGCCTGGCCCCCCAGATCGTCGCACGCATTCTGGACCATGTTCGCGCCAATGACCTGAAATCCGGCCAGCACCTGCCTGCGCAGGCGCTGGCCGACGCGTTCCGCGTGTCGCGCGCGCCCGTGGTCAGTGCGCTGAAGACCCTGACCGAACAAGGGATTGTCCGCAACGAAGCCAATCGCGGCCATTTTCTGGCCGTCGACGGCGCCTCCATCCCCGTGCCGGAGGAAGAGGAGGCGGTGGGCGAGGATGCGTTGTATTTCCAGATCGCCGAGGACCGTCTGGCCGGCCGCCTGTCCGATCGGCTGAGCGAGAACGAGCTGATGCGGCTGTACGGCGCGCCGCGCAGCCACCTGCTGCGCGTGCTGCACCGCATCGCCGAGGAAGGGTGGATCGACCGCCTGCCCGGCAACGGCTGGCAGTTCCGCGAAACGCTGACCTCGCGCAAGGCCTACAACGAGGCCTACCAGTTCCGCGCCGCGATCGAGATGCAGGCCCTGCTGCTGCCCAGCTTCCGCATCGACCCGGACGCCTTCGCGCAGGCCCGCCAGCACCAGATGTCCCTGCTGGAGCATTTCGAGCACGAGAACCGGTCCGTCATCTTCAGCACCAACATAGAGTTTCACGAGATGCTGATGCAATGCGCCAACAACGTCTTCTTCCTGGACGCCGTGCGACGCATCAACCGCATCCGGCGGCTGCTGGAATATCACATCACGAACGACCGCACGCGCCTGCCCCAGCAAAGCCGGGAACATCTCCAGATCCTCGACCTGATCGAGGCGCATGACATGCAGGCCGCGGCCACGCTTCTCTACACCCACATCCGCGAGGCCGGGCATCAGAAGGTGGAGTTGATCGACTGAAAGGGCCGCCCGTTCGGGGCGGCTCAAAACGGGTCAGACGGCGAGGAAGCCGCCATCCACCGGCAGCACCGCGCCCGTCAGCATCTTCGCGTCGTCCGACAGCAGCATCGCGATGCTGGCCGCGACCTCCTCGGCCTCGGCAAAGCGGTTCAGGGGGTGGCGGACCATCATCGGTTCCGACTTTACGGGATCGCTCCACGCCTCGGCGGCGAGTTCCGTCAGGGTGATGGTCGGGGCCACGCAGTTCACGCGGATCCCGTGGGCGCCGAACTCCTTGGCCAGCACGCGGCTGGCACCTTCAAGCCCGGCCTTGGACGCCGCATAGCACAGGTGATCGCCGAAGCCGCGATGCCCGGCGATGGAGGTGATGTTGACGATGGTCCCGCCCCCGCCCGCCCGGACGCGCATGCGCCCGAACTCCTGACAGGTGATCAGCGCCGCGCGCAGGTTGACGCCCAGCACCGCCTCATATCCCGCTTCCGTCATGTCCAGACTGTGTTCCAGCACGTTGATGCCGGCGCTGTTGATCAGGAAGTCGGCGGTTCCGGCCTCGGCCATGGCGGCGCGGGTCGCGGCGGGGTCCTGCATGTCGACGCGGATCGACCGGCTTCCGATCTCCCCCTCAAGGCGGTCCAGATCGGACTGGGTGCGCGACAGGGCGATCACCTCCGCCCCCCGCGCGGCCATGGCAAGGGCGCAGGCCCGGCCGATGCCCTTGCCGGCGCCCGTCACGATGACGCGTTTTCCTGAAAATTGCATGGTGGTCTCCGGATGGGGGGTCATGGGGCCGTTGCGCCAAGGCGCAGGTCGCGGGCGGTGGCCTGAAGGGTCAGGAAGGCGTGATAGCGGGCGTCGTGCATCCGCTTGGTCGCCCCGCCGGCGGGTTCGCAGCGGGTGGCGACGCGCGACATCGCGGGCATTGCGGTGTGCAGATCGGGGAAAGCCCCCGCTGCCACCGCGCCCAGCATGGCCGACCCCAGCAGCACCGGTTCCGGGCAGGCCGTCACCTCCACCGGAAGGCCGGTCGCGTCCGCCAGGATCTGCCGCGTCAAGGGATGCGCCCCCGCCCCGCCGGACACCGAGATGGTCGCGACCGGCGCGCCATGGGCGGCCTGCGTTTCAAGGATCTGGCGCAGGCCATAGCCCAGCCCGCACACCCCCGCGACATAGAGGGACACAAGGGCGTCAACCCCCTGCTCCATCCCCAGGCCCGAGATGATGGCGCGGGCGTGCGGATCGGCGAAGGGCGCGCGGTTGCCAAGGAATTCGGGAACGACATGCAGATCGTCGGCCAGCCGCACCGCGTCCGACGCGTCACCCGCGAGCGCCAGCGCCCGATCCGCAAGCCAGCCGGGAAGGCCCTGACCGGCGGCGCGGGCCTGTTCCCCGGCGGCGCCCGAGGCCGGATGCATCGCCACCAACTGCGCGATGGCCGCACCGGCCGCGGACTGCCCCCCTTCGTTCAGCCACATGCCGGGCACCATCGCGCTGAAATACGGCCCCCACACGCCGGGCACGAAGGTCGGCTCCGTCGTCGTGGTCATGGTGCAGGAGGAGGTGCCGAACACGTAGCCGAGACAGGCCGTGGGATCCCCGCCCGCCGCCACCGTGCCGACGCCGCCCGCATGGGCGTCGATCAGTCCCGCGGCCACGGCGGTGCCCGGGCGCAGGCCCATGGCGGTTGCCGCCTCGGCCGTCAGGCCTTGGCCAAGCACGGTGCCGGGATGGACTACGCTTTGACCGATGCGGGCGAAGCCGTCCTCGGCCAGATCGCCCAGCCCGATGGCGCGGAAGTAGTCCGCGTCCCAGCGACCTTCATGCGCCAGGTACGTCCACTTGCACGTCACCGTGCAGGACGACCGGTCCACCGCGCCCGACGCCTTCCAGGTCAGGAAATCCGTCAGGTCGAAGAACTGCGCGGCCTTTGCATAGACCTCAGGCCGGTTCTCCTTCAGCCACAAAAGCTTCGGCGTCTGCATCTCGGGAGAGATGCGGCCACCGACATAGCGCAGCACCGCGTGGTCGCCCGCGTTGATGCGGGCGGTCTGGTCCAGCGCGCGGTGGTCCATCCAAACAATGATGTCACGCTCGGGGTGGGCGGGATCGCCGACGGGCAAGCCTTCGACCACCAGCGAACAGGTGGCGTCGAAGCCGATGCCCTGCACCTGCGCCGGATCAAGGCCCGCCATCGCCCCGCGGACGGCGGCGCAGACGGCCCCCCAGACCTGCGCGCTGGACTGTTCGACATGCGCGCCGTCCACATGCATCTGCAGATCGTGCCTGGCCGTGGCCAGCAGCACGCCCGCCGCGTCGAACACGCCCGCGCGGGCCGACCCCGTTCCGACATCAACGCCGATGAACACGGCTCACATCCGCGCGAAGTTGGTGGGCATGACGATCAGGTCGCGGACCGTCACCGTGCGCTTGCGCGTCAGCATGTATTCGACGGCGTCGGCCACCTCCTCGGGGTCCATCAGGCTGCCGGACTCCTTGGCCTTGCGCAGGTTCTCCTCGGGCCAGTCGGCCAGCAGGGCGGACACGACGGGGCCGGGCGACACCTGCGCCACGCGCACGCCGTGCGGAATCATCTGGCGGCGCATCCCCTGCACGAAGCTGGTCATCGCCCATTTGGAGGCGGAATAGACCGGCTCCCACTCGGCCGGGAAATGGCCCGCGATGGAGCATGTGACGATGATGTCGCCGGTCTTGCGCCCCATCATGTGGGGGATCACGGCGTGGACGTTCTTCATCACCGCGTTGATGTTCAGGTTCAGCATCTTGTCGATGGCGGCGGGGGTGGTGTCCACCAGATCGCCGCCGATGTAGCTGCCCGCGTTGCAGTACAGGATGTCGATGTGGTCCACCTTCGACAGGATCTCGGGCACCATGGCGTTGCAGCTGTCGGCGTCCAGCAGGTTCGTGACCTGTGGGATCGCGCGGTTGCCCAGACGATCCTTCAGCGCGTCGAGGGCCTTGGTGTCCCAGTCGACCATCACGACCGTCGCGCCGTTCTTCAGCAGCATCTCCGTGGTGGCCAGACCGATGCCCGAGGCCGCGCCGGTGATGACGGCGATCTTGCCGTTCAGGGATTCAGACATGTTCGTTCTCCGAAACTCAGCGCCACTCGCGCCCGATGTAGATGGCCAGAAGGATGATGAGGCCCTTGATCACGTCCTGCATGTACGGGTTGATGCCCATCAGGTTCAGGCCGTTGTTCAGGATGCCCAGAAGGATCGCGCCGATCAGCGTGCCAAGGATCAGGCCGCGCCCGCCGGCGATGGCGGTGCCGCCCAGAACCACCGCCGCGATGGCGTCCAGTTCGAACCCCACGCCGGCGTTGGGCTGGCCCGACATCAGGCGGCCCGTCAGGATCAGCGCCGCGATGGCGGCGGTCACGCCGGAAATGGCATAGACCGCCAGCTTCACGCGCTGCGTCTTCACGCCCGACAGCTTCGCCGCCAGTTCGTTGCCGCCGATGGCATAGACGTGGCGGCCAAAGGCCGTGCGCTGCAGCAGGACCCAGGCCAGCGCATAGACGATGACCATGGCGATCACCGGCACCGGTACGATCCCGATCCGCCCCACCCCGAACCACGAGATCCAGGACGGGATGCCCGAGATCGGGTAGCCCCCGGAATAGATGAGGCCGAGGCCCCGGGCGATGCCCATGGTGGCCAGCGTCACGATGATCGCGGGCATCCGGCCCCACGCCACCAGGAAGCCGTTGAAGACCCCCAGCACGACGCCGACGCCCAGGCCCGCCAGCAGCCCGACCCAGCCCGGCATGCCGAAGTTGACCATCAGGCCCGCGGCGATCGTTCCCGCCAGCGCCATGACCGCGCCCACCGACAGGTCGATCCCGCCCGTCAGGATGACGAAGGTCATCCCCACCGCGAGGATCGCCACGATCGACACCTGCCGCAGCACGTTGAAGATGTTGGAGACGGAGAAGAAGTTGTCGCTGGCAAAGCCCATCAGGACCGACACCACGATCAGTCCGATCAGCGGCAGGGCCAGGGGCGAATGCAGCAGGCGGCGGGCGTCGAACCGCCGTTCCACGGTGGCGTCATGCGACATTCTGGGTCCTCCCCGTGGTGGCGTGTGTCATGATGTCCTCTGAATTGATGTGCCCGCCCTCGACCGTGGCGACGATTCCGCCGCCCTTGAACACGCAGACGCGGTCGGACATGCCGATCACCTCCGGCAGCTCGGACGAGATCATGATGATCGAATGGCCCTGAGCCGTGTACTGGCGCATCAGGGCATAGATTTCGGCCTTGGCGCCCACGTCGATGCCGCGCGTCGGTTCGTCGAAGATCAGCACCTTGGTCTGATGGTTCAGCCAGCGCGCGATCACGACCTTCTGCTGGTTGCCGCCCGACAGGGTGTCGATCCGCGCGTCGGGCCCCTGTGCCTTCACACGCACGTTCCGCATGGCGTCCGCGGTCGCGGCGCGTTCGGCTTTCAGGTCGATGAACCAGTGGTTCCTGCGATACTTGCCATAGTTGTTCAACGAGATGTTCTGCAGGATCGAGAAGCTGGTGATCAGCCCCTGTTCCTTGCGGCTTTCGGGCAGAAGGCCGATGCCATGCGCCAGCCCGTCGGCCGGTTCGCGGAACCGCATCTCCTGCCCGTCGACGCGGACCCGGCAGCGGGCCGCGGGAAACGCCCCCAGCATGGCCAGCGCGGTTTCCGTCCGGCCCGAACCGACAAGGCCCGCGAAGCCCAGAATCTCCCCCTTGCGCAGCTGGAACGAGGATACGGGGCCGTTCTTGCGCAGCTGCACCTCCTCGCAGTCCAGCACGATCTCGGCCGGGATGTGGGCGGGCTTCGGCGGAAAGCTGTTCTCGATCCGGCGGCCGACCATCATCTCCACCAGCCGGTCGGTGTCGGTGTCGGCCACGGCGCAGGTGGCGACGAACGAGCCGTCGCGCAGGACGGTGATGCGGTCGCAGATCTCGAAGATCTCTTCCAGATGGTGCGAGATGAAGACGATGGCCACGCCCTGACGGCGCAGTTCGCGCATGACGGTGAACAGATGCTCCACCTCGTCGGGCGTCAGCGTCGCCGTGGGTTCGTCCAGCACGAGGATGCGGGCTTCAAGCGACAGGGCCTTCGCGATCTCCACGAACTGCTGTTCGGCCACCGACAGGCGGGCCACCGGCACGTCCAGCGGAATGGTCACCCCCAGTCGGCCAAGGATCATGCGGGCCCGCTCGCGCATCGCGCGGCGGTTCAGAAGGCCCAGGCGGGTGCGCTTCTCACGCGCCAGGAACATGTTGTCGACGGCGTTCAGATAGGGGATCAGGCTGAATTCCTGAAACACGATGCCGATGCCTGCCTCGATGGCGGCATCGTAATCGGCAAAGGTGCGCTCCTGCCCGTCCACGCGGATGGTGCCCTCGCTCGGTTGCAGGATGCCGCTGACGATCTTCATCAGCGTGGACTTGCCCGCCCCGTTCTCGCCCAGAAGGGCGTGGACCTCTCCACCGCGCACGGTCAGGTCGACGCCATGCAGCACCTGAACCGGGCCGAAGCTTTTCTTGATGCCGTTCAGTTCCAGCATGACTGCCTCCGGTTGGGGTGGCGCCGCCCGGCAGGGGGCGGCGCCGATGGGCTTACCAGGCGAAGTCGGCGGCGTTTTCCGCATCGACCACGCGCACGTCGATCGGCACGGCCTTCGGCACGACACGCGCGCCCCAGGTCTGTGCCAGCGCCATGGCCAGACCCACGCGGACCTGATCGCGCGGGAACTGCGCCGTCGTCTCGATGAACGGCCCGCCGTCCGCGATGGCCTTCACGGCTTCCGGCGCCCCGTCGACCGAGGTCAGCTTGATGTCGCGGCCCGATCCCTGGATCGCGGCCAGCGCACCCATCGCGCCACCATCGTTGACCGAGAAGATGCCGGCCAGATCCGCGTGCGACTGGATCATGTTCTCCACCACGCCAAGCGCGACCGAACGGTCCTGACGGCCGTTCTGGGTGTCGACCAGCGTGATGCCCTCATATTCGGCGAAGGCGGCCTTGCAGCCTTCCACGCGCTCCAGGATCGGAACGACGGGGATGCCGTCCAGGATCGCGACCTCGCCCTTGCCGTCCAGTTCGTCCGCGAGGTACTTGCAGGACATGTAGCCGGCGTCGCGGTTCTTCGAACCGACGAAGGTGTCGACCGGGCCGTTGGCCTGCGCGTCCACGGCGACGACGACCACGTCCTGCGCCTTGGCCATCGTCACGGCCGATTCCACGCCGGCGCTGTCGGTCGGGTTGATCAGCAGGATGTCGATGCCCTGCTGCAGCATGTCCTCGATGTCCGAGATCTGCTTGGCCACGTCATGGGCCGCGTCTGTGACCACCACCTCGGCACCGATGCTTTCGGCCGCTTCGTTCAGCGCCTCCTGCATGGACACGAAGTAGGGGTTGTTCATTTCCTGGAACGACATGCCGATCTTCAGGCCGTCCTGGGCCATCGCCGGGGCGGCGGCCAGCGCCAGCACCATGGCCGACGCGGTGCAAAGTGTCTTCTTCATCCGAAAGCTCCTCCCTCTTGGACCGTGACGGGCACGCGCCCGCCGTTGGACGACATCGTCCGAACCTGTGAACCCTGATCGCCCACCGGATCGCCGTTGGCGGCGAAGGTGGAACGGAACTGCGAAGGGGACATGCCCTTCAGCTTCAGGAAATGGCGATTGAAATTGGACAGGTTGCCGAACCCCACCTCGAAGCAGATCTCCGAAACCTTCACGTTGGGGCGGGTCAGCAGCATCTGGCAGGCAAGGTCCACCCGCAACTGGTTCTTGTAGCGGACAAGGGTCGATCCCGTGTGCCGCTTGAAGGCACGGGAAAACGCGCTCGGGCTGTGGCCGACCAGATCGGCCAGCTCCTTTTCGTCGATGCTCTCGGTCAGGTTCTCGCGCAGGTGGGCGATGGCGCGGTTGACGCCGCCCTGCGTCAGCTTGCCAAGGTCCAGCTCGTAGCTGAGGCTGGCCAGAACCTCCGGATGCGGCGCGTTCGACAGGTGATCAAGGATCTCCCAGAACAGCGCCATGCGCTTCAGGCCCCGCGCTTCGACCAGCCGCACCATCAGGGGGCGGACCGCGTCGCTGGTGGCCATGTCGAACAGCAACCCGCGATGGCTGCGGTCCAGAAGCGGGCGGATCGCCTCCGCCTCGGGCACGGTGGCGCAGGCGGTGTCGATGAAGCTTTCGGGGAACTGGATGACAAAGGAACGGGCGGTCACGACCTCGCCGGGCGCAATGTCGGAAATCCAGTTCTGCGGCAGGTTGGGGCCGGTCATGATCAGCTGGCCGGGGCCGAATCTTCCCGCGAAATCACCCACGTAGAACTTGCCCGACGTGGCGACGACCAGATGGATTTCGTATTCGGGATGATAATGCCACCGCACCGTCCGGAACGGATAGCCGTGCATCCACGCGGCAAAGCTTTCGCCTTTGCGAATATGGACCAGTTCCAGGTCGGGCTGCATCGTGTCTCCTCCACTCCCGCCCGCGCCATCCCCTCCGATGTCGTGGGCAGTGAGGGAGAACCTAACGGTTTTGCGACACGCGCTCTACGTCATCGCAAAGACATCGATGATACTTTTTTGCATAAAAAGTGTTGGTAGAGGATCGGTTGCGGGCGGCGCCATTCATGCCGCCCGCCACGGGTCACTGCGGCAGGACGATCTGCAGCTTCACGTCGGTCTCGCGCGCCTCGACCGCGCGGTCGAAGCCGGCCACGCTCTCGGCGAACGGGATGGAGGCGGAGATCAACGGCTTCAGATCCACTTTCCCCGACGCCATGAGCGAGATGGCGCGGTCGTAGACGTTGGCATAGCGGAACACCGTTTCCAGCCGCAGCTCCTTGGCCTGAAGGCCCACGATGTCCACGGGCACGGGATCGACCGGCATGCCCACCAGAACGATGGCCCCGCCCGGACGGGCCAGCTTTGCCATGCCTAGGATGGCCGGCGCCGCGCCCGAACATTCGAAGACGATGTCCGCGCCCCAGCCGTCGGTCGCCGCTGCCACCGCGTCGGGCAGCGAGGTGTTGCGGATGTTCACCGCCTCGATCCCGTCATAGGCGCCGATGATGTCCAGCTTGGGCTGGGCCAGATCCGCCACGATCACCCGGGCGCAACCGCCCGCCAGCGCCGCCAGCGCCACCATCATGCCGATGGGGCCTGCGCCCGTGACCACCGCCGTGTCGCCGGGCTGGATGCGCGCGCGCAGGGCCGCCTGCATGCCGATGGCGAAGGGTTCGACCATTGCGCCTTCGGCAAAGCTGACGGCGTCCGGCAACTTGTAGGTGAAGGCGGCGGGGTGGATCACCTCGGGCATCAGGCAACCGTGGATCGGCGGCGTCGCCCAGAAGCGGACGGACGGATCGACGTTGTACAACCCCAGCTTCGACGCGCGCGAGGTGGGATCGGGGATCCCCGGCTCCATGCACACGCGATCGCCGGGCTTCAGGTGGGACACGTCTGCGCCGCACTCGATCACAGTGCCCGACGCCTCGTGCCCCAGCACCATGGGCTCGTTCACCACGAAGTGGCCGATCTTGCCGTGGGTGTAGTAATGAACGTCGGACCCGCAGATCCCGACAGTGTGGACCTTGATGCGGACATCCTTCGGGCCAAGAGCCTCCGGGCTTTCGAAATCCCGCAGGGCAAGTTTGCCCTTCTCCTCCAGAACCAGCGCTTTCATCTGACTCTCCTTTCGTGCTGCCAATTGTGCTGGCGCGGGAACGAAGGGAAGTAAACGTCTTTCGTGACGGGCTGATGCAAAATCGGACGGGGCGGGAAAAAAGTATCGGCCGGGCCCCGCTTCCTGCACAGGGCCCGGTGTCTTAGGGGTGTCCGAACAGCTGCGGCCCCAGCGAGCCGACCCGGTCTTCGGCGATCAGCGCGGCCAGCAGGATCCGCGCCTGCCCCGGCCGCAGCCGTGCGGCGTGCAGCGCGCCGGCCTGCACCAGATCGTGCCCGCCACCGCCGCCGCCATATCCTGCCGCCAGCCGCCCCTGCGGCACGCGGCTGGAGGTGACGACCGGCACCCCGACTTCCACGCACCTCCGCACCGCCGCGACCACCGCCGGCGTGGCATTGCCGGAACCGAGCGCCACGAGGACGATGCCATGTGCCCCGGCGGCCAGACTCGCCTCGATGTGCAGCGCATCCCCACCCGGGGCGACCGCCACGAGGGCGACCCGCAGGCCCGCCACCGAGGCCGGCAGATGCACATCCCAAGGCCCTTCGGCGTTGGCACCGCAGGGGCGGAAGGCGTCGGGATCGTCCGCACTGTGCTTGTGGATCCCCCAGACCGGCATGTCGCGCCCGCCGAAGACTAGATGCACGCCTGCCTCCGGCGACAGCGCCTTGCGGATGGCCGCCGCCATGTTGGCCGGGCCGTCCGCCTGCGGATGATCGTCGGTGAACTGCGCCCCCGTGAACACCACGGGGCACCGCGCCCGATGCTGGAGGGAGACGAGAAGCGACGTCTCCTCCATCGAATCCGTGCCGTGCAGGATCACGACGCCCGCCACCTCGGGATCGGCCAGCTGCGCGCCCACGGCGTCGCTGATGGCCTGCATCTCTGCCAGTCCAAGTGTGGATGAATCCCGCGCGAACAGGTCCACCGGCCGCAGGCGCACCGGCGGCAGATCCCGCAGCCGCGCCAGAAGCGCCCCGCCGTCCAGATCCGGCGTGCTGGATCCGTCGACATCGCGGCGGCTGGCGATGGTGCCCCCGGTGGCGATCACCGCGACCAGGGGCGGAAGGCCCGCGCCCGCCATCAGCTCAGATCCAGATGGTCGCGGTCACGGCCCTGTTCGGCCGCGATGCGCCAGATGCGGTCCCGCATCAGGAACCAGCCCAACACCAGAACCGGAACGATCACCACCAGCGAGGCGACAGTCCAGGTGCCGATGGGATAGTCGAAGGCCATCAGCACGACCACGGCGGCCAGGAAGCCCAGCGTCAGCACGCCGGTCACGGGGGCGCCGAACATCCGGAACTCCGGCCGTGCGATCACGCCCTTGCGCGACAGGTGCCACAGCTTCAGCTGGCACAGCACGATGGTGCCCCAGGCCGTGATGATCCCAAGGGCCGCGACGTTCAGCGCGATCTCGAACGCGGCGGCGGGCACGACGGCGTTCAGCGCAACGCCCAGCACCGTCACGGCGGCGGTGACCGCGATCCCGCCATAAGGCACGCCCGCCCGGTTCATCCGCGCCAACGCCGCCGGGGCCGATCCCGACATGGCCATGGAATGCAGGATGCGCCCCGTCGAATACAACCCCGCGTTCAGAGAGGAGATGACCGCCGTCAGCACCACGAGGTTCATGATCACGTCCGCGCCCTGCACGCCGATCCGCCCGAAGAAGGTCACGAACGGGCTTTGCCCGGACACATAGGCTGTGTGCGGCAGCAGCAGCGACAGCAGGAAGACCGACCCCACGTAGAACACGATCAGCCGCAGGACCACGGTGCGGATGGCGCGCGGCATGACCTTGCGCGGATCCTCCGTCTCGCCCGCCGTGGTGCCGATCAGCTCGATCGAGGCATAGGCGAACACGACCCCCTGGATCACGATCAGCGCGGGCAGTACCCCATTGGGGAAGAAGCCCCCGAATTCGGTGATGGTGGCGAAACCGGGCACGTGGCCGTCGATGGGTGTGCCTGTCACGACGAACCAGATGCCCACGGCCAGGAAGGTGACCAGCGCCAGCACCTTGATGACGCTGAACCAGAACTCCATCTCTCCGAACACCTTCACGGACAGCATGTTCATCGCCAGCACAAGGATCAGCGCAGCCAGCGCGAACATCCACTGGTCGATCCCGGCCAGCCACGGCACATAGGCCTTGAAGAAGTTCATGTAGAGGGCGACGGCCGTCACATCCGCGACGGAGGTCATGGCCCAGTTCAGCCAGTACATCCAGCCCGCCACGAAGGCGAGCTTCTCTCCATAGAACTCCCGCGCATAGGACACGAACGAACCGGAGGTGGGCCGGTGCATGATCAACTCGCCCAGTGCACGCAGCACGAGGAAGGCGAAGAATCCGCACAGCGCGTACACCAGCACCAGCGACGGCCCGGCCGCGTTCAGCCGCCCGCCGGCGCCCAGGAACAGCCCCGTCCCGATGGCACCGCCAATGGCGATCATCTGGATCTGCCGGGGTTTCAGCCCCTTGTGATAACCCGCGTCCTCGTTGGCAAGCACGGTGCCCGCCCCGCTGTCCTGTTTCCGCATCCTGTCCCCTCGGTTCGTCCGGCGTAGGTGTTCCTGCAAAGCTGCATGACAGGTTTCCTGTAGAAAGGGGGACGTTTGGCGTCAAGGAAAATGGAGGTCAGCCCTCGCGCAGCGCGCCGGTCCCAAGGCGCGCCACCACCTGCCCCACCTTGTCCAGATGATCGCGCATTGCCGTTTCGGCCGCCTCCCGCCGCTCGTCGCGGATCGCCTCGGCGATGACGCGGTGCTCGATGTTGGAGGCGTCGCGCCGCGCCTCCATCACGTTCAGAAGGCTGGATTGCCGCATCAAGGATTCCCGCGCATCCGCCACCACCCCGGCGAAGACGGCGTTCTGCGAGCTTTCCGCGATCAGCGCATGAAAATCGGAATCCAGCCGCACCCAGAGGTCGTGATCCTCCTCACGCTCCATCCGCTCGCACAGCGCCAGAAGGCCGGCCAGCTGATCACCGGTGCGGCGCAGCGCGGCAAGGCCCGCCGCCGGAACCTCCACGCAGGGGCGGGCTTCGGCCAGATCGCGCGCGGAATAGCGGCCATAGCTGCGGTCCGGCGGCGCCAGCACATAGGTGCCGCTGCCGGTCCGGGTCTGCGTCAGGCCCAGCGTCTGCAAGGACCGCAACGCCTCACGCACGATGGGGCGGCTGACGCGGTATTTCAGCGCCAGACGCGTTTCGGACGGAAGGCGGCTGCCCACAGGGAACCGCCCGGCCAGAATGGCGTCGCGCAGCTCCTCGAACACAAGCTCGGCGGCGTTCTTGCGGTGGAACGGGGCGGGTGCGGTCAGCCAGTCGTCGATGTCGGTCATCCGCGCAGGATCGTTCCGCACCCCGCCCAAGTCAATCCACGTCCCCGGTCAGACGATGCGCGCAAGGGGCGCGTCGAAGGCCAGAAGGTCGCCCTGCGCGGCCAGACGCTCCACCCGACCCGCCTTCGGCGCCTCGATCCGGGTCTCCATCTTCATCGCCTCCATCACGGCGATGACGTCGCCTTCCGCCACCTCGGCACCATCCTCCACCTGCCAAAGGCTCAGCGTGCCGGACACGGGCGCCGTGACCGTGCCTTCGGCCGGCATGGGGGCGGCGTCCAAAGCCGCGGGCCCGCTGGGCAGGGCGGACAGAAGCCCCTGCGGCAGCCCCAGTTCATGCCGCCGCCCGTCGATCTCGATCGCGACGCGCAGCAGGGGGGTGCCCTGCGCCGGGGTGACACGGGGATGCGCCGCCAGTTCGGCGGCCAGCGTTTCGGCGAAATCCGTCTCGATCCAGCGGGTGTGGACGCGGAAGTCGCCGTTCTCGGCCCGGAAGTCGGGCTGGCGCAGCACTGCGCGGTGGAAGGGGATGACCGTGGCCACGCCCTCCACCCGAAATTCGGCCAAAGCGCGTGCGGCGCGGGCCAGCGCCTCGTCGCGCGTGGCGCCGGTCACGATCAGCTTGGCCATCATGGAATCGAAACTGGCCGCCACCTGACCGCCCGTGCTCACGCCGCTGTCCATCCGCACGCCGGGGCCGGAAGGCGCATCCCACAGCGTGACCGGACCGGGCGTGGGCAGGAAGCCGCGCGCCGGATCCTCAGCGTTGATGCGGAATTCGATGGAATGGCCGCGCGGGGCCGGCGTCGTGTCATCCACCAGCCGCGCGCCCGCCGCCACGCGGATCATCGCGCGGACAAGGTCGATGCCCGTCGTCTCCTCCGTCACGGGGTGCTCGACCTGAAGGCGGGTGTTGACCTCCAGGAAGGACAGGGTGCCGTTTTCGGACAGCAGGAACTCCACCGTGCCGGCACCGCTGTAGCCCGCCTTGGCGCAGACGTCGCGGGCGGCATCCAGGATGCGCTGCGTCATCTCGGGGGCAAGGAAGGGCGCCGGCGCTTCCTCCACCAGCTTCTGGTTGCGCCGCTGAAGCGAGCAGTCGCGCGTGCCCAGCACCTTCACCGTGCCGTGGCAGTCCGCCAGAACCTGCGCCTCGATGTGGCGGGGCCGGTTCAGGAACTGTTCGACAAAGCATTCGCCCCGACCAAAGGCCGTGACCGCCTCGCGCGTGGCGCTGCCGAACAGCTCCTCCACCTCCTCCAGCCGCCAAGCGACCTTCATGCCGCGCCCGCCGCCGCCATGGGCCGCCTTGATCGCCAGGGGCAGGCCGTGATCGCGCGCAAAGGCTAGCGCTTCTGCTGCTGTCACCGGACCGGGCGATCCGGCCACAAGGGGGGCGCCCACGGCTTCGGCGATCCGACGCGCCTCGATCTTGTCGCCCAGGGCGTCGATCACCTGCGGGTCGGGGCCGATCCAGACCAGCCCCGCGTCCAGCACCGCCTGCGCGAAATCCGCGCGTTCGGAGAGGAAGCCATAGCCCGGATGCACCGCGTCCGCGCCCGCCGTGGCGGCCACCGCGAGGATCTTCGCCGCGTTCAGATAGGTGTCGGCGGGCGTGTCGCCGTTCAGGGCATAAGCCTCATCCGCGGCGCGCACGAACAGCGCGTCCCGGTCGGCATCGGCATAGATCGCGACCGAGGCGATCCCTTCGTCCCGGCAGGCGCGGATGATCCGAAGCGCGATTTCCCCGCGATTGGCGATCAGAATGCGGCGGATCGGGCGCGGGTCGGGGGTGTCGATGAAAAGGGTCATGGTGCGGCCTTGGGCGTGATAGGGGCGAAGGGGTCCTGCGCGACAAAGCGGATGCGCGCGCCCGGCGGGATTTGAGCGGCCAGATCCAGCGCGTCCGGATGCACCGTCGCGATGACCGGATAGCCGCCGGTCAGGGGGTGGTCGGCCAGAAAGAACACGGGCTGGCCGGAATGGGGGATCTGGATCGCGCCTGTTTCCGTCCCCTCGGACGGCAGTTCGCGGGGGCCGCGGGTCAGGGGCTCCGCCCCCTCCAGCCGCATCCCAACGCGGGAGGACAGCGGAGAGACCGTCCAGTCCTGCGTCAGGAACCGTTCCACCTGATCGGGTTCGAACCAGTCGGTGCGGGGGCCAAGAGTCACAGGGATCTCCACAACCTCCCCCGCCACCGGAAGAACGGGCCGAGGGGCGGGCGCGGCGTCCACCGCCCCGGCCGGCGCGTGGCCGAACGGCACAACGCTTCCGGTCACCAGCGGCTCCGGCCCGATATGCGCCAGCGTGTCGCGCGAGGCGGAGTGCATCACCGGCGCCACCCCGAACCCGCCGCGCACCGCCAAATAGCTGCGCATCCCGCGTGCGGGCGGCGGCAGGACCAGCGTTTCGCCCGCGTCCAGAGCGAAGGGGCGGGACAGGTCGACCGGGATGCGCCGGCCGTCCGCCTCGATCTCCGCCCGGTCGGCGGCGCCTTCCAAGGCCAGTGTCACGGGTTCGTCCACGGTCAGGCGCACCGGACCCAGCGTGATCTCCAGCACCGCCGTGTTCGACGGGTTGCCGACACGCCGGTTGGCGCGGCGCAGGCTGCCCACATCCAGCGCGCCGGAGGCCGAAACCCCCTGTCCGCCCTGCCCCGGACGGCCTTCGTCCTGAAGCGTGATCGGAAAGGCGGTGGCCGCGACATGCAGGCCACGGGTGGCTACGGCAGGCGGCGGTGCGGCGGCGCGGGGAACGGCGGCGCGCTCCACAAAGCGCACCCGCTGGCCCGGGGCCAGCAGCGCCGGCGGATCGCGGGACAGGTCGAACATCGGCACGTCGGTGCGCCCGATCAGCTGCCAGCCGCCCGGCGCTTCCAGCGGATAGATGCCGGAGAAGCGGCCGCCAAGCGCCACGGAACCCGGCGGGATCTTCGTGCGGGGCGAGGATCGGCGCGGCACGTCAAAGCGCGGATCGTCGCAGGTCATGTAGGCGAAACCCGGGGCAAAGCCGCAGAAGGCCACCTGCCACACCAGCGCCTGATGCGCCGCGACCACCTCGTCCACCGGCAGGTTCATCAGGCGCGACACCTCGGCCAGATCCTCACCGTCATAGGTGACGGGCAGTTCGATCACGGGCGCGGTGTTTTCGGGCGGCGCGGTTCCGGGCGGTGGCTGGCGGGCCAGGATCGCGGCGGCCAGCGCCGCGTCGGCCGCATATCTCACCTTCGTGCGCACCATCAGCGTGCGGGCGGCGGGCACGATCTCGGCCACGCCTTCCACCGGGTTGGCGTTCAGCGCGTCGAACAGGACCAGCGTGTCGTCCAGATCGGCCAGCTCGACCAGAAGGGTGCGGGGCCCCACGGGCAGGAAGGTCGCGCTCATACCTGCCACCGCGTGTCCGGAATGTCGGTGACGAACATGTGGCCCGGCGCATGGGTGATGGCAAACGGCACGCCCGAGGCCATGACGGCCGCCTGTGGGGTGACGCCGCAGGCCCAGAAGACCGGGATCTCACCCTCCCGCACCTTTACCGCGTCACCGAAATCGGGGCGCGACAGGTTCGCGATGCCAAGCGAGGCCGGATCGCCCACATGCACCGGCGCGCCGTGCACCGCCGGGTAACGGCCGGTGATGGTGGCGGCGTCCGCCACGCGGTCCGCCGGGATCGGGCGCATGGACACGACCATCGGCCCGTGCATTCGCCCGGCCGGGCGGCAGGCGCGGTTGGTGGCATACATCGGCACGTTGCAGCCTTGGGCGATGTGCCGCACCTCAATCCCCGCCTGCTGCAGCGGGGTTTCAAAGGTGAAGGAACAGCCGATCAGAAAGGTGACGAGGTCCGGATGCTCGGCCCAGGCCGAGGTGGCGTCGGGCACCTCCTCGGCCAGCCGGCCGTCGCGCCAGACGCGATACAGCGGCAGGTCGCGGCGCAGATCCGCGCCTTCGGCCAGAACGGTGTCGAAGCGCCCCGCCTCCGTCACGTCCAGCACCGGGCAGGCCTTCGGGTTGCGTTGGGCGTAAAGCAGAAAGTCCCACGCCCAGTCCTTGGGAAGGGAGATCATGTTGCACTGCGTGAAACCGGGCGCCATTCCGGCGGTCGGGGCCACCAGCCCCTCGCGGCACGCCATTCGGGCGTCAAGCGAGGTCATCCTGCGAAGCTCCGGATGGCGACGCCGCCCTGCACCAGAACCTCGCGCACGCGCTGCGCCATGGCGACCGCGCCGGGGCTGTCGCCATGGATGCAGATGCTGTCGGCCTGAAGTTCAAGGGTGGAGCCGTCGATCGCCTCGATCACGCCTTCGGCCGCCAGCCGCAGCATGCGTGCGGCCACCGTGTCCGGATCGTGCAGGACGGCCCCGGTCTCTCTCCGCGACACCAGCGTGCCTTCGGACGTGTAGGCGCGGTCGGCGAACGCTTCGGCCACGACCGGAAGGCCGGCCGCACGGGCGCGGTCCAGGATCGGCGCCCCGGCCAGCCCCATCATCACCAGCGACGGATCGACCGCCAGCATCCCCGCGATCACCGCATCGGCCTGCCGCGCATCGGCCGCGATGGTGTTATAGAGCGCGCCATGCGGCTTCACATAGCGCACACGCGTGCCCGCCGCCTGCGCCAGCCCCTGAAGCGCGCCGATCTGGTAGATCACGTCGGCCGTCAGTTCCGCCGACGTCACGTCCATGTTGCGGCGCCCGAACCCCACCCGGTCGGGATAGGAGACATGGGCCCCCACCACGACACCGCGTTCCACCGCCTGCCGCAGCGTCTGCAGGATCCCCGCGGGATCGCCCGCGTGAAAGCCGCAGGCGACGTTGGCGGAACTGACGATGCCCAGCATGGTGGGATCGTCGCCCATGCTCCAGGCGCCGTAGCCTTCGCCCAGATCGCTGTTCAGGTCGATATGCGGTGCCATGGGGTCCTCCTTACAGGCCGATGAAGGCGAAGATGTTGCCGACGGATTTATAGCCCATGTACCAGGTCAGCGCACAGACCAGCGCGCTGGCCACCAGCAGCGGACGGTTGTAGCGGTGCCCGCCCATCAGGTCGGAACGGGCAAAGCCGATCCAGGTGAAGATGGTCAGGCCGATGGGCAGGATCAGCCCGTTGAACCCGCCGACGAAGACAAGGATCGCGGCCGGGGGCGTGGTCATCGCCAGATAGACCGCCAGCGACACGGCGATGAAGATCACGGTCGCGATGTTGCGCGCGCGGTCCGTCATCGGCCGGAACACCGGCAGGAAGCTGACAGACGTGTAGGCCGCCCCGATGACCGAGGTGATGGCCGCCGCCCAGAACACCAGGCCGAAGATGCGAAGGCCGACCTCTCCCGCCGCATGGCTGAAGGCTTGCGCGGCCGGGTTCGCCGTCTGGCTGGACAGGTCCAGCGTCACGCCGCTGGCGACCACACCAAGGATGGCAAGGAACAGCACGAAGCGCATCAGGCCGGTCACCGCGATGCCCGTCAGCGCGGCACGGGTGACGGCGGGCAGATGCTCCGGCCCCGTCAGGCCCTTGTCGATCAGGCGGTGGGCGCCGGAATAGGTGATGTAGCCGCCCACGGTGCCGCCCACGATGGTGGTGATGGTGGCAAAGTCGATGGTGTCGGGCAGGACGGTCTGGCGCAGCGCCTCACCCACCGGAGGGCCGGAGACGAAGGCCACGAAC
The DNA here is from genome assembly GCF_028307215.1 of Falsirhodobacter sp. 20TX0035. Taxonomy (GTDB): domain Bacteria; phylum Pseudomonadota; class Alphaproteobacteria; order Rhodobacterales; family Rhodobacteraceae; genus Falsirhodobacter. The sequence goes on along the minus strand of NZ_JAQMHV010000002.1, from coordinate 155,207 downwards.
ACGGTCAGCACGATCATCACGATGCCAAGGACAATGATGATGCGATCCAGCAGCACTCCCGCGCGGGCCGACAGGAAGATCCCGATCGCCAGCAAGGCCGACAGCGCGCCGCCGATCTTCGGATCCAGCCCCAGAAGCGCGTTGAGGCCAAGGCCCGCGCCCGCGATGTTGCCCACGTTGAAGGCCAGCCCGCCGATGATGACAAGGATCGCCAGAAGATAGCCCGCCCCCGGCAGCGCCGCGTTGGCCGTTTCGGCGGCGCGGCGGCGGGTCAGGGCGGTGATGCGCCAGATGTTCAGCTGCACCACGAAGTCGATAACGATGGAGGCGAGGATCGCGAAGGCGAACGCCGCGCCCAACCGTGCGGTGAAGGTCGCCGTCTGGGTGATGAAGCCCGGCCCGATGGCGGATGTCGCCATAAGGAAAATCGCCGCCATGAACGAGCCGCGAAGCGTCGCGCTGCTGGCGGAAGGTGTGGTCGCGTCGCCGCTCATCGAAATCTCTCCCTGATGGATGTCTGCGGTATTGCGGCCACACAGATCCCCCTCCCCGTGGGACCGCAACCTGACACTACATACGCCACGGTATTGTTCAACGATTTTTCGGCCTGAATGATGAAAGCCGTGTCAGGGTGATGACAAAACGGGCAGAAGGAAAAGCGTGATCCCCCGTGGCCCTGTCCCCCGATCCGCGTTATCTGCGGGGGGATGACATCGGGGACGGACATGACCGCGCACGACCTTCTTCCCGGCCTGGCCGAACAGGTGGCCCTTGCCCTGCGCGACCGGATCATCGGGGGCGAACTGACACCCGGCCTGCGCCTGTCGGAAACGCGTCTGGCCGCCGAACTGGGAATTTCGCGCAACACGCTGCGCGAGGTGTTCCGCCTTTTGACGCGCGACGGGCTGCTGCGGCACGAACCGAACCGGGGGGTGTTCGTGGCCACGCCGTCGATGGCCGCCATCCTTGACATCTACCGCGTGCGCCGGCTGATCGAGGTTCCGGCGCTGGCGCAAGGCTGGCCCCGGCACGCCGCCGTGGCGCAGATGCACGCGGCGGTGGACCGGGCCGAGGGCGCGCAAGCGCAGGGTGACTGGCGTGGCGTAGGCAGCGCCAACATGGAGTTCCACACCGCCATCGTGTCCTTGGCCGACAGCCCGCGGCTGAATCGGTTCTTTGCGCAGGTGGTGGCCGAGATGCGGCTGGCCTTCGGCCTTCTGGGCAGCCCCGAGGAGTTGCACGCCCCCTATATCCAGCGCAACCGCGACATCCTGCGGCAGCTGGAGGCGGGGGACAGCGCGGCCGCCGCCGCCGAACTGGAGCGCTATCTGGACGTTTCCGAACGCAACCTCATGTCGGCCTTTGCCCGCCTGACGGGGGGGTGAGCCGTCAGCCCTGCAGAACAACCGCCGGTTCGGGCACCCCCCGCACGGGCTGGTCGTTCAGGCGGGCGGTGCGGCGGAACGTCTTGCCGCCATGGGGTTCATCGGCCCGCGCCTCCTCGTCCATGCCTTCCAAAGCCGAGGTCGCGAACAGTTCCGTCATGTCCACGCCGCCAAAGGCGGGGCAGGAGATCTGGGTGGCGGGGAAGCGCTCCTCTCCTAGATACCCGGCGTCGGGGCCATAGCAGGCGACCCGGCTTGCGCCCCATTGGGCCAGCCAAAGCCGGCCCTCGGCGTCCACCGTCGCGCCGTCCGGGAACAGGCCCTGGTCCGTCAGATCCAGAAACACCTGCAGCTCGCCCACCGGCCAGCCGGTCGCGGGGTCGAGCGATTGGCGGAACACCGTCTGCGCCGCCGTGTCCGCGAAGTAACCGACACGCGCGGGTGCGTCGAAGCAGATCGCATTGGGGATCGTGATCCCGCCGTGCAGCCGGCGCAGCTCTCCCCCATACCAGCGGTAGATGGCGCCCTGCCCGGCCTCCGCCTTGCGGCCCATGGTGCCGATCCAGAACCCGCCCCAAGGATCGGCCTTGCCGTCGTTGCTGCGCGTGTCGGGACGGTCCGCCTCCAGATCCTGCACGCGGTGCCGGTGGCCCGTGCCCAGATGCAGCACCCACAGCGCACTGGCCGAGGCGACCAGAAGGCGGTCCAAGTCGATCCAGCCGGCGGCCGAAACGGGCTCGTCCCAGTCCCAGTGCCGCCCTTCGCCGTAAAACCGGTGCGAAAGGATGTCGAACCAGAAGAACTCGGCGCGCTTGGGATGCCAGAAAGCGCCCTCGCCCAGTTCGCAACGCGTGTGGCTGTGGATCATCGACATCCCCCCGTTTGCCGTCAATGGCTGTCCTTGCCCACCGCCGAACCGCGACATCCGCGCAGGAAGTCGAAATCGGCCCCCGTGTCGGCGCCCTGCACGTGGGCGTGGAAGATGTGGGCATATCCACCCGCCGGGGGTTCGACCAGCGGCTGCCATGCGGCCAGACGCGCGGCCAACTCCTCGTCCGGGATGTCCAGATGCAGGCGACGCGCCTCCACGTCCAGCTCGATCATGTCGCCATCGCGGACCACCGCCAGCGGCCCGCCCACCGCCGCCTCGGGCGAGGTGTGGAGGACCACGGTGCCATAGGCCGTGCCCGACATCCGCGCGTCCGAAATCCGCACCATGTCGGTGATGCCCTTGCGCAGCACCTTGGGCGGAAGGCCCATGTTGCCCACCTCGGCCATGCCGGGATAGCCCTTGGGGCCGCAGTTCTTCAGGACCATCACGCAGGTTTCGTCGATGTCCAGCGCCTCGTCGTTGATCTTGGCCTTGTAATCGTCGATATCCTCGAACACCACCGCGCGGCCGCGATGCCGCATCAGGTGCGCGCTGGCGGCCGAGGGTTTCAGGACCGCGCCCTTCGGCGCAAGGTTGCCCTTCAGCACCGCGATGCCGCCATGGGGCGCCAGAGGCTGGGTCACCGGCAGGATGACGTCGCCGTCATAGCCGATCACGTGCTGTACCTCGTCCCAGATGGAGTGGCCGGACACGGTCAGCGCGTCCTTGTGCAGCAGCCCCGCCTCGCCCAGCCGCTTGATGACGACGGGCAGGCCGCCGGCATAGAAGAACTCCTCCATCAGGTACTTGCCCGACGGCATCAGGTTCACGATCGTCGGCACGTCGCGGCCCAGCCGGTCCCAGTCGTCCAGCCCGATGTCGAGGCCCACCCGGCCCGCCATGGCCAGAAGGTGGATAACCGCGTTGGTCGATCCGCCGATGGCGCCGTTGGTGCGGATCGCATTCTCGAACGCGTCGCGGGTCATGATGTCGGACGGCTTCAGGTCGTCCTTCACCATCTGCACGATGCGGCGGCCCGACATCTGCGCCATCACGCGGCGGCGGCTGTCCACGGCCGGAATGGCCGCGTTGCCCGACAGGGCCATGCCCAACGCCTCGGCCATCGACGCCATCGTGCTGGCCGTGCCCATGGTGTTGCAGGTGCCCGACGACCGCGACATCGACGCCTCGGCCTCCAGGAACTCGGCCTGCGTCATCTCTCCGGCCTTAACCATTTCGGAGAACTTCCACAGATGCGTGCCCGACCCGACACGTTCGCCGCGGAAATAGCCGTTCAGCATCGGCCCGCCCGTTACCACGATGGACGGCAGATCGACCGAGGCCGCGCCCATGATCAGGCTGGGCGTGGTCTTGTCGCAGCCGACCAGAAGCACGCAGCCGTCCATCGGCTGGCCGCGGATCGCCTCCTCCACCGCCATGGCGGCCAGGTTGCGGTACATCATGGCCGTGGGGCGGTAGGTGTTTTCCGACGCGGAAAAGACCGGAACCTCCACCGGAAAGCCGCCAGCCTCCCAGATGCCGGCCTTCACCTTTTCCGACAACTCCCGCAGGTGGCCGTTGCAGGGCGTCAGGTCCGACCACGTGTTCAGGATGCCGATCACCGGGCGGCCGTCGAACAGGTCGTGCGGGTAGCCCTGGTTCTTCATCCACCCGCGGTGATAGATCGTATCGCGCGAGGTGCCGCCGTACCAATGCTGCGACCGCAGCGGCCGGGGCCAGGGTTTGGGTGTAAAGCCGGTCATGTCCAGCCTCCGTCTACTGTGTAATTCTGCGCCGAGCACATGCGCGACGCGTTGGAACCAAGGAACAGGGCCATCTGGGCGATGTCCTCGGGAAGAAGTTCGTCGGGCAGCGCTTGGCTGCGCGCGATGCGGGCGCGGCCCGCGTCGTCCAGCCACAGGCGGCGCTGGCGGTCGGTCATCACCCAGCCGGGGCTGATTGTGTTGACGCGCACGCGGTCCCGACCCAGTTCACGGGCCAGCGCCCGCGTCAAGCCGTGCACCCCGGCCTTCGCCGCGGCATAGACCGGATATTCCGCCCCCCCGATCATCCACGCGATGGAGGCGAAGTTGATGATCGACCCGCCCCCCGCCTCGCGCATCATGGGGGCCACGCTTTGGGCGGCGAACACCTGGTGGCGCAGGTTGACGGCGATCAGCGCGTCGAAGCCTCCGGGCGTCAGGTCCGTCAGCGTGTGGCGCCGGTCGTTCGCCGCGTTGTTGATCAAGACCGAGATCGGGCCATGATCCCGCGCAAAGGACAGGATCGCCGATTGCAGGTCCCGCGTCCGCGTCAGGTCGCAGCGGGCGAAGGGGGCCGTGACGCCTTCGCGCGACAGGCGGGCGGACAGGGCGCGGCCCTCCGTTTCCGCGATGTCGACAAAGCAGGCGATGGCGTTCTGACGGGCGAACGCCTCCACCATGGCGGCGCCGATGCCGGTGGCCCCGCCCGTGATCAGGACCACCCGTCCGGCCAGATCGGGATAATGCCCCGTCACAGCACCGAAACGGCGACGGGCCGCGTCGCGTCCTCCCTTCCGGCCGCCAAGGGGTTGGACAGGGGCAGGCCGAAGTCCGGGGCCGAAATCTCGAACACGTCGCCGGGTTCGGTCTGCACCCCTTGGGCGAAGGACAGGGTCGCCGTGCCGAACATGTGCACGTGCAGGTCGCCCGGCTGGCAGAAGATCGCGTACTTGAAGTGGTGGTGCTCCAGGTTGGCGATCGTATGGCTCATGTTCGCCTCGCCCGACAGGAACTCCGCCTGGAAGATCGGGGCGCCGTTGCGCAGGATGCGCGAGGTGCCGCGGATGTCGGGCGGCAGGTCGCCCACCAGCAGCTCCGGCCCGAAGGAGGCGGGGCGCAGCTTCGAATGCGCAAGGAACAGGTAGTTGATCCGTTCCGTCACGTGGTCCGAAAACTCGTTGGCTAGGCTGAAGCCGACGCGGTGCGGCGTGCCGTCCGACGCGATGATGTAGAAGCCCGCGATCTCCGGCTCCTCTCCCCCGTCCAGCGCGAAAGCGGGCGAGGTGAGGGGATCGCCCGGCGCCACGGCCTGCGCCCCCGTTCCCTTGTAGAACCATTCGGGCTGCACGCCGACGCCCTGCGCGGGCTTGCCGCCTTCCAGGCCCATGCGGAACATCTTCATGCTGTCCGACAGCCCCTCGGTCGCGTGCATCGCGTCGCGGGCGCTGGCCGACCCGGTGTGGGTCAGGCCGGTCCCGGTCAGGAACATGCGCGCGGGTTCGGGATGGCGCAGCGGCACGTCCAGTTTTCCTTGCGCGGCCAGCGCGGGCAGATCCACCGCCTCTCCACCCTCAGGGATCACGGACAGAAGGGACCGGCCGGAGCGGATCGCCTCGCCCGCCAGATCGAAGAGGGTCGCGCCGGGGATCAGCCGGGTGGCGTCGTGGTTGCGGACGACGACGCCGCCGGCCTTCAGTTGGCTCAGATGCATGTGCCTTACCCCTGCCGGTTCTTGTTGTAGACGTCGAAGATCACGGCCGCCAGCAGCACGAGGCCCTTGATCACCTGCTGATAGTCGATGCCGATGCCGAGGATCGACATCCCGTTGTTCATCACGCCCATGATGAAGGCGCCGATCACCGCGCCCACGATCTTGCCCGCGCCGCCCGACATCGACGCGCCGCCGATGAACACCGCCGCGATCACGTCCAGCTCGAAGCCGACGCCCGCCTTGGGCGTGGCCGTGTTCAGACGGGCCGCGAAGACAAGGCCCGCCAGCGCCGCCAGCATCCCCATGTTGGCGAAGGTCAGGAAGGTCAGCCGTTCGGTGTTGATGCCCGACAGCTTGGCCGCCTTCTCATTCCCGCCGATGGCATAGATGCGGCGTCCCAGCGTCGTAGATTGCGTCAGGAACGTGTAGGCCGAGATCAGCACCGCCATCGTGATCAGCACGTTCGGCAGCCCCCGATAGGTCGCCAGCAGGTACGAGATGAAGACCAGCGCGAAGACGATCATCGCGTTCTTCACGGCGAAGATGACGAAAGGCTCATCCTCGATCCCGTATTTCTTCTGGCGGGCGCGGGCGCGGACCGACAGGTACACCAGCGTCGCGGCCGCAAGGCAGCCCAGCACCAGCGCGGTCACGTTGGGCTTGCCCACGCCGAACAGGTCCGGCACGAAGCCCGTGGACAGCGCCTGGAAGCTGCGCGGGAACGGACCGACCGACGCGCCTTCCAGCCACCACAGGGCCAGGCCGCGAAAGACGAGCATGCCCGCCAGCGTCACGATGAAGGACGGGATCTTCCAGTAGGCGATCCAGTAGCCCTGCGCGGCACCGATGGCGGCCCCCGCGATCAGGCAGACCGGGATCACGACCGCCACCGGCCACTGCCAGTGCACCAGCATGACGGCGGCAAGCCCCCCCACGAAGCCCGCGACGGAGCCCACCGACAGGTCGATATGGCCCGACACGATCACCAGCAGCATGCCCAAGGCCATGATGATGATGTAGCTGTTCTGCAGGAACAGGTTCGTCAGGTTGACGGGGCGCATCAGAACGCCGCCGGTGGCGAACTGGAAATACCCCATGATCACGACCAGCGCGACGAGGATTCCGTATTCGCGCAGGTTGTTGCGGAAATAGCTGCCCAGTCCGGGCGCTTCAGGCGACGCGGCCATGATGTTCTTCCTTACCCTTGACGATCATCGACATGATGCGCTCCTGCGACGCGTCCTCGCGTGCAAGCTCGCCGACGAACGCCCCTTCGTTCATGACATAGATGCGGTCGCACAGGCCCAGCAGCTCCGGCATCTCCGAGGAGATGACGACGACGCCCCGGCCCTGCGCGGCCAAATCGTTGATGATGGCATAGATCTCGAACTTCGCGCCGACATCGATGCCGCGCGTCGGTTCATCGAGGATCAGCACCTTCGGATCGGTGAACAGCCACTTGGACAGCACCACCTTCTGCTGGTTGCCGCCCGACAGGTTCATGACCTTCTGGAACACGCCGGGCGTGCGGATGGCCATGGCGCGGCGATAATCCTCGGCCACCTGGCGTTCGGCGCCGGTGTCCAGAACGCCGTTCCGCGACACCTTCGGCAGCGCCGACAGCGTGGTGTTGCGCAGGATCGGATCCTCCAGGATCAGGCCCAGGCCCTTGCGATCCTCGGTCACGTAGGCCAGCCCCGCCGCCACCGCGCGGCGGACGTTGGAAGTGTCGACCTCCACCCCGTCCATCTTCACGGTGCCGCCGGTCTTCAGGCCGTAGCTCTGGCCGAAGACGCTCATCGCGACCTCGGTCCGGCCGGCGCCCATCAGGCCCGCGATGCCCACGATCTCGCCCGCGTGGACGTTGAAGGACACGTCCCGCACCACCATGCGTTCGGCGTGTTCGGGATGGCGGACGGACCAGTGGTCCACTTCCAGCAGCAACTTGCCGATGTTGGGCACGCGGTCCGGGAAGCGGCTGTTCATGTCGCGGCCGACCATCTGGCGGATGATCTGTTCTTCCGAGAACGGCGCGCTCATGGTGGACACGGTGTGCCCGTCCCGCAGGACCGTCACCGAATCCGCGACGCGCCGGATCTCGTTCAGCTTGTGCGAGATGATGATGGACGTGATGCCTTGCGCCTTGAACTCCAGCATCAGGTTCAGCAGCGTTTCGCTGTCGTTTTCCTGAAGGCTGGCGGTCGGCTCGTCCAGGATCAGCAGCTTCACGCGCTTGGACAGGGCCTTCGCGATCTCCACCAGCTGCTGCTTGCCCACGCCCAGCTTGCCCACGGCGATGTTGGCCGGTTCCCGCAGGCCGACCTTGGCCAGCACGTCGGACGTCCGCTTGTAGGTTTCGGGCCAATCGATATGGCCGTTCGTGGCCACCTCGTTGCCCAGGAAGATGTTTTCCGCGATCGACAGGAGCGGGACCAGCGCCAGCTCCTGGTGGATGATGATGATGCCTTTTTCTTCGCTGTCCTGAATGCCGCGGAACGCCATGGGCCGACCTTCGAACAGGATCTCGCCGTCATAGCTTCCGTGGGGATAGACCCCGCTCAGCACCTTCATCAGGGTGGATTTGCCCGCACCGTTCTCGCCGCAGATCGCGTGGATCTCGCCCGGCTGAACGACCAGGTTCACGTCGTCAAGCGCCTTCACGCCGGGGAACGTCTTGGTGATCCCCCGCATCTCCATGATGGCTGTCATAGCTGTCTCCCGAAGGGTGCCCCGCCCGCAGCGGACGGGGCCGCCGGCGTCACTTGATCTGGTCTTCGGTGTAGTAGCCGGACCCGATCAGGACCTCCTCGATGTTGGTCTTGTCCACGGCCACCGGCTCCAGCAGGTAGGACGGGACGACCTTCACGCCGTTGTTGTAGGTTTCGGTGTCGTTGATCTCGGGCTCGGTCCCCGACAGAACGGCGTCGACCATGCCCACGGTGACACGGGCCAGTTCGCGCGTGTCCTTGAAGATCGAGGAATACTGCTCGCCCGCGAGGATCGACTTGGTGGACTGCACTTCGGCGTCCTGCCCCGTCACGATCGGCATCTTCATGTCGTCCGACCCGTAGCCCACGCCCTTGAGCGAGGACAGGATCCCGATCGACAGCCCGTCATAGGGCGACAGCACGCCGTTGACCTGCTTGTCCGAATAGGCGGCGGACAGGATGTTGTCCATGCGCGACTGCGCCACGGCCGGGTCCCAACGCAGCGTGCCGACGGTTTCCATGCCCGTTTGGCCCGACCCGATCACGATCGACCCGTCGTCGATCATCGGTTGCAGCACCGACATCGCGCCGTTGTAGAAGAAGAAGGCGTTATTGTCGTCCGGGCTGCCGCCGAACAGCTCGACGTTCCACGGCTTCACGTCCGGGAAGCGCTCCTTTAGCCCGTTCACGAGGCTGGTGGCCTGAAGCACGCCCACCTGGAAGTTGTCGAAGGTGGCGTAGTAGCTGACGTTTTCGGTGCCGTTGATCAGGCGATCATAGGCGATGACCGGAATCTCGGCGGCGGCGGCGTTTTCCAGCGCGTTCGACAGCGTCGTGCCGTCGATGGAGGCGATGACCAGGACGTCCGCGCCCTTCACGATCATGTTCTCGATCTGCGACAGCTGGTTCGGGATGTCGTCCTCGGCGTATTGCAGGTCCGTCTCGTAGCCGGCCTCCTGCAGCGCCTTGACCATGTTGTTGCCGTCGTCGATCCAGCGGGCCGAGGATTTCGTGGGCATGGCGATGCCGACCAGGCCCTTGTCCTGCGCCGCCGCCTCAAGGGCAAACAGCGACACGCTCATCACGGCCGCGGCCGCGAACAACTTCCGTTTCATGGATGTCCTCCAACACGCCCGGTCCTCCCCGACCGGGTTCCTGAAGGCAGAGTGGCGAAATCCGTCATAGCAATCAAATTACATTGACGGCGATCGGTATGCCGGTTTTGGTATGGTGCATGAAGCCGAACATGTTCAACCTCACATTGAAACAGCTGCGCCTGACGGCGGCCATCGCCGAACACGGGCAGTTGCAGCGCGCGGCTTCCATCCTCGCCCTCACCCAGCCCGCCGCGTCCCGCATGCTGGCCGAGATCGAGAAGATCGTGGGCGCGCCCCTGTTCGAGCGCAACCCCAAGGGCATGACGCTGACGCCCATGGGCCGCATCCTTGCCCGCCACGCCCACGCCATGACGGTAGAGATGCACGACCTGTCGTCCGAGGTGGAGCAGCTGCATCTGGGCCGCAGCGGCAGCGTGCGCGTCGGTTCGGTCACCGGACCGGCGGTCGGCTACCTCGTTCCCGCGATCTGGCAGTTGCGCGGCATGGCCCCCGACGCGCAGATCGCGGTGGAGGTGGCGCCGTCGGCCGCGCTGATGCGCGGGCTGATGTCGGGCGATTTCGATTTCGTCATCGCCCGCCTGCCGACCGACCTTCCCCGCCGCGACTTCGTCCTGCACCCCGCGGGAACCGAGACGGTGAGCTTCCTCACCCGGCGCGACCATCCGCTGGCCACCCTGCGCGACATCCCCCTGACCTCCTTGACCCGGCACGAATGGATCATCCAGGAACACCCCGCCCCCATCCGTCAGGCGGTGGAGGAGGCGATGGCCCTGCGCGGCGCCCTGCCCCCCGCCAACATCATCACCACCAGTTCGGTCCTGCTGATGATGGCGCTGCTGTCCGAATCCAACGCCATCGCGCCCCTGGCGCAAGAGGTGGTGACCCTGTTCACCGCAGCGGACGGGGCGGGGTATGCCAGCCTCGATCTGGCGGAAGCGGTCGTCGTGCCGCCCTATTACCTGATCGAGATGCGGAACCGGACGCTGTCCTCGCTGGCCCAGCGTCTGAAGGCCCTGCTTCTGTCCGAACTGAAAGGTTGAGGTCAGCGCCTCGGGAAGGCCGCGGCGCGCCACATCCAGCCGGCGCGGCACAGCCGCAGCTTCAGCAGCGTCGCGGCCCCGCGACGGCGCTCGGCCCCGTTCAGCGCGGGGTGGCGCAGCACGCGGCCCATGTGGATCAATCCCGATCCGGCCACGGCCACGCCGCGCAGGACCCATCGCGCCCGCCTGCCGGGGCCGGTGCCGTTGACCATGAAGCTTTGGTCCGTGATGCGCCGCCACTTCCTTTGCAGGGCGGCCCAGTCACTGCGCGTCGGATGGGCCACCACCAGATCGGGGCGGTACTGGATCGGAAAGCCCTTGCGCCCGGCGCGGTGGCAGAAATCCTGATCCTCGGACTTCAGGGGGTCAAAGGGACCTGTAGCGTCGAACACCGCCCGCGTGGTCAGAAGGTTCGCGGTAACCGAGAATCCCTGCCGGACATAAACCTCCTGTGGGAAGGCGAAGACCGTCTCGAACGCCTCCGCGCCCGAACGGGGGCCCGGCGTTTCGTCGAACACGGTCACACGCCCGCCGATCATCATGTCACCCGCCGGAAGGGCCAGTGCCACGGCCAGCCAGTCCGGGGCAGGCACGCAATCGGCGTCCAGAAAGAACAACCGCGGCGCGGCCGAGGCCGCCACGCCCGCATTCCGCGCCGCCGCCGCCCCCGGCGTGGTCTCCAGCAAAAACCGCACCTGCGGAAACTCGGCCCGGATCGCGCCCAGATCCTCGGAGGAGTTGTTGTCGGCGACGATCACTTCCACCGGCTGCGGGGCGGTGGCCAGTTGCGGCACCAGCGCCGCAAGGCACGTGCGCAGACGCCGCGTGTCGTTGTGATGCGGAATGATGACCGAGGCCGCCGGTGCCTCAGTAATAGCCATAATCCATCCCATAAAGATCGTCGGCGTATTTGCACTTGTTCAGCACGATGCCCGCCACGTTCGTCAGCGCGGCCACCTGCCGCTCGATGATGTCCAGCTTCTTGAGCGGCGTCTCCTCGGCCGCGATGACGATCAGGGCGGCGTCCACATGACGCAGGAAGCCGTGGGTGTCGTCGGCGGCACCCAAAGGCGGCATGTCGAACACGGTTACGTCGGGGCGATACGCCGCCTCCACCGCCGTGATCAGGGTTTCGGTCCGCGTGCTTTGCAGCAGTTCGGACGCCGCCGCCTGCGGACGGCCGTTCAGCGCCAGGATCAGGTTGTCGCCGAAGCGGACGGCGTGATCCTCGAACGGCACCTCGTGCCGCAGGACGGAGCCGAGGTTCCCCGCCTCCGGCAGTCCCACCCGGGGCGCGCAGGCGGGCCGCCGCAGGTCCGCGTCATAGAGCATAATCCGCAGTTCCGACTGCCGTGCCATGGAAAACGCAAGGTTTAGCGAGGTCAGCGACTTCCCCTCGGCGGGCGAGGCGGACACGACCGCCAGCCGCTTCCACCCGTTCGTGCGGCACAGTTGCAGCACCTTGGTGCGCAGCAGGTCGTAGGGTGCGGCCTCGCGCGTGCCGACCAGCGTGAAGACCCGCGCCTCCGTCAGCACCTGCCGGTCCACCTTGCGTTCCAGATCGGGAAGCTGCGACCACAACAGGTTGCGGGGGTCCATCTCGGCGGTGCCCTGAAGATCGCGAAGGCGGGCCAGTGCGTCCAGTGATCCGTCCATGAAACTCTCCGATGTTATCCGCGGAAACCGATGGTGCTCATCACGCGCAGGGCGATCTGGTCCAGCGGCTTGTAGAAAAGGTGCAGGCCCACCAGCAGGACGACCACGCCCGCAAGGGCCGCGAAGCTGCGCCCGAACCGGACGGTCCGCTGGCGCGCCGCCTCCCGGACCGAGGGCATGTAGGGGATGGTCGCGATCGGCATGATGCCCAGCCGGTTCACGATGTCGGCCGGACGGCGCGCGGTGCGGTTCAGCATTTCCAACAGCACGATGGCGGCCACGCCAAGGACCACGCCCAGGAAGATCCCGCCCGCCGCGATCAGCTTGCGGTTCGGGCGGGTCGGCTTGCTCGGCACGCTCGGCTGCTCCACCACCGAGATGCGGCCGCCGCGCGACATGATCTCCATCCGTTCACCCGTCGCGGCCTGCGACAGGCCGCTGGAGGCCGCGACATAGCGGGCCTGCACGTTGCTGTAATCGCGTTCCAGCCCTTCCAGCGCGATGGCGTTGACCGGCGTGCGGGCGATGCCTTCGGCCAGCTTCGTCTGGGCCTCCTCCAGCCGCGCGGTTTCCTCGTCCAGGTTGGCAAGGCCCGCATCTAGGCTGGCCAGCTGGATGTTCAGCACGGCTTCGGCGGGGCTCACCCCCTCCTCCGTGCCGCCCGTCACGGATTTCAGCGCGGCAATGCGGTCGCGCGTGACGCGGACCAGCGTGTTGTCCTCGGGATAGACGGCCAGAAGATCGGACAGCTGCATCTCCAGCTCCTCCACCTTCTCCTCGCGCGCCGAGCGCGTCTCGTTGCTGCCCGCGACGCGGCCGGTGGCCCGGAACAGGTCGACCATCTGCTTGCGCTGTTCCTGCAGTTCCCGGCGTTCCAGCGCGATGGCCTGAAGGCGGGCAGCGTTGGCGGCCTGCAGGTTGTTCCGCATCTCCAAGTTCTCGGGCAGCGCGTCGATGTTGTCGCGCTTGAAATCGACGATGGCGGCGCTGCGCGTGGCCAGATCCTGCTCCAGCCTCGCGACCTCCTGCTGGAAGAACTGCTGCGTTTCCGCCGCGCGGGACGAACGGACCTTCGTGTCCGCGCTCAGGATCAGCTCCAGATACCGGTTGAGGACGCCGGCCGCGATCTCGGCGCTCGACGCCTCAAAGGACAGGGTCATCTGGTTGGCCTGCCCCCGGCCTGAACTGGTCTTGATCGTGGTGGCCGCGACCATGGCCGCCACGATCTGGTCGGGGGTCATGGCCTCGATATCCTCGAACACCTTCAGGTCGCGCGCGGTCTGCAGAAGGTTCGCCCGCGTCATCAGGCGGGTCTGGATCATCTGCAACCGTTCTTCGGCCGGGGTCTGCACCGTGGCCTGCGCCAGTTCCGTGGGGATCGGCGCGCCTTCCACCACCAGCAGCACATGGCTGGCATAGGAGGCCGGAAGCCGCAACGCGACAAACAGGGCAAGCCCCCCCACAAGGGCCAGGATGCCCAAGAACAGCGGCAGCCGCCGCAGGAACCGGGACAGGTAGAACTGGATCGCGTTCATGGGGCGAAACCTCTGCACGGGGCCGGATGGCCAGGGAACGGATCGCTGCTGCGCGCAGAGACGAAGGGAGGTCCGGAACTTGTTAACACGTCATCACCTGCACGATCCCAAGGGCAGTCGAGGGCAGTCGAGGGCAGTCGAGGGCAGTCGAGGGCAGTCGAGGGCAGTCGAGGGCAGTCGAGGGCAGTCGAGGGCAGTCGAGGGCAGTCGAGGGCAGCGTCACACGCGTCGATCACACAACTCAAGCGCGAAAAAGTGATTTGTTAATATTTTAACCGGCAGGTTGTCGTCCGGGCACAGTGAAGCCTGAAACGGGGGCAAAGGGCGAAAGCCATTCGGCCCGCCGTGCCCAGACATTGGCCCATTTCGCGGCTGCAGCCTGACGCTTTTCCCCGCCACGCAGGGCCAGAAGGCGCGCCCCGGCCATCCGGATCGCCCCCCACAGCCACATGATCGCAAAGGCCGCCGGGTGCTGCCAAGCGGGCCAATGATCACGCATCAGGGTTGTGCGCGCCTTGGCCACCATCACCACCTTGTCCGCCCGCGTCGCGGCCGAGGCGCCGACCAGATGCATGATCTGCGCCTCCGGCGTGATCATCGGGCGGTATCCGTCATGCCGCGCGCGCAGGCACAGGTCCGCTTCCTCGCCATACATGACATATTTGGGATCGAACCCGCCCATGCGGTTCCACAGCGCACGGGGGATCATCAGGAAGCAGCCCACGACGATGTCCACCTCCCGCACCGTGTCGCGGCGCCAGTCCCCCATCTGTTCGGGGTTGAAGAGGGAGGACCGGCGGAAGACGCTGGTCAGGCCAAGCGCCATGCACAGCGCAGACCACGGAGTGATGCGGTTCCAGCAGGAAGCGATGTTCAGCGAACCGTCGGGAAAGACCGTGCGCCCCCCGGTGATCCCGGCATGCGGCGTGGACTTGGCAAAGGCCAGAAGCGCGTCGATCGCGCCCTCATGCACCTCGGTGTCCGGGTTCAGAAGCAAAAGCCACTCCGTCCGCGCCTGCCGGGCCACGATGTTGTTGGCCGCCGCAAAGCCGAGGTTCCGGTCCGAGGCGACCAGCTCGACCTGCGGAAAGGCCGCGGCCACCGCGTCGGCGGATCCGTCGGCCGACTGGTTGTCCCAGACGACCACATGGGCCCGCGCCGCATGCGTGTGGGCATAGAGCGTCTCCAGACAGCGCAGCGTCAGCGCCCGGGTGTTGTAGCTGACGATGATGATGGTCAGTTCCGCCGGGGCCGAAGGGTCGGGGCCCGTGGTGGCAAGTGGGGGCGTGGCGGTGTCCAAGGCGTGCGCTCCTTCGGCGGGCCGAACCATGTGGCGGGATGCTACGGTGTCCGAAGGCGTTTCGGCAATATCGTTTAAGTTGTATTAAAGATGTTTCTTACTGCCTGTGGCTGAGGTTCTGCGACGATCCGGACATGGAACCTCGCGCAGGCCGGAGCTTTGTGATGGAAGATGTTCCAAAGCAAAAGATCGTGCCCATGACCCGCTACGCCATCTACTACCTGCCCCCGCCCGGCCCCCTGGCGCGCTTTGGCGCCGAATGGCTGGGCTGGGACCCGGAGGCGGGCGTCCGCCTGTCCCATCCACTGTCCGTCGATGCCCTTGTGGCCGAACCCCGGAAATACGGCTTTCACGGAACGCTGAAGGCGCCCTTCCGCCTTCTGGGCCCCGAAGCGGATCTGGAGGTGGCGGTGGCCGACCTCGCCCACCGGCTGCGCCCCGTCTGGCCCGGCCCCCTGAAGGTGGAACGGCTGGGGTCGTTTCTGGCGCTGGTGCCACAGGGCGACCAGACCGAACTGAACGAGACGGCGGCCCTGATCGTCCGCTTCCTCGAACCCTTCCGCCAACCGCTGACCGAGGCCGAGATCGCCCGCCGCAAGCCCGAACGCCTGACCCCGAAGCAGCGGGAGTTGCTGGACGCGTGGGGCTATCCCTTCGTGATGGAGGAGTTCCGCTTCCACATGACCCTGACCGGCCCCTGCGACATGCAGCCCGA
This sequence comes from Falsirhodobacter sp. 20TX0035, assembly GCF_028307215.1. Lineage (GTDB taxonomy): Bacteria > Pseudomonadota > Alphaproteobacteria > Rhodobacterales > Rhodobacteraceae > Falsirhodobacter. Next base: position 139,405 of record NZ_JAQMHV010000002.1, on the reverse strand, counting down.
GGCGCTGGAGCCGCTGATCCAGCCCGCGCTGCCGGCGGAGTTCGGCATCGACTCCATCTGCCTGATGAAGGAAGACCGGGAGGGGCGGTTCCACCTCCTCCGACGCTACCCGATCTGACGCCGTTCAACTGCAGCTTGCGGAGGGACGCTGGTGTTCATACAATTTTCACCACAGCAACGACGCGACTCGTTGATCCTTCACTTCAGGTTCCCGACATGAGGCGCACCGCGATCTGGCAGACCAACGGCCCCAAGGGCCCCCATGACCGGCGTGCATCGCTGGATGTGCCGCCGGTCGGTTGCCCCGCCTCGAACGATCCGAACCCAGTGGCGCGGGACGACCGGCGCGCCTATTCGCTGGATCATGTGCCGGACATGCACGTGCTGTCCGTGGACACCCGCCCCGCCTGCCCCGAGGAGGCGGCTGTGCTGCGGTTGCCCGGCCAGACCCCGGTGCACGTGATCGACGGGCTGCACGTGATGGAAGGGCGGCCGATGGCGATGTGCCGGTCCGTCTGCCCCGCGGACCTGTTCCCCGAACTGCCCGTCCTTGTGCAGGAGGGCCTTGCACCCGACGCCGCCTGGCGTCAGTCCGGGATCGACCGCTTCCGCGGGGAGACACGGATGACGGCTACCCTCGCCAGCGCCCTTCAGGCCCACCATCTGGGGGTGGAGGAAGGCGCGCCCATACTGCGCTCCGCCTTCCTGCATCTGGACGTGGGCGGTCTGGCCGTGGATTACGGCCAGATTTGGTTTGCGGGGGATCGCGCGGCGCTGGTCGCCGCGCCGGAGTGATCGTTCAGTCCAGATCGGCCGCCGAATGGCGCTCGGGCACCTGCGCCGCCTCGTCCCCCCAGAACTTGTTCACGCGGCGACCGCGCTGCACGGCGGGCCGGGCGGCGATCGTGTCCGACCAGCGGCGCAGGTGGGTGTAGTCCGCCACCGACAGGAACTCCGCCGCGTTGCCGTAAAGATCGCCCTGCATCAGCGCGCCGTACCAGGGCCAGATCGCCATGTCGGCGATGGAATAGTCCGGCCCGGCGATGAAGGGCCGTTCGGCCAGCTGCCGGTCCAGCACATCCAGCTGGCGCCGGGTTTCCATCGCGTAACGGTTAATCGGATATTCCAGCTTTTCGGGCGCGTAGGCGTAGAAATGGCCGAAGCCGCCCCCCAGGAAGGGCGCCGATCCCATCTGCCAGAACAGCCAGTTCAACGTCTCGGTCCGTTGCGCCGCCGGAAGGAAGGCGCCGAACTTCTCGGCCAGATAAAGAAGGATGGAGCCGGATTCGAACAGGCGCACCGGCTCGGCGCCGCTGCGGTCCAGCAGCGCCGGGATCTTGGAGTTCGGATTGATGGCCACGAAGCCCGAGCCGAACTGGTCCCCGTCGCCGATCCGGATCGGCCACGCGTCGTATTCCGCGCCGGCATGGCCGGCGGCCAGAAGCTCCTCCAGCAGGATCGTCACCTTCACGCCGTTAGGCGTCGCCATCGAATACAGCTGAAGCGGGTGCTGGCCAACGGGAAGCTCCACCTCGGTCCGGGGACCGGCGGTGTCGCGGTTCAGGCCCGGCGCGTTCGCGGGCGGGGTCCAGACGCGGGGGGGCTGGTAGGCGTCGCTCATGATCATGACCTTTCTGAGGTGTCACGGGAAGACTTGCTTATCAGGCGACCGGATCGCAACCCTGTTTGCTTTACCCTATATGTGGGTTAGACTCCCACATATTGACACATGCCGCCGCAGCGGTATCCTGACAGCATGAAGGCAGGGACGGACATCAACACCGGCGTGCAGACGCTGGAACGCGGGTTGCGCGTGATCGACGCCGTGGCGGACGGTGCGACGGACCTTGGCGCCATCGGCCAGCGCACGGGGCTGAACCGCAGCACGGCCCAACGGCTGACCGCCGCGCTGGTGCGCGAACGTTTCCTGCGGCAGGATCCCGACGGCTACCGTCTGGGCCCCCGGCTGATCCAGCTCGGCTTTCAAGCGCGCGAGCAGATCTCGCTCGTCTCGGCGGCCCGGGAAGAACTGGAGCGGCTGGCGCAGGAGGTTCTGGACACCGTTCATCTCGTCCAGCCCGAGGGGGACGAGGTTCTTTATCTTGACAAGATCAGCGGGCGGCGGGGCTACGAGTTGCGCTCGCGCATCGGAGCGCGGATGCCGATGGCGCTGACCGGGGTGGGCAAGGCCCTGATGCTGGACATGGACGAAGACGCGTGGCGGCGGCTGTTCGATCTGGGCCGCGCGGCCCCCGCGGCGGGCGGCGCGCCCCTGCCGTGGGACGCGTGGCGGGATGCCATGCGGACCGCCCGCCAGTCTGGCGTGACCTTCGATCTGGCCGAGAACGAACTGGCCGTCCGCTGCGTCGCGGCCCCCGTCCGCGACGCGCGCGGCCAGATCGTCGCCGCGATCAGCGTGGCCGCGGCCGAGCCCTGGATGGACCGCGACCGGATGGTCGCGCTTGGCCCCCGGCTGCGGCAGGCCGCCGCCGCCATATCGTCCCGCATCGGCTGGAAGGACCCCGCATGACCGCCGCACTGATCGCCCTCGATTGGGGCACAAGCTCCCTCCGCGCCTGGTGTCTGGATGAAGGGGGGCGGGTGCTGGACCAGCACGAAAGCCCCGAAGGCATCCTGCACGTGAAGGACGGCTTCGCCGCCGCCTTCGACCGCATCACCGGGGCGTGGAGGAAGGAGAACCCGAACCTCCCCGCCCTCGCCTCCGGCATGATCGGATCGGCGCAGGGGTGGAAGGAAGCGCCCTACCTGCCCTGCCCCGCGGGCCCCGAGGAACTGGCCGGCGCGATGATCGCCCTTCCCGAACACGGGCTGCACATCGTGCCGGGCGTCGCGCAGCGCCACCCTGCCGACGTGATGCGCGGAGAGGAGACGCAGATCGCCGGCGCGCTGGCGCTGAACCCCGCCCTGCGGGCCGAGGCGCATCTGGTGATGCCGGGCACCCATTCCAAATGGGTCACCCTGCGCGACGGCCGGATCGAAGGGTTCACCACCTTCATGACCGGCGAACTCTTTGCCGTGCTGAAGGACCATTCCATCCTTGGCCGCTTTGCCAAAGCCCCGGCCGGGGATGACGAGGCTTTTTCGCGGGGGCTTCAGGCGGCGCAGGAGGGGGACCTGCCGTCCCGTCTCTTCTCGGCCCGCGCCGACGTGCTGCTGGGGGACCGGGCGGCGGCCAGCAGCCTCGATTACCTGTCCGGCCTGATCATCGGGGCCGAGATCGCTTCGGCCCTGCGTCACATGACACCGCAGGCGGCGCCCGTGCTGATCGGCGCGCCGGCACTCGTGGACCGCTACCGCCGGGCGCTGGCCGCGTTCGGCTTGGCCGACGCCCCCGCCATCGCACACACCGCCGTCGCGGGCCTGTGGCAGATCGCCCGCGCCGCCCGCCTGATCGAAGGAACCCGCCCATGACGCTGTCCACCTGGCTTGACCGCCTGCCGCTGATCGCCATCCTGCGCGGCGTCACCCCCGACGAGGTGGTGCCCATCGCCCGTGCGCTGGCCGAGGAAGGCTTCGCCATCGTGGAGGTGCCCCTGAACTCTCCCGATCCGTTTGAAAGCCTGCGCCGCCTGGCGCTGGATGTGGGCGACAGCCTGCTGTGCGGGGCGGGCACCGTTCTGACGGTGGACGACGCCCACCGCGTGGCAGAGGCGGGCGGGAAAATCGTCGTGATGCCCCATGCCGACACGGCGGTGATCGCAGCGGCCAAGGCGGCGGGCCTTTATTGCACGCCCGGCATCGCCACCCCCACCGAAGGGTTCGCCGCACTGGCCGCGGGCGCGGACGGGCTGAAGCTGTTCCCGGCCGAGGCGCAGACCCCGTCCGTCCTAAAAGCCATGCGCGCCGTGTTCCCCAAGGACGTGCCCTTCCTGCCCGTGGGCGGCATCGCCCCCAACAACATGGGGCCGTGGCGCGCGGCGGGGGCTACCGGCTTCGGCCTCGGCTCCGCCCTCTACAAACCCGGCATGGGGGCCGAGGAGGTGCGCGCCAACGCCCGTGCCTTCGTGTCTGCCTGGCGCCAGGGCTGAACGCCAAGAAATTCCTTCCCTTGCACGCCCGCGTCGGATCATGTTTATCCAGCGCTTCGGCACGGCGCGGACAGGAGAGCGGGATGACAGCAACGGGTGCGGCGATCACCTTTGACGGGGTGGGCAAGGCCTTCCCGAAGCGTGGCGGCCTTGTCACCGCGCTGGAAGGCGTGTCGCTGGACGTGCCCGCAGGCTCCGTCACCGGGATCATCGGGCGGTCGGGGGCGGGGAAGTCCACGCTGCTGCGCATGGTGAACGGGCTGGAACAACCCACGGCCGGCACCGTCACCGTGGGCGGCCGGGACGTGGGCCGCGCGCGCGGCGGCGATCTGCGCGCCATCCGGCGCGAGGTCGGGATGATCTTCCAGCACTTCAACCTCCTGTCCTCGCGCACCGTGTTCGACAACGTGGCCCTGCCGCTGGAAATCGCCGGCACCCCGCGCGACGCCCTGCGCGCCCGCGTCCGCGACCTGATCGAGAGGGTGGAGCTTGGCCCGCTGGCCGACCGCTATCCGGCGGAACTGTCGGGCGGGCAGAAGCAGCGCGTCGGCATCGCGCGGGCGCTCGCCACGCAGCCCAAGGTGCTGCTGTCGGACGAGGCGACCTCCGCGCTCGACCCCGAAACGACACAGACGGTGCTGCGCCTTCTGGCCGACATCAACCGCGACCTGGGCCTGACCATCCTGCTGATCACGCATGAAATGGCCGTGGTGCGCGACATCGCCAGCCACGTCGCCGTCATCGAGGGCGGCCGCATCGTGGAGGCGGGGGAAACCTACGACATCTTCGCCAGGCCGCAACATCCAACCACGCGCAGCTTCCTGTCGGGCGTCACCGGCGTCACCCTGCCCGCCTTCATCGCGGGCCGCCTTCTGCCTTCGGCCGAGGGCGCGGCGCAGGAGGTGATCCGCATCACCTTCGCGGGCGATCACGCGACCGACCCGATGCTGGCCCGCCTCACCTCCGACCTCGGCATCCCCGTCAACATCCTCGCCGGCGCGGTGGAGGAGATCGGGACCCGTCCCTTCGGCAATCTTCTGGTGTCCCTGCCGATCGGCCGCGCGGCCGAGGCGCGGGCTTACCTTGAACGCCACCACCTGCTGACGGAGGTTCTGGGCCATGTCCGCTAACCTGATCCACCTGCTGATCGATTCCACGCTGCAAACGCTCTACATGGTCGCGATCTCGGGGCTTCTGGGCGCGGTGTTCGGGCTGCCGCTGGGCGTCTACCTCGCCACCTCGCGCCGGGGGGAGCTGCTGGCCTCGCCCCTCATCAACCGGGGGCTGGGGCTGGTGGTCAACGCCACACGGTCGATCCCGTTCATCATCCTCGTGGTCGCCATCATCCCCTTCACGCGCATGATCGCCGGCACCTCCATCGGCACCACCGCCGCCATCGTGCCGCTGACGCTGGCCGCCATCCCCTTCATCGCGCGCCTTGTGGAAAACGCAATCCGCGAGGTGGACGCCGGCCTGATCGAGGCCGCGCGCGCCATGGGCGCCACGCCCTTCCAGATCATCCGCAAGGTGCTGGTGCCCGAAGCGCTGCCCGCGATCACGCTGGGCATGACCCTTGCCGCCGTCAGCCTGATCGGCTTTTCGGCCATGGTCGGCGCGGTAGGCGGCGAAGGCCTCGGCGATCTGGGCATCCGCTACGGCTATCAGCGCTTCATGCCCGAGGTGATGCTGGCCGTGGTCGTCATCCTGATCGTGCTGGTGCAGCTGGTACAATCGCTGGGCGAATGGCTGGCCCGCCGCGTGGACCGCCGCGCCCCCCGCAATCGCGGTCACTGACTTTCAACCCGGAGGAAACCATGCGTCTGTTCCCCATCACCCTCGCGTTCGGCCTGCTGGCCAGCGCCGCCTTTGCCGAAGACATCAAGGTCGGCGTCTCGCCCGGCGAACACGGCGAGATCATGGAAGAGGTGGCCAAGGTCGCCAAACCCATGGGCCTGAACATCGACATCGTCGAATTCTCGGACTACGTCATCCCGAACCAGGCGCTGGCGGATGGCGACATCCAGGCCAACTCGTTCCAGCACCAGCCCTATCTGGACAACCAGATCAAGGATCGCGGCTTCGATCTAGTGACGCTGGCCACCACGATCACCACGCCGATGGGCCTCTATTCCGACAAGCTGAAATCGGTGGAGGATCTGGAGGACGGCGCCACGATCGGCATTCCGAACGATCCGACGAACGGCGGCCGCGCGCTTCTGGTGCTGCAGCAGCTGGGTCTGGTCACGGTGGACCCGGAGGCGGGCCTGACGCCCACGCCGCTGGACATCACGGAAAACCCGCGCGACTTCCGCTTCCAGGAACTGGACGCGGCGCAGCTTCCGCGCTCGCTCGCCGATCTGGACGCGGCGCTGATCAACACGAACTACGCCTCCGCCTCGGGCCTGAACCCGAAGGAAGACGCGATCGCGATGGAAAGCGCCGAAGGCCCCTATGTCAACATCATCGTCGTGCGCGAAGGCGATCAGGACAAGCCTTGGGCCAAGCAGCTGGTCGAGGCCTATCACAGCCCCGAGGTGAAGGCCTTCATCGAGAAGGAATACCAGGGCACGGTCCTCACCTCCTGGTAAGACCGACACCTCCCGCTAGATCCTCTGGCGGGAGGACACCCTATGACCTTGGAACGATTTGTCGAAGCGCAGGACCGTATCTGGCCCGAACCGGTGCAGGAACTGCGCGGGGGGCGGAAGCGGTCGCACTGGATGTGGTTCGTCTTTCCGCAGCTGCGCGGCCTTGGACGGTCCGACATGGCGCAATTCTACGGCCTGAATGGGCTGGGGGAGGCGCAGGCCTATCTGGAGCACCCCATCCTGCGCGCGCGGCTGGACGAGGCGACGGCGGCCATGCTGACGCAGGCCGGGGCGAGGCCCGAGGACGTGCTGGGCGCGACGGACGCGCTGAAGCTCCGATCCTCGGCCACGATCTTCGCACGGGCCGGGTTCACGCCAGCCGATGACATTCTTCGTGTGTTCTACGCGGGTCCCGATCCGGAAACCCTGCGTCTGATCGGCAAGCCGACCTGACGCGATCAGGCCTCGGCAGCCGCGCGGCGTGCGATCGCGCGGATGTCCGAGCGGGAGATGCCGATGTCGGCCAGTTCACGGCCCGACAGCGCAGCCAGTTCGTTTGCCGTGCGCACATAAACGGCGCGGCGCTGGCGAAGGGCCCGGAGCGAGGTCAGGAGGTTGCCGACAAAGCCTTGGCCTTGGGCGGAGAAGTTGAAGCCGGAGAGTTGTGCGATCTGCATGATGGTTCCTGTCTGTTTGTCTGCGCCATGATAGCGCTAACGTCACAGACAGGAATATCGGGTGCAGGGGCCTTCACACAACGCCCAATGGCGAAGCCCTGCCATGCATTCACGTCAAGCCTCTTTCCAAAAGGTTTCTTCGTGGAACAGGAAGGCCCGTGCGACGACCAAATGCGCGGCACCTGGAAAGGGCCGCGCGCGATCTTCGAAGATAGGGCCGTCAGCCCTTGGCCGACACTTCGCGCAGCGTCTCGCCAAGCGCCGGACTGGCGGCGGGCACCACCTGCGGCGGCGTCTCGTCGATGATGCGGGCGCCGGGCTGGCGGGTCATGTAGCTCCACAGCCATTGAACGGTCACAAGGACACGCTTCTGCGCGTTCACCAGCAGATAGACATGGACCAGCGCCCACAGATACCACGCGATCCGCCCCTTCAGCTTGCGCTTGCCGAAGTCGAAGATGGCGGCGTTGCGCCCGACCACCGCCGTGTTGCCGCGGTTGCGGAAGGTGAAGGGCGGCAGCGGCGTCCCGTTCTCGATCTTGGCGCGCAAAGCGCGGCCCAGATGCTGCCCCTGCTGCTTGGCCACCTGCGCCAGCGCGGGCAGCGGTGTGCCATCCTCGTCCATGGCGGCGGCGGTGTCGCCAAGCGCGTAGACATCCGGCCGCCCTTCCACCGACAGGTCCGGTCGGACCAGCAGGCGATTGCCCTTGCCCGCCGGCACGTCCAGCCATTGCGCGGCTTCCGACCCGCGCACGCCCGCGCCCCAGACGATGCAGCCCGTGGGGATCACGCCTTCGGCGGTGGTGACGGATTCCGCGTCCATGTCCTTCACGGCGCAGTTCAGCTTCACCTCCACCCTGTGCCGCTCCAGATAGTCCTGCGCATAGCGGGCCAGATCCTCCGGGAAGGCCAGCAGCAGGCGGGGGGCGGCCTCCACCAGAACCACGCGCAGATCTTCGGGTCGGATGCGGCGGAAGTCGCGGGCGATCATCTCGCGCCCCAGCTCCACCATGGAGCCCGCCATCTCCACCCCCGTGGGGCCGCCGCCGATGACGACATGGGTCAGCAGGGCGCGGCGGCGGTCCGGGTCCTCCGTCGCCTCGGCCTGTTCATAGGACAGAAGCAGGCGCTGGCGGATCACCCGCGCCTCATTCACCGTTTTCAGGCCGGGGGCGTGGCTGCGCCAGTCATCGTTCCCGAAATAGTTGTAATCCGACCCGGTGGCGAGGATGAGATGATCGTAGGGCACATCCTCCCCCTCCTTCACCCGCACCACCTTGGCCACGGCGTCGACCCCCGTCACCTCGGCCAGCGCCACGCGGATGTTGCGGTGGCGGCCAAGGGCCTTGCGGATCGGCTCCGCGATGTCGGATGGCGACAGGGCCGCTGTCGCCACCTGATACAGCAGCGGCGTAAACAGGCTGTGGTTACGGCGGTCCAGCACCAGCACGTCCGCCTCGGCCCCACCCAAGGCGGAAGCGCAGGCGAGGCCGCCGAACCCCCCGCCCACGATGACGATGCGGGGTCTGCGGGACGGGGTCATGGCACTCTCCTTCAGGCTGCGATCCTCCCTTAGATAGAAGGGCACCGCCGAAGGGCCAGCGCGGATGTCAAACCGTGGCCGCGTGCCGCCGGATGCGAAGCTGCCGCCGCACCACGGCCGTCAGGAAGATCGCCGTCAGGATCAGCACGATCGTGGGGGCGGGGGCGCTGTCCAGCCAGAAGCTGGCATAGATCCCCGCCACCATCGACGCCATGCACACCGCCACCGCCACCGCCAGCATGCGCCCGAAGCTGCGGGTGACCAGGAACGCGATCGCCCCCGGCGCGATCAGCAGGCTGACGGCCAGGATCAGTCCCGTCGCCGTCAGCGTGGCCACGATGGTCAGCGACAGGATCGCCAGCAGCCCGTAATGCAAAAGCCCGACCGGCAGGCCCGACGCGCGCGCCTGCGCCGGATCGAAGGCGTGCAGCATCAGGTCCTTCCACTTCAGCAGAAGTGCCGCCACCACCACGGCCGAGATCACGCCCGCCGTCCACAGATCCTGCGCACCCACGCCCAGGATGTTGCCGAACAGGATGTGGTCCAGATGCACCTCGGCCGTGATGGATGTGTAGAGGACGATCCCCGCCGCGAACATGCCCGAAAACACGACGCCCATCACCGTGTCCTGCTTCACCCGGCTGTTGCCCGACAGAAAGCCCGTGGCCGTGGCCGTCAGCATCCCGGCGGCAAAGGCGCCCAGTATCAGCGGCAGGCCCAGGATGTAGGCCAGCACGATTCCCGGCAGGACCGCATGGCTGACCGCATCCCCCATCAGTGCCCAGCCCTTCAGCACCAGAAAGCACGACAAAAGCGCCGTGGGCACCGACACGATCATGGCGATCCAGAAGGCGTTCTGCATGAAGGGGAACTGGAAGGGCAGAAGAAGCGTGTCGGTCATGCCCCCTCCTCCAGCACTTGCGCGGCGCGACGGCGGGCGGCCAGCATCCCGTGCTTTGGCGCGAAGGTGAAGGCCAGAAGGAAGATGGCCGTCTGCAGGCACACGATGATCCCGCCCGTGGCCCCGTTCAGAAAGAAGCTGGCATAGGCGCCGACAAAGCTCGTGACCGTGCCGATGGCCACCGACACCATGATCAGCCGCGGGAAACGGTCGCAGAGCAGATAGGCCGTGGCCCCCGGCGTCACCACCATCGCGACCACAAGGAACGCCCCTACCGTCTGCATCGCCGCCACGACCGAGGCCGACAGAAGCACGAAGAACATCGCCTTCAGCCGCTCCGGATGCAGGCCCACCGACCGCGCGTGGTTTTCGTCGAAGAAGACGACCATCAGGTCCTTCCACTTCAAGAGCAGCACGGCCAGCGACACAAAGCCGATGATCGCCAGTTGCAGGATGTCGCCCGGCGCGATGGCCAGGATGTTGCCCATGGTGATCGTCTGGACGGAAATCGCCATCGGGTTCAGCGATACCATAAACAGTCCCAGCCCGAAGAACGAGGTGAAGATCAGCCCGATCACCACATCCACCTTCAGCCCCGACCGGTCCGACAGGAACAGCATCGCCGCCGCCGCCAGCCCTCCCGACAGAAAGGCCCCAAGCGCGAAGGGCAGGCCCAACATGTAGGCCCCCGCCACCCCCGGCACGACGGAATGGCTGAGGGCGTCGCCGATCAGCGACCAGCCCTTCAGCATCAGGTAGGCCGACAGAAAGGCGCAGACGCCGCCCACCAGCGCCGACACCCAGATCGCGTTGAACATGTAGCCATATTCAAAGGGCAGAAGCGCGGTCATTCCGCCTTCTCCCGAACCTGCGTGCGGCCGTCATACTGCACAAAGGGCCGTTCATCGTCCGTCAGGATGGAGATCTGCCGCGGATCGTCGTCGGAATGCAGCAGGCCGCCGCCCAAGGTGATGTGGCGCAAGACGCCCCCGAACGCGGCTTCAAGGTTGTCGCGGGTGAAGGTCGTCTCGGTCGGGCCATGGGCCAGCACCGTGCCCTTGACCAGCACCACGCGGTCGCAGAATTCCGGCACGGACCCGAGGTTGTGGGTGGAGACGAGCATCACCCGCCCTTCGGCCCGCAACTCGCCCAGAAGGGTGACGATCTGCTCCTCGGTCTGGACGTCGACGCCGGTGAAAGGTTCGTCCAGCAGGATCACCCGCCCGTCCTGCGCCAGCGCGCGCGCCAGGAACACGCGCTTCTTCTGCCCGCCCGACAGCTCTCCGATCTGGCGGTGGCGGAAGTCCTGCATGTTCACGCGCGCCAGCGCCGCGTCCACCGCCGCATGGTCCGCCTTCGACGGACGGCGCAAGAAGCCCATATGCCCGAAGCGGCCCATCATCACCACGTCCTGCACCAGAACGGGAAAGGACCAGTCCACCTCCTCGGCTTGCGGGACATAGGCGACGAGGTTCTTCTTCAGCGCCTCCTTCACCGGCAGGCCCAGAAGGCGGATGTCGCCCGCGGCCACGGGCACGAACCCCATGATCGCCTTGAACAGGGTGGACTTGCCGGCCCCGTTCACCCCCACCAGCGCCGTGACCGTGCCGCGCGGGATGGAGAAGCTGGCCCCGCGCAGGGCCGTGTGCCCGTTGCGGTAGGTGACGGTGACGTCGCGCGCGGCGATGCCGGTGTCGGACATGGAAGGCGGTCCTTTCGGGTTATTCGGCACCGGTCAGCCCCCGGACGACCGTTTCGGACGTGACCTTCAGCAGATCGAGGTAGGTCGGCACCGGGCCATCGGCCTTGGACAGGCTGTCAACATACAGCACGCCGCCGTATTCGGCCCCGGTTTCGCGGGCGATCTGCCGGGCGGGGGCGGTGTTGACCGTGCTTTCGCAGAAGACGGCCGGAATGTGATGCGCCTTCACCCCGTCGATCACAGCGCGCACCTGCTGGGGCGTGCCCATCTGGTCGGCGTTGATCGGCCACAGATACAGCTCCTGCAAGCCGAAGTCGCGGGCCAGATAGCTGAAGGCGCCTTCGCAGGTCACCAGCCAGCGCTTCTCCTCGGGGATGTCGGCGATGCGGGCACGCAGGGGCTCGATCGCGTCGCGCAGCTGCTGCTTGTAGATGTCGGCATTGGCCGCGTACAGCGCGGCGTTGTCCGGATCGTGGCCGGCCAGCGCCGCCTCGATGTTGTCGACATAGATCAGCGCGTTGGAAAGGCCCATCCACGCGTGGGGGTTGGGCTTTCCTTCATACGCGCCCGCCGCGATAGAGATTGGCTCCACCCCGTCCGACACGGTGACCGAAGGGACGTCGCGCAGGTTGGACAGGAACTGCTCGAACCACAGTTCCAGGTTCAACCCGTTCCACAGGATCAGGTCGGCGTCCTGCGCGCCCACGATGTCGCGCGGCGTGGGTTCATAGCCGTGGATCTCGGCTCCCGGCCGCGTGATGGACACGACCTCGGCCGCGTCGCCAGCCACGTGGCGCGCCATGTCGGCCAGAACGGTGAAGGTGGTGACGACCTTCATCTTCCCCTCCTGCGCCAGAGCGGTGCCTGGCAGCAGCAGAAGCGCCGCGGCAAGGGACAAGGGGGATCGGGGGAAGGTCATCCTGTTCTCCGGCAAGGGGACCTCGCCATGAGGTTGCAAATCATTCGCAATGTCAAACGATTTTGCCGGAGCGTTGGTTCCCGGCCGACAGTGCCGGCCGGGAACGTGTCCTACCCCCTGATCGTTGCGGGCGGGCCGCGGAAGGCGTCGATCTTCTCCACGGGCTCCAGCGTCACCGGCTGGCCGGTGCGGGCGGCCTCGTAGATCGCTTCCATCAGGATGTGGTCCTGCATCCCCTCCTGCCCCGGGGTGCGGGGGATGCGGTTCTCGCGCACGCAGTCGGCCATGTGGTCGATCTCGGCCGCGAACTGGTTGTTGTGCGGCAGCTCCAGGTTTGTGCCGCCCGTCGCGTCGCCCTCGCGCCGGTAGATCGTCATCTGCTGGCCGGTGTACTTATAGGCGTTGGGCATGTCGACCGTCGCCTCGGCGAAGTTCAGGCGCTGGTGCTTGTCGTCGCGCGCCCCATAGCTCGTGAAGCAGTTGGCGATGAAGTTCGACGGGAAGCGCAGGGTGAAGCTGACCGTCTCCTCCACCTCGGCATAGCGCGGATCGCCTTCGGGCGAATACTGCGTGGCCCAGACCTGCACCGGCTCCTCCCCCGTCAGGAAGCGGGCGGTGTTCAGGCAGTAAAGGCCGATGTCGGGCAGCGCGCCGCCCCCCGCCAGCGCCTTCTTGTGGCGCCACTGTTCCGTGCCGTTGTCGGCCACGGTCTGCACGTTGGTGGCGGTCATGCCCACCAGCCGCCCGAACTCGCCATCCCGCACGAACTCGGCCAGCTTCAGGTTGTAGGTCTCGTACTGGATCCGGTAGGCGATCATCAGCTTGACGTTCGCGGCCTCGCAGGCGTCGATCATCGCCTTGGCTTCTTCCGAACTGTTGGCCATCGGCTTTTCGCACAGCACGTGCTTGCCCGCCGCCGCCGCCCGCTCCGTGAACTCGCGGTGCATGCCGTTCGGCAGCACGATATAGACCGCCTGGATCTCCGGGTTGTCGCGGATGGTGTCGAAGTTTTCGTAATCGTAGCAATTCTCCTCGCGGATGCCGTATTGCTCGGCCACGGCCTTCAGCTTGTCGGGCGTGCCCGACACCAGCGCCACCAGCTTGGCGCGCTGGCATTCGCCAAAGGCGGGCAGCAGCTCCTCCAGGCTCAGCCGGCCCAGGGCCACGACGGCAAAGCCCACCCGCTCCTCAGGCGGCAAGGGCGCCGGTGGCGGGCCTGAGGGGGCGTCCGCCGGGGCGCGCCAGTTCTCGAACGCGACCTTGCCGTCGCTGACGGTGCCTGTGTCGACCGTCGTCGGGGCCGGATACTCCTGCGCCGAAGCCCGCGTGGCCAGAAGCGCCGTCGCACCAATGCCGCCCATCAGGACGCCGCGACGGCTCGGGGTGAAGGGGGTCGTCATGCATGCGTCTCCCATGGTTGCACGGATCTGCAACGCATGGGGCGCAGGTTGGTTCGGAAGAATGCTGTCTTCCGAACCCGATCGTCAGCGCGCGGCCAGAAACTCGCTTACATCCAGCAGGATGAACTCGTTCGCCGCGGCCTTGCCGACTTCCCTCCCGCCCGAGAAGGGGAGGTTGTTGTCGTTCGCGACCATGATGTGCGTCTCATCCACGCGGACCACATCCTCGATCGTCTGGAAGGGGAAGCTGAACAGCCCGTCCAGCGTGTAGGGCGTCCTCTCGGCCGTATCATCGATACGCAGCAGGTCGATATGGCCGATGCGGCGGATGAAGCCTTCTGCGTCGCGGTCCGCGGTGTCGACCAGCACGATGTTCTTCACGCGCGCGGGCATCGGATAGCAGTCGGAGGTTGCGCCCCCCGCCGCGCATTCGCCGGCGGCGTCGCCTTCGCCCGCGTCACGCTCGATCACCAGCGCGCGCGTGTTGTCGATGAAGTTGAAGTCGCCAATGGCCACGGCCCCCTCGCCCAGTCGGAAGCGGGCGCTGTCGCCGGTCCATTCGCCCGCTTTCGTGTCGAAGATCATCACGCGCAGGAAATCGCCTTCGGTCCCGGTCTCGGTCAGCAGCGGCTTTTCCAGCATCGCCCACAGCAGGCCTGTGTCGGGCTGCAGCGCCATGCCCTCATACCCGCCCGAACGCTGGACGCGGAAATCCTTGCCGGGCTGCGCGGGAACCACCGTGCCCGCCGTGTCGGGGCCGGTCAGCTTCGCGCCGTCCAGCATCGTGGCGAACACCTCCTGCACGCGGCCGTCAGGGGTGGCCTTGATGATCCAGGGGCCGAACTCGTCGCCGATCCAGATCGCGCCGTCGGCGTACTGGATGCTTTCGGGATCGAAATCGGCCCCCGTCAGATACCGGGCGTCCGTGCCTTCATAGGCGATGCGGAACGGCACCTTGTGGTCGGGGTCGCGCAGGAAGATCTGGGCGCGGCGTTCCACCGTGCCGGCATCGAAATCCGGGTTCAGCTTGTGAAAGAACAAGAGCGCGTCGGGGCTGTTCAGCTTGCTGCCGAACCCGTTGTCGGTCAGGGCGTAAAGGCTTCCATCCTCGGCCCGGTTCATGGCGAAGCCGGACATGCCCTGAAACGGCTGGCCCAAGAAGGGCAGCGACAGGCCGGTGGGATGGGCGCCATAGGCGCGCCCCGTGTCCGCCGGGGCTGACATGGGTGCGGCGTTCGGCACCGTTCCCGTGAACTTGCCCGCGATCCACGCGTCGCGCGGCGCGTCCGCGGGCGGCGCGACCAGCGTCAGGGCCGGCACCTCGGCAAAGCCCGCAAGGCGGGCGGGGAACACGTCCTCGGCCCAGACGGGCAGCGCGGTCGAGATCAGGAGGACGGACAGAACGGGTTTCAGCATGGCGGGCCCCTTTGCGGTTTCCAAAGGCCCTATCCCGTTCCGTTGACGGTTTCGTGACTGTCAGACGGGCACGGGCGTCACCAGCGGCTTGCCCGCCAGAAACGCGTCGATGTTGCGCATCATCAGGGCCGCGCTCAACCGCTGCACCTCCAGCGCAAGGCCGGCGACATGGGGCGACAGGACGACGTTGGGCAGTCGACGCAGGGCCTCGGGCACCTCCGGCTCCTCCTCCAGCACGTCCAGCGCCGCGCCTCCGATGCGGCCCGCCTCCAGCGCCGCGATCAGGACGTTCGTGTCGATGATCGACCCGCGGCCGACATTCACCACGATCCCGTTCGGGCCGAGGGCGTCCAGCACCGCGTCGTCCACCGCGTGGAACGTCGCGGGTCCGCCGGGGGCCGCGATCACCAGAACATCCACATGCTGCGCCAGCGTCCGCAGGTCGGCATGGAACGTCCAGCCGGGTAGGTTCTTCGCCGTCCGGCTGCAATAGGACACGGGCATGTCGAACGCGGCTGCCAGCCGTCCCAGCCGCTGGCCGATCCCGCCCATCCCGAAGATCCCGATCCGCCGCCCGGACATGAGCGAGCTGGTCCCCACATCCCCGCGCCACGTGCCCGCCCGCACGGCGGCGTCGAACCGGCACAAGCGCCGCGTCAGGGCCAGGATCATGCCGATCGCGTGTTCCGCCACGGCCCCCGCGTTCACCCCCGCCGCATGGGTCACGGCAATGCCGCGCGCGCGGGCGGCCGCCACGTCCACGGCCTCATACCCCGTGCCGACCGTGCAGATCAGGCCAAGGGCGGGAAGCATCGCCATCTCCGCCTCCGTCAGTCCCACGGTGCCGTTCGTCACGACCACGCGGACCGCCGCCCGAACCTCCGGCGCAAGGGCGGGCGGCCCGTCCCACGCGTCGTGGATGCGGTGATGCGGGGCCAGCGCCTCGTGATAGACGGGGCCTTCCACGCGGAAAAGGATGTCGCAGCTCATGTCGGGTCCTTGCTTGGCGGATCGTTCAGGCAGGCGTGCAGCTGCGCCGTGAACCGATCCATGAGGGAGGTGTGCGGCACGCCCTTGCGGGTGAACAGCACCGCCCGCACGGCGCAGGGTGGAAGGAACGGTCGTTCGACCAGACCGGGCCCCGCCAGCCGCGCGGACCACGGATCGACCACCGTCACCCCCAGCCCCGCGTTCACCAGCATGGTCGCGGTTTCGCAATACCGCACCTCCACCCGCGGGGCGTAGGGTTCGCCGTCCCGGTCGAAGGCGCTGCGCACCAGTCGGCCAAGGTTCGATTCCTGTTCCAGCCCGATCAGCGGCTGGCCCGCCAGATCGGCGGGCGCCACATGGGGCCGCGCGGCCAGCGGGCTGTCCGCGGGCACCAGCGCCACCATCTGCGCCTCTTGCAGCACCTGCGTATCCACAAGGTCGGACCGTTCCTGCGTCAGCGCGATGCCGATGTCCACCGTGCCGCTCTGCACCGCCTCCAGCACCGCGTCCAGCCGCCGCACGTCGTAGCTGACCGAGATGTCGGGCGAGGCGGCCAGCAACCGCTCCAGCGCGCGCGGCCCCACCGTGTGCCCCAGCGGCGGGGTGGAGATGATGCGCAGCCGCCCCGACAGGCCCAGCTTCATGTCCTGCGCCCGCACGGCGAAACCGCGGATCAGGCCGAAGATCGGGCGGATCTCCTCATACAGCGCGCGGGCCTCGGCGGTGGGGGTCAGGCGGCGGGCGGTCCGGTCGAACAGCACGAGGTCCAGCTGCGTTTCCAGCTGCCGCAACCCGGCCGAGATCGCGGGCTGGCTGATCTTCAGCGCCTCCGCCGCCTCCACCGTGGTGGCGCAGCGCATCATGGTCGCAAAGATCTCCAGCATCCTGAGGGAGATGTCGGCCGGATTGACGCCACCGCGCTCCGTCATCCCAGGGTCGCGCCCATGGCCATGACCGCCGCCGCCTGAACGGGATCGATCACCGGCACGCCCAGACGATCCTCCAGCAGCCGCCGGCGGGGGGCGAAGCCGGCGCACCCCAGCACGATCGCGCCCGCGCCCATGGCCATCAGCGTGCCGCCCGCCTCCAGCGTTTCGGCCAGCACCGCGTCGGAGGTTCCGGCGTCAAGCGCGGACACGCCGGACAGCCCCACCTCCCCCGCCAGACGGTCCAGCACGCCCATCTGCCGCATACGCGCCATGTGGCGGGGGATGGATTTCGGCGACAGGGCGATGATGCCGAAGCGGTCGGCGCGGGCCATCGCCGTCAGGATGCCGCATTCCTGAATGCCAAAGGCGCGGAGGCCCTCCGACCGCATCAGGTCCAGCCCCGGATCCGAAAAGCAGGCCGTTATCACGGCGTCGGCGGGCACCTGCCGCGCGATCTCCAGCACGCGTAACCCGGCGCGGGCCACATCCTCGTTCGTGGCGATGGTGGCGGGGCTTTCCGGCACCGTGAGGCACTGGAAATGCGGCCCGTAAGGCGCCAGCGCGGCCGCCAGCCCCTCCGTCACGCCCTGTGACGAGTTGGGGTTGATGACAAGAATGCTCATGGCGCGATCTCCGCCCCGAAGTTCTGCGCGGGGTCCAGTTCCTTGGAACGGTATCCGGGCTTGCCCGTCAGGTCCACGGTGGCGCGCGCGATGAAGCGGCCCTGCCCTTCGACCGCACGCAGTTCCCCATGCTCCACGATGACCTGCCCTCGGTTTAGCACCACCTCCGGCACGCCGGTCAGCGCCATCCCCTCGAACGGGGTGAAGTCCATGTTGTCGTGCTGGTCGGCCAGCGTGACGGTGCGCGTCGCCTCGGGGTTCCAGATCGCGATGTCGGCGTCCATGCCGGGGTAAAGCGAGCCCTTTTGCGTCATCCCGAAGGTTTTCGCCGCGTTGGTCGACGACAGCGCCACGAACTGCTGCAGCGTGATCCGCCCCTTCACGACCCCTTCGGAGAAGAGATACGGCAGCCGCGCCGCGATCCCCGGCATCCCGTTCGCGATCTTCGGATAAGGCGCATCCAGCCCCGCGGTGAACTTGCCCGTCTCATCAAAGCGGTAGGGGGCGTGATCCGACGACACGCTCTCGAACGTGCCCGCCTGGATGTGTTTCCAAAGCGCATCCTGCGTGGCGTGGTCACGCACGGGGGGGGAGCACATGAACTTCGCCCCCTCCCGCCCCGGACGGTCCAGATCGTGGCGCGTCAGGGCCAGGTATTGCGGGCAGGTTTCCGCGAACAGCTTCGCCCCGTCCAGCTTCGCCCGCTGCACCAGCGCGGCCCCGCCGGCGGTGGAGACGTGGACGATGAACAGCGGCGCATCGACCAGCTTCGCAAGGGAGATGGCACGGTTGACGGCCTCCTCCTCGGCCAGTTCGGGGCGGCTGATGGCATGGTATTTCGGCGCGGTCAGGCCCTTGGCGGCCAGACGGCGGTTCATCCACTTCACCATCTCGTTGTTCTCGGCATGGACCATGGTGATGGCGCCATGCTCCTTCGCCACGGTCAGGATGTCCAGCATCCCCCCGTCGCCAAGGTTCATCAGGTCGTAGGTCATGAAGACCTTGAAGGAGGTGATCCCCCGCTTGAACGCGCGCGGAAGCTCTTCCGTCAGCACATTTTCCGTCGGGTCGGAGATAATGAGGTGATACGAATAGTCGATCACCGACCGCTTCGCCCGCGCGTCGTAGGTGGCCAGCACGTCATCCACCGACTGCCCGCGATGCTGGCCTGCGAAAGGGATGAAGGAGGAGTTGCCCCCGAACGCCGCTGACACCGACCCGGAATAGTAGTCGTCCGCCGTCATCACCCCGGCCGAGCTTTCCTGCGCGATATGGGCGTGCGCCTCGATCCCGCCGGGCAGGACGAGGCGGTTCCCCGCGTCGATGCGGCGCTCGCCGCCCTCGATCCGTTCGGCGATGGCCGCGATGCGGCCGCCCCGGATGCCGATGTCGCCGCGGAACGTGTCCGTCGCGGTCACGACGGTGCCGGAGTGAATGACGGTGTCGAACATGCTCAGACCTCGATCTTCACGCCGGTCTGTTCGGTGATCCGGCCGTAATGCTCGATGCGGCGATGCGCGTCGAAGTTGAAGACGGTGGACTTGCCGAAGGCGCATTTGGCGAAATCGCACTCGGCCACGATCAGCTCATCCCCTTCGCCTTCCGCGCGGGCGATCACGAAGCCGTCCGGATCCACGATGATGGATCCCGCGAACATGTGGTTGCCGTCCTCCATCCCGCATTTCGCCACGGCGACGGCGTAGGTGGAGTTCTGGTAGGCCCCCGCGCAGACCGACAGCTCGTGGTGATACACGCGCCGCTCGATCCCCTCCTCCTTCGACAGGTTGTTCTGCGAGGGGGTGTTGTAGCCGATGGTCACCAGCTCCACCCCCTGCAGGCCCAGCGTGCGCCAGGTTTCCGGCCAGCGGCGGTCATTGCAGATCGCCATGCCCATGATCGCGCCTTGGTTGCGCACCACGTTGAAGCCGGTGTCGCCCGGCAGGAAATAGCGCTTTTCCAGGTGCTGGTGCGTGCGCTCGGCCTCGTACTCGGCATGGCCCGGCAGGTGGGTCTTGCGGTATTTCGACACGATCTCCCCTTCCGGGGACACGATGATGGAGGTGTTGTAGTGCAACCCTTCCGGCGTCAGTTCGCAATAGCCGAAGGTGAAGCCCATGCCGAAACGCTTCGCCATGTCGAACAGCGGCTGCACGGCGGCGTTGGGCATGGACGTTTCGAACCAGTGGTCGAACTCGGACCGGTCTTCGACGTGGAAGCGGGGGAAGAAGGTGGTCAGCGTCATCTCGGGATAGACGAGGAACTCGACGCCCTTCTGGTGCGCCTGCTCCATCAGCGCCATCATGCGGGCCACCACGGCCTGACGGCCTTCGTCCTTCTGGATGCCGCCGATCTGCGCGCCGCCAACGATCATTTTCATGGGAATGTCCTCAGATGGAAAGTTTGCGCTGGTAACGGCTGACAAGGCGCACCATCGGCCACAAAAGCACGAGGTAGATCGCCGCCGCCAGCACCAGCGGGGAAGAATTGTAGGTGACCGATCGGGCCATGTTGGCCTGATACAGAAGCTCCGCCAGCGACACGACGGAGGCGAGGGAGGTGAGCTTCACCACCTCCACCGTGTTCGACAGAAGGTCCGGCAGCACGTTGCGCACGGCCTGCGGGATGATGACGTGGCGCAGCGTCTGCGGCATCGACAGGCCCGTGGCCCGCGCCGCCTCCCACTGGCCCTTTGGCAGGGATTCCAGGCCCGCGCGATACACCTCGGCGTAATAGGCGGAGTTGTTCAGCAGGAAGGCGATGGCGACGGCGGCGAAGGCCGGCATCTCCAGCCCCGCGAAGGGCAGGCCGGAATAGATGAAGATCAGCAGGACCAGCGGCGGCAGGGCGCGCATAAGGTCGATCACCGCCATCGCGGGCCAGCGCAGCCAGCGGCGCGGCGAGGTGGCGGCCAGCGACAAAAACAGCCCGCCCACCAGCCCCAGCCCGATTACCACGGCGCACAGCTTCAGCGTCATCCACAGCCCGCCCATCAGCAAGGGCAGCGACTGGCGCATGATGTCGAGGTTGAAGAACATCTCGATCATGACATCACACCTTCCAGGTGAAGCGGCGTTCCAGCCAGCGGGCCAGAACCACGGCCGGCAGGAAGATCGCGAGATAGGCGATCGCCGCCAGCGTCAGCGGCGTGGCCGACCCCGACACCGCCTGCGCCGAGGAGGAAACGGCCAAAATCTCCTTCACCCCGATGACGGAGCCGAGCGCCGTCATCTTGGTGATGGCGAGCGAGCGATTCACGAGCGAGGGGATCCCCATCCGCACCGCCTGCGGCAGCGCGATCCGGACCAGAACCTGCGTGAACGACAATCCCGTGGCGCGGCCCGCCTCCCACTGCCCCTTCGGCAGGGCGGTCAGGCCGGCCCAGAAGATCTCCTCGGCAAAGGCGGCGAGGACCGCCGTCAGCACCAGGATCAGGACCAGCGGGCCGGACAGGGTGATGCCCAGCCCCGGCAGGCCGAAATAGATCAGCAGGATCAGCACCAGCGGCGGCAGCGCGCGCAGCATGTCGGCGAAGATCACGATGGGCAGCGTCAGCCACCACCGGCGCGCCGCCCGCAGGCAGGCCAGCAGCAGCCCAAGGGCGATCCCCGCCACGATCACCACGATCCCCAGCCAAAGCGTCGTCCAGACGGCGGCCAGAACCTCGGGCAGGTAGCGTGCAAAGACCTGCGGCGCAAAGAAGGTGTCGAGGAAGCGGTCCATCAGTGGCTCGACACGCGGGACAGAAAGGCGCGGGTGCGTTCGTGCTGCGGGTTGCCGAAGATCGCCTCGGGCGGGCCCTGTTCGACCACGACGCCGCCGTCCATGAACACGACGCGGTCCGCCGCCTCGCGGGCGAAGCCCATTTCGTGGCTGACGACCAGCATGGTCATGCCTTGGGCCTTCAGGTCCTTCATCACCTTCAGCACCGACCCCACCAGTTCGGGATCAAGGGCCGAGGTCGGCTCGTCGAACAGCATCACCTTGGGGTCCAGCGCCAGCGCGCGGGCGATCGCCACGCGCTGCTGCTGCCCGCCCGACAGTTCCGTGGGCATGGCGTCGGCCTTGTGGGCCAGCCCCACGCGGTCCAGCATGTCCATGGCCCGCGCCTTCGCCTCGGCCTTGCCGCGCTTCATCGCCAGCGTCTGCGCCAGCATGACGTTGCGCACCACGCTCATGTGCGGGTAAAGGTGGAAGCCCTGGAACACCATGCCCGTCTGAAGCCGCAGGGTGTTCAGGTTCTTCGACAGCGCGTTCATGATGTTCTTGCCGTCGATGAGGATCGACCCCGAGGTCGGCTCCTCCAGACGGTTGCAGCAGCGCAGCATCGTGGACTTGCCCGACCCGGAAGGGCCGATGACGAAGACCAGCTCCCCCCGGCCGACCTTCAGGTTGATGTTGCGCAGGACGGTGGTGTCGCCGAAACGCTTTTCCAGCGCGGCAACCTCAAGCATCGGTGTCATGAAACAAACTCCGGCCGGCTCAGGAAGGGCAGGCGATCTCGTGGGCGGTATCCTCGTATCCGGGCAGGCCGGGCACGCCGTAGCCCGCGACGGGCGTCAGGATGGTGGACCCTTCGGCCGGCGTCACGCCCAGCCACTTCTCGGACAGCTTGGCCAGCGATCCGTCGGTCTTCAGGCATTCCAGCACCGCGTCCACCTTGTTGCGGTTGGCCACGTCGTCCTTGCGGAAGGGCAGGCCCCAGACCTGGCCCGTGGCGATCTCCGCCCCCAGTTCCAGGCGCGAGTTCTTCTTCACGGCCCAGGCGGCCACGGTGGACCCGGTCAGCGAGGCGTCGGCCCGGCCGGTCAGCACCGCCTCCACCGCGTCGGTCGCGGTGCCGTAGGAGGTGACGGTCAGGTCGTATTCCGCCGCATGTTCGTTGGCGTAGGTGTCGTAGGCCGATCCCTTGTTCACAGCGATCGACTGGCCGCGGTAATCTTCGATCGTCTCGCCCGGGGGGGTGCCCGCCTTCTGGACGAAGGTGAAGTTCGTGTCCATGAAGCCTTCGGTGAAGATCATGTTCTCCGCCCGTTCGGGCGTGACGGTGACCGGGGCCACAAGGAAATCGTAGGTGCCCGCCTGCATGGCCGGGATCAGGCCGGAAAACTGCGCGGCGTCGATCTGCACCGTGGTGCCCAGCCGTTCGGCGATCAGCTTGGCCAGATCCACGTTGAACCCTTCCACCCCGCCCGACAAGCTGGGCATGGCGTGGGGCGCAAACGTCCCGTCCAGCGCGACGCGCAGGCCGTCCTGCGCCAGCGCGGGGGAGGTCAGGCCAGTCGCGCAACCAAGGGCAAGGATGAAGAAGGATCGGCGAATGACCATCGTGAGCTCCTGTCGGTTCAGGCAGACCCGCGTCTGCCTTTTCCTTCTGAAGCCGCCCGAACTTTCCATAAAGAAAAGTTTTGATAGAGGTAATGGAAAAAGGCTGGTTTATACAACCCGCCTTTTTTCTTTGCATCCTCGAACATCAATGGACGCTTTGGGGGCGCTTCCTAAACGCCCCCCGCCCCGACGTCAGTTCAGTTCGGCCAGATGGGCCGCGTCGAAGCCTTCCACCGGCTGCCCCAGCCGCACCTTGCGCGCCCACAGCGGATCCGAGATCAGGGCCCGGCCCACGGCGATCAGGTCGAACTCCTCACGCTCCATCCGCGCGATCAGATCATCAAGGGGGGAGTGGGCGGAGCTTTCGCCCCCGAAGGCCGTCATGAAGTCCGAGTTCAGGCCGACGGAGCCCACGCTGATCGTGGTCGCGCCCGTCAGCTTCTTGGCCCAGCCCGCGAAGTTCAGGACCGGGTCCAGATCGGCGAATTCCGGTTCCCAGAAGCGGCGCTGCGAACAGTGCAGCACATCCACCCCCGCCTCCACCAGCGGCAGAAGCCAGTCCGTCATCTCCTGAGGCGTGGAGGCGAGGCGCGCGGCGTAGTCCTGCTGCTTCCACTGGCTGACCCGCAGGATCACGGGGAAATCGGGGCCGACGGCCGCCCGGACCGCGCGCACCGCCTCGGCCGCGAAGCGTGAGCGTTCGCGGATGGTGGCGCCGCCGAAGGCGTCCTCGCGCAGGTTGGTGCCGCCCCAGAAGAACTGGTCGATCAGATAGCCATGCGCGCCGTGCAGTTCGACCACGTCGAAGCCCGTGGCCTTGGCGTCCGCCGCGGCCTTGGCGAAGGCGGCCACCGCGTCGGCGATGTCCTCCTCGGTCATGGCGACGCCGCGCGGATCACCGGGGCCTACGAGGGCCGAGGGGCTTTCCACCGGCGCGTCCGGCGCCCACTCCCCCGCGCGGGTGGACCCGGTGTGCCACACCTGCGGGCCGATCTTGCCGCCCGCCTCGTGCACGGCCTGCACCACCCCGGCCCAGCCCGACAGGGCGGCATCGCCATGGAAGAAGGGGATGCCCGGCAGGTTGCGCGACGCGGGGCGGTCGATCACGGTGCCTTCGGTCAGGATCAGGCCCACCTCGCCTTCGGCGCGCTTGCGGTAATAGGCGGCCTGCCCTGCGCCCGGGATGCCTTCGGGGGCCATGCCCCGGGTCATCGGGGCCATCACGATGCGGTTGGGCAGGGTCAGCCCCTTGAAGGTGAAGGGCTGGAACAAGGCGTTGGGCGACATGGATCATCCTTACGTGACAGGTCGGCCTTAGGTATAGGTTGAACACCTGGTGTCAATTGGATACCTTCACCTCACCAGGTTACCCGGAGGATACCATGGACGGCACCCGCTTTTCGGTCGATTGCCCCAGCCGCCTGCTGTTCGAACAGATCGCCGACAAGTGGTCGATGATGATCCTCACCGTGCTGAGCGAGCAGCCCACCCGCTTCAACGAGCTGAAGCGGCGGCTGGAAGGGGTGTCGCAGAAATCCCTCAGCCAGACGCTGCGGCGGCTGGAACGCAACGGCCTAATCACGCGGCAGGTGCTGCACACCACGCCCATTTCCGTGGAATACGCGCTCAGCCCGATGGGGGTCACCCTGCTGATGCCGTTCCGCGCCCTGTATCGTTGGACGTGCGAGAACATGGCCGAGGTGGAGGCCGCGCGCCACGCCTATGACGAACGCACGGCCGCCTGAAAGGCTGCGAATGTCGCCGGCGCGAGACCGCCGCATCGGTTGCGCGACCACCCTCCCCCCGCTACGGTCCGATCACGGAAAAGGGAGGAACACGGGATGAGCCATCAAACGAATGGGGCCGAGCCAAGGTGGAGCCTGGTCGGCCCCGGCCTGGTCGTGGCGGCCACGGGCGTCGGCGCGGTCGATCTGATCGCCACCACCGTCGCGGGCAGCAAGTACGGCTATGCCCTGCTGTGGGCGGTGGTCGCGGGCTGCATCATGAAGATCATCATCGTCGAAGGCGCGGGCCGCTACAGCCTCGCCAGCGGCCGCACGATCTTCGAGGGGTGGAGCAGCCTCGGCCGCTGGACGCACTGGTATTTCGGCCCCTACATCGTGATCTGGGGCTTTGTCTACGGCGCCGCGGCCATGGCGGGCACGGGACTCGCGCTCTACTCGCTCTTCCCGTTCGTGGGCGTGCCGGTCTGGGGCATCCTGTCGGGCCTCATCGGCCTCGCCCTCGTGTGGACCGGGCGCTACGACCTGTTTGAAAAGGCCCTCACGGCCCTTGTCGCGCTGATGTTCGTCACGGTCCTTCTGGCCGCCGCCTTCACCCTGCCGAACCTGGGTGAGATCATCGCCGGCCTGATCCCGCGGATCCCCGAAGGCGCGCTGATCAACGTCCTCAGCGTGGCGGGTGGCGTCGGCGGCACGATCACGCTGGCCGCCTATGGCTACTGGCTGCGCGAAAAGGGCTGGGACACGCCGCGCTTCATGCGCGTGATGCGTCTGGACAACAGCATCGCCTATATCGTGACGGGCATCTTCGTGATCGCCACTCTGATCGTGGGGGCGGAACTCCTCTATTCCGCCGGGATCGCCATCAGCAACGGCGATGAGGGGATGGTCGACCTCGCCACCGTCCTCGGCGACCGCTATGGCGTGTGGATGAGCAAGCTGTTCCTTGTCGGCTTCTGGGCCGCGTCCATGAGCTCGCTCCTCGGCGTTTGGAACGGCGTCAGCCTGATGTTCGCCGATTTCCTGGGCGGCATCCTGAAGCGCCCTCAGAACGATCCCGACCGTCTGGCGGGGGGCCGCTTCTACAAGGCCTACCTCTGCTGGCTGACCTTCCCGCCGATCGTCATGCTGTTCCTTGGCCAGCCGGTCTACCTCATCCTGGCCTATGGCGTGCTGGGCGCCTTCTTCATGCCCTTCATGTCGGTGACGCTGATCTGGATCCTGAACTCGGACCGCGTGCCGCGCGAATGGCGCAACAACCTGTTCTCCAACATCATGCTCGTGCTGTGCACGCTGGCCTTTGCCGCGCTGGCCCTGGACCAGATCCGCGGCATCGTGATGAAGGCGTTTTGAAATCCCACCGGCGGCAGCCGCGCTGCCTCCCGGCTTTTTTATCAGACACGCTGGACGATCCGCTCTCAGCTTGTATGATGACTTTGCAGAAACCAAGGGAGGGGATCTGATGCACCGCCTGTTGATCACCGGCGCGGCCGGGGGTCTGGGCCGCGTGATGCGCGAGAAATTGCGCCCGCTGGCCGATATCATACGTCTGTCCGACATCGCCGACATGGGCGACGCCGCCCCGCATGAGGAGATCATGCCCTGCGATCTGGGGGACGAGGCGGCGGTCCTGAAACTGGTCGAAGGCTGCGACGGGATTGTCCATCTAGGTGGCGTGTCGGTGGAACAGTCCTTCGACAAGATCCTGAACGGCAACATCCAAGGCGTCTACAACCTGTACGAGGCCGCGCGCGCCCACAGCCAGCCCCGCATCGTCTTTGCCAGTTCGAACCACACCATCGGTTTCTACCGGCAGGACGAATACCTGACGCCCGACATGCCGATGAAGCCCGACGGCCTTTACGGCGTGTCCAAATGCTTCGGCGAGGCGATGGCCAGCCTCTACCATTCGAAGTTCGGGCAGGAAACGGCCATCGTCCGCATCGGATCCTGCTTTGCGGAACCGGCGAACCACCGCATGCTGTCCACCTGGATGTCGCATGACGACTTCACCGACCTGATCCGCCGCTGCTTCCTTGTCCCGCGCCTTGGCTGCCCCATAGTGTGGGGCGTGTCGGACAACGACGGCACGTGGTGGGACAACTCCGCCGCCAGCTTCCTCGGCTGGAAGCCCAAAGCCAATTCCGAGTCCTTCCGCGAAGGTCTCGACGCCCGCATGACGCCGCCGCCCGCCGACCATCCGAACGCCATCTGGCAGGGCGGCATGTTCACCCAAGACCCCATCCACAAGGACTGATCCATGACCTTCACTCCCCACGGCAAGCACCTGATCGCCGGCGAATGGATTGCAACGGACGCGACCTTCGCCTCCGAACCGGCCACTGGCCCCGTCCACCAGTTCTCGGTCGGGACGGTGGATCTGGTGAACCGCGCCTGCGAGGCGGCGGAAGAGGCGTTCTGGACCTACGCCTACACCACCCGCGAAGAACGCGCCGCCTTCCTTGACACCATCGCCGACGAGATCGAGGCCCGCGCCGAGGCCATCACGGAAATCGGCAGCCAGGAAACCGGCCTGCCCACCGCCCGCCTTCAGGGCGAACGCGGCCGCACCACGGGCCAGCTGCGCCTCTTTGCCCAGCACATCCGCGACGGCGCCTACCTTGACCGCCGCACGGACGCGGCCATGCCGGACCGCCAGCCCGCCGCGCGCCCGGAAATCCGCATGATCCAGCGCCCGATCGGGCCGGTGGCGGTGTTCGGCGCGTCGAACTTCCCGCTCGCCTTCTCCACCGCCGGGGGCGACACGGCGGCCGCGCTCGCCGCCGGCTGCCCGGTCGTGGTCAAGGGCCACTCCGCCCATCCCGGCACCGGGGAGATCGTGGCCGAGGCGATCCACGCCGCGATCGAGAAGACGGGGATGCCGAAGGGCGTCTTCAGCCTGATTCAGGGCGGCAAGCGCGACGTGGGCACCAGCCTTGTCCAGCATCCGCGCATCAAGGCCGTCGGCTTCACCGGCAGCCTTGGCGGCGGTCGGGCGCTGTTCGACCTGTGCGCCCAACGCCCCGAACCGATCCCGTTCTTCGGCGAACTCGGCTCCGTCAACCCGATGTTCATGCTGCCCGAGGCGCTGGCCGCCCGCGGCGAGGCTTTGGGCCAAGGCTGGGCCGGGTCGCTGACCATGGGCGCGGGCCAATTCTGCACCAATCCCGGCATCGCCGTGGTGCCGAAGGGCGCCGCCGGTGACACCTTTGTCGCCGCCACCGCCAAGGCGCTGGAAGCCGCCGCCCCGCAGACCATGCTGACCAACGGCATCGCCGACGCCTATCACAAGGGCAAGGAACGCTTCGACAGCCGCAACTCGGTCCGTCCGGTCGTGTCCACCGAAAGCAACGGCCGCCAAGTCAGCCCGAACCTCTACGAAGTGTCCTCGGACGCCTTCCTGGAAGATCACACGCTGGGCGAGGAGGTGTTCGGCCCGCTGGGTCTGGTCGTCCGCACCAACGGCACCGAGGAGATGGTCCGTCTGGCCAAGGGCCTCGAAGGGCAGCTGACCATCACCATCCACATGGAAGACGCCGACACCGAAACCGCGCGCAAACTGCTGCCGGTCGTGGAACGCAAGGCCGGCCGCGTGCTGGTCAACGGCTTCCCTACGGGGGTGGAGGTGGTCGATTCCATGGTGCATGGCGGCCCTTACCCCGCCTCCACCAACTTCGGCGCCACCTCGGTCGGCACGCTGTCGATCCGCCGCTTCCTGCGCCCCGTCGCCTTCCAGAACCTCCCCGCCGCGCTGCTGGAGCGTGATCTGGCCTGATCCAGAGGGCCGTCCCCTCCGGGGCGGCCCGTCCTGACGGCCCTGTGATGGCCCGCGTGACGGCAACGCATGGCCGTTCCCCCGCCTTCGGACTAGGTTTCCCCCCAGAAGCATCCGGAGACTTTCATGCCCCTCTTGTTCACCCCGATCAAAGTCGGCACCCAAACGCTGGAAAACCGCATCGTCATCGCGCCGATGTGCCAGTATTCGGCCGAGGACGGCTGCACCACCGCCTGGCACGACGTGCATCTGGGCAACCTCGCTTTGTCCGGCGCGGGCCTTCTGACGATTGAGGCGACGGCCGTTGTGCCCGAAGGCCGCATCACCTATGGCGATGTGGGCCTGTGGGACGACAAGACCGAGGCCGCGCTGGCCCGCACCCTTGCCACCGTGCGCGCCGTGTCCGACATGCCGATCGCGATCCAGCTGGCCCATGCCGGGCGCAAGGCCTCCTGCGCGAAGCCTTGGGACGGCGGCCAGCAGATCGCGCCCGACGCCCCCAACGGCTGGCAGACCGAGGCGCCCTCCGCCCTCGCCTATGACCCCGGCACCGAAGCCGCCCCCACCGCGCTGGACGAGGCGGGGCTGCAACGCCTGAAGGACGCCTTCGCCGACGCCGCCCGCCGGTCCGTCCGGCTTGGGATCGATGCGATCCAGATCCACGCGGCCCATGGCTACCTGCTGCACAGCTTCCTGTCGCCCCTGTCAAACCGGCGCGAGGACGCCTATGGCGGATCGCTCGCCAACCGCATGCGCTTCCCGCTGGAGGTGTTCGAGGCCATCAAGTCCGCCGTGCCCGAAGGCTATCCCGTCACCGTCCGCGTGTCGGGCACCGACTGGGTGGACGGCGGCTGGGACATCGAAGGCACCGTCGCCTTTGCCAAGGAACTGGAGGCGCGGGGCTGCGATGGCATCCACATCTCCTCGGGCGGGCTGCACCCGGACCAGAAGATCCCGGTCGGCCCTGGCTATCAGGTGGCGCTGGCCCGCGCGGTCAAGCAAGCGGTGACCATGCCCGTCGTCGCCGTGGGCCTGATCACCGAAGCCGAGCACGCGGAATCGATCCTCGCCTCGGGCGATGCGGACATGGTCGGCATCGCGCGCGGGATCCTGTATGACCCCCGCTGGCCGTGGCACGCGGCGGCGCAACTGGGCGCGCAACTGAAGCCCGCGCGCCAGTATCTGCGCTGCCAGCCCCACACGCTGAAGAACCTGTTCGTCTGATCAGGCGCGGGGCGTTGCGCGGTTGCGGGACGCCCCATCGCCCACAAGGGCGAAAGCCTGCGCCAGCAGGATCGCCAGCGCCGCCACCAAAAGCCCCCCCTGTGCCACGAAGGCGAGGTTCTGAGAGGTGAGGCCCGCAATGATCACCTCCCCCAGCCCCCGTGCCGCCACGACCGACCCGATGGTCGCGGTGGAAAGGGAAATGACGCTGGCCGTGCGGATCCCGTCCAGGATCAGCGGGCGCGCCAAGGGCAGTTCCACCTGCCACAGCCGCTGGCGCGGCGTCAGGCCCATGCCGCGCGCCGCCTCCACCACCGAGGGCGGAAGGCCCTGAAGCGCGGCCACCGTGTTTTCAAAGACCGGCAGCAGACCATACAGGAACAGCGCCAGCAGCGTGGGCCATGTGCCGAAACCCAGCACCGGCACCGTCAGCGCCAGCACGGCGACGGGCGGAAAGGTCTGCCCGAACCCCGTCAGGCTGCGCGACAGCGGCAGAAAGGCCGCCCCCGCAGGACGCTGGACGAACACCCCAAGCGCCACCGCGACCAAGGACGCCGGCACCATAGCCCCCGCCACCAGCCCCAGATGTGCCAATGTCAGGCTCAGCAGGTTCGCGCGGTCATAGATCACGGGCCCGCCCCCCGGGGCCAAAGGCGCCAGAAGCGGCGCGAACAGCCCCGGCCGGATCAGAAAAGCCAAGACCAGAACCAGCAGAACGGCGGCGGGCCAGCGCTTCATGGATGCCCGGCGCGCAGCAGGGCCGACCGCGTGACCCGCCCGCCGCCTTCCAGCGCCAGCGACTCCGTGCCGCGCCAGATCAGGGCGTTCAGCGCCTCGGCCGCCGTGGCGTCGGCGGGCAGGGGCGCACCCTCGGCCGCGCCCGCTTCGGCCAAGCTCCCCACAGGGGTCAGCGACAGGTAACGGAACGCCCGCTCCCCTTCCCCCACGAGCGCGCGCACGAAATCGGTGGCGGGGCGGGCCAGGATCTCGGCCGGCGGGGCGAACTGCTCCACCCGTCCCGCGCGCATGACGGCGATGCGGTCGGACAGGGCGATCGCCTCGGCCATGTCATGTGTGACCAGCAGGATCGTGGTGCCCAGCGTGCGTTGTATGGCCCGCAGATCGGCCTGCGCCTTGCCGCGCAGCACCGGGTCCAGCGCACCGAAGGGTTCGTCCATCAGCAGCAGTTCCGGTTCCGCCGCCAAGGCGCGGGCCACGCCCACCCGCTGCATCTGCCCGCCCGACAGCTGGTGCGGAAAGCGCGGCCCGATGGCAGCGGGGTCCAGCGACAGAAGGGTCAGCAACTCCTCCACCCGTGCCTCAATCCTTGCCTTGCTCCAACCCAGAAGGCGGGGCACGGTGGCGATGTTGCGCGCCACGGTCCAGTGCGGAAACAGCCCGTGATCCTGGATGACATAGCCGATGCGGCGGCGCAGTTCGAACGCGGGAAGGGCGCGCGTGTCCTGTCCGTCCAGCGTGACATGCCCCGACGTCGGCTCGATCAACCGGTTCACTAGTCGCAGCAGCGTGGACTTGCCGGAGCCCGAGGTGCCGACGATGGCGACCACGCTGCCCTTGTCGATGGTCAGGCTCACGTCGTCGACGGCCTTCGTGTCGCCGTAATGCTTGGACAGGTGGTTCAGGCCGATCATGCGCGCGCCCCCGGAAGAAGGTCAATCAGCGCGTCGAACACCACCTGCGCCGAAAACGCCAGCGCGACGGTGGGCAACGCGCCCAGAAGAATAAGGTCCGGCGCCGTCTGGCCCAGCCCCTGAAAGACGAAGGTCCCGAAGCCGCCCGCGCCGATCAGCGCGCCGATGGTGGCTAGCCCGATGTTCTGCACCAGCACGATCCGCGCGCCGGTCAGGATCACCGGCAGCGCCAGCGGAATGTCCACCCGCGCCAGCCGCTGGCGCGGGCTCAGCCCCATGCCGCGCGCGGCCTCGGCCACGCTGGCGGGGATGCCGCGCAGCCCGGCCACGGTGTTCGTGACGATGGGCAGAAGGGCATAAAGGAACAGCGCGACAAAGGCCGGAGCCATGCCGATCCCGCCGATCCCCACGGCGCGGGCCATCGGCACGTGGGTCGCCAGCCACCCCAAAGGCAAAATCAGCAGCCCGAACAGCGCGATGGACGGCACCGTCTGGATCGCCGTCAGCGTGCCCATCACGGGACCCCGCCACCCCGCGCGCCGCTGGATCAGCACGCCCAGCGGAACGCCCACCAGCACCGCCCCCGCGAAAGAACCAAGCGCCAGCGCAAGATGACGCTGCGCCTCAGCCCAGAAAGTCATGTAGCGGGCGGCGTATTCCTGCAGGATCGACACGTGCCCCCAGCCCTGCAGCAGCAGCGCCAGCGCGGCCCAGGCCGCTGCAAGCCAGGTCAGACGCGCCACCGGACCGGGCCGCCGCTGCGCCAGCGCGTCCGCCAGAAGCAGCGCCAAGGCCACCGCCCCCAGCCAGAATCCCGCCCCCGGGGAAACACGCGCAAAATCCGGCCCGCCCGCCGTCAGGCGATGCGCCACCACGCCCATCAGCGCCAGCCATGCGGCCAGCGCCGGGGCCGCCAGAACCCGCCCCCACATCACCGTCAGCACGGCCAGCAGCGCGATCCCGATTGCCGCGGGGGCGCCAAGCGCCTGCCAAAGCCACACAGGCTCCGCCGCCGCGATCCGGTTTGCCCGCAGCCCCGCGAAGGGCAGGGCCAGTCCTGCGGCCAAGGGCACGGCCAGAACAAGGGCAAGCCGGTTCGGGATCAAAGAAGGCCGCCGTCCGTCAGGAACTGCTTGGCCACCTCCGCCGCGGGCACGCCTTCGACCTGCACGCGACCGTTCAGCGTCTGCAGCACCTCCAGCGTCAGGGCGCCGAAGACGGGGGCCAGCGCCTCCTCAATCTGCGGATATTCCTCAAGCACGGCGGCCCGGATGACGGGGGCGGGCTGATAGACCGGCTGCACCGCCTTGTCGTCGGCCAGCACGCGCAGCCCCGCGAAGGGGATCGCGCCGTCCGTGCCGTAGACCATGGCCGCGTTCACGCCGCTGGTGCCGTTGGCCGCCGCCTGGATCGTGGCCGCCGTGTCACCGCCCGACAGCACGACCAGCTGATCCGCCCCCAGTTCGAACCCGTAGGTCGTCTGGAACGACGGCAGCGCGGGGGCGGAGTTCACGAATTCCGACGACGCGGCCAGCTTCACCTCGCCCCCGTCCTTCACCCAAGCGCCGAACTCGCTCAGGGTGCCAACCTTCGCCTCATCCGCCACATCGTCGCGCAGCGCGATGCCCCAGGTGTTGTTGGCGGGCGCCGGGGCCAGCCAGACGACCTTGTTCGCCTCAAGATCCAGATCCTGCGCGGTCTGCCACGCGCCCTTTGCATCCTTCCAGACCGGGTCCTCGGCCCGGTTGAAGAAGAAGGCCGCGTTGCCGGTGTATTCGGGATAGATGTCGATTTCGCCCCCCAGGAGGGCCTGCCGGACGATGGGCGTGCCGCCCAGTTGCAGGCGGCTTTCCACCGGAATGTCGTTGGCCTGCAGCACCTGCAGGATGATGTTGCCCAAGACCCCACCCTCGGTGTCAATCTTCGACGACACGACGACCTGCGCCTGCGCAGCGCCTCCGCCCAGAAGAAGAACCAGCGCGGCAGATTTCAGAACGGACATGCGGGTCCCCTTCAAAAGAACATTCCCCGGAAGGATAAGCCGCCGCCCCGCCCGGACCAGTCCGGCCCCCGCAATTTCCGCCCCGCCCTACCCCATCACCGCCTCGTCCGAGGAGACGCGGTTGCGCCCTTCCCGCTTGGACCGATAAAGCGCCAGATCGGCGCGGGCGATCGCCTCCTCCAGCCGCTCCCCGCCGCGCAGGGCGGTCAGGCCGAAGCTGGCCGTGATCTGGTGGCTGCCGCCCAGATCCTGAAGGGACGCGGGCACGGATTGCCGCATCCGTTCCACTCGGGCCAGCCCCTCGGCCGGGGGGGTGCCGGGCAGGACGAAGATGAACTCCTCCCCCCCGATGCGGGCCGCCAATTCCTGCCCCCCAAGCGCCGAGGAGATCTGCCGCGCGAAACAGCGCAAGACGGCGTCCCCCGCCGCATGGCCAAGCGTATCATTCACCGTCTTGAAGTGATCGAGATCCGCCACCACCACCACGAACGGCTCCGGCAGCGGGCGCGAGGCCTTCATCTCGGCGATGCGCTGTTCAAAGCCCCGACGGTTCAGAAGCCCCGTCAGCGGGTCGGTCCAAGCCTGCATCCGCAGGTCGCCGGCAAGGTCCGATGCCGTGATCAGCAGCGTCAGGATGCCCAGGGACACCGTCACGACCGGCCCGCCCACCGCCACCGTCAGCGGGAAGACCGACCCCGGGTCCGGCCCCACGGTCACGGCCAGAACCGCCACGGTCACCATGTAGGCCGCCGCCATCAGAAACATCAGCTGCCCCAGCCGGATCGTCTTGCGCGCCCCCTTCAGTGAGGACAGCGCGATCACCACCAGCGCGAGGTTGCACATGGAGGTCAGCAACCGGCAGGCCGTCACCCAACCACTGCCCTGCACGCACCACAGGATCGCCAGCAGCATCAGCACGAAGCCCGCCACCTCGCACACAAGACGCGTCTTCCGCTCGGCCCGCCGGCAGAAGCCCCAGGACAGCAGCCCCATGCTGACGATCGAGGTGATGCAGGACAGAAACCGAAGATCCTCCCCCCATCCCGGGACAAGGGTGGAGGACAGGCGAAGGCCGCTGGTGGCCGCCGCAAGGGCAAAGGCCGCGGACCAGGCCAGCGCATGACGGCCCAGACGGAAATCCCGCCAGGCCGTCAGCAGGGCCAGGGCCAGCAGAAGGCAGATCAGGGCGATCGCAGACATGAAGGCGGCATGGGTCAACATGCGCCCGTGTCTACACGCCCGCCCTTAATGAAACGTATCGTGAACCGATCAGTTTCCTTCGGCGTTGGCTCCGATGAACCACGCGTCCTTGTCCACGATCCGGCTCGCTTCGGTGAACAGGTCCGAGGTGTCCTGATCGCCCGCCTCGTCCGTCGTGTCGATCGCCTCGCGCAGCGACGCGGCCACGATCTTGTAGCGTTCGGTCAGTTCGCGCACATGATCCTTCACCAGAAGGATGTCCGTGGGATATTTCGGCAGCGTCGTCTCGTTTGCGATCACCTGCGACAGGCCCACCGGCACGCCGCCCAGAACGACGGCGCGTTCGGCGATCGTGTCCAGGATTGCCTGCAGGCGGGCATGGGTTTCATCCAGCAGCTTGTGCACGCCGATGAAGTTCGTGCCCTGCATGTTCCAGTGGGCCTGCTTCACGATCAGCGACAGGTCGATCACCAGGCTCAGGTTGCGGTTCAGCACGTCGATCGAGGTCTTGGCCGCTTCTTCGGTCAGGCCGCTGGCAAAACGTTGGCGCATCTTTCTCTCCTTCGGTTTAAATGGATCACGGCCCCAACGCACAAGACGGCCATTCGGTTGCCAGCCCGCATGACCGGTGGGACAAATTGGCGCTTGCCCGAACGCCCCCGCCCTTGCCACAACGGGACCATGCGTCTGTTCGCGCCCCTTCGTGCTTTGGGCCTGATTCTGCTGGCCATGACCGCCGTCGCCTTTGCGACCGGCACGATCGCGCGCGCGGCCCCCACCGTGACCGAACTGCGGCTGGAGGCGTATCAGCTGGCCGGCGGCGCGCTGGCCGACCTGTGCAACGACCACGCGCCCGATCACGCCCACGCAGCCAGCTGCTCGCTCTGCCACCTTGCGGCTGGCAGCACCCTGCCCGACACCGACCTGCCGCTGACCCTGATCGAGCGGACCTATGTCACCCTGCATCTGCTGCCGCAGCTGCGCCGGGCCGCGACGCGGGTGCGCGATCCCGCCACCCCCCCGCGCGGCCCCCCGGCCTTCGGCTGAAACGACCCTTCACCCGTTTCCCGCATTCGTCCGGCCATGGCCGCGATTGAAAGAGCCGCAAAATGACCTTCCTGAAGTCCATGGCCCTTGCCATGGTCGTCCTGGCCGCCCCGGCGGCGCAGGCCGCCATCACCCTGACCGACCTCGAGGGCCGCCAGGTGGTGCTGGACCACGTTCCCGACCGCATCGCCCTCGGCTTCTATTTCGAGGATTACCTCGCCGTCGCGGGACCCGGCGGCGCCGACCGTCTGGTCGCCCTGTCCCGCGCCCCTTGGGCCGACTGGCGGCCCGGTCAATGGGCGGCCTACACGGCGCGCTTCCCGGCCCTTGAAACCCTTCCCGACATCGGTCACGCCGACGACGGCACCCTGTCGGCCGAGGCGATCATCGCCGCCCGCCCTGACGTCGCGATCCTGTCCACATGGCAGACGGTGGCCCTGGGCGATCCCGGCCTGCGCCAGCTAGCGGCGGCGGGCGTCGCGGTGGTGGCGCTGGACTACAACGCGCAGACGGTGGAGCGTCACGTCCTGTCCACCCAGATCCTTGGCGCGGTTCTGGGCCAGCCCGAACGCGCGCGGCAACTGGCGGACCTGTATCGCGCCGAGGTCGACGACACGCTGGCCCGCGTGGCCAAGGCCGGCCCGTCCCACCGCAAGGTTTACGTCGAACTGGCGCAGGGCGGCCCGTCCCAGATCGGCAACAGCTATGGTCAGGGGATGTGGGCCGGGGTCATCGACCTTCTGGGCGGCCGGAACATCGCCGAGGGCCAGATCGGCAACTGGGGGCCGCTGTCGCCCGAATACGTGATCGCGCAGCAGCCCGACATCATCCTGCTAGCCGGGTCCGAATGGCTGAACCGCCCCGCCTCCGTACCCATGGGGTTCGGCGCGACCGACGCCGATACGCAGCCCCGCCTGCGCGCCTATGCCAACCGGCCGGGCTGGGCCGACCTTCCCGCGGTGGCCACGAAACAGGTCTACGGCATCTATCACGGCGGCATCCGCACCCTGTCGGATTTCGTCTACCTCCGCAGCGTGGCAAAGGCCCTTTATCCCGACGCCTTCGCCGACGTGGACCCGGTGGAGGAGCTGCGCGCCTTCTACGCTCAATGGCTGCCCGTTTCCCCCGACGGCCTGTTCGTGACGCGCCTGCAATGACCGCCCGCGTGGATCCCGTCGCCGCGTGGCGCCGCCGCTCCGCCCGCCGCGCCTTGGTGCTGGCGGCGGCGCTGGCCGCGCTGGTGGCGCTGATGCTGGCGGACCTCGCCACCGGCCCCTCCGGCATGCCCCTTCACGAAGTCCTGCACGCGCTTGGCGCGGGCCCCGGCGGGGCGGACCGCGCCGCCGCCACCATCCTGTTCCAGATCCGCCTGCCGCAGGCGCTGATGGGCGTGATCGTCGGCGCCTGCCTCGGGCTGGCGGGGCTCCTGATGCAGACCATGCTCGCCAACCCCCTCGCCTCGCCCTACACGCTGGGCTTCTCGGCGGCGGCGGGGTTCGGCGCGTCGC
Organism: Falsirhodobacter sp. 20TX0035; assembly: GCF_028307215.1. Taxonomy (GTDB): domain Bacteria; phylum Pseudomonadota; class Alphaproteobacteria; order Rhodobacterales; family Rhodobacteraceae; genus Falsirhodobacter. Next base: position 102,193 of record NZ_JAQMHV010000002.1, on the reverse strand, counting down.
TGTCGATCCTTGGCGCGGGCGGGGCGGCCTTCGGCTTGCCCTTGTGGCTGCTGACGCCGCTGTCGGCCTTTCTCGCCACGCTCGCCGCCACGGGTTTGGTCGCCACGCTGGCCCACCTGAAGGGCCACCGGCCCGAGATCATGGTCCTGTCCGGCATCGCCGTCCTGTTCCTGTTCCAGTCCCTGCAATCGCTGGTCCAGTTCCTGTCCTCGCCCGAGGTGTTGCAGCAGATCGTCTTCTGGCTGTTCGGATCGCTGCTGAAGGCCAACTGGACCAGCGTCGGCGTGTCGGGCGCGATCCTTCTGGCCTGCCTGCCTTGGATCACCCGCGACGTCTGGGCCCTGACCGCCCTGCGCATGGGCGAGGCGAACGCCGAAACGCTGGGCCTGAACCTGACCGCCCTGCGCCGCCGCACCTTTCTGCTGACGGCGGCGCTGACGGCGGCGGCCGTGTCCTTCACCGGCACCATCGGCTTCGTGGGCCTGATCGCCCCCCACATCGCCCGCGCCATGGTGGGGGAGGATCACCGCTTCGCCCTGCCCGCCGCCGCGCTGACGGGCGCGCTGATCCTGATGGCGGCCTCAGTGCTGGGCAAGCTGATCTCTCCCGGCGCGGCGCTGCCTGTCGGCATCGTCACCGCGCTGGCGGGCGTGCCCATGCTGATCGTCGTCCTTTGGCGGTACGAGGAGTCATGAGCGTGCTGTCCCTCACCTGCCCCGCCCTGCACCGCGGCCCGAACCAGATCCTGCCCGCCCTGGCACTGGATTTCGCGCCCGGCGGCATGATCGGCGTCACCGGCCCGAACGGGTCCGGCAAGTCCACGCTGCTGCGCGCGATCGCGGGCCTCGGCCCCGAAACGGTAGGGCTGCGGCAGAACGGCCAGCCCCTGGCGCGCGAGGCGGTGTCCCTTTTGCCGCAAAACTTCACCATCCGCTCCTCCCTTTCGGTGCTCGACTGCGTGCTGCTGGGCCAGCGCAAGCGCCTTGGCCTGCGCGTGCCGCCCGCTCTGATCACCGAGGCGCGGGCGCTGCTGGACGGCCTTGGCCTGGCCGATCTGGCCGATCGCCCGATGAACCGCCTGTCAGGGGGCCAGCAGCAGCGCGTCCTGATCGCGCAACGCCTTTTCGCCAAGCCGCGCCTGCTTCTGCTGGACGAACCGACCTCGGCGCTGGACCTACACCACCAGCTGGCCGCCCTGTCCCTGTTGCAGACCCACGCCCGCCGCAGCGGCACGGTGGTGATCGCCGCCCTGCACGACCTGACGCTGGCCGCGCGGTTCTGCGACCGGCTTCTGGTGCTGGGCGACGGCCGGATCTGCGCCGACGGCCCCGCCGAAGACGCCCTCGCCCCCGCCACGGTGGAGGCGTGCTGGAACATCCGTCCCGAATACCTGAAGGATCGGGACAACCGCCTTGTCGTGATTCCCCACCTTCCCGCCTGACCCTTCGAAAGGACCCTCCCATGCTCCGCCCCCTGACCCTCGTCCTGTCGCTCGCGCTCGCCGGCCCTGCGCTGGCGCAGGACGCGAATCCCATCGCCGTCCGCGACGCATTTGCCCGCGCCACCCTTCCGGGCGCGCCCGTGGGCGGCGTCTACATGACGCTGACAAACACCGGGGCCGCCGATGATCGGCTGGTTTCCGCCACCACCGACGCCGCGCAAGCCGTGTCCCTCCACGAGATGGTGATGAAGGACGACACAATGCGCATGGCCCCGCTGCCGGACGGACTGCCCCTTCCGGCGGGCGAAGCCGTCGCGCTTGCCCCCTCCGGCAAGCATCTGATGCTTGAAAACCTGGCCAAACCGCTGGTGCAGGGCGCCACGATCGACGTCACGCTGACCTTTGAACAGGCCGCGCCCCTGACCATCGCCGTGCCGGTGATGGCGGTGAACGCGGGCAAGATGCAGCACCATCATCACTGACGGGCCCGCGCCCCGCCCCCTTTGCGCCCGGGCGGGGCGGTCTGCTATAGGTGCCGCCGGGCCCCATGCCCGGTATCGCCACGGACCCGACCATGACCCAGCCGGCACCCCTTCCGCAGCCCCGCCCCCGCAAGGCCGTGGCCTTCTGCTGCGACGACCGGTATCGGCCTTTCGCCCTCTTCGCAGCCTCGCAGATCGCGGCCCTTCACCCCGACCGCGACTTCGACATCTGCCTTTGCGACGCCACGGCCCCGGTCATACCCCACACGCTGCGCCATCTCGGGCTCCGCCCCGTGGCGCTGGAACCGGGAACCACCTTCGCCGGCTTCGCGCTGGACCAGCGCCGCTCCGAAAGCGCCTATCACCGGCTGCTTCTGCCCCGGCGGCTGGGGAACGACTATGACCGCATCCTGTATCTGGACGCCGACGTCTTCATCCAGGACGGCGACTTTTCGCGCCTTCTGGACGTGCCGCTGTCCAATCCCGTGGCCGCCGTGCGCGACAACCCCCAATGGCGCACCCCCGCCCGCATGCCACAGGAGTTCCGGACCGCCGGCCTGCCCAACGCGCCCTATTTCAACAGCGGTGTTCTTCTGATCGACGTGCCCTTGTGGCAGGACCAAGGCGTGGAGGAACAGGCCATCGCCCACGGCTCGGGTTGCCAGGGCCGCCTGCGCCGCCACGATCAGACCCTTCTGAACATCGTGCTGCACCGCAACTGGACCGAACTCTCACCCGTCTGGAACTGGCAATACAGCAAGGCCGCCCGCCTGCACGAGGCGGTGGTGGGCGCCAACATCGTCCACTTCATCGGCAAGGAAAAGCCGTGGAACGCGCCGCAGCACGCCCTGCCCGCCCGCTTCGCCGTGGCGATGGCCTGCTTCCTGCGCGAACATTTCCCTGACCTGCGGATCGAACGGAACATGTCCCACATGCCCGTGGACAACCGCATCATGGTGGCGATGCTTCTGCGCCACCTGATGAACGGGCGAAGGATGACGCGCTACCTGTCGCGGTTCCCCACCCGGTATTGTGTCCTTCCGGCGTCAACGGCACAGCGCCCGGAGCCCGCCGCAGAACCGGGCCGGGACCTGCAACGCGGGGCCCTGTGAAGCCCCGCGGATTTGGCACGAAATCCCGTGTTCCCCGCCCCGGCCGCGCTAGATCCGGCACAGCCCCGATCTCAGGACATGATCCCCATGACTCATACGGTTGACGACCGCACCACGCTGCAATGCGACATCATGCTGGAAGGGATGGCGGCGATCCGCAACATCTCCGGCGCGCTGCTGGCGTGGGACTGGAAGGACGACGCCGAACGCCTGACGGCCATCCACGGCATTTCCGAAGCGCTCTACAATTTCGACGTGCGCAGCGACGTGGCCCTCGGCGTCACCCGCACCGCCCTTCTGAAACTGCGCGAAGATCATCCCGAGATCGCCAACATGTGCCCCCAGGCCTTTGTCTGGGTGGACAGCGCCGAAACCTGATCAGCGCCGGTATCCCGGCAGGGCCAGCCCGCGCAGCAGCGCCAGCGCCCGCAGGCCGAACCCCGCGCCGGCGGCCGGAACCGCCGCCAGCCACGGCGCCACCCCGACCGAGGTGAGGGCGACGTAAAGCCCCGCCGCCACCGCCGCCGCCGTCACGTAAAGCTCGGGCCGGATGACGATGGACGGGGTGCCCGCCAACACGTCGCGCAGAATGCCGCCCAGACAAGCCGTGACCACCCCCATGATCGCGGCCGGCAGCGGCGGGATCCCATAAGCCAGCGCCTTGCCCGATCCATAGACCGCATAGGCCGCCAGCCCCACCGCGTCGAACCATTCCACCGCGCGCAGCGGCCACAACCGCCGGGGCGTGAACCACACCGCCACCGCCACCAAGAGGCAGGCCGAGATCCAGACCGGATCGTGCATCCAGAACACCGGCGCCCCGATCAGCAGGTCGCGCATCGTCCCGCCCCCGATCGCCGTGACCGACGCGAAGAAGGCGAAGGTCACCATGGTCTGCCCCGCCTTCGCCGCCGCCAGGGCGCCCGACACGGCAAAAACGGAAATCCCAGCCAGATCCAGCCAAGGCAGGGCCGAGTGGGTGAGGGACTGGATCGTGTCGGGGGTCATCGGAGCCTCGTTCCGCGGCCTTCCCTTATGCCACAATCGGCGGGGATCGTCCAACACCCGCATCCCCCATTGCGGCCCCCTCCCCATCGTCTACTGTCGGACCCGACACCAAGCGGAGACATGGCATGATCGGCAGGCGGCACTTCACCATCGGGATGGGCGCCCTCGGGCTTTCGGCCTGCACGAACACCTTCCCCGGCGGCACCTCGGCCCCCGCCGCCCTGCCCGACGACCTGCGCCCCGTGCGCGACGCCGGATACGACGCGTGGCTGGCGGCCTTCCGGGGCCGCGCCACCGCCCGCGGGATCACCCCCGCCACGGTAGACCGGGCCTTCCGCTCGGCGGGCTTCCTGCCCGGCGCGATCACGCGCGACCGCAACCAGCCCGAATCCTCGCGCACGCTGGAAGATTACCTGTCCATCGCCGTGTCGGACGAACGGGTGGCCAAGGGCCGCGCCGCCTATGCCCGCAACCGCGCCGTCCTGTCCACGCTCGAGGCGCGGTATGGCGTGGACCCCACGATCGTCACCGCCGTCTGGGGGCTGGAAAGCTTCTACGGCGAACGGCGGGGCAACGTGCCGGTGATCGCGGCCACCTCCACCCTCGCCTATGAAGGACGCCGCGCGGCCTTCTTCGAACAGCAGCTGATGGCCGCCCTGCGCATCCTGCAGAACGGCGACATCACGCCCGAAGGCATGACAGGAAGCTGGGCCGGCGCCATGGGCCACACCCAGTTCATCCCTACGTCCTATGAGGCGTATGCCGTGGACTTCAACGGCGACGGCCGCCGCGACATCTGGTCCGACGATCCGTCGGACGCCTTGGCCTCCACCGCCTCCTATCTTGCGCGCAGCGGCTGGACTCGTGGTGTCCGCTGGGGGCAGGAGGTGACCGGCGGCGGCGCCGGCGGCACCATCCTCCAGCCGCAGGCGGGCGGACCGCGCTTTGCCGTGACCGGCAACTTCCGCGCGATCAAGCGCTACAACAACTCCGACCTCTACGCGATCGGCGTGGGGCATCTGGCCGACCGGATCGGTGGCGCGGGCCCGCTGCGCGGCAGCTTCCCGCCCGACGCGAACGGCCTGACAAAGAACGACCGCATCACCCTGCAACAGCGGCTGACGGCGCGGGGCTTCGACACGGGCGGCGCGGACGGCGTGCTGGGCAACAAGTCCCGCGCCGCCATCAGCGCCTATCAGACGCGCACCGGGCAGGCGGTGACGGGCGAACCCTCGCTCGCCCTTCTGCGCAGCCTCGGCTAACCCGGCTCTTGCCCCAGATCGCGGGCCAGCACGCCCGGCGTGCTCGCCTGCACCTCCTCGCGCGTGCGGGGCAGGGCGTGGGGGAATTCGCGCTGGATGAAGGCCACTAGCTTTTCCCGCACCTCGCACCGCAGATCAAAGGTGCGCGGCGCGTTGCGGGCCGACACCAGCACCCGCACCTCCATCACCCGTTCGCGGAAATCGGTCACGGCCAGGTTGTAGACCTTGCCGTCCCACAAGGGCGAGGCGCGGGCGATCCGTTCCCCTTCGGCGCGGATCCGGTCGATGGGCGCGGTGTGGTCCAGATAGATCATCACCACCCCGATCAGCTCGGCATTCTCGCGCGTCCAGTTCTGGAACGGCTTTTCAATGAAATAGCTCAAGGGAATGATCAGCCGCCGCCAGTCCCACACCCGGATCACCACATAGGTGGAGGTGATCTCCTCCACATTCCCCCATTCGCCTTCCACGATCACGGCGTCGTCGATGCGGATGGGCTGGGTGATGGCCAGCTGGATTCCTGCGAACAGGTTCTTCAGCAAGGGCTGCAACGCCAGACCCGCCACGATCCCCGCCGCCCCGGCCGAGGCCAGAAGCGACACGCCGTATTGCCGCACCGCGTCGAAGGTCATCAGCACCGCAGCGACCGCGATCACGATGATCAGGATCTTGCTGACCTTCACCAGAATGCGGCTTTGCGTGATGTGCTTGCGCGCCATCAGGTTGTCTTCGGCGTCCAGCTTGAACCGCCGCATGTGGATCGTCGTCCAGATATACAGCGCGGTGTAGGAGATCCAGGCAATGCAGATGATCGTGCCAACCGTCAGCAGCCGCCACAGGATCTGCGCCTCGCCGCTGGTCAGGGGGGACACGGCCGTGCCGAAGATCAGCGTCACGATGATCATCACCAGCCGCAGCGGCGCCGCCCCGCGTTCCACCAGCGATCGCCAGAACAGCTCCCGCCCCGCCACGATCCGGGTCAGGATGCGGAACAGGATACGATAGCACAGCGTGGCCAGAAGCACGGCCAGCGCCAGGATGATGAGGGTGACCAGCCAGTCCGGCAGCCACCCCGTCGCCTCGCGGGCAAAAAGGCGTACGGTGTCAAAGGTCATGGCGCGAAGGATAGGGTGGCGGGCCGCAAGGTCACGCCCCGGGGCCTGACGAAATCGCGACCCGTCCCGTCACCGTGCCAGCGCCCGGCGAACCTCCGCCGCAAGGGGGTCGTGGACGGCGCGCCCGCGGGGGGCGGGCTCGTGCCCCACCAGCCCGTTCGGGCACAGGCGGTTGTCGTCCCAGCCCAGATGGTTCGCCACGGGATAAAGGCAGATCCCCTCCACCCGCACGCCGCGCGCCCGCGCCCGCTGCACCTCGTCCGACACGTAGCGCAGCCAAGACGCGCGCCGCTCCCCTTCCGTTCCCGTTTCCGCGATCATCACCGGCCGGTCGTAGCGGGCGGCCACCTCGAACAGCAGGTCCGACAAGGGGGCGTAGAGCGGATGGTCCATGTCGATGGGCGGCCCGCCATGGATCCACTGGTTGTTGAAGTAGTAGTTCACCCCCACGATGTCGAGGAACGACGGATCCCCCCCGATCTGCGGCCAGATCCGGCCCGACAGCAGGTCCATCGCTTGGAACTGCGCGTCGTGCCAGCCCTGCGCCTCCCACCGGGGGCGGCCGGTGTGGTCGGCGTGGTGGATGCCGATCAACGGCTCGGCGTGCACGAAACGCGCGCGCGGGTCGATGGCCCGCAGTTCCTGCATGGCCACGATGGAGGCGCGGGCCATCTGGACCTTCAGCTCGAACCCTCGGCCCGTTGCGAAGGGGTTCAGATACTGCGCGTCCCCCCCGGCCCAGGAAAAGAAGCTGATCTCGTTCACCGGGCACCAGAAGGGCACGGCGTCCGTCACCTCGCGGTGGTGCCGCCCCACGGCCCGGGCAAGGGCGGCGAAACGGTCCACAAAGGCCGCCGACCAGATGTCCAGATCGTCGGGCCAGCCGTAATGCATCAGGTCCCAGATGACCTGCGTGCCGGTGTCCCGCGCCGCCTCGAACATCGGCGTGACCGAGGAAAAGTCGAAGCGCCCCGGCGCCTCCTCGATCCGGTGCCAGCGCACGGCGTCGCGATGGGCGCGGATGCCAAGGCCCGCCAGCTGCCGGTAATCGCCCGCCGCGTTGCGGTCGTGCCCGGTCGATTCCAGCACATCAAGCCGCGTCCCGTTCCGCAACCGGTGGGTGGAACTTTCCCACCCCCCCAGCACGAAGCTCTGGAACGCCTCGGCCTTGGGCGGCACGGGTCGTTCCGCCAGAACCTCGGCAAACAGGCGCTCCCATTGCGGCACGACCACTTCGGCCGCATAGGTTGCGCGGACATGGCCCTGAAGCGCCTGCCCCAACCGGCGGCGCAAGGCGGGATCGTCCACCAGACGGCGCAGGGCGGCGGCCAGCTCCACCGGATCCTCATGCGGAACGAACAGCCCTGTTTCGCCGTCGCGGATCTGCTGCAACGCGCCGTTGTCGGGCGTGGCCAGCACGGGCAGGCCCGCGGCCCCGGCCTCGGCGATCACATGGGGCATCCCCTCGCCGCGCGACAGCCAGCAGAACACGTCCATCGCCGCCAGAAGGTCCGGCACGTCCGCCCGATCGCCCGTGAAGGTCAGCCGCCCGTTCAGACCCAGATCATGCGCCAGATGGTGCAGCTCGTGCGCGTATTCGGGCATGAAGGCGTCCGGCCCGCCCACGACGACAAAACGCGCCGTCGGATGCGTGCCCGCCAGATCGGCGGCGGCGCGGATGAAATCCTCCACCCGCTTCTTGCGGTCCAGACGGCCGACCCAGCCAATCAGCACCTCCCCCTCCGCCACGCCCAGCCGTTCGCGCATGGGGGCGCGGGCGGCCGCATCGAACTCCGCCAGATCCACCATCGACGGGATTTCCAGCGCATGCTGCGGCCGATCCGGCATTCGGGACGCCGCCGCCTCGCGGATCGTGTCGCACACGCCGACATAGCGGGTGGTGTGGTGCTTCGGCCCCGACAGCGCCTCGCGCACCAGACCACCATGTTCGATCAGCGGGGGGTGCAGGGCCAGCCGGTCCATGGCCGGATAGATGTCCGCCACGTCCTGCGACGACAGCACGATGTCGGCTTTCGCGATCCGGCGGCGCAGGTATTCCACCGTCTCCTCGAACCCAAGGGCGTAGGCGGTCATGTCCACCTCCACCCCAAGGGCGCGCAGCTGCTCGTGGCTCTGCTCGGGCATGCCGTCCTTGCGGAAGCAGGGCAGCACCGTGATCTTGTAGCGGTCGCGGTCCAGAAGGCGCGCCAGATGCCGCACCTCCGTTTCCTCTCCTCCCACGACCAGCCAGGCGAAGACCCACAGGATGCGGATCTTGCCCGCGTCCGGATGCGGGTCGGGGAAGTCGCCGCGCGACAGGATTTCTACGGCGCGGCGTTCCTCGCGTTCGCGATCGGTGCCGTCCATCACGAATGCTCCAGCACGATCTGGAGGAATTCGGGCCGGTCGCGGACCAGATGGCGCAGGAAGTCCGGCGCGTCATCATAGGGCACCACATGGGTGATCATGTGCTGGCGGATCGCCTCGCCGTCGGTCGCAAGCAAAGCCAGCGTTTCCTGCGCCAGCCGGCGCTGGTTCCAGGCCGCCGCCACCGGGCGCGGCATCCGGTTGATCTGGGCGCAGCGGATGGACAGCCCGTTGTGGTGGAACTCCTCCCCCAGCCGCGCGTCGTTCAGCCCGCCCTGATAGAAGGCCAGGTCGATGATGGTGCCCTGCGGCTGCAAGGCCCGCAGCGCCAGATGCAGGCTGCCGGAATGGGCGCGGGTCTGGAACACGATCTCCGCCCCGCGGCCCGACTTGGAATTCCAGCGGGCCTTGGCGTAGCGCCACGCCTCGTCCTCGCCCATCGCGGCGAAACCCATGCGCCGCGCCAGATCCTGCCGCCAGCCCGAGGGATCGACGACCACCACCTCGGACGCGCCCGCCCGGCGGGCGAACAGCGCGCAGAACAGGCCGACCGTGCCGCCGCCCCAGACCAGCACCGGCCGCCCCGCGACGCCCGCGCCCAGATGCGGCACATGCGCGCCGAACTGTTCGGCGTCGGCGTGCAGGATGCCGTTGGCCGCGATCGGCCCCATCTGCGCCACAAAGACCCCCAGCATCGGGTCGATCCCTTCGGGCATCGGCAGCAGCAGGTCGTGGTCGGGGTTGGCGGTGTGGCCCGTCTTGTGCCCGAAGGTCGTGGCCAGCACGTCGCCGTTGCGGAAACCGCCGGCGCGCGCGTCGATCACCCGCGCCACTTCCATGTAGCCCAGGAAGTTGACCGGATAATGCGCCGAGGCCTCCCCTTCCACGAACACGCCGCGGCCCTCGTCCCAGCGGCTGTGCAGGTAGGGGTTCGTGCCCTTCATGAAGGTCAGCTCGGTTCCCGCGCTGATCCCCGAATACATCAGGTCCAGCCGCAGCTGCCCGTCGCCCGCCGGGCCCTCGTCATAGCCGAAGAAGTAGGGCTCGTTCGGACGCTCGATCCCAAGGCTGCGGATGTGGCGGTGCTGGTGCGGCAGGGCGGGCATCCTACGAAGCGGTTTCACGAAAAAACGGCTGCGGGTTGGACCGCAGCACCTCCATCTTCACGACCGCGCCCGAGGCCGCGGATTGCGAGATGGCCAGCGCCACGCGATGCGTTTCCAGCGCCTCGGCATAGGGGCAGCGGATGCGGTTCTCCTTGCCCTGCACGGCGTCGATGAAATCGCGGTCCTCGCGCCAGACGGGATCGCCCTCGGCGTGGCGCACCGGGCGGCCGCGGCCCACATCCACCATGATGTCGTGATCCGTGATCTCCATCGCCAGAGCGTCGGCATAGACGTGCAGGCCCACGCGGTGGTTCCAGCGCAGCAGGCAGGTGGCCGACAGGTTGGCGATCGCCCCGCTGGCAAAGCGCAGGCTGGCCGTGGTGGCCGTGGGCACCGTCAGCCCGTTGAAATCCGGCCGGTCGCGGCGCGCGGCCAGACCGAACGCCTCCGTCACATCGCCGGCTAGGAAACGGGCAAGGTCGATCACATGTGTCGCCTGTTCCACGACCTGCCCGCCCGAACCGTCCTCGCGCCACCACCATTGGGGCGGCGGGGTCTGGTCCAGCCAGAAGCCGGTCATCAGGTGCGCGGGGTTCTGCGCCAGCTGCGCCCGCGCCTCGTCCACCGTGTCCAGATACCGCCAGTGATACCCCACGGCGGTGATCAGGCCCGCTTCCTCCACCTCAGCGGAAATCTCCTCGGCCAGCTTCAGGTCCAGCGACAGCGGCTTTTCCACAAAGAAGGGCAGGCCGCGCGCGATGCAGGCGCGTTCCACGTCCCCATGCGCGAAGGGCGGCACGCAGATGAACACGGCGTCTAGCTCCACCGTGTCCAGCATGGCCGCGTGGTCGGCGAACACCGCCGCCCCGAAACGCCGCCCAGCCTCCTCGGCCCGTCCGGTGTCCGGATCGGCAATGGCGGCGATGCGCACATCCGCCATATGCTCCAGCACGCCGAAGTGGCGATGGGCAATGCCCCCCGCGCCGATAAAACCGAGCCGTGTCGTCATGGGGGTCGTCCTTTGTCTTGTCTGCAACAGGGTGGTGAAGAACGCGTTGGTGTCCGCGGCCATGCGGTCGGCGGTGTAGCCTTGGGCGAAGCGGGCCTTCTGACGGGCAGCCATGCGGTCCCGCAGGTCCGGGCGGTCCAGCGCCTCGGCCAGCGCCGCCGCAAGGGCGCGCGCGTCCCCCGCCGGCACCAGCCACGGGTGATCGTCGCCAAGCGCCTCGGTCACGCCGCCGATGCGGGTGGCGACCACCGGGCATCCCGCGGCCATCGCCTCCAGCACCACCAGCGGCAACCCCTCGAAGGCCGAGGGCAGCACCATCACGTCCGCCCCCGCCATCAGCCCCGGCACGTCGTCCGAAGGGCCGAGGATCTCGGCCCGCACGCCATGGCGGGCGATGCGGCCGCGGATGCGCGCCTCCTCCGGCCCGGAGCCCGCAAGGATCAGGCGCGCGTCGGGATGCGTCCGGCGCAGCCGCGCCATCGCATGGATCAGGACGGAATGGTTCTTTTGTGCCGTGAACCGCGCCACGCACAGGATCGTCGGCACCGGCGGCACCACCCGGTCGCGCCGTGCCGCCAGCACGCCGTTGGGGATCGACCGCAGCGGCAGGCCGGGCCGCATCGCCGCCAGCACCGGCGCCCAGCTGTCAGCACTGGCGCGGCTGACCGTGATCACCCCATCCACCCGCGCCAGCGCCGCCTTGTATTCCTCGACTTGGCCGGGATCGGTCAGCAGCCAAGGCAGATGCTCTGTCCGCACGACGATCGCGCCGCTGTCCCGCGCGATCTTGCACAGCCCGTGGCTTTCCCAGCCGATGCCCGCATGCACGTTGACCAGCGCCGCCCCCCGGAACGCGATGTCCCACGCCCCGTCCGCCACAACGGCGGCCTCCAGCCCCCGCGTCCGGGCCTGCGCCACCAGTGCCCGGCCGGCCGCATGATCGGCAAACAGCAGCCGCACCCCCGACAGCCCCCCGGCCAGCGTCAGCATCATGCGCCCGACGCCCGAAGGCTCCGCACTGTCGGTCGCCAGAACCACGTCAAAGGCTGGTGTCACCCGGACACTCCGGCCCGCAGCGGCACCAGCTGCGCGCCGTCCAGAAGCCGCTTCATATGGGCAAAGGTGCTGTCCCAGCTCATCTCGGCGAGCACGCGGTCCACCTTGTCCAACCAGGGGCCGGGGCCGGTCGCCAGCGCCGCCTCGCAGGCCTGCACGAAGCCGGCGGCGTCATCCGCGATCCGCACCGCCTCCACGTCGCCGTAATGGCGCACCACGTCGCGCACGGGGGTGGACACGACCTGGCGCCCGCCCGCCAGATATTCCGGCGTTTTGGTCGGGCTGATGAAGCGCGTCGCCTCGTTGATGGCAAACGGCATCAGCGCCACGTCCCACCCGGACAGATAGGCGGGCAGTTCGCCGTAGCCCTTCTGCCCCAGCCAGTGAATGTTCGCCGCCCGCGGCAGATCGCCCGGCGCCAGCTTTGCCACCGGCCCCACCATCACGATGTGCCAGTCGGGCCGCGCCGCCGCCACGTCGCGCAGAAGGTCCAGATCCAGCCGTTCGTCGATCACGCCGTAATAGCCAAGGCGCGGATGCGGAATGCCCGCCTGATCCGCCGGATCGCAGCGCATGGCCCGCGCCGCCCCGAAATGCTCCGCCTCCACGGCCGAGGGGAAGGGATGGATGTTCCCGTGCTGGTGCCGCTTCGCCTCATAAAGGCTGTAGCCGCCGGTGAAGACCACGTCGGCCGCCGCCAGCAGCGCCGCCTCGTTGCGCTGAAGGTCCGGCGGGGCGAAGCGGAAGTTCGACAGCTCGTCCATGCAGTCGTAGACCACGGCCGCGGGGCGCAGATGCCGCGCGATCGGCCACATCTGCGGGGTATAGAACCACAGCACCGGCTGATGCGCCCCCGTGATCGCCAGAAGCTGGTCCAGCAGCCCCGACAGCGCCTGGGCCGCTTCCTCGGCCGACAGGCGGGCGGGCACGCGCGGGCGGATCGCCTGCACGCTCGTCCCCTCGAAGGCGTGGAATTCCAGATAGGCAAGGTGATGGTCCGTGGGGATCATCTCCTCCCAGAACCAGACGGGGCGTTCCTGCGCGAACCGCGACATCAGGTGCTGGGGGCGCTGCAGCACGAAATCCCAGCGAAGATGGGAAAAACAGATCAGCGGCGCGGGTTTGGCAAGAAGGGGGTCGATGGGCAATACGTTCATGCATACACCTCTTTCTTGCGCTGCCGCGCGTGATCCAGCAAATCCGCCAGCTTCTTAACCGAATGGGGCCACGTCCAGTTCCGCTGCACCACCGGCCGCGGGTCATAGGTATGGGCGCTGTCGATCAGCTCGCCCAGAACTTGGGCAAACTCCGCCTCGGACGCCACGCGCCCGGTGTCGGGGCGGATGTATTGCCGCCCGCAGACCAGCCCCGCATTGGCCAGAACCGGAAGCCCGGCCAGCATGTATTCCGTCAGGATCGCGGGCGCGCCATCGTCCACGCCGCAGACCACGCCCACCTTGGCGCGGTTGATCAGGCGGTTCACCTCGCCATGATCCACCGGCCCCACCCAGTCGATCTGCAACCCCCGCCGCTCGCCCTCGGCGCGCAGATCACCGGTCATGTGGCCATAGCCTACCACGCACAGCGCCCGCCGCCCCGGCAGACGCGCCAGCGCGTCCAACAGAAGGTCGTGCCGCTTGTAGGGTTGCGTCGCCGCCACATAGACGACGTCATAGTCCTTCGCCGCCCCCGTCGGAAAGAACGTCCGGTCCGACGCGAAGTCCGGCCCGATCGGCAGCACGGCGCACAGCGCGTCCGGATGGCGGGCCCGGATCTCGTCCGACTGCCACTCGGCACCGGTCAGGAACAGGTCGACATGCCGGCTGACCTCCGGCGGCAGCCGCAGCGCCGGCGCGTCGATCGAATTGTAGACGATCACGCTGTCCGCGCAGGCCTCCAGCAACGCCTCGTTCACGCCAAGGCCCCAGACGCACAGGATCTTCGGCGCGCCATGCACCGCGATATGCGCCAGCGCATCGACCGACCCGTAAGGCGCCGAATGCCCGTCCGCCCGCAGCGTGCGATAGATCAGCCCTTCCGGCCCCTTCACCCCCACCGGATCGTGCCGCGCGTCATCCCCGGCAAAGCGCCACACCTCGGCGCTGTCCACCAGCCCAGCCGCCACACAGGCCAGCGGCAACCGTTCCAGATACCCGCCCACCACGTCGGGGCGCGGGCCGGGGTGGGGCAAGGGCGTCGCCCGCCAGAAGGCGCGGGCCGCATCCGGCGCAGGGGAGGTCGGGGTCGGAGGGGTCGGATCGCAGAAATCCGAAACTGCGATGATGCGCGTGGCCATTCGGTCTCTTAAAACATAACAGCGCTCAACTCGGGACGCGCAACATATTTGGACTACAACTTCAAAAAGAACGCGTCGGTTCCAACACTTTGCTGGAACTTGCGCGATTTCCCGATGTTCACCCGGATCAACCCGGATTCCAACAAAAATGCGAGCAGGCATGAACCCAAACTCCAAGCGGATCCTGATAGTGGGCGCAGGCCTGTCGGGCGCGGTGGTGGGCCGCACATTGGCCGAGGCCGGACACGCGGTGAAGGTGGTGGACCGCCGTCCGCACATCGCCGGCAACTGCCACACGGAACGTGACGCGGACACCGGCGTGATGGTGCATGTCTACGGCCCCCACATCTTCCACACCGACGACGCCGAGGTGTGGGACTACGTCAACGGGTTCGCCGCGTTCCGCCCCTACCGCAACCGGGTCAAGACGACCTCGGGCGGGGCGGTCTACTCGCTGCCCGTGAACCTGCACACGATCAACCAGTTCTACGGACGCACCTTCCGCCCGGCCGAGGCGCGGGCCTTTCTGGAAGAGCAGGCCGACACCACCATCGCCGACCCCCAGACGTTCGAGGATCAGGCCCTGCGCTTCGTCGGCCCCGACCTCTACGAGGCGTTCTTCAAGGGCTACACCCAGAAGCAGTGGGGCTGTTCACCACGCGACCTGCCGGCCAGCATCCTCAAGCGGCTGCCCGTGCGTTTCAACTACGACGACAACTACTTCTTCCACCGCTTCCAAGGGATGCCCGAAGACGGCTACACCGCCCTCGTGGGCCGCATCCTCGATCATCCGAACATCTCGGTGCACCTGAACACGGAAATGGACCCGGCCGACCGCGCGAACCACGACCACGTGTTCTATTCCGGGCCGATCGATGGCTGGTTCGGCTACGATCTCGGCCGTCTCGGCTACCGCACGCTGGATTTCGAACGCTTCACGCATGACGGGGACTGGCAGGGCTGCGCCGTGATGAACTACGGCGACGTGGAGGTGCCCTTCACCCGCATCACCGAACACAAGCACTTCTCCCCGTGGGAGGAGCATGAGGGCTCCGTCCTCTACCGCGAGTTCAGCCGCGCCTGCGAGCCCGACGACATCCCCTACTACCCCATCCGCCAGGTGCACGAAAAGGCGCTGCTGGGCCAGTATCTGGACCGCGCGCAGAACGAACGGCACGTGACCTTCCTCGGCCGCCTCGGCACCTACCGCTACCTCGACATGGACGTCACCATCCGCGAGGCGCTGGATTGCGGCCGCCGCTTCCTTGCGGATCCGGACAGCATGCCCGCCTTCACCGTCGATCCCTTGTGACATGAAAAACGCCACCGGCCGCGGGGGCCGGTGGCGCAGGAAAGAACGGGATCGGGCGGCCTTGCGGCCGCCCTTTCTTCATTCAGTGACGAACGTCACGGGTGGTGGTCACATGCGTCACCGGGGCGACGACGCCGCTGCGGCCACCCAGGAAGGCGGCGATGGCACCGGCCAGCAGGGCCACAAAGGCGGCCAGCGCGCCCACGGTCAGGGCATTCGCGGCGGTGTCGGCCGCTTCGACAGCGGTCTGACGGGCCTGCTCGACGGTCTCGCGGTACTGCTGTTCCATCTGGGCCACCTGCTGCTGGGCTTCCGGCAGAGGGATGTTGCGCGCATCGGCCAGGGCCTGCGCGGCTTCCTGACGGGCGGCGTCGGCGCCGTTCTCATCTGCGGTGGCCAGCGCGCGGATCGCGTCCACGGCATTCTGGCGCAGCGCTTCCGGATCATTGCCGGTCGAACGGACCTGACGCTCCAGCGCGTCCAGCGGGTTCGCGTTTTCCAGCGCGGGGCCCGCGGCCTGCGCAACCGTCTGGCTCAGCCCGCCCACGGCGCTGGAGATGCCGCTGAACGTGCCGCCCACGATCGAACCGATCGACGACGACAGCAGGTACAGCATGAACAGCGTCGTCACGGCGAACACGGTCAGGCCGTGCAGGCCGCCGATCTGCGCCGTGGCGCGGCCCGACAGGCGCGCAGCGACGAAGCCGCCCGCAAAGGCCGCGATGATGCCCGAAACGGCATACCACGCCGCCGACGCGACAGAGAAGGTGGACGCGGCGGGATTGTCGCCTGTGCCCGGATCCAGCGTGGCCATCCCGATGCCGATGCCCAGCAGGCTCAGCAGCACGTGCACGATCAGTGCAACGGCGACGCCCGCAAGAACCGCACCCCACGAGATGTTCTTGTGGCGATACCGCGCGTCCTCGGTCAAGGTGTCCACGGCGGAGGTGGTACCGGGTGATGTCGTGTATGTCATAGTCTGCTCCCAGGACGCGCAGCCCCGACCCGGGGCTTAGGAACGCATCACCGTCCAGTGAACGCAAGTTGATCGGCAAGGTTCCGCAGGAAGCGGAAGAAGCTGCATTTTCCTGCGAAACATCCTCGGCTTGGGTTACAGACGCTCGGCCGCAAAGGTGTCACAGGATTCCAGCTGACCGCTGTCATGCCCCGTCTGGAACCAGCGCGACCGCTGTTCCGACGTCCCGTGGGTAAAGGTGTGCGGCGAGGGCACGCGGCCTGCATTGCGCTGCAAGGTATCGTCGCCGATCTGGCGCGCGGCGTTCACCGCCTCGTTCATGTCGCCCGCCTCGATCGACCCGAACTGCGCCTCGGCGTGCCGGGCCCAGATGCCGGCGAAGCAGTCCGCCTGCAACTCGATCCGGACGGAAATCGCGTTGGCGTCCGCCTCGCTGGAACTGCCACGCGCAGCGTTGGCCTGCGACAGGATGCCCAGTTCGTCCTGCACGTGGTGGCCGATCTCATGCGCGACCACATAGGCGGCCGCGAAATCGCCACCCGCGCCCAGCTGCCGTTCCATCGCCACGAAGAAGTCCGTATCCAGATACACCTTCCGGTCGCCGGGGCAGTAGAACGGCCCCGTGGCCCCGCTGGCCCCGCCGCAGGGCGACTGCGTCACGCCCTTGTAGAGCACCAGCGCCGCCGGGGTGTACGTTTCGCCCAGCTGTTCGCGGAACACGGTGGCCCACACGTCCTCGGTGTCGGCCAGCGTCACGGACACGAACTGCGCCGCCTCCTCGTCGGCGGCGGTGATCTCTCCGCCCCCGGTGTTCTGCATCGATTGGTCGTTCAGCAGCGGCGTCAGGTCCACACCCAGGAAATAGCCGATCACCACGATCGCCAGCAGGCCCACGCTTCCGCCACCCACGGCGATCCCGCCCGCACGCCCGCCGCTGCGCGACCGACGATCCTCGATGTTCTGGCTTCCACGCCGTCCACGCCACTGCATCCGTTGCCCCCGATGATACTGATGTCCCACCAAAAGCGCCCAGTGCGGCCTGCGGTTCCTCCTCATCTTCCACGCGAAGGCTGTGGCGCGCTGTCATCACCCGCGCCGCCATCTTCCCCCCGCCGGCGCGCGCCGCTTGACACAAACCCTCAACCCTGAAATCTGCGCCCTGCTTCGGTCCCGGCACCCGCCGGGTTGAAAGGGAATGCGGTGCGCCTTCGGGCCAATCCGCAGCTGCCCCCGCAACTGTAGGCGGAGAGTGACGGGCACCCGTGCCACTGGGGTTCCTCCCCGGGAAGGCCGCCCCGAACCGTGACCCGCAAGCCAGGAGACCTGCCGCAGCGACCACCCAATCCCGGCGCGGGGCGCGTCCGGGATGCGGCCCAACCGCAGAGGTGACCCATCGTCTGCGGCAGGGCCCCGGTCCTTCCGTCCCCCTTCGTCCTCCGCAGGCCCCCCTGCACCCCGGAAAGACCGCCATGACCCATACCCGCCTTCTTCTCCTGACCACCGCCCTCCTCGCCCCCCTGTCCGCGGCCCGCGCGCAAGAGGTGACGGTCCTGCCCCCCATCATCGTGTCGGGCGGCCTGACCCCCGCCCCCGCCGACGCCTATGGCCGCGCCCACACGGTCCTTTCGCGCGAGGAGATCGAAGCCCGCGGCGTCACCACTCTTCAGGACGCCCTGCGCGGCGTGCCCGGCGTGGCCGTCAGCAGCAGCGGCCCCAGCAGCACCCAGATCCGCATCCGCGGCGCCGAGGCGAACCACACCCTGATCCTCGTGGACGGGGTGGAGGTCAGCGGCGGCTCCCCCGCCGACTACTTCCTGTCCGGCCTTTCGGTGCAGAACATCGAACGGGTGGAGGTTCTGCGCGGCCCCCAATCGGTGTTCTACGGCTCCAGCGCCTCGGCCGGCGTCGTCAACATCATCACCGACAAGGGCGCCGAAGGCCTGCATTATGGGGGTTCGGCCGAGGTCGGAAACGGCCATTCCGCCTCCGCCCATGTCAGCCAGCGCAGCGTGCAGGGCGGCCTTTCGCTGAACCTCTCGCAACTCGACGATCACGGCTTCGACTATTCCGGCGATGGCGGCGAAAAGGACGGCCTGCGCCGGAACACGATCGGCCTCGCCGGGGACTGGAAGGCGACGGACACCCTGACCTTCGGCTCCACCCTCCGCTGGACGAAGGAGGAGTATGAATATGACAGCTTCGGCCCCTCCACCGGCGAAGCGGATCTCATCGTGGACGACAAGACGCCCGAAGGCGAGACGCGAGAGTTTCAGGGCGCCCTGTTCGGGGAGCTGTCCACGCTGGGCGGTCGCCTGACCCACCGGCTGGATTACCAGCGATCCGTCTTCAAGCTGGACACGTTCGAATCCGACCTGACACGCGCGGAAAGCGACACGCTCAAGTACCGCCTCAGCTACGGCCTTGACGGCCTGCCGGTCGATCAGGCGCGCCACCTCCTGAACGTGCTGGTGGAACACGAGGATGACGATTCCAATGTCGCCACCGATTACGAACGGGAACGCGAGTCCGTGGCCCTCGAATACCGCGCGTCGCTGGACAACGGCCTGGATCTTCAGGCGGGCGTGCGGCGCGACGACAACAAGGTCTTCGACGACTTCACCGGCTGGACGCTGGGTCTGTCCTGGCGCATCCCCGGCCAGCCGGTGCGCCTGCACGCCTCGGCCGGGCGCGCACAGGTCGATCCGTCCTATGCGGAACTATTCGGTTCCGCTTCCGCCATCGGCAACCCGGATCTGATCCCCGAGCAGAACCGCAGCTACGATCTGGGGGCGGAATTCACTTTCCTGAACGGCCGTGCTCTCGTTGATGTAACCTATTTCCACGAACAACTGACGAACGAGATCACGAACCTCTACATACTTGTTGCTCCTGAGACTTATCGCGCTTTTGCATTCAACGCCGACGGCGAAAGCCCGCGCGAGGGAATCGAGGTGACGGGCAAACTTCAGGCCACCGACGCCCTCGACCTGTCCTTCGGCTACACCTATCTGGACGCGCAGGGACCGGACGGCCGCATCGAAGTGCGCCGGCCGAAGCATGAACTGCAACTGTCCTCCACCCTGTTCTTCCTTCAGGATCGGGCGTCGGCCACTGCAACCGTCCGTCACGTGGCGGGCAACTACGACGACCAGTTCTATGGCGCTTACGAACGCGCGGAACTCCCGAACTACACCACCCTCGACCTCGCCGCCGGCTACGACCTGACAAAGGAGGTGCGCCTGACCGGCCGCGTCACCAACCTCTTCGACGAAAGCTATTCCGACGTCTGGGGCTACGCCACGCGCGGGCGGCAGGCCTATGTCGGGGTGCAGGCGCGGTGGTAGGGCGCGGGCTCCGCGCCGCGGCCCTCGCCTGCGGCCTCGCCCTGCCCGCCGCGGCGGGGGATGCGCCCGCGCGCGTGGTGTCCATGAACCTTTGCACGGACCAGCTGGCCCTGATGCTGGCCGCCCCCGGCCAGCTCGTCTCGGTCAGCGCGCTGTCGCAGGACCCCCGCGCCTCCGTCATGGCGGCCGAGGCGCAGGCCCTCCCCCCCAACCACGGCCTCGCCGAGGAGATCTTCCTCCTCCGCCCCGACCTCGTACTAGCGGGCCGCTTCTCCTCCCCCGCGACGCTGGACATGCTGCGTCGTCTGGGCCTGCGGGTCGAAACCTTCGACCCCGAAAGCACCCTCGACGACATTCGCGCCAACCTGCGCCGCATGGGGGAAGTGCTGGGCCGCGACGCCACCCGAACGATCGCGCAGTTCGACGCCGACCTTGCCGCCCTGCCGCCGCCCGCCACGCCCCGCCCCCGCGCCGCCAGTTACGGCGCAAACAGCTACGCCGAAGGGCCGGACAGCCTCGCGGGCCAGATCATCGCCGCCGCCGGCTTCACCAACATCGCCGCCGAACGGGGCCTGTCCTTTGGCGGCACCCTTCCGCTGGAGGTGCTGATGCTCGCCTCCCCTGACCTCATCCTGCGCGGCGCCCCCTATCCCGGCGCCTCGCGGGCCGAGGCGGTTCTGGACCATCCCGGCCTGCGCCACCTCGCCCCGCAGCACCGCACGGACCGCGACTGGGTCTGCGGCACTCCCCGCATCCTGCACGCCATCACCGACCTGCAAAAGGCCGCCGCACCATGAGCCGCCTTCTCCTCGCCCTCTCGCTGCTGGTCGCCGCCCTGTTCACTGCCTCCCTCCTGATCGGCCCCGCGCGCGTCCCGCCCCTCCCCAGCCTCCACGCCCTATTCACCGGCAACGACCCGATGCTGACCCTGGTGATGCGAGAGGTCCGGCTTCCCCGCGCCCTTCTCGGCCTCATGGTGGGCGCGGCGCTCGGCCTGTCGGGGGCGGCGCTTCAGGGCTTCCTGCGCAACCCTCTGGCCGAACCGGGGCTGATCGGGGCCAGCGGCGCGGCCGCCCTCGGCGCGGTGCTGGCGATCCAGACCGGCCTCGCCGCCGCCTTCCCCCTCGGCCTGCCGTTGGCCGCGCTCGCGGGGGCCATGGCCTCCGTCGCGCTGATCCTGCTGCTCGCCGGCCCGCGCGGCGGCGCGCTGACGCTGATCCTCGCCGGCGTCGCCCTCTCCGCCCTCGCCGGCGCCGCCACCTCCCTCGTCCTCAACCTCTCCCCCAACCCTTTCGCCGCGAACGAGATCATCTTCTGGATGATGGGCTCCCTCGCCGACCGCTCCCTCCTGCATGTGGGGATCGCGTTGCCCTTCATGATCGCGGGCGGCGCCCTTCTCCTGTCCCTCGGCCCCGGCCTTCAAGCCCTGACGCTGGGCGAGGATGCGGCCGCCTCCTCCGGCATCCGGATGGGCGCGCTGCGCTGGCGGCTGGTCTTGGGCGTCGCGGCGATGGTCGGCGCGGCCACGGCGGTGGCGGGCGCCATCGGCTTCGTCGGCCTCGCCGCCCCCCATGTCCTGCGCCGCGCGGTGGGGGGCAGCCCCGCGCGCCTTCTTCCCGCCTCGGCCCTGGGCGGCGCGGCGCTGGTCCTTGCGGCCGACATCGCCGTCCGCCTCCTGATGCCCGACCGGGACCTGAAGCTCGGCGTCCTCACCGCCCTTGTCGGCACGCCCTTCTTCCTGCACCTGATCCTGCGGATGCGGAGGGAAGGCGCATGATGCACCTGCACAAGCTGACCGTCCGCCGCGGCCGCCGCGTGGTGCTGGACGGCGTCGACCTGTCCCTGAACGCGGGGGAGTTCGCGGCCCTTCTCGGCCCCAACGGCGCGGGCAAGACGACCCTCCTGCGCGCAGCCCTGGGCCTTCTGCCCGCCACCGGCCATTCCTCGGTCGCGGCCCTCCCCCTTGCCGGGCGCGCCCGCGCCGCCGCCTTTCTGCCCCAGACCCGCGACATCGCCTGGCCCATGCCGGTGGCCGACATCGTGGCCCTCGGCGGCGTCGCCCAGACCCCCGATCCGGCACAGGTGGAACAGGCGCTGACGGCGCTGGACCTCCTCCCCCTGCGCCACCGCCCTGCAACGGAGCTGTCGGGCGGCGAACAGGCCCGCGTCCTGATCGCCCGCGCGCTGGCGCAGGACACGCCCCTGCTGCTGGCCGACGAACCCATCGCCGGCCTCGACCCCGCGGCGCAGATCGCGGCGATGCGCGTCTTCGCCCGCCGCGCGGCCGCGGGCCGCACCGTCCTCGCCTCCCTTCACGATCCGGGGCTGGCGGCGCGGCACTGCACCCGGCTGATCCTGATGAAAGGGGGCCGCATCCACGCCGACGGCCCGCCGATGGACGTGCTGACCGCCGACAACCTTGCGCAGGTCTTCGGAATCCGCGCACATGTGACCGAAGGGCCCCACGGCCCGATCTTTCAGGCGCTGGACCTTGCGCCGCCAAGGGGGGACTGAATGGGCCATCGCCTGTCAAGCATCGTCACGCGCACCGGAGATGACGGCACCACGGGCCTGTCCGACGGCTCCCGCATCACCAAGACCGCGCCGTTGATGGAGGCGATAGGCACGGTCGACGAACTCAACAGCACCATCGGCTTCGCCGAAAGCCTGCTGGACAGCACGGACCTGTGCGACGCCCTGACCACCATCCAGCACGACCTGTTCGACCTGGGCGGCGCCCTGTCCATCCCGGGCCGCGAGGCGCTGACCCCCGCGCACATCACCCGCCTCGACCTTCTCGTAGAGAACTGGAACGAGGATCTGCCCCCGCTGAAAGAGTTCATCCTGCCCGGCGGCCTGCCCGCCACCGGCGCGCTGCACATGGCCCGCACGGTCTGTCGCCGCGCCGAACGCACGCTTCTGGCGGTGAACGATCCGCGCACCACCCCTGGCTGCGTCTACCTCAACCGGCTGTCGGACCTCCTCTTCGTCGCGGCCCGCGTGTCCTCTGGCGGGCAGGAACGCGCCTGGCAGAAGAACCGCAGCTTACCTCAACCCGTCGACCGGGCCGAGACGTAGTTCAGGATCGGCGCCAGCCAGCGCTCCACCTCGTCCAGTGGCATGCCCTTGCGGCGGGCGTAATCCTCGGCCTGGTCCCGCTCCACCTTCGCCACGCCGAAGTAATACGCGTCCGGATGCCCGATATAGATGCCGGACACCGACGATCCGGGCCACATCGCCATGCTTTCGGTCAGCGTCACGCCCGTCGCGGCCTCCGCGTCCAGCAGGCGAAACAGGGTCCGCTTTTCCGTGTGGTCGGGCTGCGCCGGATATCCGGGCGCGGGGCGGATGCCGCGATAGGGCTCGCCGATCATCTCCTGCGGGGTGAACGTCTCGTCCGCGCCATAGCCCCAGAACTCGCGCCGCACGCGGGCGTGCAGCATCTCGGCCATCGCCTCGGCGTAACGGTCGGCCAGCGCCTTCACCATGATCGCGCCATAATCGTCGTTGGCCTTCTCATACCGGGCGGAGATCTCCGTCTCCTCCGGCCCCGCCGTCACCACGAAGCCGCCCACGTAATCCGCGACGCCCTCCGGCGCCACGAAGTCCGCCAGCGCCACGTTCGGGCGGTTCTCGCGCTTTGTCGTCTGCTGGCGCAGGGTGTACAGCGTCGCCAGCTCCTGCTCCCGATCCTCGCCGGTGAACAGGCGGATGTCGTCACCCACCGCGTTCGCAGGCCAGAAGCCCACGACGGCGCGTGGCCGGAACCAGTTTTCGGCAATGATGCGCGCCAGCATCTCCTGCGCGTCGGCGAACAGCTGACGTGCGGCTTCGCCCTGCTTCTCATCCTCCAGGATGCGCGGATAGACGCCCTTCAACTCCCACGTCTGGAAGAACGGGGTCCAGTCGATGTAGCGGGCAATCTCCTCCAGATTCCAGTCCTCGACGATCCGCGCCCCAAGGAACTGCGGCGCGGGCACCGAATATCCTGTCCAGCCCGCCTTGAACGCGTTGGCGCGCGCGGCGGCCAGCGGCAGGCGCTGCTTGGCCAGTTCCGCCCGCTCATGCCGCTCGGCCACCTGCACGTACTCCTCGCGGATGCCGTCCACATAGGCCTGCTTCTGCGTAGGCGACAGCAACTGGCTGACCACGCCCACCGCCCGGCTGGCATCGGTCACATAGATCGCCGGCCCCTTGGTGTAGCGCGGCGCGATCTTCACCGCCGTGTGCACCTTCGACGTCGTGGCCCCCCCGATCAGCAGCGGGATGTCGAACCCTTCCCGCTCCATCTCCGACGCCAGATGCACCATCTCGTCCAAGGACGGCGTAATCAGGCCGGACAGCCCGATCACGTCCACCTTCCGCTCCCGCGCGACCTCCAGGATCTTCTGCGGCGGAACCATCACGCCCAGATCGATGATCTCGTAGTTGTTGCAGGCCAGCACGACGCCCACGATGTTCTTGCCGATGTCGTGCACGTCGCCCTTCACGGTCGCCATCAGCACGGTCCCCGCCGCCTGCCGCGCCGCGCCGCCATTCGCGATCTTCTCCTCCTCCATGTAGGGCAGAAGAACGGCCACGGCCTGCTTCATCACGCGGGCGGACTTCACCACCTGCGGCAGGAACATCTTGCCCGCGCCGAACAGGTCGCCCACCACGTTCATCCCGGCCATCAGCGGCCCTTCGATCACATGGAGCGGGCGTTCAGCAGCCAGACGGGCCTCCTCCGTATCGGCCTCGATGAACTCGGTGATGCCATTGACCAGCGCATGTTCCAGCCGTTTTTCCACCGGCCAGTCGCGCCAGGCCAGATCGCGCACCTTCTCCTCGCGCGCGCCGCCGCGGAAGCGTTCGGCCACCTCCAGCATCCGCTCGGTCGCGTCGGGGCGGCGGTTCAGGACCACGTCCTCGCACCGTTCGCGCAATTCAGGGTCGATCTGGTCATAGACGGCCAGCTGCCCCGCGTTCACGATCCCCATGTCCATGCCCGCCTTGATGGCGTGGAACAGGAACACCGCGTGCATCGCCTCGCGCACCGGCTCGTTCCCCCGGAAGGAAAACGACAGGTTCGATACCCCGCCCGACACATGCGCGTAGGGCAGGTTCTGCCGGATCCACCGCGTCGCCTCGATGAAGTCGACGCCGTAGTTGTTGTGCTCCTCGATCCCCGTCGCCACGGCGAAGACGTTGGGGTCGAAGATGATGTCCTCGGGCGGGAAATCCATCTCCTCCACAAGGATGCGATAGGCCCGTGCGCAGATCTCGGTCTTGCGGACGAAGGTGTCGGCCTGCCCCTCCTCGTCGAAGGCCATGACCACCACGGCCGCGCCATACCGCATCACCAGCCGCGCGTGATGGCGAAACGCCTCCTCCCCCTCCTTCAGGCTGATGGAGTTCACGATGGCCTTGCCCTGCACGCATTTCAGGCCCGCCTCGATCACCTCCCACTTGGAGCTGTCGATCATCACGGGCACCCGCGCGATGTCGGGTTCGGCGGCGATCAGGTTCAGGAACTCCACCATGGCGGCGCGGGAGTCGATCAGCCCTTCATCCATGTTGATGTCGATGATCTGGGCGCCGTTCTCCACCTGGTCGCGCGCCACGTCCAGTGCTGCGGCATAATCGCGGTTGGTGATCAGCTTGCGGAAACGGGCCGATCCGGTGACGTTCGTCCGCTCCCCCACGTTCACGAAGGGAATGTCCGGCGTCAGGACGAAGGGCTCCAGCCCCGACAGGCGCAGATAGCGGCTCATGCCCGCACCTCCCGCGGCGCGAAGGGGGCGACGGCGGCGGCGATGGCGCGGATGTGCGCGGGCGTGGTGCCGCAGCAGCCGCCCACCACGTTCACCAGCCCTTCGCGCGCAAAGCCCTCCACCTGCCGGGCCGTGTCCTCGGGGCCCTCGTCATACTGGCCGAAGGCGTTGGGCAGGCCCGCGTTCGGATAGGCACAGGTGAAGGTGTTGGCCACGCCCGACAACTCCTGCATGTGCGGGCGCATCGCCTCCGCCCCCAGGGCGCAGTTCAGGCCCACGGTGAAGGGCCGCGCATGGCGCACCGAATGCCAGAACGCGGTCGGCGTCTGCCCCGACAGCGTCCGCCCCGACGCGTCCGTGATCGTGCCTGAGATCATCAGCGGCAGGCTTTGCCCATGGGCCTCGAACGCCTCGAAACAGGCGAAGATCGCGGCCTTGGCGTTCAGCGTGTCAAAGATCGTCTCGATCAGGATGATGTCGGCCCCGCCCGCGATCAGCCCGCGCACCTGCTGGCCGTACGCCACGCGCAGATCGTCGAAGCTGACGGCACGGAAACCCGGATCGTTCACGTCCGGACTGATGGAGGCCGTGCGGTTCGTCGGCCCCACCGCCCCGGCGACAAAGCGCGGCTTGCCGTCGATCGCCGTCGCGCGGTCCAGGGCGCGGCGCACGATGCGCGCGCCTTCGGCGTTCAGGTCGTGCACCGCCGCTTCCAGCCCGTAATCGGCCTGCGCGATGGTGGTGGCCGAAAACGTGTTCGTTTCCACGATGTCGGCGCCCGCCATGGCATAGTTGAAGTGGATCTCCTCGATCGCCTCAGGCTGGGTCAGGATCAGAAGGTCGTTGTTGCCCTTCTGCGGATGATCCGAATGGTGCCGGCAGGCATGGCCCGACCCGTGGCCGGTATAATCCTCCTCGGACAGGCCCAGCCCCTGGATCTGCGTGCCCATCGCGCCGTCCAGGATCAGGATGCGCTCCCGCGCCAGCCGGCGCAACGCGTCATGGGTGGGCGAAGGGGGAACCAGCGAAGTCGACATGGGCGTTCACCTTGAAGGACAGCGCCCGAAGATAAACCGGCGCGCCCCCAAAGTAAAACGGATGCGCCGGACGCCGACCCCGCGAACAGGCCAGCCCCTTCACCATTCCCCGAGGCCAAACTTGGCTGAACCAAGCCGGCCGCGTCCGCATCCCGCTGCCGTCACACAACGCACGGACGGGGGCGTCGCCCCCGGACACGACCCGCGCCGCACCCACCGAAGACGTTACGGGGAACCGCCCTAGTTCGGCGCATCCCCCGCGGTGACCGACAGCGTGAACGGCCCCTCGCTGGTGCCGAAGGGGCGGACCACGACGCAATATTCGCCCGGCTCGAACGCCTCGCGGATGCGGCTGTCGCTGCCCATCACGTCCTCGTGGTCGTCATTCTCCCACAACCCCGCGCCGTCGGCCCCATAGACCGCCAGCATGGTGTCGAAGGTCTGGCTTCCGGCGTCGATCTGCAGCACCGTCGGCTCCGTCACCGCGATGCGGAAGCTGCGCAGGGATGTCGCGGGATCGATCGTCCCTTCCATCGGCGGCACGGCGCCCGCGGGCAGGTTGTCGGCCAGCATCGGCGTGCGGACGGGATCGTTGCACACGGCCACGACCTCCTCCTGCACGGCGGTGGCGGGGTTCGGCGGCAGCCCTTCGGACGCCACCAGCACCAGCATCGGATCGTCCACCGGCGCGGCCGAGATCATGCGCACCTGCGCGCAATACCGCCCCGCCCCCAGCGTCGTCGCCACCCGTGCGTCCAGATCGCCCGCGCTGTCGTCGTCCCACGCCACCACGCGCCCTTCGGCGTCGTACAGCGTCAGCGCCGCGTCGTTTTCCCGCGCCAGCGTTTCCAGCGTGATCTCGGTCGGGGCGGTCACCTCAAACTCGACATAGCGCGGCTCGGACCGTTCGGGCCGCAGGATCAGCGACAGGTCGGCAAAGCCCGGGGCGATGGCCACGCCTGCGGGCTGCGACAGCACGGCGGGCTGGCCGCAGGTGCCCGGCGCGTCCTGCGCAAGGGCGGGCGCGGCCAGCGCGCAAAGAACAAGGGCGGATGGGCCGACAACTCTGATCACGTGAACCTCCCGGGAATCCTGTTCCGCCACCCTGCCTCACGCCCGCGTGAAAGGGAAACCTATTCGTCCGACCGCAGCACCTGCGCCGGACGCCGCGCCAGGGGGCGGCGGGCATAGATCAGCCCCGTCACCACCGTCGCCGCCACCCCGCTGGCCACGATCACAAGAGCCGACACCGGCGCGAACACATACTCCGCCTCCATCACGAAGCGCATCACCGCCCAGCCGGCCGCAGCCCCCACACCCACGGCCACCAGCCCCGCCGCCGCCCCCGTCAGGGCCGACCGCAGCGCAAAGCTCGTCAGGATCTGCCCCCGCGTGGCCCCCAGCACCTTCAGGATCGCGGCCTCGCGCACCCGCGCCCGTTCGCCCGCCGCCGCCGTGCCGATCAGCACCACCACCCCCGTCAGCAGCGTGATGGCCGCCGCCGCCCGCGTGGCGGTGGCAATGGCGTCCAGCGCCTCCGTCACCCGCGCGATCGCATCGCCTACCCGGATCGCGGTGATATTAGGATAGGCCCGCCCCACATCGCGCAGCAGCGTGTCCTCCGCGCTTGAATACACCGTCGCGATGGACGTGTGCGGCGCCCCCGCCAGGGCCGAGGGGTTCATCATCATCACGAACCCCATCCCCGCATCCGAAAAATCCACGTTCCGAAGGCTCGTCAACTCCGCCTCGATGTCACGCCCCAAAATGTTGACGGTGATGCGGTCGCCCAAGGACAGCCCCATCTCCTCCGCGGCCTCGGCGGAAAAGCTGATCTGCGGATCGCCCGCGTAATCGGCGGGCCAGCTTTGCCCCGCCACCACGTCCGGCGCGGTGGCGGCATAGGTCACGCCCCGGTCGCCGCGCAGCACCCAGTGCTCGCCCGCCACCTCGCGCGCCGGGCGGCCGTTGATCCGCGTCAGAACCCCGCGCAGCATGGGCGCGCTTTCCACCCGCGACACGGACGGATCCCCTTCCAGCCGCGCCACGAACTTGTCCAACTGGTCCGGCTGGATGTCCACGAAGAAATAGGACGGCGCGCGTTCCGGCAGGTCCCGGTCGATCGCATCGCGCAGGTTGGTGTCGATCTGCCCCACCGCCGCCAGCACCGACAGCCCCAGCCCCAGCGACAGGATCACCGCCCCCGTCGTCCCGGCTTCGCCGACCGAGGCGACGGCCAGCCGCAGCGCGGGCCGCCGGATGCGCCGCGCCGCCCACCGCGCCACGCGCCGCACGGCCCAGGCCGCGCCCGCCAGCAACAGCAGCGCCCCCACGACTCCACCCGCGGTGCCAAGCGCCAGCCCCGGCGTGCCCGAGAACCACACCGCCCCGCCCACCAGCGCCGCGGCCAGCCCCGCCAGCGCCACGGCATAGCCGCGCGGCACGCGCCCGCTCGCCCCGCGATACAGGCCCGCGGCCCGCAACTGCGACGCCCGCGCCAGCGGCCACAAGGTGAACAGCGCCGCCGTGGTCAGCCCGTAGAACGCGGCCTCCGCCAACGGCAACGGATACACTCCGAACACCACCGCGAACGGCAGGGACGACGCGATCCACGGCGCCGCGATCATCGGCAGGGCCGCCCCCAAAACCAGCCCCGCCATCACGCCCAGAACCGCCAGCGCCCCGATCTGGAGCGCATAGGTCGCCAGCACCAGCCGCCCCCCGGCCCCCAGCGTGCGCAGGGTGGCGATGGTCGGCGTCTTGCGGCCCAGATAGGTGCCCACCGCCGACTGCACGCCGATCCCGCCCACGGCCAGACCCGCCAGACCCACCAGCACCAGGAACGATCCCGTCCGGTCCACGAACCGCTCGACCGAGGGGGAAGGCCGCCGGCTGTCGCGCCAGCGCATCCCCGTGTCGCGGAACGCCCGCTGCGCCTGCGCCTGCAAGGCGTCCAGATCCGCCCCGTCCGGCAGCAACAGCCGGTAGTCGCTGTCATACACCGTGCCCGGCGCCAGCAATCCGCTGCCCGCCAGCCCCCCCAGCGACACCACCGTCCGCGGCGCCAGCGTGAAGCCCGAAGACGCGCTATCCGGCTCCCGCACCAGAAGCGCGTTCAGCCGGAACGCCTTCTCGCCCAGGGTGAACTCGTCCCCCACCGCCAGCCCCAGCCGCGCGGCCAGCGCCGGATCCATCACCGCCCCCGGCACGTCACCCACGGCCAGCGCCTCCGCCACCGGGATCGCAGGCTCCAGCCCCGCCGCGCCAACCAGCGGCCAGCCCCCGTCCACACCCCGCACCTGCGTCAGCACACGGTCGTCCCCCGCCACGGCCATGGACCGAAAGTCCACCGTCTCGGACACCCGGTCCGCGATGCCGTCCATGAAGGCGCGCTCGTCCGCCGTCGCGGTGCGGTAGGTGAAGGTCATCTCGGCGTCGCCGCCCAGCAGCACCGCCCCCTGATCGGCCAGCCCCCGCTCGATCGCGGCGCGCACCGACCCGATGGCCGCGATCGCCGCCACCCCAAGGATCAGGCACAACAGGAACACGCGGAACCCGCCCAGCCCGCCCCGCAACTCGCGCCGGGCGATGCGCCCGGCCAAGGGCCACACGCTCATGCGATGCGCCCGTCGGCCATCCGCACCACGCGGTCGCAGCGTTCGGCCAGTTCCGGCGCGTGCGTCACCATCACCAGCGTCGCCCCCTGTTCGCGCAGCCCGAACAGAAGATCCATCACCGCCGCCCCCGTGGTGCCGTCCAGATTGCCCGTCGGCTCATCCGCCAGCAGGATCGCCGGACGCGTGGCCCAGGCCCGCGCCAGCGCCACGCGCTGCTGCTCCCCGCCCGACATCTGCCGGGGATAATGATCGCCACGATGGCCCAGCCCCACGGCGTCCAGCTCCGCCTCGGCGCGGGCAAAGGCACCCTCCATCCCCGCCAGCTCCAGCGCCAGCGCGACATTTTCACGCGCCGTCATCGTGGGGATCAGGTGGAAAGACTGGAACACCACGCCCATATTCCCCCTGCGGAAGCGCGCAAGCCCATCCTCGTCCATCGCGGACAGGTCCTCGCCAAGCGCGCGCACCGTGCCGCCGCTGGCTCGTTCCAGCCCGCCCATCAGCATGAGGAGCGAGGACTTGCCGGACCCCGACGGCCCCACAAGGCCCAGCGTCTCCCCCCGCATCACGGCAAGGTCGATGCCCCTCAGGATCTCCACCGGGCCGGCATTGCCCTCCAGCACCAGTGCCGCATCCCGCAGTTCAAGGACCGTCTCCATGAAGCTCTCCCACCTGTTCGCCACTGGTTGTAAGCCGCTGGTCCACCTGCGCAACCTGGGCGTGGCGCTTTGCCTCGGCGCCACCCCGGCGCTGGCCGACCCCGTGACGGTGGTGGCCCTGGGCGACAGCCTGACCCAAGGCTACGGCCTGCCCGCCGAACAAGGCTTCGTGCCGGTGCTACAATCTTGGCTGAACGATCACGGGGCCGAGGCTACGGTGGTGAACGCGGGCGTTTCGGGCGACACGACGGCCGGCGGCCTTGCCCGCACCGACTGGGCGCTGACGCCCGACGCCGACGCGATGATCCTGAACCTCGGCGGCAACGACCTGCTGCGCGGTCTGGACCCAGCGACCAGCCGCGCCAATCTGGACGCGATCCTCGACAAGGCGGACGCCCGCGGCCTGCCGGTCCTCCTGCTGGGCCTGCGCGCGCCGGGCAATTACGGCCCCGGCTTCCAGCAGGCGTTCAACGCCATGTATGCCGACCTTGCGCAGGAACACGGCGCCCTCTTCGTCCCCGACTACCTCGGCCCAGTGACCGAGGGCGACCGCCTGAACCTGCAATACATCCAAGGGGACGGCATCCACCCCAATGCCGAAGGCGTCACCCGTCTGGTGGAGGCCGTGGGCCCCGCCGTTCTCGACCTGCTGAACCGCGTGAACTGATCACACCGCGGGCAGATGCTCCGGCGGCAGGGTCAGCGTGCAAATCACCCCCGCCGGATCATAATCCAGCGTCGCCCCGCCCCCTTGGGCAAAGGCAAGGCTCTGCGTGATCACCGTCTCGCCAAAGCCGCCGTGCGTGGGCTTGCTCACGACCGGCCCGCCGGTTTCCCGCCATTCCAGCACCAGCGCCCCCTCCGCGCCCCCGTCCAGCGCGCGGATGGCGATGCTGCCCGTGTCCGACGACAGCGCGCCGTACTTCACCGCGTTCGTCGCCAGCTCGTGAAACACCAGCCCGATCGCCACCGCCGCCTCGGCCGAGATCAGCGTGTCCAGCCCCTCCGTCGTGATGCGCTGCCCGCCCATGTCCATGAAGGGCGACAGCTCCGCCACCACCACGTTCTGCACGGTCAAACCCTTCCAAGCGTTCTTGGCCAGCAGGTTGTGGGTCGCCGCCAGCGCGCGCACCCGGTCGGTGAACGTCTTCTCGAAGGTCGCAAGATCGCCCGCCGTGCGAATCGTCCGCCGCGTGATCGCGATCACCATGGCCAGCGCGTTCTTCACGCGGTGGTCCAGCTCGTTCATCAGCAAAAGCTGCTGCCGCTCCGCCGCCTTGCGCTGCGTCATGTCCACCATGGTCACGACGCAACCGCTGGCCGCCCCTTCGCCCATCCGCAGTGGCGCCGCGCTCAGCAAAAAGTCCTTGGCGCCGGGCGCGTCGGGGGCGAACACCTCCATCCCCTGCACCGGAGGGCCGGTCATCGCCCGCTCCAGAATGGCGCGGCTGTCGGCCAACCCGCCCTGCGCCGGCACCAGCGGCACGATGTCCGCAAAGGCCCGCCCCACCGGATCATCCGCATACAGCGCCCGCGACGCCGCGTTCCCGCGCGTCACGATCCCATCCGCATCGCAGACCAGCACCGCCTCGTTGACCGAGGCGAGGATGCCCTGCGCCGTCCGCTCGTTCTGCTCGGCCCGCGCGGTCCGCACCCGGTCCGTCACGTCCGACAGGGTGATCGCATGGCCCGCCACGGTCCCGATCTGCAACGGCTTGCTTGCCACCACCAGAAACCGCGCCCCCGCCGGCCCGTACTGGGTCACCTGCAACGTCGCGCGGGGCGAGGTGTCGTCGGCCAGAAGCCCCGCCACCTCCGCCGGATCCGCCGCCAGCAGATCGGCCAGCGCCCGCCCCGGCGCCGGCGCGTTCACCAGCTCGGCAAAGGTCGCGTTGGCATAAAGCACACGCCCCGTGTCATCCACGGCCGCCGCGCCCGTGTCCATCACCTCGATGAAGGCGCGGAACCCCTCCGCGTCCCCGCCGATGGCGAACACCTGCGGCTGGTCCATCCGGCCCACCACAAGCGCGTCCACCTCACCCTCGCGGATGGCGCGCAGCGTGTCCTCGGCCTCCTGCAACCGGCGTTGAAGATCGGCCAGGGCCTCGGGGGAAATGCTCATTCGTTTTCAAGACGCAGGTTGACCAGCACCTTTTCCTCGTCCGACAGATCGCCGATGATCTTGCGCAAGGGCACCGGCAGTTCCCGCACCAGCGTGGGGATCGCCACGATGTTGTGCTCGCGCGCCAGCTTCGGGTTCTCGCGCAGATCCACCACGTCGATCTCGTAGCGGCCGGGCAGATGCTCCTCGCAGATGCGGCGCAGGTTCGAAATCGCCGCCAGCGATTTCGGCGTCTGCCCCGCCACATACAGGACAAGCTTCTTCGGTTTCTCTTGGTTCATCGTCACGCCCGTCGGCTCGCTTCCATCGTGGCCAGATCCTCGCGGGCCTGACGCACATACTCGTTCTCGTTCTCGGCAATGCGCCGCAGCTCCAGCTCGCTCGCCTCGATCTGGGCCTGCAACTCCTCGATCTGGGCCAGCGCCAGACGGCGCCGCTGGTCGGCGGCCATCCGCAGCCGCTCCACCTCCTGCGCCCGCGCCGTTTCCACCCGGCGCAGCCGCGCCTCCTCCACCCGCCGCGCGGTGCCGGTCAAGGCGCCCGATTCCCCCAGATGGGGCGGCAGAAGGCGAAGGCCGCTCTCGCTCATGATGAATTCGCGCACCTGGTTGGAATGGGCCGTGCCCCTTGCCTTCAACAGATAGAGCTCGCGGTTGAACTCTCCATTCACCTCGCGGTTCAGCATCAGGATCCACGCGTCCATCAGCGACGACAGCCCCGCATCCGTGGCCACGTCCCCGTCCTGCGAATGCGCCAGATGGGTGAAGACGGCGGTGATCCCCCGGTTCTTGAGGTAATCCACCATGCGCAGCAGCATGGCCTGCACCTGCTGCCGGTCCCCCGATTCCAGGAAGGCCGAGATCGGGTCCAGCACCACCAGCGTCGGCTCCATCCGCGCCACCTCGCGCAGCATCACCGCCAGATGCATCTCAAGGCTGTAGAAGGTCGGCCGCGCCGCCACATGCCGCAACTGCCCGCCGTCGATCCAGCGCTGAAGATCCAGCCCGATCGACCGCATGTTGCGCACCGTCTGCTGCTCGGATTCCTCGAACGAGAAATACAGCGCCCGCTCCCCCGCCGCGCAGGCCGCGCCCGCAAAGCTCGCCGCCAGCGTCGATTTCCCCGACCCCGCCACCCCGGACACAAGGATCGAGGTCCCGCGATGGAACCCCCCGCCCACGATCATCGCATCCAGATCCGCCACGCCCGAGGAGATGCGTTCGGCGAACACCTTGTGATCCAGCCCCAGCGAACTGACCGGCAAAACCGAAAAGCCGTCCTCGTCGATCAGGAACGGGTATTCGTTCGTGCCATGCGCCGTGCCGCGATACTTCACGATCCGCATCCGGCGGGTGGAGATCTGGTTGTGCACCCGGTGATCCAGCAGGATCACGCAGTCCGACACGTATTCCTCCAGCCCCTGCCGCGTCAGCGCCCCGTCCCCCCGCTCGGCGGTGATCACGGTCGTCATGCCGCGATCCTTCAGCCAGTCGAACAGGCGGCGGATCTCGGCCCGCAGGATGGCGGGGTTGGTGAAGGCGGAAAACAGGCTCTCGATCGTGTCCAGCACCACGCGCTTGGCCCCGATCGAATGGATCGCCAGCTCCAGCCGCAAGAACAGCCCTTCCAGATCGTATTCCCCGATCTCGGCCAGTTCCGACGGGTCGACGCTGATATGCTCCACCACGACCTTGTCCGCCGCGATCAGCTCGTCCAGCCTGAAGCCCAGCGAGGCGACGTTGCTCACGATGTCCACGGGCCGCTCCTCGAAGGTAACGAACACCCCCGGTTCGTCGCATTCCCGCGCGCCGTGGATCAGGAAGGTCGACGCGAACAGCGTCTTGCCGCACCCGGCCGATCCGCAGACCAGCGACGGCCGCCCCGTGGGCAGGCCCCCATGCGTCAGATCGTCAAAGCCAACGATGCCGGTCCGGGATTTGGGGATGCCTTGGGCCGCCATGTGTCGCGCTTTCGATGTGAATCATGCAGACATAGGGAAATGTCGCCAGATTGCCAACACCTATGGCCGCCCCTCTGCCAGATGCAACCGCCCAAGCGCCGCCGCGCCAATCAGCCCCGGCTCGATCCGGCACAAGGCGGGCACCACCAGCGGGCGGTCGAACCGGCGCAGGCAGCGCGCCCGCACGGCTTCGTCCAGCGCCGCCACCAGTGGGGCGCTGTTCGACAACCCGCCCCCCACCGGCACGATCCCCGGCCCCAAAAGGTTCACGACCATGGCCAAAGGCCCCGCCAAAACCTCCAGCCACAGGGCCACGGTCCGCGCCGCCTCCGGCTCCCCGGCCTCCCACCCGGCCACGAGGGCCGGCGCCTCCGCGTCCCGTCCCCAAAGATGCCGGTGCAACCGCTCCATCCCCCGGGCCGAACAGAGCGTGTCCAGACAGCCCACCTGCCCGCAGCCGCAGCGCACCACCGGCAGCGCCGCGCCACTTAAAACCGGCCCGTGCCCCCATTCCCCGGCAAAGCCCCCATGCGCGTTGATCAGCCCGCCACGCACCACGATCCCCCCGCCCACCCCGGTGCCCAGAATCACACCGAACACCACCTCATGCCCGCGCCCCGCGCCCTCCACCGCCTCGGCCATGGCAAAGCAGTCGGCGTCGTTGGCCAGCACCACGGGCAACCCAAGCGCCGCCTCCAGATCCCGCACCACCGCACGCCCAGTCAGGCAGGGGATGTTGGCCACGGTGGCGATCCCCGTCTCATCCACCACCCCCGCGATGGAAAAGGCCAGCACTTCCGGCCGCACGCTCGCCCCCGCCACGATCCCCTGCAGCGCCCGCACAAACGCCGCGAAATCCCCGGCGGGCGTCGGCACCCGCCCCGCCGGACGCACAGCGCCCCCCGCCGCCTCCGCCACCTTGATCGCGGTGCCGCCAATGTCGAAGCACAGGATCACACCGCCACCCCCCCGATCCACACGCCGCACAGCCCCAGCCCTTCGTCCACCGCTACGAAATCCGCCCGCTGCCCCTCCCGCAGGCCCCCGCGCGAGGCATCCTCCATCGCCGCCGCAGGCAAGCTCGACCCCATGCCCCAAGCCTCCTCCAGCCCCACACCCAGCCCCACCACGTGCCGCACCGCGTCGATCAGCGCGATGTCCGCCCCGGCCAGCGTCCCGTCGGCCAGCGTCAGCCGCCCGCCCTGCCGCAAAATCTCGCGCCCGTTCAGCGTAAACCCCGGCAGATCCGTCCCCACCGTGGACATCGCATCGCTGACCAGAAAGATCCGTTCCGGCGCCGCCCGCAGCGCGATGCGCAGAACCGCATCCTCCACGTGAAATCCGTCCGCGATGATCCCCGCGCAGAAGCGTTCATCGTCCAGCGCCGCCCCCACCAGCCCCGGCGCGCGGTGGGACAGGGGACTCATCGCGTTGAACAGATGCGTGACCATGCGGGCCCCCGCCGCCGCCGCCGCTAGCGCCTCCGCGTCGGTCGCATCGCTGTGCCCCAAACTCACCACCGCCCCCGCCGCCACCAGCCGGCGGATGGCCTCCACCCCCACCACTTCCGGCGCCAGCGTGCACAACAGCCGCACCCGCCCCGCCGCCGCCTCCAGCGCCCGCAGATCCACCTCTTCCATCGGGCGGATCAGGGCCCCGTCATGCGTGCCCTTCCGCGCCATTGCGAAATGCGGCCCCTCCAGATGCAGCCCCATCACGTCCGAGGACGCCGCCGCCTCCACCGCCCGCGCCACCACCTCCGGCGTGTCGGTGATCAGCGTCACCATCATCCCGGTCGTGCCCAAGCGCGCATGCGCCGCCCGGATGCACGCCAGCCCCTGGGCCGAAGGGTCGTTGTTGAACAGCACCCCCCCGCCGCCATTCACCTGAAGATCGACCAGCCCCGGCAGGATCCACCCCGCCACCCGCTCCGCCCCCGGCACGTCGCGCGCGATCCGCGCCACGCGGCCCTCCTCCACCACAAGCGCCGCATCCTCGTGCCAGCGTGTCCCGTCGAAAACGCGGGTGGCGTGAAACGCCCTCACCACGCCCTCCCGCCCGCGGCCATCAGGGGAAACAGGCGGTCGGCCACCGGGGTGCCGGGCTCGGACCAGGAAAGAATCATGCCGTCTCCAGAAAAACGTGTCGCGGGGCCGCAGCAACGGCCGGCCCGCCCGCCAGTATACGCACCCCGCCACCCGCGGGAACCCCCGCCGCCGGAACCATCGCGCCGCGTCCCCGTTTCCCCCACGAACATCCCAAAGGAGCACCCATGCTGAAAACGACCCTCCTCGGCCTTCTCTTCGCCAGCGCCGCCACCGTTTCGCTGGCACAGGCACCGGACGCCACCAACGCTCCGGCCAACCCCACGCCCGAGGATGTGCAGACCGTGCCCGGCACCGCCTCCCCCAACGACGCCGACCCGGATCTGGAAACCGAACCGCTGACCAACCGTTCAGGCCATGAAGGCTTCGGCCGCGCCTTCACCGATCCCGTCACCGCCGAACGCATCCAAGGCGCCGGCGTCTATTCGCAGGACGAGGAAGAGGTCGGCTCCATCTCCGAACTCGTGATGAACGCGGACGGTCAGGTGCAGGACGTGGTCATGACCATCGGCGGGGTGATGGGCGTCGGCGGGAAAGAGATCGCCCTACCCATGGACCAGGTCGAACTCGTCCAAGCGCATGAGGGCGAGGAGGTCCGCGCCTACCTCGCCATGCCCAAGGACGAGATCGAGGCGCTGCCCGAACACGAACACGCCCACTGACCCCCCATGCGGCCCGCACATCGCGGGCCGCTTCCACCTTGCATCCCGCCCCCGTCCCGTATGATCTGTCCGAAGGCCTTGGGAGGGGACGCCATGATCCAGATCGCACATCCGCACCGCGCCGCGGTGGGCGAAAGCCCGCTCTGGTGCCACCTGTCCCAAAGTCTGTGGTGGGTCGACATCGACGGCCACAGCGTCCAGCGCCTGCAAGGCGACGACTTCCGCCGCTGGCAACTGGACGAGCCCGTGGGCTGCCTCGCCCTCACCGACGCGGGCCGCCTGATCCTCGGCCTCAAATCCGGCTTCACCCATTTCGACCCCGAAACCGGCGCCCTGACCCCGCTGGCCCCGGTCGAACCCGACCGCCCCGCCAACCGCCTGAATGATGGCGCCACCTCGCGCGGCGGGCGGTTCTTCGCGGCCTCCATGGCCTTTCCCATCGACCAGCCCACGGCCGCGCTGCACCGCCTCGACGGACGCACCGCCACGACGCTTGTCACCGGCCTGCACGTTGGCAACGGCCTCGCCTTCAGCCCGGACGACCGGCGAATGTATCTCTCGGATTCCTGGCTCGGCGTCTCCACCATCTGGACCTTCGATCACGACCCCGCCACGGGCAACATCTCCAACCGCCGGATCTTCCGCCAGCTCGACCCCGCGAGCGGCCGCCCCGACGGCGGCTGCGTGGACGCCGAAGGCTTCTACTGGATCGCGGCGGTCGGCGGCGGCCGCCTCCTCCGCCTCGATCCGCACACGGCGGAGGTCGAACGCGAGATCGCCCTCCCCGTCGCCTTTCCCAGCAAGATGGCCTTCGGCGGCCCTGACCTGCGCACGCTGTTCGTCACCAGCATCGACCGCGAAACCCCGTCCGGCGACGGCGGCCGGCTCTTCCGCCTGACCCCCGGCGTCACCGGCCTGCCGCAGCCCACCGTCCCAGACCCCGTCTCCTGAAAGCGCGGCAATCCACCGCAACCCCGCCGCAACCCCCACACCCTACATGCCTTTCATCCCAACGGAGAACGGCATGGAACACTACATCCGCCAGAAGATCGACGACCTGAAACGCGAACACGCGCATCTGAAGGAACTGGAACGCAACGCCGAGGATCTGATGATCTCGGGCCTCATCCTTCAGGAACTGAAACGAAACGAAGGCCTGGTGACGATCTACGACGCCATCCTCGACCAGTACGGCTGGAAGACGCCCTCCCTTACCTGAGGGGGCGGCGCTCCCGGCAAAGGGCCGCACGCAACGCGAACGCTGCATGCGGCCAGAGGTTCAGGCAAGCTTGATGTTCACCGCGCTCTGACGGCCGTCACGGCCGGCTTCCACGTCATACGTGACCTTCTGGTTGTCACGCAGACCGGTCAGTCCGGCGCGCTGAACGGCGGAGATGTGGACAAAGATGTCCGATCCGCCAGCTTCCGGCTCGATGAAGCCGAAACCCTTCGTGTCGTTGAACCATTTTACAGTGCCGTTCGCCATAGTCGATCCTTGCAATCCATGTGC
Organism: Falsirhodobacter sp. 20TX0035; assembly: GCF_028307215.1. GTDB lineage: Bacteria > Pseudomonadota > Alphaproteobacteria > Rhodobacterales > Rhodobacteraceae > Falsirhodobacter. The sequence goes on along the minus strand of NZ_JAQMHV010000002.1, from coordinate 62,882 downwards.
TGTAGAGCAGACCGAAAGGTGGTGCGCATCGGAAACAAAGTCTAGCATTTTCGCGCATGTTCACGATCTGGTCGTACTTCTTTCCGATCTTTTCGGCCCCCGCGCGCGATCCTGCCTTTCCCTTGAACACGTGGGGAACCTTTTTAACCTTTGGCGGTTGTGTCCGGCCTGTCGGACGGAAGACCCATGCACATCATGCACATCGCCCTTCGGGGATGCCGCAAGGCGGACCCGGCGCCCAGTGCCCCGTCCGGCGACTCCGCGTCGGCCCCGAATCTCGACCTCTTCCCGGACCCCACCCGTCCTGAACCGTCCCCGGGTCCCAGCCCATCCAGCCCGTCCCCGGACCCCATCCTGGGCGCCGCGATCCAGCAGGCCGCAGACCCGAAGGTCCGCCAAGTGGATGTCGTCACCTTCGACCCGAACCCCCGCCTGCCCCAGCCCCTCGCCCCGAACGCCCACCTCCTGCGCCTGTCCGCAGGCTTCGGCGCACCGTGGAACGACATGGCCCCGTTGATCGCGGCATTGACCTACCACCTGCGCCACAATCCCATCCCCGACATCCTGCACGCCCATTTTGCGGAATCCGCCGACATCGCCCGCATCGTCGGCGCGCATTACGACATCCCGGTCGTCTACACCCCCCACAGGCTGGCCACGCCTGACACCCCCCGCCGCCTCGCCGCCGAACTCCGCGCCATCCGCTTCGCCCACAGCCTCATCGTCGCCACGCCCGAGGAGGCGGAGGTCCGGATTCCCGCCCTCGACCCCACGGCGATCACCCGCACCCACCGCATCTCCCCCGACCTTTGCGCCCTTTCGGGCCGGGCCGACTGGACGCGCCACGCCACCGACAGCGTCGCCGTCTACGACACGCTGCTGCGCCCCGCGCCGGCGCTCCACACCTACGCCCAACGCCTTCTCGTCTGCGACATCGACCACCTGCGCAGCGGCTGCGCCCCGTCCCTCGCCCGCTGGACCGCCGCCACCCCCCTTGTCATCACCACCCGCCAGTCCCTGCCCGAGGCGCGGGCCCACCTGCGCCGCTTCGCCCTGCCCGCCCCCGCTGCCATCATCACGAACGCCGGCACCCAGATCTTCCTCGACGGTCCCACCGGCCTCCACCTCTGGGCCGACCATGACGCGCGCATCGCCGCCTCCTGGAACCCGGCGGCCGTGCAGCGCCTCGCCTCCACCCTCCGGCCCGAAGGCCCCGCCCGCCCCGACCATCCCCCCCACACCATCCGCACCCCCGGCGGCCCCGACCTCGCCCGCCGCCTGGCCGAGGCGTTGCGCAAGGCCGACATCGCCGCCCGCATCCTTCCCTCCCGCCACGGCTGGATCGATCTGCTGCCCCCCGCCGCGGGCAAGACCAACGCCCTCGCTGCCGTGGCCGCCCGCTTCGGCCTGACGCTGGCCGACTGCATCGCCGCGGTCGACGGCGCCCGAGACGCCGAACTCGCCAATCCCTGCGGCGCCGCCGTCGTGGTCTCGAACCTCGACCGCCCCTCGCACCCACAACCCCTCCCGAGCCGGCTCCAAAGCTTCGCGTAACGGCCCTTCCGCCGCCGCCGGCCCATGCCTATCTCCCGCCCATGGAAAGCCTCGACACCGTTCTGCGCGACGCCCGCGCCTGCCGCCTCTGCGCCGCCGACCTCCCCCTTGGGCCAAACCCGATCTTCCGCATCACGGCCGAGGCGCCGATCCTGATCGCGAGCCAGGCGCCCGGCACCAAGGCGCACCTCTCCGGCATCCCCTTCGACGACGCGTCGGGCCAGCGCCTGCGCGACTGGCTGGGCGTCACGCCCCCCGTCTTCCACGATCCCACGAACTTCGCGATCCTCCCCCTCGGCCTCTGCTATCCGGGCAAGCGCGCGGGCGGCGACGCACCCCCGCGCCGCGAATGCGCCCCCCTGTGGCGCGACCGCCTCCTGCGGCAGGCCACGGGCGTCCGCCTCACCCTCCTCGTCGGCAGCCACGCGCAAACCCATACCCTCGGCCCCGGCAACATGACCGACCGCGTGCGCAATTTCCGCCGCGCTTTTCCCGCCGTCCTGCCCCTGCCCCACCCGTCCTGGCGCTCCACCGGCTGGATGCGCCGCAATCCGTGGTTCGAGGCCGAGGTCCTTCCCGTCCTGCGTGCAGAAGTCCAGCGCCTGCTCGCCCGCCCCTCCCCGCAACCCACGAAATCCTGATCGTTCCCCGCCCGCCCAAGGGCTCAAACTGTTGCCATTCCGTTCGAAACCGGGCATGAAACCCGTAAACCCCGGCCTTGAACGGAGATGCCATGCAAGGCCCCACGGACCTTCTCACCGCCTGCGACCGCGAACCGATCCACATCCCCGGTTCCATCCAGCCCCACGGCCAGATGCTGGTCGCCCGCGCCGAAGGCCTTCGCGTCACCGCCCGCGCGGGGCTGCCCCACCCGCGCTTCGAACAGGCGCTGAACGCCCCCCTCGCCGACGTCCTCGGCCCCGACCTCGCCGCCTCCCTCGATGACCTTGACGGCACCCTGCGCGTCGTCGGCGTCCTTGATCTGGGGGGGGAGGCGTGGGACACCGTCGCCTTCCGCTCGGGCGATCACGTGGTGGTCGAATGCACCCCGCAACGCCCGGAACACCCGCTCGACGCCAGCTTCCTCAACCGGCTGGAACAGGTCGGCACGGGCTTCGAGCGCGCCGTCTCCTTCCCCGACCTCTTCCAGAAGGCCGCCCACGCCTTCCGCACCCTCACGGGCTACGACCGGGTCATGGTCTACCGCTTCATCCAGGATGAGGCCGGGGTCGTCGTCGGCGAAAGCCTGGCACCCGACGCGCCCTCCTTCATGAACCACCACTTCCCGGCCTCCGACATCCCCCGGCAGGCCCGCGCCCTTTACGTCCGCAACCGCGTGCGCGTGATCGCCGATGTCGGCTACGACCCCCAGCCCATCCGCGGCGAAGGGGACATGGCGCAGCTGGACCTCAGCGATTCCACCCTGCGCTCCGTGTCGCCGGTCCACATCCAGTATCTCAAGAACATGGGCATCCAAGCCTCGGCCTCCGTGTCCATCGTGAAGGACGGGCTCCTCTGGGGCCTCATCGCCTGCCACCACCACGAACCGCGCAGCCTGTCGCTGACCACGCGCCTCGCCTGCCAGACGCTGGCCGTCATCCTCTCCCGCCAGATCCGGGCGCGCGAAGACGCCGACCTTTACCGCGAACGCATCCGCCTGCGCGCGCAGGAAGACGTGGTTCTCAGCAATCTCGGCTCCGAACGCTCGCTGGCCGACTTCTTCGCCGATTCCGGCCACAAGGTCGCGGCCCTTCTCAACGCCGACGGCTTCGCGGCCGTGCAGGGGCTCGACCTCTTCACCGTCGGCCACTGCCCCGATCCCTCGGACATCCGCGCGCTGGCCGAACATGTCCGCCTGCCGGCGGCCCTGCGCACCTATGCCACGCATCAGCTGTCGCGCGACTTCCCCGACGCGGCCTTCTACTCGTCCGTCGCCAGCGGCGTCGTCGCCGTCACCATGTCGACCGAGGTGCCGACCATCCTGATGTGGTTCCGCGCCGAACACCTCCAGACCGTGACCTGGGCCGGCAACCCGCACAAGGACATCCCCGCCGACCCGAACGCGACGCTGAACCCGCGCACCTCGTTCGAACAATGGTCCGAAACCGTTACCGGCCGCGCCCGTCCCTGGACCCACGCCGAGGAGGAGGCCGCCGCCCGCATCGTCCGCCTGATGCTCGAAGCGCGCAACAACCAGCGCGTCCGCGAACTGAACCGCGAAATCGCGACGACGCTGAAGGAAAACGAAAGCCTGCTGCGCCAGAAGGACTTCCTCCTGCGCGAGGTGAACCACCGCGTCCAGAACAGCCTGTCGCTTGTCGCGGCCTTTCTGCGCATGCAGGCCCGCGAAGCCTCGCCCGAGGTGAAAAGCCAGCTGGGGGAGGCCGAAAACCGCCTCAAGGCCGTCAGCCTCGTGCACCGCCGCCTTCACCAGAACGACAGCGTAGAAATCCTCGATCTCGCCCGCTACCTCGACGATCTCTGCGTCGAACTGAAGGACACGATCGGCGAGAACTGGGCCCGCCAGCTCGACACGAACTTCACGCCCATCCTGATCAGCACGGACCGCGCGATCAGCATCGGCCTCATCGTGAACGAGCTGATCACCAACGCCACCAAATACGCCTATGGCGACCAGACGGGCCCGATCAGCATCATGCTGGAACAGCACCGCGACCAGTTCCGCCTGATCGTGGCCGACAGCGGCGTCGGCCGCCACGGGCCCGTGCAGGGCAGCGGCTTCGGGTCGCGGATGCTGGCCTCGCTGGTCGAACGCCTCGGCGGCCATCTCGACCTCGAGGACAACCTCCCCGGCACCCGAGCCGTCGTCACCGCCCCGATCCGCTGAACCACCGCCCTATCGGCGAAGCCACCGGCCCCAATCGGCCAAACCACCGCCCCGCCAGCAAACCACCGGCCCATCAGCCGAACCACCGCGCAACAGGCGAAATCACCGGCCCATTGGCCAACCTACCGACGCAACCGGCAAAATCATCGGCACGATCCGCCCATCCATCGACCCAATCCGCGCCAATTTCCGCGCCGTCAGGCCCCGACGGCAGATGACGCAGATGACGCAGATGACGCAGATGACGCAGATGACAGTGGTGCGGACGCCCGCGTCAGATGGCAACACCTTCGACAGGCTGAACTCCGCAGAGTGGCCTTCACGGTGGCAATGGGACAACGAAACAGCGCAGCGACAGGGCGACAGGGCGACAGGGCGACAGGGCGACAGGGCGACGATTACGTACTCCACCATCCGCACGGCCTCAACTGTGCACTGCGTTCGTCCATCCGAGGCCTGAATCCGATCCGCACCATAAGGATTGAACGCAGGACGCCGCGCGTTAAATAAGAATGCTAACGGACAAGGCCGTTTCAGATGCGTTCACCGCAATAGCAGATCGCTCACCGCGTCCGCTATCACGAGCGTAAGACTTGGAAGACAAGGGCTACACAGACGCCCGCCACATCGCGTCCGCCCAACAAGCGGCCACCACGTGACCCATCCGCGCATCAACGCGAACGGCAAACCGCCCCCCCCCCCCCCGAAACCGCCCCGGCCTCAGCCCTTCCAAGTCTCCGCAAAGCGGGGCGAGGCGACGAAGCTCCCCGGCTGCGGGCTCACGGGCGGCGGCTCGCTCACCCCCTCCTGCAGATATTGCAGGGCGGCGGTAAAACCGTGCGACGAAAAGGGCTTCGCGATCACCCCATGCGCGCCCGCGAAATCCTCGGGGATCTTCTTCGGGTTGGCCGTCACGAAGACGATGATCGTGTTTGGCCAGCGCTCCTGGATCAGCGTGTTCACGTCCAGCCCGCTCGACCCTTCGGCCAATTGAATGTCCACAAAGGCCACGTCCGGCACCTCGGCCTCCGGCAGCGCCGTCACCTCCCGCAGGGAGGCTGCGGTGTTCAGCACGGTGTGGCCCGCATCCTCGATCATGAACTGGATGTCCATGGCGATCAGCGGTTCATCCTCGACGATCAGCACGTCAAGCGGCGGGGTGGCACGGGTCATTCTTCACGTCCGATCGTCAATGTGACCCTCTGCCCGCCCTCGATGGGGTCAAAGGTCACGGTGGCATTGGCCTGCGCCGTCAGGCGCTGGATCAGCGACCGGCTCAGCGGGCCGGTGCTGTCGCTGTCCAGAAGGCTCCGGCTCCCCCGGTCCTCCAGCATCAGCACGGTCGCGGCGGGGGTGCCATGCGCGCTCACCCGCACCTCCCCCGGCGCGGGCAGGTCCTTCTGGCGCTGGAACATCAGCGTCAGCAACTCGTTCACCACCAGCCCCAACGCCGAGGCATGGCCCACCGACACCTCCGCCCGCCGCAGATCCGTCAAGATCCGCACCCCGGGCGAGGCTTGCGCGAAGTCCGAGGCCAGCGTTGCCGCAAAAGCCCCGATGTCGAACCGCGTCACATCCTCCGACTGATACAGCCGCCGGTGCACCGTTCCCAAGGCGTCGATCCGCTGCATGGTCGCGCGCAACTGCCCCGCCCCTTCGGGGTTCATCTCGCGCAGCTGCAACCGCAGGATCGACCCGATCATCGTCATGTTGTTCTTCACGCGGTGATCCACCTCGTGCAGCAACAGCGTCTGCGCCTCCAGCGCCGCCTCCAGATCCGCCGTCCGCCGGCGCACCTCCTGCTCCACCTCGTCCTTCTGGCGGGCGATGCGGGAATGGGCGTCGATCCGGCTCGTGATGTCCATCTGCGAGGCGAAGAAATACCGGATCGTCCCGTCCTCGTCCCGCACCGGGCTGATGTACAGCGCGTTCCAGAAGGTGCTGCCATCCTTGCGATAGTTCAGAAGGTCCACGGACACGTCGTCGCCCGCCATGACCGCCGCGCGCACCTTGTTCACGGACTCCCGGCTCGTCTTCGGCCCCTGAAGGATGCGGCAGTTCCGCCCTATCAACTCCTCGCGCGAATATCCGGTCAGCCTTTGAAACGCCGCATTGGCGAACACGATCGGGTTGTCGTCCTGCGCGGGATCGGTGACGATCATCGGCATGCGGGTCGCCCGCACCGCGGCGGCAAAGGGGTCGCCGCGCCCCAGCTGGTGCGGCAAGGCCTCCGTCAGCCTCCAGTCGTCCTGTTGTTCCAATCCGCACCTCCGTGATACCCCGCTTGTGGCGCAGGTGTCCGCCGGCCTCAACCCCCCAACATCGGTGCAGTTCCGCACCCACCGCCCGCCCCCGACGGGAATCGCGCGCGCCCGCTGGCCCCGGCCCCCGCGCGCGCTAGATCCCCCGAAAAGCCGCCCGCGCCAGAAGCAGAGTTCCCCGACGTGACGAACATCCCCCTCCCCCCGCCGGCCGCCACCGCCGGGGAACTCCCCGTTCAGGCCACCCTCGAAGCCCGCTACCGCGCCCTGTTCGAAGCGATCGACGACGGCTTCTGCATCATCGAATTCATCGACGGCCCCGAAGGCCCACTCAGCAACTACGTCCACATCGAATCCAACAGCGGCTACCAGCGCCACACCGGCATCCCCGACATCGTGGGCAAGACCGTCTATGACGTCGCCCCCAACGACGCCCCCGAATGGGTCGCCCTCTACGGCCGCGTCCTCGCCAGCGGCCAGCCCCTCCGCTTCGAACGCTCCTTCACCGAAATCGACCGCCATATCGAGGTGTCGGCCGCCCGCCTCGAACCCGCCAGCCTCCGGCAGGTCTCCGTCCTCTTCCGCGACATCACCGAACGCAAGCGAAACGAAGCTGCCCTCCTCACCAGCGAGGCGCTGGCCCGCGAAAACATCCAGCGCGTCCAGCTCGCCCTCGAAGCCGGCGCCATCATCGGCACCTGGCTCTGGGACGTGCCCGCCAACCGCTTCACCGTGGACGACGCGCTGGCCGCCTCCTTCGGCCTCGACCCGGCCCTCAGCCGCGCCGACCTGACGCTGGCCCAGCTGACCGCCACCGTCCACCCCGACGACAAGGACGCCCTCACGGCTCAGATCCGCCAGGCGCTGGCCACCGGCGGCACCTACGCCCACCAGTACCGCACCCGCCGCAGCGACAACCGCTACTACTGGCTCGAAGCCAAGGGCCGCGTCGATCTCGGCCCCGACGGCGAACCCCTCACCTTCTCCGGCGTCCTTCTCGACATCGAAGGCCGCCGCGCCGCCGAGGCCGAACGCGAACGCATGACCCAGATGCTCCGCGGTCTCAACGACACGCTGGAACAGCGCGTGGCCGAACAAACCGCCGAACTCATGGCGAAAGAGGAAGCCCTCCGCCAGTCCCAGAAGATGGAGGCGGTGGGCCAGCTCACGGGCGGCATCGCGCATGACTTCAACAACCTCCTCGCCGGCATCTCCGGCTCGCTCGACATGATCCAGGGGCGCGTGCACCAGAACCGCACCGACGATCTGGACCGCTACATCTCCGCAGCGCAGGCCGCGGCCAAACGCGCGGCGGCCCTCACCCACCGCCTTCTGGCCTTCTCGCGCCGCCAGACGCTGGACCCGAAACCCACCGACGCCGCCCGCCTCGTGGCCGACATGCTGGACCTCGTCCAGCGCTCCGTCGGGCCCCAGATCACCGTCACCACCCGCGCCGACACCGATCTCTGGTCCACCCTCGTCGATCCGAACCAGCTGGAAAACGCGCTCCTCAACCTCTGCCTCAACGCGCGCGACGCCATGCCCGACGGCGGCCGCATCGCGATCGACCTGCACAACTGCACCCTTGGTCCCGCCGAAGCCGACGATCTGGACCTGCCCCCCGGCGAATACGTGGCCCTGTCGGTGGCCGACACCGGCAGCGGCATGACCGCCGACGTGATCGAAAAGGCCTTCGATCCCTTCTTCACCACCAAACCCCTCGGCGTCGGCACGGGCCTCGGCCTGTCGATGATCTACGGCTTCGCCCGCCAGTCCGGCGGACAGGTCCAGATCGCGTCGCAACCGGGCGCGGGCAGCACCCTCCATCTCTACCTGCCGCGCGAACAGGCCCCGGCGAAAGCCGCGTCCGCCCCCGTTCACGAACCGGCCCGCCCCGCCCACCGCACCGTGCTCGTCACCGATGACGAACCCATCATCCGCATGCTCCTCGTCGACGTGATCGAGGATCTGGGCCTCACTGCGCTCGAAGCCGGCGACGGCCCGCAGGCGCTCAAGATCCTGCGCTCCGACACGCCGATCGACCTTCTGATCACGGATGTGGGTCTTCCCAACGGCATGAACGGCCGGCAGGTCGCCGACGCCGCGCGCGAACTGCGCCCCGGCCTCAAGGTCATGTTCGTCACGGGCTACGCCGAAACCACCGTCCTCGGCCAGACCCGCCTCGACCCGGGGATGGAGATCATGACAAAGCCCTTCGACATCGGCACCCTGTCGGACCGCGTCCGCCGCCTTCTGGACACCGCGGACTGACCGCAAAAAAAATCGCCGCCCCCATGCACCGAACCGCCCCCATCCGCGTTGGGCACCCGGAGTTGATGAAGGGAACGTCGATGCAACACGAGGCGAAGCGCTTGCCCACCCCCCGCCGCGACCCGGGCGACCTGATGCGCTACAACGGGTCGGCCACCACTGCGCGGCGCATCAGCGTGCCGACGCTGGCCACCATCGCCGGCGTGGTGGCGATCGTCTACTTCGCCCAAAGCGTGTTCCTGCCCTTGGCCATCGCGATGCTGCTGACCTTCGCGCTCTCGCCGCTCGCCACCTGGCTGCGCAAGCTGGGGGTGCCGAACCTGCCCGCGGTCCTCATCGTGGTCACGGTGGCCTTCGCACTTGTCTGCCTCTTCGTCCTGGTGGTCGCGACCCAGCTCACCACCCTCGCCTCGAACCTCCCCACCTTCCAGGCCAACATCATCTCCAAGGTGGAGGCGCTGCGAAACGCCAGCAGCGACACCTCCCTGCTGCGCCGCCTGTCCAACATGATCGCCGCCATCAACGCCGAGGTGGGGGCCCGCGACACCTCCGCCCTCGCCCGCGACGTGGTCCTGCCCCTGAAGGTGGAGGTGATCGAACAGCAGGGCATCATCGGCATGGTCCAAAGCCTCGTCCTGCCGCTGGTCAGCCCCATCGCCACCACCGGCCTCGTGATCGTGGTCGTGGTGTTCATGCTCCTCGAACGCACCGAACTGCGCGACCGCTTCATCAAGCTGGTGGGCTCGGACGACCTGCACCGCACCACGCAGGTGCTGCAAGAGGCCGGACGCCGCGTCGGCCGCTACCTCCTGATCCAACTGACCGTGAACATCATCTACGCGGTCCCCATCGGCGTGGGCCTCTGGCTCATCGGCGTGCCGAACGCGCTTCTCTGGGGCCTCCTCACCCTCGTGCTGCGCTTCGTGCCCTACATCGGCTCCATCCTGTCGGCCGCCTTCCCCCTCTTTCTGGCCTTCGCCGTCTCCCCAGGGTGGGAGGCAATCCTCTGGACCCTTGCCCTCTTCGGCGTCGTGGAACTCGTCACCAGCAACGTGATCGAGCCGTGGCTCTACGGCTCGCGCACCGGCGTCAGCCCCCTCGCCATCATCGTCTCGGCCATCTTCTGGACGTGGCTCTGGGGGCCGATGGGCCTCATCCTCTCCACTCCCCTCACCGTGTGCCTTGTGGTCCTCGGCCGCCACATCCCGCAATTCGAACTCTTCGACATCCTGTTCGGTGACGAACCCGTCCTCGCCCCCCACGCCCGCCTCTACCAGCGCCTCCTCGCCGGCGACGTGCTCGAAGCCACCTCCCGCGCCGACGAGGCGCTGGAGGACATGTACATCGGCGAATACTACCGCGACGTCGGCATCCCCGCCCTTCTCATCGCCCATCACGACAAACGCCGCGGCGTCCTGACCCACGAGCAAGAGGATCGCCTGATCTTCGTCGCCGAAGCCATGGTCGCCGACTTGGCCGAGATCGCCGAAACCGACGCCGCCGAAAAGGAGGAGGAGGAAGAGGAAAAGCACGGCGAAGGCTTCTCCGTCCTCTGCATGGGCGGCCGCACCGATCTCGACGACGTCTCCGCCCTCATGCTCGCCCAGACCATGAAGGCCGAAGGCGCCACCGCCGCCCACAACCCCCACAACGACCTCCCCCTTGCCCGCTTCCGCAACATCGGCGCCGACCAATACGACTGCCTCGTCCTCAGCTACGTGGACCCCTCCCCCTCCCGCGCCTCCCTCCTCCATATCCGCCGCATCAAGCAGGCGGCCCCCCACCTGCGCGTGGGCGTGGCCATCTGGGAAATGCCGAAGGACGCCCAGAACCGCGCCGACGCCCGCACCGGCGACGCCTTCACCATCGCCGAGGCAAAGCTTCAGGAAGCCCGCGACATCGGCGCCGACTTCGCCGTCAAGTCGTTCGAGGACCTGATGCGCGAAACCTTCAAGAAGGACACCCCCCGCACCATCGCCCCCGTCCACAGCCACATCCGCCGGGGGGCCTTCCGCACCGCCCGCTAACCCTGCCCCACCCCTTTTGTTGACTCGCCGCCCGATAACCCCCATTCGGGTGGCGACCCCTTTTCGCTGGAACATGATGCCGGATATCCTCCAACCCTCCCGCAACTGCTGGCAGATCGCCCACGCGGACAACTTTTCGGTGATCGTGGACGCGGCGGATTATTTCGACGCCGCCCGCGCCGCCATGCAGCAGGCCGAAAATAGCATCATGATGGTGGGCTGGGACTTCGACGCCCGCATCCGCCTCGGCTCCCCCGGCCTTCAGGACGGCGCGCCCACCAAACTCGGCAATTTCATCCTCTGGCTCGCCGACCGCCGGCCCGAACTGCAGATCCGCCTGCTCCAGTGGAACTCCGGCATGCTGCGCAACTGGCTGCGCGGCAACAACGCCTACTACCTCGCCCGCTGGAAGGCGCACAAACGCATCACCGCGCGGCTGGACGGCGTCCACCCGCCCACCGGATCCCACCACCAAAAGCTTCTGGTGATAGACGACTGCATCGCCTTCTGCGGCGGCATCGACATGACGCTGAAACGCTGGGACACGCGCGAACATCTCGATGACCAGCCCGGCCGCGTCACCCCCTCGGGGCGCAAGCTGGAACCTTGGCACGACGCGACCAGCATCTGCGACGGCAAGGCCGCCTCCGTCCTCGCCGACGTGTGCCGCCGCCGCTGGCGCCGCGCCACCGGCGAAACCCTGCCCCCCGTCACCGGCGGCCGCGCCACTTGGCCCGACGCCATCCGCCCCATGCTGCGCCACGTCGACATCGCCGTCGCCCGCTCCCGCCCCAAGATGGACGATCAGGACCCGGTCTATGAAATCGAGAACCTGTATCTCGACATGATCGCCAACGCCCGGCACTTCATCTACGCCGAAAGCCAGTATTTCGCCTCCCGCCGCATCGCCTCCGCCATCGCCCGCCGCCTCGAAGAACCGAACGGCCCCGAGGTTGTGATCGTGAACCCCGTCCGCGCCGACGGCTGGCTCGAACCGCTGGCGATGGACACCGCCCGCGCCCGCCTTGTCCAGTCGCTGCAAAAGCACGACCCCCACGGCCGCTTCGGCATCTTCCACCCGGTCACCGCAAACGAAAACCCGATCTACGTCCACGCCAAGACCATGATCGTCGACGACCGCCTGCTCCGCATCGGCTCGTCGAACTTCAACAACCGCTCCATGCGGCTCGATTCAGAATGCGACGTGGCGGTGGACGCCGCACAGGACCCGACGGGCGCCATGTCCGCCGAAATCCGCACCCTGCGCCTCGGCCTGATGGCCGAACATCTCGGCTGCACCCCCGAAGACGTCACGCACGAGATCGACGCGAAGGGCTCCCTCCTCGCCGCCGTCCACGCGCTGCGCGGCCCCGGCCGCTCCCTCGTCCCGTATGAAATCCCCGACCTTAACGGCCTCGAAGAATGGCTGGCCGACAATGAGATCCTCGATCCCGACGGTCCGGACGAAATCTTCGAAAGCCTCAGCCAGCGCGGCCTCTTCCGCGGTCGCCTCCGCCGTCCCGACTGACAATCATGTGGGCCTAAAGGCGGCCTCGCGCCTTCAGGCGGTCACCCCCGACGCCGGCTCACAAAAACATCGCGGGTTTCGCCGCGAAACCGATCAGCCGTCGAACACGCCCGGATGCAGATCCTCCCAGAAGGCCAGGATCGCGGGCGCGTTCAGCGCGCTCATCCAGCCATGCTTCTCGAAATCATCGCGCGGCGCGCCGGACAGGCGGCTCAGGAACAGCCGCTTGTCCGCGTCGCGCTGCGTGGGGCTGCGCGCGGCCACCAGCTCCTGAATGCGTCGCAACCGTCGCGCGCGGGCCGACACCTCGGGATCCGCCACCGGCGCCTCGGGCGCCACCCCGAACCCGTTTTTCAGCGCGGCGGAAAGATAGCGCACCGGATCGCGCACGCCTTCCTGCCCCGCCACGTAATCCAGCCGCCCGTCCACATGCACCTCGCCATGCTCGGCGATCCACTGCCGTGCCAAGCGGTCCGAGGTGCCCATCTTTCGCAACCGCTCATAGGTGCCCGACCGGCGCACCCCTTCCCCGTCGTCCAGATCCAGGATCGCCAGGTGCGGGTTCTCCTCGATCCGGAACCGGATGTCCGTCACCGTCCGGCCCAGCTTGCGCGTCTCGGGCGTCACGATGATGTTCGACGTGCGGTTGACCTCCAGCACGGCCGGCTTGATGATCTTGGCGTTCAGATGCTTGAACACCTCGTAATACTCGCTGTCGGCCACCCCCATCAGACGGCGAAACGTGTCCAGCGGCCACCACCCCGTGCTGCCCGTCCGCACGAAGCGATAGCAGTTCTCGTACAGCGCCAGCGCGTGCCCACTCGTGAACCGCCGCTGGATGTTCAGGTTGATCAGCGCGAACACCTTCGGGTCGTGCAGCTTCTCCGCCAGCGCCGGCGAATAGGCGTATTCGCACACGCCCCCCTTCAGCTTGGCATAGGACAACAGGCTCGACACCCCCCATTCCTGCCGCCCCTGCTCGTCCAGCATGTCCCACTCGGCCACCGTTTCCGCCAGCCCGCGCAAGGACGCCTTCAGCGTGTCCATGTCGTTCGAATTGTAGCCGATCATCAAACACAGCGTCCGCGCGTCGATCCGGTGCACCGCCTGCGTCGTCAGCGTGTCATAAGCGTTCAGCAGCAGCACGTTGGACAACCGCCGCTGCAACAGCGTCAGCTTGCCCGAGACATGGATCGCCGCCACATGCTTCTTCACCGCCCCCCGCCGCAACGCCCCGCTCAAACGCTCCCGCGGAATGTCCCCGATCGTCCGGTCCAACCCCAACCCTCCACCACCACAACCCGACCTTTTGTCCGAATCGCGTCCACCTGTCATTTCCGTGAAGCCTACGTGTTCGGGTACCTCCCCGCAACGCCCCTCCGGGAACCTTCAAAGGCACCCATCTACAGGACGCCCCCTGTTCCAGCCCATTCCCAAAGGAACCCGTTTACAGGATACCCCCTCCTACACCCCCGCCTCAAAGGAACCCATTTACAGGACCCCCCCCCGCCGCCCGCACCCAAAACCCCGCCTTCACCCTTCCCACACCCCGCTTTCGCCCCAATCCCCGCCCATTTCCCGAGAATCAGCACCTCATCCCCCGTATTCCGGGACCCTTCATCCCGTATTCAGGCACCCTTTCCCCCGTAAAGGGGCACCCTAAGTCCCGTAAGTTACTGATGCAAATGAAATACTCAGGCCTAAAGATTCTAAAGATCTCAAATAATCGCAAAACGCTTTGTCGGTTTCGCTGCGAAACTTCGTATTTTCAACAGAGGAAGCCCAAGGTGATTCCCAAGCGCATCTAGATGTGCGATGAACTTGGCAACATCAGCGCAAACCGCGCACATGAGGGACAAGTAGATGAGCGGCAAACCCGACCTCCCCCCCTATTTCGGCATAGACCCGGCCGCCGCCGCCGCCCGCTTGGCCGAACCGATCGACACCGCCCGCTTCGCCAAGGCCGCCGCCTTCGCCATGCGCGGCCGGGACGATCTTGCCCGCCGCGGCTACGCCCCCGATGGCAAGAAGCGCCTCCGCAAGTTCTCCACGTGGGAGATCTGCAAGTACCTGATCCCCGTCGCCGCGGGCCACCTCCGCCGCGTCCTCAAGGCCAACCCGGCCCTGCCCCAAGGTGTCGGCGAAGGCCCCGCGAAGCGGTTCAGCCTCGAAGAGGTCCTTGCCCTTCGCGCCCACTTCGCGACGGAGGGTGCCGGCTGGCGTGAATACAAGACCTGGCGGCCCGAGGGCCTGCCGGCCAAAGTCCTCGCCGTCGCGAACTTCAAGGGCGGCGTCGGCAAAAGCTCCACCTGCGCCCACCTTGCCATGTCCGCCGCCCTCGACGGCTACCGCGTCCTCGTGATCGACCTCGACAGCCAGGGCTCCATGACCTCCATCATGGGGGGCACGGTGGCCGACGAATGGCAGACGGCCTTCCCCCTCCTTGCCCGCGACTTCGCCTTGCATGTTCAGGAGGAGAACCGGGTGCGCGAAGCGGCGGGCCAGCCCCTCATCCCCTTGGACGAGACTCTGACCGAGGCCCTGAAGGTTTCGCCGCGAAACCTGATCCAGGAAACCCACTGGCCGAACATCGACCTGATCGGCGCGCAGCTGAACCTTTATTGGGCCGAGTTCCAGATCCCTGTCTGGCGGATGCAGTTGCGGGGCTGGGCCTTGTGGGACAGCTTGGGCAATGCGCTGTCCGAGGCGGGGATCCTGGACGAATACGACATCGTGCTTCTGGATACGCCGCCGGCGCTTGGGTATTTGACGATCAACGCCTTGGCGGCGGCGGACATTCTGCTGGTTCCGCTCGGTGCCTCGTTCCTGGAGTTCGATTCGACGGGGCGGTTCTTCGACATGATCTATTCGACCTTCGCCTCAATCGAGGAGGGGGAGAACCGGGCGCGGCGGGAGGCGGGGTTGCCGGAGATCGGGTTCCAGTGGGACGCGGTGCGGGCGCTGATCACGCGGTTCGATCCGGCGCAGCAGACGGATCTGGCGAACGTGGTGCAGGCCTATTTCGGGGATTTCATGACCACCTTCCGGCAGGAGATGACGGCCATGGTCGGGCAGGCCGGGGAGCAGGTGTCGGGTATCTACGAGGCGGACTACAAGAACTTCAACCGCGACACCTATGTGCGGGGGCGCGAGACGTTCGACCGGACTTGGGCCGAGGTGAAGGAGATCATCCTGGGCACCTGGTGGCGGGACATGAAGCTGGCCGAGGCCGAGGCCGAGGCCGAAGTGGCAGCGGGCAAGGAGGGGTAAGCCATGGCGAAACGGATGAAGCTGGAGGCGCCGAGCGCCGACGATCTGGCCCGGATGGAGGTGGAGTTTCGCCGCGAAACCTCCCCCCGTGGGGTGATGGCGGCGCCGATCGCGCAGGTGGCGGCGGACACGGCCCGGGCCCATGATCCGCGCGATGCGGAGGCCCGCGCGGCCAGTGCACGGGATCGTAACGATGCCGAGCGTCTGCGCGAGGCGGAGGGGCGGGGGCTGGTGCTGCTGGAGATCCCGCTGGAGCGGGTGGAGGCGGAGGCCATCGTGCGGGACCGCATGGCGCTGGACCCCGAATCCATGAAGGAGTTGCAGCTGTCCATCGCGGCGCAGGGGTTGCGTCTGCCGGTGGAGGTGTTCCGGCTGCCCGGCACGGGAACGGGGCAGGGGGAGCGGTTCGGGCTTTTGTCCGGCTATCGGCGGTTGCGGGCGGTGCAGAACCTGCGCGGGCTGACGGGGGATGCGAAATACGACACGATCCGCGCCATCGTGCGGGAGCCGGACGCTATGGGCGGCACCTTTGCCGCCATGGTGGAGGAGAACGAGGTCCGGGCGGGCCTGTCGCATTTCGAGCGGGGGCGGATCGCGGTGATCGCGGCGCAGCAGGGGGCGTTTCCGAACGTGGAGGCGGCGGTGGACGCGCTGTTCCCCGTGGCCTCCAAGGGGAAGCGGTCGAAGATCCGGTCCTTTGCGCTGATCTTCGAGGAGTTGGGGGACATGCTGCTGTTCCCCGATGCGTTGCGCGAGAAGGACGGGCTGCGGCTGGCGGGGGCCCTGCGCGAGGGGCATGAGGGGCGGCTGCGGGACGCGCTGGCCGACGGGTCGCCCGAGACGCCGGCGGAGGAGCTGGCCGTGCTGGAGGAGGCGATGACCGATCTGGGGCCCGCGCCCGCGCGCCCGTCGCGCGGGGGGCGGCCGCGGACCCGGGCGCCGCAGGCCGGGCGCAGTGCTGCGGCGGCGGCCGGGTTCCGGTTGCGGTCGGGGCGCGACGCCAAGGGCTGGTTCATCCGCTTTGAGGGGGAGCGGGTGGACGCGGAACTGGTGGATGTGGCCCTGCGGGAGCTGGAGCGGCTGCTGTCGCCGCCCCGGTAGTCCGGCCTGTCACCTCGACCTTCTTCGAGGCGGAGGCCAGCTGATCCTGGTTCAGGAGGTCTGGGATTCGTTGTCGTTCGATTACGTGAGCGAAATCAGGAGGTTGGCCAGCATGGCCAGCCTGGGTGCGATCGTGGACGGGAACAGGTGCTCGTTGGTGGTGTGGGCGTCCGCGCCGTCGGGGCCGAGGCCGTCGAGCGTGGGGATGCCGAGGGCGGCGGTGAAGTTGCCGTCCGAGCCGCCGCCGGAGGTCATGGCCACAAGGGGGTAGCCCATCGCTTCGGCGATGGGGGCCGCGCGATCGAAGAGGGCGAGGCTGCCCGCGTCGGCGGTGAAGGCGGGGCGGGACACGCCGCCCGTGATGTCATAGGTGATGTCGGGATCGATGGGGGTCAGGCCCTCGATCTTGGTGATGATCTCGTGCTGGGCGGCGAGGTCGGGGAGGCGGACGTCGATGTCGAGCACGCATTCGGCCGGCACGGTGTTGCGGGTGGTGCCGCCGCGGATGACGCCCACGTTGACGCCGATGCGGCGGTCCGGATCGTTCAGGGCTTCGAGCTCCAGCACCAGCCGGGCGGCGGCGCGGATGGCGCTGCGCCCGTCCTGTGGACGGGTACCTGAATGGGCCGCGCGGCCCTTCACGCAGATGCGGTAAAGCGCCGAGCCGCGGCGGCCGGTGACGATCTTGCCGCCTTCGCGGGCGGGTTCCACGACAAGGACGGCGCGGGCGTGGCGGGCGTGATCCTCGATCATCGCGCGGGTGGCGCGGGTGCCGGTTTCTTCGTCCGGCACGAAAAGGATGGTGGCGTCGGCGCGGCCTTGGGCGAGGGCCAGCGCCTCGATCGCCATGAGGGCGCCCGACTTCATGTCATAGACGCCGGGGCCGAAGAGGCGGTCGCCTTCCATCCGCCACGGGAGGGGGCCGCCCAAGGTGCCGCGCGGGTGGACGGTGTCGAGATGGGCGAGGATCAGGACGCGGGCCGCGCGGTCGGGGTCGCCGAGGCGGGCGACAAGGAGATCGCCGGTCTGGGCGTCCGTGGGGTGGCGGGTGACGTGGAGGCCGCGGGAGTGGGCGTAGGTCTGGACGTGGTCGGCCATGGCGTTGACGGCGTCGCGGTCGGCGGTGGGGCTTTCGATGGCCACCCAGCGGTGGAGTTCGGCAAGGAACGCGGGAAGGTCGATGTCCTGCGGCTGGATGGGGTGGGTCATGACGGCTCCGGGTTGCGTGGGGTTCGGGGGGAGTGTGGCGGGAAAGGCGGAGACCCTCAACCCGTTGCGGGGGGCGTTGCCGGGCGGTATGGGAAGGGGGTTCTGGATACGAGAGGCGCCATGTCCCATTACGTTCTGACGGTCACCTGTCCGGCCGCGCGCGGCATCGTGGCCGCGATTTCCGGCTGTCTGGCCCGGCTGGGCGCCAACATCACGGATTCGAGCCAGTTCGACGACGTGCGCACCGGACGCTTCTTCATGCGGGTGAGTTTCGTGAGCGAGGAAGGCGCGGGGCTGGAGGCGCTGCAGGCGGCCTTTGGCGCGGTGGCCGACGGGTTCGGGATGGACTGGGCGATCCATCCGGGCGAGGCCAAGATGAAGGTGGTGCTGATGGTCAGCCGGTTCGGGCATTGCCTGAACGACTTGCTGTACCGCTGGCGGATCGGGGCGCTGCCGATCGACATCGTGGCGGTGATTTCGAACCATCTGGATTACCAGAAGCTGGTGGTGAACCACGACATCCCGTTCCACCACATCCGCGTGACGAAGGACACGAAGGCCGAGGCCGAGGCGCGGCAGATGGCCATCGTGCGCGAGACGGGGGCGGAGCTGATCGTGCTGGCCCGCTACATGCAGGTGCTGTCGGACGACATGTGCCGCGAGATGTCGGGGCGGATCATCAACATCCACCATTCCTTCCTGCCCTCGTTCAAGGGGGCGAACCCCTACAAGCAGGCGTTCGAGCGGGGGGTGAAGCTGATCGGCGCGACGAGCCACTACGTGACTGCCGATCTGGACGAGGGGCCGATCATCGAGCAGGACACGGTGCGGATCACGCATGCGCAGTCGCCCGAGGATTACGTGAGCCTTGGGCGGGACGTGGAGGCGGCGGTGCTGGCGCGGGCGATCCATGCGCATATTCACCGGCGGGTGTTTTTGAACGGCAACAAGACGGTGGTGTTCCCGGCCTCGCCCGGGTCCTACGCGTCGGAGCGGATGGGATAGGGGTGGTTCGGTGATAAAGATCAATGCGGTGCTGGATTTTGTGGCGTCTTTGGCAGATATATTGCATTTCGTGATGTGATAATGCTATTCTTCCGGAAGGGGGAATGGCGATGCATCATCATGTGACGGAGTGGGACGGGCGGAGGATCGTGGATCTTCCGGTGGCGGCGGAGGGGGAGATCCGCCGGTTGCCGCATGTGCTGCGGCTGCTGTTGGAGAATGTGGTACGGACCGGCGGGGGGGACGCCGAGGGGGCGCGGCGGGCGGTTTTGGGGTGGCTGGCCACGGGGCGGAGCGAGGCGGAGATCCCGTTCCTGCCGGGGCGCGTGCTGATGCATGACACGACCTGCGGGCCGGCGCTGGTGGACATCGCGGGGATGCGGTCAGCTTTGGCGGAGGCGGGGTACGATCCGGGGCTGCTGAACCCCGTGCTGCCGGTGGACGTGTCGACGGATCATTCGCTGGCGGTGGACGTGTTCGGGACCGGGGGCGCCATGGCGCGGAACCTGGAGAACGAGTATCGTCGGAACGGCGAACGCTATCGGTTCATGAAATGGGCGACGGGGTCCTTGGCGAACTTCCGGGTGCATCCTCCGGGCACGGGGATCATGCACACGCTGAACCTGGAGCGGCTGGCGACGGTGGTGACGGAGCGGGACGGCTGGGTGATGCCGGACGCGATGATCGGGACGGACAGCCACACGCCCATGGTGAACGGGATCGGTGTTCTGGCTTGGGGTGTGGGCGGGATTGAAGCGGAAAGCGTGTTCTTCGGGATGCCCGTGATGCTGCGCGTGCCGGACGTGGTGGGCGTGCGGCTGGTGGGCCGGTTGCGCGAGGGGGTGACGGCGACGGATCTGGCGCTGACGGTGACGGAGCGGTTGCGGCGGGTGGATCTGGCGGACCGGTTCGTGGAGTTCTTCGGGGAGGGGGTTTCGGCGCTGTCAGCGGGGGACCGGTGCGTCGTGGCGAACATGACGCCGGAGTTCGGGGCGAATTCGGGCTTCTTTCCGGTGGACGGGGCGGTGCTGGAGTATCTGCGCGCCACGGGGCGCAGTGAGGCGCAGGTTGCGCTTGTGGAAGGCTATTGCCGGCGTCAGGGGCTTTGGTTCGATCCGGCGGAGGCGCCGGTGTTCACGCATGTTGTGGAGATCGATCTGGGGGCGGTGGAGGTGAGCGTGGCCGGGCCCCGGCGCCCTCAGGACCGGATGGGGGCGTGGGAGACCGCGCGCGCCGTGCGGGCGCTGCGGGGTGGGGGGCCGCGCGCGACGGCGGTGGGTGAGGTGCCGGACGGGGCGGTGGCGATTGCGGCGATCACCAGTTGCACGAATACCTCCGATCCTCGGCTTCTGGTGGCGGCGGGGCTGGTGGCGCGGAAGGCGCGGGCGCTTGGGCTGCGGCCGGGGGCGCATGTGAAGACCTCGCTCGCGCCCGGGTCGCCCACGGCGGAGCGGTATTTGCGGCGGGCGGGGTTGCTGGAGGATCTGGAGGCGGTGGGCTTCGGGATCGTGGGCTATGGGTGCACGACCTGTATCGGCAATTCGGGGCCCTTGCCGGAAGGGGCGCAGGCGGCGCTGGCCGAGGGCAAGGTGCAGGTGGCGGTGCTGTCGGGGAACCGGAACTTCCCCGGCCGGGTGCATCCGCAGCTGGAGGCGGGGTTCTTGGCCTCGCCCCCCCTGGTCGTCGCTTTTGCGCTGGCGGGGGATGTGGAGCGGGACATCCTGAACGATCCCATCGCGGAAGGGGTGTATCTGCGCGACCTGTGGCCCACGGGGGCGGAGATCGACGCGGCGTTGGCTTTGGCCGGGGATGCCGGAGATGTGGCGCTGGCCTATGACGCGGCGGAGGCGAGCCGGATGTGGGCGGAGCTGGAGGCGCCGGAGGGGGCGCTGTTTCCGTGGGATCCGGCGTCGACCTACATCCGCCGGCCGCCATTCGCCGCCTTCGGGGCGGGGGAGGGGATGGCGCCCTTCGTGGCGACGCCCATCCTTGTGCTGGGGGACGACATCACGACGGACCACATCTCGCCCGCCTCGGCCATTCCGGCGGGGGGCGAGGCGGGGCGCTGGCTGGTGGAGCGGGGGGAGGACCCGGCGGATCTGAACGTGTTTTCGTCGCGCCGCGGGAACTGGGAGGTGATGCGGCGCGGGCTGTTCACCAACCGCAGCGTGCGCAACCTTCTGGCGGAGGTGCCGCCGGGATCGACCGTGATGGAAGGCGGCGAGGTGCTACCCCTTTGGGTGGCGGCGGAGCGCTATCGCGCGGAGGGCCGGCCGGTCGTGATCGTGGCGGGCGAACGCTATGGCATGGGATCGTCGCGGGACTGGGCGGCCAAGGGCGCGGCGCTGCTGGGGGCGCGGGCGGTGCTGGCCACGGGGTTCGAGCGTATCCACCGGTCGAACCTGATCGGGATGGGGGTTCTGCCGCTGCGTCTGCCGCCGGGCGTGACGCCGGAGGGGCTGGCCCTGACGGTGGCCGACCGGATCGAGGTGGGGGTGGCCACACTGACCCCGCGCGGAACGGTGCCGGTGCGGGTGCTGCGGGCGGACGGGCGGGAGGAGCGGTTCGAGGCGGTGGCGGCCATCGAAACCTCGCTTGAGGTGGAGGTGCTGGGGCGAGGCGGGCTGTTGCCGCTGATTCTGGCGCGGGTGACGGAACGGCCTTCCGGCGGGTGAGGTTCGCGCGGAACGGTGATCCTGCGCGGAAGGGAACCCGGAGCGCCTTATCCTTGTTTTCCCGGCAGTCTTGCCGAGCCTGTGCGAAAGCGTCATCTCGGTGATCCGGCTTCCATGGAAAGGAACAGGCATGCTGAAGGCTATCACTCTTGCCACGACCGTCGCGCTGCTGGCGACGCCCGTGTTGTCCGAGACGCTGCGCGTCGGCATGTCGGGGGGGTATTTCCCCTTCACCTTCACCCGCGACGACACGTTGCAGGGCTTCGAGGTGGATTTCCTGAACGAGATCGGCAAGCGCACCGACATGGACGTGGAATTCGTGACCATGTCGTTTTCGGGCCTGATCGGCGCGCTGGAGGCGGACCGGATCGACACGGTGGCCAACCAGATCACCGTGACGCCGGAGCGCGAGGCGAAGTTCGATTTCACGCAACCTTACGTCTATGACGGGGCGCAGGTGGTGGTGAGGAAGGGCAACGAGGGCGAGATCACGGGGCCGGAGTCGCTGAAGGGCCGGAGCGTGGCGGTGAACCTGGGGTCCAACTACGAGCAGCTGCTGCGCGCGTTGCCCTATGCCAGCGAGATCGACATCCGCACCTATGAATCCAACATCGAGCAGGACACGGCCTTGGGCCGGGTGGATGCGTTCGTGATGGACCGCGTGTCCTCGGCGCAGGTGATTGCGGAAAGCCCCGCGCCGCTGGCGCTGGCGGGCGAGCCGTTCAGCGAGATCCAGAACGCGCTGCCCTTCCGCAAAGATGACGCGGAGTTGCGCGACAAGGTGGACGCGGCGATCACCGCCATGAAGGAGGACGGCACGCTGACCGCCATTTCCGAGAAGTGGCTGAAGGCGGATGTGACCAAGCCCGCGGCCGCCGAATAAGATGAGGGCGCTGGACCTCGACTTCATGATCGGTCTGGTGCCCATTCTTCTGGGCTACCTGCCGCTGACCCTGTTCATGGCGGCGGTGGCGATGGTCTGCGCGCTGATCCTGGGCTGCCTGCTGGCGATGGAGCGGGTGGCCCGGATCCCGGTGCTGGACCTTTTCGTGAAGCTGTATATCAGCTTTTTCCGCGGGACGCCGCTGCTGGTGCAGCTGTTCCTGTTCTATTACGGGTTGCCGCAGGTGATGCCGTTCCTGACCGGCATGACCGGGGTGCAGGCGGCGATCATCGGGCTGACGCTGCATTTCAGCGCCTACATGGCCGAAAGCATCCGCGCCGCGATCGTGGGCGTGGACCGCAGCCAGTGGGAGGCGGGCGAGGCCGTCGGCATGACGCGCAACCAGCTGATGGGGCGGATCATCCTGCCGCAGGCCGCGCGGGTGGCGGCGCCGACGCTGGTCAATTACTTCATCGACATGATCAAGTCGACGTCGCTGGCCTTTACCCTGGGCGTGACGGAGATGATGGGCGCGACGCAGAAGGAAGCGGCGAGCGCGTTTCTGTATTTCGAGGCCTTCATCGTGGTGGCGGTGATCTACTGGATCATCGTGGAGGCGCTGTCCTTCGTGCAGCGCCGGATCGAGGTTTCCCTGAACAAGGCGTTCACGCGATGATCCGGCTGACGGGACTGACCAAGCGGTTTGGGGCGAACACGGTGCTGGACGGGATCGACCTGTCGATCGCGGAGGGCGATCGGGTTGTGGTCATCGGGCCGTCGGGAACGGGGAAATCGACGCTGCTGCGCTGCATCAACTTTCTGGACCGGCCCGAGGCGGGGGTGATCCGCGTGGGCGATCTGGAGGTGGATGCGGGCCGCGCGACGCGGGCGCAGGTGCTGGGGTTGCGGCGGCGGACGGCCTTTGTGTTCCAGAACTATGCTTTGTTCGCCAACAAGACGGCGCGGCAGAACATCACCGAGGCGCTGATCACCGTGCAGAAGCGGCCGCGGGCCGAGGCCGAGG
Organism: Falsirhodobacter sp. 20TX0035; assembly: GCF_028307215.1. Classification (GTDB taxonomy): domain Bacteria; phylum Pseudomonadota; class Alphaproteobacteria; order Rhodobacterales; family Rhodobacteraceae; genus Falsirhodobacter. The sequence goes on along the minus strand of NZ_JAQMHV010000002.1, from coordinate 39,226 downwards.
CAAGGGCGGACGCGATCCTGGCCGAGACGGGGCTGACGGAGAAGGCGGACAGCTATCCCGCGGCGCTTTCGGGCGGGCAGCAGCAGCGGGTAGGGATCGGGCGCGCGATGGCGCTGGAGGCCGACCTTATGCTGTTTGACGAGCCGACCTCGGCCCTTGACCCCGAATGGGTGGGGGAGGTCCTGGACCTGATGCGGCGGGTGGCGGAGCGGCGGCAGACCATGCTGATCGTGACGCACGAGATGCAGTTTGCGCGCGAGATCGCGGACCGGGTCATCTTCATGGAAGGCGGGCGGATCGTGGAGGAGGGGCCGCCTGCGCAGATCTTCGAGGCGGCCCGCGATCCCCGGACCCGCGCGTTTTTGCGGCGGGTCACGGGGTAGGGCGGTCAGTGGAACAGGCTTGGCAGCCAGAGTGACAGGGCCGGGATGTAGGTGACGAGCATCAGCACGAACAGGCCCGCGCCGTAGAAGGGCCAGACGCTGCGCATCGCCTCCCATATCGAGATGCGGGCGACGGCGGCGGCGACGAACTGGACGGGGCCCAAGGGTGGCGTGTTCAGGCCGATGCCGAGGTTCAGGATCATGATCACGCCGAAATGCACGGGATCGACGCCGAAGGCGGCCACCACGGGCAGGAAGATGGGCGTGGTGATGATGATCAGCGGGCTCATGTCCATGAAGGTGCCGAGGACGAGGAGCACGATGTTGATCATCAAGAGGATCACGAAGGGGTTGTTCGAGACGGACTGCATCCATTCGAGCGAGATCTGCGCCACGCGCAGGTAGGCCATGAGCCAGCCGAAGGCGCCGGCCATGCCGATGATGAGAAGAACCATCGCCGTGGTGCGGACGGCCTGCTGGGTGGCGTGGACGAAGTCGTGCCAGGTGAGGCTGCGGTAGACGAAGGCCGTGACCAGAAGCGCGTAGATCACCGCGATGCAGGAGCTTTCGGTGGCGGTGAAGATGCCCGAGCGGACGCCGCCGAAGATGATCGCGATCAGCAGCATGCCCGGGATGGATTCCAGAAGAAGGCGGCCGACGCGGGCGAAGCCGGGGAACGCCTCGGTCGGGTAGCCGCGCTTGCGGGCGACGAGGTAGGCCACGACCGACAGCGACGCTGCGAGGAGGAGGCCGGGGATGATGCCCGCGGTGAAGAGGTCCGCGATGGAGATGCGGCCGCCGCCCGAGATCGCGTAGATGATCATGTTGTGGCTGGGGGGCAGCATCAGCGCGATGAGGGCGGCCATGGAGGTCACGTTCACCGCGTAATCGGCGCCGTAGCCGCGCGCCTTCATCTGGGGGATCATGATGCCGCCGACGGCCGCAGCCTCGGCCACGGCCGAGCCCGAGATGCCGCCGAAGAGGGTGGAGGCCGCGATGTTGACTTGGCCGAGGCCGCCGCGGACGTGGCCGATGAGCGAGCCCGCAAAGGCCACGATGCGGGCCGCGATGCCGCCGCGCACCATCAGGTCGCCCGCGAAGATGAAGAACGGGATGGCCATCAGCGTGAAGACCGAGATGCCCGAGGACAGGCGCTGGAACACCACGAGCGGCGGCAGGTCCATGTAGAGGATCGTCGCGAGGCTGGACAGACCGAGGCAGAAGGCGATCGGCGTGCCGATCAGCATGAAGAAGAAGAAGACGCCGAAGAGGATGGTGTATTCCATGCGATCACGCCTCGCTTTGCAGGATGTCGTCGGGGGTGGGGTGGTCGGGTTCGACCGGGCGCCCCGTCAGGCGGTTCAGCGCGTGTTCGAGGGTGAAGAGCGTCATCAGGATCCCGCCCGCGAAAAGGGGCATGTAGGTGAAGCCGCCGGGCAGGCGGATGATGGGCAGGCTGGAGCCCCATGTCTTGGCCATGAGCTGCCAGCCGAAGACGACCATGGCGACGCTGAAGGCCAGCACCGCGAGGTCGGAGATCAGGCGCAGGCCTTGCCCCACCCGCGGGGGGACGAAATGGACGAGGATGTCGAAGCCCATGTGGAACGCCTCGTGCACGCCGACGGCGGCGCCGAGGAAGATGAACCAGCTCATCAGGAGGAGGGCGGCGGGTTCGACCCAGAGGAGGCTGTCGTTCAGGACGTAGCGGACGAAGACCTGCGCGAAGACGATGGCCGTCATGGCGACAAGGCCCAGGCCCGCGAGCCAGAGGCTGGCACGGCTGAGACGGGTGTTGAGTCGGGAAAAGGCGGCGAGACGGCCGTGCATGGCATCACCCCTGTGGAAGGACATGAAAAGGCCCGCGCCCCTTGCGGGACGCGGGCCGGGGTCGGGTTTATTCGGTGGCCTGGATGCGTTCGATCAGGTCCTTGGATTCGGGCGTGGTCACGTATTTCTCGTAGACCGGGGCCATCGCCTCGATGAAGGCGGTCTTGTCCACGTCCTTGATGATCTCTGCCCCTTCGGCGAGGACGGCGGCCTCGGACTTGGCTTCCTGATCGGCCCAGAGTTGGCGCTGCACGGTGGCGGAGTTCCTGGCGGCGGTGCGCAGGATCTCCTGATCCTCGGGCGTCAGCTTCTCCCACGAGGATTTGGAGACGGCGACGAGTTCCGGCACCATCAGGTGCTGGTCGAGGGTGAAGTATTTCGCGACCTCGGCATGGCCCGACGTGTCATAGGAGGGGAAGTTGTTTTCCGCCCCGTCGATGACGCCGGTCTGGATGGAGGAGTAGACCTCTCCATACGGCATGGGGGTGGCGTTGGCGCCGAGGGCGTCCATCATGTCCACGAAGACGTCGTTCTGCATGACGCGGAACTTCAGGCCCTTGAGGTCGTCGACCGTGCGGATCGGGCGTTCGGAGTTGTAGAAGCTGCGCGCGCCGCCGTCATAGTAGGCCAGCGCGATCAGGTCCTTTTCGGCGAAGGCCTCGGCGATCTCCTCTCCGATCGGGCCGTCCATGACGTGGTGCATGTGCTCTTCGGACTTGAAGAGGTAGGGCATGGAGGTCAGCTGCGTGATCGGGACGATGTCGTTGAACGAGCCGAAGGAGGCGCGGACCATGTCGATGACGCCGAACTGGGTTTGTTCGATCGTGTCCTTTTCCTCGCCGAGCTGGGAGGAGGGGAAGACTTCGATGCAGATGCGGTTGTTGGACTTTTCGCGCACCTCGGCCGCCATGGACTTGACGCCTTCGACGGTGGGATAGCCGTCGGGATGGGTGTCGGAGGAGCGGAGCGTGATCTCGCAATCGGCGGCGGCGGCGGTGGTGACGCAGGCGGCCGAGAGCAGAAGGCCGGCGAAGACGCGTGTCAGGTTTGTCATGGATGGGTCCCTCCCCTTGGTGTTGACGGGAGCGTGCGGCGGCCCGCCGGTTGATCCGGGGTGGTTCCTGTCCGTGGCGTCCGTCCCCGCCTCCCAACGGGGCTGGAGCGCCATGCTCCTTCCCTCCGATTATGGGCGAAGAGGGCGGGGGGCGTCAATCATCATATAAATTAGTTTTGTTGCCATATGACTGTTGTTCGAGGTGGCGGCGGATCAGGGCGATGTTGCGCAGGTTGGCCTTGAAATAGATGTCGAAGACGCTGCCGAGGACGGGGATGGAGCCGAAGGCGAAGTCGGCCCCGGTGTTGAGCGCCATGCGCGCCAGCGTGGCGCGGGGCAGGCCCAGTTTCCACGCGCGGTGGATGATCAGGGCCGAGGGCAGGGCGGTGGCCGCGTCGCCGAGGCCGGGGATGAGGCCGAGGATGCCGTCCCAGCCGAAGCGGAAGCCGAGAAGGGGCATGCGGAACTTCGAATCGAGGCGGTGGGCGAGGCGGTCGAGGCGGGCGATCTCCTCGTGCACGGGGCGGGTGGTGGGCATGGGATGTCCTTTGCGTTTGGGGGATAACCCGCGGGCGCGGCGGGCGTTCCGCCGGGGGGTGGGGGGGGAACCGGGCCCTTGGGCGGGCGTTGACCAGATCATCTGGGGGACGGCATGAGACGGCGATATCTGGCGACGGCGGCGGTGGGGTTGGGGCTGCTTGCGTTTGGGTTGAAGCGTGCGTCGACCTTGCCGCCGCCGGTGCATGGGCGGGCGGTGTCCCCGCCGCGTGGGGAGGCGACGCCGCTGGACCGGGCGACCGTGCGGGCCGCGCGACGGCATCGCGGGCGGTCGGGGATCCACATGCTGGCCGACGCGCATGACGCCTTTGCCGCCCGGATGCTGCTGGTGCGCGAGGCGAAGCGGACGCTGGATCTGCAATACTACATCTGGCACGGCGACCGGTCGGGGACGCTGCTTCTGAACGCCGTCTATGCCGCGGCGCGGCGCGGGGTGCGCGTGCGGATGCTGCTGGACGACAACGGGATCGCGGGGATGGACCGCGTGCTGTCGGGGGTGAACCGGCATCCCAACATTGAGGTGCGGCTGTTCAACCCCTTTGCGATCCGGTTTCCCAAGGCGCTTGGCTTTGCCTTCGACTTCAAGCGGCTGAACCGGCGGATGCACAACAAGAGCCTGACGGTGGACGGGGTGGCGACCATCGTGGGCGGGCGCAACATCGGGGACGAGTATTTCGGTTCGGGGGAGGCGGGGCTTTACGGCGACCTGGACGTGCTGGCCATCGGGCCGGTTGTGGCGGATGTGGCGGCGGATTTCGAACGCTACTGGACCTCGCAATCGGCCTATCCGGCGGAGCAGATCCTGGGCCGCGTGAACGGGCGGATGGTGCGCAAGCTGCGCCGTGCGGCGGTGAAGGTGGAGCGGGACCCCGCCTCGGCGGCGTTCATGCGGCGGATCCGGGACCTGCCCATCGTGCGGCTGCTGGTGGAAGGGACGCTGCCCATGGAATGGGCGCCGGTGCGGTTGTTGAGCGACGATCCGGCCAAGGGGCTGGACCGGGCACGGCCGGACGGGTTGCTGGCGGGGCGGCTGGAAAAGGCGATCGGGCGGCCGCGGCGGAAGCTGGGGATCATCACCGGCTATTTCGTGCCGGGGCCACAGGGGGCGCGCTGGCTGGCGGCGCTGGCGCGGCACGGGGTGGACGTGTCGGTGCTGACCAACAGCTATGAGGCGGGGGACGTGTCCTTGGTGCATGCGGGCTATGCGCCCTCGCGCCGGACGATGCTGGAAGGCGGAGTGCGGCTGTTCGAGCTTCGCGCCTCGGGCACGCGGGGGCTGAACCCGCGCGAGGGGGTCCGGGTGGGCGTGGGCAGCCGGTTGCGCGGGACGGGCACCGGATCGACCGCTGCCCTGCGGTCGGGCGTGACGACGCTGCACGCCAAGACCTTCACGGTGGACGACCGCAAGCTGTTCATCGGGTCGTTCAATCTGGACCCGCGGTCGTGGCAGCTGAACACCGAGATGGGGTTCGTGATCGAAAGCCCACGCCTCGCGCGCAAGGTGGCGGAGGTGTTCGACCACGACGTGCCGCTGCACGCCTATGAATTGCAGCTGGGGAACGGGATCGAGTGGGTGGAGCGCGGGGCGCGGCTGGAGGTGCACAGGCGGGAGCCGGGGATGTCACGGATGACGGCGGCGGTGATGGGGCTGTTGCGCGTGCTGCCGATCCGCTGGTTGCTGTGAGAATTTTTGGAACCAAATCGCGGAGTCGCGGTTGACGGGGCTGTTGAAGGCAGGAATGACGATGAACCTCTGGACCCGACCGATCGTATTCGATGACGCGCCGCGCGATTTGTCCGGCGTGTACGCCCGCACCGAAGATGCGCTGAACGCGTTGTCGCGCTGGCCGACGACGATGGGCCGGGAATACCGCTCGGCCAAGGCCGCCTGCGAGGCGGCGATCGCGGGGCGCGGGTCGCACGCGGCGGCGCGGCAGGCGTTTCTGTATGCGGCGGACGAGATCGGGATGTTCGCGCGGGTTTGAGGCGCGGCGGGCTTTGCCCGCGAGGCTTGTTTTGTCATCGAGGGTGTTCCGACCTGTGTCATGACGGTTGATTTGGCCGATGCGTGGGATGTTTTTTCAGGACTGGCTGTGGCCCCGACGGTGTATCCGGAGGGGCTTTTTGCTGTGCCGGGGGTGAGAGGCTGTTTAGAAAACCGTTGACTCGGGGCCTAGATGTATAACAAATAAGGTCATGCTGTCGGACATCCCGTGAGGGGCGGGGCGTCGTCATCAGCGGGGAGGATCTTATGACATATCAAGCGCGCCTGCGCCTGACGGTGGCGGCCTTGGCCTTGGCGGCGACACCCGTTCTGGCCGACACGCCCGACAACCAGCTGGTCGTCGGCTTTTCCATGACCAATATCCTGACGCTGGACCCGGCCGCGATCACCGGCAAGGAAACCGTGCAGGTTCTGGCCAACGTGTATGACGGGCTGGTGCAGCTGGACCCGGTGAACCGGTCCGAGGTGCAGCCCGATCTGGCGGAACGCTGGGACGTGGCCGAAGACGGCATGTCCATCACCTTCCATCTGCGCGAGGCGGAGTTCGCGTCGGGCAACCCGGTGCGGGCGGAGGACGTGGTCTGGTCGTTCAAGCGGCTGTTGACGCTGAACCTGGCGCAGGCGTCCTTCCTGAAGACCTATGGCTTCAGCGCGGAGGGGGCGGATGCGGCCTTTGCCGCGCCGGACGAACGCACGGTGGTGGTGACGTTGCCGCAGAAGGTGAACCCACAGCTGATCATCGCGACGCTGGGAATCGTGGGGCCGGGTTCGGTTCTGGATTCCGTGGAGGTGATGGAGCACGAGGAGAACGGCGATCTGGGGGCGGCGTGGCTGGCGCAGCAATCGGCGGGATCGGCGGCCTTTGTGTTGCAGCAGTGGCAGTCCAACAACCTTGTGCTGCTGGCCGAGAACGAGAATTTCTGGGGCGAGAAGCCCGCGATGCGCCGCATCGTCTGGCGCCATATCCCGGAATCGCAGAGCCAGCGGTTGCAGCTGGAGCGTCACGATCTGGACATCGCCTTCCAGCTGGCGCCGGCCGACCTGACGGCCTTGCAGACCGCCGAGGGCGTGAAGATCCAGACGACGCCGTCGGCCGGGTTCTATTACCTTGCGATGTCGATGGCGGATGAACGGTTCCAGGACGCGAAGGTGCGCGAGGCGATGCGCTACCTGATCGACTACAAGGGATTGAACGAGGCGATCCTGCCCTTCTATGGCACGGAGCATCAGCGCCCCATCTCGGGCGGGTTCTTCGGGCTGCTGGAGGATCCGGGCTATGCCTTCGATCCGGAGAAGGCCAAGGCGCTGCTGGCCGAGGCCGGCTATCCCGACGGGATGGACGTGACGCTGCGCGCGCTGTCGGACGACCCCTTCCTGAACCTTGCGACCGCGATGCAGGCCACGCTGGCGCAGGGCGGCGTGCGGGCCGAGGTCATCACCGGATCGGGCGACCAGATCTATGGCGCGATGCGCGAGCGGAAGTTTGAGATGCTGGTGGGCCGCGGTGGCGGCGGGCAGCTGCCGGACCCGGACAGCAACATGCGGGCGCTGATCTACAACCCTGACAACTCGGCCGAGGCGCGTCTGACGAACTTTCAGGGGTGGCGGACGAGTTTCTATGACGAGGAGCTGAACCGGCTGATCGACGCGGCCGCGTCGGAGGTGGATGTGGAGGCGCGGCGGCAGATGTATGCCGACATCCAGAACCGGATCGACGAGGTCGTGCCGCCGATCCTGCCGTTTTCGGAGGTCGTGACCTCGGCCGGGTATCGGGACGATCTGGAAGGGTTCGTGGTGAACCCGTCCTGGTCCACCGACCTGTCCACGGTATCGAAGAACCGCTGAGCGGGGGAGGGGCCGATGCTGACACATTCCCGAACCCGCGGCTTTGCCCGGCAGGTCGGCACCATCGCCGTCACGCTGGTCGGGCTCTTGATCCTGACCTTCGTGATCGGGCGGCTGATGCCGGCCGATCCCGTTCGCGCCATCGTGGGCGAGGAGGCGACGCAGGACACCTACATGCAGGTGTACCAGGAACTGGGGCTGGACCGGCCCTTGCCCGTGCAGTTCCTGATGTATCTGCGCGACGTGGTGACGGGGGACTTCGGAACCTCCATCCGCACGGGGCAGCCGGTGATCCATGACATCGCGGCGGTGATGCCCGCGACGCTGGAGCTGGCGACGCTGGCGATCCTGATCGGGGCCACGCTGGGGATCACCATGGGCGTGATCGCCGCCGTGAAGAAGGACCGCTGGCCGGACCAGCTGATCCGGGTGATCAGCCTTGCGGGCCATTCCATGCCGATCTTCTGGACGGGGATGATCGCGCTGCTGATCTTCTACGCTTGGCTGGGCTGGGTCGGCGGGGGTGGCCGGATCGACGACTACTTCATCGGGCTGGTGCCGGAGGTGACGCATTTCATCCTGATCGACGCGGCCTTGGCCGGCGAATGGGAGGTGTTCTGGAGCGCGCTGAACCACATGATCCTGCCGGCCTCACTTCTGGGATATTCGTCGAGCGCGTATATCACGCGGATGACGCGCAGCTTCATGCTGGACCAGATCAACCAGGAATACGTGACCACGGCGCGGGTGAAGGGCTTGTCGGTGCGGCAGACGATCTGGCGGCACGCGTTTTTGAACATCCGCGTGCAGCTGGTGACGATCGTGGCGCTGGCCTATGGCGCGCTGCTGGAAGGGGCCGTGCTGATCGAGACCGTGTTTTCCTGGCCGGGCTTCGGGCAGTACCTGACGTCGAACCTGATGATCGGCGACATGAACGCGGTGATGACCTGCGTGTTGCTGGTGGGCGTGATCTTCATCGCGCTGAACCTGCTGTCGGACGTGCTGTACCGCGTCTTTGATCCGAGGACGCGCTGATGCAGACCGAAACCCTGAAGAAAGGCCGCACGATGACTGTTCCGGGTCTGGCCCCGCTGGGCCGCATCCTGCGCTTCCTGATGCGGCAGCCCACCTCGGCCTTTGGGCTGGGGGTGATCGGGCTGCTGATCTTCGGCGCGGTCTTCGCGCCGTGGCTGGCGACGCATGATCCTTACGCGCAGGATCTGGCCAACACGCTGGCGCCGCCCGGCGGAGGGCACTGGTTCGGCACGGACGAGCTGGGCCGCGACATCTGGAGCCGGCTGGTCTGGGGCACGCGCATCACGCTGACCATCATCGCGCTGGTGACGGTGGTGGTGGGGCCGATCGGGTTGGCCGTGGGGACCATCGCCGGGTATTACGGCGGCAAGGTGGACACGGTGATGATGCGGATCACGGACATCTTCCTGTCCTTCCCCTCGCTGATCCTGTCGCTGGCCTTTGTGGCCGCCTTGGGGCCGAGCCTGTCGAACGCGATCATCGCCATCGCCCTGACATCCTGGCCGCCGATCGCGCGACTGGCACGGGCCGAGACGCTGACCTTCCGGGCGGAGGACTACGTGTCGGCCGCGCGGTTGCAGGGGGCGTCGGACGCGCGGATCATCCTGAAATCCATCGTGCCGATGTGCCTGCCGTCTGTTCTGATCCGTTTGACGCTGAACATGGCGACGGTGATTTTGACGGCGGCGGGGCTTGGGTTCCTTGGGCTGGGCGCACAGCCGCCGCTGCCGGAATGGGGCGCGATGATCGCGACGGGGCGGCGCTACATGATCGACAGCTGGTGGCTGGTGACCTTCCCCGGCATCGCGATCCTGTGCGTCAGCCTGGCCTTCAACCTTGTGGGCGACGGGCTGCGCGACGCGCTGGACCCCAAGCAGATGAACCGGAGGTGACATGGACACGATCCTGGATATCCAGAACCTGAGCGTGGCCTATCGCGGATCGCCCGCACCGGCCGTGCGGGGGGCGTCCTTCACGCTGGGCCGGGAACGGCTGGGCATCGTGGGGGAGAGCGGGTCGGGCAAGTCCACGCTGGGGCGGGCGCTGCTGAAGCTGCTGCCGACGGCGGACATCACGGCCGACCGGATGCAGTTCCGCGAGGTCGATCTGCTGGCGACGCCGGAAAAGCGGATGCTGGGCATCCGGGGCAAGCGGATCTCCATGATCCTGCAGGACCCGAAGTTCAGCCTGAACCCGATCCGCCGCGTGGGCGACCAGGTGGCCGAGGCGTGGCGGGTGCATGTGAAATGTTCGAAGGCCGAGGCGCGGGAAAAGGCGCTGGCGATGCTGCGATCCGTCGCGATCCGGGATGTGGAGCGGGTGTACGACCTGTATCCGCATCAGGTCTCGGGCGGGATGGGGCAGCGGATCATGATCGCCATGATGCTGCTGACCGAGCCGGAGCTGGTGATCGCGGACGAGCCGACGAGTGCCTTGGACGTGACGGTGCGGATGCAGGTGCTGTCCATCCTTGACGGGCTGGTGCGGGACCGGGGCATCGGGCTGATCGTCATCAGCCACGACCTGAACCTTGTGCGCAACTTCTGCGACCGGGTGCTGATCATGTATGCGGGCCGCGTGGTCGAAAGCCTGAAGGCGAGCGAGCTGGACAAGGCGCAGCATCCCTATACCCGCGGGTTGCTGGCGGCGCAGCCGCGCATCGGCGGGCCGCGCCGGCCCTTGCCGGTCTTGCAGCGGCGCCCCGAATGGGCCGAGGAGGTGCGGGCATGAAGGACATCGTCATCCGCGACCTGTCGATCACGCTGGGGGAGGCGCGCATTCTGGACGCCATCTCCTTCAGCGTTCAGGCGGGGGAGTGTTTCGGACTGGTGGGCGAAAGCGGGTCGGGCAAGTCCACGATCCTGCGCTGCTTGTCGCTGCTGATGAAGCAGTGGCAGGGGGAGGTGCGCATCGGGGGACAGGACGTGCGCGCGATGCCCGTGGTGGAACGCTGCCGCACGATGCAGATGGTGTTTCAGGACCCCTACGGCTCGTTGCATCCGCGCCAGTCGGTGCGGACCGTTCTGGCCGAGCCGCTGCGCATCCACGGGTTGGACGATCCGCGCGGCCGGATGGACCGGGCGATGACCGAGGTGGGGTTGCCGCTGGCCTTCCTCGACCGCTATCCGCACCAGTTGTCGGGTGGGCAGCGGCAGCGCGTGGCCATCGCGCGCGCCCTGATCCTGGAGCCGGACGTGCTGCTGCTGGACGAGCCGACAAGCGCGCTGGACGTGAGCGTGCAGGCCGAGATCCTGAACCTGCTGGCCGACCTGCGCGAGCGGCGGGGCTTCACCTATGTCATGGTGAGCCATGATCTGGCGGTGGTGGACCACATGTGCGACCGTTTTGCCGTGATGCAGAAGGGGCAGCTGGTGGAGGTTCTGGGCCGCGGGGCGCTGACCGGCGTTCCGGGGCAAGGGGCGCGGCATCCCTATGCGCGGGAGTTGATCGACGCCTCCATCGCCTATGACCGGGCCATGTAGTTCGGGCTGGCCTGAGGACTGGCGGCGGCGTCTGGAGGCGCCGCTGCCGTTGCGGTTCGGCGTGCCGGGATGGCGGGAGCGCCTTCGGCAGGCGTGGGACGCGGCCTTGCCGCCCGCCGATCCCGTGGTCGGGTTCGCGGGCGGCGTTTTGTGTTTTGCCAGCGGCAAGCGGGCGGAAGGCGTGGCGCTTGTGCCCGAGCGGATCACCGGCTGCGCCGTGCTGATGTTTCACGATCATGGTGGGCGGTTCGATCTGGGCTGGCGCAAGCTGACCAAGGATCCGCAAGGATTTTATGGCGGTGCGCCGGCGCAGCGGTTGGTGGCGGCGGGGCATCCGGTGTTCTGTTTCGACGCGGTGGGCTGGGGATCGCGGGGGTTGCCCGGGGATCAGCAGGCGCAGGCGTGCATGGCATTGGGGATGGGAACGTCCTTGGCAGGGCTGGTCGCGGGGGAGGATCGGGACATCGCGGACTGGGTGGCAAGGCGGCCGGAGGCGGCGCGGGGGCTGGCCGTGTGGGGGTTTTCCTTTGGGGGGTTCCGGGCGTGGCAATGTCTGGCCGTGTGCGACGCGGTGGATGCGGCGGTGGCGCTGTCCTGGATGGCGCAGCGGCGGGAGTTGTTGCGGTTGGGGGCGCCGGTGGTGCAGGGGCAGGCGGCGTTCTGGATGCTGCACCCGTCACTGACCGGGTTGGCGGATCTGCCGGATCTGGCGGCGGTGGCCGCGCCGAAGCCGCTGTTCTTGCGGTCGGGGGATGCGGACCGGCATCTGCCGCTGGCGGCGGTGGAGCCGGCCTTTGACGATCTGCGGCGCATTTGGCCTGTGGATGCGGCGGTGTTCGCGGGCGGGCATGTCTGCCCGCCGGAGGTGCAGGAGGAGGCGATCGCCTTCCTTAATTCACGCGGTTGTTTTCGATGAAGTCGAAGTTGATGTCCTCACCGATGCCGGGACGATCGGGGACGTGGACGTAGCCGTCGGCGTCCATCGGGTCCGAGAGCTGGTTGAGGTAGTCGAAGCCGTCGTCGTATTCGAGGAAGGGGTGCAGGAGGCCGCGTTCGTACCAGCGGCAGTTCTTCGACACGGCGGTGACGACGAGGTTCATCGCGGTGTTGCCGTGGACCTCACACTCCATCCCGAAGCTCTCGGCCATGCGCATGGTCTTCAGGGCGGGGGTGATGCCGCCCACGTCGTTCACGCCGGTGCGCAGGATGTCGCAGGCGCCGTGCTTGACCCATTCGGCGCGGTGCCAGTGCTTGCCGGACGCGCTTTCGGGGCCGACCACGGGGATGTCGAGGTTGTCGGACAGCCACTTGTAGGAGGACATGGACTGTTCGTCCATTGGCTCCTCGATCCAGTCGAAGCCCAGCTTTTCGAGGCCGCGGCCGAGGAGGAGGGAATCGGTGCGGGAATACCAATGGAAGGCGTCGATCATCAGGTGGATGTCGGGGCCCACCGCCTCGCGGACCGCGGCGCAGGCCTTGAGGTCCATCTTCACGTCCGGGGCCCAGGACACGGGGGGCATCCAGGTGTGCAGCTTGATGCCCTTGTAGCCGCGGGCGACCAGCTTTTCAGCGAAGCGGCCGTAATCTTCGGGCGTGGCGAGGCCGCCTTCGAGTTCGTCGCCGCACATGATGGAGCCGTAGGCGAGGATCTTGTCGCGGTAGGAGCCGATCAGCTTGTGCGTGGGGGTGTTGAGGGCGCGGCCGGCGAGGTCCCAAAGGGCGACGTCGACGGCTGCCAGCGTCCGGTCGGTCAGCTGGGCGGCCGATCCGCGCTGCCAGTGGGCGAGGTCGTGCCACAGGCGTTCGCGGTCGCGGTGGTCCTGCCCGATCAGCACCTTTTTCACGAACTTGTCGATCACGTGGGGGCGCACGATTTCCGGCACGGTGAAGGAATGGCCTTCGTGCCCGTCTTCCGTCCGCAGGGTGAGGAGCGAGGTCTTCACCTGGTGCGGGGGGCCGGGATGGGCGTGGCCGGCGCTGTCGGAATGGCGGCGCGTGGTGCTGAGGAAGTGGCGCACCTGAACGTCGGTGATGATCATGGAATCCTCCGTTTATGGGCGGAGCATGACCAGTTGTAATACAGGTGTCAAGAAGCTGTATGCTGATTGCCGCGCAGAAGGGCGCGGTAGCGGGCGAGGCTGCCTTTCAGATGCTCTTGCATCGCAACGCGGGCGGCGGCCTCATCCCCGTCGAGGATGGCGCGGCAGATGGCGGCGTGTTCGCGGTCAAGGTGGCGGTTGTAGTCCTGCGGGCGGATGTTGTCCTGTCCGGTCTGGAGTTCTCCGCGCGGGATGATGCCCACGCGGACAAGGGTAAGGAATTCAGGAAAGCGCGGGTTGTTTGTGGCGTCGGCGATGGCGAGGTGGAAGGCGAAGTCGGCGTCGCGGGTGGGGGTGCCGGCAGACAGGCAGTCCAGAACCGTCTGATGCGCCGCCAGAATCCGTTCGTCCTGCTGGGGGGAGCGGCGGAGGGCGGCGAGGCCGGCGCTTTCGACCTCGACCGCGCGGCGGAGTTCGAGGAGTTCGATCACGGAGGAGACGCGGCCCATGTCGAGGTTGAGGAAGGGGCCCGGCTGCGCCTGAAGCGCGAAAAGGCCCGCGCCCTTGCGCGCCTGCACGAGGCCTTCGAAGGACAGGGTGGCGATCGCCTCGCGCACCACGGTGCGGCTGACGCCGTGGAGTTCGGCGAGCCGGGTTTCGGACAGGAGCCGGTCGCCGGGGCGGATGCGGCCTTCCGTGATCTCGGTGCGAAGCGCGTCGGCCACGCGGGTGGCGAGGCGGGCTTTCGTGCCTGACATGCGGCGTTCCCTTCAACTTGTCCAACATGTGATATACGTTGTGGCGAGGCATGGCAAATGGCGTGCGACCCTGTATGATGGGAGAAAAAGGACCTTGCCATGACCCTTTCCCCTGCCCGCGCCGGCAATCTGGTGGCCCGCGTCAGCGAAGCGCTGCGCGCCGAGATCACGGAAGGCCGTCTGAAGCCCGGCGACCGCCTGCCTTCGGAAGCGCGCCTGACGGAGGCGCACGGCGTCAGCCGCACCGTGGTGCGCGAGGCGATCGCGGCGCTGCGTGCCGACCGGTTGGTGGAGGCGCGGCAGGGCGCAGGGGTGTTCGTGCTGGAAGCGCCGGTGCCGGAGCGCGCGCCGTTCCAGAACATCGACTATGTGCGCCTGTCGTCTATGATCGAGATGCTGGAACTGCGCACGGCCGTGGAGATGGAGGCGGCGGGGCTGGCCGCCACGCGCCGTTCGGCCCAACAGGAGGAGCGGATCATCGACGCCTATCGCGCCGTGAGCGCGGCCATCGCGGCGGGGGAGCCGACCACGGCGGCGGATTACGATCTGCATCTGGCGATTGCCGAGGCCACGAACAACCCACGATTCCCGGAGTTTCTGGCGATGGTGGGGGGCAACGTGATCCCGCGGCAGGCGTTGCAGAACACGGGGCCGGCGGCGGAGGATGCGGCGCCGCAGCCCTATCTGGTGCAGATCCAGGAGGAGCATGACCGGATCGTGACGGCTATTCTGGCCGGCGACGAGGAAGGGGCGCGGCAGGCAATGCGGGTGCATCTGCGCGGCGCGCAGGGCCGGTACCGCATGTTGCTGCGCGGATAGTCATCATACAAGTGTTGACGCATGTCTGTTGTGTGATGTAGGGTCTGTTCCAGACCCCCTGTCCGTCAAAGGATTTGCACAATGGCTCAGGCCCTCAAGACCGCGCTTGGTTCGGGACTTCTGTCCTTCCCCGTGACCCATTTCGACGCCGAGGGCCGTTTTGCGCCCGAAAGCTACAAGAGCCATGTGGAATGGCTGTCGGGCTTCGACGCGCCCGTGCTGTTCGCGGCCGGTGGCACGGGGGAGTTCTTCTCCCTCGCCCCTGCCGAGATTCCGGGGATCGTGAAGGCGGCGCTGGAGGCCGCGGGCGGCAACACGACCATCGTGTCGGGCTGCGGCTACGGCACCGAGATGGCGGTGGAGATCGCGAAGTCGGTGGAGAAGGTGGGTGCGACAGGCATCCTGCTGCTGCCGCACTATCTGATCGATGCGCCGCAGGAAGGCCTTTACCAGCACGTGAAGGCCGTGTGCGACGCGACCGACATGGGCGTCATGGTCTACAACCGTGACAACGCCGTGCTGACCGCCGACACGCTGGCCCGCCTGTGCGACGCCTGCCCGAACCTGATCGGGTTCAAGGACGGCACCGGCGACATCGGCCTTGTGCGCCAGATCACGGCGAAGATGGGCGACCGTCTGACCTATCTGGGCGGGATGCCGACGGCGGAGCTGTTCGCCGAAGCCTATCTGGGCGCGGGCTTCACGACCTACTCCTCGGCCGTGTTCAACTTCGTGCCGCAGCTGGCGGTGGACTTCTACAAGGCGCTGCGCGCGAATGACCGCGCGACCTGCGAGAAGATCCTGAACGAGTTCTTCTATCCGTTCATGGCGATCCGCAACCGCCAGAAGGGTTATGCCGTGTCGGCCATCAAGGCGGGCGTGCGGTTGCAGGGCTTCAACGCCGGAAAGGTTCGTCCGCCGATCACCGACCTGACCGCCGAGGAAGAGCGCATGCTGGACGCGCTGATCGAGCCGTACCGCCGGAAGAAAGCCGCCTGATCCGGCATGAAGATCGCGAAGGTTCGGACGCATCTTCTGGATCACCGTCTGGAGGTGGCGTTCGAAAGCGCCTCCATGCGGTTCGACCGGCGCGTGCATGTGCTGGTGGAGATCGAATGCGACGACGGGACCGTGGGCTGGGGCGAATGCCTCGGCCCCGCGCGCCCGAATGCGGCGGTCGTGGCCACCTATGCCCAGTGGCTGGTGGGGCAGGACCCGCTGGAAACGGAGAAGATCTGGGCCACGCTTTACAACGCGCTGCGCGATCAGGGGCAGCGTGGCCTGACGATCACCGCGCTGTCGGGGATCGACATGGCGCTGTGGGACATCAAGGGCAAGCGGTTCGGCGTGCCGGTGTCGGTTCTGCTGGGCGGGCGGTTCCGCGAATCCGTGCGGGCCTATGCGACCGGCAGCTTCAAGCGCGACGGCGTGGACCGGGTGGAGGACAACGCCGCCGAGATGGCCGGCCATCGCGCCGCGGGCTTTCACGCCTGCAAGGTGAAGATCGGCTTCGGGGTGGAGGAGGATCTGCGCGTGATCGCCGCCGTGCGCGACGCCATCGGACCGGACATGCGCCTGATGATCGACGCCAACCACGGCTATGACGCGATCGAGGCGGTGCGTGTGGGGCAGCGTGCGGCCGAGTTCGGTATTGACTGGTTCGAGGAGCCGGTAGTGCCGGAGCAGCTGGCCGCCTATCGCGAGGTGCGGGCGCGTCAGCCGATCCCGGTCGCGGGGGGCGAGACGTGGCACACCCGCTGGGGCCACCGCGAGCCGATCGAGACGCGGGCCGTGGACATCATTCAGCCGGACCTTGCCGGTTGCGGGGGCTTTACCGAGGCCCGGCGGATCGCGGATCTGGCGGCGCTGCACGGGGTGCGCGTGGTGCCACATGTCTGGGGCACGGCGGTGCACATCGCGGCGGCCTTGCAGTTCATGGCGGCGATGGTGCCGTCGCCCGTGCGCAACAGCCCGATCGAGCCGGTTTTGGAATTCGACCGCACCCACAACCCGTTCCGTCAGGCCATCGTGCAGGTGCCGATCGACCATGTGGACGGCGTGGTTTCCATTCCCGACGGGCCGGGGCTGGGGATCGAGATCAACCGCGACGCGCTTCGCGAATTTGCCCCGAAAGAGGACTGAATGGACATCATCCGCACCCTGACCGGCGAAAAGCCGGCGACCGTTCTGCCGAAAGGGACCATCGACACGCAGATGCACATGTATCTGCCGGGCTTTGACGCGCAGGCGGGCGGGCCGCCGCTGCCCGGGGGCGATCTGCCGGGGCCGGAGCAGTATCGCCGGTTCATGGAGTGGATCGGCATCGACCGCGTGGTGATCACCCAAGGGAACGCGCATCAGTCGGACAACGCGAACTTGGTCGCCTGTCTGGCCGAGATGGGGGAGGTCGCGCGGGGCGTGGCGGTGATCCATCCGGACACGGCGGAGGCGGAGATCGCGCGGCTGGCGGAGACGGGCGTCGTGGGCGCGCGGATCATGGACCTGCCGGGCGGGGCGCTTGGCCTGTCGGGGCTGGAAGGCGTGGACGCGCGGGCGGCCGATGCGGGCTGGGTGGTGGCGGTGCAGTTCGACGGCAGCCACATCCTGGATCACGAGGAGCGTCTGGCGAAGGTGCAAAGCCGCTGGATCCTGGACCATCACGGCAAGTTCTTTGCCGGGGCCGGGCGACCGCAGATCGACGCGGTGAAGCGGCTGATCGACCGGGGCAACTGCTGGTTCAAGTTCGCGGGCGTCTACGAATCGAGCAAGTCCGGCGGGCCGGATTACGCGGATGTGGCGGACGTCGCGCGTGAGATCGCGGCCCATGCGCCGGAGCGGGTGATCTGGGGCACGAACTGGCCGCACAACCTGGCGAAGACGACGGCAGAGTATCCCGATGACCGGGCGCTGACGGACACGGTGCTGTCGTGGTTCCCCTCGGACGCGGCGCGGGTGCAGGCGCTGGTGTCGACGCCGGAGGCGCTGTTCGGGTTTTCGAAGATGTGAGGCGGAAGGCTGGGGGGTGTAGTGTCACCTTCCGGCGGACGTTTGCGGCGGCGAACAGGATGCGCTGGCCGGTGGGGGTCAGGACCGAGCCAGTCCTTCTGCCCGGCAACATTGCGGGCGGCTTGGGGCGGGGCAGCGGTCGGGCTCCTTCGCCACGATCCTGGGGCAGATCGGATGGCGGATGGAAACGTTCACCGGCAGCCAAGGGGTGTCGGTGGTGAAGCCAACTTGGGCACCGGCATCCCACACCCCCGGGGTGCGGCAAGGCCGTCTTGGCCAGATCCTCCACGCGGACAGACTGGGGCGTTTCCCGCAATGGTGGCGGAAGGCCCTTCGGGGCCTTCGCTCTTATTCCTTGCGGCGCAGGCCCGCGGCGGCCTGAAGGGCGGCGAGGTGGGTGAGGCCTTGGGGCATGTTGCCAAGCCAGGAGCCGTCCTTGGGGTCCACCATTTCGGGCAGGATGCCGGGGCCCTGGTCCAGGGCGGCGCGCAGGGCGTCGAAATGGGCGCGGGCCTGATCTACCTGGCCCAGCCGGTTGCGGGCGTCCACCATCCAGAAGGAGCAGGCGAGGAAGCAGCCCTCCTCCTTCTCCGCGCCGGAATAACGGTAGTGGAAGGGGCCCTTGCCCAGCTTGCGGTCGATCGCGTCGAGCGTGCGGCGCAGGCGGTCGTGGCCGTCGAAGCCGAAGCGGACGGCCAACGCGACGGAGGCGTCCAGCCGGTCGGTGCCGGGATACATGGTGAAGGCGCCGACCTTTTCGTTCCAGCATTCGGTCTCGATGAACTCGGCGATGCGGTGGCGTTCGCGGTCCCAGCGGTCGCGGCAGGTGGTGGGCAGGTGGCCTTCATCGGCCAGTTCCACCGCGCGGCTGAGCGCCTGCCAGCAGGCGATCTTGGACATGGTGTATTGCTGCACCTCGGGGAGTTCCCAGATGCCGCTGTCGGGCTGGCGCCAGTGGTCGGTGCATTCGTCGGCGAGGTGAGACAGAACTTCGGCGCTTCCGGAGTCGATGATGTTGCCGCGGGCGATGAAGGAGGCGACGGTTTCGAAGATGTCGCCATAGGTGCCGTGCTGGTGCTGGCGCGCGGCGATGTTGCCGCGCAGCACCGGCTGGCTGTTGCGGTAGCCGGGCAAAGGCAGTGTGGTCACGACGTCCTTTACCCCGCCTTCCAGCGCGAAGCACACGCGCGAGCCGTGATTGGCCAGCTGGTTCAGGAGCCAGGTGAGGGCCGCCTTCGCCTCGGCCTCCGCGCCCAGATCGAGGAAGGAGATGATGGTGTAGCCCGCGTCGCGCACCCAGGCGAAGCGGTAGTCGTAGTTCTTGTCGCCGCCGATGCGTTCGGGGAGCGAGGTGGTGGCGGCCGCCGCGATGGCGCCGGAGGGGGAGTAGAGGAGCAGCTTCAGCACCAGCGCCTGCCGCAGCATGTAGGCCGACAGGTCGTCCCCTTCGTCGAAGATGGCGGCCCAGTCCCGCCATTCCTTGTCGGATACGTCGATGCGCCGGTCGATCGCGGCGAGTTGGGGGACCACGAGGGGTTCGCCTTCGCCCGCGATGATCGCGAAGGTCTGGCGGTCACCCTCGGTCAGGGTGAAGGCGCCGTGGATGCGGTCGTCATTGGCGTGCAGGGTGATTCGGTCGCTGTCATGCACGAGCATGCCCAGCACGTCGCCCACGTGGAAGAGCTGGTGCTTGCCGCGTTTGGAGAGATAGGGGCTGCGCTGGCCCGCCTGATGGCCGATGCGCATGTCGAGCTGGAAGCGGACGGTGCCGCGCGTCACCTCGATCCGGCGGGCGAGTTCGCACCAGGGCAGGCGACCGGCGGAGCCGCTGTTGAGAGATTCGGACAGCACCGCCTCTCCCGCCTCCGTCGTGAAGCGGGTTTCGAGGACGTTGGAATGGGGGCGGTAGCTTTGGGTGGACTGGTAGTCGCCTTCGGGGCGGATCACGAAATAGCCGCCCAGCGTGCCGTCGGGCAGCCGCGTGTCGCCGGTCAGCAGCCGGTCGAACAGGGGCGGGCTGTCCATGTTGGGCGCGCACCACCAGTCGATGGAGCCGTCGGAGCCCGACAGGGCGATGGAGCGGCCTTCGCCAAGCGCGGCGTAGTTGTGAAGCGGGGCAAAGCCGTGTTGGTCGCGAAGAGGACGGGTCAATGCGTGAAGGCCCCGTAGGCGAAGAGGAGGGCCGAGCCCATGACGATGAACGCCGCCCGTTGCAGCGCGCCGCGCCAGCGG
The DNA here is from genome assembly GCF_028307215.1 of Falsirhodobacter sp. 20TX0035. GTDB lineage: Bacteria > Pseudomonadota > Alphaproteobacteria > Rhodobacterales > Rhodobacteraceae > Falsirhodobacter. Next base: position 19,182 of record NZ_JAQMHV010000002.1, on the reverse strand, counting down.
GGCGTCGGGCTGAGCGGATCGCGCGGGTCGTATGCGGCCATGGACAGTCTCCTTTTGCGGAACAAACGGGCGGTGGGGGCTGCGGTTCCCCGGCGCCTTGCCAAGGCGGGCGGAAAAGGGAATATCTGGCCCGACGCCAGATGAAGGAGCGCGCCCATGCTGACACGGATCAGTCCTTCCACCGGGGCGGGATCGCCGGAGGTTGTGGGGTTTCACGATCCGGAGACCGGGTCATGCCAGTATCTGGTGATCGATCCGGCCACGCGGGCGGCGGCGCTGATCGACATCGTGATGGATTTCGACCCGGTGGCGTGCCGAACCTCGTATGCGTCGGCCGAATGGGCGTTGGGGCTGGTGGCAGCGCAGGGCGCGGATCTGCGGCTGATTCTGGACACGCATCCCCATGCGGATCATCTGTCGGCCGGAGACTGGCTGCGGGGGCGGACGGGCGCGCCCTTGTGGTCGGGGGCCAAGGTGCGCGAGATCGCGGCGCTGTGGGAAGGCTTCTACAACGCGCCGGGGATGTTCGACCCGGACGCCGATTTCGACCGGCTGCTGGAGGATGGCGAGACGTTCCGGCTGGGCGATCTGGAGGTGCGGGTGATGCTGTCGCCGGGGCACACGCTGGGATCGGTCAGCTTCGTGATCGGGGATGCCGCGTTTGTGCATGACACGTTCATGCAGCCCGACAGCGGCACCTCGCGCGCGGATTTCCCGGGTGGGTCGGCGGCGGCGCTGCATGACAGCCTGATGGCGATCCTGGCGCTGCCGGACGACACGCGGCTGTTCATCGGTCACGATTACGGCACGGCCGAACGGACGGAGCCCGCGTGGGAAAGCACGGTGGCCGAGCAGCGGGCGTTGAACACCCATCTGGGCGGCGGCGTGGGACGCGAGGCGTTCATCGCGCGGCGCGAGGCGCGGGACGCGACGCTGAAGCTGCCGCGGCGGATGCTGCACGCGTTGCAGGTGAACCTGCGCGGGGGCAAGCTGCCGGTGGACGCCGACGGGCGCAGCTTCTTCAAACTGCCGGCGAACCTGTTCTGATCAGGCCTTCGCCCGGGCGCGAAGGCCGAGGAGGAGCGCGTTGATGAGGTAGCGCGGGTTTGCGGGGCTTTGGCGCCAGGCGCGGGCGGCGTGGGCCGCGGCCTGCGGCAGCGCGCCCGCCCGGCGATGCGCGCTGGCCAGACGGTGGTGGTGATGGGCGCGCGCGCCGGGGTGGCGGTCGATCAGGGCGGCATGGCGCTTCAGGATCATCTCTTGCGCCACAAGGCGGTTGGGGTGGGAACGGGTCATGGAGTTCGGGGACATCCGCTGGATCACGAGGTCGGCGTCCACGAAATCCACGGGGCCCTCGGCGGCGATGCGGAGCATCAGCTCCCAATCCTCCAGCGCCGGAAGGGTTTCGTCGAAGCCGCCGACGCGGTCGAACACGTCGCGGCGCAGGACCAGAAGCTGGGTGGACAGACAGCTGCCGCGCACGAGGCTGGGCAGGATGTGTCCGTGCAGCGGGGAAAGGGAACGGTCAGGGATGCGGGCGGTGACGGGGGTGCCCGGATGCGCGTCGGCCTTGACCAGCATCCCGCAATAGGAGGCGACGAAGTCCGAGCCTTCGAGCCGGCGCATCTGGGCCGAGAGCTTGCCGGGAAGCCAGAGATCGTCGCTGTCCTGGAACGCGATCCAGGGGGCGCGGGCGTGTGCGACGCCGTGGTTGCGGGCCGACGACGCGCCCTTGCCCGCCGTGTTGGCGATCAGGGACAGGCGCGGATCATTGATGGCGGCGACCGTGTCCCATGTGCCGTCGGTGGAGGCGTCGTCGACGACGATGACCTCGATTTCGGAGAAGTCCTGGTCGAGGACGCTGCGGACCGCCTCGGCCACGGTGGTGGCGCGGTTGAAGGCGGGGAGGATCACGGACACGCGGGGTGGGGTCATGTGGGATGTCCGTGCAGGGCCGGGCGGCGGATGTGCACCGGGTCGAACCGGCTGAGGCGCAGCGGCGGGCGGAGGTTGATGGGCGCGGGCGGGGGGGCCTCGCTGTCGTGGGTGCGGCTGTAAAGGAAGACCCCCGCGCCGATGTAGAACATGACAAAGCTGCTGAACGCGCCCCAGATGTGGACCGTGGCCAGCGCGAACATCAGCGCGACAAGGCTGATGGCGTGGCCGACCCGCAGGCGCGCCAGCGCCCGGTCGGGCAGGCGCGCGCCCACGACCCGCCACAGGTGCAGCAGGAACAGGCCCAGCGTCAGCCCGCCGCCGACAAGGCCGTAGCGCATGCATTGCATCAGCCAGAAGTTGTCGACCGAGTTGGTGAGCCAAGGGGGCCGCGGCCAGTCGTTGAAGCCGATGCCGAAAAGGGGGTTGTCCATCACTGCGGCCCATCCGTAGTCGAAGATCAGGATGCGGACATAGCTGGAAAAGGCGTTGAACGTGAACGTCCCGATCAGGAGCGTGACGGGCGTGCGGTTCGACGACAGGTCGATCACGACATAAAGGATCGCGAAGAGGAGGAGCAGCAGCTTCCACCGCCCGCGGGTGGCGACGTTCCACGCCAGCAGCATCACCTGAAGCGACATCACCATCATCGCGCCCGAGGACATGGAGGAGAAGCTGGAATAGACGAGGAAGGGCAGAAGGAGCGCGAGCCGCCACCACGATTTCGACAGCATGAAGACGTTGGCGATGGAAAGCGCGCCAAACATGCCCCACAGGATGGGGTGTTCGAATGGGCCGTAGACGCGTTCGAGGCCCATGCGGCCATAGGCGCTTTGCTGGCGGTAGGAGGTGTCGCCCAAGGGGGCGAGGAGGTCGTGGATGACGAGCTGCCCCGTCCGGTTTTCGATGATGGTGGCGGGCAGAAGGCACAGGATCGCGATCACGAGGCAGCGCCACACGAGGCGGTAGTCGCCTTCCGACTGCACGAGGATGCGGGCGACGAAGTAGCCGCCCACAAGCTCCACCGCCGTGATGGCGGCGAAGGGCAGGCGCGCGCCGCCCGTGACCACGCCGAGCGAGAGGATCATCCAGCCCGCCAGCGCCAGCATTGTGACATCAAGCGCGGTGACGCGCCCGGCGCGGCGGCGCAGCACCATCGCGATGCACGGCAGCACCCCGATCAGCAGCAGCGCCCGGCTGGGCGACAGGCGCAGGCCACCGAATTCGCGCGACACGGGCAGCAGCATGGAGATCAGCATCACCACGAGGCAGGCGGTGCGCGCCCGGGATCCTTGCGCCGCCCGGTCCGGGGCGGGGATGTCCGTGATGTCCGTGGTTGCCACCGGGGGGCCCTTTGCAAGGGGGTCGTGTTGAGTTGGGGCGGGGTTCGACGGTGAGTCAATAACTACCTTGGGTTGTGCTGTAAAAATATTATGAGAATTGTAGAATTGCCGGATTGCCGGGTGGGGATGACGCGCGTAGCCTTTGTTCATGGGCAGATAGGATGGTTGAATGGTGACCTTGGGGTCGGTCAGCGCGGGGCGCGACAACAACCTTAACCTGTTGAGGATGATCGCGGCGACCGCGGTCCTCGTCTCGCACGCCGTTCCGATCACGCTGGGCCCGGAGGTGGGCGACCCGCCGGGGGAGCTGGAGTTGCTGGAAGCGCTGGAGCGGCTGGAGGCGCTGGTGGGGATGTCCCTGGGCGGCATCGCGGTGCTGGTGTTCTTCATCCTGTCGGGCTTTCTGATTGCGGCCAGCGCCACGCGCGGCGACGGGCGGACCTTTCTGGTGTCGCGCGCGCTGCGCCTGCTGCCGGGGCTGGTGGTCAGCGTGCTGGTGGTGGCCTTCGGGCTGGGGCTGCTGGTCACGGAGCTGCCGGCGGGCGTGTATCTGACGCATCCGGAGGTGTACGAGTTCGTGCTGCGCAACAGCCTGCTGCTGCATCCGTCCTATACTCTGCCCGGGGTGTTCGAGGATCTTCCATGGCCCACGGTCGAAGGGTCGATCTGGACGCTGCGGTATGAGGCGTTTTGCTATGCCGGGGTGTTTCTGGCCGCGCTGGCGGGGCTGGTGCGTCCGTCCGCGGGGGCGGTGCTGGCCCTGGCGGTAATCGTGGCCTTCTGGCTGATGCAGGAGATGGGGCTGCTGCCCCTGCCGCGGCTGATCCGGTCGCTGCCCGAACTGGGGTTGGCCTTCGGGATCGGGGTGGCCGCTTATGTCTGGCGCGCCCGGATCGTGCTGAGCCTGCCGGTGGCCCTTGGCCTGATGGCGGCGGCCTATCTGGTGGGGGGCAATCTGGCAGGCGAGGCGCTGTTTCTGGTGACGCTGGCCTATGTGACCTTCTGGCTGGCCTATGTGCCGGGGGGGTGGATCCGCGGCTACAACCGGGTGGGGGATTATTCCTACGGCACCTACATCTATGCCTTTCCAGTGCAGGGGCTGGTGGTGTGGCTGTTCGGGCCGCAGACGCCGATGGAGAACGTGATCTACGCCCTGCCGCCCACGCTGGTCTGCGCCGTGCTGTCCTGGCATCTGGTGGAACAGCCGGCGCTGCGGTGGAAGACGATTTTTGCGTCGCGGGGCCGTGCGCCCGCGGCGCCGGTGGCCTGAGGATGGCGGGGCCGAAGCGCATCCTGGCCGTCGCCTCGGGCGGGGGGCACTGGCAGCAGCTGATGCTGCTGCGCGGTGCGTTCGAGGCGCATGAGCTGCATTTCGCGACGACGTTGCCGGGGCTGCCCGAGGCGTTCGACGCGCGGCCGGCGACCATCATCCCCGATTGCAACCGCAACGCGCCGCTGGCGGTGCTGCGCACGACATGGGCCCTTCTGCGCCGGATGATCGCGCGGCGGCCGGACGTGGTGATTTCGACCGGGGCGCTGCCGGGGGTGATTGCCTTGGCCTTGGGGCGGCTGTTCGGGGCGCGGACCATCTGGGTGGACAGCGTGGCCAATGCCGAGGAGATGTCAATGTCGGGCCGCTTGGCCCGGCGCGTCGCCCATCTGTGGCTGAGCCAGTGGGAGCATGTAGCCCGGGATGCGGGCGCCGAATATGCGGGGGCGGTGCTGTGATCTTTGCGACCGTGGGCACGCAGCTGCCCTTTCCGCGCCTGATCGACGCGCTGGCGGCGCTGGCCCCCGATCTGGGGGAGCCGGTGGTGGCGCAGGCCGGCCCGGGGGAAGCCGCACGGCCGGGGCTGGACCTGCGCGAGAGCCTGACACCGGACGCGTTTTCCGACCTGTTCCGGGCGGCGCGGGTGGTGGTGGCCCATGCGGGGATCGGGACGGTGCTGTCGGCGCGGCGTTTCGGCAAGCCGCTGGTGGTGCTGCCGCGCCGTCACGGGCTGGGCGAGCATCGCAACGACCACCAGTCGGCTACGGCGCGGCAGTTGCAGGGACTTCCCGGCATCTATGTGGCGTGGGAGGTGCCGGATCTGGCCGCGCTGCTGCGGCAAGGGGATCTGGAGCCGGCGCGGGACGGGCGCAGCCCTTCGCATCAGGCGCTGCTGGCGCGGTTGCGGGATTTCGTGGGGTGATGCGGGGACTCGCCTTGGTGCTGGCTTTGCTGGGATGGGCGGGCGCGGGTTGGGCGCAGGTGTTCGTCGCGGAAGGACCGGGGCCGGGGGTGGGAACGCGGGAGGCGCCCTTTGCCACGCTGGACCTTGCGCTGGACGCCGTGCCTGAAGGCGGCCGGATCGTGGTGCTGCCGGGGGAGTATGGGGCGGTGAAGATCCGCGACCGTCGTCCCCCTGCCCCCGTGGTGATCGAGGCGGAGGGGGCGCATGCGACATCGCTTTCGATCGCGGGAAGTTCGGATCTGGATCTGCGGGGGTGGTCGGTCTGGCCCTTGGTGGCCGGGGGGGCGGCGGGGCCGCTGGTGGGGGTGGACAAGACCAGTTCGCGCCTTCGGCTGGCAGGGATGGACCTGATGGGCGGGCCGGGGGGCGCCGATTACATGGCGTGGTCGGAAGGGGACTGGGCGGCTTGGCGGCGGGATGGGCTAACGGTGGCGGGCGATCACGTGACGGTGGAGGGCAACCGGCTGCGCGGGGTGGATTTCGGGATCACGGTTTCGGGCACTCACGCCCGGGTGCTGGACAACCGGGTGGAGGGGTTCGGCGGCGACGGGATGCGGGGGCTGGGGGATGGCGGGCTGTTCCGGGGGAACCGGGTGCAGGATGCGTTCGGTCTGGATGACAACCACGATGACGGGTTCCAGTCCTGGGCGCCGCGGGGGGGCGGGGCGATCCGCGATGTGGTGATCGAGGGGAACACGATCCTGGAATGGACGGGGGCGCCGGATCATCCGCTGCGCGGGTCCTTGCAGGGGATCGGCCTGTTCGACGGGGTGTTCGAGAATTTCGTGATCCGCAACAACCTGATCGTGGTGGGGGCGTGGCACGGCATCTCCCTCTATGGCGGGATCGGGGGGGAGATCGTGAACAACACGGTTCTGGCCCCCGAGGGGGCGGAGCCGGGGCGGGGCTGGATCATGGTCAGCCCGCTGAAGAACGGGCCGCCCAGCCGGGACGTGGCGGTGTTCAACAACCTGGCGGGCGATTTCGTCGGGCAGGCGACGGAGGTGGGGAACCTGCGTGTGACCGGGCGCACCCGCTTTGTCGGCTTTGCCGATGCGGCGGCGGGGGATTACACGCCGGTGGGCCCGTTCCGCGACATGGGGCGCGCGGCGGGGGCGCCGGGGGGTGATCTGCGCGGCGTGGCGCGGCCGCAGGGCGGTGGCGTGGACATGGGCGCGCTGGAAGCGCAATAGCGCACCGTCATGGGAACGTGACCAAAAGTATAATTTTCTCCTCGCCAATCGTGTATAGGTGGTCCATGCCGGGTCCGTTCGATGATGCACGGGTTGGACGGAAGAAGGGGGCGGAATGGGCATAGTCTTTGTGGCGGCGGTTGTGGCCTATGCGGTCGCAGGGCTCGTGTGGTTCCTGACGGGATCGCTTTGGTTCGCACTGGTGGCCCTTCTGGTGTCGGGCGTGCCGGCCGTGGCGGTGATCGTGCTGATTCGTCTGCGGAGAAAGGTCCGACGGGCTGCAGAGCCCCGTCGACAGGGGGTTCACGACCACGGTCGCTGAGGGTGCCGCTTTTGGCCGTGTCCGGGAAACGGAACACCCTGTGGCGGATGGAGCCTCAAATAAAGGCAATTCGAATAAAATTTTGCGGATTGTGCACGAAAGCGTGATCTTTTGCTTGAGCGGACGCTCCCGTTAGGGTTGTGTTAACCATATCCGGCATGCTGCCGAGGTTGATCGTTCCTTATTGTTCCTTCCCCCCTGGTCCCTTGTTGTTTTGGTGAATGGCATGCGTGTGAAACCCGTGTTCGTCGGACGGGAGGCGAGCCTTGGGGCCGGTGCGGGCCGGGCCCGCCTTCGGCTTTATCGCGGTGGGGGCAAGCGGGCGGTGGACGTCGCCCTGTGCCTTCTGCTTCTTCCCGTGATCCTTCCGGTGATCCTGTGCCTTTGGCTGCTGGTGCGGCTGGACGGCGGGCCCGGCTTCTTCATCCAGCCGCGCGTGGGGCTGGGGGCGCGGGTCTTTCCCTGCTGGAAGCTGCGCACCATGGTCGTGGACGCCGAAGCCGCGTTGCAGCGGATGTGCGACAGCGATCCGGTGCGCGCGCAGGAATGGCTGGTGAACCAGAAGCTGATGGACGATCCGCGCATCACCCCCCTCGGGCGGCTGCTGCGCGCGACCTCGCTGGACGAACTGCCGCAGATCTTCAACGTGCTGACCGGCGACATGAGCTTTGTTGGCCCGCGCCCTTTCCTGAAGGATCAGGAGGCGCTGTACCGCGCGGCGGGCGGGCGGGTGTATTTCCGGATGCGTCCGGGCATCACCGGCCTGTGGCAGGTGGAAGGGCGCAACGCCACCACCTTCGTGGCGCGGGTGCAGTATGACGCGCGCTATTTCCGCAACCTTGGCCTGCGGCAGGACTTCGGGCTGCTGGTGAAGACGGCGATGATCGTGGTCAAGCGCACGGGGCATTGATCGGCCCCCGTCTTGGCAAGGCCCGTCGCGCGCGGTAGCGTGGGGGCCGGCGCGCCATGCCCCCCCCTGCACCGTCAGGGCCCACAGCTGCCGGCTGGCGGGCGGAACATCGACCACAGGTTTGTCCCCCCTCCGGCCCCCGTGCGCGCCGCCCAAGGAAGGACATGACCATGACAGAACTGCCCCGGATCGACCGCATCCGCCACGACACCCGCCGCCGCACCCTGACCGTCGCCCGGACCGAGCGTCTGACCCCCCACATGATCCGCCTGACACTGGCGGGGCCGGATCTGGAAGGGTTCCACAGCGCGGGGTTCGACGATCACATCAAGCTGTTCGTTCCGAAGGACGGGGGCGAGGCGATGCGCGATTACACCCCCCGGCGGTTCGGACCTGAAGGGCTGGTGGTGGACGTGGTGGATCATCCGGGCGGGCCGGCCGCAGACTGGGCGCGGACGGCGGTGGCGGGCGACACGCTGACCATCGGCGGGCCGCGTGGCTCCAAGGTGATCGGCGGGCCGATCGACCACTGGCTTCTGGTGGGGGACGAAACCGCGTTGCCCGCCATCGGCCGCCGGATCGAGGAGGCGCCGGCGGGCACCGCGATCACGGCGATCGTGGCTGTGCCTTCAGCCGCGGACGAGCAGGTGTTCGAGACAAAGGCCGCCCTGTCGATCCGCTGGGTGCATCGGGACGCGGCGGAGTCGCACCGCGCCGAGCCGATGATGGCGGCGCTGGAGGCGGTGACGCTGCCGCCCCGCACCTTTGCCTGGATCGCGGCCGAGGCCGGAGTGGCACGCGCGCTGCGCGACCGGCTGGTGGAACGCGGGCTGCCGCGCGAATGGACGGCGGCGGCCGGTTACTGGCTGCGGGGCGTGGCGGATTCGGCCGTCAAGGACCTGTAGGGGGCGGCGGACCGTCCCCCGGCGGTTCATTCCAGTTCGGGGTGCTGGCCGACAAGGCGTTCGCGCTTCTGGCGCAGGGCCTCCAGATCAGCCTCCAGCTTCAGGATGTCGGCGTCCACATCCTCCACCCGCTGTTCGATGCGGTCGTAGGTTTCCTGAAGCAGCACGGCGGCTTCTTGCGCGCTGGAGGCGTTCGGCGTGTCGCCGCGCAGGGGGCGGTTGGCGGTTTCGGGCAGGAACACCGCCGTCAGCAGGCCGATCACCGCCGCCACCATCAGGTAGAAGGCGGGCACCATCAGGTTGTCGGTGCGTTCCACCAGAAGGGCCGCGATGGTGGGCGTCAGGCCCGCCACGATGATCGCCACGTTGAACGAACTGGCCAGCGCGCTGTAGCGGATGCGGGTGGGGAACAGCGCCGGCAGGGTGGACGCCATGACGCCCGTGAAGCAGTTCAGGATCACGGCAAGGATCAGGAGGCCGAGGAAGATCCGCGGCGCGCTGTCGCTGCCGATCAGGGCGAAGGACGGCACCGCCAGCACCACGAGGCCGAGGCTGCCCGCGATCAGGAAGGGCCGCCGGCCGATCTTGTCGCTGAGGAAACCGACCACGGGCTGGACGAACAGCATCCCGATCATCACCGCGATGATGATCATGACCCCGTTCTGCTGCGAATAGCCGAGGTTGCTGGACAAGTAGGTCGGCATGTAGGTCAGCAGCATGTAGTAGGTGACGTTGGTGACCAGCACCATGCCCATGCAGACCAGAAGCGCCTTGCGATACTTGTGCGCGATCTCGCGGATGGACACGCGGGGATGGTCCTGCACGTCGCCCTTGTCGCCCTGCTCCATCTTCTCCAGGTGCTGGGTGAAGGCGGGCGTTTCTTCGACCGCGTGGCGCAGGTAGAGGCCGAGAAGCCCGAGGGGGCCCGCAACGAAGAACGGCACGCGCCAGCCCCAGTCGAGGAAGGCGGGTTCGCCCATCATGGATTGCAGCAGCACCACAAGGCCCGCGCCCGCGACGAAGCCCACGATGGAGCCGAAGTCGAGCCAACTTCCCAGAAAGCCGCGCCGCCGGTCGGGCGCGTATTCGGCCACGAAGATCGCGGCCCCCGTGTATTCGCCGCCGACCGAGAAGCCCTGCGCCAGCTTGCACAGCAAGAGAAGGACGGGCGCCCAGATGCCGATGGTGGCGTAGGAGGGGATCAGGCCGATGCAGAACGTGCTGACGGCCATGATGACGATGGTCAGCGACAGCACCTTCTGCCGGCCCAACCGGTCACCGATGATGCCGAAGAACACGCCGCCGAGGGGCCGGACGAGGAAGGGGATCGAAAAGGTGCCGAGGGCCGCGATCGTCTGCACGGCGGGGGAGGCCGAGGGGAAGAAGACCTGACCCAGGGCGTAGGCGACGAAGCCGTAGACGCCGAAGTCGAACCACTCCATCGCGTTGCCGAGGGCGGCCGCCGTCACGCTTTTCTTCAGGGTCGCGGGATCGATGACGGTGATGTCGTCGATGCCCAGGGGATCGTTCGCGGCGGAGGAGCCTGCGGGGGGTGTCATGCATGTGTCCTTTGGTTGTGCCGATCTTGGTGTCGAACATGCGGGGGACCCCACCATATCGCGCGGTGACACGATTTATCCACCCCCGGCGGCGATTTCGGGGCGGGTCGGAACTGGATGATGATGCTGCGCATTAGGGGATGCGAACAGACGGAATACCATGCACATCATGCACATAGCACTCGGCGGCTGCCTGAAGGCGCCGCCGGTTCAATACGGCTTGTCCGAGGACACCGGCGGGCACATCGCCTATGTCCTTGGGGCCGCCACGCGTCAGGCGGCGCAGCCCGGGGTGACGCAGGTGGACGTGGTCACCCGTGCCTTTGACAGCTTCGGCCCGGACTATGCGCGGGCGGAGGAACCGCTGGGGCCAAAGGCGCGCATCCTGCGGTTGCGGACGGCCGACGGCCGCTATCTGACCAAGGGCGCGCTGTGGGCCGAGGTTCCGGCGCTGCGCGACGCGCTGGCCGCGCGTTTGCGGCAGGGGCCGCGCCCCGACCTTCTGCACGCGCATTTCGCCGATGCGGGCGAGGTGGCGCTGGAAGTGGGCGCGATGTTTGGGATTCCGGTTGTCTATACCCCGCATTCGCTGGCGCTGGACAAGGTGGGCGGGGCGGCGGACACGCGGCGCGTGATGGCCGAGCGCCGCATCATCGCACAGGCGGACGCCATCGTCGTGTCCAGCCGGGATGAGGCGGAGCGTCAGGTGCCGGCATATGACGCGGGGGCGATCGGGCGGACGCACCGCATCGGGCCCGGCGTCTGCGCCGTGGCGCGAGAGGCGGGGGCGGCGCGGCGGTTGCTGGCGGGGATGCTGGACGATCCGGACCGGCCGATGATCCTTGCGATCGCGCGGCCGGTGGCGAAGAAGAATTTGGGCGCCTTGGTGCGGGCCTATGCGGGCGATGTGGCGCTGCGGGGGATGGCGAACCTCGTGATCCTGGCGGGGCAGCATGCGACAGCGGATGCGGACGCGCAGGCGGTGCTGGCGGGGCTGCGCGCCGACGGGGCAGGGCTGGAGGGGCGGTTCGCCCTGCCCGCCGCCCATGACACGCGGGACGTGGCGGCCTTGTACCGGATGGCGGCGGGAACGCGCGGGGTCTTCGTGAACCCCGCGCTGTTCGAGCCGTTCGGCCTGACGCTGCTGGAGGCGGCGCAGGCCGGATTGCCTGTGGTGGCGACGCGGCATGGCGGCCCCTCGGCCATTCTGGGGGATCTGGGGAACGGGCGGCTGGTGGAGCCTTTGGACGAGGCTGGCATTGCGGCGGCCTGTCGGGCGCTGATCGGGGATGCGGGGGAATGGGACCGGGCTTCGGCCAACGGGAGGGCGGGGATCGGTCGGTATGACTGGGACCGCTATGCTGTGGACAGCGTGCGGGTCTATGCGGGCCTGCGGCGCGGGGCGCGGCCGGTGCGGTTGGGGGCGGCGCGCCTTCTGGCCTGCGACATCGACAACACGCTGACGGGCTGCGCGCCGGGGGCCCGCGCCTTTGCGCGCTGGACGGAAGGGGCGGACCTGTCCTTTGTCGTGGCAACGGGGCGGTCCCTGCCCGAAGCGCGCGCCGTCTTGCGCCAGTGGGAGCTGCCGGAGCCGGAGGCCTTCATCACCTCGGTCGGGACGGAGGTGTTTCTTTGGGGCGACCGGGGGCTGCGTCTGTGCGAGGCGTATGACCGGCGGATCGGCGCAAGCTGGGACCGGGCGGCGGTGCAGGGCGTGGTGGCGGGGCTGGACCCGGCTTGGCAGGCCGACGTGGACCAGAAGCGGCACAAGATCAGCCTGTTCGGCGATGCCGGGATGGCGGCGCGTGTGCTGGCGGCGCTGGATCGGGCGGGGCTTGTGGCGCAGGTCGTGCATTCGCATGACCGGCTGATCGACATCCTGCCGCCCGCGGCCGGAAAGGCCGCGGCCATCGCGGCGGTGGCGGCGCGTTACGGGCTGGGGCTGGCGGACTGCATCGCGGCGGGCGACAGCGGCAACGATTTCGACATGCTGGACCGCTGCGGCGCGGCCATCGTGGTGGCGAACGCCAGCGCGGAACTGGCGGGCCTGCGGCCCCGTGCCGGGCTGATGCGCGTGGGCCAGCCCTTTGCCCGCGGCGTGCTGGAAGGATTGGAGCGGATCGCATGAGGCCCATCGGCTATTTTGTCCACCATCAGGGGCGCGGCCATGCCGAACGCTGCGCGGCGCTGGTGAACGCGCTTCCGGCCGGACGGCCCGTGACGATCTTCTGCGCGCGCGACGACATCTTTCCCCCCCTGCGCGACGGCGTGACGGTGATCCGCATCCCGTCCCTGTTCGAGGCGGCGGGGACGGAGCCTGCGACGATGGACTGGGTGCCCACGCCCGCGACGCTGCACTGCGCGCCCTTGGGCTGGCCCGGCATCCGCGTGGCCATGGCGCGCATCGCGGGATGGTTCGCCGAAACCTCCCCCGCGCTGATGATCTGCGACGTGTCGGCCGAGGTGGCGCAGCTGGCGCGCATCTGTTCCGTGCCGCACGTGAAGGTGGTGCAGCACGGCGACCGGGGCGATCCCGGGCACCGCGCCGCTTATGACGGGGCGGCGGGGTTGCTGGCACCTTTCCACGAGGCGCTGGCCCAGCCGGACTGGGACGCGGGGATGCGCGCGCGCATGTTTTTCGCCCCCGGCCTTGGCTGCCCCGCCGGCCCGCGGGTGGACCGGGCGGCGGCGCGGGCGCGGCTGGGGCTGGACGCGGACCGCCGGGTGGTGCTGGTCGTGTCGGGCCAAGGCGGGAACGGTTTCGCGCAGGCGCCCCTTGGCGTGGGCGCGCGCGCCACGCCCGACGCGCAATGGATCACCGTGGGGCATGTCGAACGGGACTGGCACGCGACCGAACCGTCGAACCTGACCCATGAAGGCTGGGTGGACGGCGTGGCGGATCACGTCGCGGCGGCGGACGTGATCGTCGCCTCCACCGGGAACACGACGTGCCAGCAGATCCTGGCGGCGGGCAAACCGTGGATCGCCGTGCCCGAATGGCGCTATTTCGACGAACAGGTGCGCAAGGCGCAGGCCTTGGACGCGGCGGGCGTGGCGCTGCACCTTCCGCATCTGCCGTCGTCCGCCCACGCCTGGCACCGGGCGCTGGCCGAGGTGGAAGCGCGCCACGATCCCGCCCGTCAGGCCGCGCTGGCCGGAACCGATGGTGCCCCGCAGGCCGCCGCTTGGGTGGAGGGGCTGATCGACCGCCTGTGGCCCGCGCAACCCGCCAACATCATTCCCTTGTCTTCCGTATCCTGAGGTTCTTTCCATGACACTCCCTTCGGTTTCCGTTCTCACCATCGCCTCGGGCCGTGACGCGCATCTGCGCAACGTGATGATCGGCCTGTCCCGCCAGACGGTGCGGCCGGTTGAACTGATCATCGCCCACATGCAGGAGGCGCCCTATGCAGACCTGCCCGCCATGCCGTTCCCCGTGCGCCAGATCCCGGTGACGGGGGCGGAGCTGCCCCTGGCGCGCGCGCGGAACGAGGCCGCGAAGGCCGCAACGGGCGATCTGCTGATCTTTCTGGACGTGGACTGCATCCCGACCCCTACGCTGGTGGAGGATTACCTGTCCGCCGGTTTCGACGGGCTGATGATGGGCGAGGTGATGTATCTGCCCGGCGGCGCCGTCACCCCCGGCTGGACCAGCGCCGGATTCGACGCCATGGCTGTGCGCCATTCCGACCGTCAGGGCCCGCCCGCCGAAGGGGTGGAGATCTGCACCGACTACCGCTGCTTCTGGTCGCTGAACTTTGCGCTGCCCGCCGCGATCTTCCACCGCATCGGCGGGTTCGACGAACGCTTCACCGGGTATGGCGGCGAGGATACGGATTTCGGCAAGACGCTGTCGATGGCGGGCGAAAAGATCGGCTGGATCCCCGGCGCGAAGGTGCATCACCAGTATCATCCGCATCACATGCCCCCCGTGCACCATCTGCACAGCGTGGTCCGCAACTCGGAGCTGTTCGCGCGCAAATGGGGTTACCGCACCATGGAGCATTGGCTTTACGCCTTCATGCTGATGGGGCTGATCGACAATTCCGGCCCCCGCATCCGCATCCTGCGCGAGGCGGAGGAGGGCGACATCGCCTATACCCGCCAGCACGCGCACATGCCCTATGCCAACACCGCCAGCGTCATCCGGCGACTGAAGGAGGAAAAGGCGGCCGCCGACGATGCCGGACAGAAGGCGCTGCTGCAACCGGCCATCGCGGCGGAATGATGCGGATCGCCGTTGTCTCGCACGTGCGGCATCCGATCGCGCAGCCGTTCATGGGCGGGATGGAGGCGCATTCCTGGGGGTTGGTGCAGGGACTGATGGCGCGGGGGCACGACGTGACGCTGTTCGCCGCGGGCGACAGCGATCCGGCCTTCCGCATCCATCCGGTCCTGCCCGAGCATTACGACCGCCGCTATCCGTGGAGCGAATATGTGGAGACGCGGGTGCTGCACGACTACCTCGACGCCTCGTTCGAGGACGCGGCGCGGGCGCTGCTGGCGGGCGGGTTCGACGTGGTGCACAACAACTCGCTTCACCGCTATCCGCCGCGGCTGGCGCGGCAGCACCGGGTGCCGATGGTCAGTTCGCTGCACATCCCGCCCTTTGACGCGATCCACCGGGCGGTGCGGGAAAGCACGGCACCGTGGTCGCTGTTCACCGTCACCTCGGCCCGGCAGCTGGAGAGCTGGTGGCCGGAGGGGCCGCCCGCGGCCGCGCATGTGGCGCATAACGGGATCGATCTTGCGCAATGGCCCTTCGTGGCGGCGGGGGATGGCAGTGCGGTCTGGGCCGGGCGCATCGCGCGCACCAAGGGGCCGCATCTGGCGGTGCAGGCGGCGCTGCGGCTGGGGATGCCCCTGACCCTGTTTGGCGTGATCGAGGATGCGGAGTATTGGGAGGCGGAGATCCGTCCCCATCTGGGCGGTCGCATCCGGCATGGCGGGCATCTGGCGCCGCGCGAACTGGCGGCGGAGATGGGGCGCGCCTCGGTCCTGTTGTTCACGCCGCTTTGGGACGAACCCTTCGGCCTTGCGGCGGTGGAGGCGATGGCCTGCGGGCTGCCGGTGGCCGCGCTGGACATGGGCGCCGTGCGCGAGATCGCGGGCGAAGCGGGGCGCTATGCCGCGCCGGACGATCCGGCCGGGTTCGACGCAGCGATCCGCGCGGCGCTGGCGATCCCGCGCAGCGTGCCGCGCGCGCGAGTGGAGGCGATGTTCACGCGCGACCGGATGATCGACCGCTATGAGGGCTTGTATCGCGGGGCGCGGGCGGGGCTGGACGCGCCCGACGATCCGGTGGTGTTTCCCGAGATCGAGCTTCCGGCGTTGCGTCCGGAGCGGGTGGTTTTGGGCTGACGCATCGGGCGTAGTTCACCGCCTTCACAACCCTTGCCGGTTGGAACAGGGGAACCGCGCCATGCGGGGTGTCGGTTTGGGGCGGGCCTGCTGAACCGCCGTTGCTTCGCCGAAGGCCCGATCAAGCGCCCCTTTCATCGCCGGAGGGCGGAGGGCATTCCCTTCGCGCGGATCACGGCCGCGTTTCGGCCCGCCTTTGCAAGGCGGGCCGTGCCTGTGCGTGGGGTCAGGACTTGCCGCGCTTGGGCTTGGCGGGCTCGGATTCCTTGTCGGCGCTGCCTTCGACGCTGCCGGAAAGTGCAGTGGGGGCGGCGTCGCGGCTTTGGCCGCCGAGCATGCCGCCGACTTCACCCCCCTCCTCGGGGATGTCGAGTTCTTCCTTGGCGCGGTTCCAATGCTCCTCGTGCCGGCCATGGGGCTGGCCTTCTTCTTCCCACAGTTGATGGGCACGTGTGCGGATAGCGTTGTCGCGGTCCATGTGATCCTCCGTCTGTTTGGGAAGGGGAAACCCCCGCCGAGGGGGCAATGTTCC
This sequence comes from Falsirhodobacter sp. 20TX0035, assembly GCF_028307215.1. GTDB lineage: Bacteria > Pseudomonadota > Alphaproteobacteria > Rhodobacterales > Rhodobacteraceae > Falsirhodobacter. Next base: position 2,888 of record NZ_JAQMHV010000002.1, on the reverse strand, counting down.
GCCGCGCCGAATGCCCTATTCGGGCAGAATCCTTCACGTGGAAACAGGCAAACTGCCTGCGCATGCATCTTTTGCCCAAGGGGCAGCAGATCGTGACAGGTTTATTAGATTAATTTTTAGTCAAAAGCATAGGAAGTGCTGCGGCTTTTTGGTCACAGGATGGTGATTTCTGCGGACTTTCTTAGCCTTTCGTTAACTTCTGCCTCGGGACATTTTGACACAACCCATGGTTGGAATAACCCTCCTTTCAGTTGCATCGCGCGGGCCGCATCTGCGCTTCATCAGGAAAAAGGGACGGATATATGGCGATTGGTGATAGTATCAGCAACGGATACCAAGTCTTCACGCAAAGTTCTCCTGCTTTAACCGGTGGCACGACCAACATCGACGTTGTCTCACTGCTTCCGGTACGCACGGGTGACTCGGTCGGTATTCTGACCGGCCTGAATGGCGTCCTGACTGCAAGCCCAACCTTCACGGAAGCCGCTCAGATCGGCACAGGGCAGATTGCGACGGCAGGCCTTCTTCTTCCCGTGAGCGGGCGCTTTGTTCTGGACACCTCGGGGCAGGTCTATTTCGTTCCGAACGCCATCAGCGGGGTGCTTGCCACACAGCTGTCTGCGCTGCCTGTCGTTTCGGGATATTCGGGCATAAACAACTTTATCTATGACACCGCTGCCACGAACAACCTGACTGGCACCGCCGGCGGCGACATCATCTATGGCGGCGCGGAAGGTGCGAACAGCACCCCCATTACGAACAATACGGGCAATGACACGATCAACGCTGGTGCCGGCAACGATGTGGTATTCGGCCAAGACGGCAACGACACGATCCAAGGCGGTGCGGGTGGCGATACGCTGTATGGCGGGGCGGGCACCGACACGGTCAGCTATTCCGACTCGACGACCGGTGTAACGGTCAACCTCGCAACGGGTGTGAACAGTGGCGGCGACGCAGCTGGAGACTTCCTGGGCGGCTTCGAAAACATCACAGGTTCGGCGTTTGCCGACTCGCTGACCGGCGATGCAAACGCGAACGTCCTCTTCGGCGGTGCGGGCGCGGACACACTGACTGGTGGCGACGGCAATGACACGGTTGTCGGCGGAGCGGGTGCGGACGTGCTGTTCGGCGGCAACGGCTCGGACACGCTGGGATATGCCGCGTCCACCGCCGGTGTGAACGTGAACCTTGGCACGGGCGCTGGCATTGGCGGCGACGCTGAGGGCGACGTGATCAGCGGGTTCGAGAACGTGAACGGCTCGGCGTTTGACGACACGCTGACGGGGGACGCCAACGCCAACACGCTGACGGGCAATGCGGGCAACGACGTGCTGGACGGCGGTGCGGGCAACGACTCCCTTTCAGGCGGTGCGGGCAACGACACGGTTGTGGGCGGTGCGGGGGCGGATACGCTGGACGGCGGGGCGGACACGGACACGCTGTCCTATGCCGGTTCGACGGTGGGCGTGGCGGTGAACCTGGCAACGAGCTCGGCTTCGGGCGGTGACGCCGAAGGCGACGTGATCAGCAACTTCGAGAACGTGACCGGTTCGGCGGGCAACGACACGCTGACGGGGGATGCCAACGCCAACGTGATCGCGGCGGGCAACGGGGCCGACCTGATCGACGCGGGCGCGGGCAATGACAACGTCACCGCCGGCGCGGGCAACGACACTGTCATCGGCGGCGCGGGGGCGGACACGCTGAACGGCGGCGCGGATGTGGACACGCTGTCCTATTCCGGATCGACGGCGGGCGTGGCGGTGGACCTGGCCACGGGCGCGGCCTCGGGCGGGGACGCGGCGGGCGACGTGATCGCCAACTTCGAGAACCTGACGGGTTCGGCCTTTGCCGACACGCTGACGGGGGATGCCAACGCCAACACGATCGCGGGCGGCGCGGGCGCGGACGTGATCGACGCCGGGGCCGGCAACGACAACGTGGACGCGGGCGCGGGCAACGACACGGTTGTGGGCGGCGCGGGGGCGGACACGCTGAACGGCGGGGCGGATGTGGACACGCTGTCCTATGCCGCATCGACCGCGGGTGTGTCGGTGAACCTGACCACGGGCGTGGGCACGGGCGGCGACGCGCAGGGCGACGTGGTCAGCAACTTCGAGAACCTGACGGGTTCGGCCTTCAACGACGCGCTGACGGGGGATGCGGGCGCCAACACGATCGTGGCCGGCGACGGGGCCGACGTGATCGACGCGGGCGCGGGCAACGACAGCGTGGACGCGGGCGCGGGCGACGACACGGTGATCGGCGGCGCGGGTGCGGACACGCTGGCGGGCGGGGCGGGCACGGACACGCTGTCCTATGCCGGGTCGGCCACGGGCGTGAACGTGAACCTGGGCACGGGCGCCGTGTCGGGCGGCGACGCCGCGGGCGACGTGATCACCGGGTTCGAGAACCTGGCGGGTTCGGCCGGCAACGACACCCTCACGGGGGACGCGAACGCCAACGTGATCGACGGCGGCGCGGGCAACGATACGCTGGCCGGCGGCGCGGGGGCCGACACGCTTCTGGGCGGCGCGGGCGCGGACTCGCTTCTGGGCGGGGACGGCAATGACAGCCTGAACGGCGGCGACGGCGACGACACCCTGATCGGCGGGGCGGGCAGCGACACGCTGACCGGCGGCCTGGGCAACAACCGCCTCGTCTTCGGGCGCGGCGACGTGGCCACGGCGGGGGCCGGCAACGACACCTTCGTTCTGGACAACTTGCTGGACAACCCGTCCAACGATCCGAACACCCCGGACGCTGTGATCACTGTTGCGGGCGGCGATCAGGACACGGTTCCCGGCAGCGCCGACATCCTGGACCTGAGCGGGGCCACTGGCTGGCGCAACCTGCCCGGCAACGTGGCGGGCACGGGCCAGATC
>NZ_JAQMHV010000029.1:2500-5704 GCF_028307215.1 Falsirhodobacter sp. 20TX0035 | reverse complement strand
TTGGTTGCGGGAGCAGGATTTGAACCTGCGACCTTCAGGTTATGAGCCTGACGAGCTACCGGGCTGCTCCATCCCGCGACGGTTGCGCGAGCGTTGGTTTGCTGCGCTGGTATTTTTATCCTGGGAGGGTTTTGTTCGGAGAGTTGGGGTTCTTTTCAGGTTTGGCGGTGACCTACTCTCCCACGTCTTGAGACGCAGTACCATTGGCGCGACGGCACTTAACGGCCGAGTTCGGGATGGGATCGGGTGTTTTGCTCGTGCTATGACCACCAAACCGGAGAAGAACCCTGTCCCTGACCGAGGTCAGGGAGGTTTCACAACATCAGGGACACGTTGAGTGTCGCTTGTTCAAGTCGGTGTTTGCTTTTGATCCTGCTGTTTCTGGATCAAATCAAGCCTATCGGGCAATTAGTACCGGTCAACTGAACGCGTTACCGCGCTTACATCTCCGGCCTATCGACGTGGTGGTCTTCCACGGCCCTCAAGGGAGACCTTGTTTTGAAGGGGGCTTCCCGCTTAGATGCCTTCAGCGGTTATCCTGTCCGAACATAGCTACCCAGCACTGCCGTTGGCACGACAACTGGTCCACCAGTGGTTCGTTCACCCCGGTCCTCTCGTACTAGGGGCAACTCTTCTCAAGTCTCCTACACCCACGGCAGATAGGGACCGAACTGTCTCACGACGTTCTAAACCCAGCTCACGTACCTCTTTAAATGGCGAACAGCCATACCCTTGGGACCTGCTCCAGCCCCAGGATGAGATGAGCCGACATCGAGGTGCCAAACGATGCCGTCGATATGGACTCTTGGGCATCATCAGCCTGTTATCCCCAGAGTACCTTTTATCCGTTGAGCGATGGCCCTCCCACTTGGGACCACCGGATCACTATGGCCGACTTTCGTCTCTGCTCGACGTGTCAGTCTTGCAGTCAGGCTGGCTTCTGCCATTGCACTCAACGACCGATTTCCGACCGGTCTGAGCCAACCTTCGCGCGCCTCCGTTACGATTTGGGAGGCGACCGCCCCAGTCAAACTACCCACCACGCAGGGTCCCGGATCCGGATGACGGACCGCGGTTAGACATCAAGAGTGCGAAGGGTGGTATCTCAAGGATGGCTCCACGGGAACTGGCGTCCCCGCTTCGATGCCTACCACCTATCCTGCACATCACAATCCTGATGCCAGTGCGAAGCTATAGTAAAGGTTCATGGGGTCTTTCCGTCTAACCGCGGGAAGTGTGCATCTTGACACACAGTTCAATTTCGCTGAGTCCACATCAGAGACAGCGGGGAGATCGTTACGCCATTCGTGCAGGTCGGAACTTACCCGACAAGGAATTTCGCTACCTTAGGACCGTTATAGTTACGGCCGCCGTTTACTGGGGCTTCAATTCAGAGCTTGCACCCCTCCTTTTAACCTTCCAGCACCGGGCAGGCGTCAGACTGTATACGTCGCCTTGCGGCTTCGCACAGCCCTATGTTTTAAGTAAACAGTCGCCACCCCCTGGTTTGTGCCCCCCACACACACTTGCGTGCACGTGGGGCCTCCTTCTCGCGAACTTACGGAGGTATTTTGCCGAGTTCCTTTGATGTGGTTCTCTCAAGCGCCTTGGTATTCTCTACCAGTCCACCTGTGTCGGTTTAGGGTACGGTCTCATGGAGGGCTATTTCCAGGAACCTCTGAGCGGCCAGATCAATCCGATAAGACCTGACAACCTTCGAGATCCGTCACTTCCTCCTGGCCCAGGAATATTAACCTGGTTCCCATCGACTACGCCTTTCGGCCTCGCCTTAGGGGCCGGCTTACCCTGCTCAGATTAGCTTTAAGCAGGAACCCTTGGACTTTCGGCGACAGGGTCTCTCACCCTGTTTGTCGCTACTCATGTCAACATTCTCGCTTCTGATCTCTCCACCGGATGCCTTACAGCCCGGCTTCACAGAAAGAACATTGTCTGCGCTGACCGAGGTCAGAACAGACAGCGTTCTATATCACAGAACGCTCCGCTACCACGCACATCGCTGTGCATCCTGAGCTTCGGCTCGTGGTTTGAGCCCCGTTACATCTTCGCCGCAGGACAGCTTATCTAGACCAGTGAGCTGTTACGCTATCTTTAAAGGATGGCTGCTTCTAAGCCAACCTCCTGGTTGTTTTGGCCGTCCCACATGCTTTCCCACTTAACCACGAATTAGGGGCCTTAGCTGCAGGTCAGGGTTGTTTCCCTCTTCACGACGGACGTTAGCACCCGCCGTGTGTCTCCCGGATAGTACTCTGCGGTATTCGGAGTTTGCTTAGACTCAGTAAGGCTGTGGGCCCCCATCATCCATGCAGTGCTCTACCCCCGCAGGTATTCGTCCGAGGCGCTACCTAAATAGCTTTCGCGGAGAACCAGCTATCTCCAGGTTTGATTGGCCTTTCACCCCTAGCCACAAGTCATCCAGACCCTTTTCAACGGGTGTTGGTTCGGACCTCCAGTACGTGTTACCGTACCTTCATCCTGCTCATGGCTAGATCACCTGGTTTCGGGTCTGATCCAACGAACTCATGCGCCCTTTTAAGACTCGCTTTCGCTGCGCCTACACCTAGCGGCTTAAGCTTGCTCGTTAGACCAAGTCGTTGACCCATTATACAAAAGGTACGCCGTCAGGGCTGATGCCCCTCCGACTGCTTGTAGGCGTCCGGTTTCAGGTACTGTTTCACTCCCCTCGTCGGGGTGCTTTTCACCTTTCCCTCACGGTACTGGTTCGCTATCGGTCAGTAAGGAGTACTTAGCCTTCGGGGGTGGTCCCCCGATCTTCAGACAGGATTTCACGTGTCCCGCCCTACTTAATACGTCCCATCAGACTTCCTGTACGGGGCTGTCACCCTGTGTCGCTGCGCTTTCCAGCGCATTCCAGTCATCCTCAAGGCTCGGCTGGTCCGCGTTCGCTCGCCACTACTAACGGAGTCTCTATTGATGTCCTTTCCTCCGGGTACTTAGATGTTTCAGTTCCCCGGGTTCGCTCTAAAACCCCTATGTATTCAGGATTAAAGTACCTGGTTTTGCCCGCTGTTGACTGCCCGAAGGCAACAACAACGAACAATCAGGTGGGTTTCCCCATTCGGAGATCCATGGATCAAAGCCTATTCCCGGCTCCCCATGGCTTAACGCAGGGTATCACGTCCTTCATCGCCTCTTACTGCCTAGGCATCCACCAAACGCCCTTTT
>NZ_JAQMHV010000028.1 GCF_028307215.1 Falsirhodobacter sp. 20TX0035 | reverse complement strand
GAAGGCCCCACCTTCGCCCAGAACAGCCTCGACCCGAAACTCTTCGCAACACTCTTCCACGTTGGATGAAAGGGTCGGGACATTCATGCGGGTTAATGGCCGCGAAACCTCTACATGACAGGAATAAGGCATTGGCCGGACCAAGGATCCGCGTAGGATCGTTCCCAAGGCCCCCCAGTCAGGAGTGAGGAAACCCATGCCCGCCTTTCGATCGCTTCCCCTCCTCGCGGCCATCCTCTGGTGCATGGGCAGCCCCCTCACCGCCGGCGCACAGGACTTTCCGCCCCCACAGGGCGAGGTGATCCTGACGATCACGGGCGCCATCGCGCACACCAACGTGGACGACACGGCGCAGTTCGACCGCGAGATGCTGGAAGGGCTTGGAATGGCGGAGGTGACCACCGGCACCCCGTGGTTCGACGGCGTCAAGACCTTCGCAGGTCCGCCGCTGGCGGCTGTGCTGGACCGCGTGGGCGCCAAGGGCCGGACGATCAAGGCCGTCGCGCTGAACGACTACGAAACCGATATCCCCCTGTCGGACGCAAAGGACACGGGCGTCATCCTCGCCATGAAGATGAACGGCGACACCATGACCGTGCGGGACAAGGGCCCCCTTTTCGTCATCTACCCCTATGACAGCGCACCGAGGTTCGAGACGCAGACCTACTACTCACGCTCGGCCTGGCAAGTGACGCGCCTCATCATCCGGTAGAACATCGTGACGCGCGTCCTCAGTGTCCTCATCGCCGTGTTCATCGCGGCCACGATCTACCTGTCCAGCACGGTCGGGGAACGCCAGTCGGTGGTCCGCCGGGTGGCTCATCACAACGATTCCTGGGCGATCAGCCAGACGGCGCAGGAGTTTCTGCGGCTGGAGGAGACGCTTGCCCTCTACAGCCTGTCCGCGCCCGGCATTTCCATGGACGACGTCCGCCTGCGGCTGGACATCGTCATCAGCCGCATGACCTCGCTGCGCGAAGGCTCTCTGAAGACCTTCCTCGACCAGACGCCCGCGCGCCAGCAGACGGTGGCGGCGTTCGTGGCCCTTCTCAACGACCTCGACCGTTCGCTTGAGGATCTGGACCCCCCGCAGATCCGCGAGATCCTGAACCGGATGCACGCGCAGACCGCGCCGCTTACCAACCTGTCCTCGCAAAGCGTGCAGCGCAGCTGGACCCTGGTGGAGGAGAACCTGAAGGCGCTGGAACGCCTGCACCTGATCTACGGCCTGGTCGTGGGGGTGCTGATCCTGTGCTGGTGCGGGCTGCTGGTGCTTCTGCTGAACCGCAACCGCCTGCTGCATCTTGCGCAAAAGCAGGGCCGCGACCTGAACGAAAGCCTGAACGCGGCCGGAAACGAGTTGCGGGACAAGAACCGCAGCCTTGAATACGCCGCGCATCACGACGCGCTGACGGCCCTGCCGAACCGCACCCTGTTCTGGAACGAGCTGGAAACGGCCCTCAAGGTGTTTTCGGAACGCGACCTGTCCATCAGCCTGCTGCTTCTTGATCTTGATGACTTCAAGATGATCAACGACATGATGGGACATGATTTCGGGGACATGCTGCTGCATCAGGTCAGCGACCGCATGCGGCGCTTCAGCGTGAAGCCGCACATGTTCTGCCGTCTGGGCGGGGATGAATTCGCCTGCCTGCTGTTCGACCGCACAGCCGAACAGAGCTTGGAATACGCCCGCAACCTCGCCGTCGACATCGCCGCCCCCTACCAGCTCTCCGACCGGCGGGTGGAGATCGGATGCTCCATCGGCGTGGCCAACGTCATGACGCCGCGCGATGCAGACGCGCAGCTGCTGTTCAAGCGGGCCGACATCGCCCTTTACCGCGCCAAGGCGTCGAAGGAGGACCGCGTCTGCCTGTTCGAGGAGTACATGCAGGGCGAGTTCGACGATCGCAAGGCGCTGGAAAACGACCTGCGCCACGCCATCGCGCAGCGCGCGTTCGAGGTGGCCTATCAGGTGCAGGTGGATCTTCGCACCGGCCGCGCGGCAGGGCTGGAGGCACTGGCCCGCTGGAACCACCCCACCCGCGGCGACATTCCGCCCGACGTCTTCATCCCCATCGCCGAGGAGATCGGCCTGATCCGCGAACTCGGCCGCCTGATCCTGACCGAAGCCTGCGCCGAGGCCGCGACCTGGCGCCAGCCGCTGAAGATCGCGGTGAACCTGTCCTCGCTGCAACTGCAATCGCCCGACATGCTGAACGTCGTGCAGGACATCCTGCAGGCCACCGGCCTCGATCCCACCCGGCTGGAGCTGGAGATCACGGAATCCGTCCTGCTGAACAACCGCGAGGAGGTGTTCCTTGCCCTCAACAATCTGCGGCTGTTCGGCGTCACGGTGGCGATGGACGATTTCGGCACCGGCTATTCCTCGCTCGCCGTTCTGCGCGACATTCCTTTCGACACGATCAAGCTGGACAAGGGCTTTGTCCGCGACATCGTCTGGGACCGGGAGGCGGAAGCGCTGGTCCGGCTCGTGAACGACCTCGGCCATCTTCTGGGCAAGAAGGTGATCATCGAGGGGGTGGAAACGGAAGACCAGCACGACGCCGTCCGCCGCCTTGGATGCGATCTCGCGCAGGGGTTCCTGTTCGGCCGCCCGGTGTGCAAAACACAACTTGGCCACCTGCGCGCGGGTGGCACCCCTGAACCGGAGACGACCTCATGACCCTGCCCCCCCAAGGCCCGCTGACGATCCACGGCCTGAACGTGCCCATCGCCGAAGGGGAGGTGTCGCCGATCATCTGGCAGGCCCTGCGCAGCGGAGAGTATGAGGCGAAGGAGGCGCGGCTGGCGCGGACCCTGCTGCGGGCGGGTGACCGGGTGCTGGAACTCGGCTCCGGCCTCGGGATCATCACGACGGTTCTGGCCCAGACCCCGGACGTACGGATCTGGTCCTTCGACGCCAACCCCGACACCGTCGCCATGGCCCGCCGCGTGGCCGAGGCGAACGACGCGACCAACGTCACCTTCGCCCATGGCCTGCTCTCGGCCGGGGATCCGACCACGCATGTCTTCTACATGCGCCGCGACTTCTGGATGTCCTCCATGATCGCAGCGCAAGGCCCCTACGAGGCGACGATCGAGGTGCAGTCCGCCAACATCGACGCGGCGCTTGCCGAACGCGGGATCAACGTTCTCGTCATGGACGTGGAGGGGGCTGAGCGCGAGATACTAGGCGCCGCAACGCTGGACGGCGTGGACCGCGTGTTCCTGGAACTGCACGATCACCTTTATGGCCTGACCGGCGTGCGCGAGATCTTCGCCGCCATGGACCGCAAGGGCTTCGCCTACGATCCGCGCGCCTCCTCGGGGCCGTGCGTGCTGTTCCTGCGCGACGACGGGTCGATCCGGCCCTACGCCGGATAGGGCGAGGCGAGCACGGCGGAATCGCCCAACGGCAGCGTCGGCCCCACACTGGACCGGCCGACGCCACACCGCGACCCCGATCGGCACCATCGGCCCCTACACCGGATAGGCCGACCTCCAAACCCGTGACCCCCGGTCGCCGGCACCGGCTCTACACTGCACAGGCCAACGCCAACCCCGCACCCCCCCCCCAACCGGCGGCGCCTACTCCACGCCCACCACGTCGGGCGTTTCCCAGGCCAGGTGCTGACCTCCGTCCGGGCAGATCAGCTGCCCCGTCACCGCCCGCGCACCCAGAAGATAATCCAGCGCCGCCGCGATGTCTTGAGGCGAGGCGCCCCGGCCCAGAACGGTCGCCGCGCGCTGCCGGTTGAAATCCTCCGCCGACTGGCGCGCCCCGGCCAAGGTCGGCCCCGGGCCGATGGCGTTCACCCGGACATGCGGGGCCAGCGCCTGCGCCGCCGTCCGCGTCAACGTCCAGAGCGCGGACTTCGCCAGCGTATAGGACATGAACTGCGGCGTCAGCTTGTGCACCCGCTGGTCGATCATGTTCACGACCAGCCCCCGGGCCAGCGGCTCCCCGTCGCTGTCGGGCGCGGGCACCTGTTCGGCAAAGCGCTGGATCAGCACGAAGGGCGCGCGCAGGTTGGACATCATGTGCCGGTCCCAGCTGTCACGAGTCGCGGTGGCCAGACTGTCCTCCTCGAAGATGGAGGCGTTGTTGAGCAGCACCGTCAACGGCCCCACCGCCCCCGCCGCCCGGCCGATCAGGCCCTGCGTGGCCTCCTCGTCCAGAAGGTCGGCCTGCACCGCCTCGGCCCGCCGTCCCATGGCGCGGATCTGGTCCACGACCTCCCGCGCCGCGTCGGCCGAACTGGAATAGTGCACGGCCACGTCGCAGCCCCGCTGCGCCAGATGCAGGGCCATCGCCCGCCCGATCCGCCGGCCCGCGCCCGTCACAAGTGCCGCCATGGTGCCGTTCCTTCCCTTTATCCCCTTATCCCCGAACCATGCCGGGCTGAGAACTGCGTAATACGAATTCACGGTTTCCAAAAGCTTAAGACGCGAACCACCGTCCAAGACCCGTCGCCATCCCCCCACTTTCCCTGTAAAACGGCCGAAACGGCACGGAACGGAGGGGCCATGTCTCGCTTGCTGATCATCACGGGTGTGATCGGGGCCACCGCCGGTGTCCTCGTGCTGGGCCCCGACTTCGCGCAGACCCATTCAATGGCCGAACAGATCGCCCTTGGCCTGCTGGCGATCCTGATGGTCTGCACCCTGTTCGGCATGAAGATCGGCACCATCCTCGGCTTCCTGTTCCGCATCCTTGTGATGGCGCTGATCTGGCGCGGCGTGACGGGGCTGCTGCGGGTCGCGCGGCTGCGATAGGGGAAGACGGTGGCGGCCAAGGCGCTCAACAAGAAGAACCTGCTGGTGCTGGGACCCGACCGCTTGGCCGACCTGCTGATGGAGGTGACAAAGGGCCGCGCCGACCTGCAACGCCGCCTGCGGCTGGAGCTGAGCGCCCATCAGGGCCCCGAGGACGTGGCCCGCGACATCCGCAAGCGCTACGCCTCCCTCCGGCAGGCGAAGGGCTACCTGTCGCGCAAGACCCACCGCACCTTCGCGAAAGAGATCCGCAGCCTGATCGCCCTGATCGAAGGCCTCGCCCCCGTCGACCCCGCGCTGGCCTTCGATCTTCTGTGGGAACTGCTGCATCTGGGCCCCGGCGTTCTGGACCGCACCGACGACCGCGCGGGCCTTCTGGCCGAGGTGTGGGGCGAGGCGATGACCGCCCTGTCCCGCCTTGCGCCCCACCTGACCCTGCCGCCCCCGACGCTGGCCGAAACGCTGTTCGGCGCGCTGGAACACGACGCGCGCGGCCTCTTCGCCGGGGGCGTCCGCGCGCTGGCCCCCGCCTTGGGCCCGCAGGGGCTGGCGCATCTGGACGGCTTGGCCGCCACCGCCCCCGCCCGCACGGGCACCGCCCGCCACCACCAGCTGGCCGCCATCCGGCGCGACATCGCCGACGCGCAGGGCAACGTGGACGCCTTTGTCGCGAACCTTTCCGCGAAACAGCTGACAACCCCCGCGATCGCGGCGGAAGTGGCGACCCGCCTCCTTGCCGCCCACCGCGCCCTGGAGGCGCTGGCGATCCTGCAGAACGCGCCCGCGGACCCGGCACTGGTTCCGATCCACGTCGCCTGCCTCGAAGCCCTGAACCGGACGGAGGATCTGAAGGCGTTCCTTTGGCAAAGCTTTCGCGCCCGCCCCGACGCGGACATCCTGCGCCGCTACCTGCGCCTTCTGCCGGATTTCGATGACATCGAGGCCGAGGACGAGGCCCGCGCCCTCGCCCGCGACCACGCCGACCGCAACGCAGCACTTCAGTTCTTCCTCGACTGGCGGGATCCGGCGATGGCGGCCGCCCTTGTTCTGGCGCGGCCCGACGCGCTGAATGGCGACGATCCCGGCCCCCTGATCCGCGCCGCCGACACACTCGACTCCGGCCACCCCTTGGCCAGCGTCCTGTTGCGACGGACGGTGATCCTGGCCTCCCTGCGGCGCGGCCGCCCCGAGGACATCCGCCGCGCCGCCGACCAGCTTCTGGCCTGCGCCGCAACGGACGCCCCTATCGCCGACTATGGCGACGCCCCCGACCACCTGTCTTTCGTGACCCGGCTGCGCCGAACCCACGGTCGGCGCCGCAGCCTTTGGACGAAGGTCTCCTGATCGCACGTCCGCGTGAGCGGCCCGCGTCCGACGGAACGAAGGCCCTCCCAGGTGCATTGGATCATCAGAACGTCACAAACGTGAAAGGATTTTTCGATGGGCGAGTTCACCGACAAGGCCAAGGCCGCCGCCAACAAAGCCGCCGGCAGCGTGAAGGAAAGCGTCGGCAAGGCGACCGACAACCGCAACCTTGAAGCCGAGGGCCAAGGCCAGCAGGCGCGGGGCACGGTGCAGGACGTTGCGGGGACGGTGAAGGGCAAGCTGGGCGACCGGGTCTG
>NZ_JAQMHV010000027.1 GCF_028307215.1 Falsirhodobacter sp. 20TX0035 | reverse complement strand
TCAGGCCCCGCGCAAACCGCATCAGGGGGGTCAATATTGGGCGCCGATAAGGGGTCAGTTTTGCGCGCCGATTGACAATCAGGGCCAAACCCCGCGATCAACAGGTGTTTTTAACACAATCTCTCATAAGCGGACCCCGCGCCCGTGGCGGGCCTGTGACCCGCAGAAATGGCATGGGATGGAACAAACGGGACCTTCACAGCGACAAGCGAAACCGCTCCTTGTCCAATCGATCTGCACCGTTTCGCAGGTAGAACTCCGCCGCGTCGATGTTCCATCGTGGCGTTTGCCATTCCAGCCAGGTGGCCCCCGCATCCCGTGCGGCCCGCATGACGAGTTGCAGTAGACGGCTGCCGATCCCCAGCCCCCGGTGTGACGCGGTCACGAATAGGCAATCCAGATGCCCCGTCCGGGCTCCATGCCAGATCGCGTAATCGAATGTCAGCGCGGCATAGCCGACCAACTTCTCGCTCTCTGCCACGAACAGATAAACCGGGGGATCAGGGTTCTGCAGCACCTGCTTCAAAGCCCATGCTGACAACGTCGCCACACCATGCTCGAAGGCGGCGTGATCACCGATCATCGGCAGGAGTTGAGCACCGTCGTCCGGTGCCGCCTGCCGGATGATCATTCGTCCGTCGCCAACTCGAAGCCTTCATCAAGCCATCCGGTTATACCGCCTGCCATGATCTTCACAGGACGTCCCAGTTCGGCCAGCCGCAGCGCACCGCGCGCCGCCCCGTTGCAGTGAGGTCCCGCGCAATAGGTCACGAACAAGGTGTCATCGGGCCACGCGCTCATCTTCGAGCGGGTGATCTTGCCATGCGGCAGAAGCACCGCGCCGGGAATGTGCCCTGCGGCATAGAGGGAGGGGCTGCGAACATCCAGCAGGATGAAGTCCGGTTCTTTTGACAGGGCGTGATGAACGTCCCAGCAATCCGTCTCGAACGTGAACTCGACGGCGAAATGCTCTCGTGCGGCATCGCTCGGGGCAGCGGGGATCGCGGTAACGGCGGAGGTCATGGACATAGCCTTTCTCGAATGTCGTGACGGTATGGCCCGGCGGCGGCTTTTGTGGCAATTGGCGGAAATGACAGTCTCCGTAAACATCACGCCAAACCTGTCTCCGCGCCCGAAGACGACGGGACCTCTGGTCACAGCCCTACTTTACGATGGCCTCTGCACGTTCGAATTCGGGATCGTGGCCGAGGTGTTCGGGCTGGACCGGCCCGAGATGGGGCCGGGTTGGTATCGCTTTGCCAGTAGCGCGATCGAGCCCGGACCATTGCGCGCACATGGCGGTTTCACCCTGACGCCCGACCGGGGGCCGGATCTGCTGGACGAGGCCGATATCATCGTGGTGCCGGGGTGGAAGGGTGCGGAGGTTGACGTGCCCGAAGCGCTGTCGGATCGACTTCGTGCGGCACATGCCCGCGGTGCGCGTTTGGTGTCGATCTGCTCGGGCGCCTTTGTTCTGGCGGCGACCGGGCTTCTGGACGGAGCGGTGGCCGCTACCCACTGGCGCTATGCCGATGTGCTCCGCGCCCGATTTCCCATGATCGAGGTGGACGCCGCATCGCTCTACCGCTGCCACGGTCAAGTGTTCACCTCTGCCGGAAGCGCAGCCGGGATCGACCTGCTGATCGAAATCGTGAAACAGGATTTCGGAGCCGAGGCCGCCAACTCGGTCGCCCGCCGCCTTGTCGTCCCGGCTCATCGGACGGGCGGGCAGGCTCAATTTCTCGAACGGCCTGTGCCCGTGCACAAAGGCGGTCAGATCGCACCCCTCCTCGACCGGATTCGCAAAATGCTGGACCAAGACTGGCGGATCGATCGCATGGCGGCGGAATGCGGGATGAGTCCTCGCACCTTCCTCCGCCGCTTCCGGGACGCGACCGGCATGACACCCGGAGACTGGCTGACTGCGGAACGTGTGGAAGCCGCCAAGGCCTTGCTATGTGGGGGCCGTCTGGGCATCGAGGCGGTTGCAGAGGCCGTCGGGTTTGGCTCTGCCCATGCGTTGCGTCACCACTTTCGCACCCGGGCTGGCCTACCACCTGCGGCCTACCGGCGACACTTCCTTTCGACGGAAAAAGTCACTCTCGTATAACGCCTCTTGGTTCGGTGCTCCAGTTGCGCTTGGCCGCGTTGGGATGACTAAGCTGACCTTTCTATCCGGCATTGTGTGGCAGAATGCCGTTGCATCAGCATGTGCAAAGCCCATAGGGGACGACCATAGTTACTCCGAAGGTCCGCCGATGATCAGCACACAAACAGCAGAACATTACATATGGGGTGGTAATTGCGACGGCTGGGTTCTGGCTTCAGGGAGCGACCTTCTCATTATTGAAGAGCGGATGCCTGCGAACACGAAAGAGGTTCGTCATTATCATCAGAAGGCGAGGCAGTTCTTCTACGTGCTCTCCGGCGACCTGACGATGGAGCTGAACGGGACGACCCATGTCGTGCCCGCGCGCGCCGGCATCGAGATCCCTGCGGAATCCCCTCATCAGGCCCGGAACGACAGCGCTTCGGACGTCATCTTCCTGGTGATCTCGGCACCTACGTCTCGGGGCGACAGGGCAGACGCCCCGGCTCTTCTCGCTATACCGTGAGGGTCTGCTAAGGGCTCTAAGTGCCGAAGCGACACAAGTTCGTTCAGCAGGAGGCAGGTTTCTCCGTGCCCGCTCGTCTACGTAGAGTTGCCGCCACGGTCAGATAGTAGTTGCGGGCGGGGGCGTTGATCTGCCGCTCGGCCAGGAGCACCAGCGCGTCGGCCTTGAGGCAAAGCGCTTGGTCGCAGGCGGGATCGAGCGCCAGAAGAAGATCGGCGAGCTCCGCCGCCCACTGGGCATCATCCTGCGCCAGCACCTCGGTCGCATGCGCCAGCAGCGTGTCCCGACCGCCGACCATCTTCTCCATCCGCTCGGCGCGGGCGCGGGCGGCGAGCGGGAACATGGTCGCGGGGTTGCCGTCGAACCAGCCGACCCGGTCGGCATAGATGCCGCGCACCGTCCAGGCGACGCAGCCGTAATATTCCCGCAGATAGGGTTGGCGCGCCATCTCCTCGGGAAGGCGCACCTGCTGCACCAGCTCGTCGGGCGTTAGCCCCTTGCGGATGCCGTCCACTGTCGCCTCCAGCACGAACCGGATCGCGTCGCGGTAGATGGTGAGCAGCGCCGTCACCTCGGCCGTGCCGTGGACCGGCTGCATGTGTCCCGGCACCAGATGCTCGGGCCCGAGGGCGATCATCCGGTCGAGGCTCGCGATCCAGGCCTCGGGCGGGCGCAGGCGGACGCCGCGGAGGGGCGAGAGATTCGGGAAGGAGCGGTAGAGGTCGTCACCGCAGAGGAGCACGCGCGGGCCCGGCCGCCAGAGGGCGGTGTTCTCCTCGGACTCGCCGGGGGTGTGCAGCAGGTGCAGATCGACGCCGTCGATGTGTAGAACGTGCTCGCGGCCGCCGAAGGTGCGGGTCGGCGGCAGGAAGCCCTCGCGCGTGTGCGGCGTCTCGCGGCCGTATTGGCGCTGGATGCCGGCGTTGATGAACTGGTCCTCCGGCAGGGCGATGCCGAACTGGTCCCCACCGTCGCGCATGCCCCGCGCGAGCTCGGGCTCGCCGGTGACAAGACGCTCATGGCTCCAGATCTCGGGTGCGTCGTCGCCCGCGAAGACCGTCGCGCCGCCGGAGTGGTCGGGATGGTTGTGGGTGTAGATGATGGCATGAACCGGCCGGACCAGCCGGTCGCCGAACGCCGCCACGATGGCCGCCGCATCGACGGGATTGGCCGAGGTGTCCACGATGATCGAGCCGGTGCGCCCCTGGATGAGCGTCACGTTGCTGGCCGAATAGCCGATCGCGACGAAGACACCGCGCGTCACCTCCACGATCTGTTTGCGGAAGTTCTTGGAATGCACGCGCAGTTCGTTGCTGGGGGACGGAAGGTCGATCGTGTGGGTCATGACGGGTCCGGTTGGTTCATGCAGAGACCGTAGCACCCCTTGCGGCGAGAGCATCCTGTTCCGGATGGTCATCGGCCTCTCGCAGGTGATAGGATCAGGCCATGGATCTGAATGCCGCCCGCATGTTTGTTATCGTCGTTCAGGCCGGCAGCCTGTCGGCTGCGGCCGCCCGGTTGGATGTGCCGCTTCCCACCCTCAGCCGCCGCATGCGCGAGCTGGAGCGCGACCTGAACGTCCAGTTGCTGGAGCGGTCCGTGCGGGGATCGCGCCTGACCGAAGCCGGCTCCCGGCTTTACGAGATCGCCGTTCGCGGCATCGACACCCTGGCCGAGGCAGAGCAGGCGCTGAAGGAGGATCGGGCACAACTGCGCGGCAAGCTGCGCCTTTCGCTCCCGCAGTCGTTCCGCCCGTGGTGGGCCCTGATCGAAGAGTTCCAGCGCGCCTATCCGAACATCCAGCTGTTCATCCACTCGACCGAGCGGCGGCTCGACCTGATCGAGGACGGCATCGACGTCGCCCTGCGCGTGGGCGCGATCGTGCACGAGGGAATGGTCGCGCGGCATGTGCTGACCTGGCGGCACGTGCTGGTGGCGGCACCGTCCTTTCTCGCTCGCCATGGCACCCCGGCCGTGCCCGCCGACCTCACGGACTTGCCCTGCGCCATCTGGGGCGCCGGCACCGAGGCGCCCCGATCCTGGACGCTGGGGCGAGCCTCCGTGCCGCTGACGCCGGTCCTCGCCACCAACGACTACGAGCACCTGTGCCGGCGCGCCGTGGCGGGTGACGCGGTCACCGAACTCCCACCCTTCATCGCCGCAAGTCACATCCGCGAGGGCCGGCTGGTTCAGCTTCTGAACGACCACCCCATGCCAGAGGAAGCGGTTCACCTCGTCTATCCGCGCCATCGGCACCCCTCGGCGATCGTGCGCACCTATCTCCGGTTCTGTCTGGACCGGGTGGCGGATCTCGAAACCGCCTGCGTCTTCGAGATGAAGACTGAGTAATGCCGTCAGGCCGAGCTCGCGATGGCAGCTTGGAAGCCACGGGACGAGGGTGGGACTTTGCGGACGTTCGCGGTGATGAGGATGAGGCTCTTTTCCAAGGAAAAGTAAATTGCCAACCTTGATCAAAAAAGGTTTTTCACCGTGACTTGAAACTCAGGCTGCGATCGTGGCCAAAAACATAATGCCGCCTTCAACCCGCTTTTTGATTGCCTGAAGCTTAGCAAACTCGAATTTGCCGGCTGGTCCATGCGTTGCGCTGTTTAGGTCTCCGAACAGACCAATCACGTTGTTAATGTCAGCTTCGACAAATCCAATCATCTCCGGGGTATCCGCACCCTTAAGGGACAGGAGATATTGGATTTTCGTACGCCGTGTCGGTTTGCTGCCGTTGGGCGTCATCTGACAGTCTGGATCTGCAGCTAAGACATCTTCATCCGATGCCCATCCCTCAAGAATATCGGCAAAAATCTCTCTAGCACTTGTGCAAAAATGCCTTGCTGCATCGGGGTTTGCAGGGCTCATTGCAAACATCGCGCCCTTCCAGCGGGCGAGAAGATCCTCAGAAAGATCACCAAGATAGCCTAAGATGCCGCTTGGCTCTTCTGCAACTTCTTCAGCTTCACCGGTTTCGAGATCAAACAGTCACCGTCAGGATGCCTTCCCGCAACGGACCGTGCTTGCACCGACGCCACGGATCCTGAAGTCCGGCGTCCTTCACCGCCAAAATCTCTTTCTTCCGGGATTTCTTGTCGAGGGCAACGATATGGTTCTCGAAGTTCGACCTGGACGCCCGCGCGATTTCGAAGCGCAGCGTTTCGATCCACCCGGCAGCACCGAACTCGACACGGTTCTCCCCGGTCTTCTTCGGATCCACATGAGAGAGGTCACCGCCGGTCCTCTTGTCATGCATCCGAACCCTGCCAAGATCGCCCGGGTGGAGACCGTCGAAGCGCAGCACAACGGGCGGCGGTTCCGGAAGAGAACTCGAGGGGGTTGCGGCGGTGATCGGGGTGACGGCATTCATGAGGGAGCAGGCCTGACAAGGGAAGCTGTTCCTCTCAGGGTAAGGTCGCCCATAGAAAATTGTCGCACGAACCATCCGGATTTCGGAAGGCCGCTACTCACTAGCGATGTTGCAACCGGGGCAGGCCCCGGTTGCAACATCGCAGTTCGCGAAGGGGGATACCCCCATTCGATCCCCTCCTCGGCGTCATTCCATGGCGGAGCCATTCCACGACGCCTGCGGCCAGCATCCTGCTGGACCCGGAGCGAGTTCCTGAACGGGGTGTCCTTATTCTTTTTCGATGGCGCGCGTGTTGGGGCTGACGCAGCACCTCCCGTAAGATCCGGATAATTCGGCGTGTACGGGGATGACGAACGCCGCCGGCCTCCGGACTGTCGCCCTCTGCCTCCCCGTCATTCCGGATCGCCCCCCTTTCTCCACAGGAAGTCGACCATTTCCGGCCTGCATGATGTGCGCTCCCGTTCGCGGGCTCTGCCTGTGACCGCCCCGTCCGGTATGATGAACACAACGACGCCGGAGCCTGTTCCGGATCATCGCCAACCATCATCACCGCCGGAGCCCTGCTCCGCGCGGATCGGGAGAGACTTGCGTGCCGAAGACGCGGACCCACAGCGCCGGAAAGGAGCCGACCGGACCCCGGTCGCCCCGTTCCGCGCAGGGTTCCGCATCCATGCCCCTTGCCGGATCGCCCGAACCGCCCCATCCTTCGCTGGTCGCTCTCGTCCGCCTGCTCGCCCGCCAGGCCGCCGAAGCCGATCTCGCCGCGCATCGTGCGGCCCAGCATCCGGAGGACTGACATGCCCGCACACCGCGCCGCGATCTACGCCCGCTAATCCACGGATCTTCAGTCGGCGGCGTCGATGCAGGATCAGGTGCGGTTGTGCCGGAAGCTGTGCCAAGACAACGGCTGGGAGGTGGCGGAGGTCTTCGCGGACGAGGCGATGAGCGGCGCCTCGCACCTGCGTCCCGGCTTTCAGGATCTGCAGCAGGCGGCGATGAACGGCCGCATCGACATCGTGGTGGCCGAGGCCCTCGACCGGCTGTCACGCGATCAGGAGCATATCGCGGCCCTGCACAAACGGATGCGCTTCCTCGACGTGAAGATCGTCACGAAGTCCGAGGGCGAGATCAACGAGAGCACATCGGGCTCGGCGGCACGATATCGGCACTGTTCCTGAAACAGCTGGCCCAGAAGACCCATCGCGGTCTGGAAGGCCGGGTCCGTGAGGGCAAGTCGGCGGGCGGCATCAGCTACGGCTACCGGGCGGTGAAGACCCTGCGCTCCGACGGCACGGTGACCACAGGCGAGCGCGAGATCATGGAGGACGAGGCGGCCATCGTGCGCCGCATCTTCGAGGGCTATGCCTCCGGCCTCTCCGCCCGTGCGCTCGCCGCGGCCTTGAATGCGGAAGGAGTTCCCGCTCCCCGCAGCGGAGGCAAGGGCGACGGCCGCTGGGGACCGTCGACGATCTCCGGCAACTGTAAGCGCGGCACCGGCCTTTTGAACAACGAGTTCTATATCGGGCAGCTGATCTGGAACCGGCAGCGCTTCGTGAAGGACCCCGAGACCGGCAAGCGCCAGGCGCGTCCGAACCCACCCGAAGCTTGGATCATCGAGCAGGTGCACGATCTGCGGATCATCGACGACACACTGTGGCAGCGCGTGAAGGGCCGGCAGAGTTCGATTCGTGAGGAGATGAACCCGGCCGGCGTTCAGAACGGCGGGCTGCGCCCCGAGCGGGCACGGCGTCCCGGCTACCTCCTGTCCGGACTCGTCTGCTGCGGCGACTGCGGCGCGACCTACACCCTGATCAACAAGACCCGCTACGGATGCAGTGCTGCTCGGAACAAAGGCGACGCCGCGTGCATGAACCGGACGACGATTGAGCGCAGGGAGGTCGAAGACCGGGTTCTGGGAGGTTTGAAGGAACGCCTCCTGCATCCCGAGCTGATCGTGGCCTTCGTGGAAGAATTCCGGCGTGCCTTCAACGCGGCTGCAGGCCACCGACGCGCCGAGCGTGCGAAGGCCGAACGTGACCTAGCGCAGATCGACCGGAAGATCGCGGGCATCCTGTCGGCCATCGAGGACGGGATGTATCATCCGTCGATGAAGGCGAAGATG
>NZ_JAQMHV010000026.1 GCF_028307215.1 Falsirhodobacter sp. 20TX0035 | reverse complement strand
GAAATTGCCCGTGCCCATCATGGCCTCCTTGCCTCAAAGTTAGCGAAGAAGGCGTCCACGAAACATGGGGCTATTCAGGGATGGCGGGAGGTGGAGCGTGACCCCGATGCGGATCCTGATCGGCTGCGAGACGAGCGGCACCATGCGCCGCGCCTTCGCCGCGCGCGGGCATGACGTCTGGTCCTGCGACCTCCTGCCGGCTGACGACGGGAGCAACCGCCACATCATGGGCGATGTGCGGGATCACCTGAATGATGGCTGGGATATGCTGATCGTGGCGCACCCGCCCTGCACCCGCTTGTGCAACAGCGGAGTGCGCTGGCTGAGCGCCCCGCCCCGCGGGCGGACGCTGGACGAGATGTGGGCGGAACTGGCGGAAGGTGCTGACCTGTTCGCTGCTTGCTGGAAGGCTCCGGTGTCGCGGATCGCGGTCGAGAACCCGATCATGCACAAGCATGCCAAGGCCCTCATGCCGGCCGACCTGCCCCGCCCCCAGATCGTCCAGCCGTGGTGGTTCGGGGAACCCTACTTCAAGGCCACGGGCTTCTACCTGCGCGGCCTGCCGCAGCTGGTTGCGGCCAACCGCCTGACCCCACCGCGCAAGGCCGAGGATCCGGCTCGCCACGCCGCCTGGTCCAAGATCCACCGCGCCAGCCCCGGCCCCGATCGCTGGAAGCTGCGCAGCGCAACCTTCCCCGGTGTGGCCGCCGCCTGCGCCGAACAGTGGTCGCCCATGATCGAGGACATGGCAGCGTAATGGGACAGCACGACCTCCAGATGCTTTACGCCAGCGAGCGCAGCGCCGCGCGCCTGCTGGACATGAAGCCGACCGAGTTCCGGGCGCTGGTCGATGCTGGCGCTTTGCCCCGCCCGGTCAAGATCGCCGGCGCGGTGGAGCGTTGGCGGGTTCAGGACCTTGACGCTATTCTACAGGGTACGAAGCCCAAGCCAAACGAGGAATTCGACCTTTGAAGAAGGGCTCCAAACCATACGTCCAGATGAAGCTATCCGGGGGCCGCTTGATCCCGCACTATCGCCTGACATGGATGCAGGACGGCAAGCGGCGAGAGAAGTTCATCCGCCTGCCTGAAGACATGGACTCGCCAGAGTTCGACCGCGCCTACTGGGCGATCCGGAGTGGGGCGAGCCCTGTCCTTGCCAAACCAGCGAAGGATACGTGGAAGGATCTGGTCACAGCCTATCGCGGCCATACCAAATTCACACGCTTGGCTGAGGGCACCCGACGGAGCTACGACCGTGTGCTGAACGACATCGTGGAGAAGAACGGGAGCAAGTCCGTCTCCAGCCTGACCAGAGCCCACGTCCGCGCACTGCATGCGAAGTATGCCGCCACGCCACGCAAAGCCGATTGGATGGTGCAGGTGCTGAGCCTGCTCCTGAACTTTGCAGCGAAGACCTTGGACTGGAAGGTCGAGAATGTCGCCGAGGGCATCGAACTTCACGGCAAGCAGCGGGAGTTCGAGCCATGGCCCGAATGGATGATCGCTAAGCTCTCCGAAGCTCCGGCCATCGTCAGCACAGCGGCCGAACTGATTCTGGGCACGGGGCAGCGCCCAAATGCGGCCATCCTCATGCGGCACGACCACTTCCGTGGGGAATGGATGGAGGTGATGGACGAGAAGACCGACCAACGGATCGAGGTCTTCAGTCCGCCAAGCCTCCGCGCGCACGTCGCGGCAGTCCCAAAGCAGGGCGCCTTCGTGCTGGCGAAGAACCTTACGGAGCCGAAGGGATACGATACGGTCGAGAAGGCCTTCCGTGCATGGCGCAAACAGTTAGGCGAGCGCGCGAAGCCCTACTCCCTGCATGGCCTTAGAAAGCTGGCGATCGTTCGACTGGCGGAGGCGGGATGCACAGATGCGCAGATCCAAGCCATCACGAACCAGAGCCCTGAAATGGTGGCGTTCTACCGGCAGCGCGCGAGCCGCAAGCGCCTGTCCAAAGCAGCGCAGATGCTGGTGGAACAGAACAAGCCCAAAACGTGAAGTGGGAATTTGATGTGGGAATTCGCCAAACGAGAACCATTTCGCTTGGCTGTCATGTCGCCGGATTAGCCAGTCAAAACAGGGTGGTGCCCGAGGCGAGACTCGAACTCGCAAGCCTTGCGGCGGAGGATTTTGAATCCCCTGCGTCTACCATTCCACCACTCGGGCCCGCTGTTCGTCTACGCGCTTCACGGGGCGGGGTCAATATTCCACCGATCACGACGGATTGGGTTTTGCGCGGGCCGTCTTCACCTTATGGTCGCGCAAAAAGCGGAAGGTGACGCATGGCAAAATTTTGGGCAACGCTGGCGGCAGCCGGCTCGGGGGCGCTGCTGCTGGGGGCGCTGGCGTTTGAATATATCGGCGGCCTTCCTCCCTGCCACCTGTGCATGTATCAGCGCTATCCGCACGTCGCGGCCCTCGTGATTGGTGCGCTCGTTTGGCCGCTGCCCCGGCGCTGGCTGATGGCGCTCGGCGCCCTCGCCCCGGCCGCCAGCGCCGCCGTCGCCATCTTCCATACGGGGGTGGAGCGGAAGTGGTGGGCGGGCCCGACCAGCTGCACCGGATCGGGCAACGCGCTGTCGGGCATGTCGGGCGCAGACCTTTTGTCCACCGACGCGCCCGTTCATCTGGTCATGTGCGATCAGGTGGCCTGGTCGATGCTGGGGCTGTCGATGGCGTCCTGGAACGCCATCGCCTCGCTGGTTCTGGTCGTCTTGTGGATCAAGGCGTGGCGGTCAGCAAAGCCGCGCGTATTCCTGTAAAGCAAAACGGTCCGTCATCCCGGCGACGTAGTCGGCCACGTGGCGGGCCCGCTGCGTCTCGTCATCGCCCAGCCCGCTGCGCCATTCGGCGGGCAGCATGGACGCGTCAGCCATGAAGGTGCGGAACAGCGCGTCCACGGCCTCCGTCACCCGGGCGCGTTCCTTCATCACCGAAGGCGCGCGATACATGCGGGTAAACAGGAAGCTGCGGATCGCCTTCAACTCCTGATACAGGGGTTTGGAGAAACGGATCACCGTCTGCTCCATCGCGCGGATGTCGTCGACCGACTGCGGTCTGGCCGCCTCCAGCCGCACCTGCGCCACATGGATCACGTCTTCCACCATCCGGCCGAACACGCGGCGCAGCGCCTCGTGCCGGCGGCGCATCGGCTCCAGCCCCGGATACAGCTTGTCCACCGCCTCGAAGGCCGGCGCGGTGACGGGCAACGCCATCAGGTCATTCTCGTCGAACAGGCCGGATCGCAGCCCGTCATGCAGGTCGTGATGGGAATAGGCCACGTCGTCGGCGATGGCCGCCACCTGCGCCTCGGCGCTGGCGAAGGTGTGCAGCTCCAGATCCCATTGGGCGTTCGCCTCGGCCAGCGCATGGGGCAGAACACCCGTCACGGGACCGTTGTGCTTGGCGATGCCCTCCAGCGCTTCCCAGGTCAGGTTCAACCCGTCGAACTCGGCGTAATGCCGTTCCAGCTTCGTCACGATCCGCATGGCCTGCGCGTTGTGGTCGAACCCGCCATAGGGCTCCATCAGCCGTTGCAGCGCGTCCTCTCCGGTATGGCCGAAGGGGGTGTGTCCCAGATCGTGGGCCAGCGCGATCGCCTCGGCCAGATCCGTGTTCAGGCCCAGCACGCCGGCGATCGTGCGCGCGACCTGCGCCACCTCGATCGAGTGGGTCAGCCGGGTGCGGTAGTAATCGCCCTCATGCTCCACGAAGACCTGCGTCTTGTGCTTCAGCCGACGGAACGCCGAGGAGTGGATGATCCGGTCGCGATCCCGCTGGAAGGGGGACCGGAACGAGGAGAGGTCTTCGCCATGCAGCCGTCCGCGCGATTGGGACGGCTGGCAGGCATAGGGGGCCAACATGTTTTCGCCTGTTCTTGTTCGCAGTTTTCCTGCATCCTATATGGGTTGCACGACAGATTTTGCACGGAATTTTCCGATGGACCTGAACCTTCCCCCCCGCGTGACGGACCGCGCCTTTGCCCGCCTTGCCGAAATCGCCGAAGGGTCGGGCGAAGCCCGCGCCCTGCGCGTGGCGGTGGAAGGCGGCGGCTGCTCGGGCTTTCAGTACGATATCAAGCTGGACGATCCCACGGACGACGATCTGGTGATCGAAAAGGACGGGGCGAAGGTGCTGGTGGACAGCATCTCGCTGCCCTTCCTGTCGAACGCCGTGATCGACTTCACCGAGGAGCTGATCGGCGCGCGCTTCGTGATCCAGAACCCGAACGCCTCCAGCTCCTGCGGGTGCGGGATCAGCTTCTCGATGTGATTGCATCGGGCGGCACCGCCCCGTAGGAACGTCCGGAAAAAAGGGGGCCGCCATGAAGATCGCCACGTTCAACATCAACGGCGTCAAGGCGCGGATCGAGGCGCTTCTGGCCTGGCTGGACGAGGCGAAGCCCGACGTCGTCCTGCTGCAGGAAATCAAGTCCACGGACGAGACGTTCCCGCGTGAGCTGATCGAGGACAAGGGCTACCGCGTGGAAACCCACGGCCAGAAAGGCTTCAACGGCGTGGCCATCCTGTCCCGCCTGCCGCTGGAGGACGTGGTTCGCGGCCTGCCCGGCGACGACGCCGACGAACAAAGCCGCTGGATCGAGGCGACGGTGATCGGCAACCGCGCCATTCGCGTCTGCGGGCTGTACCTGCCCAACGGCAACCCCGCCCCCGGCCCGAAATACGACTACAAGCTGGCCTGGATGGCCCGGATGGAAGCGCGGGTGGCCGAACTGCTGGCGGCCGAGGAGCCAGTGCTATTCGCCGGTGACTACAACGTGATCCCGCAGCCCGAAGATGCCGCCAAGCCCGAGGCGTGGACCGAGGACGCGCTGTTCCTGCCCGCCACCCGCACCGCCTTCCGCCGCATCGTGAACCTGGGCTTGACGGACGCGTTCCGGGCGCGGGTGCAGGGTCCGGGGCATTATTCCTTCTGGGATTATCAGGCACAGTCCTGGCCCCGCAACAACGGCATCCGCATCGATCACCTGCTGCTGTCACCGCAGGCGGCCGACCTGATGACGGACGTGGCCATCGACCGCGACGTGCGCGGCGGCGAAAAGCCGTCCGATCACGTCCCCGTCTGGATCGAGCTGGACGCCTGAACGGCGTCGTAGCCGTAGATCCAGTCGAACCGCCGCATCGGGGCCTCGGGCGCCAGCCGCCCGCCAATGCGCATTCCGGCATGGGCCAGCATCGCCGCAGCGCCCGACAGGTGATAGATGCGCGCGTTCCCCGCGGCGGTCTGCACGATCCGGCGGCACCGCTCCTGCCGCAGGGCCTGATACCGTTCCCCCCGATCCCCCGCGATCAGGCAGCGGGACAGGATCCACGCATCCTCCAGCGCCATGTTCGCGCCCTGCGCCATGAAGGGCAGCGTCGGATGCGCCGCATCCCCGGCCAGGATCAGCCCGTCGCCATGCCAGCGCTCCGCCACCGGATGCAGGAACAGGCCCCAGAGCCAGGGCCGCTCCACCTTCTCCAGCCAGCCGCGCACGCGGGGGCCGAAGCCGGCGAAGGCGCGCTGCAGATCGTCGCTATCGTCGCGTGCGGTCCAGCTTTCCTCGGCCCACTCCGTACGCTCCTCCACCGCGACGATGTTGCGGAACGCCCCCCCGCGCAGAGGATAGCTGACAAGGTGCCGCCCCGGCCCCATATGCACCTCGGACACGGCGTCCGAGTTCGTGTCGGGAATCACCGCCCGCCACGCCACATGCCCGGTGAAGGCCGCGGGCACGGCGCCGTTCAGGGTCACGCGGCTGTGCGAATGCAGCCCGTCCGCGCCGATCGTCAGGCCGTCCGGCTCCCCGACCTCGCCCAGCCGCAGCTCGGCCCCGGCCTCCACCGCGCCGCGCGCCAGCAGGTCGATCAGATCGGCCCGGTGGAACAGGTGCCAGTAGCGGCCACCCAGATCCATGCGCAGCACGCGGGCCCCTCGCTGGTCCCGCAGCTCCACCGCCTGCCCCCGCAGCGACATGTCGCCCGCGTTCAGGCCAAGGGCCCGCAGCACCCGCGCACCGTTCGGCCCGATCTGCAGCCCCGCGCCCACATCGGCCAGCACCGGCGCGCGTTCGAACACGGTCACGCGCCAGCCCTCTAGCGCCAGCGCCCGTGCGGCGGCCAGCCCCGCCACGCCCGCGCCCAAGATGGTGATGCTGTTCATGGCCGTCCCTTTCATGCAAACGCCGGACCCGAAGGCCCGGCGCGCTGCCGTTGTGCCGATCCGCGCTCAGTCGTCGCGGTGCACCTTTTCCCGACGCTCGTGACGCTCCTGCGCCTCCAGCGTCATCGTGGCGGTGGGACGCGCGTCCAGACGGCGAAGCGAGATCGGCTCCCCCGTCATCTCGCAATAGCCGTATTCGCCATTCTCGATCCGGCGCAGGGCGGAGTCGATCTTGGCCACCAGCTTGCGCTGACGGTCCCGCGTCCGCAGCTCCAGCGCCCGGTCCGTCTCTTCCGAGGCGCGGTCGGCGATGTCGGGCACGTTGCGGCCCGAATCCTGAAGGCCCTCGATGGTGGTCGCGCTCAACTCCAGAAGTTCGGCCTTCCAGTTCAACAACTTGCGCCGGAAATATTCCAGCTGCCGATCGTTCATGAAGGGTTCCGAGTCGCCGGGACGGTAATCGTCGGTAAGAAAGATTTCTGCTCTCATGGCTGCCTTTCCGCAGTCCGGGCCCTCGTAGGACGTGGGTCGTGGCCCGGCACTCCCTTTCCCGCGTTCGCATACATCGCCCGATCCGCCTTGTCACCCGTTTCAACGGCGGCCGCCCCAGAAACACCGGGACGCCGCCGCAACAGTGGGCGATATCGCACGGATTCAAGGCAGTTTTACGACATCCTCCGGTGCAGGAGGGATCGCATCTCCCCTTGGCCTTCCCGCCAAAACCTTTATCCTGACGGGGATGGTGCGCGATCCGCCCTGACGACCTGCAGAAAGCCACCCCCATGCGAGTTCTCCCGTTCCTCCTGTGCCTGTGTCTGGCCGCCTGCGCCTCCGCCCCCGTGGTAGAGCGGGAGGTGCCACCGATCCCGCCGCTGACCGATCCGCTGCCCCCGATGAAGCGGTTCGGCGCGCCCGATCCCCTTCCCGTCCTGCGCAGCAACGCCGAGATGGCGCGCGATTTCCTCGACCTCAGCTTTGCCATGGAAAGCGGCGCCGCCCTGCCGGTGATGAGCCGCTTCGAAGGCCCGATCACCGTCGCCCTGCGCGGCCCCGCGCCCGCCACGGCCCCGTCCGATCTGGACCGCGTGCTGGCCCGCATGCGGGCCGAGGCGAAGCTGAACATCCGCCGCGTGTCCGGCCCTGCCAAGGTCGTGATCGAATTCGTGCCCACGAGGGACCTTCACGGGATCGCGCCGGCCGCCGCCTGCTTTGTCGTGCCCAACATCGGCTCCTTCGCCGATTACCGCGCGAACCTCCGCAATCCCGATCTGGACTGGTCGCGCCTGACCGAACGCCATCAGGCCGCGATCTTCATCCCGTCCGACGAAAGCCCGCAGGAAATCCGCGACTGCCTGAACGAGGAGTTGGCCCAGTCTGTCGGCCCCCTGAACGACCTTTACCGGATCCCGGACACGATCTTCAACGACGACAACTTCCTCAGCGTGCTGACCGGCTTCGACATGCTGATGCTGCGGATCTACAACGCGCCCGAGATGCGCACCGCCATGACGCGCGAGGAAGCGGCCCGCGTGGTGCCGACGCTTCTGCGCCGGTATAACCCCAAGGGCGACTTCTCGGTCCCGCTGGGCGACAGCCGCACGCCCCGCGCGTGGAACCGCGCGATCGAGACAGCCTTCGGCCCCGACGGTTCGGACCGCACCCGTCTCGCCGCCGCGCAGCGCGCGCTGCGCATCGCCGCCGACCGGCAATGGGCCGACGCGCGCATGGGCTTCAGCTGGTTCGCGGTCGCGCGCCTCAGCCTCGACAGCGATGTGGCGATGGCGCTGGAAGGCTTTCTTCAGGCCGCCCGCGTCTACCGCACCCTGCCCGATCAGGACGTGCGCGCGGCCCATGTGGACATGCAGATGGCGGCCTTCGCCCTGTCCTCCGGGCAGACGGACGCGGCGCTGCTGCTGACCGAGGTGGCGATCCCCGCAGCCCGTCAGGCCGAGAATGCGGGCCTTCTGTCCACGCTGCTGCTGATTCGGTCCGAGGCGCTGCGCCTGCAGGGCGACACCAAGGCCGCAAAGGCCCTGCGGCGCGAAAGCCTCGGCTGGGGCCGCTACGGGTTCAAGAACGACGCCGACGTGGGGGGGGGGGGGGGGGGGGGGGGGGGGGGGGGGGGGGGCGGCGGGGGGGGGGGCGGGGGGGGGGGGGGGGGGCGGGGCGGTGCACGTGGCGGCACAACACAAAAAAAAATAGTTA
>NZ_JAQMHV010000025.1 GCF_028307215.1 Falsirhodobacter sp. 20TX0035 | reverse complement strand
CGACAAAACATCAGGGGGGTCAAAATTGGGCGCCGATACCCCCGTCTAAGGGGTCAAGATTGCATGCCGAAGCACACATTGAATGCGTGCCGTAGCTGCTGACCTCCAGTCCGATCGAGCTTACCCACTCGCGGAGGAGCCGGGCATACTGCCTTGTCGACATGTGGGGCCGGTCGTGGAACCGACTTGGCCAGAGATACTGCATCCCCGTCATCGCAGGGCTGGCGATCCATTGCTTGAGACAGATGCGGGTCGTTTCGGTGATCTCGAACCTGACAGGGCGTCCTGTCTTCTGCTGGATGATGGATGCTCGTTCCCGCACCTGTCCGGCCGCGAACACGTCGCGCACCTGAAGACGAACGAGATCGCAGCCCCGCAGCTTGCTGTCTATCGCCATGTTGAACAGGGCGAGATCCCGGAGGTCGCCGGACATCTCCAGCCGGATGCGGATGGACCAGACGTGCTTCGGCTGCAACGGTCGCTTCTGGCCGACGATACGTCCCTTGTTCCAGGCGACCCGCGGCGGCGGTGGGGAGGTGGTGATGAGTTCGGTGGACATGGCAGTGCTTTCCGATCCACCGCCCCCGCCCGCCTTTCGGAATGATGCAGACAGAGGATAGCACGAAAGGCCGGCGTCGTCGCGTGGAGCCCAGAGCCGACCTTCAGCTCGTGTGTTCAAGTTGGGGCATTTCAGCCGGTTCGTGCCCCAGATAAGCCACCCCCCAGTCCCGCATCGACACCAGAACCGGTTCGAGAGAATGCCCAAGCGGCGTCAGTTCATACTCCACGCGGGGCGGCACTTCGGGATGCACGGTGCGGATGATGATGCCGGCTTCCTCCAACTCACGCAGTTGCAGGGTCATCATACGTTGGGTGACAGACGGGATGGCGCGTCCCAATTCGCTGAAGCGCATCCGTCCTCTCAGAAGGTGGAACAGGATGACCGGCTTCCAGGTGCCGCCCATCACCGAAAGCGTCACCTCCACCGCGCACCCGCTTTTACCGTTCAACCGCCGCATCGCGTCATGCCCCTTAGGTTCTTCAGGACGGCCACTTACATTATTGTAAGTATAGGCGCAATTTGTGCGTTCTTGAAGATTTGGACATATCTTCTTTAGTGAAGGTTCAGACGGCCACTGCAATGACGCTGGCCTGACCTTGGAGTAACACATGAAAGCGATCCGACTTGCCGCCGCGGGCGGCCTCGAGAACCTGCACCTGATCGATCTTCCTGACCCCGCTGCGCCAAGGGCGGGCGAGATCAAAGTTCGCATCCAC
Source organism: Falsirhodobacter sp. 20TX0035 (assembly GCF_028307215.1). Taxonomy (GTDB): domain Bacteria; phylum Pseudomonadota; class Alphaproteobacteria; order Rhodobacterales; family Rhodobacteraceae; genus Falsirhodobacter. The sequence goes on along the minus strand of NZ_JAQMHV010000025.1, from coordinate 16,647 downwards.
GCAAGTTCGCTCAACTATCACGACCTACTTGTCGCGACCCATCCCGATGCCGAAGGACGTGACCGTATTCCCATGTCTGACGGCGCGGGCGTGGTCTCCGCCGTGGGCGAAGGCGTCGACGAATTCGTCGTCGGCGATGCGGTTGTGTCATGCTTCTTTCCGCAATGGCAATCGGGACGCAAGGTTCCGACGGACTTCGCGGCGACGCCCGGGGACGGCATCGACGGTTTCGCGCGGGAAAGCGTGACCTTGCCCGCGACGGCGTTCACGCGCGCACCTGAAGGCTACAGCCACGAGGAAGCCGCGACCCTGACCACGGCCGGCCTCACCGCATGGCGGGCGCTGGTCGTGGATGGCGGGATCAAGGCCGGTGACACCGTCCTGGTGCTGGGCAGCGGCGGCGTCTCCGTCCTCGCCCTGCAGATGGCGCTGTCGATGGGCGCGCGGGTGATCGCCACCACGTCAAGCACGGAAAAGGCGGATCGTCTACGTTCACTCGGTGCGGACACCGTCATCAATTACAAGGACACGCCTGAATGGGGCGACGCGGTCTTGGCCGCCACGGGCGGACGCGGCGCCGACATCGTGGTGGAAGTGGGCGGTCCCGGCACATTGGCCCAATCGATCCGCGCCTGCGCGCCCGGCGGGCATATCGCCCTGATCGGTGTCCTCACCGGCTTTGCCGGGGAAGTGCCAACGAATGAACTGATGGGGAAGCATCAGAGGCTTCAAGGCCTGATCGTGGGCAGCCGCGAGCATCAGCAGGACATGGTCCGCGCGTTAGAAGGGTTCGACTGGCGCCCGGTCGTGGATCGCAGCTATCCGCTGGAGGAGATTGCCGAGGCCTTCGCCCTGCAAAAGGCCGGCCGGCACTTCGGCAAGATCTGCCTGACCTACTGACGTCGCGATCGGAAGGTGGCGCGATCGGCGCCACCGGCCAGCCTCGTCTTGCGCCGGCGAATGTTATCATTGTCGCGGCCATCGCTGCACTTGTCACAGTGCCAAGACATGTTTCCTCTAGGAACGCGGTGGTGATGACGCGGGCAGAGCGAACGGCAGCAATGTCCCATCCTAGCATCGGTGCCTGCCCTGCCTGCGTAGAACACATGGATCCTGTAGTAGCGCCTACTCGACTGGGTGACAGCTCTGTCAAACTGTTGGAGCACTATGGCCGCTGCGGCGGCCATAGTGGTCGCGCGCCGCAACGTCATTCGCAATGGACGGCACAACCGCAGTTCAACGATCGGGTCGATCGGAATCTGCTGAGCGAGCGCTCTGGGACCATTAACAGGCAGGCGGCGATAGTTTGAGACACGAACGGACTACCGGAACTTGATCTGCGCCAGTTGCAGTTCCGAGTTCGCGGCGATCGTCGGCTGGTAGTCCAGACGCGGCGAGACCCGGGTGAAGCCGACCATATGGAACATCGGCACGCTCGCGATGATGTCCCGCTCCGCCACGCGGAACACCTCCGCCCATCTTGCCGCCCGGTCATCGCCCGTGGCCGTCGTTGCATCGGCGATCATCCGGTCGAGGTCGGGATCATCGAGAACCGACTGGATGCCGCCCGAGGCATACTTGATATAAGCCGAGAAGACCGGATCGCCCGTCGCGTTATCATGCATCGCTCCCACGAGGGTGGGCACGCCGTCCTGGTTGAAAGGACGGACGAAGTAGGTGTTGTGGACGGAAACTTCGCTCATCTGCAGTTTGACGTTCAGGCCGACGTCCCGCCACATTCCCATCATGGCTTCCATCGTCTCGGTCACGTTGGGGAACACCCCGCTGCGGGCAACGATCAGAATCTCGGTGTCGACCGGGACGCCATCCGCCTTGGCCTCTGCGACCAGTTCCTTGGCCCGTTCAGGATCGAAAGGCCACGGCTCCATCTCGCGGTTGTAGCCGATGGTCGTCGGCACCACGAGTTGGCTGGCCAGCTGCGACTCCGCCGGCAGCAAGGTTCCGATGAAGGCTTCCTTGTCTATGGCGAGGTTCAGCGCCTCGCGGATACGGATATCGTTTGTTGGCGCGGCCCGCGTGTCGATCCGCACATAGGTTGTTTCCGAATTCGGATAGGCGAAGTCGGTGTCGGGATTGTTCGCATCCTGCATGGCGAGGGATGGCACGATGTCGGCCTCATCCGTGAACACCATCGCGGCGGCCACTGCGCTGTCATCGCGCCAGACATAGGTGGCCTCCTCCACCTGTGGCTGCTCTCCCCAATAGTCGTCGTTGCGCTTCAAGACGATCGATTGGCCGACATTCCACGTCTCAAACGTGTAGGGTCCGGTGCCGATCGGCTTGCGGGTCAACTCATCCTCGGGCGTCGCAGCAGCCGACGTGATGGGCATGATCGACATCAGAAGCGGCAGGATCGGCGAAGGCGGGTTGGTCGTGATGTTGATCGTGTGATCGTCCGGTGCCTCAACCGCGAATTTCATGGCGCCGAACTTGCCGCCCACCTCGCAGGTCAGGTTCGGGTTCTTGTTCCGCTCCAGTGTGAAGGCGACGTCCTTGGCGGTGAAGTCTCTGCCATCATGCCATCTGACCCCTTCGCGCAGCTTGAACTGCCACGTGTCGTCGTCGATCTGGCTCCACTCGGTCGCAAGGCGGGGCTTCAGTCCGCCGTTGACGTAATCGAACTCGATCATCATCTCGTTGACATTTTCCGACACCACGCGGCCCGTCGTCTGGCGCGCCGCCATGCACGGGTCCACGATGTCGACCGTCTGAGGAAGCACGATCGTCACGCTTCTGTCCTGCGCGAGTGCGGGCACCGCCATCCCGGATGCCAGCAATGCGGCTCCAACTATTCGGTAGTGTCTCATTGAATGTCCTCCCCAGTTGGCCTTCCTCCAGCTACGGGGTGGCCAGCCCCGCAACCCGTCGCTTTTCGAGGTTTACCCGCCTGCCGCCGTGCAAAGAACAGCATCGATCCTGCCCCGTATGGAAAGCACGGTTGCAACCTCCGGACGAGAAAGTGTGCCTCAGTTATGACTGAACGCGAAAGCATATCTTCTGCACAGCGCTGGAAGCATGACGGGGGCTTCAAGGCGCGCCTGGCGTTAGAGGCCCCGAAGGGGCGAGCGCACGGCAAATGAGGATTTGGAAGGTGATCGTGTATCCGTCAGTCCGTGCTGCTTATCTTCGCATATTCTTAAGCTGCACGTTCGGAGTTTGGCTTTTCAGTCAGTTATGGGTGACGGAGAACCCGACAGCGCGCAGCGGCGTTGGTCCGGCAGTTCAATAACCGGAGCCTCGCATGACCCAGTCAACACGAATCGTCCTCGCCCGCCGCCCCGAAGGGCGCCCGGATCCCTCCGACTTCCGCACCGAGATCGCCGACCTTCCTGCGCTGAAGGACCGCGATGTGCTGCTGGAGACGCTCTATCTCTCGCTCGATCCCTACATGCGCGGCCGGATGAGCGACGCTAGGTCCTATGCCGATCCGGTGCAGATCGGAGACGTGATGGTCGGCGCCACCGTCTCCCGTGTGGCGCAGTCGCGGCATGGCGCCTGGGCAGAGGGCGACATCGTCCTGTCCGGAAACGGTTGGCAGACGCACGCGATCTCGGACGGAACGGGGCTGCGGAAGCTCGACCCGAAGGTGGCGTCGCCTTCGACCGCGCTGCATGTGCTGGGCATGACCGGCTTCACGGCCTGGTCGGGGCTTGGCAACATCGGCAAGCCTGCGCAGGGCGAGACAGTCGTCGTCGCGGCTGCCAGCGGGCCTGTAGGCTCCATGGTTGGGCAGATCGCGCGCCTTCGTGGCGCCCGCGCCGTCGGCATCGCCGGGGGCCCCGAGAAGTGCGCCTACCTTCTTGACGAGCTCGGCTTCGACGCCGCCGTCGATCACCGGGCGGCCGACTTTGCAGAGCGGCTGGCCGAGGCCTGTCCGGACGGCATCGACGTCTATTTCGAGAACGTCGGCGGCTCGGTCTGGGACGCGGTACTGCCGCTCCTGAACAAGTTTGCCCGCGTGCCGGTTTGCGGCCTTGTCGCCCACTATAACGACAAGGGCGCGGGAACAGGGCCGGACCGTCTTCCCGCCACGATGGGTGCCGTCCTGTCCAAAAGCCTCACCCTTCGCGGCTTCATCATGAGCGAGTTCATGGAGTCGCAGATGCCCGACTTCCTGAAGGAAGCCTCGGACTGGGTGGCGCAGGGCAAGCTCCACTGGCGCGAGGATGTCGTTGATGGCCTGGAGGCGGCCCCGGAGGCGTTTATCGGCATGCTGGAGGGTAAGAACTTTGGCAAGCTGATCGTCAAGGTGGCCGAGCTCTAGGCGACACGGGTGTGTTTCCGGTCCTTGAGCACCTGCGGCCAGTCCGAGGGTGTGAGGGAGGCGCTTCCTCAAAGGCGGGGCCCAACGACCAAACGGACAGCCTGTCGCCTCAAGGACGTCCTGCGCATTTGTAGGCGGTCGCTGCCGAAGATCCATCGCACGGTCACTGGCGCGAGCCTCCGTATCTTGCAACCGGAACAATGCAATATGCCGACTTGAGGAATGGCGAACGGGACCGGTCGACACCCGGTCCCGTCCATTGGAAAACACGAAGTCCTAGAAGACGACGAGTGTTGTAAGGGGATGCGTCCAGTAGGCAGGTAGGTTGGAGATCCAAGACTCCGCTATAGACCCGATCAGCGCATAGTCTTGGACAACTTTTCCAAGACGAGCGACACCCCATCCATGGGATCGCAACCCGCCTGAAACATTTTGTCAATCGGCTGACGACTTCTGTCCAGACGCGTGCCACGCTCTCCATGAGGTCAGTGGGAAGAAGCTGCCGTTCGATTGTGTATCAAGACCCGGCTTTCATGCTTCCAGAAGCAGCGACAGCGCGATGCGAGTGGAAGGGGACGGATCACTCCCCCAAGTGGCGCCCATCTGCCGCACCATGCTGAACTCCTCAATCATCAAGGGTGATATTCGGTCGGCCAAGGCTGGAAGCTCCATCTTCAGGCCAGAGATGAAGCTGAGATATTCGGTTCCCCCGATCAGCTCTTCGAGCACCGCGATCGACGAAGTCTCCACATGAGGGGAAGGTGGTTGCAGGCCGTGTGCGGCAAAGGCGGCGTCGAACCATTGACGCATCGCGACGCTTCGTGCAGGCAGGACCCATTTCTGAGCAAGAACCTCCTCGAGGGCGACAGAGCGCCCTTGCAGAGGATGATGGGCCGCCGCAGCGATCCGAACGTGATCCTCTGCAAGGACAAGAGCATCTGTCATGTCCGGATCGGTCCGGTCGACGACGCCCAGCACAAGATCGATGTCGCCTTCACGCAGTGCCGTGTGCAAGACGTCGTTCATGCCGTTGATCACGGAGACGCGTAGGTCGGGATGCTCCGCGCCGAGGCGTCGCAGGAAGGACGGCAGGAAGATGGCCGCCATGGTGGCTGCCACGCCAAGCTTTAGGTGTCCCCGTCGTCCCGCCCCGACATCTCGGACCTGGCGCCCGACAACCTCTAGTCGCGTCACCATCCCCCAGGTCTGGTCGGCAAGGAACGTCGCCGCCTCGGTCGGCTCCAGTCCCCTCCCCATGCGGCGGAATAGGGTCACGTTCAGTTCTTCCTCCAGACGTCGGACTGCTTTAGTTAGGGCGGGTGGAGTTCGCCCTACCTGTTCCGCAGCGGCGGCGACGCTGCCGGTGCGCAGGATGGCGTGAAGATATTCTAGATCGCGAACGTCCATGACAGCGTCCTGATGGTTTTCGGTTGCTGAATATAACTGAATTTTACGCCGCTGTCTTTCCTGTCATGCATGTGACACGGAGGAGACTTTAATGCTTTCACTTGGCGGCTTCGCCATGATCGGGGTGTTTCTCACCCTGATTATGACGGGAAGATTATCTGCACTCGTCGCCTTGGCGCTAGTCCCGACCGCGTTCGGGCTGTTGATCGATCCGGCCGGTCTTGGCGACATGATGCGTGACGGCCTCGTGATGCTGGCACCTACGGGCGCCATGCTCATGTTCGGCATCCTATTCTTCAGCATCATGACCGATGCCGGGCTGTTCGACCCGCTGATCTCCCGCGTCCTGCGCATCGCAAAGGGCGATCCGCTCAAGATCCTCGTCGGGACGGCCGTCATCGGCACCTCAGTCGCGCTGGATGGCGACGGCGCCACCACCTACGTCATCTGCGTCAGCGCACTCTTGCCCATTTACCGCGCGATCGGTCTCAGCCCGCAATATATGGCAACCCTTCTGCTGATGGCGATCGGCATCATGAACATCCTGCCCTGGGGTGGACCGACCGCACGGGCGGCGGCTGCGATGCATGTCGAGGCTGCGGACGTGTTCGTGCCGCTGATCCCGGCCATGGCGGCGGGCTTTGCCTACTTGCTCGTCGTGGCCACGATCTTCGGCCTGCGTGAACGCCGCCGTCTTGGCGTCCTTGGCGCGCAAGAGGAAGCCGAACTCGAACAGCACATGGAAGAGGCACCGGACTGCCGCCGCCCGAAGCTGTTCTGGTTCAACGTCGGGCTGACGGTCGCTCTGCTTGCTGGCCTGATCACCGGCATCCTGCCGCTACCGATCCTGTTCATCCTGGCGACCGCGGTGGCCCTCCTCGTCAACTACCCTTCCCTGATCGACCAGCGCGACCGGATCGCCGCGCATTCCTACAACGTCGTGTCGGTGGTGGGCCTCATCTTCGCAGCGTCCATTTTCACTGGCGTTCTGGCAGGCACCGGCATGGATGATGCCATGTCGAAAAGCCTCCTGAACATCATGCCGGACAACCTCGGGCCCTACATGGCACCGGTCACCGCCCTCTTCAGCGCGGTCGCGACCTATGCCGTGACCAACGACGCGTTCTACTTCGGGATGCTGCCCATCCTCGCCTCCACCGCCGAGGCTTACGGGATCACCGGCGTCGAGATGGCGCGCGCCTCGCTGATCGGCCAGCCGGTCCACCTTCTTAGCCCGCTTGTCGCGTCGACCTACCTGCTCGTGAACCTTGTCGGCGTCGATTACGGCGACAACCAGCGCGCTTCGATCCTGTGGGTCGTGGGGCTCGTCTTTGCGATGCTGGCCGGGGCGCTGGCCTTCGGGATCATCCCCCTTACAGGAGCATCCGCATGAACATGTCCACCCAGATCAAGTCGAAGGAGAGCTCCATGACGCCACTCGCGGGGATCCGCGTTCTCGACCTTACCAACGTCCTCGCCGGACCCTTCTGCTGCCATCAGCTGGTCCATTTCGGAGCCGAGGTGATCAAGGTCGAAGCGTCCGGCCGGGGCGATCTCGCCCGCAACCTTGGCGCGGATGCCGAGCTGAACCGGCGTGGAATGGGCGTCTCGTTCCTCGCGCAGAACGCCGGCAAGAAGTCCGTCACCGTCAACCTGAAGCATCCCAAAGGAAAGGCACTTCTGAAGCGGCTGGTGCAGACGGCTGATGTTCTGGTCGAGAATTTTCGTCCCGGGGTGATGGACCGGCTCGGCGTCGGCTATGAGGTTCTGAAGGCCGAAAACCCGCGCCTGATCTATTGCGCGATTTCCGGTTTTGGGCAGGACGGGCCGTGGAAGGATCGTCCTGCCTATGACCAGATCATCCAGGGCGCGTCGGGCGTCATGTCGATCACCGGCGACAAGGACAGCGCGCCCCTGCGGGTCGGCTATCCGCTGGCCGACACGGTGGGCGGGCTGACGGCGGCCATGGCCATCGCCTCCGCCCTGAACGCGCCGGCGCGTGGCGGATTCATCGACGTATCGATGCTGGAGGCGGTGGTCGCGACCATGGGCTGGGTCGTCTCCAACTACCTGATCGCGGGCGTTGAGCCGCAGGCGAACGGCAATGAGAACGTCACCTCTGCCCCATCGGGCGCATTCGAGACAGCCGATGGCCCGATCAACATCGCCGCCAACAAGGATGAGCAGTGGGTGACGCTGGCGACTCATCTGGGGCGAGAGGATCTGCTGGCCGATGCGCGCTTCGCCACGCGCGAGCTGCGCAAGACGAACCGTCTCGCGCTGCGGGCGGAGCTGGAACAGACCCTGTCGACCCGCGGCGCCGAGGATTGGGCGGCCGATCTGAACCGCGTCGGCGTCCCGGCGGGCGCCATCTTGTCCGTGCCGCAGATCCTTTCGGCGCCGCAGGTGGCAGAGCGTGGGCTGCTGGCAACGTTCCCTGCACCGGAAGGCGTGGATCGGGATATCACGGTGGTCCGCACCGGAGTGAAATTCAACGGTTCGGCTCCCACAGTGGTCAACCCGCCCCCCGTGCTTGGCGCTGACAATCGCGACATCTATGGCGCGCTCGGGATCGAGCCCGCCGAACTAGAACGTCTGACCGTGGAGGGTGCGATATGATGAGCAACGACCGCAAGCTGGCCGAGGACTGGTGGAAGACCTCCATAATCAAGATGCGTCCCGGCGAGATCCGCATGCGCGGCTATGCGATCGAGGACCTGATCGGCCGGGTCAGCTTTCCTCAGATGGTCTGGCTGATGACCCGGGGCGAACTCCCGACCGAAGCACAGGCAAGGCTGCTGGAGGCGGCGATGGTCGCAGGGGTCGATCACGGTCCGCAGGCGCCTTCCATCGCCATCTCGCGCATCGCCGCCACCGGAGGCTTGGGGATCAATGGCGCCATGGCTTCCGCGATCAACGTGCTGGATGACATCCACGGCGGCGCGGGGGAGCAGGCGGTCGAACTGTTCCACGAGATCGACGCGGCGGGCGGCCCGGATGCGGTGGCGGACGTGCTGGCCGAGAAGGGGCTGAAATACCTTCCGGGCTTCGGGCACCGCTTCCATCCCGTGGATCCGCGCGCGCCGCGCCTTCTGGCGCTGGTGGACGACGCGGTCGCGGCGGGCACGGTGGAGGGGCGCTTCGCCGCCATCGCCCGTGCCATCGATGAGCATCTGCGCCGCACGAAGTCGCGCCCGGTGCCCATGAACATCGACGGGGCCACCGCCGCCATCTACGCTGAACTGGGCTTTGCGCCGCCACTGTGCCGGGGGCTGTTCATCCTGTCCCGCTCGGTCGGCATCTTGGCCCATGCCTACGAACAGAGCTTGGAGTCGACCCGCAACAAGGGGCCGATCCCCAGGCAATGGCTTTGGACCTATGACGGGCCAGAGGACCGGACAATGTCGCGCGAAGGGGAGTGACCGCGACATCTGCATCTTCAAGGGAGGAGAACGACAATGGATCGCAGACAATTCATGATGACGACCGGAGCGCTTGGCCTGATGGCCGGGATGCCCCGACTTGCCGCGGCGCAGGAGATCGACGACCTGGAGATTTTCGTGCCCGCCGCGCCCGGCGGCGGCTGGGACCAGACGGCCCGCGTGATGGACCAGGTCCTGCGCGCTGAGGGTCTGATCGGCTCGTCCCGCATCACGAACGTGGGCGGCGCGGGCGGCACCATCGGCCTGCCGCAGTTCATCAACCAGTATTCCGGCGAGGGCAACGCCCTGATGACCGGCGGAATGGTGATGGTCGGCGCGATCATCACCAACAACTCGGCCGTGAACCTGTCGATGGTGACGCCGATCGCGCGGTTGACGGGTGAATACCTGGTGGTCGTGGTCCCCGCCGCCTCAGACATCCAGTCGCTGAAGGATCTGGTGGCGATGCTGAAGGCCGATCCGGGATCGGTGTCCTGGGCCGGCGGCAGCGCCGGGGGCAGCGACCACATGCTTGCGGGGCTGATCGCGCAGGCGGCTGAGGTCGATCCGCTGGCGGTGAGCTATGTCGCCTTCGCGGGCGGCGGCGAGGCGATGGCGGCACTTCTGGGCAATCAGGTGACCTGCGGCGTTTCGGGCTGGGGCGAGTTTTCCGAACAGGTGGCGGCGGGGAACCTGCGCGCCATCGCCATTTCCGCCCCGGAGCGGGTGGACGGGATCGACGCGCCCACCATCCGCGAGCAGGGGCTGGACGTGGAGCTCCTGAACTGGCGCGCCGTGTTCGCCCCGCCGGAGATAAGCGATGAGGATCGCACCGCGCTGGTCGATCTCCTGACGAAGATGGACGCGTCAGAGGCCTGGCAGGCCGCGCTTGCGGACCGTGCCTGGGACCGGCTGTTCCTCGCAGGGGATGAGTTCGCGGCCTATCTGGAGGAAGACACCGCGCGGATCCGGGGCGTGCTCCAGGGTCTGGGACTGGCAGGCTGACATGGACAGATCGCGACTCGGCCCCGTCCTTGTCGCATCGGCTGTCCTGCTGACGGGGATCGGCGTGCTTTGGGCAAGCACGCTGATCCACGTCTCGCCAGCCTATGCGCGCATCGGCCCCACCGTCTTCCCCCGCATTGTCGGCGCGGCCCTTGCCGTGCTGGGCGTGCTGCTTCTGGTCAACGCCTTCGCCGGCCGCTGGCAATGTGAGGCGACCGACGCCGAGGAGCCGCCGCTCGACCTAGTTCCCTTGGCATGGGTGGCGGGCGGGCTGGTGCTGAACCTGCTACTGATCGCGCAGATCGGCTTCATCCTATCCTCCACGCTGATGTATCTGCTGGTCGCCAAGGGCTTCGGTGCGCGGCGGATCTGGCTGGCGGCGCTTGTGGGGTTCATTCTGGCGCTTGTCGCCTACTTCGGGTTTGCCCAGCTGCTTGGCTTGCGCATGGGTGACGGCCTCATCGAGGATCTGTTCTGATGGATGGCTTTGTTTCTCTTCTTCACGGGTTCTCGGTCGCGCTGACGCCGATGAACCTCTTGTGGTCGGTCGTGGGCGTCACGCTCGGCACTGCCATCGGCGTGCTGCCGGGTCTCGGCCCGGCGCTGACCATCGCGCTCCTGCTGCCGATCACCTTCCAAGTAGAGCCGGCGGCGGCCTTCATCCTGTTCGCAGGCATCTACTTTGGCGCGATGTTCGGCGGATCCACCACCTCCATCCTGATCAACACGCCCGGGGAAAGCGCCACCATTGTCACCGCCGTCGAGGGCCACAAGATGGCCCGTGCCGGCCGTGGCGGCCCGGCTTTGGCCACCGCCGCCATCGGCTCCTTCGTGGCGGGCACGATCGGCGTCGTGGGAATCACAGTGCTTGCGCCGGTGATCGTGAAGTGGGCGCTGATGTTCTCGCCCGCCGACTACTTCGCGCTGATGGTGCTGGCCTTTGTCACGGTGTCGGCCGTGCTCGGTTCATCGATCATCCGGGGGCTGACGGCACTGGCCCTCGGCCTTCTGATCGGGCTGATCGGGGTGGACCTGCAGACCGGGCAGGCGCGCTTCACTTTCGGGCAGATGTCGCTTCTGGACGGGATCGACGTGGTCATCGTCTGTGTCGGCCTTTTCGCGGTGGGTGAGACGCTGCACCTTGCCACCCGCTACCGGCGCGGCAAGGATGAGATCATCCCCATCAAGGGTTCACTCTGGATGAACGGGCAGGACTGGGCGCGGTCTTGGAAGCCGTGGCTCCGGGGGGCCGCCGTGGGCTTTCCAATCGGCGCCATGCCCGCAGGCGGGGCCGAGATTCCGACCTTCCTGTCCTATTTCATGGAAAAACGGCTGTCCAAGCACCCGGAGGAGTTTGGCAAGGGGGCAATCGAGGGCGTCGCGGGGCCGGAAGCCGCCAACAACGCCTCCGCCGCGGGGGTCTTCGTGCCGCTGCTGACGCTCGGCTTGCCGACCTCTGCCACGGCGGCGATCATGCTCTCGGCCTTCCAAAGCTACGGCATCAATCCCGGTCCACAGCTTCTGACAACGCAGCCGGACCTCGTCTGGGGTTTGATTGCGAGTCTCTACATCGGCAACGTGATGCTGCTGGTGCTCAACCTGCCGCTGGTGGGGCTGTGGGTGCAGATCCTGAAGATCCCGATGCCCTATCTTTACGCCGGCATACTCGTCTTCGCGACGATAGGGACCTACGGCATCAGCCGTTCAGTCTTCGATCTGGGACTGCTCTACGGCATCGGGATCCTAGGCTTCATCATGCGGCGCTACGACTTTCCGACCAGCCCTGTGGTGATAGGCATGATCCTCGGACCTTTTGCCGAGCAGCAGTTCCGTCGCGCCATGACCATCAGCCAAGGCGACATGAGCGTCTTCGTAACCCGACCCATCGCTGCTACCCTGTTGGCACTCGCGGCTCTGGCTATCCTGCTACCATTGGTCGTCGAGTTACGCCGAAGCCTCCGCGCGAGGCGAGCCGTTTAAGGAGTTCGCTGCAGAGCGATCTCACTCTGCAGCGTTTATCCCATCAATTTGGGCGCATCAGGCGAGCCTCCTGTCAACGAAGAGTCTGCATCTCGAAGGTAGTTAAAATGGGTCAATGATAGGACTTAGGAGACGTTCTTTTTTGGGCGGAGCCAGTCTAGGACTCCGCAGAGCTGACATCGCGGAGCCACTTGGGTATTACCCCGTCCATCAGTTTTGCGCAGGATCAAGCGAGGTGAGGCTTGGCCTGTCTAGGAGCGAGGACGGTCGGATCACTCAGCGGCAACGAACCTCCGCTGGGCCGCCAGATCCCGCACCCGCGGGATCAGGTCGCGGCCGTAGACGAAGGCGTCCTCCAAGGGATCGAAGCCGCGGATCAGGAAGGTGTCGATGCCGATGCGGTGATACTCCAGCATGGCCTCGGCCACCTGGTCCGGGGTGCCGACCAGCGAGGTGGAGTTCCCGGCTGCCCCCGTCAGCTTTGCCATTCCCGTCCAAAGCCGCTGGTCCAGCCGGCTGCCTTGTTCCGCCGCCGCCAGCAACCGGCGAGAGCCTTCGTTGGGCGGCGTGGCGCTGCCTCCCGTCATCTCGTGGCGCCCGGGGCCGTCCTTGCGCAGCGCCGTCGCGCGGGCCAGCAGGCGGTCGGCCTTGGCCCAGGCGGCCTCTTCCGTGTCCGCGAGGATGGGGCGGAGGGACAGGCTGAAGCGCGGGCTGCGGCCGAAGGGTTCCGCGGCAGCGCGGACGGCGGCGATGGTTTCGGCCACCTGTTCCAGCGTCTCGCCCCACAGGGCGTAGGTGTCGGCATGTTTGCCCGCCACGGCCAGCGCCGCCGACGACGACCCGCCGAAGAACACTGGCAGGTGGCGGGGCTGCACGTCGGACCGGGCACCGGACACCCGGTAATACTCGCCCGCGTAGTCGAAAGGCTCCTGCGCCTGCCACTGAAGGCGCAGGATGTCGATGTATTCCGAGGCGCGGGCGTAGCGTTCGTCCTTGCTCAGCCAGTCGCCGTCGCGCGCCATCTCGGCGTCCGCAGCACCTGTGATGATGTGCACGGCCACGCGCCCGTCGGTCAGGTGATCCAGGGTCGCAAGCTGCCGGGCCGCCAGCGTGGGGGCCACGAAGCCCGGCCGGTGCGCCAGCAGGAACCCTAGGCGCGAGGTGACGCTGGCCGCGTATTGCCCGACCATCAGGCTTTCCGGGGAATGGGAGTGGAAGGCCAGCAGCACCCGGTCGAAACCGCCCGCCTCGTGGATGGCGGCGGAGGCACGGATGTGCTCGCGGTCGATGACGGGGCCGGTGAAGGGGATCGTCTCGGACCCATTCCGGTTGCCGATGAAGCCGATGAATTCGATGCTCATGTCCGTCTCCTGTCAGAAGGTGATCCATTCGGGATCGTCCACGGGGATGAGGTCGGGCAGGTTCACCACCATCTCCTCGGTGCCCGAGCGGACGAGCGCGCAGTGCAGATCCTCGGTGTCCGAGGCGTTCAACTCCTGATGCGGCATGAAGGGCGGAACCAGCAGGAAAGACCCGGCCTCGGCCTTCGTGATGAACTCCAGCCGCTCGCCCCACCGCATCAGGGCCGTGCCGAAGGCGACGTAGATGATGCTTTCCAGCGGTCCGTGGTGGTGCGCGCCCGTGATCTCGCCCGGCTTGATGTGGTTCGTGCCGGCCCAAAGTGCGGTGGACCCCGTGCGGCTGCCGGAGATGGCGACCTGACGGTTCATGCCCTTCGTCTCAGGCGTGCCCGTGTCGCGCGCCCGGGGGGCGATCACGCGGATGCCGTTGGTCTTCCAGTTCTGTTGGGAAATGTTCATGTCATGTCTCCTGTCAGTGGTGCACGCCAAGCCAGTCGAGGAACCGACCCCTCAGCCGTGCGATGTCGGGATCGGCCACGTCGCGGGGACGCGGCAGGTCGATGCGATGTTCATGGGCGATCACGCCGTCCTTCATGACCAGCACGCGGTCGGCCAGAAGGGCGGCCTCCTCCACATCATGGGTGACCAGCAGGACGGCGCAGCGATGGCGCTGCCACAACTCGGCCACCAGCGCCTGCGCTTTGATGCGGGTCAGAGCGTCGAGTGCGGCGAAGGGTTCGTCCAGCAGCAGCAGTTCGGGGTCGCGCACCAGCGCACGCGCGAGGGAGGCACGCTGCGCCTCGCCCCCGGACAGCACCTTGGGCCAGACGTCGGTGCGGTGCGACAGGCCGACTTCGGCCAGGGCACGTTCGGCCAGCGCCCGATCGGGACGACCGGGAAGGCCCAGCACGACGTTGCGCCAGACGGGCTTCCACGGCATCAGGCGGGGAGCCTGAAAGGCGACGGCGCGACGGGCGGGCACGTCCACCTCCCCGTCGAAGTCGCGGTCCAGATCGCCGAGGATGCGCAGCAGCGTGGACTTGCCGCAGCCCGAGGCGCCCAGAAGGACCACGAATTCCCCTGCCGTGATCGTCAGGTCCAGCCCCTCGATCACGCGGCGACCGTCGAAGCTGCGGTTCAGCCCGCGGATATGAACGGCGGGCGGGACGGGTGCGGCTTCTAAGTGCCGATGAACGAGGGACGCCATGCAAGAAGGCTCCTTTCCAGAAGGCGGACGATGAAGTCCACGGCAAGGCCCAGAAGGGCATAGACGACAAGGCAGACCACGATCACGTCGGTCTGGAAGAACTCCCGTGCGGTGGCCATCAGATAGCCGATGCCGGCGGTGGCGTTGATCTGCTCGCCGAACACCAGCGCCAGCCAAGCGACGCCGAGGGCGTAGCGGAAGCCGACCAAGGCGTTGGGCAGCGCACCGGGCAGGATGACGTGGCGCACCATGGCGGCACGCGACAGGCCCAGCGTGCGCGCCGCCTCCACCAGCGTTTGGTCGACACCCCTGATGCCGGCATAGACATTGATGTAGAGGGGAAAGGCGGTTGCCAGCGCGATGAGGGCGATCTTCGGCGCCTCTCCAATCCCCAGCCAGATGATCAGCAGCGGGATGAGCGCCACGTTCGGCACCGTCCGGATCATCTGCATGGGGGCGTCGACCAGATCCTCGCCCAGCCGGGTCAGCCCGGCGGTGATGGCGAGGATCACGCCGATCCCCCCGCCGATGGCCAGTCCGAAGATCACGCGCCGCAGGGACACGAGGATGGCGTCCTGCAACTCGCCCGTGCGGGCAAGTTCCGTTGCACTGCCGATGACGGTGGAGGGCGCGGCCAGCACCTCGGACGGCAGGACTCCGGTCATGGAGGCCGCCTGCCACAGCGCCACCAGTAGCAACGGCCCCATCGCGCGGCGCAGGGCGCGGGGCGGTCCCTTGCGCGGGGTCGCGGGGCGCAGCCGTTCCAGCTGCGGCGCGCCCCGGATGGGCTGGATCAGGGTCATTGCGTGGCCTCCCGCAGCGGGCCGCGGTCGATGAATTGCGACATGTCCAGATCGCCGGTCAGGACACCCGCCTCCACCCATGTGTCGTGGACCTTCTGCAGGTCTGCGGCCAGCGCGTCGTCGACGGGGCGACGTTCATAGGCCGTCTGCTCCTCGAACATCGGCTCCACCACGTTGCGGTCCTGCTTGGTGAAGCCGGAATAGAAGTCGAGGAACGCATCGCGGTTGGCTTGGGACCAGGCATAGGCGCGGTCCATCCGGTCGACGTAATCCGCGATGGCGGCGCGGCGGGCCGGGTCGGCCAGCGCCTCCTTGGTCGCGGAGTAGACGGAGTAGCCGCTGTTGATGCCCGCGCCGTCGGTCAGGATCCGCGCGCGCAGGATGCCAGTCGTGCGCGCGGTGTAGATGCCCCAGGTGCCCCAAGCGTCGATGCCGCCCGCCTGGAACGCGGCCGAGGCGTCTGTGGGGGCGAGGAAAGCGAGCGTCACCTCGGAAGGATCGATCCCGGCCTGCTTCAGCGCGCCGAGAACGAGGTAATGCGACACGCTGCCCCGCGTGGTGGGCGAGATGGTCTTGCCGCGCAGATCCTCCAGCGAGGTGACGTCGCTGTCCTCGGGCACGATGATCGAGGTGCCGCGCCCGCCATTGTTGAAGGCGGCGGCGATCTTCACCTTCGATCCGCCCGCTATGGCGGCCACGGCCGGTGAGTCGGCCGAACTGCCCACATCGATCGCACCCGCCTTCAACGCCTCGTGCAGATTGACGGCAGCGGGGTATACCGACCATTCGATGGTGTAAGGCACGTCCTTCAGAAGGCCCGCAGCCTCCAGCCGGGCGCGTTCGGCCCCTACCTGGTCGCCCACCCGCAGCACCACGTCCTGTGCCTGAAGCGGAAGGGTCATGACCGTGGTTGCCATCAGAACAAGGGCCGAAAAGCGGCGACGCGACAGGATGGACATTGGCATGCGGATTCTCCTTGGTTCATCAACACGACCATATCACTCGTGATTTATGATGGCGTTCCAAAGGAGGGGAGCTTAGGGGAATGTAACTTCCGAATGATCAGTCGATGGGAGGAGAGCTCACTCGTAGGGGCACGCCTTTCTGAATAGCCCCATGTTTCGTGGACGCCTTCTTCGCTAACTTTGAGGCAAGGAGGCCATGATGGGCACGGGCA
>NZ_JAQMHV010000024.1 GCF_028307215.1 Falsirhodobacter sp. 20TX0035 | reverse complement strand
GGTGCCGCGGTCGATCAACCCACCGGCCTGCGGCGCGGCGGGCGTCGCGCGCGGCCTGATCGGCGCGCGTCGCCTCGGCCAGTTGCGCCTGTGCGGTGGCGTGCGTGGCCGCGGCGGCGGCCTGTCGCGCCTCGGTCGCCTCAAGGTCCGCGCGCAGGGCCGACAAGCGGTTCTTCTGCCGCAAGCGCTGCGCGGCGGCCGAGGGCGCATCCTCCGCCCCCGCGCGGAAACCGTCCCAGCGCCACAGGTCCCCCTGCAGGCTGACCAGCCGCTGACCGGGGCGCAGACGGCCTTGCAGGGATGCGCCTTTGTCCGCCCCCACGATCCCGATCCGCCCCAGCCGCCGCGCCAGAACGGGGGGCGCCGTGACCTGCGCCGCCAAGGGCTCCGCCCCATCGGGCACGTCCGGCGCATCATAATCCGGCAGGGCGCACCAGCCCGAGGGACCCTCCGTCTCCTCGGCCCGCAGATCGTCGGCCAAGGCCGCGCCCAGCGCCGCCTCGTAACCCGGCGCGACGGTCAGGCGGTCCAGCAGGGGCTGGCCGCCATCCGCGTCCCGCTCCACCAGCCGGGCGATGGCGGCGACCTCGGCCTTCAAGGCGGCGGCCTCGCTGTCGGCGGCGGAACGCGCGGCGCGGGCGTCGGCCTCTGCGGCCTGCGCCCCGCTGCGGCGATCCTCGGCAAGGCCCAGCGCCTCCTCGGCCACCTCGGCGGCCTCCTGCGCGTCCATCAGCGCCTCCGTCGCGGCGTCCTGCGCTTCGGCCGCCGCCTCCTGCGCCTCGGCGGCGGTGGCGGCGTCGTCTTTGGCACGGGCGGCTTCCCCCTCGGCCCGGGCCAGGGTGGTGCGGGTGTCGGCCAGCAGGCGCTGGGCGGACTGGTGGCGGGCGGCCAAGCGGGCGATCTCCTCGGTCCGTTCGACCTGCTGCGCTTCCCGCTCGGCCAGTGCGGCGGTGGCAAGACGGGCAGCCTCGGCGGCCTCGGCCAACGCGACCTCGTGCCCGTCCTCGGCGGCGTCCAGATCCTCGCTTTCCACCGTCAGGCGCTCCAGCGTGTCGGCGGCGTCGCGGTTCAGCGCGCCTTCCCGGTCGGCGTCGCGGACCAGCTGCTCGATCCGCGCCTGAAGCGTCCGGATCATGTCCGCCGCGCGGCGTTCCTGATCGGCCAGCCCCTCGCGCTGCACCAGCAGGCGTTGCAGCACGGCGGCGGCGATGGCCTCCTCCTCGCGCCGGGGGGCGAGCGCTGCCTCGGCTGCGCCGCGCGCCGCCCCGGCCTCGGCGGCCGCGCGTTCGGCACCGGCGGCGGCGGCCACCCGAAGGCGCAGCGCCGCCTCGGCCGCGCCAAAGGCCGCGTCCGCCTCGTTCCAGCGTTGCCACAAAAGGCCGCCTTCGGCCCGCCGCAGCGCGTCCCCGATCTCGCGGTAGCGCTGGGCCTGCTTGGCCTGCCGGGCGAGGACCGCCAACTGCGCCGCCAGCGCCTCCACCGTGTCGCCCACGCGGGCCAGGTTCGCCTCCGTCGCCGTCAGCCGCAGTTCCGCGTCGTGGCGGCGGGCATACAGGCCCGAGATGCCGGCCGCCTCTTCCAGAATCCGTCGCCGCGCCTTGGGCTTGGCGTTGATCAGTTCGGAAATCTGACCCTGCCGCACCAGCGCGGGGCTGTGCGCCCCGGTGGAGGCGTCGGCGAACAGCATCTGCACGTCGCGCGCCCGCACGTCCTTGCTGTTGGCCTTGTAGGCCGATCCCGCGTCGCGCGTGATGCGGCGGATGATCTCGATCTGGTCGTCGTCGTTGAAGCCGGGCGGCGCGCGGCGGTCCGCGTTATCGAGGATCAGCGCCACCTCGGCGAAGTTGCGCGCCCCGCGCGAGGCGGTGCCCGCAAAGATCACGTCCTCCATCCCGCCGCCGCGCATGGCGGTGGGGCGGTTTTCGCCCATGACCCAGCGCAGCGCTTCCAGAAGGTTCGACTTGCCGCAGCCGTTCGGCCCTACCACCCCCGTCAGGCCCGACTGGATCGTCAGGTCCGTCGGGTCCACAAAGCTCTTGAAGCCGTTCAGGCGCAGGCGGGTGAAGTGCAAAAGGGGTCTCCGGGGTCTTTGCGCCCTGATAGGGGGATCGGCCCCAAAGGTCACGCCCGATGTTGCCGCCTTTCCCCCCTGCCGCCGGCCCCTTACGATGCCCCCGATTCGAGGTGCCTGATGATTCCCACCCTGCTGCTGCTTCTGGGCTGCCAACTGGCCGGAGAGATCCTGTCGCGGGGCCTGCACCTGCCCCTGCCGGGGGCGGTTCTGGGAATGATCCTGATGCTGGGGCTTATGCTGGCCCTGCCCCGCCGCGTGGACGGGATGCGGCCCGTGATCGTGGTGCTGCTGGCCAACCTGTCGCTGATGTACATCCCCGCCGGCACCGGCCTCATCGCCTTTGTGGCCGAGTTGAAGCGCGATGGCCTGGCCCTTGCGGTGCTGCTGGTGGCGTCCACCGCCGCCTCCTTGATCGTGGGGGCCTGGACCTTCGGGGCCGTGGCGCGGCTGACCGGCAACCGGGGCGTGGAATGACCGGGATGTGGGGGGCGCTGGGCCAGCAGCCGCTGCTGTGGATCGCGGCCACGCTGGCGGCCTATGCCGTAGGCGACGGACTGGCCCGGAAGGCCGGGCGGCATCCCCTGGTGAACCCGGTGCTGATCGGCGTCGCCCTGATGATGGGGCTGCTGGTGGCCAGCGGCACGTCTTACGACGTGTATGCAAGCGGGGTGCAGCCCATCCAGTTCCTGCTGGGCCCGGCCACCGTGGCGCTGGCCCTGCCCATTCGCGACAACCTGCACCATGTGCGGCGCGCGGCGCTGCCCCTGCTGGCCGCGCTGGTGGCAGGGTCCGTCACGGCGGCCGTGGTGGCGGTGGGGATAGGCTGGGCCTTCGGGCTGAACGGCGACATCCTCGCCTCGGTCGCGCCGAAGGCGGCGACGGCGCCGGTGGCGATGGGCATCGCCGAAACGCTGGGCGGCATCCCGCCCCTGACGGCGGGGCTTGTCATCCTGACAGGCATGACGGGGGCGATCCTGGTGTCGCCCCTGATGAACGCGCTGCGCATCCGCGACTGGCGGGCGCGCGGCTTTGCGGTGGGCGTTGCCGCGCACGGGATCGGCACGGCGCGCGCCTTGCAGGTGAACCCGCTGGCGGGGGCGTTCGCAGGGTTGGGAATGGGGCTGAACGCGATCCTGACCGCGTTCGTCGCCCCTTGGGCATTGAGGGTGTTCCAATGAAGCAAGGACCGTTGAACCTGATCACCGACGTCGCGGGGCTGCGCGTCGGGCATGCGGGGGATGACCGCCTTCGGTCCGGCACCACCGTGCTGGTGGGGGACGCGCCCTTCACCGCCGCCGTGTCGGTGATGGGCGGCGCCCCCGGCACGCGCGAAACGGACCTGCTGGCCCCCGACCGGCTGGTGCAGCAGGTGGACGCGCTGGTCCTGTCGGGCGGGTCGGCCTTCGGGCTGGACGCCTGTTCGGGGGTGATGGACGGGCTGCGCGCGGCCGGTCGCGGCTTTGCCGTGGGCGAGGCGCGGGTGCCGCTGGTGCCGGGCGCGATCCTGTTCGACCTGCTGAACGGCGGACACAAGGCTTGGACCGACAACCCCTATCGCGCCCTTGGCCGTCAGGCGCTGGAGGCGGCGGCGGCCGAGTTCGACCTTGGCACCGCCGGCGCCGGGATCGGCGCGATGACCGCGCGTTGGAAGGGGGGGATCGGCTCCGCCTCGGCCGTTCTGAAGAATGGGGTGACGGTGGGGGCGCTGGTGGCGGTGAACGCGGTGGGGTCGGTGACCGCGGGCGAAAGCCGCCGCTTCTGGGCCGCCCCGTGGGAGGTGGACGCCGAGTTCGGGTCCGTCGGCCTGCCCTCCGTGCTG
Organism: Falsirhodobacter sp. 20TX0035; assembly: GCF_028307215.1. GTDB lineage: Bacteria > Pseudomonadota > Alphaproteobacteria > Rhodobacterales > Rhodobacteraceae > Falsirhodobacter. Next base: position 15,961 of record NZ_JAQMHV010000024.1, on the reverse strand, counting down.
GTGGGGGAGGAGGAGCCGCCCCTGACCAAGCGCAAGGGGGAGGCGACGACCATCGCCATCGTGGCCACCGACGCCGCGCTGACGCAGGCGCAGGCCCAGCGCATGGCGGTGGCCGCGCAGGACGGCATCGCCCGCGCCATCGTGCCCGCGCACACCCTGTTCGACGGGGATCTGGTCTTTGCCGCCGCGACGGGCCGGCGCGAGGTCACCGAGGCGGACCAGTTCCTGCTGGGCCATGCCGCCGCCGTGACGCTGTCGCGCGCCATCGCGCGGGCGGTGTACGAGGCGAGCCCGCGTCCCGGCGACCTTCAGCCCGTCTGGCGCGACGGGCTGGCCTGATCACCAGCGGGTCAGCGCATCCTCGTCGCTGGCCTTCGCTTCCACCCACACCTCGCCCTCCGCGCCGATTTCCTTCTTCCAGAAGGGCGCGCGGGATTTCAGATAGTCCATCAGGAACTCGGCCGCCTGGAACGCCCCCGCGCGGTGGCGCGCGGCGGTGGCGACCATCATGATCGGCTCCCCCACCATCAGGCGTCCATGGCGGTGGATCACCAGCGCGCGTTCCAGCGACCAGCGGGCCGTCGCCTCCTGCACGATGGCGGTGATCGCGCGTTCGGTCATGGCGGGGTAATGCTCGATCTCCATCGCGACCATGCGGCCCGCATCGCGGACAAGGCCTGTGAAGCTGACCACGGCCCCCGCCTCCAGCCCTTCGGAGAAGGCATTCAGTTCCGCCCCCATGTCGAAGGCGGCGGTCTGGACCCGGACGGTCATCCGCCGGTCATCGGGGGAAAAAAGGCCACTTCGCGCACACCGGCCAGCGGGGCGTCAAAATCGGCCAGATCCTGATCCACCGCCACCCGCAGGGCGGAGGTGTCGGCAAAGGCCAGCGCATACCGTTCCTCGCGCCCCCGCAGTTCGGCCACCAGATCGGCCACGGTGGCGGCGTCCGTCTGCACCCGCTCCCGCGGCAGGCCGATGCGTTCGCGCACCCAGGCAAAATACAGGATGTCGATCATTTCTCATCCCTCAGGAAGGGAAGCGCCTTGATGAAGTAGTCCATGCCCGTGATCGCCGTCAGGATCGCCGCGATCCAGATCAGCACAAGGCCGATCAGCGTGGCGGTCGTCGCGCAACCCAGAGACCCGCAGGTGCGGATGGCGGGTTCCAGCCCCAAGGTCACGGCTTCGGAATATTCCCCCGCCGTCATGCCCTGAAGGGCGATGCCTTCCAGATATTCCAACCCTGTGCCAAGGAACAGGACGGAGATGGCGACCATCTGCGCCGTGGTCTTCCACTTGGCCAGTTTCGTCACACGCAAAAGCCCGGCGCGGGCGCCGAGGAATTCGCGCAGGCCCGACACGAACACCTCGCGGAACAGGATCACGGTGGTGGGCAGGATCAGCCAGGGGTTCATTCCGGAATAGCCGGTGATGATGACCAGCGCGATCACCACCATGGCCTTGTCGGCGATGGGGTCCATCATGCGGCCGAAGTTCGATTCCTGCTTCCACAGGCGGGCCAGATAGCCGTCGAACCAGTCCGTCACGGCCGCGCCGATGAACAGCGCTAGGGCCAGCCAGTCGGCCCAGGGGCGGTGGAAGTACAGAAACATCAACGCCACACCCGGCGCGGCCAGAAGGCGCAGAACGGTCAGCGTGTTGGGCAGGTTCCAGGTCATGGCGAAGGCTTATCCCGTTTCGCCCACCAAGGGAAAGGGGCGGCTTTGCAACAGATATGTGGCACGCCGTCCCTTTCAGCCCTTGGCATGAAAGAAATCATGGATGTTCTGCGCCATCTGGGCTGAAATGCCGTCCACCGCCTGAAGATCCTGAAGACCGGCCCGCGCCACGGCCTTGGCCGAACCAAAATGGGCCAGAAGCGCGCGCTTGCGGCCCGCGCCCACGCCCGGGATCTCGTCCAGCGGGGTGGCGCTGACGGCCTTGGCGCGTTTCGTGCGGTGGGCGCCGATGGCCCAGCGGTGCGCCTCGTCCCGCAGGCGCTGGACGAAATACAGGACCGGGTCGTTGCGCTGCAGCGCAAAGGGGCGCTGGCCGATGCGGTGGAACTCCTCTTTCCCGGCATCGCGGTCGATGCCCTTGGCGACGCCGACCATGTGAATGTCGTCCACGCCCAAGCCCGCCATCACCTCGTGCACCGCGCTGACCTGCCCCGCGCCGCCGTCGATCAGCAGCAGGTCGGGCCATGCCTCCGACTGGCGGTCCGGGTCTTCCTTCAGCAGGCGCTCGAAACGTCGGGTCAGAACCTCGCGCATCATGCCGAAGTCGTCGCTGTTGGCGCCGGCCGCGCTGCGGATGTTGAACTTGCGATACTGGCTTTTCAGGAACCCTTCCGGCCCCGCCACGATCATGCCGCCCACCGCGTCGCTGCCCTGGATGTGGGAGTTGTCGTAGACCTCGATCCGCTGGGGGGCGCCGTCCAGCCCGAAGGCTTCGGCTAGACCGTCCAGAAGCTTCGTCTGCGTGGCGCTTTCGGACATGCGGCGGGCCAGGCTTTCGCGGGCGTTGCGGGCGGCGTTCTCCACCAGCTCGGCCTTTTCGCCCCGCTGGGGCACGCCGACGACCACCTTGCGGCCCGCGCGTTCCGACAGCACCGCCTGCACCAGGTCGGGGTTGTCGACCTGCGTGTTCAGAAGCACCATCCGCGGCGGTTCCTTATCATCATAGAACTGCGTCAGGAACGCCTCGAGGATCTCCGGCGCCTCGGCCCCCGCCCCGGTCTTGGGATAGAAGTCGCGGTTGCCCCAGCTTTGGTTGGCGCGGATGAAGAAGACCTGCACGCAGGCCTGACCGCCTTCCATGTGCAGGGCGATCACGTCGGCCTCGGCCACGCCCTTGGGGTTGATGGACTGTCCCTGCTGCACCTGCGTCAGCGCCTTGATGCGGTCGCGCAGGGCGGCAGCACGCTCGAACTCCATGTTCTCGGACGCGGCGGCCATGTCGCGGGCCAGATCGGCCTGCACGCGGGTGGAGCGGCCCTTCAGGAACTGTTCGGCGTCGGCGATCAGGCCGTTGTATTCTTCGGCGCTGACCTTGCCGACACAGGGGGCGGAGCAGCGCTTGATCTGGTGCAGAAGGCAGGGGCGCGTCCGGCTTTCGAACACCGGGTCCGAACAGGTGCGCAGCAGGAACACCCGCTGCAGCTGGTTCAGCGTGCGGTTCACCGCCCCCGCGCTGGCGAAGGGGCCGAAATAGCTGCCATCCTTGCCCCGCTTGCCGCGATGCTTGCGGATCATCGGGAAGGCGTGGTCCTTGGCGATCAGGATGTCGGGGAAGGACTTGTCGTCGCGCAGAAGCACGTTGTAGCGCGGCTTCAGCTGCTTGATGAGGTTCTGCTCCAAGAGCAGGGCTTCCGTCTCAGTCCGCGTGGTCAGGAACATCATGGAGGCGGTTTCGCGGATCATCCGCGCGATGCGCCCCGAATGGCCGGAAGGGCGGGCATAGTTCGACACCCGCGCCCGCAGGTTGCGCGCCTTGCCGACGTAAAGGACCTGACTTTGCGCGTCCAGCATCCGGTAGACGCCGGGCGAGGCGTCCAGCGTCTTCAGATAGCCCTGAATGACCTGATGGCCGGTGGGCAGGATGTCGGCGCTGTCGGTCACGGCTGATTCCCGGGGCGGCTGCAATGGGTGCGGGGGGTGGGCAAGAGGAAAGGCATCCACCGAACCTGTGGATAAGGCTGGGCACAAGCGGCGGGAACGGCGGATTTTCCCTTGTTTTGCAGGAGGCCCGTCAGATTGCCCGTTTTTTCAGCACATTTCCAAGTCATTGATTTCGCATGAAACATTGTCTTTTCAAAGACAAAGTCCCTGATTTTCCTAGGGTTATACGCGCTTAGGTAACAGCCACGCGACAAGGTGGACAAGTGTTAACGCTTGCGCCGAAGCATCCCCAGGAAGCCCAGGATGACAACGACCGCAAGGAACAGGATGGCGATCTTGACCAGCATCCTACAACCCCAACCTTGCCCAGGCGCTCCGGTCCTCGACCGCTCCGAACGCGGCCTGCGCTGCCCGGAAGCCGAACCGTGCCAGAAGCCCGCGCTTGGGGGCGTGTGGGACAAGACGCACATCCTTGCCGTAAAGTTCCTTCATTTTCGGCACAAGATGCCCGACCCCGTCGGCCAGCCCCAGATCGACCGCCTGACGACCCACCCAGATGTCGGCGTTGAACAGGTCCGCCTCGGCCAGCTTCGCACCGCGCCGGGCCTTCACATGCGCGATGAAGGCGTCGTGGATCGGGGCCTGGATCGCCTTCAGGCGGGCCACGTCCTCGGGCTTTTCCGGCAGGAAGGGATCGGCCAGCGACTTCGACCGCCCGGCCGTGTGAACCCGGCGTTCGATCCCGTGGCGGGCCAGAAATTCGGGGAACCCGAAGCCCGAGGAGATCACGCCGATGGACCCCACGATCGAGCTGGGATCGACCCAGATGTCATCTCCCGCGCAGGCGAGCCAGTAGCCCCCCGAAGCGGCCGCATCCTCGATGAACACGTGGACGCGGATGTTCTTTTCATCCGCCAGCCGCCGGATGCGCGCGGCGATCAGGCTGGACTGCGCCGGCGATCCACCGGGAGAGTTCACGACCACCGCCACCGCCGCGGGCTTGCCGCGCCCGAACGCGCGTTCGATCAGCGGCGCCATAGACGCGTCCGACATCGCGCGGGAGGAGATGACGCCCTGCAGCCGGATCACCGGAACGAAGGGGCCTTTGTTCAGAAAGGGGGGGATGAAGCGCTTCATGGAAGGAAGATAGAGGCGATCCCGCCCCCGAACAAGGCCCGCGCTTGACCCCCTTCGCCCCCGGCGATAGGCCAGAGGCCACCACGGAAAACAGGAGGTGTCCTTGGCCAATCCTTCCCTTCTTATCCTGCCGGGCGACGGCATCGGGCCCGAAGTCATGGCCGAGGTCCGCAAGGTCATCGGCTGGCTGGGCACGCAGGGCGTGTTCTTCGACGTGGAGGAGGGGCTGATCGGCGGGGCCTCCTATGACGTGCACGGGGTGCCGCTGTCGGACGGGACGCTGGAACGCGCGCAGGCGGTGGACGCCGTGCTGCTGGGCGCTGTCGGCGCGCCGAAATACGCGGGTGTCGATTACGCCCTGCGCCCCGAGGCGGGCCTTCTGAAGATCCGCAAGGAGATGGACCTTTACGCCAACCTGCGCCCCGCGCAGTGCTTCGAGGCGCTGGCCGATTTCTCCTCGCTCAAGCGCGAGGTGGTGTCGGGGCTGGACATCATGATCGTGCGCGAGCTGACCTCCGGCATCTATTTCGGCGAACCGCGCGGCATCCAGGACGACAACCAAGGCGGCCGGGTGGGCATCAACACCCAGCGCTACACCACCGCCGAGATCCGGCGCGTGGCGCGTTCGGCGTTCGAGATGGCGCGCCGCCGGAACAACCGCGTCTGTTCGATGGAAAAGTCGAACGTGATGGAATCGGGCATCCTGTGGCGCGAGGAGGTGCAGTGGGTGCACGACCACGAATACCCGGACGTGGAGCTGTCGCACATGTACGCCGACAACGGCGCGATGCAGCTGGTGCGCAACCCGCGCCAGTTCGACGTGATCGTGACCGACAACCTGTTCGGCGACCTTCTGTCGGACGCGGCGGCGATGCTGACCGGATCGCTGGGCATGCTGCCCTCGGCCAGCCTGGGCGCGCCGATGGCCAACGGACGGCCAAAGGCGCTGTACGAACCCGTGCACGGATCGGCCCCGGACATCGCGGGTCAGGGCAAGGCCAACCCGATCGCCACGATCCTGAGCTTTGCGATGGCGCTGCGCTATTCCTTCGATCTGGGCGATCACGCCACGCGGCTGGAACAGGCCGTGGAACGCGTGCTGGCCGACGGGCACCGCACCGCCGACCTGATGGGCGTCGAGGGCGGCACGCCCCTCAGCACGTCGCAGATGGGCGACGCCATCGTGGCGGCCCTGGCACGGTAACGCCGTTCCGTGTGCTGGCGCCGGTCGAACATCCGTGATCGGCGCCGGGGTTGTCTTCGGCCCATCCCGGGTCAGGTTGGGGCCGAAGCACCAGCACACGAAGATGATGGACGGAAAAAACAACCTCCGCGCCGCCCTGACGGCTTTGACCGCGTTCCTGATCTATTCCACCCATGACACGGTGGTGAAGGTTCTGGGCGGCACCTACCACCCGATGCAGATCGTGTTCTTCTCGGTCTGTTTCGCGATGCCGCTGGTCACGGTCATGCTGATGCGGGACCGGACGGACGGCAACCTGATCCCCCGGCATCCGTGGTGGACGCTGCTGCGGACCTTCTCCTCGGTCGTGGCGGGGGTGTCGGCCTTTTACGCCTTCACCGTCCTGCCGCTGGCGCAGACCTATGCCATTCTGTTCGCGACGCCGCTGCTGATCACGCTTCTGGCCATTCCCATCCTTGGCGAACGCGTGGGCCCGCATCGGGGCGGCGCCATCGCCGTGGGCCTTCTGGGCGTGATGATCGTGATCCGCCCGGGGGCGGAGCCTTTGACGATGGGCCATCTCGCGGCCCTTGCCTCGGCCGTGTTCGGATCGCTGGGGGCCATCATCGTGCGCAAGATCGGGCGGGAGGAGCGGAGCGTGGTGCTGCTTCTGTATCCCATGATGGCCAATTTCATCGTGATGGGCTGCGCCCTGCCTTTCGTCTACAAGCCCATGCCGGTGGAACATCTGGGCCTTCTGGGCCTGATGGCGGCCTTGTCCTTCGCGGGCATGCTGCTGACCATCTCCGCCTATCGCCTCGGCGAGGCAGTGATCGTGGCACCCATGCAATACAGCCAGATCATCTGGGCCACGCTGTTCGGCTTACTGATCTTCGGCGAGACGCTGAGGATGAACACGCTGCTGGGCGCCACGGCCATCGTGCTGTCCGGCCTCTACATCGTGCTGCGCGAGGATCGCGGCCCATCTACCGAAAAGCCCGTCACCCGGTCACGCTGGCGCGCCGAGGTGTCGATGCCCCGGGTGGGTCCGATGATGCGCTGGCAAAAACAGATGAAACGCTGAGATTGCCCCCTTGCAATGCCCACAGGAAGCGGATACCCCACGCCCACGGTCGGAGCGTAGCGCAGCCTGGTAGCGCACCTGCTTCGGGAGCAGGGGGTCGGAGGTTCGAATCCTCTCGCTCCGACCAGTAGGTTTATGATAAGAGGCAGATAGTTCTGCCTCTTCGGTCAGATGGCTTGCCTTTCGACCGCTTTTTAAGACAGTATATGAATATCAAGTGCGAGCATCGTGCCGAGGCCGTTGCCTTCAAGGGTGCGGAGCGTCGAGCGCGACGCGCATTATCTTGCGTATTCAATACCTAACCTGTTCGTCACGCACCAATTTTCGAAAAACACTGTTGGATGCATAAACCTGCCACGGCAAACACACGTTCCGCCGTCCCCTTTGTCCCCGCTACCGGGGAACAAGCTTGGCCTCTTCAGGGTAATATCGAAACTTGGTGATCGTGCCGTCCTTGATCTTCTGAACAGCCTCGTCGATGACGAAGAGCGGCACCAAGAACCACTCTCGGGGCGTTACTGGACGGCCAAACCGATCCGGAATTTCGATGTCGAGCTGAGCATTCCCAAAAATCCGGTGAATCAGGTTTTCAAGTCGGGTCTGGTTGATGTTGTAGAGCTCATAGGTTGCTATAACCTCGACCGGCGCCATCAGAAAGGTCGGTTGAAGATGCGCACCGGCAATCCGCTTCTCGACGCTCAAGGTGGTCACGCCGATCTTGTGCACCAAATCCCGATTCTTAGACACCACTGGATGGTCTGACTTGCTGCGCAGGACGTAGATTGTCCCCGTGGTGCTATCGCCCTCTTCAGGCGCGTCCGCGAACAACGGCCCCGCGATGGACTCGGTGATTCTCCGACCGGACTCATCTTTGTTCAAAGCTCGCTGAAGCGAACGCATCAGCATTCTGCTTTCTGTGCCGTTGTCGAAAATCACGCGCAGACGGGCATCTGTCCGACCTTGATCGGTAAGGGTCTCCTCGCCCATCTCCGCGACATAGGCCTTTTGCCCCCCCACGATGAAGAAACGACCCTTCTGGATCTCGGCCTTCAGCTCGAAGGGGCGGGTTTCGCGCTGCCCGGAATCCAGTTCACGCTGTACCTTCTCGAACAGCGGTTGAAAGGTCTCGAAATCCTCACACCGCTGACGGTTTGCGATGTCCTCCGCCTCCTTGCGTTCGGCGTTCGAACGGACATGCTTCAGTTCGGTGATATGGGAGGCTTCGACCTCGACGCCGAGCGCGGCGAGCAACGCATCATCATCCAGATCGTCGGCAACAGGCGTCACCTCGGCTCCGGAAAGCGAGCCCTCAGTATCGAGGTCGCCAAGAAGGTCAGCGGCTTCCGGCAGCTCCCGCAGCCGTTGAAGGCGCACGGCATAAAGCCGTTCGAAAATATCACCGTCCTCGGAATGCTGAGGCAGGCGTCCATGCTCGGCGACGAATTTCTGGATGTCCTCGAAGCCCGCGATGATCCGTTCCTCGCGGGGCGTCCGCGTGACCTGCTTCTTCTTCTCGACCTCAATCCCCAGCTCGGACAGCAGGGCATCGTCATCATCGGTGAACATGTTAGCCAATCATCGCCTCCTGCTTCATGCGCGTAAGGAAGGCCACGCCTTCGGCCATGCGTTTCTCCCAGGCATCTGTGGAGGTCAATGACGGCAGCCGCCCGCGCTCCTGTTTGAACTTCACAGCACGCTTGGCGAGGTCTCGGGCTTCCTCCGGGGACAGCTTGATCTTCTTGGCCTCGATCACCGCGGCCACCTCTTTCAGGCTCTGCTCGCTCATGGTCTTGGCGAGGATCGCATAAGCTTCGCTGAACGGGTTGATCCGGTCGATCAGGTCGATGTCCAGCTCCTTGACGCTCATGGCGAACTGGCGAACCCCATCGACAAAGGCGGTGTTGGACGGCGCATCGGTGCCATCCCCCGACAGCGTCTTCTTGGCCTGCTGCGTGAAATTCATCGCGGCAATGGCGTGTTGCCGCACGGCCTCCTGATCGACCTCGTCCAGTTCAGGATACTTGTCGCGAACGATCTTACCCATTTTCACCTGGGTCAGCTCTTCCGGCACCATTTCTTCATCAAACAGCCCGCGCTCGATCGCGTTTTTGTCTTGCAGGAAAGTCGTAATGACCTCGTTCAGGTCGTTCTCACAGATGCGGTTGGCTTCCGGGCTCTTAGGCTGGGTCAGGCCCTTGATCTCGATCTGAAACGTGCCCTTCTCTTCGTTGAAACCCACATTGCACTTGCTGTCGTCATACCCGTTCTCGCCATAATCGACTCCGTCCTGCGCTGTGCTGGCGGGGGTCTTCGGTTTGAACTCGAACTTGGGGGTCAACACCTGTTCCATCAGCAAGCTCGCCGCGATGGCTTTCAGCGTGTCGTTGACGGCTTCGCGTACCGCTTCCTCCGAAGCATCCGGTTCGGCAATCAGGTTGGTGAAACGCGCGCGGATCTTACCCTTCGCGTCTCGCGTAGCCCGTCCGATGATCTGCACGATCTCCGTCAGGCTCGACCGATAGCCCACGGTCAGAGCGTGCTCACACCAGATCCAGTCGAAGCCTTCCTTCGCCATCCCGAGCGCGATGATGATGTCCACATGATCGCGATTGTTCTTCTGGCTCGGGTCTTTGAGCGAGGCGGAAACCTTGTCCCGCTTGGCCGGATCATCGTCTACCAGGTCAGCGATCCGCAGCACCTTGCCATCGGGACGCTTCACCAGCTGGAAGCCCGTCGCCGGATCAGTGCCCTGCCAATCGCCCAAGGCGTCGATGATGTGCTCGACCTCCCGATGCTTGTCCTTCGTGCTTTCGCGCGAATTGACGTTCGGGATGTGCAGGATCGTCTTCTCGGTCGGGTCCAGCACCTTCAGCAGTTCGTCGGCATAGGAACCACTGTAGAAAAAATACCCGATATCGAGCGTCTTCAGGTAGGTGTAGCCACTAAGCTGTTCGTAGTAGGTATATTTGACGGTATCGAACCGCGCCTCGTCCTCGGGCGACAGAACGGCCTCGGTGTCACCACGGAAATACGAACCAGTCATGGCGACCACATGCGCCTTGTCACGGGCGATCAGGGTGCCGAGATGTGCGCCCAGCTTGTTGTCGGGGTTGGCCGAGACATGGTGAAACTCGTCCACCGCGATCAGCCGGTCATCAAAGGCCTCGATCCCGAACTTGTCGACGGCGAAGCGGAAGGTCGCGTGGGTGCAGACGAGGATCTGGTCGTCGCCTTCCAAGAACTTGCCGACCGCACCGACCTTGCCGCTGTCGCCACCCGGTGAATTGCAGAGGTTCCAGCGCGGCGCGACGGTCCAGTCGGCCCAGAAGCCGAACTTCGACAGCGGCTCATCGGCAAAGCTCGACCCGATCGACTTCTCCGGCACCACGATGATGGCCTGCTTCAGACCCTGATTGTGCAGCTTATCGAGCGCGATGAACATCAGCGCCCGGCTCTTCCCCGAGGCGGGCGGCGATTTGATCAGAAGGTATTGTTCCCCCCGTTTTTCATAGGCGCGCTCTTGCATGGTGCGCATCCCAAGCTCGTTTGACTTGGTGGAGCTGCCATTGGCCGGATAGGACACGGAAACGGAGGGAACGAATTTAGTAGACAATGGAAAAGTCCTCAACTCTCTTTATCCCGGCAGCCCAGGCCGCATCGATCACGTCCTGCGATGCCAGATAGAATTCGCCGCCCAGCCACTCCGCTTTGGCGGCCATGACCTGCTTCATGCCTTCCTCGCCTCGCAACCCCAACTTCGACGATGCGTAAGGAGCGCGACCGTCCAAAGAGTTAGATCGGTGGATAGACCACTTGAATGCACAGGCCGGTAAGGCCGCATTGAAAGCATCCATACGGGTGGAAGGACTGACGGACATGCCCACCTTAACGACTTTACGGCCCAAGGCAGGTCGGCCTAGAAAAGCATCTAGGTCTCCATTGAGCTGAAGGATGTAATTCTCCTTTGGGCCTTCGGCTTCCTTAACCGTATAACCCGTCTGCGAAACAGGACCGGGCTTGCTCGAACGCAGTAGCTCTTCGCCGTTGACGGGAACCGCAGCATCAATGCTACGCTCCCCGAAAACGCTCGTTTCGATCAGCGTGAGGTCGAGGATTTTAATGGCCTCTGCTGGCGTCAGGCGCTTGCCCTGCGACCCTATGAACTGCGCCGCATCCGTCGAGTAGCTTTCGTTCGCGAAATTGTCGATGAGTTCATAGGACTCGGGAACCACCTTCCAGGCACGCGTTGCTTTGACGCCCAAGTCCCATTTTCCCTTGGTTACCGCATCTGCTTCTTTTGCGGCCCAGACGGCTGGGTCCATGAACGCTTGCGCCGAATTAACACGGTGCGACACCTGTTGGATGCCGATGACTTGGCCCTGTTGGTTAGCGGGCGCCTTGCTCTTGTGGCCGTAGATCACCACTAGCACGCCCGGTTGAGTGTTCTTGATAAAATGGTCCCGCTGCCCCTTGGTGGAAAAGCCGAGATAACCCCACTGAGCCGGGTTGAACCCGTAAAAGCTGGTCAGCCAGACATTTGGAGGATCAGCGGTGATCGCTTCGTAAGGCGTCATCATGCAGACACCTTCGTCGTCATCTTGGTGTACATGTCGAAGAGCTTTTCGAGGCGTTCGGTGTCGTTCTTGAAGCGGCGGCCGATGTAGATGCGTTCCAGGGTCTCATCGTTGCGGTCATGGGCCGCGCGGAGGTTGGCTGGCATCTTCTCGGGGTCGTAGAGGTCCGCGATGGTGGCGGGGAAATGCGCCTCGCGCGCCAGAAGGATATCTTCGGCGCAGTGGGTCAGGTCTTCACGGTTCTTCTCGGTCAGCTTGGGGACGGGGAACGTGTTCCACCCGAGGGTGTTGGAATAGCTGAAATCGGTCCTCATGCGCACGCAGACCGTGCCGATCCAGACCCAGTGAAGGCGCGAAGCGATAAGCGCCATGTTCCACAGAGGAGCGTCGTAGAGAGCGAAAACCTTGTCAGACATGATCGCCCCTGGTTCCATCAACGAGCATGGAAGAAAGGCGCGATTTTCGGAGCTAACCCGGGGAACCACAATTAGGATTTCTTCTCCAGTTTGGCGCACCTGTTGAAAAGCGTGAGGCCAAGCGGCGGAATCACGAGTCATTTTCTTAGGGCTTCTTAACCGTTCTTCACGGACGAGCGAAATGCGCGCTGCAACGGCCGGAAGGTTTTCCGCCCGTTTGCGTGTCTCGTCAGTAATCCATAAGCAGTATCGCAATTTTCCATTGATCGCTTCTTGGGAGCCGACATACTTTCGCACAAGCTGAGCGTTGTCCTCTTCCGTTAGGTTAAGTGTCGCCACTTCGTCGGGCTCAAGTAACAGATGACCTCCGTCAACAGGCTTATTGCCGTTGTCCATCTTACCCATGCCGCCCAAGACTTTGTCACTCGGATTCACGATGACATTTGCACCACCTACGAGATAGGCGTTGATTTCGTCGACTTCTTTCAAAATATTCTCACCCTCATCTGAGAGCGAACAGAGTAGTTTCTTATCCCGGGGAATATTCGTAATGGCAACGATTGCGACAGTTACACCTGCGTTATGGCTTGCGAGGTTTGCCCATTTAAAACTGGTATGAGCGAAAGCGATCTTGTGCCCTGTCTTGAAGATCAACGGCCACAGCGTTGAAACTTGCTGCCCTTGGCAGATGGAATTTGTGGAGACGAAGGCCGATACCGTGGGTGTATGTATCCCATAGTCGGCGGCCTTCATAAACCAGCCTGCGACGTAGTCGAGCGACTTCCACGTAGTTGTGCGGCCACCAAAAATCCGCCCTAAATCCTCTTTCTGTTCTGTGCTTTGCCACGTCGAGCCTAGATACGGCGGATTACCACAGATGTAGGTCTCACCCCCCTCGTTTTCGAAGTCAATTTTCGCCTGATCAAACGGCGTCTGAAACAGATCATCCGCTTTCACCTTTACCCCTGTTCCAGTCGGCGGGCAGAGCGACAGCCAGTCCAGCCGCAGAGCATTGCCGCAAGTGATCCAGTTCTGACTGTCCAGCGGCAAGAACTCTGCCAGCGCTTCTTTCTGTCCGCGATAAGTCACGTCGCATTGATATTCCGCGATGATCAGCGCCAGCCGGGCGATCTCGGCCGAGAAATCCCGGATCTCGATACCGCGGAAATTGGTCAGCGGGATGTCCGTCTTGCGATCGGTCTCACCCCTGCGGCGGTTAATCTCGGCCTCGATCGAGCGGAGTTGCTTGTAGGCGATAACAAGGAAGTTGCCCGACCCACAGGCCGGATCGAACACGCGAATCTTGGCGATGCGACCCCGCAGGTTCAGTAGTTTGCGGGCATTGTCGCCTGCCTCCTCTAGCGCCGCGTTCAGGTCATCTAGGAAAAGCGGGTTCAGCACCTTCAGGATGTTCGGCACGGAGGTGTAGTGCATCCCAAGGACAGAGCGTTCGCCCTCATCCGCCACCGCCTGAATCATCGAGCCGAAGATGTCAGGGTTGATCTTGGTCCAGTCCAGCCCGCCTATATGGCTGAGATAGCGCTGCGCGATCTTGGAGAAGCGCGGCACTTCAGTCGAGCCGGAGAACAGACCGCCGTTCACATAGGGGAAGGCATCGGCCCAGCGGGGCAAGTTGGCGCTAGCGCGGTCCGCCAACGGCACGTTCATCGCGCGGAAAATCTCGCTGATGACCTCATGCGTATTATCGTAGCGGTTCGACATGCGATCAATCGTGCCGGTAAACAGGTCTTCGGTAGTGAAGATGTCGGTATCTTCCGCAAAGAAGCAAAAAATCAGCCGCGCCATGAAATGATTCATGTCATGCCGACGCTCGGCCTTACCCCAAGCGGGATTGTCCTTCAGAAGCTCCACATAGAGGCGGTTCAAGCGGCCAGTCGCCTTGATGTCGAAGGCGCTTTCTTTGATCTGCTTGACGGTCGAGATGCCAGCGAGGGGAAGGAAGACACCAAAGCTGTTGGGGAAGTCCTTGTAGGCGCAGGCCACAGTGTCGCCGCCGATCAGATCCTCGGCCTCGAAGGTCTGACCGTCCGTGGCGAGAATAAACTTGGCCTTGTGTTTGGTCGTGGCCGGGCTGTCCTTCAGCGCGGCGAGGGTCTGGGAGACCTCACCCGGTGCGCAGGTTGCCATGTGAATGTTGTTGCGTTGCAAAACCCCGCCTAGGTCCGACTTGTTGGTGTCGCCCTTGCGCAGCTTCTTGATCTCGGTCTCTTTGCGGCCAAAGGCCTCAAGGAAGGCATAGGGAAATGCCGCCGCATCAAAGGGGGCCTCGGCGAGATCGGAAATGGCCTGCTCGATTTCAACGGGGTTCATGGGGTCTGCCTCGTAAATGGCTGGACTTCGATCTCATGGGCACGCGCCATGACCGTCTCCAACTCGTGGTTCATTTGTCGCTCCATCCAGGAGCGGGCGGAGGTGCCGAACGCCTTCTCAAGGCGCAGCGCCATCTCTGGCGAGATGCCAGATCGCCCGTTCAGGAGGTTGCTGAGGGTCTGACGATTGCAGCCGAGCACCTGCGCGGCGTCGGTGACGGACAGGCCGTTGGGATCAAGGCATTCTTGGCGAACAAGGATTCCAAGATGGGTCACGTCAGCTCCTACAGTTGGCGCGACTGTAGGGTGACAATTGACGGTTATCAATGGGAGGAAATAGACCAAAAAATCAGGTTAGTGATAGTAGTTCGAGCTATGTCTCGGCGATCCAACAAGAAAATCAGCTTAGCGCATGTTGCCCCTGAAGGAGGAACCTTCTAGCTTGCGCGAATGCAAACCTAGCATGGTTCGCAGAATGCATTCGTTTTCAATCAGCGCGCTTGGGGTTTGCCAGTGGCACGGATCAACCTGAAAAATTTTATCGCCCAACATTATAAAGGCGGCGTTACCGCAAGGGACGTCATCCGGGAAGCCGTTACAAACTCAATTCACGCCCAAGCAACAAATATCAGGGTCGACTTACGCTTTTCCGACAAACAAGGTGAAATGTTCTCTCAGACGTCCGAGCGTGTTGTACTTGAAGGAATATCTATCGAAGACTTCCATTTACCCCCTCAATGCTTCCATTTGCGTCAGCTAAAGTCTCCACTCTCTCGCAGAGGGGTGTGGCGGCATTGAGCTGATTGGGCTTCGTGTACTCTCGCTAGGCCTTGCAGCAACCGTCGGGGCGCGGTGCGGGGGCTGGCTCGAATATGCGTTGGCTGCGGCCAAGGAGGACAGCGCCAACGCGTGCTGATCCCGGGTGGTGCCTTCTCGCACAGTGAGTGCCGGCGAAGACGCTCAGAGCCCTAAGCTGACCTTCCAGCAGCGCAGCTTCAACGATAGACAGGCACGGGAAGCAGGGTCCCATATAGCGCCAGAACTCGACTGCCCAAGCTTGCCGCGTTGAAGAAATGTGAGTTTGAAAGATGGCACTACCCTTCACGCACGGCGTGTTCGCGTTGCACCAGCGACCTATGTTGCTTGTTTTAGTGAGCGTCATCGTCACGTGCTTTGTCTTGAACCTGTCGACGACGGTCCGGAATATGATCAGTCCCACATTCGACGGAGTAAGCATATCCATCGAGAGGTCATGCGCTGAAGATGGAGACAAATGCCTCTACATCCGGAAAGAGGTGACGCTGGGTGTCGATTACACGACGACGATGTCCATTCATTTGAGCCGCAGATCGGCTGTCGAGGCGAACTACAGCGCAACCCGCATCGAATGCTCCCCTGAAACGATGGTCAGATTGACATGGGACGAAGGAGTGCCGGACGTGAGTTATCTCGATGGCTCTTGCACGGCCCGTGGAGAAGGTGCCTTTCAGATGAAGAAAATGTTCGACTCCCAATCGATGATCTCGATCATGCGTTGATTGAATAGCCCCGAGTTTCTTAGACGCCTTCACGTCTCATCATTTGCTGCCGCTCGAACTCGGCGGGCGACAGCATC
>NZ_JAQMHV010000023.1 GCF_028307215.1 Falsirhodobacter sp. 20TX0035 | reverse complement strand
GGCAGCCCGTAGGGGAGTCGAACCCCTCTTTTCAGGTTGAAAACCTGACGTCCTAACCGATAGACGAACGGGCCACTGGAACGGGCTTCTAGTGCGGGACGCGGGGGCGCGCAAGCGGAAAATTCAGATTTCCTCCGCCGCGTCCTCCAGCCGAAGCTGCACGCGGTTGCGCCCACCATAGCTGTTGATCTCCAACCGCCCGGCAAGGTGGAAACGGCGCGTGCCGCAGTTGTCGAAGGCGGGGCCCAGCGGGCCGTCGAAGGCGCCGAAGGCCACCGCGTCCACACGGGGGCCGCCCAACCCGCCGAAGGTCAGGCGCAGGTGGTTCTCTCCGATCCGGCGGGCGGTCACGCCCTGCGCGGCAAAGGCGAATCGCGGCGCGGGAGAGGAGGCGCCGAACGGCCCCGCACTCTCGATCTGCTCGATCAGGGCGGGGGTGCAGGCCTCGGGCATCAACAGCCCTTCGATCCGCAGGTCCGACGGGCCAGCGTTGCCCGCGCCCTGCTTGGCCAGCAACTCGGCCAATCGCTCCATCGCCTCGGGCAGGCGGGCTTCCTCCACCGTCAGGCCGGCGGCCATCTTGTGCCCGCCCCCCTTCAGAAGGAGCCCTTCCGACGCCAGCCGGTGGATGGACGCGCCCAGATCCACCCCCGCCACCGATCGGCCCGAGCCCTTGCCGATCCCGCGTTCCAGCCCGATGACCACGGCGGGACGATTCGTCGCCTCCTTCAGGCGGGAGGCGACGATGCCCACCACGCCCGGATGCCAGCCTTCGCCCGCCGCCCAGACCAGCGGCGCATCAAGGCCGCGTGCTTCGGCCTGCGCCATGGCTTCGGCGCGCACCCGCGCCTCGATGTCGCGGCGTTCGGTGTTCAATTCGTCCAGCCGCGCGGCCAGCGCGGCGGCCTCGCGCGGGTCTTCGGTCGCCAGAAGGCGGGCGCCCAGATCGGCCTGCCCGATGCGGCCGCCGGCGTTCACGCGCGGCCCCAGAAGAAAGCCCAGCGAATAGGGGGTAGGCGCCTCCGTCATCCGGGCCACATCGGCCAGTGCGGTCAGGCCCACGCGTTCCCGCCGTGCCATGACCTTCAGGCCCTGCCGCACCAGCGCACGGTTCACGCCGATCAGCGGCGCCACATCGGCCACCGTGGCCAGCGCCACCAGATCCAGCATCCCGATCAGATCCGGCCCCGTGACCCCGTCCTTGCGCAGGCGGCGGTTCACCTCCACCAGCACCAGGAACACGACCGAGGCGGCGCAGAGATGGGCCAGCGACCCATCCTCGTCCTGCCGGTTGGGGTTCACGACGGCGAGGGCGGGGGGCAGCGTTTCCGCGCCAAGGTGGTGGTCCAGCACGACGACATCGGCGGCGGTTGCGGCGGCGATGGGCTCATGGCTCAGCGTGCCGCAATCGACGCAGATGATCAGGTCATGGCGGGCGGCCAGATCCTGCATGGCCGGAACATTGGGGCCATAGCCTTCGTCGATGCGGTCGGGAATATACAGCGTCGCGTCCCGCCCCATCGCGCGAAGCCACACGATCAGCAGCGCGGCCGAGGCGCCGCCGTCCACGTCGTAATCGGCAAAGATGGCGATGCGCTCGTTCCTGCGCACGGCTTGCAGTATGCGGTCGGCGGCCGGACCCATGTCGCGCAGGACCATCGGGTCGGGCAGCAGGTCGCGCATCGCAGGGGCAAGATACAGGGCGGCATCGGCCGGCGTCACGCCGCGGCGCACCAGCGTCCGGCACAGGGCGGCGGGCAGGCGGGTGGACTGGCCCATGGCCTCGGCCAGGCGATCCTCGTCATCCGTGGGGCCGACCCAGCGGCGGCCAAGGAGCGAGCGTTCGACGTTCAGGAATGCGCGTGGGGGGATCATCCGCCCCCCATACCGCAAAGCGAAAGGGGCGGCAACGCCGCCCCCTCCGGGATCAGATGGCCTTGATCGGGTTGCGGTAGGTCATCCGCCGCACCGACCCCGTGCGCGAACGCATCAGGATCGTTTCCGTCGTAACCCAGCCCACCTCGCGCTTGATGCCGGCGACGAGGTTGCCGTCCGTCACGCCGGTGGCAGCGAAGATCACGTCGGCGGTCACCAGCTCGTCGCGGGTGTAGATGCGGTCCAGATCCTCGATCCCGGCGGTGCGGGCGCGGCCGATTTCGTCATCGTTGCGGAACAGCAGCTTGCCGTAGAACTGGCCGCCCATGCATTTCAGGGCCGAGGCCGCCAGGACGCCTTCCGGCGCGCCGCCCGAACCCATGTACATGTCGATGCCCGTGCCGGGAGTCGAGCAGTGCATAACGCCGGCCACGTCGCCATCGGTGATCAGGCGGATCGCGGCGCCCGTGGACCGGACCTCGGCGATCAGGTCGGCGTGGCGGTCACGCTCCAGGATGCAGACGGTGATGTCGGCGGCCGACCCGCCCTTGGCCTTGGCCAACGCGTGCACGCGTTCGGCGGGCGACATCGCCAGCGTCACGGTGTCCACGGCATAGTTCGGGCCGATCGCCAGCTTTTCCATGTACACGTCGGGCGCGTGCAGCAGGGTGCCGCGCGGGGCCATGGCGATCACGGTCAGCGCGTTCGGCATGTCCTTGGCCGTCAGCGTGGTGCCTTCCAGCGGGTCCAGCGCGATGTCCACGGCGGGGCCGTTGCCCGTGCCCACTTCCTCGCCGATGTACAACATCGGCGCCTCGTCCCGCTCGCCCTCGCCGATGACGACGACGCCCGCGATGTCCAGGAGGTTCAGCTGTTCGCGCATGGCGTTCACGGCGGCCTGGTCGGCGGCCTTTTCGTCGCCGCGCCCGATCAGGCTGTGCGAGGCAAGCGCCGCCGCCTCCGACACCCGGGCCAGGCCCAGCGACAGCATACGGTCTTGAAATTGTTCTGCGTTGGCCATCTTGCCCCTCGTCTCCATTGCTCCCGCCAAGTGGTAGAGCGGGGGGAGGCGGGGGGCAAGCGTGGTAGCGCTGTCAGACGTCCTCGATCCGCAGAGCGACGGGTTCGCCCACCAGAACGCCGGTGGACCGGAACATCTTCAGCGCGGTCAGGATGTCGTCGCGCGTGGCCTTGTGCGTCACGATCAGGACGGGCGCGTCGCCTTCGGCATGGCCATACTGGCGCATGCGGTTGATGGACACCCCGGCCTCGCCCAGCTTGGTTGCGATCTTGGCCAAGGCGCCGGGCTTGTCCTGCAGCTTCATGCGCAGATACCACGCAGCGGGAGAGGCGGAGCGGGCCGCGACCGGCACCGTCAGCGAGGCTGCGGGCATCCCGAAGGTGGGCAGGCGGGTGCCCCGCGCCAGATCGATCACGTCGCCCATGACGGCGCTGGCGGTCGGGCCTTGTCCCGCCCCGGCGCCGCGCATCACGATCTGGCCCACGGCGTCGCCTTCGACCACGACCATGTTCGTGCCGCCCGACAACTGCCCCAGCGGGCTGTCGCAGGGAACAAGGCAGGGGGTCATGCGCTGTTCCAGCCCGCGGCCCGTCATCTGCGCCACGCCCAGAAGCTTGATGCGATAGCCCATGTCGGCCGCGCGGCGGATGTCGTCGATGGAAATCTCGCCGATCCCCTCCAGCTCCACCGCGTCGAAGGCGACCTGCGTGCCAAAGGCGATGGAGGACAGAAGGCTCAGCTTGTGGCCGGCATCAATCCCCCCGACATCGAGGTTCGGGTCGGCTTCCAGATAGCCAAGGGCACGGGCTTCCTCGAACACGACGTCATAGGGCAGGCCCGTATCCTCCATCCGGGTCAGGATGTAGTTGCAGGTGCCGTTCATCACGCCCATCACCCGGCGGATGCCGTTGCCGGCCAGCCCTTCGGTCAAGGTCTTGATGATCGGGATGCCGCCGGCGACCGCGGCCTCGAAGCGGATGGTGCGGCCGGCCGCCTCGGCCATCTCGGCCAGGGCCTGCCCGTGATGCGCCAGAAGCGCCTTGTTGGCCGTCACCACGTCCTTGCCACTGGCCAGCGCCGCCTCGCTCGCGTCCTTGGCGGCGCCTTCATGGCCGCCCATGACTTCCACGAAGACATCGACGTCGTCGCGGCGGGCCAGCGCCACGGGATCGTCTTCCCACGCAAAGCCCGACAGGTCCACGCCACGATCCCGCCCCGAGGTCCGGGCCGAAATCGCGGTGATCATCATCGGACGGCCCGCGCGCATGGCGATCATGTCCGCGTGCTGCTGGACGATCTTGATGACACCGACGCCGACCGTTCCAAGGCCGGCAAGTCCGATACGCAGGGGAGCGGGCATGTATCCTCCGAAAGTTGCCAAAGGATTGATAACGCGGGACGGCGGCCCCTGCCAGCGATTACCGCAAGGCGGCGGCGCGGGCGCGCAGGGCGGCCGCGCGGGCGTCAAGATCGTCTTCGGTGGAAGGGCCGGTCAGATTCCGGCCGATCCGCGCGTCGATCTCGGCCTGCGGCAGCAGGACAGGCGGGGCGGTGGCGCCGGGGGGCAGCGGTCCCACATCGGGGCGGGGGGCGCAGGCGGCCAGAAGAAGAAGGGCGATCCACCTCATGCCAGTGTCCTGAACTTGCCGCCGTGGAAAATCATCGGATGCCCATCGTTCAGGGTCACACGTCCGACGCGGCCGACCATGATCAGGTGATCGCCGCCATCATGGGTGGCGTGGGTGGTGCATTCGAACCGCGCCAACGATCCTTCGATCAGGGGCACGCCCTGATCGTTGGGACCATGCGACACCAGATCGAACCCCGCCGCCCCGCGTCCGAACGCCATGGAGATGTCGGCCTGTTCCGCCGACAGGACGTGGATCGCGAAATGCTGCGCCCGTTCGAAGAAGGGAAAGCGAGAGGAGGAGCGGGCGGGCGACCACAGGACCAGCGGCGGATCCAGCGACACCGAGGCGAAGCTGTTGGCCACCATCCCGATCGGCCCCTTGTCCGACTGGGTCGTGACCAGCGTGACGCCCGTGGCGAAGCGGCCCAGGGCGTCACGGAACGGAAGCGCGTTGTCCGTGGCTTCGAATGTCGTGATCTCGGTCATGCCGCCCCCTTGCCGTTTGGGCGATTTATGGGGGGCGGGACGAAGGGTGTAAACCCTACTCGGCCGCCTGCTTCATCTCGAAGCCTTCGGCCAGCTTGTCGCTGGGGATCACCGGATATTCGCCCGAGAAGCAGGCGTCGCAATACTTAGGCGCCTTCGGGTCGCGGCCCGCCGCCTCTCCGGCCGCGCGATACAGCCCGTCGAGAGAGATGAACCGCAGCGAATCGACGCCAATCCAGTCGCGCATCTCGTCTTCCGACATGTTGGCAGCCAGCAGCTTGGACCGTTCGGGTGTGTCCACGCCATAGAAGCAGGGCCAGGCCGTGGGGGGCGAGGCGATGCGGAAGTGCACCTCCGCCGCGCCCGCGTCCAGGATCATGTCCTTGATCTTGCGGCTGGTGGTGCCGCGCACGACCGAATCGTCGACCAGGATCACCCGCTTGCCGCGGATCAGGGCCCGGTTCACGTTCAGCTTCAGCCGCACGCCCATGTTGCGGATCTGCTCGGTCGGCTCGATGAAGGTCCGGCCCATGTACTGGTTGCGGATGATCCCCATCGCATAGGGGATGCCCGATTCCTGGCTGAAGCCGATGGCCGCCGGGGTGCCGCTGTCGGGCACGGGGCAGACCAGATCCGCCTCCACCGGCGCCTCACGCGCCAGTTCCACGCCGATCTGGCGGCGCGTCTCGTAGACCGAACGACCGCCGAGGATGGAGTCGGGGCGCGAGAAATACACGTGCTCGAAGATGCAGAAGCGCGACGCGGCGGGCGCGAAGGGGCGCGACGAGGTGATCTGGCCGTCCTCGATCACCACCATCTCGCCGGGATCGACCTCGCGCACGAACTCCGCCCCGATGATGTCGAGGCCGCAGGTTTCCGACGACAGGGCATAGCCTTCGCCGATGCGGCCCAGCACCAGCGGGCGCACGCCCAGCGGATCGCGCACGCCGATCAGCTTCGTCCGCGTCATCGCGATGACCGAAAACGCGCCCTCGACCCGACGCAGCGCGTCCTTCATCCGTTCGGGGACGGTGCGCTGGATCGACCGTGCCATCAGGTGGATGATGCATTCCGAATCCGAGGAGGACTGGAAGATCGACCCGCGCTCGATCAGCTCGCGGCGGAGCTGGGCGGCGTTGGTCAGGTTGCCGTTATGGGCGATGGCGGCGCCGCCCATGGAAAACTCGCCGAAGAAGGGCTGCACGTCGCGGATGGCCGTCGCGCCCTTCGATCCGGCGGTGGAATAGCGGACATGGCCAATGGCCAGTTCGCCCGGCAGCGTGTCCATCACCTTCTGGTTGGTGAAGT
The DNA here is from genome assembly GCF_028307215.1 of Falsirhodobacter sp. 20TX0035. Lineage (GTDB taxonomy): Bacteria > Pseudomonadota > Alphaproteobacteria > Rhodobacterales > Rhodobacteraceae > Falsirhodobacter. The sequence goes on along the minus strand of NZ_JAQMHV010000023.1, from coordinate 16,845 downwards.
TGTCGCGCACATAGCCGAAGCGGCGGGCGGAGTTGAACCCATGCTCGGGGTGATGCGAGACGATGCCGGCCGCTTCCTGCCCGCGATGCTGCAGGGCGTGCAGCCCCAGCGCGGTGAAGTTCGCGGCGTCGGCCACGCCGATCACGCCGAAAACGCCGCATTCTTCCTTCAACTTGTCATCGTCAAAGGGGTGGGACATGAAGGGTCGCATGGGCGCGCTCCGAATCCGTGGAATTGCCCCTCATGTAGTCGCTAACGCCGCGACTGTCACCCACCTGTAATCAAATCCCTAACCGTTTTGCGGCGCCGGGGCCACTTCGGGGGCGATGGGCTGCACGGGCACGCCGCAGGTGCCGACCAGCTTCTCGTATTGCTGGACAACCCAGCCCGGCGCGTCGTCCGGAACCTGCGCGTCGATCTTGCCCTGGAACGAGGCGAAGACATGGGCCGAGCGGGAATTATCCACCATGGGGACGGTCTGCGCGCCGATGACCTTGTCATAGACCAGGAACGCCACCGCCACGAGGACGATGCCCCGCGCCGCACCGAAGGCGAAACCCAGGGCTTGGTCCACCGACCCCACCGCCGTGCCCTGAAGCGTGGAGGAAAGGAGCGGCGTGAAGAGCGAGATCACCACAAGGGACAGCGCGAAGATGACCGCAAATGCCGCGACCATCGACAGCTCGCAGCTGTCGCCCAGGAATTCGCCCACCACCGGGATCTGCAGCACCAGCGGCTGCGCCATCGCGGCGAAGGTGAAGGCCAGAACGGCCGCAGCCACCCAGCCGATGATCGCCATGACCTCGCGCACCAGCCCGCGCGCATAGGCAAGCACGGCCGACAAGACAATGACCACCGCAACCACGGCGTCGATGATGGTAAAGCCGTCCATGAACCTCTCCCGGTCTCAGCCCGCCCCGAACACGTCACCCACGAAGGCCGTCAGGTCCGACATCTGCCGAACCTCCATCCCGGTGGTCGAGCCGAGCTTCGACCGGCTGGGGGCGATCGCCCGTGTGAAACCAAGTTTCGAGGCTTCTTTCAATCTGTTTTCCGTCTGTCCCACAGGACGCAGCGCTCCGGAAAGGCTGATCTCGCCGAAAAGCACGGTGTCTGGCGGAATTGCCACATCCTCGCGCGCCGACAGAAGGGCGGCGGCGACGGCCAGATCGGCGGCGGGTTCGTTCACCCGCATGCCGCCCGCCACGTTCAGGAACACATCCAGCCCGGTGAAGGGGATGCCGCAGCGCGCCTCCAGCACCGCAAGGATGGTGGACAGGCGGCCCGAATCCAGCCCCACCACCGTCCGGCGTGGCGTGCCGAGGGGGGAGGGCGCGACCAGCGCCTGAATCTCCGTCAGCACCGGGCGGGTGCCCTCGATGCCCGCGAAGACGGCCGAGCCGGGGGCAGGCTTGTCGCGTTCCGACAGGAACAGGGCCGAAGGGTTGGCGACCTGCGCCAGCCCGTCGCCCGTCATCTCGAACACCCCGATCTCGTCCGCGGGGCCGAAGCGGTTCTTCACGGCGCGCAGGATGCGGAACTGGTGCCCGCGTTCGCCTTCGAAATACAGAACGGTGTCGACCATATGCTCGACCACGCGGGGGCCGGCGATCTGGCCTTCCTTGGTCACATGGCCGACCAGGATCACCGCGACGCCCTTTGTCTTGGCAAAGGTCACCAGTTCATGGGCCGAGGAACGGACCTGGCTGACCGATCCCGGCGCGCTGTCGATCGTGTCGAGCCACATGGTCTGGATCGAATCGATGATGGCCAGGGCGGGGCGTTCGCGGTCCAGCGTGGTCAGGATCTCACGCAGGTTGGTTTCGGCGCCCAGGGCCACGGGGGCGTTCGTCAGGCCCAGCCGCTGGGCGCGCATCCGCACCTGCGCCGAGGCTTCCTCGCCCGAGATGTAGAGGCATTTCAGCCCCGATTGTGCGAAACTTGCCGCCGCCTGCAGCAGAAGGGTGGACTTCCCGATGCCCGGATCGCCACCGACAAGAATGGCCGAGGCGGGCACCAGACCCCCGCCCAGCACGCGGTCCAGCTCGTCCATGCCCGACGCCGCGCGGGGCGGGGGCGCTTCCTCGGTCGCCAGATCCGTCAGCTCGATCCCCTTGCCGCGGGCGCCCAAGGCCTTGGGGCCGGCGGTGAGGGGCGCTTCTTCGACAATGGTGTTCCAGGCGCCGCAAGCGTCGCACTTGCCCGCCCACTTGCGATGCACCGCGCCGCAGGCCGTGCAGGTGAAGGCGGGAACCCCCTTGGCCATCAGCGGACGCTTTCGATCGGCCCCTCGGCCCGCCCATGGATGAACTGCTGGATATAGGGATCGTCCGTCGCGTCCAGTTGCGACACGGGGCCCGTCCAGCGCACCTTGCCGCCATGAAGCATGGCCACGTTGTCGGCGATGGCCCGCACCGACGTCATGTCATGCGTGATGGTCATGGCGGTGGCGCCCATCTCGGTCACGATCTCGCGGATCAGGTCGTTGATGACGCCCGACATGATCGGGTCCAGACCGGTGGTCGGTTCGTCAAAGAAGATGATCTCGGGCTCGGCCGCGATGGCGCGGGCCAGGCTGACGCGCTTCTGCATCCCGCCCGAAAGTTCGGCGGGATACTGGTCGGCCACATGTTCCTTCAGGCCCACGCGGCGCAGCTTCTCGATCGCGATGGCGCGCGCCTCGTCCTTGGGCCGCTTCTGGTTGCCCTGACGCAGGCGGAAGGCCACGTTTTCCCAGACGCGCAGCGAATCGAACAGCGCGCCGCCCTGGAACAGCATGCCGAACCGGGCCAGAAACGCCTCGCGGTCGCCCTTGGTCACGTCCTGCCCGTCCAGCGTGATGGTGCCGCTGTCGGGGCGCACCAGCCCCAGCACGGATTTCAGCAGCACCGATTTGCCCGTGCCGGACCCGCCGATGATCACCATGCTGGTGCCCTTGGGGATCGTCAGGTTGACGCCCTGCAACACCTTGTTCGGCCCGAAGGCCTTATGGACGTCCGAAAGTTCAATCATGATCCGAAGAACACCCTTGTCAGAAGGAAGTTCGCCGCAAGGATCAGCACCGAGGCCGCGACGACCGCCGATTTCGTGGCGGCGCCGACGCCCTGCGCGCCCCGGCCGGAGTTCATGCCGTGATAGACGCCCATCAGCGCGATGATGAAGCCAAAGGCCGCACCCTTCACAAGGCCCGAGCCGATGTCCCAGAACTGCAGGAAATCGACCGTGTTCTTGATGTAGGTGGAGGAGTTGAAGCCCAGCTGGTTCACGCCCACCAGCCAGCCGCCCGCGATGCCGATGGAATCGCCCACGGCCACCAGCACCGGCACCACCAGCACCGCCGCGACGACCCGCGGCACGGCCAGGTATTTCAGCGGGTTCGTGGACAGGGTCACCAGCGCGTCGATCTGTTCGGTGACCTTCATGGTCCCGATCTCGGCAGCGATGGAGGATGTGACGCGCGCCGCCACCATCAGCCCGCCGAGGACAGGGCCCAGTTCGCGCACCATGCCGATGGCGGTGATGGCGGGAACCGCGGCCTCGGCGCCATAGCGCGCGCCGCCGGCATAGATCTGCAGGGCCAGCGCCCCGCCGGTGAACAGGGCCGTCAGACCCACGACCGGCAGGCTGAACCAGCCGATCTGAAGGATCGCGTTTAGGAATTCACGCGGATAGAAGGGCGGGCGCAGGATGTGGCTGACCACCTGGGCGGCGAAGATGGCGATGCGGCCGATGCCGGCCAACGCCTCCAGCACCACGCGGCCAAGTGCCGCCAGCGGGGTGGTCAGGATCATGCGCCGTCCTCCAGATAATCCCTGCGGTATCGCGCACCCAGCGACGTCAGGATTTCATAGCCGATCGTGCCCGCCACATCGGCCAGATCGTCGGCCGTCTGATGGGGGCCGAGAATGTCCAGCGCCTCGGGGACGTGGTCCAGATGGGTGATGTCCACGGTGATCAGGTCCATCGACACGCGACCGATCAGCGGGCAAGGGGTGTCGCCCGCCCACAGCGTGGCCTGACCCGACAGGCGGCGCGGAAGCCCGTCGGCATAGCCGGCGGCGACGGTCGCCACATAGCTCGGCCCCTCGGCCCGCCACGAGGCGGCATAGCCCACGACCTCGTCGGCCTGAACCTCCCGCACCTGGATGACGGGCAGGGACAGGCGCACCGCCGGGAAGCCGAGGTCATAGGGGCGGCCGCCATGCAGCCCGATGCCGGGGCGCGTCAGGTCGAAATGGAAGCGTTCGCCCAGCAGGATGCCCCCGGTGGCCGCAAGCGATCGGGGAACGCCGCAACCGTCGGTCATCGCGTGGAATTCCGCCAGCTGCGCGTCGTTCATCGGATGGTCCGGCTCGTCCGCGCAGGCGAGGTGGGACATGACCAGTTCGGGCCGCAGTTCCAGCACCATGGGCGCCACGGCCTGCCATTCGGGCATCTCCAGCCCCAGACGGTTCATGCCGGTGTCCAGCTGGATGCCGAACGCATGGCCGGGCAGGGTTTCGGCGTGGCGCATGATCTGCTCGATGGAATTCAGCATCGGCGTCAGGTCCAGCGCGTGGATCATCTCGGCGTCGCCCGCCATGTGGCCGGCAAAGACGTTGATCTGCGGGCCATGGCCCAGCGCCTCGCGCACGGCCACAGCCTCATCCGCGGTCGCCACGAAGAAGCGGCGCGCCCCGGCCTTGGCCAGCGCCTGCGCGACGCGCCCGGCCCCCGTGCCATAGGCGTTCGCCTTCACCACCGCGCCGGTCTGGCATTCGGGCGCGGACATGCGGTTCAGCGCGCGCCAGTTGGCGGCAATGGCATCAAGATTGATGGAAAGACGTGCGGTGGCCATGGTGCTGTTTCGGCAGAAGGGAGGGGAAGGTCAAGGCCAAAGGCGGGATCAGCCCTGCTCGGCCTGCTGGGACAGCCAGTCGATCACGGGTTCGCGAACGCTGTCGCCGTGCAGCATGGCCGCGTCGATCAGCTCCCGCAGTTCGGCCAGGTCGATGCGGCGCAGCAGCGTCTTGACCGGCCCGATGGAGGCCGGACGCATCGACAGCGTGCGGATCCCCATGGCCGCAAAGCACATCGCCTCGATCGGGCGGCCCGCATCCTCGCCGCAGAAGGACAGCTCCGTGCCATGCTCCTCGCAGCGCAGGACGATGCGGCGGAGGAATTCAAGGAAGGCCACGGACAGCGTGTCGTAACGCCGACGCACACGTTCGTTTTCCCGGTCGGCCGCGAAGAAGAACTGCTTCAGGTCGTTCCCGCCGATGGAGATGAAGTCCGTTTCGCGGAAGAAGCGGTCGGGGGCGAAGGCCAGCGCGGGCGTTTCCAGCATGGCGCCGATGCGCAGGCTGGCGGGCACGGCGTGGCCCATGGCCCGCTCGCGCTCCATCTCGCGCAGAAGGGTGTCGCGGGCCTCGCGGAACTCCACCCCCTCGGTGATGAAGGGGAACATCACGGACATGGGACGGTCGCGATGGGCGCGGATCAGGGCCTGAAGCTGCATCCGCAGCACGCCGGGCTTGTCCAGCCCCACGCGGATCGCGCGCCAGCCCATGGCGGGGTTCGGTTCGTCCTGCGGCTTCATGTAGGGCAGGACCTTGTCCGACCCGATGTCCAGCGTGCGGAAGGTGACGTCCCGACCCTTGGCCGCTTCCAGCACGCGGGTGTAGATGCGGGCCAGCTCCTCGCGCTTGGGCATCTGGTTGCGGATCAGGAACTGCAGTTCCGTCCGGAACAGGCCCACCTTCTCGGCCCCCGAATGTTCCAGCGACGGCAGGTCCGCCATCAGGCCCGCGTTCATGTGCAGCGCGGTGACCGTGCCGCATTTCGATTGCGCCGGCAGACCGCGCAGCGAGGTGTAGCGTTCCTGCGCCTGCGCCTGCATCGCCATCTTGTCGCGGAAGGCGCGGGCGATCGTTTCCTCGGGGCGCAGGTGGACGATGCCCTGGTCGCCGTCCACAAGGATCGGATCGCCGTTCAGCGCCTCGGCCGTGATGCGGTCGGCGTGGATGACCAGCGGGATCGCCAGCGCGCGCGCCACGATGGCCGCATGCGACCCGACGGATCCTTCCTCCAGCACGATGCCCTTCAGCTTGCGGCCGTAATCCAGCAGTTCGGCGGGGCCGATGTTGCGCGCGACCAGAACGGGGTCCGACGGCATCTCGGCCCCCGTGTCGCGGCCCTGACCTGTCAGGATGCGCAGAAGGCGGTTCGCCAGATCGTCCAGATCGTGCAGCCGGTCGCGCAGATAGGCGTCGGGCACCTGTTCCATGCGGGCGCGGGCCGAGGATTGCTCCTTCTGCACCGCCGCCTCGGCCGACAGGCCGCGGGTGATGTCTTCCTCCATCCGGCGCAGCCAGCCGCGCGAATGGGCGAACATGCGATAGGCTTCCAGAACCTGCCGCTGTTCCTTGTCCAGGGATGCGAGCGACAGGAGGTCGTCCACCGACACGCGCAGCTTGGCCACGGCGTCGCGGATGCGTTCGATCTCGGTCAGGGGGTCGTCGGCGACGGGGTTCGTGACCACGACGCGCGGTTCGTGCAGCCAGACATGCCCTTCGGCGGCGCCTTCCTGCCCGGTGCCGCCGCGCAGAAGGACGGGATGGGTGTGCTTGCCGCCCATGCCCTCATCACTGTTGAAGGCGCCGAGTTCCGCCATCTCGGCCAGAACCATCGCGACCACTTCCAGCGCGTCGACTTCGTCCTCGGCGTAAAGGCGTTCGGTCTTCGACTGCACGACCAGCACGCCCAGACGTTCGCCCACACGCTGGATCGGCACGCCAAGGAAGGCGCAATACGCCTCCTCTCCCGTTTCGGGCATGTAGCGGAAGCCCTTGGCAGCGGGGGCGTTCGCAGTCTTCAGGGGCTTGCCCATGCGGGCGACCTGGCCCACCAGACCCTCGCCCAGCTTCAGGCGGGTCTGGTGCACGGCCTCGGGCTTCAGCCCTTCGGTGGAACACAGTTCCAGCGTCTCGGGGTCGCGGAACAGGTAGATCGAGCACACCTCGGACCGCATGGAGTCCGCGATCAGGTGGGTGATGCGGTCCAGACGGTCCTGCCCCTTGCCCGGAAGGGCAAGGCTGTCACGCAAGCGCCGCAGAAGGCGGCGGCTGTCGCTGTCGGTGCGTTCCGGCAAAGTGCCCCCTATGGGCCGTCAGGCCTTCTCCAACTCGAAGGCATCATGCAGCGCCTGCACGGCAAGTTCCATATACTTCCGGTCGATCAGCACCGAAATCTTGATCTCGGAGGTGGAGATCACCTTGATGTTGATCCCGTCGGCGGACAGGGCCTTGAACATCTTGGCCGCGACGCCCGCGTGCGACCGCATGCCGATGCCCACCACGGAGACCTTGGCCACGTCCTCGTCGATGATCAGCTCGTCGTACTTGATCAGGTCGGCGGCCTTGGCGTCTTCCAGCGCCTTCTTCGCGCGCGCCACCTGGTTGATCGGGCAGGAGAAGGTCATGTCCGTGACGGCGCCCGGATGGTCGTCGTCATAGTCCTTTTCCGAGATGTTCTGGACGATCATGTCCACGTTGATGCCCGCATCGGCCAGCGGCCCGAAGATGGCCGAGGCGACGCCGGGGCGGTCCTCGATCGTGAACAGGGTGATCTTGGCTTCCTCGCGCGAATAGGCGACGCCGGAGACAACTTTCGATTCCATGATATCATCCTCTGCGCAGACAAGCGTGCCGGAATTTTCGTCGGTGTCCTCGAACGAGGACAGGACCCGCAGGCGCACGTTGTAGCGCATCGCGAGTTCCACCGACCGGGTCTGGAGCACCTTGGCGCCCAGCGACGCCAGTTCCAGCATCTCCTCGAAGGCGATGCGGTCCAGCTTCTTCGCGCGGGTCGTGATGCGCGGGTCGGTGGTGTAGATCCCGTCCACGTCGGTGTAGATGTCGCAGCGTTCGGCCTTGAAGGCGGCGGCGAAGGCGACGGCGGTCGTGTCCGACCCGCCCCGGCCCAGCGTCGTGACCCGGCCTTCGGGCGACACGCCCTGGAAGCCCGCGACCACGGCGACCTTGAAGCCTTCGGCGAACTTCGCGTCGATGTTGGCGCGCGGGATGTCCACGAACCGGGCCGAGGAATGGGCCGAGGTCGTGTTGATCGGCACCTGCCAGCCCTGCCAGGACCGTGCGGGCACGTCCATCTCCTGCAGGGTCAGCGCCATCAGGCCCGCGGTCACGTTCTCGCCGCTGGCGACGACGGCGTCGTATTCGCGCGCGTCGAAGAGGGGGGAGGTCTGTTCGACCCAACCCACCAGCTCGTTGGTCTTGCCCGACATGGCAGACACGATGACGATGACGTCATACCCGCGTTCGACCTCTTTCCTGACCTTCTGCGCCGCATTCTTGATGCGGGCCAGATCGGCCACTGAGGTGCCCCCGAATTTCATGACGAGAAGTGGCATGGTCCCCCCTCTGCCGGACATACGGGACCCCCTCTAGCGCCCCCGCCGCCCAAGGGCAAGCGGTCAGGTCCCCGTGATGCGCGGGCGCCCGGCCCTTGGCGATGCGGGCGGGCGTTGCGCCGCCCGCCGGCGGCGGATCACCCCAGTGCGCGCCACCCGATGTCGCGGCGGGCGAAGCCCCCGGGCCAGTCGATGGTGTCCAGCATCCGGTAGGCTTCGGCCTGCGCCTCGGCCAGGGTGGCGCCGCGCGCGGTCACGTTCAGCACGCGCCCGCCCGTGGCCACGATCCGGCCGTCCTTTTCCGCCGTGCCCGCGTGGAACACCATCTGGTGGCTGGTTTCGGGCAGCGCCTCCAGCCCCCCGATCACGCTGCCCTTGTCATAGGGGCCGGGATAGCCGTTCGCCGCTATCACCACCGTCAGTGCATGATCGTCTGCCCAATTCACCTGCGCGTCAGCCAAAGTGCCTTCCGCGCAGGCCAGCAGCAGGTCCAGCGCCTGCGCGCCAAGGCGCATCATCAGCACCTGGCATTCCGGATCGCCGAAGCGGGCATTGTATTCGACCAGGCGCGGCATCCCGTCCCTGATCATCAGCCCCGCATAGATCACGCCCTGATAGGGGGTGCCGCGACGGGCGAGTTCCGCCACGCAGGGCTTCACGATCTCCTCCAGCGCCAGCCTGGCGATGGCGTCGTTCAGGACGGGGGCGGGGGAATAGGCTCCCATGCCGCCGGTGTTGGGCCCTTCGTCGCCGTCAAAGGCGCGCTTGTGGTCCTGCGCGGTGCCGATGGGCAGGCAGGTTTCCCCATCCGTCAGGATGAAGTACGAGGCTTCCTCTCCCTCCATGAATTCCTCGATCACGACCTCGGCCCCGGCCGCGCCGAACTCGCCGCCGAACATGTCGTCGATGGCGGCCAGCGCCTCCTCCTCGGTCATGGCCACGATCACGCCCTTGCCCGCGGCCAGACCGTCGGCCTTGACCACGATCGGCGCGCCCTGCTGGCGGATGTAGTCCTTCGCGGGGGCCGCCTGATCGAAGCGGGCATAGGCGGCGGTGTGGGCGCCGCAGGCGTCGCACAGCTCCTTGGTGAAAGCCTTCGACGCCTCGATCTGCGCGGCGGCGGCGGAGGGGCCGAAGGTCAGGAGCCCCGCCGCGCGGGTGGCGTCGGCCACACCGGCCGCCAGCGGCGCTTCCGGCCCCACGATCACGAAATCGATGGAGTTCGCCTCGCAGAACTCCACCACCGCGCCGCCGTCCAGGATGTCCATCGCGGCGCATTCGGCCACGCCCGCGATGCCCGCATTGCCCGGCGCGACGATCAGCCGGTCGCATTTCGGGTTCTGCTTCACCGCCCAGGCCAGCGCATGTTCGCGCCCGCCGCTGCCCAGAATAAGGATGTTCATCGCCGTGCCCCCGCTTGGCCTTTTCGCCCCCGCGTTCTAGGGTTCCCCCCGTCAAACCGCAAGAAGGCCGACATGGATCTGTTCGAACCGCCCACCGACAACGCCGCCGAATTCACCGTCTCCGAACTCTCGGGCGCCGTGAAGCGCGTGATCGAGGGGGAGTTCGGGATGGTCCGCGTGCGCGGAGAGATCGGCCGCGTGTCGCGCCCCGCCTCGGGGCATCTGTATTACGACCTGAAGGACGACCGGTCCGTGATCGCCGCGATCACGTGGAAGGGGCAGGCCGGCAAGCTGACCGTCCGCCCCGAGGAGGGGATGGAGGTCATCGCCACCGGCCGCATGACGACCTTTCCCGGCCAGTCCAAATACCAGCTGATCATCGAGGACATCCGCCCCGCAGGGGCCGGTGCCCTGATGGCCATGCTGGAAAAGCGCAGGCTCGCCTTGGCGGCGGAAGGGTTGTTCGACGCGGACCGCAAGCGCCCGCTGCCCTGGCTGCCCGAGGTGATCGGGGTTGTCACCTCGCCTTCGGGGGCCGTGATCCGCGACATCCTGCACCGCCTGCGCGACCGTTTTCCGCGCCACGTCCTGATCTGGCCCGTGGCCGTGCAGGGCGACAAGTGCGCGCCCGAGGTGGCGGCCGCCATCCGCGGTTTCAACGCCCTGCCGGCGGGCGGGCCGATCCCGCGCCCCGACTTGCTGATCGTGGCCCGTGGCGGCGGCAGCCTCGAGGACCTTTGGGGCTTCAACGAGGAGATAGTGGTCCGCGCCGCCGCCGACTCGCGGATCCCGCTGATCTCGGCCGTGGGGCACGAAACGGACACGACGCTGATCGACCACGTTTCCGACCGCCGTGCGCCCACGCCCACGGCGGCGGCCGAGATGGCCGTGCCCGTGCGGGTGGAGCTGCTGGCGGCGGTGGATCAGCGCGGCGCCAGCCTGTCGCGCTGCATCGCCACGGGCTTCGTGAACCGCGCCCAGCGCCTGCGCGATCTGGCCCGCGCCCTGCCGCGCCCCGAAACGCTGACCCAGACGGCGGCGCAGCGGCATGACCTGTGGGCCGGGCGTCTGGACGGCGCGCTGGGCGTGGGCGTTACGCATCGGCGGGCGAAGCTGACCGAACTGGCGGTGCATCTGCGCCCCCGCCTTCTGGCCGATCTGGCCGCACGGGGACGGGAGCGTCTGGCCGACCGCACCCGCGCGCTGGACACCTGCACCCACCGCCGCCACGAACGCGGCGCGGAACGGCTGGCGGCCCTGTCGGCCCGCTTGGCCCCCGCCTATGCCCGCGCGCTGGCCGAGGCGGATCGCGACATGGCCCGCCGTCGGGACAACTTGGTAAAGCTGGAGGCGCGCCTGAACGCCGCCCCCGCCGTCCGCCTGCGGGCGCTGGCCGACCAGCTGGAAGGGACGGACCGCCTGCGCCAGACCCTCGGCTATCGCGAAACGCTGGCGCGCGGCTATGCCGTGATCCGCGGGGACGGGGAGGTGTTGACCACCAAAGCCGCCGCCGAAAAGGCCGCGGTGCTGGAGGCCGAGTTCATCGACGGCCGCGTGACCCTTGGCGCCAAGCCGAAGAAGGCCCGCAAGGACGCGCCCGAACAGGGATCGCTGTTCTAGACGCCCACATCCGGCCCGGGGCAGTTCAGAGGAAGGGAGGAACGCTTCACCTCCGATAACTCCACGCCCGTCGTGTCGTTCATGTAGCGGGCGGCAAGGCCGGAACCCTTCTTCCAGAAGGTCCAGCACTGCGGGTCGCCATCCTCATAGGCAAAGCAGATCTGGTCGTCCTGCGGATACCAGCGCCCGTACTGGCAGTCCTCGCCTTCAAACGCCCAGACGACGCGGCGGTTGGGCAAATACTGTTCCGTTCCGAAGACCTGTCCGCCCGCGGCATAGGACAGGGTGCGCCCGGTGGCATAGCCCTCGAACTCCTCGGGGGTGACGGGGGTTTCGGCCAGGGCGGGCGCGGCGGCCAGAAGAAGGAAGGGGATGACTTTCAGCATGGCCGTGATCCTGTCAGAAGGTTAACGCCAAATCCAGTCACGCCCGCTTGACCGGCGGACGTTGCCCTTGCGCGCCAAAGCGCTTAGGTCAGGGGAAACCCAAAGACGAGGCCCCGATGGCGTCCTTCTTCAGCAAGCTGCGCGCAAAGATGACGCGTTCCTCGGACAAGCTGGCCGAGGGGATCGACGCCGTCGTGGCCGACACCCCGGCCGAGGCGCCGAAGCCCGGCCTTCTGGGCCGCCTGATCGGCACGGACGAGCCCAAGCGCGAGTTCGACGATGCCATGCTGGAAGGGCTGGAAGAGGTTCTGATCGCCGCCGACATGGGCGTGGACACCTCCCTGCGCGTGGCCGCCAACATCGCCGAAGGCCGCTTCGGCCGCCGCGTGTCCCCGACCGAGATCCGGACCGCGCTGGCCACCGAGGTGGCGCGCATCATGGAACCCGTGGCCCGCCCGATGCCCCTGACGGCGAAACGCCCGCAGGTGGTGCTGGTGGTGGGCGTGAACGGTTCGGGCAAGACGACGACGATCGGCAAGCTGGCCAGCCAGTTCCGCGCGGCGGGCAAGACGGTGGTGATCGCGGCGGGCGACACGTTCCGCGCAGCGGCGGTCGAACAGCTTCAGATCTGGGGCCGCCGGGCCGGCGTGCCGGTGCTGACGGCGCCCGAGGGGTCGGATCCGGCCAGCCTCGCCTTCGACGCGATGACCAAGGCGGAAGCCGAGGGCGCGGACCTTCTGATGATCGACACCGCGGGCCGCCTTCAGAACCGCGCCGACCTGATGGAGGAATTGTCGAAGATCGTTCGCGTGATCCGCAAGAAGGACCCTTCGGCCCCGCACAACACGCTTCTGGTGCTGGACGCGACCACGGGCCAGAACGCCATCAACCAGGTGGAGATCTTCCGCAAGATCGCCGATGTCTCGGGCCTCGTGATGACGAAGCTGGACGGCACGGCGCGGGGCGGCGTGCTGGTGGCGCTAGCCGACAAGTTCGGCCTGCCCATCCACGCGATTGGCGTGGGGGAACAGATCGACGATCTGGCCCCCTTCGATCCGGACGATTTCGCCCGCGCGCTGGTCGGCCTCGACGCCAAATGACCGGGGGGGGGGGCGGCGATGATCGACTGGCTGAACTCCATCGCCGGAACCCCGACGGGCAGCCATGTGGGCATGGCGCTCGCCTTGTGTTCGGCCTTCGCCCACGCCTGCTTCGGCGCCCTGCAGAAGGGCAAGGCCGATCCGTGGATCAGCCGCGCGGGGATCGACCTGTGGATCGTGATCTACACCCTTCCGGTGGCGCTGTTCCTCGTGCCCTGGCCGCAGGGGTCGGAATGGCTGATCCTGGCGGGCGCGGTGGTCATCCACCTCATCTACAAGATCTGCATGGCACGCGCCTATGAACGCGGGGCCTACACGGTCGTTTATCCCGTGGTGCGGGGGACGGGGCCGCTGGTCACTTTGACCTTCGCCGCGTTGTTCCTGGGCGAGCATTACGTGGGCATCCAGTGGTTCGGCGTGGCCGTCCTGTCGGGGTCGATCCTGTGGCTGGCCAAGCTGAACCTGGACGCGGCCCCCCTGAACCGCCCGGCGCTGGTGGCGGCGCTGGGCTGGGCGTTGGTCACGGGTATCACGGTCGCGGTCTACACCACCTATGACGCGTGGAGCATCCGGCTTTGGGAAAACCCCTTCGCCTTTCTGGTGTGGTTCTTCCTCGTGACCTCCGTCGATTTTCCAAGCTGGATGGTGGTCCGGCGACGGGGGCTGGCTTGGGCACGGCCCGTGCTGTGGCGCGGCGCCATCGGCGCGTTGGTGGCCTTTGTCAGCTTTGGCGGCGTGATGCTGGGCACCCGGATCGGCAAGGTCGCGGAGGTCTCCTCGCTTCGTGAAACGTCGACGCTCTTTGCCGCATTGATCGGATGGGTGGCTTTGGGTGAAAAGTCCTCTCCGTCGCGCCTCGCGCTGATGGGGGGAATCGCCGCGGGTGCGGTGCTGGTGCAGCTGGGCTGAAAGGGACGACATGGAACGCCGCAAGATCAATTCGATGCTGAAGATGGTGCTGGAGGTGGGCCCCGTCGTTCTGTTCTTCGTGGCCTACGTGGTCCTGAAGGACCGCGTGTTCACCGTCGGCGGCACGGAATACAGCGGCTTCATCGTGGCCACGGCGGCCTTCCTGCCGCTTTTGGTCATCACCACGCTCATCCTGTGGCGGCTGACAGGGCACCTGTCGAAGATGCAGATCGCGACGGTGGTGCTGGCAGTCGTGTTCGGCGGCCTGTCGGTCTGGCTGAACGACGAACGCTTCTTCAAGATCAAGCCGACGCTGATCTATCTTCTGTTCGGCATCATTCTGGGCGTGGGCCTGCTGCGCGGCCAAAGCTACCTCCGCCTTGTGCTGGAAGAGGCGATCCCCCTTCAGCACGAGGGCTGGATGATCCTGACCAAGCGGCTCTGCGCCTTCTTTTTTGCCCTCGCCGTTGCGAACGAGGTTGTGTGGCGCATGTTCTCCACTGAGGTGTGGGTCAGCTTCAAGACCTTCGGCCTGACGGCGGCGCTGTTCCTGTTCTTCATGGGGCAGGGCAAGCTGCTGCAGACCTATGGGGTGGAAAAGCGCTGACCCTCGGGGAAGGTGCCGCGCAGGCGTGACCAGCGCGGCGTCACCCCTTCGGGCAAGGCAGCGCGCAGGGTGGCCATGGGCAGCGTCTGCGGCGCCAGCAGGAACCGCCGGTACAGCCGGAACAGACCCGCCCGCTGATAGCTGGACCAGTGGCAGATGCGCCGGTCCGGCGGGCGCGTGGGGAACCCGAGGCTTGCCAGCGCGTGGCGATGCCCGCGGTGGTCGATCTGCAACGTCGCGACGCGGGGGCCTGAGGGCAGGGTGCTGATCGTCCGGCGCCCCGAAAACGGCGCGATCAGGTTTTCATACAGCACGTCGTAGCCGTCATTCTCGCGGCTCGTGATGTTCAGAACCTCGGTCGCGGTTCCGGCCAGCGCGGCCTCGGCGGTGTCGCGAAACTCCGCCCCCGCCAGCAGCACCATCCGCGTCACGTCATGCGCCCCCAGATGCGGCAGCGCCGACAGCCCCACACGGGCGCCCAGGCTGTGGGTCAGAAGGCCCAGCGGCCCGTCATGCCGCGCCCGCAGGGTGCGGATCAGCCGCGCAAGGCTGTGACCTGCCTCCGCCGCCCGCCGGTTGGCCTGCCACAGCGTGCCCGATCCGTTCCAGCAGAAGGCGATGCACAGGCCCGTCTGCCCCCGCCCAAAGCCCAAACGCCGAGGCCAGCCCGCCGGCCCCAGAAGGCCCGCAAAGGGATCGTCGGCCTGCGGGGCATAGCGGTAGCCGTGGATCAGAAGGGTGACGGGGGCGGTGGCAGGCAGGTGCGACAGGGCTTCGTCCAGCGATCCGGTCCGGCGTTCGACCAGCGACCCCTCTGCGGCGTTGACGGCGATCAGCATGGTTGCCCCCATGTCCCCTTCAGCCTCAGGATGCCGGACAGAGGCGAAACGACCATGACGCCCACGTGAAGGATTGACGAAATCCACCTTGGGGCCTAATCCGCCCTTGTGGTGCTTTGAGACCGGATTGCGGGCCACGTTAAACAACCCGCTAAAGAGGTGAAGGCAACGCCTCCGCGCTTCCGGCGCCGGGGGCTTTTTCTGTTTGGAGTGTCGGACAATGGCCAACGACTGGAAACCGCGCACGAAGCTTGTGCACACCGGCAGCCGCCGCAGCCAGTATGGCGAGATGGCGGAAGCGATCTTCCTGACGCAGGGTTTCGTCTACGACACCGCCGAACAGGCGGAGGCCCGGTTCGAGGGCATCCAGGGCGACGAGTTCATCTATGCCCGCTACGGCAACCCCACCACCCGCATGTTCGAGGAGCGGATCGCCGCCATCGAAGGGGCGGAGGACGCCTTTGCCACCGCGTCGGGCATGGCGGCCGTCAACGGCGCGCTGGTGTCGATCTGCAAGGCCGGCGACCGGATCGTGGCCGCGCGGGCGCTCTTCGGTTCCTGCCTCTACATCCTTGAAAACATCCTCGGCCGCTTCGGGGTGGAAATCGTGCTGGTCGACGGCACCGATCTGGACGCCTGGCGCGCGGCCGTGACGCCCGGCACGAAGGCCGTGTTCTTCGAATCGATCTCCAACCCGACGCTGGAGGTCATCGACATCAAGGCCGTGGCCGAGATCGCCCACGCCGCCGGCGCGCTGGTCATGGTGGACAACGTCTTCGCCACGCCGATGTTCTCTGACGTGATCCGCCTGGGCGCGGATGTGGTGATCTATTCCACGACCAAGCACATCGACGGGCAGGGCCGGGCGCTGGGCGGGGTCGTGCTGGGCACCACCGACTTCATCCGCGGCACGCTGGAGCCGTACATGAAGCACACCGGCGGCTCGATGAGCCCGTTCAACGCCTGGATCATGCTGAACGGCATGGCCACGCTGGACCTGCGCTGCCGCGCCATGGCCGACAGCACCTGGAAGATCGCGCAGGCCCTGCAAGGGGATGCGCGCCTGTCCCGCGTGATCCACCCGTTCCTTGACACCCATCCCCAGCAGGCGCTGGCCCGCGCCCAGATGTCCGAAGGCGGCACCATGATCGCGTTCGAGGTGGCGGCGGGCAAGGAGGCGGCCTTCCGCGTCCTGAACGCGCTGGAGATCATCAAGATGTCCAACAACCTGGGCGACGCGAAATCCATCGCGACCCATCCCGCCACCACGACGCACCAGCGCCTGCCGGCCGACCAGAAGGCGACGCTGGGCATCACGCCAGGCCTCGTCCGCCTGTCGGTGGGGCTGGAGGATGCGGACGACCTGATCGCCGATCTGCGTCAGGCGCTGGACGCGATCTGACTTGGGTTCAGGGCGCGGCTGGATTATACTGGCCGCGCCATCCTACCTGAGGTGTTTTTCCCATGAACATTCGTCCTGATCTTCCTCCGACGCGTGCCGAGGCGGAGGCGGCGCTGGAGGTGTTGCGGGGGTACACGGCGCAGGCGACGGAGGACGACCTTGTGGCGCTGCA
>NZ_JAQMHV010000022.1 GCF_028307215.1 Falsirhodobacter sp. 20TX0035 | reverse complement strand
AGGCCCCGCGCAAACCGCATCAGGGGGGTCAATATTGGGCGCCGATAAGGGGTCAGTTTTGCGCGCCGATTGACACATAACGATGCTCCACAACATTCGGCCCCGGCGGATTGGAAAGACTGCCGAAGAAATTTAGCGCTTCCAGATACGGCGGACCTGTTTTACGTTCGCCCCCCTATCCTCCAGAAAGCAGTAATGTCTTTCCATACCAGTTCGCGCACATCATACAGCGCGCCCGGTGCATAATTCAGCCCGGTGCAGCCATTGAGAAGTGCCGGCATAGCCAATGTGTCCGCACGCGCAGGCCAAATGGGATCAGGGATACAGTCCGTCATGTGGATCAGATCTGGACCAGCAGGTTGGCGATAATCCGGCAGTCCCCGCATAAGACCACGGATAGGCTGACACATCGACGCGATCTCCTTTGCGCCGTGCCGGCGGCATTTGGAGCACTTGCCGTACGGGAGCAGGTCCTCCTGAGCCGGCTAGTGCGATAGTGTGATAAATGCGTTGCGCCCATGGTGACCCTCCATGCGCACGTGGCAGATCATCCTCGTTGCTTACCTTTCGTTGTCGCTCTCGCGGCCAGGCAGGCGCTGTATTGGCAAGCTGTCAGGAACATAGGTGCGTTCAGCGAAGATTAAATTGATCTAGCACAATAGTCGTCCGCCCCCGGGGCGAAGGCACGCAGATCAGAAGACGCCGCGACCGTGAAGGCCGCGGCATCAAGGGCGCTAGGGCTGCGCCGTCACATCACCATACCGGCAGAGCCGATGCCTCCCTCCGGAACAACATCTCCCAAAGGCGTAAGGCGCCGGGCTTCGAACGTCTCAAACCATGTCGGGGTCTTCCACGGGCCACCGCAGATGCCGACCTGGGTCCCCATCGGTGCATCCTCGGGGAGGAGGCACACGCCGGGGGCGGACAACTCGTCATTCTCGATGGTGGTGATCTTGCTGGACCCGTAGGGATAGGCCACATGCGAGATCGCAGCGGGAAGGAACAGTTCGAACCGTCGGCCACGAACCCGCAGCCGCATGGTCCCCCAGAACGACGGGAAGTTGGCGATGGTCGTGGACACACCCGCGATACATGTTTGCAGGTAGTAGCTGCCCTGATCGCGCCCCAGCATCAGGTAGTTGTTCTCGTCCACCATGCGGAACACGATGCCGGCCCTGGACTGGTCGGAGATCATGAAGAACCTGACCTCCATGTCGCTGGAGCCGAGGGACCCTCGGCTGTAGACGGTCTTGGCAAAACCGCTCGACCCGTTGTTGGCAATCACCGTCTTGTTCAGGATCGACAGGCCCCCTGCCGGCCCAAGCAGCTTCACCCAGGCAGGATCGGTTTCCAGCGGACCATCGGCCCGCTCGAACGTGTCGATCACCTCGCTCAGAAGCAGGTTGCTGGAAGCCGGCTGCACCAGGACCTCGTGCGTGCCCTCCACGCTGTTGCCCCACCAATCCGACACGCGGATGGTCACGGTATAGGTGCCGGACGCGCGCGACCCGTTGTTCTTCCAACGCAGAACCCGCCCCATGCTGGCCAGTTCGAAGTCGGCCGCGTTCGCACCCCCCACGATCTCGACACTGACGACGGACGCGTTGAACTCGATGGAGTGCGAAAGCGTCCGGCCGGACACCACGTCCAGCTTCAGGTTGGACAAGAAGCGCAGATCCCGAACGACCGGCTTCAGGGCCGGCGGGTGCGCCGGAATGGCCTCCAGTTCGTCCGACCACTTCGCCAGCGGCGGCGGCCCCGCAAGCTGATGCGCCTTGAGGAAGTCCAGCCCGGCTCCCGTCGGGGTGGTGATGGTCCAGTCGATGTACGACACGGCCCGCACATGGGTCACGCGGTCGGCATAGAAGAGGTGGGTTCTCGTCTTCCAAACGGCGCCATCCAGCCAACAGCCGTTGCGCTGAATGACCTGTTCCGGTCGGATGCCCTTCAGCTTCCGGTCCCCAAAGCGCGCGCGATAGCCATTCGGGAACGATTCCGGCGAGTAGAATCCCGGAAGGTCGGTCGGTCCTGCGCAGTCGATCCAGACGCCGCGGATGCTGCCCTGGTCACGGGCACCGTTCAGGGTCAGGACCGTCTTGTTGCGGGCGTCCGGGACGAAGACCGGCACATCGCCCACGGCGATGGCGCTGTAGCCCTTGGGATAGGTGGTGCCCAATGTCGTCTTGGTCGGGTCGGCGGGAACGATGGGCAACGGATAGTTCAGAGGCAGGGCCGCCAGCGGCACCGGCTCGTAGGTGCGCAGGTAGAACTGGTTGGCCACGCCCGTCGGCCGCCAAGGCCCCATGACGCCCCAAAGGCCCAGATCCTTGGCAAGCTGCTCGGTGATGTTCCCGATGGGGTCGTTCCACGGAGTCTTCACGTTGTCGAAGGTGCATTCGACGAAGACGCCTTTCCAGTTGAGGCCGGAAACGCTGCCGAACCCGGTCCTGTAGTTCTTCATGTGATTGAAAGAAAAGCTGAACCCTTGCGCGACGGTCCCGGTGTTCACAGCCACCGAGTTGTGCATCATGTTCAGCGGGCCGATCCACAGGCAGTGGGAGAAGAAGTATTCTGACGAATATTGCGGCACCTGCACCGGACGCGGGACGTTCAGCATGTGGCAGCGGTCAAACAGGCCCGGGGTCATGTCGTATTTGCGGATCTCCCCCTGCCGGTGAATGACCGAAATCCCGTGGGAGGAGGCGTGCCCCTCCACGCCCAAAGTCGGCGGGATCTGGACCGTGGCGGGCTGGACGTCCTCGTATTCATACTGGCCGTCCGCCGAAGGCGGCTCGGAGCCGACGAACCCGTCCAGCATTCGCACATCCACGCCACGATACTGACGGGTCCAGCGGATCGACTTCTGGGCATGCCACAGCGCGACGTAATGGCAACCGATGCCCACGCAGTCGCGCAGGATCAGGGCGCGGGACTGCATCTCGAACGCCACCCCCGCGTGCCCGT
This sequence comes from Falsirhodobacter sp. 20TX0035, assembly GCF_028307215.1. Classification (GTDB taxonomy): domain Bacteria; phylum Pseudomonadota; class Alphaproteobacteria; order Rhodobacterales; family Rhodobacteraceae; genus Falsirhodobacter. The sequence continues at coordinate 22,173 of NZ_JAQMHV010000022.1, read as the reverse complement.
TATGCCCGGTGTAGACCTCGGCACGGTCGTTCAGCTTGTTGATCGTCCCATCACCCCGGCCACCATAGGCGTAGCACTTCACCCACTGACCGATCTCCAGGCCGAGTTCCGTCACAAAGCCCGCCCCCCGGAAGTTGGACACCACGCAGTCCTCGAACGACGCGCGGGTGCCATGCTGGGTCATGGCCCAGCCGGGAATGGGAACCGCGTCGATGGGGGCATAGACCGCCAGGCCGACCACATCGACCATGCGGGACGCAAGGTAGGGGCCGCCGTTCCAATGCAGGTGGAACGCCCATTTTCCGTTGACGTTCAGCGGGTCGATGAGCGGAACACCCGTGGTCGGATCCCCCTCGACAGGTGCCTTGTTCAGCAGCGGCCAAGCCCAGACCGGCCCGCCCGACATATCGACCTGATACACGTAATCGGGTGCCGGCGTCTTGAAGGAAGGATCGGTGGAGGATCGCCCGAAGTTCTTGATGCCGATATGACGGAACGACACGTCGTCCGTTGCCATTGCCATGAAATGCGGGCGTTTCTGCAGAACCGTGATGTCGGCGTTCGCGTCAAGGTGACCGTCTTCTTCGGCGGTCGCCGCGCGGAACAGGATAGAGCGGGTAAGGTTGCTCACGCACGGTGCAATGGTGATGACCTCGCCGGCCCCGCCCAGCGACGGGATCGTCTCGACGGCGCCGAGGTGATCGTAGATCAGCGCCTTGTCGATCCGCACCATGTCGCCCGCCATGACTTCCGTGACGGTCCTCTCCTCGTTCTGGCTGAACTGGAACTGATCGAACGGCATGGATGGAGGGGTGATGCCGCCGCTCTTGTTGTAGAAGCTGGTCGGCCCGGTGTATTGCGGGTCCGTCGCTGCGACCGGGGTAAACTCCGTCGCGCCCACCACCAGCCTATGCCCCGCCGCGCCGCCGCCCGCCGCAAAGCCGGGGATGTGCAGCACGGTGGCACCTTTGGGCGCACCCGGCAGCGTCTGGCCGGCCAGCGTGCCCATGCGGTAGTTGGCCTGAATGGGCGCCCCGATCATGCGCACCGGCCCCATGGGCATGACGCCCAGCTTGGCGCTGGCGCCGGGTGCCACGACGGGATGGAGCACGAATTCGTGCTTTGGCGTGCCGGGCGTGGAGGACACGCCCTCGTCCCAGATGTTTGTCACCCCCATGTTCATGAAGGTGCAGAAACGCAGCCGCGTCTCCTTTGTCGTGTCCACCTCGAACGTCCAGCCGATCGAGCCGCCGACCCAGTTCAGGATGGCATCGCTCTGCTCGTCCAGGATCAGCTTCATGCCGCTGGCGCCCCAGACCGAGTCGCCGTTCCCCGGCTTCGTGCCCTTGTCCCAGATGGCCGGATCGGACCAGCGCCCGGACTTCACCTGCCGGTGCGTGATCTCTGACATCCCTGGCATGGGATGGGCATCAGGGTTCATCATCTCCGCCGCGCGGTTCAGGTAGTGCTTGGCCGGGGTGACGTTCGGCCGGCCGCCGGGGCTTGTCCGGATCTGCGGAATGCGCGACGGGTCTTCCGCAACAGCGGGCTTGGTGCGAAGCGCTGTCCACGGGCCGGTTGCGGACACCGCGGACCATTCAATCAGGGTATCGGCAGGCGTGCCCGTGATCTCGAACCAGGTCCCGTTCGGGCGTTTTGGGGCGTCGATTGCCTGCGCGGCTCCGGGCTGACCCCCGCCGACCGCTGCGATGCGCCACCAGATCTTCATGTTTGCCATGGATACTGCCTGTTAAACGATGTGGATGACAGCGCCGCTGTCCGTCGGGGTTGCGGTTGTGGTGGATGTGACAGGAACCTCGCCGATCCCGTATTTGGCACGGACATAGGCGTTCAGGTTCGTGCGGTCGTTGTCCGACAGGACACCCGGAACGATGATGACCTCGGCAACGCTGGCGCCGAGGTAGTATTTGAAGGGAGCGGCCCCGAACGCCACGATCCCGGAGGCGGCGGTCATCTGGAATTCATGCAGGGACGGCGCCATGTCCGGAGACAGCAGGTCGTAAGCGCTTCCTCGCGTCTTGGGCGCCTGCAGTTCCCCGTTCCGACGCCACGTGACGACGCCCGCGCTCCGGACGACTTCCGGGCTCACCGCTCCCTGCTGCCCCAGAGGGACCATCGGAGCCCGACTGGCATCAACCGTGGGATCGCCACCCAAAGCGGATTGCAGGGTGCAGGACCCCAGCGACTGCATCACGAAGCAAACCGTCGCCGCCGCAGGAAGGGGCTTGGAGAAGTTGAAGAACGTGCGCGCGCCAGAGAACCTGACCGACGTCACGCCCCCCACCGCGCCATCCGCGTAGGGTTGATGGGCGGCCGTCGTCTGCACAAGGGACACGCCACCCGATCTGGGTGCCACGCGCGCGACGCGATTGTCTGCCACGGTCATCGTGCGGGCGTCGGTCATGTCCAGCCAGGATGCGCCGGAGATGGCGGCGGGCGTCCAGCCGGGCGACGGTGTCGCGGCAACCGCCAGCGTGAAGCTGTCGCTGACGGACTGTCCGGTGCCGTTCGTCGCCATGACCTTGTAGATCGCGTTCCGCTCGGCCGCCGCGCTGATCGTCAGAGTGTGGCCACTGATCGTGACGCCCTGCCCTTCAGGACTGACCGCGTAAGAGGCGGCATCCGCGAAATGCGTGTCGAGGGCCAGCAGGATGTCCGCATCGCCCACAGCCAGAATCTGATCCGGCAGCGGGCCGATAACCGTCGGCGCCACGGCATTTACGCTCAGCGTGAACGTCATCAAGGCGGGTGTCGGATGGGTGTTGTGCGCACCGACCGTGACCACCGTGGGCGCGATCACCGCGGTGGGGGCAATGGTCAGAACGGATCCGGCCAGCGTGACGCCCGGAAGGTTTTTCGGGGACACGCTGTAGGACGTTGCGCCGGTGAAGCAGGCCGCAAGATCGAACGTCGCACGCTTGCCACCCACCGCGCCCGTCCAATCTGCGATGGCAGCGCCCGTCGCGCGAGGCGGAAGAAGCCCCGACACCAGCAGCGACACGCCGGCTTCGTCAACAAGCGCGCTCGGCGCCGGATTACCCTTGGCATCTGTGACATACACGGCCGAGATGTGACGGGAGATGTAATCCCTCATGGCGTCACCCACGGATCAGGTAAGCGGTCGTCGGCGCCTTCGGAGACAGCGCCTCATACTCCGCCTGGGTCAGGACGCGCAGTTCGTAAGGCGCGACCGCCGCGGCGGCCTTTGTCTCGAAGGCCACATCCTCCATCGTCTTGGGCGTGTCCGAGGCGCGGATGTAGACGCTCTTCAGCCCCGGCAAGCTCGACCCGTCGGAAAAGGCGAAGGTCATCGCATAGCGGGTGTTGCCGTCCATCCCCGCATCGTTCGGCCACAAAGCGACCGAAAAATCACCATTTTCCGGATCCACGGTCGCCGCGATGGGATTGGCGACGATGATCTCGCCGGCCTCGTAATCTAGATCCGAAAGCTGGAAGGTCACCCCCGTGATCTTCGCCTCCCTGTTGGCAGGCGTTTTCACCGAGCCGGTGATGGTCGTCTGGGATATGGGCATCCTGCTCTCCAAATACGAAATGATCCGCGGGTGCAGGGTGCTGGATAATGAAAAATGAAGCCCTGGACCCCCGCGCGGGCGTCCCCCGCCACGCGCAACACCACATGTCGATGCACCTGACGGGTGACGAAACAGGGCGCCGGATGGACAACATGGGGCCATCTTGTTTCGCTTTTGAAAGCGCGGCGTCCGGGCGGGGTATGATACGGTCTTCAGGATATTCGGCCCGTAATCTGCCATCTTGCGAAGTAAGATCCGGCTTGCCCGCAAGCATTTACGTCAAGCCATGCACAACATTATGTTCGTTCAGATAAATGACTAAGCGACCAGATCCTGGTCTGCCGCCAAAATGACGTTGATATGGAACGGGTGGTGCACCGCTGAAACAGTCCATCATTACGAAGCCCGCGACTCGCTGCGATGAACGACTGTCGCTGGGCGCGTCAGGCTTTCCGACTGCACGGGGCCTTCATGACCGGGCAGGTCCATGACGAGATATGTCGGCAATGACGTGGTTCTTGTAAACGGTCGTGCCTCAAGACGGACATGAGCTGACCATTTCTGTTGCAAAATCGCCCCGCAGTTGACCGGGTCCCGAAGGCCATCTCCCATGCGTGTTGCTGAATGACCCTCTTACAATATGGCCTGGGTCCACACCGGAACCCCGGCCTGCCATAATGAAAATGGCGACGCCGAAGCGTCGCCTTTCCCCATCGTTCACAGCGCGGATCCGGAAGCTCTCCAGGGAGCAGGAAGGGATGCGCCTCGTGCGCACAACGCTGCTTTCCTCGAACGCGTCGCTCCCACCTGTCCCCCTGCTATATCTACTTTTTCGGCTTCACCGCCGTGTCGCCGTTGGTCGTGTCCGCGTCGGTTCCGTGGTCAAGATCCTGGGTACCGGTCGTGGCGGTTGGGGCCCCACTCGTGCCTTCGTCCGGCGGATCCATGGACTGCGCGGCCGGGGCCTCTTCCTTCGTGACATGCGGGTCGTAGTTCGGGCCAGCGGGTGTGGTGTTTGGCACAACCGCCGCGCCACCTTCGCCTGCCGGCGCGTCCTGTGCCAGCACCGGGCCGGCCAACAACGCGGCGGCAAAGGTTACGGCCGGCAACATAAACAGCTTCGACATCTCGTATCCCTTTCATCGGTCCCGATCTCAACGCCCCCCGGACGGCAAAGTTCCGGACGGCCGCATGGCCCTTTCCGCCCCCGCGACGCAGGGCACGGAAACAAACAGGGCATGAGCGGGGTTGAACGGGAAAGGAGAACATCATGACCCAAGAGATCGACCAGCGGGCACAGCGCCACGACCCGGCCTCCACCCACACCCGTTTCCCGGATGAACCAACTGATGCCAGCACCAAGCAACCCGCAAGCGTGGCCAGCGAGGGTGGAGACTCTGTCGTTTCACCCACGGCCCCCACGAAATACAACACGCGGGATGACGGGCATGGCGAGGCCGTCGACGACGGGCCCCTCAAAGCCATAAAAGAGCATGCGAAGGACGAGGACTGACGATCATCCGTCCGGAAGCGGGACCTTTTTCCAAGGGCGCTTGTCCCAGGCGCACAGTCACCTGCACTCCCGCGCACGGAGTTGACCCTGCACATGTTGAAGCAAAGCTTGTAGAACGCAACTTTAACGAGTGACGCGGTTCCGAGTGCGGAGCCCGGGCCACAGCCCGGGTTCCTGATCCTCCGCAGGCCTAGCGGGGCATTCTGTCCTTCACGATTCCAATCTCATGCTCCAGCCGCTCCAGCCGCGCGCGGGCATGATCCTGCCGGTTCAGCATCTCGCGCACCAGACGATTGCCTTCCCGCGCTTCCTCCAGAACAAAGGGGATCAGCTTGGTCGTGTCCTTCAACGCTTCCATCGGTGCCGCCGAAGGGTCCGCAGACGGGCGCTTCCACATGTAAACGATGGCAAAGATGAACCCCAGGATCGCCAGCGTCCCCATCAGGCCATAGTCGCGCAGGGATTGTTCGGTCAGGGCATCAACGGGCAGCATAGCGGGTGCGCTCCCAACGCAGGCGGGACGCCGCGCGGAATTCGGCGACGATGAAAGCCGGAAAGATCGCCAGCAAAAATCCGGGGCCAAGCGACGTTCCGGCGAGGTAGTCGAACCAAACGTTGTACGACAGCATTCCGAACAGCATGCAGGACAAGAAGGACGTGGTCGCCCGCCAGCGCGGCGCCCGGACATGATAGCTGTCAACGTAAAGCGCCCCGAACCGGATCGCCGCGCATCCCAGAAGGAAGACCGCGAACACCATCTCGGACAGGCCGTACTTGGCGATCTCCTGATAGGTCTGCAGGCTGAGGGTGTTTTCCGGCATCAGCAGGATCAGCCCCATCAGGAACAGAATCCGGGTCATGTGATACTCCACCCCCCGCCCGTCCCGGTCCATCGTGGCCAGAAAACCAAGGCACGAATGGCCAAGGGAGCACAGCAGGTTCAGCGGGGATCGCATGCGCCCACCTCCCCAGCGGCCGCCGACCGAGCCGGCGCCAGCCGCGAACACGTCCGCATTGGACAGCAGAAGTCGAAGGTTCGCGATGTGGTGATACGGGTCATGCTCAACTCCTGTGCCTGTGGGGTTAAGGCCGCCGGAACTTCCCCTGCATCGTCATCCCCACCCGATCAGGCACAGCGCCACCACCACAAGTGCGGCAAGGCCAAGGATGTGGACGATGCGGAAGGGCATGATCACGGCTCCTTCGTCAAAGGGCTCCGGTCACCGGGTAAGTGGTCCTCATGTTTCTTTTGGCGGATAGGCCGCGGCCATCCACTGCGTGAACCGGTCCTGATCGCGGATGCTGCCCACAGCGTCGAACATATAGGGATCGCTTCGCCGGGCCAGGTAAAGAACGACGCGCATCCATTCGGCAAAATCAGTGGATTGAAGGGCGGCACGCTGCACCGGCAGCCCGTGGTGGCGCAAAAAGATGGCCTCACGCTCCACCAGCGGCAGACCTTTGCGGATCGGGTTGGGGGAACGGCGGATGGGCGCGACGTGCGCCGTCATCTCGTCGCTCCAGAAGGGGTCGTAGGCAACATAGACGTTCATCTTTTGTTCCTTTTCTGAGGGGCTTGCCAGAGGCGGTCGACCTCGCGGATGTGGCAGCGGCCCGGCGAACGCCGCAGTAGCTGCGAGGGCGAAGGCCGCAATAGGTCCTGGCGTGGGATCAGCGTCCTGCGCCGCGATGTTCCACCGTTCACAAATCCTGTTCGCGATTTGCTGGTGCGGCGCAGGGGATCGATCCCAACACCGTCGCAAGACCCGGAAACTGCACCGAACATGACGGGCCTTGATTTGATGATAGGATATTTCCTATGGCCGTCAACAGGAATTTTCCTACTAGCGCGCCGGGTCCGGATTAGGATATTACCTAAGCATGGAACGCAATGTCATCGTCATGATCGTGGCACGGAACATCGAGGCTGCCATTGCCCGAATGGGCACGAACCCGGCCGAAGTGGCCCGGCGCGCCGGCATCAACCCGACCGGCGTCTACGACATCCTCAAGGGCAAAAGCAATTCGCCCCGTCTGGACACGATCCACAAGATTGCCACCAAAGGGCTGGGCCTTCCGATGAGCGCCCTGTTCACCGAACCCACCGACGAGGAACTGGATCGCGAACTGACCGACACCATCGCTAAGATGCCCCCTGAGGAACGTCGCCGCTTCCTGAACATGGCGCAGGCGTTCCTGCGTCCTGAAGGTGAGACCTGATCGCCAGCAGCAGTTCAAGCTTCTGATCGCGCGTCAGCGCGGCCAGCGTCGCCTTGATCTCCTCTGCCTGGTCCACAGGACCTGTCTCCTTAGTTCTCTTTATGTTCTCATACTAAACCTAAGGTTGTGTGAACGTCAATGTCACACCGTTCGCTAGAGAAAGGTTTCTGGGGATAAGTGGAAAAAGATGCACATCTTCATGAAACGCTTCAGGAAATTCTGTATAACCTCCTGAACCCATGAGGAAATCCATGCCTGTGCAAAAATCCCGGAATGCCACGCTTCGCTGTGGCCTGATCCTGATCCCGCTGCTTCTTGCGACCGCCTGTACCCCGTCCAGCTATCTTCCGGGCCGTCAGGTGGTGCAGGTGGAAGGGCGCGACCACACCGTCCGTCGCGCCGGAGAAGGCTATGCCGCCGTGATGAACAACACGCTTCTGAAGGGTGAGGCGCCGGACTCGGCAGTCTATGTCGGAAACCTCCGCGCGATCCGGGACGCGGCCGGCTGCCCCGTGGCCATGAACAGCATCCGGAACGAGGATGGCCGCACCACCGCCAATGTCACCTGTCCCGCCGGCACGCGTCCGATCTTCTGATTTGTCGGCCTGACGGTCGACCATGGCGTCGCCGCTTCAGGCGTGTCATGGTTTATCCAAGCGCAATCTTGAAGAAAGGATATTTCCTAACCATCTTGGTGGTGCGGGATCGCAGTCCCGACCGGCAGCGTTCCGTCTGCCACAGGAGCGTGCCATGGATCTTCCCCCTGCCTCCCGTCCCGGGCGTTTGCAACGGCCGGGAAAGGTCACGCTCCCCGACGGCTCCACCCTCGGCCCGGCGGAGTTTGCGGCGCTGGTGGCCGCCGCAAAACGACATGACGGAAACGTGGACCGCCAAACGCAGCGCCACATCGACGAAATCCTCGCGGCGGCCGCCCATCACGACCTCGACGACCATCCCAAACCCGAGGAGCCGGCGAGCCGGTTCGCGATCTTCGGCACGGTCGCGCTGGTGGCCTGCCTCCTTCTGATGGCCGCCCTCGGCTTTTCCAAAAACGGCATGCACCTCATGGATCCCGCTCCTGCCGCGCCCTTGACGCGGGTGGAGTAAGCGGCAGCGGCCCGCCGCCCAAAGCCACGACCCTGCGGAACTTTCACCCGGCCTTCCGGTTGCGCCTGTGCAACTTCAGGGGAGTGCATCCATGAATCGCAGACATATCTTCGTCACCGGGGCCGCCGTTGCCGCCGCCCTGCCCTTCGGCGCGCTGGCCCAGACCGCGGCGCCCGCCGATCCGGCCAAGCAGCCAGCCCTTCTGGGCGGCAACTTCGCCCTTCTCAGCAGCCGCATCGCAGTCGACAAGGGCACCTCGCCCGCCGTCAAGACCTTTGCCGCGCTGGAGGTTGCGGAACAGGAAGCCACCGCCATGGCCTTCGGCGCCGAGCCGGGCGTCGGCGGCGTGACGGAAAAGCACGCGGCCCTGCTGGAACAGCTTCAGGCCGCACCCGCTGGCCCGGAGTTCGACAGGATGTATGTTGACGGCCAGATTGCCGGGCATGAGGAACTTCACGACATCCACGCCGCCTACGCAAAGAACGGCAGCGATCCGATGGCGCGCGGCGCATCCATCGTCGGCGTCCCGTCGATCGAGACGCACCTCGCCATGCTGCGCGGCATCAAGCAAAGCCTCGCCTGATCGACCCCGGTCGCGGCCCATCAAGGCCGCGCCCCCTCTGGATGGAGCGGACATGAACCTGCCGACACGGTCCCCGACCTTCGCCCTCGCCCGCCCGCGTCTTGACGGCGACAGGGCGCATTCGATCTCCACCGCTCTTGGATGGTTTTCCATCGGCCTCGGCGCGGCGGAACTTCTGGCGCCCCATCGCTTCACGCGCGCGCTGGCACTGGAAGGCAAGGAAAGCCTGATCCAGGCCTATGGCGTGCGCGAACTGATCTGTGGCCTTGGCATCCTGACCACGCAAGGCGCGGATCGCGCACCGTGGATGTTCGCCCGCCTGGGCGGTGACATGGCCGACATGGCCACGGTCGGCACCGCCACCGCACTGGCCGAGGATGACGAGCGAGCGATTGGCGCCGCCACTCTTGCGGGCCTGGCCGGCCTCACCGCCCTCGATGCGCTCTGCGCCGAGGCGCTGTCGGCCGAACCCTCCCCGCGCGGCGACCAGCGGCGCGCGACCGGCGGCCCCACCGCCGACGATCCGGAGGTGGAGCAGGTCATCCTCGTGAACCGCCCCGTCGAAGAGTTGCGCGACCTGCTGCGGAAACCCGAAACCCTTGCGGCCATCGCCGGCTTCCACGCCCATGTCGAGGCGCAGACGGACGGCGCGACGGTCTGGTCCTTCCCGCGATCCCGCGGCCTTATCACGCCATGGACGATGCGCCGGACGGACGACAACGACCGCAGCGTGCAGTGGCGCAGCGAAGGCGGCCTTGTGACCGCCATCACCTTCCACCTGCAGGACGTCGGCCCCGATCGCGGAACCGGCGTGCGCATGCATGTCCGCTTCGACCCGCCGGGCGGGATGCTGGGGCGGGCGGCGGTGTCGCTTCTGGGACCGACCGCGCCCAAGGCCCATGTGATAAAATCCCTGCACTTCCTGAAAAGCCTTGCCCTGACGGGCGAGGTGCCCACCACCGAAGGCCAGCCCGCTGCGCGGGACGATCGTCGCTGATTCAAAGGAACTTCCGATGCGTGCACTCTGCTGGAACGGCATCAACGACCTGCGTGTGGAAACGGTGCCGGATCCGTCCATCCTCAACCCGCGCGACGTCATCCTGAAGGTGCTGAAGACCACGACCTGCGGGTCGGACCTTCACTTCATATCGGGCTACATCCCTTCGGCCCGCCCCGGGGACGTGATCGGGCACGAGTTCATGGGCGAGGTGGTTGAAGTCGGCCGCGCTGTGAAGACCATCGCCAAGGGCGACCGGGTGGTGGTGCCGTCCTTCATCTCCTGCGGGGAATGCTGGTATTGCCAGCACGACCTCTACTCCCTTTGCGACACCACCCATCCGAAGCCGGAGTTGCAGGAGCCGCTGCTGGGCCACGCCACGGCCGGCATCTATGGCTACACCCACGCTTTCGGCGGCTATGCAGGCAGCCACGCCGAATACATTCGCGTGCCCCACGCCGACGTGGACTGCTTCAAGGTGCCCGACGGCGTTTCGGACGAGGCAGCGCTGTTCCTGTCCGACGCCGCCCCCACCGGCTTCATGGGCGCCGACTTCTGCAACATCACACCGGGTGACACGGTCGCCGTCTGGGGCTGCGGCGGGGTCGGGCTGATGGCCGCGAAATCGGCCTTCCTGCTGGGCGCGGGCCGGGTCATCGCCATCGACCGCTTCCCCGAACGCCTTCGGCTGGCGCGGGATGTGGTGGGGGCCGAGATCCTCGACTACACCAAGGTGGACAGCGTCCCCGAGGCGCTGAAGGAGATGACCTACGGCCGCGGCCCCGACGCCTGCATTGATGCTGTGGGGATGGAGGCGCATGGCCGCGGGCTGCATTACGCCCACGACCTCGTGAAGCAGCAGCTTTACATGCACACCGACCGCGCGATCGCCCTTCGTGAAGCCGCCGTAGCCTGCCGCAAGGGCGGCGTCCTGTCGGTTCTGGGCGTTTATGGCGTGGTGGACAAGTTCCCGATGGGGGTCATCATGAACAAGGGCATCACGGTGAAGGCGGCGCAGCAGCATGGCCAAGCCTATCTGCCCCGCCTGCTGGAGCATGCGCAGAAGGGCGAATTGGACCCCACCTTCCTCGTGACGCATCGGATGTCACTGGAAGACGCGCCGCATGGATATGAGTTGTTCAAGACCAAGGCGGACGGCTGTCTGCGCGCGGTCTTTACCCCTTAAGCAGACAATATGCCGATTAATACACTTTAAGGTTGCAAATTCCTCTTCCTCGGGCGCATGAAGGGAAGGCCGCATACCCCGCGGCCTTTTGACGCAGGTGGGAACGGGATGCGCAGAACGATTCTCCTCCATGTCGGACCCCACAAGACCGGCACCACAGCGCTTCAACGGTTCTGGCAGGAAAATCGGGACCATCTGGCCCGCAACGGGGTTCTCTATCCCGGCCAGGACGACGCCCATCACGCGCTGGCGCATGATCTTCTGGGCTGGAAGGTCAGGAAGTTCGACCGCGACAAGCTGCTCGCAGCCTGCGCCGAAATCGAATGCGACACGGTCATCCTGTCGAGCGAGGATTTCAGCTTCCTCAACACCGACCAGCTGCGCCGGCTGCGCAACCTGCTGGAGGGGCATGAGGTGCGCGTGGTCTATTTCCTGCGCCGCATCCCGGATGCCCTGTATTCCTTCTGGCAGGAAACCATCAAGCAGGGCCGCTCCGCCACCTTTGCCGAGGTCGCGGACGGCTTTCCTGCCAACCAGACCAGCGGGCAGGCCTTCTTCGATCCCGTGACCCAGCTTCGCGGCATCACCGAGGTATTCGGGCACAACGTGCTTGACGTCTTCTCCTATGACGTGATCCGCGGATCGAGAACCGACATCCTCGGTGCCTTCTCGCAGCGCTATCTGACGGGGGAACTGCCGCATGCCGGCCTGAAGAAGAAGAACGCGGCGCCGAGTCTCGCCAAGATCGAGCTGGCCCGCCAGATCAACCAGCGCCGCACCGGGCGGGACTGGGGCTGGGACTCCCACGGCTTCCGGCAGCTGCTGAAACGCATGGACCGGGATCCCATCCCGTGGTTCGAGGATTTCAAGGCCAGCGTCATCGAGCAGGCCGTCCCCTACCGCTTTGACGAACAGGCGCTGGATCCCGTCCGGGAGGAGGTGAAGGCGCTGGTTGGCGACCGCTTCGTGTGCGACGCCGATGACGCACTGTCGCGGTACGGCTCGCCAACGGATCGCAAGCACCTCTACGTCCCGGCCAAGGCTCCGCTGAACAAGACGTTCCGAAAGCGGCTCGACCGGCTCGCCGCGTCCTAGTCCCGCCTCAGGCCGGCTGGGGCAGGAACCGGATGTCCTTGTTCATCCGCGTCGCCAGAACGCCGTAAAGACGCTCGATCGCATGGGCGGGGGTGCCGTCGGTCTGGCCGCCTTCTTCCGGGAAATGATCCTGTGACAGGTCCAGCTTCACCAGCGGGATCAGCACATCCGTCCGGGCCCAGAACATGCTGCCGGCGGGAAAGTCGAAGGGCGCGTTGTCGTCCGGGCGCAGGGGCATGTCCAGCTTCTGCGCGATCTTCTGCGCCTCGGCAAAGTTCTTCTTCCAACGGCAATGCTTCACCTGCGAGGGGTGGATCGCCGGGCTGACGATGCCGGCGCGGTCGGTTCGCAACTCCTCGATGATGGCGTCGATGCGGGGGCCGTCCGCCAGCAGAGCGGCCAGGATGGAGTCGAGCCAGTTCCGCAACAGCCCGCTGTGCACCGACTTCTTCGTGTGCAGGTGCAGAACCACGTCGTGCTGGTCGTACTTGTCGGCAAAGCCCCACAGCTTGGGCCAGATGTCCCGCCCCCGGTTCGGAAACACCCGCACCTCCGCCTCCGGCGCCAAGGCCGCGATCCGTTCCAGATCGTTGGTCGCCGTGGTGGAGATGTAGAGCCGGAAGGGTTGCGGGATGCGGCGCACATGCTCCAGCAGCTTTTCCAGAACGTCCTCGTAGAAGACGTGCATGAACACCCCCACCGGGCGCGCGGCGCCATAGCCCAGCCGGTCCATGTCCCGCCGATACAGCGCTTCGATCGCCGTCCGGGTCACGGGAGCGACGGCCTCGGCCGGTGGAGGCGTCAGGCCCGCCACGCCGGTGCCGCCCATTTCCTTCAGCCAGGCGTTCAACGGCTCCGCCCCATCCTCCACCCAGAAGATGCGGGCGGTGTCGGGAAGGAAATCCACCTGCGCACGAAAGTGGTTGTCGAAGCGTTCGTGGTCCCCGTCGTCGAAGCCTTTCAGGCGCTCCACCCAGTCCTCAAGCCGCATGTCCTTCGGGATCGTGCCGGCCCGGTCACGGTGGCGGTGGAACAGCGCGACGGAGCGATCCACCGGATTGCGAACAACCGCAAAGGCGTGGTCCAGAAAGCCCGGCGGAAACAACGCCTCCAGATCCCGCGCCAGAACGTGCTGCGGAGAGGTCGCCGTCCAGGCCTGCCCCGTGCTGCGGAAGCCGCGGTTCAGGAAAGCCGGCGCGCCCAGCTGGCCCTGAAGAAGGTCCTCCAGCGACGGCTCCACGCATCCCGGCACGCTGGCGCAGAAGCACAGCTGTCCTGAAACCTTGAAGATCGGCATGTCCACTTCCCCGCTGTCGTGTCGGTCCGGTTTGCCCTGCCAAAGACATTTTTGGGCGCGTTCATCATTGCGCAACCCGCGAGGGATTAAAACAACTTTGACGGGCAATAAGTTAACGCTACGCTTTGCCCGTGAACCCGGATGTGGAGCCTTCGCATGAACGTACATCAACCGCAGATCCGGCCGCCGACCACGGACTCGGACTGGGCGAACGGAACGCTCGAGCTCTCCTCCGTGAACATCGAGCCGATCTCGGGGACGGTTCTTCGCGATGGGCTGCCCGTGCAGGAGGCCGCGCTTTGGCGCAACGGCACCATGTATCGTGGGGGAATGTGCGACATTCGGGAACCCACCCAGACGCTGCGGGGGCGCCATGTCTGGGCGGGCATCCTGTTCCACCATTTCGGCCATTTCGTGACCGAATCCGTGTCCCGCCTCTGGGCCGTGGACAACAGCTTCGATTCCCTCATCTTCGTGCCCAAGGACATGGGCCGCCCCGTGTTCTACCGCCTTGCCGGCTATCAGCAGGAACTTCTGACCCGTTTCGGCATCACCTGCCCCATTACCATCGTGACGGAGCCCACGCGTGTCGAAACGCTGGTCGTGCCAGGGCAAGGCTTCGGCCTTGGGGACATCTCGCTCGGCACGTCGCGCTTCCGCTCCTTCGTGCGCAAGGCGGGGCAGGACGTCGCGCCGGCAGGGGAACGCAAGATCTACCTCTCCCGCTCCGGCCTGCCGAAGAAGACCGGCAGCTTCGTGGGCGAAACGGCGGTGGAACGCAGCCTCGCACAGGAAGGCTACCGCATCTATCATCCGGAGCGGGAAAGCATCACGGACCAGCTGGCGCAGTACAAGGCGGCCACGCACATTCTGGGGGCGGACGGATCGGCCTTCCATCTGGCTGGCTTCGTGGCGCAGCCGGCGCAGAAGGTCGGCGTGATCCTGCGCCGCAGCGCTGCCGACTACAAGAACATCGTCAACCAGATGACCGGCATGGGTGTCACGACCGAGGTTCTGGACCATGTCCGCGCCAATTGGCTGCGCCCCGGAAAGGCCAAGCCCGACGATCGCAGCTATGGTGAATTGGACAGTGCCACCCTAGCGCAGGATCTGGCGGATCGCGGCTTCATCGACCGCCCCACCGACTGGCTCGCACCCGACCCCGAGGACGTGGAAGCGGAACTGGTCGAGGTGGGACAAGCCCACAAGGGCGTCATGTCGCGCCGCCCCGCCTGAAACAACAACGGCCCCCTCGCATCGCGAAGGGGCCGCTCGCCGATCAACAAATTCAGAGCTGTTCCTGAACGTCGTCGTTCGGCTTGTTCTTCGTTCGCTCGGGATTCATCACGTCGAATTCCGACGGATCATGGGACGAACCCTCGTGCTCCGCCTGCTCGTTTTCCCAACGCTTGGGACGGGCGCGGTCTTCGTTCGACTTGCGGGGCTCATTCGCCATGATGGATCACCTTCGGGGTTGGGTCCTGCGGAACGGCCGCGATGTCGGGAAGGCTGCGGGCCATCCCTTCGGGCTTCATCACGACCGGGTGGTTGATGTAATCCGCCCGCAGCGCGTTGTAGAGGCATTGCGAGAGGTTGATGCTGAAATGGACAGGTTTCATGACGCTCACTCCGCTTGGTGTTTTGGCGGAATGCTGTCGGCCTGGTACCAATACGACACCTCGACCCTGGGCGGACGAGGAGCCGGTGCCTTTCGGACGTTGATCTGTGCACTGGACATGGCGTGTTCCCCCTGATGCCACTTCAACATCTTCGGCCACGCAATGTTCCAAAGTTTAACGTTTTCCTTTGCGCCAGTCCCAAGGCATGACGAAGTGCCCGGCCCACAGCCCGGATTTGCGCCGTTTTGCGAAGGCTTCATCGGCGGCATACCGGGCACCGCCGTATTGCCGGTAGGCCACCGCCCAGCCGTGCCGCACCATCCAGACGTTGATGTTCTGCCCTCCGGCATGACACTCAGAGACGGAACGCCCATAGCGGTCCGTGGCGCGCTTCTGACACGTCACCTGCGACGCGCCGATCAGACGTTCCAGCGCCCGCGTCGCCTCCTGCCCGCAGGCCCAAATCCTGCGGCCGCGGCGGCAGGTCTGGCGGGATTCCGGCGCGTCGATCCCGTGCAGCCGAACACGGTCCTTGCCCATTTGAAGCGTGTCGCCGTCGATCACCCGCGCCCCCGCCCCGCCCATGAGGCGATCACCTAGCAGGCTGCCGATCGGGGTTGCGATCAGGACCTGCTCCGCCACCTCCAACATTATGCGGCGGGCAAGCGGGATGTTGTCCCCCAAGGAAAAAATTGCGACAACCAAAAGAACCCCGGCGATCCAAACCTGTGGACCGGGGCGGCGATATGATTTTCTTCGGCGAGCCATGCGCGCCATGTGCCGCGAACGAATCGTGAAAGCAAGATGATCCTTAACGGGTTTCGTTCGGGTTTTCCGAATCGCGCAGGTCGTTGGCCGGCCGCGAGGACAAGCGGACAGGATCCCGCGCATTGATCTCCCACTCTGTCTGAAGGCTATTCTTGCCCACCTGACACCCGGCTGGCCGCCACGCTGCCCCGAAGAGAGGATCAACCAAAAGATGTGACGCCTGCCATGCTTGCCGCAGGCCGGTTTTCGGACAATCCCGGTAATACCGTTTGTGCGCAAGACAAGAACATCCCTTGCAGGCGCCCCGAATACATGTTTAGGTTGTATTGCAAAGGTGCGACGACAAGAAAAAAGCCCCGCTCGAAAGCGGGGCTAATGATGATCATGTGCACCAGGCCGGTACGGGACGGCCCTTCATGCTTGCGTGGAGGGGGCTTCCAACTGCACTCGCTACTCAACACTCAGACAACAGACGTTGGTTCGGCGTGGCCGCTCCGTTCGCAAAAGTTAATATGGGGTAAATGCTCCCCACACTCAACACGTTCTTTCGCGCCCGTAGCGGAAAATCTGCACTGGGGCCACCCGGATCTGCAGCGATTTCTATGTGATTTGTAATCAAAATGAGGCACTTGCGCAGCAAGCTCGGCAGTTTTCTGCCGCTCCGCGTCCGTGGCCCGATGGACAGATAGGGCGGGGGTTCCTATACCCGTTTGCGTAAGCGGCAGCCCATCCCGCGGCGCCGATCCCAACCTGCCGGGACCATGATGACCGAACCTCTTCGCGCCTTCTGGTGGAACAAGTCCCCGAACTTCGGCGATGCCCTGTCCCGCGATGTTCTTGAACACGTCTCTGGTCGCTCCGTCGCCTGGGCACCTGAGTCGACGGCTCAGGTCTTCTCGGTCGGGAGCATCATGTGGAATGCGCGCAAAGGCGTGGTGAAACGGGCCGAGGGGCATGAGCCCCCCGTCATCTGGGGCACCGGCTGCATGGAGGCGATGGACGGCGACTGGTGCCACGCCGCCCGTGTGGTGGCGCTGCGCGGCCCGGTGACGGCGGCCGTCCTGAACCACCGACCCCTGCCCTTCGGCGATCCCGGCCTTCTGGCCCGGCGCCTCGTCGGCCCGGTGGAGCAGACGGACAAGATCGGCGTTCTTCTTCACCATTCGCAGGTGACGGAGGAGGCGCTGGCCCTGCTGCGCGGGGCCGGCGACCACATCGAGATCATCGACGTGCGCACCAACGGCGCCAAGGCCGTCATCCGGCAGATCGCCTCCTGCCGGCAGATCTTCTCGCAGTCGCTGCACGGCATCATCATCGCCGACGCCTACGGCATTCCCAACGTCCGGATCGAGGGCGACGACATCCACCGCAGCGCGCAGTTCAAGTTCTACGACTACGCGACCAGCATCGGCCGCGCACCGCTGGTCCCGGTCCGGCTGAAGGACGCGCAGGACTGGCTTCGCGCGCCGCACCCCGCAGGCGGCCAGACACCCGACGCGTCCCGACTGGACGCGGTGGCCCAAGGGCTGATCGACGCCTTCCCGCAAGACCTGAAGGCCTGAATCCCCGGCCTGCGGCCGGTTCAGCCATTGCGATCCGTTCCACTGCCTTGCTCGCGTTCCGCCCGCTTTCTCAGAAGACGCCAGCGGTCGCTGATGGACCGTTCGCTGCGGTCCATCTCGTCGGCGATGATGGAGATGTCGGAGCCGTTCTCGAACATCCGGCGCAGGTCGTCATCCTCCTCCGGCGACCAAGCCTCCCCCGCCTTCTCGCGCGTGGCGATGACGTCGTTGCCCACCTCGATCTTGCGGGCCAGGCGATAGCCCAGGCCCCAGCACGTCTCGATCAGGTCGGGATGCCGGGCGCGGATATGACTCGCCATCACGGCCACGGCGCGTTCGTCCTGCTCCCACCCCGGCCCATGGATCGCGGTCATGATCTGCTCTTTCGAGAGCGTGCGCGGAAACGCGGCGTTGAGTGCCAGGATCATCTGCGCCTGCTTCTTCGATACCCCAAGATGACGACGCACCCATGCGATATCGTCCAGCGCCTGCCCCACCAGAGTATCGATCACATGAAGCGCGTAGGACAGCCGCTCCTCATGCGGAAGGGAAAGGATCTCCGTTCGGATCGTGTGCATGCTTGTCACCATCTCTTTATGCGCGTCAGACAAAGGGAGTCACGGGTTCTACCTGGGGCGCGAATGGCGAAGACGCCTCGCGAGTTGGATAGAATGCCGCCCGTGACGTCATGAAGAAACTGCTCACAACGCCTCCTGCCGTGATGTTCCTTATTTGTTCCAAAGCTACCACGGGTTGACGACCCGTCAACTCATAATCACGAGCCAGTCCTTCCTCACGCGGCCCGCAGCACTGGAACTCCTTGATCGGTCGCGGCGAGGCAGTCGCTGGGCGGGCAACCTGTCAGAAACATAGGTGCGTTTAACGAAGGTTACGCGGCAATCGCCTTGGCGGATCGTCGCGTGTAACCCAACTTTTCGAAGTCATTCGCATAGATCGCTTCCAGCCGCTCCATCGTGGCGGCGTCGATCCTCGGCGGCTTGTAAGCGCCTGCGAAATGGTTCGGGATGCTCGTGCTGTGCGGTGCACCCGCTATCTCGTCCAACCAAGCCTGCACCTTGTCGAGGCCGTTCTCGAGTTTGAACACCCGGCTCTTCTTGGGAATGAACGCGGCCTGAGGACGGAAGTGGTTGTCAAAATCCTGGTGGCTCTTGGCACCGAAATCCTCCAGTCGCTTGACCCACTCCTTGAAGCTGACCTTCGACTTGATGTTGTGCTCCCGGTCACGGTGATAGTGGAAGGCGCTGACCACCCGGTCCACGGGATGGCGAACAACCGCAAAGGAGTGGTCGAAGAACCCCATCGGAAAGAAACCGGCGAGGTCGGACGCCAGGATGTGCTGCGGCGACGAAGTCCTGAACTGGCCGGCTTTGTTCGCGTTGTACTTCCGGTTCAGGAAGGCAAGTTGCCCGAAACGCTCGCTCAGATAGTCCTCGACGCTGGTGCCTGCACATTTCGGAACATGGGCGAAGTAGCACAGCTTACCCCCAACTTTGAAGATCGGCATCCATATCCCTCAGGCTGTTGACTTTTCGAGGAAATAAAACATGCGGAGGGCGATGGGGTAAAGATAAAATTTTCCACAGATCGTGTTGATCAGACGAGTCTTTGACCGACTTATCTCGTTCAGAGGACAAGTAGCCTTCAGGCTGAACACAATCCTCGTGGCTCTTAGCCAGCCGCATTCGGGTTCCTTTGCGTGCGGCTGAAAAGACCTGATGGGAGGGCAAAGAACGCGTTCGAAGGTGCCCGCCTTAGAACGGCAGAAACCATGATGGACAGGGCAAGCGTCAAGACGAAGAGGATCGCCACAAGCCCGTCCCCGATGATGTGTCCGACAAGGGGATGCAGCAGGATGAAGGTCAATGCGATTATGAACTGATGCGTCAGGAACAATTCAAGGGACCTCCTGCCCAAGAGCTCGAAGGGGCGCCATATCTGGGGACACTTGATCACGAGATACCTGAGGGCATAAACGACAGACAATGTTGCAGGTATTGAAAGCAGCAAACGGAGGAGATCATGCGGCCCTGTCGCCTGAGAATGGATGAAATAGCAAACCGTCCATACCGCCAGAGCCAGAGAGGCATGAATCCCACGTATCTTCCGGGTTTTCAGCAAAGTCTTGGCAAAGACGAAGCCCATCGAGAAAAAGACAAATCCGCGATATCCCAAGTTCAAAACTAAGTTGTCGATGCCAGCAGGAAGCTCGGTGTATCGATAAAGAAGCAGCGCTGTCACGGCCAGAACAATAGACAGAATGAATGAGGCCGCCTTTCCAGTGTTCACCAACACCATAGACCACGCTGCCAGAATTGCGATCGCGTATATGAACCACATGTTGCCGATCGGCGTGATCAGAGCCCACTGGCTCAAACGGATCTGCCCCGGGGTTCCCCAAGGATAAAGGTCCACGCCTAAAACGAGGACGCAAGCGGCGATCCACCCCCAGACCATTGCAATCCAAATGGTCCAAGCCAGGCGTTTCCGAAGGAACCAGCTCCAGCCACGCGACGCAACGGTGGAAAACAGTATCCCGGAGCACAGGAAGAACGCTGGCATCCTTACCATCCCCAACATGCGGTCCACCGAATACCAGGGAAGATGAAGGCCGCTACCCGCCTCTGTGAGCATCGCCGCTGTGGTCAGGTAGCAGTGGTGGAAGATGACGAGCGTGATCGTCACCCCTCGAAGTATGTCCAGCCAAGATTCACGCCGCGACCCTTTGTTCAGTTGCGCATCAGCGTTCATCCCGTGACCTTGCAATTAGGGCTTAAAATCCGAAGGTTAGTGGACGTTGTCTCGGGCTGAAACCATTAATAACTTCAAATCATATCGGATGGCACCTTGCAGTGAAGGAGGCCCTTGGAACGGAGAGCATCATCAGACGCCTCCCCCACCGCGCCAGTGAAAGCTCCTGCGTTGATCTCGGATCCGCGGAGGCTTTGTTTTAGGCAAGGTGGATGATGGCACCGGTCGTGGCTGTGGCCACCGCCGCCTTCACGTCTGTCTTCATTGCAGCAAGCTCCCCTAGATCGGCGGCCAAGCTGGTGAGGATCTGCGGTTGAAGGCGCATCTGGCACATGAAAACCCAGGCCTGCATTTCCGCGTCCGTCAGGAAAGTATCGAAGAGCGTCATGCGACGAAAGACGCCGCTGTCCCCGTTCGCGAACGCGGCCCCGTTGGACATGAAGTTCGTGTGGTCCAGCGTCACGAAACGTCCGCCCCCCGGCTTTGAGAAATGGGCCACCATTGACGCAGCACCGCACACCGCCTGCGTCAACCGTCATGCCGAGGATTCGGTTTGATTGAGGCCATGGCCGTGTGGCAGCGGCGTCGGCGACCAGGATGTGCGAATATTAGGTGCGGAAGGAAGAATGCCCGTTCTGGGTCAAACCCGTGATCTACCCCAAAAAGTTCCCAAGGCCGTGGAGCTGAAAGTCTAAGCTTGCGGTCCACAGTAGCACTTAACTGGGTCGGAATAATTCCATGATTTCGGTTGTTCAACTGGATACGATCGATCCCAGTCGATCCTCTGCGTTGTTGAACCGAGACCATGGCATCGTGGGCAATCGTTCGCATGGGCAGGCTTCACCACGCCCGATAATCGTATCACACATCCGACAGATCCAGCGGCTCCCACGTCATGCTTCCGTCGAACGTTATACTGATTACGCCAGCCCAATTGATGCGCTTGACGTCCAGCCACGGGCAACGCAAACCGGTGATCGTCTGCAGAACCGCGGCCCCCGCCTCCCGCATCGTCACGAGTAAAGCGACGTTGGCCATCTTCTCCCCTTCAGACAATGTCTCCGATAAGGTGCAACCAGCGTTGATCCGTCCGGCCTGGATCAACTCGCAATTGCAATGCTAACGCTCAAGCCATTCCCGAAAGCATGCACTACCACCTCCGCGGGCGTGGATGGGGGTGATGGACGAGAAGACGTTGTATCCATCCCGAAGCAGGGCGCTTTCATAGCGGCCATAAAACCTGACCGGACCGGGACCGAAGGGGCATGTGACTGGGGCGAAGGAGCCTTCAGGGCGTGGCGCATAGCTATAGGCGACCGTGTGGAGCGCTACTCGCTGCATGGCTTACGGAAGCTGATGATCGTCCCCTAGCCGAGGCGGGCTGCCCAGATGGGCAGATCGAAGCTATCACGAACCAGAGCGCGGAGATGGTGGAGTTCTAACGGCAGCGCGCAGCCGCAAGCGGTTGTCGAAGGCGCGTAGATGCTGATGGAACAGAACAAGCCCAAAACGTGACCGCGGGAATTCGGGTGTGAGACTTGCACTACTCACTGAAAGCAAGACGGTCAGCTAATCACGATTTTACCGATAAGATACGCTGGTGCCCGAGGCGAGACTCGAACTCGCAAGCCTTGCGGCGGAGGATTTTGAATCCTCCGATTGTCGAATCACAATAGTGACTTAAGCTAACTTTTTCCCACGAATATATCGTGAACGGATGTTGAATGTGGGAACAGGCATTCAGGTGCCGTCACCCCATGCGTATATGCCCTTCCGGTTTCGCTTATCCTCGATTTGCTTCTCGAGATCGGGGGTTTTGAGGCACCACTGTGCTTCGGCATGCAATCTTGACCCCTTAGACGGGGGTATCGGCGCCCAATTTTGACCCCCCTGATGTTTTGTC
>NZ_JAQMHV010000021.1 GCF_028307215.1 Falsirhodobacter sp. 20TX0035 | reverse complement strand
CTGCGCGCCATGCCCGAAAGCTACGGCAAGACCGCCCGCCGCGTTCTCAAGGCCTTTGAGGCCCGCGCCCTGACCTGATGAGGACCGGGATCAAACGAGCACAAGCGCGCGGGGGACACCCCGCGCGTTCTGCATTCCGGGGGCACGGGGTGACCGCAGGGTCACATCGGTCATAGGCAGGCCGCTGTGCACAGGCTTGCCAGGACATGAAAAAGGCTCGCAGTGGCGGGGTTTTGGCCAGATGCCCGACCGCAAGGCCGGCGGAGGGTCCAACGCGGTCGGCGGGTCATAGGCAAGACCCTGGACGGGGGGACGTCACGACCGGCCGGGCCCGGAACGAACCAAAGCCCGCCCACGCGGAACCCGGCAGCAAGCAAGGCGGGCGGGACGGTTTGTCCTGACATGAAAAAGGCCCCGCATCGGCGAGGCCTTCTTTCTGGAACGGTGCAAGATCAGACCCGGTCGCCCAGCTTGCCCTTCACCGTCCCCGCAACGTCCTGCACCGTGCCCCGCGCCTGCTGGCCTTGGCCGCGCTTATTTGCATCGCTGGGTGCAGACAATCCATTTCGTGACATTGAAAGCCGCAGGGCAACCCACAAGCGGTCTCACATCAAAGATCATAAAGGGCGGCAAAAACCGCGCAGCACCACCGCCAGCGTCCGGCGGAACGTCAGTCGATCCCCGCCCGTCGGCGAAGCGAAGCCATCAACCGGGTCGCCTCGGCCAACAGGGCCGTGTGGTCTATGCCGACCAGCGCTCCGCCCCGCTTGCGCAGGATCCCCCCTGCGATCACGGTGTCGACGTTGCCGGGATGCGCTGCGTGGGTCAGCAGGAACTCGGGCGTGCGGACAGGGGCGGTGTTCACCGCATCCGTCCGGACCGCCACCAGATCCGCCAGCATCCCCGGCGCGATCATGCCCAGATCGGCGATCCCCAGCGTTTCAGCCCCGCCCGCCGTGGCCCAGTGCAGCACGGTCGCGTCCTTCACCGCACCCTGCGTTTCCGTCTGCCCGGAGGCGAGGTCGGAGGTCACCTTCATCACCCCGAACATGTCGGCGTTCCCGGCCAGCACCATGTTGTCCACCGACAGCCCGATCCGCAGCCCCGCCGCCGCCATCCGCGCGACGGGCGGGATGCCGTAGCCCACCTCCAGCTCCGTCCACGGGCTGATGGAGACGGGGGAGCCGTGCTGGGCCATCAGGCGAAAATCCTCGTCGCTGGCCTGGGTGGCGTGGACGATCTGCACGTCGCGGCCAAGAAATCCGCCCTCGGCCATCCTGGCGATGTTGCCAAGCGTCCCGCCCTTGCGGTCGGAGGCGACGTGGGACGTGATCGGCAGCCCCATCTCGCGCGCGATCCTCCATTCCTCTTGCCAGATGCGGTCCTCGCTGCGGTCCGGTCCGCGCGTGCAGAGGCCGAGGCGCATCGTGCCGGTGTCTGCGAACCGCTCACGGAAGGCGCGCAGGGCGGCAAAGTCCATCCGCTCCCCCGGTTTCAGATCCTGCGGGTAGCCATAGGCGAAGATGCCGCGGATGCCGCCGTCGCGCATCGCCTCCCATTCCGCGGCCGCGAACTCGGCGCTGCGGGTGTTGTGGGCCCAGTTGTGGACGGTGGTGATGCCGGAGGTCCATGCTTCGGCCAATGCCAGCTGCACGGACAGGGCGGCGGCCTCCGGCGTCCAGATCTTTGCGAGCGGTGCCATGGAGTTCGAGAACCCGCCGAGGTCGGTCTGCCCCATCCCCCGCGCGATCGTGTTCCACATGTGCCAGTGCGTGTCGACCATGCCAGGCATCAGGAGCGTGCCGGACATGTCGATCACCTCCGCCCCCGCCGCGTCGGGCTGGCCTATGGCGGCGATGCGATCGCCCTCGATCAGCACGTCGGCGGGGCCTATGCCCAGAACCTCCGCGCCCTTCAGGAGAAGTCGCTGCGGTGTCTGCGCGCGCAGAGCGGCAGGCAACAATGTCGTGGCAGCGGTGGCGGCGAGCATCTGGCGACGATTCATGCGGGATCTTTCGGAACGAACACGGCACGCCCCAGCGGCGCGCTTTCCAGCGACGCAGGCAGCGTCATGCCCAGCGTCAGATAGGGCGGAGACAGCCGGTTCTCCCCTTTGTCATGTTTCGGCAGCCACTCGGTCTGGGCGGCGGGCACCATCAGGTGACGGTCCGCGTCGATCCAGATCGCATCGGGGGAGATCAGGCGGTCATCCTGCACCAGCGTCAGGATGCGCCCGTCCGGCACCCGGACCGCGATGCGACGCGCCGCCACGTCGGACAGGTAGATGTTGCCCTCATCGTCGATGGCGGTGCCGCCGATGGGGGGGATCTCGGCCACCGTCTCGATCCGTTCGGCCAGCGCCTCGCCGTCCAGCGTCCACAGCGCCTTTGTCTCGATCCGTCGCAGCGGGCCGGCGGGAAAGGCCCAGTAGAGCCATTTGCCATCCGTCGAAAGCTCGATCATGTCGGCATGGGTGGCGGGGCGCTTGCCGTTCTCGTCCTGAAGCGGACGCCCGGCGGTGCCGACCTGCACCCGGTCCGGATCGACCCGCAGCAGCGGGTGGTGCGACAGGCGGCGCAGGGTCGTGCCGCTGTCCAGATCGTGCAGAATGATCGCGCCAAGGCCGCTGTCGGTCACGTAGATCTTCGCGCCGTCCTTGCGCAGGTCGTTCATCGCCGCGCCTTCGGGCAGGATATCGCGTCCGAAGGTCAGCTTTTGCGCCAAGGAGCCGTCGGGATGGAAGGCCAGCAGTTTCTGCCCGCCCTCTGGTCCGCCCTGATCCACGGCCCAGATCAGGCCGTCGTCGAAGGCGTGGACGGCGTTGATCGCGACTAGCCGATCCTCCGGTGCCGTGTCCGGATCATGCCACGCGCCGCCGGGAAAGGGGACGACCTCCGCCCCCTCCAGCCGCCCGATGCCGGGGGAGGGGCCGGTCCAGCTGGGCAGCGAGAGATAGATGCGACCCTTCGCATCGGTCGTGACTCCATTGGCAAGGAAGGGCGAGCCGAGGAGGACCTGCATTCCGCCGGCCGCGCGGGCGGAGAGAGGCAGAAGGCTCGCCGCGGTGGCGGTCTGGATCAGGGCGCGTCGGGTCATCATCAGTCGGTCCTCTTAAGCGGGCGGGGGTTGCCAGCGCATGTGCGTGGCGCCGGGGGCGTCGCAGGTCGGGGGCGTCGGGAACTGCAACAGCTCGATCAGCGAACCCCAAGGGCAGCGGCCGAACCAGAGGACGTTGCCCTCGCCCTCCTCCTGCCCGAAGAAGGGGTTCGGCCCCTTCAGCATGGTGCCGCCCGCCGCCGCCATCGCCTCGCCCACCGCCTTCACATCGTCGCAATAGATGGAGAAGTGGTGCACGCCCATGTCGGTGATTTGTGGCACTTCGGCCCGCGTGGGGGTCATCGCCTCGAACAGTTCAAGGTTCGCGCCGCCCGCGATGCGCAGCATCGACAGCGCGCGAAAGCCGTTGTCGGCGGGGACGCCATTGACCTCGGCCATGTCCGCGCCCGGCTGATCGGGGCCGTCCTTGGCAACGCCGCGATACAGAACCTCGGCGCCGAAGGCCTTGATGAAGAAGGCCTCGGCCTCGGCGATGTCGGGCACCGTCATGCCCACATGTTCGATCCCACGGACGGCCATCAGCGCAGCACCGCCGCACCGGCCTCGGCGCAGGCCTGCTCCACCGGCTCGTTCGCGCCGGACACGGCCACCGCGTCCACGCAGACGCCGTCGACCATCAGGGGCTCCCCCCCGCCCAGGGGGATCATGCCCGGCAGATCGCCCAGCCAGGTCTGGCCGTCCCGCGCCATCTGGCCGAAGTTCGCGAGGCTGTCCTGAAACTTGGCCGAGGACTGCGCCTTGCCGATCGCGCCATCGACGCCGCCGGGCACGCCGCCATCGGCGCGGCTGAAGGCCACGAGCCAGCCGCCGCGATCCACGACAGCCACGGAGACGGGAAACTCCCGCTCCCGCCCGGCCTGCACGGCGGCGGCGATGACGGCCTGCGCGGCTTCATGGCTGATGGAGGGTTGGTTCACGGTTTTCATGATGGCTTCCTTTCTGTGTCGGTGTTGGAACGCGCGGATTGCCGCCAACGTTTCTTGCGAAACGTGGAAGTCAGCCTTCGCGGATCGGAAAGACATGTCCCGGATCGACCATATCGACGACCTGCGCGCCTTCGAGGCTGTGGCCCGGATGGGCAGCCTGTCCGCCGCTGCGCGTGAGGTGGGGGTGGCACTGTCGGTGCTGTCCAAGCGCCTCGCCCGGCTGGAGGCGGCGGTGGGTGAGCGGCTGGCCGAACGCTCCACCCGCGCGCTGCGCCTGACCCCGGCGGGGGAAAGCTTCCTTGGCCCCTGCCGCGACGCCCTGACCGCCTTTGACGTGCTGGAGGATCGCGGCGACGCCCCCCTGCGCGGGCGCATCCGCCTCAGCGCCTCCGTCGCGTTTTCGCAGCGGCGGATCGCGCCCTGCCTGCCCACCTTCCTGAACGCGCATCCGGGCGTGACGGTGGAGCTGATCGCGACGGAGCAGAGGGTGGATCTGGTTCGCGAAGGGGTGGATCTGGCGCTGCGGCAGGGCCCCGTGTCGGAAGTGGGGGAGCGGCTTGTGGGGGACGCGCATCTGCTGGTCGCCTCCCCCACCTATCTGGCGCAGCACGGCACGCCAAAGGTGCCGGAGGATCTGGACGCGCATCGCTGCCTGACCGTGGGCCGGCCCGCGCCCCGCATCTGGGCATTGCAGGACGGCACCCGTCAGGCGGACGCGCGCATCCATCCGGTGCTGACCGGGACGGACGGCGAAACCGCCCATGCCGCCGCGCTGGCCGGGGGCGGGATCGCGATGAAGTCCGTCTGGGACGTGATGGAGGATCTGGTCGAGGGGCGTCTGGTCCATGTTCTTCCCGGCTGGCACACGGGTGGGCGAGAGGTTCGTGCGCTGCTGCCCTCGGACCGCCGGCCGCGGCTGGTGCGGCGCCTGCTGAAACATCTGCGGGACGAACTGGCCCCCCTCGCGCGGCATCCTCTGCTGGAAGGCGGTTGAGCGGGCATCCCGTGACCGTCACGGCAAAGCCATTTGACAGCGACGGGCGGGGGACGGATCATGCAGCGTTCCGGCGCCTGTCATGGAACATCCGGCGCGTCCTGGGGCGGCACGGGACGACGAAGATCATTGCAAGCGGGCTCATGCCGCCGATCTTGAGGACGCCTTGGCCTGAATGAGGGAGCAGCGGGAAATGTTGAAGAGCAAGACCCGGCAGGCCGACTGGCGCCGCGCGAACATGGTGAAGTACAACGCCCATCTTGCGGTGCAGCAGGCCCTTAACTCCGGAACGCTGGACAAGCAGCCCTGCGAGGTGTGCGGCCGAACCGTGGTGGACGCCCATCACGACCATTACGACCAGCCCCTGAACGTGCGGTGGCTGTGCCGGCGTCATCATGTGAAGCTGCATCAGGGCGGGGAGGACATGTTCCCGATCCGCCGGCGCTGACGGCCAAGGAAGCGGAGGCGCTGCGACGTTCCGGACCGAAACAACCCGTTCCGGCATGGCCGCAGCCTGGTTCGGCTGGGGGCCATCCCGCGGAACGCCCCCAGCCGAACCGTCGGAGCCTAACACAACCGGCCCCCACTTGTTACGCAGGGCTATCTGGGGTGTGCGGATTTTCTTTCAAATCCCGTAGGCGCACATCCGCCTTACACGCCAAACGTGTGCCGTGGCAGGTCTTCGTCTTTGACTCCTTCCGGCAGTCGGACATGATCGTGGTTCGGATGCGGACGGTCTTGCCGCATCCGGCTGTGCCCGGAGGAGACGACGATGACGCGCACCATGACGATCGAGGCTCTGGCCAAGGACCTGTGCGGCATCCAAACGCGCAGGCTGATCGGCATCGCGGGCCCGCCCGGTGCCGGCAAGAGCACATTGGCCGAACGCCTGCAGGCCCGCATTCCGCACAGCGCCATTCTGCCGATGGATGGGTTCCATTACGACGACGCCGTGCTGATCGCCCGCGGCCACTGGGACCGCAAGGGCGCGCCGCACACCTTCGACGTGGCGGGGCTGCGCGCGATGCTGCACCGCCTGCGGGGCGAGGGCGGGGAGATCGCCGTTCCGGTCTTTGACCGGGATCTGGAAATCTCGCGCGCCGCCGCCCGCGTCATCGGGCCGGAGGTGAAGGTCGTTCTGGTGGAAGGCAATTACCTGCTGCTGGACGATCCGGACTGGGCGCCCCTTCGGCCGCTGCTGGACATGACCGTGATGCTGGACGTCCCGCTGCCGGTGCTGGAACAGCGCCTGCGGGCGCGGTGGGCCGCCCGGCCCGACGGGGCGGCCAAGGTCGAAGGGAACGACCTGCCCAACGCCCGCCGGGTGATCGAGGGCAGCGTGCCCGCGGATGTCAGCCTGCCATCATCTCCGGCGTAGGCTGCACCGCGCCCGTCATCAGCGCCACCGCGTCGGACATGGAGACCTTCTTCGGGTCCACCACGCACAGCCGCTTGCCTAGGCGGTGGACGTGGATGCGGTCGGCAATCTCGAACACATGCGGCATGTTGTGCGAGATGAGGACGATCGGCAGCCCCCGTTCCCGCACGCCCAGGATCAGGTCCAGCACCTTGCGCGATTCCTTCACGCCCAGCGCGGCCGTGGGTTCGTCCAGCATCAGGACCTTCGACCCGAACGCCGCGGCGCGGGCCACCGCCACGCCCTGACGCTGGCCGCCCGACAGCGTCTCCACCGCCTGGTCGATGCTTTGGATCGTCATCAGGCCAAGGGTGTTCAACTGCTCCCTCGCCTGTTTGCGCATCGCGGGCTTGTCCAGCATCCGGAACCACCCCGCCACGCCCCCGCGCAGGATTTCGCGCCCGAGGAACATGTTGTCCGCGATGGACAAAGCGGGGGACAAAGCGAGGTTCTGGTACACCGTCTCGATCCCGAGGTCGCGGGCGGCCTGCGGGTTGGCCAGCGTGGTCGGCTGACCGTCAAGCCGGATCTCTCCAGCATCAGGCTGGACGGCGCCGGTCATGGCGCGGATCAGCGTCGATTTCCCCGCGCCGTTGTCGCCGATCACGGCGAGGATTTCGCGCGGATAAAGGTCGAAGTCCGAGTTGTCCATTGCCACGACCCGGCCGTAGCGTTTCTGCAGGTTGCGTCCCGTCAGGACGGGTGTGTTCCGGATCATGCCGATGCCTTTCTGATCCATTGGTCTGCCGCAACCGCCAGGATGATCAGCGCGCCCACCGTCAGGCGCGTCCATTGGGGGTCCGTGCCCCAGATCCGCAGGCCCATGGCGAAGACGCCCACGATCAGCGCCCCGATCAGCGTGCCGATCACTGATCCGCGCCCGCCGAACAGCGACGTGCCGCCGATGACCACCGCCGTGATGGACTGGATGTTCGCCTCATACCCCGAGGTGGGGGAGATCGAGCCGAGCCGCCCGATCAGCGCCCAGCCCCCGAAGCCGCAGATCAGCCCCGCCACCGCATAGACCGAGATCAGCATTTTCGTCGTGCGGATGCCCGACAGCCGCGCCGCGTCCAGATCGTCGCCGATGGCATAGACGTGGCGGCCCCAGGCCGTGTGGTTCAGGATGTAGAAGAACAGCAGCACCAGCCCCACCATCGCCACCACGGCATAGGTGAAGACGGCCCCGCCCACATGGAACGTGCGGCCAAGGAACTGCAGCAGCGGGGCCGCCGCCTCCACATCCTGCGCGCGGATGGTCTGGTTCTGGGTGTAGATGAAGTTCGCCGCCTCGAACACGAACCAGGTGCCCAGCGTCACGATGAAGGGCGGCAGGCGCACGAGTGCCACCAGCACGCCGTTGACGATGCCGCAGATCGTGCCCAGCGCCAGCCCGCAGAACAGCGCGATGGGTGCGGGGATCCCCAGCGTCACCGCGAACTGCCCCATGATGACCGAGGACAGCACCATGATCGCGCCGACCGACAGGTCGATCCCCGCCGTCAGCACGATCAGCGTCTGCGCCACGCCCACGATCCCGACAATGGCCACCTGTTGCAGGATCAGCGTCAGCGTGAACGCGTTGAAGAACCGTTCCCCCACGATGAGCCCGAACACCGCGATGCCGAACAGCAGCACCATGACCGGCACCAGCGTGGGATTGGCGTGCAGGCCGTGCTGCACGCGTTCCAGCGGCCCGCGTCGGCGCGAAAAGTCCGCGACCTGCGTGCTGGCCTTCGACAGACCAGCCTCGAAATCGTCTTTTGTCTGGCTCATGACCATGATCCCCTTGGCGGCGTCAGCCCCAGCACTGCGCCTTGGCGTCGGCGGAGGTCATGGAGGCGACGCCGTCCACCGGCGCGTCCGTCACCAGATCGACGCCCGTGTCCGTGAAGGTCAGGCCTTCGGACGCCTTCGGCACCGCGCCGGATTTCGCGAATTCGGCCACCGCGTCGACGCCCAGCGCCGCCATCTTCAGCGGATACTGCATGGAGGTCGCGCCGATGATCCCTTCCTCGACGTTCTGGACGCCGGGGCAGCCGCCGTCGACGGACACGATCGTCACGTTGCCTTCCATGCCCACGGCGCGCAGCGCCTCGTAGGCCCCCGCGGCGGCCGGTTCGTTGATGGTGTAGACGAGGTTGATCGATGGGTCCTGCTGCAACAGGTTCTCCATCGCCTGACGGCCGCCTTCCTCGTTGCCGTTGGTCACGTCATGGCCGACGATCCGGTCGTCCTCCTCGTCCCCCACGACGTTCACGTCCTTCACGTCAATGCCGAAGCCCTGCATGAAGCCCTGATCGCGCAGCACGGCGACCGAGGGGTTGGACGGCGTCAGATCGAGGAAGGCGATCTTCGCATCCGCCGCATCCTCGCCCATCTTCGCCTTCGCCCATTCACCGATCAGCACGCCCGCGCGGAAGTTGTCGGTGGCGAAGGTGGCATTGGCCGCCTCGACCGGCTCCAAGGGCGTGTCGAGCGCGATCACGATCATGCCCGCATCCTGCGCCTGTTTCAGCACCGGCACGATGGCTTGGGTGTTCGAGGGCGTGATCAGGATGCCCTTGGCGCCCGCCGCGATGCAGCTTTCCACCGCCTGGACCTGCGCCTCATGATCGCCGTCGACGCGGCCGGCATAGGATTGCAGGTTCAGGCCCAGTTCCTTCGCCCGCGCGGCGGCCCCTTCCTTCATCTTCACGAAGAATGGGTTGGTGTCAGTCTTGGTGATCAGGCACACGGTCGTAGCGTCCTGCGCCATGACCGGCGACGACAGCGCCACCAGCGCCGTCGCGCCCAATGCGATCAGCGGATACTTCATGCGGTCCCCTCCCAAGGATCGGCCCCTCCCCGGGCCTGCACCCTTAGGTAACGCCATCGCAAATGGGCTTGTCAATCATAAATCATTCCAGTTTATATATCGGAAAAAGGGTCGCAGATGACAAAGGCCACCATCAAGGGTTCCAATCAGACGGGCGTCCGTGTCCACAACGAACGCGTCGTGCTGTCGCTGATCCGCAGGCACGGGAAGCTGGCCAAGGCCGACATCGCCCGGTTGTCCGGGCTGTCGGCGCAAACGGCCTCGGTCCTCATGCGCGGGCTGGTGGCGGAGGGGCTGGTGCTGGCCGGCGATCCGCGCAAAGGGCGCGTGGGCCAGCCGTCGGTCCCGATGTCGTTGAACCCGCGGGGGGCATTTTCGCTGGGGCTGAAGATCGGGCGGCGCACGTCGGAAATGGTGCTGATGGACTTCACGGGCGGCGTGCTGGACCGCCGTGCCATCTTCTATCCGCAGCCCTTCCGGGCTGAGGTGCTGGAGTTTGCCACCGGCGCCGCGCGCGATCTGTGCAACCTCTTGTCGGCCGAGGAGCGAGCGCGGATCGCCGGGCTGGGCGTGGCGCAGCCGAACGACCTTTGGGCCTGGGGGGCGGACAAGGACTGGCGCAGCGACGGCATCACGGACGATCTGGCGCGCGCGACGGGGCTGCCGCTGTTCATCGCCAATGACGTGACGGCGGCCTGCGGGGCGGAACAGGCCTTTGGCAAGGACGCGCCCTCGGACTTCGTTTATTTCTTCGTGGGGGCCTTCGTGGGCGGGGGGATCGTGATGGACGGTCGGCTGATCCCCGGACGGATGGACAATGCCGGGGCGCTCGGCTCCCTTCCCGTGGCGGATGGGAAGGGGGGCGTGCGGCAACTGATCGACGTCTCTTCCATCCATCTTCTGGAACGGGCGGCGCGCGAGGCGGGGGTGCGTCACGTCGACCTGTGGCACGAATCCTCGGTCTGGACGTCGCTTGGCCCGCTGCTGGACGCCTGGATCGACCGCTCGGCCGAAGGGCTGGCGCGCGCGACGCTTGCCGCCATGGCCGTCTATGATTTCGAGGCGGCGGTGATCGATGGAAGCTTCACGCCCGAGATCCGCGCGCGGCTGGTCGCGGCCACCGCCGCCGCGCTGTCCCGGCTGGACCAGAGGGGGCTGACGCCGATCCGTGTGGTCGAAGGCACCGTCGGCCGCACGGCGCGCGAGGTCGGCTCGGCCAGCCTGCCGTTCTTTGCGCGGTATTTCGTGGATCACCGCGTGCTCTATTCCGAAAGGTGAGCGTCCGGGGCGATCACACGCCCCGCAGGATCTGGGCACGTCGCCATTCGTCATGCGCCAGCGTCGCAGACCGGCCATCATGCTTCCGCAACAAGGGCGCCTGCCCCCAAAGATCCAGTGAATAGGGGGTGAGCAGCAGGCTTTCCACCCGATTGCGAGCCGTCAGGACCACCGCATGTTCGGGCAGAAGCACGTGATGGTAGTCGATGGCGCCCAGGTCACCGCGCACGACGGCCCGCCCCGCCTCGGCAAGGTGCTTGGCCTTGGCCCATTTTCCCTTCCAGAAGATCCGGTGGAGCGGTGAGAACAACTCGCCCTCGATCTCGATCGGCCATTCGCGCTTTGTCGCGCAGGCGCAGTGGCGCTGTCCGGTCCACAGCACCTCTTGCGGGCCGTCGGAGGTGAGGATGCTGTCGCCCGCCTGCAGCGCCCTGACGGGGATCGCCCCGCGGTTCGCGACGTGGATGATGACGTCCGGGCCAAAGCAGGGTGGCGGGGCGGCCGCCTGCGTGCCAGCGGGGGTGATGTCGTAGGCGCCGCTGCCCGTGTGGAACGTCGTCGGCAGGGAGGAGAAGGAGCGGTCGCCATTCGTGATCATGATCGGGCCGATCCAAGGCGATCCGGGCGACGGCTGCATCACCGAGGTGTTGATGCGCGCATACCCATCCCCGAGGCTGGACGCGTCGCCGCTGAGGCTTGCCGACTGGCCCGGGTTCATGGGCAGGTATTCCGCCACCAGCGTTTCGGAGGCGTCATAGACCCTCATCGCCGTGATGCCGCTGGAGCCCGTCAACTCGGCCCCGGAGGTGTTGACGGCGGTGATCTCGATGATGTGGTCCTTTGACCAGACCTGGCGCCCCCACTGCACCGTGGCGGTTCCCTGCGCGGCGTCCGTGCTGACGGACGGATCAACGACCAGCTGATCGCCGCGAATGGTGAATGTGGTCATGAACGCCCCCGCCAAAATCTCGGGGGAACGCTGGTCGCAGGGCAGCTACGGCGGAGTTAACCCGCAGGGCGGAACGACGATATTTCGCATTATGGCTTCCCGGAACTTAACGCGGTTCGGGTCTTTCCGTCACATGTCCCGGTGGCGCGTGGCGTCTGCTCCTCATCGCGTCCGCCACCCTTGAACGTTCGTGGACCGCGCTTCGGTGGGTTGTAGGCCCGTTCTGCGATCCGACCAAGCGTATGTCACTGTCCCGCCCGCCCCATTCTGACCACCGGAGAGATGGATGGAAATACGGCCATATCTGCCTGCCGCTGCCATCCGAAGACGAGGTCCGGATGAACGGAGGACCGGGCCAAACGGGCTTTAGCGGTGCCTGACGGACAGGACACCGCTGAAGCGTGGACGCCATGGCTCTGCGGATTGCAGGCCACGTCCGCGAGCCGTGTCACGAACGTCTTGCCCCGCGCGGCTTCTAAGGGAGCGGCAGATTCCCGGCGACCGCTGTGCCATGCCAAGGGCGATGTTGTCTTAACTTCACCATGAAGGGCCGCTCCAACATTTCGCGTTGGACGCGGCCCCTGTAATCTGGTGCGAATCCGTCAGGCCGAAAGCTCGCGCCGGACGATGTCGGCGCCCGCGCTCAGCGCCCGCAGCTTGCCTTGGGCCACGTGGCGGGGCAGGGGGGCCATGCCGCAGTTGGTGCAGGGATACAGCTTGTCGGCGTCCACGAACTGCAGCGCCTTGCGCAGGATGTCGGCGACCTCCTCGGGCGTCTCCACCGTTTCGGTGGCCACGTCGATCGCCCCGACCATCACCTTCTTGCCGCGCAGAAGCTCGATCAGATCCATCGGCACGCGCGAGTGCTGGCATTCCAAGGAGATCATGTCGATCGAGGATTTCTGCAGCTTGGGGAAGACCTGCTCGTATTGGCGCCATTCCTCGCCCAGCGTCTTCTTCCAGTCGGTATTGGCCTTGATGCCGTAGCCATAGCAGATGTGCACGGCCGTTTCGCAGCGCAGCCCCTCGGCCGCCTTTTCCAAGGTTGCGATGCCCCAGTCGTTCACCTCGTCGAAGAAGACGTTGAAGGCCGGTTCGTCGAACTGGATGATGTCGACGCCCGCCGCTTCCAGCTCCCGCGCCTCCTGGTTCAGGATCTTGGCGAATTCCCAGGCCAGCTTTTCGCGGCTTTTGTAATGGCCGTCATACAGGGTGTCGATCATCGTCATGGGGCCGGGCAGGGCCCATTTGATGGGCCGGTGGGTCTGCGCGCGCAGGAACTTCGCATCCTCCACGAAGACCGGCTTCTGGCGGGACACGGGGCCCACGACGCTGGGGACGCTGGCGTCGTAGCGGTCGCGGATGCGGACGGTTTCCCGCTTCTGGAAGTCCACGCCGTCCAGATGTTCGATGAACGTGGTGACGAAGTGCTGGCGCGTCTGCTCGCCATCGCTGACGATGTCGATGCCCGCCTGCTGCTGGTCGTTCAGCACGACGCGCAGGGCGTCCTGCTTGCCTTCAGTCAGTTCCTCCCCCTCCAGCTTCCACGGCGACCACAGGGTTTCGGGCTGGGCGAGCCAGGAGGGTTTCGGAAGGCTTCCCGCGGTCGCGGTGGGCAGAAGTTTCGTCATGGGAATGGGACCTTGCATTCGTATTGGATCAGGCGGCGTATCGGGCGGACCATTGCTGAAGAATGTCCCGGTAGGGTTCGATGAACTTCTCCGCGGCGAACTTCCCCTGTTCCACGGCCAGACGGCTGCGCTCCTCCCGGTCATAGACGACCTGGGTCAGCGAGTAATCCGCATGCTTCAGGCTGGGGCGGTAGCACGCGCCGGCCGGGGAGTTGGCGTTGTAGATCTCGGGGCGGTAGATCCGCTGGAAGGTTTCCATGGTGCTGATCGTGCCGATGAGCTCCAGGTTCGAATAGTCGTTCAGCAAATCGCCGGTGAAGTAGAAGGCCAGGGGTGCGACGCTGTTCGGCGGCATGAAATAGCGGACCTGCAGGCCCATCTTCCCGAAATACCGGTCGGTGGAGGAGAACTCGTCCTGACGATACTCGACCCCCAGCACGGGATGCCGGTTTTCCGTCCGGTGGTAGGTCCGGCTGCTCGACACGCTCAGGCAGATGACGGGCGGCTTGCGGAAGTGCTGCCGATAGGCGGCCGAGTTCAGGAAGCACTTGAAGAGGTTTCCGTGCAGGTCGCCGAAATCCTCGGGCGCGCTGAACTGGGGGCGGCCTTGGTTGTGCTGGGGCAGCACCACGCTGAAGTCGTAATCCCGCACGTAAGAGGAGAAGTTGTTTCCGGGGATACCGTCCATGCGCTGGCCGGTCTTCCGGTCAAGGATGGTGGGCTTCAGAATCTCGATCAGCGGGAAGGCCTCGGTCCGGCCGGCGTCGCCGATGCTCATCTCGGCCGAGATGATCTCAAGCTCCACCGAATAGCGGTCGGCGCTGGGGTTGTCCCAATGCGCCAGCGCGTTGAAGCGGTTGTCGATCATCTGGAAGGCGGCGCGCAGGTTGTCCCGGCGCCGTTCGCCCCGGGCCAGGTTGGCGAAGTTCGTCGTGGCGCGCGTGCTGTCCGAGGGGCTGTAATCCTCGTCGAACCGGATGGTCTTGATGGAATATGCGAGATCGTCTCTCATCCTGACATGCCTTCTGCGTGGCCTGAGGGGACAAGCCGTGAAATCGAACAACTCCCCGCGACGGATGCCGCAGGGCGGGACGGTTACCTTGGCCCAAGGCCGCGTCCGACGCGCCCACCGCGACCGGAACAGGTGATTGATCGAAGGCGGGTGTCCCGGCCTGCGGGCCTCTGCCTCGCCTCCGCGCGACGTTTGCGCCAGTGGCCGTGTGGGCAGGCCTTCCGCCTCCAGTTGCAGTTCCGGATGGCGCGGTGGCCTCGCGGGATTCCTTTTGTCCGAAGCTTCCCCCGGCACCTTGATCTGGCCGCAAAATCGGCCGGGACGGCGCGCAAGTCAACGCATGCGGGTCGTGGAAATTTTCATGTTGATTATGAGGATGGCCGGGGGTTTTGCGGGAAGGGCATGAGGTCCATTGCGAATGGCCAAAGCATGTGATCCTCGCACCCGCGCGCCCTTTTCTGCGCAAACGTCCGTGCGTTCTGTAGGTCCAGCGCAAGCCAGTTCTGCATCTGGGTTTCCGTGCGGGCGGCGGTCGGACGGGACCGTTCTCAAACCCAGGGCGGGCGTGCATTGAGCCTGACGGGCACCTCCGGGGTGGATCGTGGCGGCTTCGTAAGCCTCAGGGCCCAGCCACCGGGACAGATCTGACGCACGCCCGTGATGCGTCGCGAAGGGGGTGGGATCGCATAATGGGACGTGGGACCTCGCCCATGTGCAAAAGCTCCCGCCCCAGGAAGGGGCGGGAGCGAGGGTCAGTGCTGGGCGGCGGCCGCTTCGGGCGCCTTGGCGTGTGCCTCGGCCTGCGCCGCCTTGCGCACCGTGGCCACATCCGCAGCGGACACGGGCGCTGCGTCGTTGGTCCAGGCGCCGCGCACGAAGGTCGCGATCTCGGCCACCTGATCGTCCGACAGGCGGTCGGCGAAGCCCGGCATTGGCATGATCGACGGCGCGCGTTCGGTCGAGGGCGTGGCCGCCCCGGCCAGAATGGTGTGGATCAGGCCGTCGGGGCTGTCGCCCGTCACGACCGATGCGCCGTCCAGCTGCGGGAAGACCTTGGGGCCGCCGGTGCCGTCCACGAAGTGGCAGGCGTTGCAGTTGTCGAGGTAAAGGCGCTGCCCCTCCGTCAGGTCCGTGGCCTCCGTCAGCACTCGCGCGGTGTCGTCCAGCGGCTTTGACGGTGCCGCCTCGCCCGGCATCGTCTTCAGATAGGCAGCGATGGCGTGAAGGTCGTCATCCGTCATGTAGTTCATCGAGTGCTGGATCACGGCCTTCATCTCGCCTCCGGTGGCGGCGAAGCGGTTGCGGCCCATGCCCAGATAATCGGCGATGTCCTGTTCCGTCCACGCCTGCACGCCATGCAGGCCTTCGCCGCCCGCGCGCAGACCCGGCACTGGCCAGCCGTTCAGCTCCGACCCCGCAAGGAAGGTGTCGGAACCGGCGTCCAGCCCTTTTTCCTGCATTCCGATCCCGCGCGGCGTGTGGCAGGCGCCGCAATGGCCCAGACCCTCGACCAGATAGGCGCCGCGGTTCTGCTCCTCGGTCAGGTCGGGGTTCGGCGTGAACACGTCCGACGGCCGGAAGGCGAGGTTCCAGAACATCATGCCAAAGCGCATGTTGAACGGGAAGCCCAGCGCCGTTTCCGGCGCATCGGTCGCCACAGGTTCCACCCCCTGCATGAAATAGGCGTACATCGCGGCCATGTCCTCGTCCGTGACCTTGGCATAGGACGGGTAGGGCATGGCGGGATAAAGATGCGTGCCATCGGGTGTCACGCCCTGCCGGACGGCCTTCGTGAAGTCCTCCAGCGAGTAGTTGCCGATCCCGTGCTCCTTGTCGGGCGTGATGTTGGTGGACCAGATCGTGCCCATGTTGCTGATGATGGAATAGCCGCCGGCGAATTTCGCCCCGCCTTCCACCGTGTGGCAAGCGACGCAGTCGCCCGCGCGCGCAAGGTATTCGCCGCGCGCGATCAGGTCGGCGTCCTGCGCCTGCGCCGCCGTGGTCATGAGCCCGAGGGCGATGATGATGCGTTTCATGTCGCCTCTCCTTACACCAGGGGCCCGGGGTTCTGCAGGTAGCGGTCCTTGATCGCCTGCGCGCACCAGTAGGACAGCGCGCCGATCAGGGCCGTGGGGTTGGCCTGGAAGTTCTGCGGGAAGGCCGATCCGGACGGCACGAACACGTTGTGCACGTCCCAGCTTTGCAGATACCGGTTCACGGCCGAAGTGCGCGGATCGTCCCCCATGACCGCCCCGCCCACGTTGTGGGTGGAGGAGTAGCCCGCGGTGTAGTTCATCCGGCTTTTCGTCGTCAGCGTGCCGTCCACCACCATGTCGGGGCCCAGCGCGTCCACGATCTCCTTCACCT
Organism: Falsirhodobacter sp. 20TX0035; assembly: GCF_028307215.1. Lineage (GTDB taxonomy): Bacteria > Pseudomonadota > Alphaproteobacteria > Rhodobacterales > Rhodobacteraceae > Falsirhodobacter. The sequence goes on along the minus strand of NZ_JAQMHV010000021.1, from coordinate 13,995 downwards.
TGCCGTTCAGGAATTCGGCCAGACGCAGGTCGTTCTGCGGGTAGTCGTAGGTCATCCGCAGCATCGGCATGCCGTAGGGATCCTTGTAGGTCGGATCCAGATCCAGGTAGTTCCCGCGGGTGGAGACGTTGGAGATCGTCATCTTCACTGCCATCGAATGGCCGTAGCTGTCCTTCAGCGCCTTGTTGAAGCCCGGGCCCCATTTCGGGCTGCCCGGCATCATCGCCATGCTGATCGGGTTGCCGGTGGCCTGGCTCGAATGGACCTTCGCCCCGCCCACGAAGCCGAGCTGCGAGCTGTCGAAGTTGCCCGGCCCGAAATCGTTGAACATCACGCCCGTCGGGCCGGCGGCCACGAAGGGGTTGAACTCCTTGTCCTTGAAGAACATCGTGTAGCCGGAGCCGAGCTGGTAGGCGTAGTTGCGCCCCACCGTGCCTTCGCCCGTCAGCGGATCGTATTGCTGCCCGATCTTGGAGTTCAGCATCAGCCGCACGTTGTTCAGCGAGAACGACGCGAGGATCACGATGTCGGCGGGCTGGAACACCTCGTTGCCGTCATTGTCGACATAGGTGACGCCGCGGGCCGTCTTGCCGTCGGGATGCAGTTCCACCTTGGTGACGTTCGCGCCCGTCAGGTAGTCGTAGTTCGGCATCCGGTTCAGCGTGTCGAGGATCGTCGTCTGCGGCGAGGCCTTGGAATAGTTCAGGCAGGCGTAGAACGAGCAGTAGCCGCAATAGTTGCAGGGCGCGATCTGCTGGCCGTAGGGGTTGGTGTAGGCCTGGCTGACGGCCGCCGAGGGGTTGGAGAAGGGGTGGTAGCCCATCTTCTCGGCCTGTCCGCGGAACATGGCGCAGTTGAGCGTGTCCTTCAGCGCGGGCAGCGGGTAGGGGCTGGTGCGCGGGCCTTCGAACGGGTCCTTGCCATCTTCGCCCGAAGTGCCGGTCACACGGTCGAAGAAGTCCATGTGCGGCTCGATCTCGTCCCACGAGACGGGATAGTTCTGGATCTGCAGTTCCTCGTCCAGCGCGCCGGGGGCGTAGTGTTCGTCCACAAAGGTCTTGAGCTTCAGGTCCGTGGGCGTGGGGCGGATCTGCACGGCCGTCCAGTGCAGGCCCGAACCGCCGACGCCGTCGCCCAGCCGGAACTTGCCCAGCACGCGCATCGGCTGCGCCGTTTCGTCCCGCGTGCGGCGGACGGTGAAGCCCGCTTGCCTGGGCGACTGCATGATCTTGTGACGATGGGCATAGGCCAGTTCGTCCGCCGGTTTCGGATAGGCGAATTCGGCGTTCGGACGGTCGGGGCCGCGTTCCAGCGCGCGCACGCGCAGGCCGGCCTTGGCCAGTTCGATCGCCATGATGGCCCCGGTCCAGCCAAGGCCGACGACGACCGCGTCGACGGGTTCGTTGGTGATGTTCATCGACGTGTCCTCAGGCTTTGACGTTGGGCAGCGGGGCGAAGTTGCCCCCAAGGTCGACCGGACCCAGCGGATAGGGAATGTTGTGGCGGGTCACCCATTCAAGGAAGCTTGCGCGCGCGCCGGGGAAGCCGATCATCACCCAGGCGGCCATGCCCTTGTTGCCGCCATAGATCGGGTCGGCGAGGTAGCCTTCCCTGGTGTTCTGCAGAAGGAAGTCGAAGAAGGTCTCTCCGTCCAGCATCGGCTCGCCATAGGCGGCGAAATCGACCTCGCCCTTCGACAGGGCGTTCAGGGCCTCGACGCGCTGTTCGCCCGAGAGATCGGCAAAGCCCGCCCCGTGCTGATCGCGCGACCAGGCGTCCGTCGCGGCCAGACCCTTGCGATACAGCGTGCGCAGGTCATAGGGCAGCTGGTAGCCGAAGGCGTCGCCCGCGTTCGGGTCGTGCGGGCCTTCCATGTACCAGTCCTCGCCCCGGCCATAGCTGGTGTCCATCTGCAGGTCGATGAAGACGGGCACGTTGGTGGCCAGCGCGCCCGGGCCATCCTCGTCCGCCGGGATCAGCGTGTCGCAGATCGCGGACAGGGCCCGCATCTCTTCGGCGTCGAAGAAGGTGGGGGTGTAGCTTGCCAGATCCGGCGCGCCGGCGGCCGCAGCCTCGGCCGCGGTCAGGCGTCCGAAGGGGATGCCAAGCGTCGCCGCCGTCATGGCGATGGCGGAACCGATCAGCAGCTCGCGCCGCCGAAGCCCCTGCTGCGGGGGGGTGGATGGGGTTTGGGTCATGTGTCCTGCCGCCTCGGGTGGGTCATCCGACGCGCGCCCGACGGCGTAGGCGGGCCCGTGGCGCGGTCGGTGTGTTCATACCTGTGTCCATACGTCGCAGGCGCGGAGTCGAGAATAGGTTAAATGGACATACTGATGCATCAGTTGATCACGTCGGCGTGATCGGCGGTGATGGTCGTTGCGGAGGGCGCAACCCCTTGGCAACACCTCCGACAACTTGAAAGGGTGGCGTCGGAACATGAACGACAAGCGGGACGGAAAGGTCGAACAGGTCGTTGATACGCTTCGAGCCGAGATCACGGGGCTTGTGCTGGTGCCGGGGCAGGTCCTGTCCCGTCCGGCGTTGCAGGAGCGGTTCGGCCTGAGCTCCACCCCCCTTCGCGACGCGCTGATCCGGCTGGAGGGGGAGGGGCTGGTGGAGATCCGCCCCCAGTCGCGGACCACCGTGTCCCTGATCGATCTGGAAGCCGCGCACCGCGCCCACATCCTGCGCCGCGCTCTTGACATGGAGGTCGCGCAACTGGTCCTGAGCGCGGATGCCGGTCCCACGCTGGACGCCATGGCCGCGGTTCTGGAACGGCAGGCCCAACTGCTCGGCCCCGATGACCGTGACGCGTTCGATGCGCTGGATACCGAGTTCCACCTTCTGCAATATCTCTGCGTCGGGATGGAGGAGTTGTGGCGGATGACGCAGGCCCGCAGCGGCCACATCAACCGCATCCGCCGCATGAACCTGGCGGCGCGCGACAACACGAGCCGCATCCTTGAAGACCACCGCGCGATCCATGCCGCGCTGGTGGCCGGCGATCCGGCGGGCGTCGCGCAGGCGGTGCGCCATCACCTGACCCGCTCGGCAAACACCGTGGGGCCGCTGCGGGAGGTCAATCCATCGTTCTTTCGTTGAGACAAGTTGGTCGAGATGCGGGCTGAGAGCTTCTTCGCGGCGTGCCCTGACAGGATCGGTCCTTATATATCGTTCCGGTGTGGCCATGAAGGGGTCGAGGAACGGGTCCGTCTTTAACCTTCAACCTGGAGCGGCAGGAACCGCGTCTGCCTGCGGCCGGATGGCATGTCGCGCCAGCGCCGCGACAAGATCCGTCCGGGTGACGATCCCGGCAAGGCGTGCGTAGTTCACAACGGGAACGGCATCGACGTCACCCTCGGCCATCATGGGAAGCAAGGCGCCGATGGGCGTGTCGACCGTGGCACGTGGCCCGACCACGGTCATGATGTCGCCCGCCCGGACAGGGGTTCCACGCGCGGGGTCCAGAAGGCGTCGGAACGCCGCACGGAACCCGCGATCCAGCCGAAGGGCGTCCTCTCTCGCCCGTGTGATCAGGTGCATCTGGAAGATGATCCCTAGGAACCTCGAATCCGGCCCGACCACGGGAATGGAAGTGAACCTGTGCCGCCGGAACAGGTCGGCCACCTCTCCCAGTTCCGTATCCGGGTTCACAGTGATCAGATCGCGGGACATGATATCATCCGCCCTCATGGGGCTTATGGTATGTGTTGCGGCCTGAAGTTCGGCCGCGCCGATCAGACGGGCCAGGTCCTCCACGCCAAGGTTGAACGACTGGCTGTAGCGTTCGAGGATGTCCGTCAGCTCCCCTTTCGACAGCCCGAGACGTTCAGAGGGATTTCGGTCACTGGTCCTGTGCGTGCCCGGATCGGTGAACTGCCGGAAGGGATAGCGCCGCCCGGTCAGCCTTGCGTAGATCGTGGCAAGCACGACCAAGATCGCGGTTCCCGCAGCGATCGGTGTCAGGGCGAACCAGAAGCCGAGATGCTCGATCTGCTCCGGGCTCATCGCCGCCGTCATGGCCACGGCTCCGGCAGGAGGATGCACGGCGCGGCACAGGATGGTCGCCGTGATGGCAAGCGCGACGGCCAGGGCGATCCGGAATGCGGGATCGGCGACCACCATGCAGACGGCGACCCCCACCACGGCGGCGACGGTGTTGCCGACGATGGCGGACCAAGGCTGCGCAAGGGGGCTGTTCGGAACCGCGAACAACAGCACGGAACTCGCTCCGAAGGGCGCGACAAGATACAGGCCCAGATCGAGGTTCACGCCCGGCGACAAAAGAAACAATCCGGTCAGCCCGAGGGCGATCAACGCTCCGGCCCCCGCGCGGAGCGCTTCGGTCGCTGGAACCTGGGCAACGGCAGGACCAAGCGAGCGCAGAATCTGAAGCATGCGTGTCTTTCCGTGAATGCTGACGAACAGGATCGGCAGGCTCTTCAACCATATGTCGGCGCGAAGAAGAAGGCGGACATGACAAGACTTCGCCAGCGTGCATGACGCGCTGCAGATCGTGGAGTCCGTACCGATCAATTCAAACCGTTTTGTTATCAGGGCGATGGCCCGCCGGGCCGACGCCAGAGTGCCTTCACGCGACGGTCCAAACGTCCGGCCTGTCAGGGACGATCAATCATGCCGTACGAACGCATTGGGGATTCTGAACAAGTGACTTCTGCTGCACCTTCAAGACAACTCATCCAGCTGTCGATCCGAAGCGCATCTTCGCCCTTTCCACGTGCCGGAAGAACGCTTCCTGCGCGCGGAACTTGTCACCCGAAGCCAAGGACTCGACCATCTCTCGATGTTCACGATTGGAGACGGACAGCCCTCCCGCCTGAACCAAGCTGCGAGCGCGGCAGAGGTGCAGCTTGTCGACCAGCGAATGATACTGAGCGACAAGGCTGCTGTTCCCCGTGGAGGTGAGCAGGAACTCATGGAAGCCGAGATTGGCGCGATAATAGGCGTCAAAGTCGCGTGCGGCGGCAAGCGTGTCCATCTCTCCGAGAGCAAGATAGAGATGTTCCAGAAGGTCATCCGTCACCTTGTCGGTGAGGATGCGGCCGGCGAGGCCGAAGATGGCCGCCCGCACATCGTAGATCTCCAACGCCTCCTCGCGACCGATCGCGCGAACATACATGCCGCGGTTGCGGACGGTGGTCACGAACCCCTTTGCGTGAAGCATCCGCAGCGCTTCGCGCAAAGGGCCGCGGCTTGTGCCGAAGCGGGCGGCAAGATGGATCTCGTTCAGCCGCTCACCCGGTGCGAGCTCTCCGCTCAGCACCAGATGCTCGAGTTGCCGTTCAAGATGGGAGGCAAGCGAATCTTCCACCGCGGTACGATCCGCTTGAGGTTCGCCGCCCCCGTCATCTTCCGGCATGGTCCGTTCGTCGTGCAAGCCCGCTTCTCCTTCGCGCGGTGTCAGGCGCCGCGCACGCCGCTGCGAGCCATCTCCGCCGCATCTGTCATGTGTTCAAGCCGCCAGCAATCCTGAAGGAAACGATCCGCCGCCTTCTCTCCGATCACAAGGGCCGCCTGCGTGCGGAACTTGGTGCCGATCTGTTCATCTGTCAGCGGAACCTCTCGGCTGCCGAGGGCGCGTTCCACATGATGGGAAAGGCGGGTCCCATCCGTGAAGGACACATCTATATCGACTGACGCCTCGTGGCAGCCGAGATCCGCAACGGCCGTGACACGGTCGCGCAGTGCGATGATCCCGGGATCCGCCACGACCTCGTCCGTGAAGGCGGTCGGCGCGCCGTCGCCGCGCAGCAGGGCGGTCGCGGCCGCGTGGTAGACCGAGAACTTGCCCTCCAGGCCGGTGCGCGGCGTCTTCTTGCCTGTCAGTTCCAGAACCAGCGGGTGCGCCTTCAGGGCAACCGCCGTGATGTCGTTCACCCTTTCGCCGATCTCCTTGCGGATCTGGAGGCAGCCGTCGATCGTGGGGTGGATGACGATCCCGCAGGCGAAGGGCTTGTAGCTGTTCAGCGCCGCCTCCCACCGGGTGCCGAGGCCGTCCGTGATCTCGGCATAGTCCTGCTTGTCGGACAGCACCCGGGCAAAACCGCGCGGCGCCTCGATCCCGCGGGTGGAACTGTCAAAGCCCGCTTCTGCCAGGAAGGACGAGAACATGCCGTTCTGCGCGGCCCGCCCGGGATGGAAGCTTTTGGTCATCGTCCCGAACATCTCCCTCAGGTTCGAAGCCTGCGTTGCCGCAAGACCAAGCGCCCACGCCATCTTCGTCTCATCCAGGCCAAGGATCCAGCCCACCGCGGCCGCCGCCCCGAAGACGCCGGCGGTTCCCGTGATGTGCCAGCCGCGGTCGTAATGCGCGGGATAGACGCAGTTGCCGATCCGGCACTCCACCTCGATCCCGATGATCATCGCCGTCAGCAGATCCTGGCCCGAGATCGTCCGCTGCTCCGCCAATGCGACCAACGCAGAGGCCACGGGGCCGGCAGGGTGGATGATCGTCTTCAGGTGGGTGTCGTCATAGTCGAGCACATGCGAGGTGATGCCGTTGAGGAGAGCCGCATGGAGCGCGTCGAACCGCTCGGCCCGGCCAAGCACGCCCGACGTCGCAGCGCCTGAAAATGGCGTGATCGCGGCGATGGCCCGGTCAACCGTTTCATGATCAGCCCCGCCAACGGCACAGCCCGCCCAGTTCACGAAGGTGCGCAGACCCTCCCGACGCACTTCGGCGGGAATGTCGTCGCCACGCAGCCCGACGATCCAGCGCGAAAGCGTACCCGTGACATCCTGCTGAGTCGCGGAGGGTTCATGTGCCTGCAGATTCATTCCGTGTCCTTTCTGATGCTGACTTCGTACCGGATGGCCGTCTTCTTTCTACAAGTGTAGACAGTAATAACAACCTTAAGGGCTGATCAAGCATTTTTGTGGCCAAGTTTTACACCTTCACTGAAAAAGGCGGCTAATATACTCGGATTTCTTCTCGTGAAACAAAAACTGTTGACACTTTGAATGCTGGCGCCTTTCATGTGTCTCAGGCCGCGAGGCGTCGGGAGGGCGGGAAGCGGCGAAAGGGAGGTATCGAATGACACGCAGAACTCTAGTGGCCGCAGGCCTGACGCTGGCGGCCCTTTGTCCATTCGTGACGGTGGCCGGGGCACAGGATTATCCGGTGAAGACGATCACGCTCGTGACCCATTCAAGCCCGGGCGCGGGCGGCGACATCTTCCTGCGGGACCTGTCGCGCTTCCTTGGGCCCGCTCTTGGCGCGAATGTCGTGGTCGAGAACATCTCCGGCGGCTCCGGGGCCACCGCCGTAGCGCGGGTCGCCAATTCCCGCCCCGACGGATCGGTCTTCTACGGCACGACGCCGACCTTCATCTACACCACACTGCTGTCGGAGCCGGAGTTCGGCTACGACTCCCTCGATCCGCTCGTGAATGTCTTCTTCGACCCCGAGGTGCTCTATACTGCCGCGACCGGCCCCTTCCAGTCGCTGGAGGATGTGATGACAAAGGCTCGGGAAGGGCGTGGCCAGTGGGGCGCGGCAAACCCCGCCTCGCTGGAACGGCAGTCGCTGGAGATGCTGAAATCCGTCTCGGGCGTGAACGCCGCGGTCGTGAGCCATGACGGAGGCGGCGACATGATGATCAACGTGCTGAACGGCACCTTGGACATGGGCGTGGGCGAAATACAGGAGCTCAAGGGCCAGCTCGAGGCCGGCGAGATCCGGCTGCTTGCAGCCCTGACGGCGGACCGCATCCCGGGCTATGACGATCTGCCGACCGTAAGAGAGGCGGGCTATGACGTCGCGGTGCGCAAGTTCCGCGGGATCGCTGCGCCGAAAGGCTTGCCGCCCGAAGTGGTCGCCGCCTGGGAGGCCGCGATCCCCAGGGTCCTGGAGGATCCCGAGTTCAAGGCGATCTACGAGCCGGACAGTCTTCAGCCCGCATTCCTGGACGACGAGGAGTACAGCCAGTTCATCGACGGGTTCGCAGCGGACACGCGCAGCTTCCTGATCGAAACCGGCGTCATCCAGTGATCGTCCGCGTCGGCGGGGGAGCGCCTTCTGCCACAATCTTTCTGCCCGGTGGGGCCCGTTCCGAGGAGTCGTCATGATCACCCGAAACATGGTCGGTGGCGCCGTGACCATCGTCATCGGTGCTGTCTATCTGTACTACGCCCACCAGATCCGCGTGAGCTCCCTGGCCGACAGCTTCGGCCCCCGGGGGCTGCCGCTGGTCTATGGCTGGCTGACGATCTTCCTCGGGGCGCTGGTTCTGGGCAAATCCACCGTCGCCGTCTGGCGTCTTGATGGCGAGGCGCGTGCCACCCTTGCCCAGGAGGAGTGGGCCGGCGAGGGGAGAAGCATCCTGCGAGCGGCGGGCCTGCTGCTGATCGCCACTCTTTATCTGCTGCTGCTGCCGCATCTGGGATACCCGCTTTCGCTCGTGCTGCTGATCGGCGGCGTGATCCTCTACATGGGGGCAGCCCGGACATGGCGCGTTCCCGTCATCGCGCTTCTGGGAGCAACGATGCTCTGGCTCATCTTCGTGAAGCTTCTGGGTGTCGACATGCCCGAGGGCTTCCTTTCCACCCTGCTTTCCTGAGGAAACCGTGATGGACACCCTTCTTGCCACCATACCTTATCTGGGCGACTGGTCGCTGATCCTGGCCGCAATTGCCGGAACGGCCTGGGGGATCATGGGCGGCGCGTTGCCGGGCATCTCCCCCTCGATCACCATGGCGCTGCTGCTGCCCTTCACCTACGTCATGGATCCCTCCTCGGCGATCGTCATGCTGGCGTCCACCTATGTGGGGGCGGAATACGGCGGCTCGGTCCCGGCCATCCTCATCAACACGCCGGGCACGAACTCTGCGGCGGCCACAGTGGTGGACGGCTATGCCATGAACAAGCAGGGCAAGGCGGGCCTCGCGCTTGGTATCTCGCTTTATTCAGGCTTCATCGGATCGATGGTCGGACTCGTGCTGCTGATGGCGCTGTCGGGGCCGCTGGCCAAGGTGGCGCTCTCGTTCACGCCGCCGGCTTATTTCGCGCTCGGGGTTCTCGGGCTGTCCGTCATTGCCACACTTGCCGGGGACTCCATGGCAAAAGGGCTGATCGCGGCCCTGTTCGGCCTTATGATCGCCACGGTGGGGACCGATCCCGTGTCCGGTGCCAACCGTTTCACTTTTGGCAATTCGGACCTTCTGAACGGGATCGAGCCCGTGCTGGTCATGGTGGGCCTTTTCGCGCTGAGCGAGCTTCTGGCGCAGGCGGCCCTGACGCGGGACGATCAGGACCGCGCCCGCTCCCGCCCGCGGATCGAGTTCCCGGACCGCAAGCTGGCCCGCAGGCTCGTGAAGCCGCAGGCCATCGGCAGCGCCGTGGGCGCATTCGAAGGGGTGATGCCCGGGGCTGGCGGTACTATCGCCTCCTTCATGGCCTATAACGAGGCCCGACGTTGGTCCGCGCACAAGGACGAGTTCGGCCACGGCTCCCCCGAAGGGATTGCCGCGCCCGAAACGGCCAATAACACCGTGGCCGAAACCGCCATCGTGCCGCTTTTGTCCTTCGGGATCCCCGGTTCCAACTCCACTGCGATCCTGCTGGGCGGGTTCCTCATCCATGGGCTGCAGCCGGGGCCGATGCTGTTCCAGCGCTCGGCCGACGTGGTGCACAGTCTTTATGCCGGGCTTTTCATCTCGATCATCGCGATGGTGATCCTCGGCATCCTGATCCTGCCGGTCTGCGTCTGGATGGTGAACCGGCCGCGCGCCTATCTGAACGCCTTCATCCTCGCGCTGGTCATGTCCGGGGTCTACACGATTCACGAGGGGCTGACCGATGTGGGGATGCTGCTGATCGCGGGTGCGGCCGGGTTCCTGATGCGGGTCCTGCGCTTTCCCTTCCTGCCGACGGTTCTGGGGCTGGTGCTCGGCTATCTGATCGAAAGCAACTTCCGCCGGGCGCTGGTGCTTTCGGGGGACGACTATTCGATCTTCGTGGGGGACTGGATCTCGATCGTCCTGCTGGGGCTTGCGGCGCTGTTCATCCTTGGCAGCTTTGCGGCGCGCACGCTGAACTTCATCCGGGGCCGGCGCTCCGACCGCGTCCCTGTCTGAGGAATGGCCATGCGTGATCATCAAGGCGAACCCACCATCTCGCAGCGGCTCGCCGCCTGGGGCCAAGGGTTGGAATTTCGGGACCTGCCCGAATCCACCCGTGCCAAGGCCCGTGATATCCTTGTCGACATCGTCGGCCTTTGCGTCGCGGCGCGGCACACCGACTACGTGGCCGCCACCTTCCGCGCGATAGAGCCGGGGCGACACACCGTGATCGGACGGAAAGCCACGGCTTCAGCCTCGGGGGCTGCCTTGGCCAACGGCACCGCCGCCCATGGCGAGGATTTCGACGATACGTTCGAAGGGGGGCCTGTCCATTCCGGTGTCGTCATCGTGCCGGCGCTTCTGGCCGCAGCCGAAACCTTCGATCTTCCGTCCGACCGGACCATGACCGGCATCGTCGCGGGAACGGAGCTTCTCTGTCGACTGGCGCTGACCCTTCCGAAGGGTGTGCATAAGGCGGGGTTCCATCCAACTGCGGTTCTGGGCACCTTCGCCGCGACCTTCGGCATCTGCGTGGCGATGCGCGAGAGCGAGGAGGTGACGGCGAATGCCCTTGGCATTGCGGGCAGCATGGCCTCGGGGATCATCGAATACCTGGGCGACGGAAGCTGGACGAAACGGATGCATCCGGGATGGTCGGCCCAATCGGCGCTTCGCGCTCATGCCTTGGCGCGGGGCGGCTTTATTGGGCCGCGCGCGGTGTTTGAAGGGACCCATGGCGCCTTCAGCGCCTTTGCGCCGTCGATCGAGCCCCGGACCCACCGGTTGTTCCTCGGGCTGGGGAAAGAGTTCGTGTCCGACAATATCACCTTCAAGCCCTATCCCTGCGGCACAATGGTGCAGCCCTATATCGATTGCGCCGTGGCACTGCGTCGGCGCGGGGTGGAGCTGGAGGGTATCCGTTCCATCACCTGCAAGACCGCTGAGGGGATCGTGCACCGCCTGTGGGAGCCGCTGGACATCAAGCGACGGCCGCCCAGCTCCTACGCCGCGAAGTTTTCGGTCCCATTTGGAGTCGCGCTTGGGCTGCAGCGTGGTCGTGCGGGACTGAATGACTTCACTAATGAAACGATTGCCGATCCTGAACTCTGCGCGCTGGCGCAGAAGGTCGGCTTTGAGATTGATCCGGAAAACCCATATCCTGCGGCCTTCACCGGCCACGTGCGGATCGAATACCGAGACGGGCGCCTGGAGGAAGTTGAGCGGGACCATATGCGCGGCGGTGCCGCGGAGCCACTGACCCGCACCGAGATCGACGGGAAGTTCCTTGCGAACACGGCCTTTGGTGGGTCGGAGTCCGGTGAGGCGCTCCTCGCTCTGTGCCATCGTATCGGCGCGGGGCAGGGCGGGGCAGATCTTATCACAGGCCTTGGGGAGGCATGACATGACCGAGGAACGAGTTGCGCTGGTCACCGGTGCATCGCGCAACATCGGACGGGCCATCGCACTGGCGCTGGCCGATGCGGGCAGCGACATTATCGTTCATGTCGGCCGGGACCGGGCAGCGGGTGAGGTTACGGCCGATGCCGTGCGTGCGAAGGGGCGGGCCGCACGGGTGGTCGAAGGCGACCTTGCCGATCCAGCCGTGCCCGGTCGGCTGGTGGCGGAGGCCGCGGCCTTCCGGGGGCGGCTTGACATCCTGATCAGCAACGCCGCCATTCGACCGGAGGCGGAACTGGCCGATCTTGCCTATGCTGACTGGCGGCGGGTGATGGCGATCGCGCTGGACGCGCCGTTCCTGCTGGCGCAGGCGGCGCAGCCATGGCTGGAGGAAAGCCCGATGGCCGCGATCGTGAACATCGGCGGGCTTACCGGTCATACCGGTGCCGCCGGTCGTGCGCATGTGATCACCGCCAAGGCCGGGCTCGCCGGGCTGACGAAGGCCCTTGCGCATGAACTCTCACCCCGGGGGATCACCGTGAACTGCGTGGCCCCCGGCCTGATCGAGACGGCGAGGAGCGGCGCTGCGCCTGCCCATCACGGAGCGCGGCATACACTTATAGGGCGAAGCGGTCGGGTAGAGGAGGTGGCGGCCGCCGTCGTGTGGCTTTGCGATCCGGCCAGCCGCTATGTTACCGGGCAGGTGATGCACGTCAATGGAGGGGCTTATCTGCCGTGAACGCCCTCGGCAAAGTCGCAGGGTCGCTTGTCATCGCCACGCTGGGGGGCGTCGTGTTCCGCCATCTGGACATCCCGCTCCCGTGGATCCTCGGCGCACTTACCGGTGCTGCGCTTTGGGTCAACATGGCGGGTCCTGCGCCAGGGGGCAGGTTTCAGCGCCGCGCGGCGCAGCTCCTGCTCGGCACCGGGAGCGCGGCGATCCTTACGCTAAAGATACTGTCGGAGATGCTCGGTGTCCTGCCTTTGATGCTGTTGGCCGCGCTGATTGCCAATGGAGCAGCTTTTCTGGCGGCCCCCATCTTCGCACGGGTCAGCAGGCTTACAGCGTTGCTGGCCGTCCTGGCCGCCGGCCTTGCCGAGATGTCGAGCCTCGCGGAGGAGTGTCGTGCGCGGCCCGATATCGTGGCGCTCAGTCATTCTGTCCGGGTCGCCCTCATTGTGATCTTCGTACCCATGGTCTTGGGTACAAACGGCGTCGCGGGGACTGCACCTGCCGCCGGCGGGTCGCCTGTCGCCCTTGTCGTCTGCCTTGGCGCGAGATTGACTATAACATCTGCTTTGTTCGGAGAAAAAAGCTCACTCGCGCAGGAGGCTGGTGGGGTCCGATAATCCGCCTTATGTAGGGTCATGCGTGACGAGCGCTGGTGCCGCTGAGGACGTGCGATTGCATCCGCTGGATCCGACGACCAGCGCAGGTAAGGGCAGTCAGCTCAACGCTTATGCCAAGCTCATTTAACCCAATGGTTGAGGAGGATGATCCGGTCGAAAGGCAGGCCATCTGACTGAAGGGCAGATCTATCTGCCGCTTATCATAAATGGCAGGCGTCAGATAGTCCTGCCTTCAATGACGGGAAAAACTGCGCGAAAACAGTAGGCCAAATTCCCAACACGAAGGCGGATTTGCCTTTCCTGTTAAGAAGATTTGCCTGTGATAGGCCGTACCCTGATCTTCAACACGTGTTCTGATCCAGCTCGACATATCGGTGCACTCCTTCCTGCTCTGCCAGTGGCAAAGCCAGCCCTGCAACCGGACGGTGATCTGAGACACCGGGCCGGAGCGATGAATCGGAGGGACCTGCCTCCTGGCGAGGGGGAAACCGGATTTCTCCGTGGAGGCTGATGCGAAGCGCCACCTGAGCCTGTGTTCAAATCGCTAGCCGGATGGCAGGCGAATAACGAAGCGGGGGGTTGTCATTCGTGCCAGAGCAAAGCGGAGGCGCGACTATCCTCCGGATCATCGATCGTGGTGCCATTGATAGATATTATTCCTGGGACGCGGCCACTCGACCACAGAGCAGCAGCGATGCGTGCGCGTCACGGCAACTCTACGGTTTCAGACTGTCCAGCCCTCAAGCGCGCTCTTCACATCTTAATCCGACCTAGCGCAAGCCCTCCGTCATTGTGACGAGCGCAAGCTGGCCCGGATCTGGCAAACCGACAGATTTCTCGGCAAATATTCTGGCTCGGCCCGCACGGTTCGGGAGCGGCTGAAACGTCTCGACGGTGTTTGCAGCTGCACGGATGGCGGCGTCCAGCAGATTGTCTTCGTTTCGGCACGCGTCAAGTGCGTCGACTTGCGCTTGCAATCCGTCCAGAACCGTCTTTTCGCCCAAGGCAGCCTTCCCTCTGGCGATCATGGCATTGCGGGCGGTGGCAAGAAGGCCGCCGATCTCGCTCGGCTCGAACTCGGTCCGCTCTTTCTGAATAGCCCCATGTTTCGTGGACGCCTTCTTCGCTAACTTTGAGGCAAGGAGGCCATGATGGGCACGGGCAATT
>NZ_JAQMHV010000020.1 GCF_028307215.1 Falsirhodobacter sp. 20TX0035 | reverse complement strand
GGATGCTGTCGCCCGCCGAGTTCGAGCGGCAGCAAATGATGAGACGTGAAGGCGTCTAAGAAACTCGGGGCTATTCAAAACAGCCACCACGCACGGTCCTCCCAATCACGGCCTTTTCGATACGGGTCGCAGACTAGGGAGGACCACGCTGGTGCGAGCTCCGCACCGTCCGACTGAGACGCTCTCATCCCATATATCGGAGGTGCGGTTCGCTTCGTTCGGCGCACAGCCGAAGTTGTGCTCGGCACCGTAAGGATATCAGAGGAGCTTAAATAGCCTGCGACTTAGGACGAAAGCGCAAGTGCCTCTAGCAGGAGACGTTATGCGGCAGCTTCATCCGGCCATCCGTGCGGCAAGCCCAATTGTGTCATGAGGCCGACGACAAGCGCCTCATTTTCCCAAGTCTCAATGTCGGACAACAGCCAGCGCCGTGCGCCACTTGGGAGGCGCACGCCCCTGGGGAAGGTTTCTTTGCGTATCCACCGGTAGACAGTGTCGGTTGACACGTTGAAGCGCAGGGCGACCTGCGTGACATTCAGGTATAAGTTCATCATTGGGCGATCCTTAAGCTCAATGTCTACTTATAGCGGCCAGGTAGGTCGAAAGACCGGACAATTTCAAAAAACGATATTTTTCCTCTCCGGGATCTATCGGCGGCCGTTTCTTCCCGAGAAGCACCACGATAGGCACGTCACCCGTCTAACCGCAGAGTGAACCTCAACAACGCCAGGCAGCTCAGCACCGAACCAAATCCTACCGGCTACTCAGTAAATGCTGTCGTCAGTCTGAAGGTGGGACTGTTGGTGGGACAGAAATGTAAGACCTAGTAAAATACGTAATTATCAGAGACTTGTGAGGTTTTATGGCGGAAGCGGTGGGATTCGAACCCACGGTGGAGTCTCCCCCACGCTGGTTTTCAAGACCAGAGCCTTAAACCACTCGGCCACACTTCCTTGAGGCCGACGCATAGCAAACCACGCGTCGGCGGCAAGCCCTATTGGAAGAAGGGGCGCAGGTTGGCGCGGACGCGGTCCAGGGGCGTGGCGCCGGTCGTGTCGGGCACGAAGGCTTCGCCGGTGATCGTCTCGTAGGCCTCCACATAGGCGGCGGCGGTGCGGGCGATCATGTCGGCGGGGATCTCGGGGATCGGGTCCGCGTAGGGGTCGCAGCGTTCGGCGACCCAGGCCCGGATGACGTCCTTGTCGAAGCTGTCAGGGCGGGTGCCGGCCTCGAACGCCCGGGCATAGCTGGCGGCGTGCCAGTAGCGCGAGCTGTCGGGGGTGTGGATCTCGTCCGCCAGAAGGATGCGACCTTGGGCGTCCAGCCCGAATTCGTATTTCGTGTCCACGAGGATCAGGCCGCGTTCGGCGGCGATGGTCTGGCCGCGGGCGAACAGGGCCAGCGCCATGGCCGACACCTCGTCCCATTGCGCCTGCGTCAGAAGGCCCCCCGACACGATGGCGGCTTCGTCCAGCGGTTCGTCATGGCCGCCGTCGAAGGCCTTGGACGTGGGGGTGATGATGGGGGCGGGCAGGGCTTCGTTGTCGCGCAGGCCGTCGGGCAGGGTGTGGCCGTACATCTGACGCACCCCTTTCTTGTAGAGCGTGAGGACCGAGGTGCCCGTGGTGCCGGCCAGATAGCCGCGGACCACGATCTCCACCGGCAGGATCTCCACCCGTTTGCCGATGACGACGTTCGGGTCGGGATAGCCGACCACGTGGTTCGGCGCGATGTCGGCCGTTTGTTCGAACCACCAGCGGGCCATCTGCGTCAGGACCTGACCCTTCCACGGGATCGCCGTCAGGATCCGGTCGAAGGCCGAAATGCGGTCCGAGGAGATCAGGATCCGCCGTTCGCCTTCGCCCCGGTCCGGCAGGTCGTAACAGTCGCGCACCTTGCCGAAATAAGGGTTCGGCAGTTCGGGGATGCGGGCTTCGGGAAGGACGCGGGAAAGGTCGAGTGCGGGCATGGGCGGGCCTCCTGTTGTCGCTGCCGTCATGGGCGGGCGGGCCGAAGTTGTCAACGACGACGCGCGAAGAAGGCGCGCAGCAGGGCGGCGGCCTCGGCCTCGCGCAATCCGTCGTAAACCTCGGGCGCGTGGTGGCACTGGGGGTGAGAAAAGACCCGCGGCCCCTGCGCCACGCCGCCGGATTTCGGATCGGCGGCCGCATAGTACAGCCGCCCGATCCGCGCGGCCGAGATGGCGGCCGCGCACATGGGGCAGGGCTCCAGCGTGACGTAAAGGTCGTGGCCGCCCAGACGTTCGGACCCCGCCAGCCGGCACGCTTCGCGGATGGCCAGCATCTCGGCATGGGCGGTGGGATCGGAAAGCTCGCGCGTGCGGTTGCCGGCCTGCGCCACGATGCGGCCGTCCGAGGCCACGATCACGGCGCCCACGGGCACCTCGCCGCGGGCGGCGGCGGCGGCGGCCTCGTCCAGCGCGGTCTGCATGTGGCTGCGAAAGGGGCTCATCCCCGTGTCATGCCGCCTTGTGCGCAAGCTTGTCCACCCATATCCTTCAGGGCTGAAACGAAGGATTCCCATGACCGAGCCCACTTCCCCCAGCGGCGAGCGCATCGCCAAGGTTTTGTCCCGCGCCGGGGTCGCCTCGCGCCGCGAGGCGGAGCGGATGATTGAGGCCGGTCTGGTGTCGGTGAACGGCAAGGTCATCGACAGCCCCGCGCTGAACGTGACCCCAAAGGACCGCGTCGTCGTGGACGGCAAGCCGCTGGACGCGCCGGAGCCGGCCCGCCTGTGGCTGTATTACAAGCCCGAGGGGCTGGTGACGTCCGAAAGCGATGAAAAAGGCCGCCAGACGGTGTTCGAATCGCTGCCCGAGGACATGCCGCGCGTGATGTCGGTCGGACGGCTCGACCTCAATTCCGAAGGGTTGCTGCTGCTGACCAATGACGGCGGGCTGAAGCGGCGGCTGGAGCTGCCCTCCACCGGGTGGCTGCGGAAATACCGCGTGCGCGTGAAGGGCAACCCGACCGATCCTCAACTGGAACCGCTGCGCAAGGGTGTCGTGATCGACGGCGAACGCTTTCAGCCGATGGATGTGAAGCTGGACCGCCATCAGGGCGCGAACGCGTGGCTGACCGTCGGCCTGCGCGAAGGCAAGAACCGCGAGATCCGGCGGGCGATGGACTCGATCGGTGTGACCGTGAACCGGCTGATCCGGGTCAGCTACGGCCCCTTCCGCCTGAACGAGCTGAAGCCCGGCGAGGTGGAGGAGATCAAGCCGCGCGTGCTGAAGGACCAGTTGGGCCTGTCCGACCCGGTGGAGGAAGAGGCCCCAGCGAAGAAGCCGCGCCGCGTGGTCAGCCTGAACAAGGACCGCAACACGTCCGTGAAGCCGGTGCGCGCCCGCCGCCCGGCGGCGGAGGAGGACGGGGACACGCCGCGTCGTCCCGCAGTTTCGGCCAAGCCGGGGGGTGCCAAGACCTTCGGCATGGCCCCGGCCAAGCCCGCAGGCCCGAAGACGCCCGGCGCCGCCCCCGCCAAACCGAAGACCTTCGGCACCGCTGCCAAGAAGGGCGGCAAATCCGCCGCCTTCGGTTCGGACCCCACGAAGCGGGAGCCTAGGCCGTCCGGTCGTCAGGGCGGACCATCTCGAACACCTCGGTGACGGAGGCGTAGTCGCGGTAGCCCAGCCGCGATAGCGGGTGAAAGCGGGTGACGTCGAAGCGCCCGGCCACCACGCAGTCGTCGCGCATGTGCACGCCCGTCACCTCGCCCAGGATCAGCAGGTTGCCCGTGCCGCGCAGGGCCACGATCTCAGTCACGCGGCATTCGAGGGAGGCGGGCGCCTCGGCCACGCGGGGGCAGTCGATCGTTTCGCATTCGGCCTTCGCGATGCCCGCCGCCGCAAATTCGTCCGTCCCGCGCGGAAAGCTGGCCGAGGTGGCGTTCATCGCCGCCGCAAGATCGGTGGACACGATGTTCACGCAGAACACCCCCGATTCCCGGATCGCATGGGCGCTGTCCTTCAGCCCCGTGGACGCGAACATCACCTGCGGCGGCACATAGGCCACGGCGTTGAAGAACGAATAGGGCGCTAGGTTGTCCCCCGTGCCGCAGCGGGTAGAGATCCAGCCGATGGGACGCGGCGACACGATGGCGTTGAACGGGTTGTGCGGCAGGTTATGTCCGGTTTCGGGGCGGTAGAACATGGCGGCTCCTTGCAAGGTTTGCAGGGGATGTGCACCCGTGCTAGGCGCATTTCCAGTCACGATGGGGAACGGATGTATCAGCTGGAGCAGGAACAGCCCGCCGACTGGTGGGAGGTCGAGGCCCTTTACGACCTGTGTTTCGCGCCGGGGCGCACGGCCCTGTCCTCGTACCGCCTGCGCGACGGGGTGCCGCCGGTGGCCGCGCTGTGCGCCGTTCTGCGCGACCCCGAAGGCCCCATCGCCGCCGTGATCCGCTATTGGCCGGCCGAGATCGAGGGCCACGACGTGTTGCTGCTGGGCCCCGTGGCCGTGCACCCGACCCGTCAGGGGGAAGGGCTGGGTGCCCTCCTCATCACGGAAACGCTGGCCGAGGCGCGGATTCTGGGGTGGGAACGGGTGATGCTCGTGGGCGATGCGCCCTATTACCGCCGCTTCGGGTTCCGCAAGCTGGACGACGTGGTCATGCCGCCCCCCACGAACCCTGACCGCGTGCTGGGCGTGGCGCTGGTCGCGGGCGCGTGGAACGGCATCCGGGGCGAGGTGACAAAGGCGCGTGGCGCCTGATCGGCGCATTTCGCCCGCCAGCCCTTGGCGCGGGGGGTCCCCTCGGCTACCTTTGATGAACAAACACAACGAGGCACACATGTCCGGCGAGGGCTTCGCTAAACTCGCATTCCTGCTTCTGATGGGGCTGATGCTTTTCGTGTCCTGCGGCGGTGGCGCATGATCCTGCGCCGCAATCCGTTCGACGGGCGCCGGCGGCTGCGGGGCAGCACGCGCGCGCGCATGATGCTGCTTCCGGCGGCGCTGTTCTTTCTGACGGGCTTCTTCGGGGGCGCCGCGCATCTGCTGACCTTTTGGGCGGCGGGGCTTCTGATCCTGGCCGCGTCGTGGCTGACACGCGAAGGGCTGCGAGCCGGGCTGGCCTATGACACCCGCAGCATCGCCCGCCGTCCGGCCCTGCCGCGCAAGCTGATGGGCGCCGGGGCGACGGGGCTGGGTCTGGCCGTCGGCACGGTGCAGCAGGGGCCGGTGGTGGCCGTTCTGATGGGTCTGGCCGGGGCCGCGCTGCACGTGGCGAGCTTCGGCGTCGATCCCCTGCGCGACAAGGGGGAAGGGCTCGACGCGTCCCGCGTGGCGCGCGCGGTGGACGAGGCCGAACGCTACCTGACCGAAATCACGACACGCATCGACGCGCTGGGCGACCGCGCCCTGTCCAGCCGGGTGGCCGGGTTCGTCGCCACCGCCCGCGGCCTGTTCCGCCGGGTGGAGGACGATCCCCGCGATCTGGCGGCGGCGCGGCGCTATCTGGGCGTCTACCTGATGGGCGCGCGCGACGCGACGGTGGCCTTTGCCGATCTTTCGGCGCAGGGTGCGGACGGCACGGCGCGGCGCGACTATGTGGCGCTGCTGACGGACCTTGAAACCGATTTTGCGAACCGTACGTCCGTCCTGTTGCGGAACGACCGCGCCGAACTGGATCTGGAAATCGCGGTTCTGCGCGAAAGGTTGACGCGGGAAGAAAGAGGAAGAGCATGAACACCGACGCCACGGCCCCTTCGGACGACATCGAGGCCCTTTCCCCCACCACCGCCTTGCCCGACGACACCGAAAGCCCGCTGACGCTGGACACCGCCACGCCCGAACAGGTGGAGGCCATCCGCGCCCGCATGGCCGAAGTGGACATGGCCCGCACCGAGACGATCATCCGCTTCGGCGCCGGCGCGCAGGCCGGCCTGCAGGAGATCAGCGCCAAGATGCTGGAGGACGTGCGCAACAAGCAGGTGGGCCCCGCCGGGGACAGCCTGCGCGACATGGTCACCACCATCCGCGGCTTTTCCGTGTCCGAACTGGACGTGCGGCGCGAGGCGACCCTGTGGGAGCGTCTGACCCGCCGCGCCACGCCCTTCGCCACCTTCGTGGCGCGCTACGACCGCGTGGGCAGCCAGATCGACAGCATCACCGCCGCGCTGCTGAAGCATGAACACGCGCTTCTGAAGGACATCAAGGCGCTGGACATCCTTTACGACCGCACGCTCGACTTCTATCGCGAGCTGGCGATTTACATTGCGGCGGGCGAGGCGAAGATCGCCGAGCTGGACCGCGACGTGATCCCCGCGCGCGAGGCGGCGACGGCGGATCTGGCGGCGTCCGAAAAGAACATCGCCGCGCAGGCCATCCGCGACCTGCGCACCGCGCGCGACGATCTGGACCGCCGCGTTCATGACCTGAAGCTGACGCGTCAGGTGACGATGCAGTCGCTGCCCTCGATCCGCTTGGTGCAAGAGAATGACAAGAGCCTCGTTGGCAAGATCAACTCCGTCCTCGTGAACACGGTGCCCTTGTGGGAAACGCAGCTGGCGCAGGCCGTGGCCGTCCAGCGCGGGCGCGAGGCAGCGGGGGCGATCAAGGAGGCGACCGACCTCACGAACGAGCTGCTGACGTCGAACGCGACCCAGCTGCGCGAGGCCAACCGCGAGATCCGCACCCAGACCGAGCGCGGTGTCTTCGACGTGGAGGCCGTGCGCGTGGCGAATGGTGAACTGATCACCACGATCAACGAAAGCCTCACCATCGCCGAGGAGGCGAAGGTCCGCCGCGCGACGGCCGAGGAAAGCCTGCGCCGGATGGAAGCCGACCTGCGCGAAGCCTTGGCCGCCGCCAAGGCCCGCCCGAAAGGATAGAAAATGCACGTTCGGGCGCAGAGCATTGGACTGCTGTGCCTGCTGCTGGCCGCTTGCGCCGAGCCCCCGGTGCCGGTGCCGGTGGTTCCGGCCGAACCCGTCCATCCCCGGGCGCGCCCGGCCGGCCTCGTGCCGCCGACGCCCTCCGGCGCCTCGGTCGCGTTGGGCCAGTATTACGCGGGCGTGCAGAAAAGCCTGCTGGCGCAGGGGCTGTTACGCACCGACGGGGGCGGGGCGGATGTTCCGTGGAACGACCGCATTCTGGCCGAAACATTTCTTCGGATCGCGTTCCGTGACGAATACCGGCGCGGGGCGGACGGCTTCACCGCCGGGGAAACGGTAACGACGCTGCGCCGCTGGCAAAAGCCGGTGCGGGTGGGGCTGATCTTCGGCCCCTCGGTCCCGGCGGACGACCGGGCGCTGGAACGGGCGCGTATCGGGTCCTACCTCGCGCGGCTTCAGAAGCTGACCGGGCATCCGATCGCGCTGGCGGATCAGGGCGTGAACTTCAACATCTTCATCGTGAACGAGGATGAACGCCGGGCCATGGGCCCCGTCATCGCGCAGGCCGCCCCCAACCTGTCGCCCACCGAAGTGGCGGCGGTGCAGAACCTGCCAAAGGAGACCTACTGCCTCGTCTACGCCACCGCCGACAAGACGGGGGCCTATTCCAGCGCCTTCGCCCTGATCCGGCAGGAGCATCCCGGCCTTCTGGGCTTGGCCTGCCTGCACGAGGAGATCGCGCAGGCACTGGGCCTTCAGAACGACAGCCCGCAGGCGCGTCCGTCCATCTTCAACGATGACGAGGAGTTCGCGCTGCTGACAGACATGGACCAGCAGATGCTGGGGATGCTGTACGACGCGCGCCTGTTCCCCGGCATGACCGAGGAACAGGCGCGCCCCTTGGTGCAGGTCATGGCCGCCGAACGGGTCGGCGGCGGGGCCTGAGGTCAGAGGTCCAGCGGAACCAGCACCTCGGGCTCGATCACCCGCACGCCGGGCAGGGCGTCGATCAGCGGCTGGGCCGACTGCGCCAGCGCCGGGAATGTCTTGTAGTGGCAGGGGATCACGGTCTTGAAGTTGAAGTACCGCTTCGCCGCATAGGCTGCGCGGTCCATGTCCATGGTGTAGAACCCGCCGCAGGCCAGGATGCCGATGTCGGGCTTGTGGTAGTCGCCCATCCAGTCCATGTCGGCCATGATGTCCGTGTCGCCCGAGACGTAGATCACGTGACCTTCGCCCGCGATCATGTAGCCCGACTCGGTGCCGGTGTAGATCGGCGTGGACTTGCCTTGAACGGAACTGGAATGCACGGCGTTGACCATGGTCACCTTCGCGCCGTTCAGGTCCACCGTGCCGCCCTTGTTGAAGCCGATGCCTTCGATCCCCTCCTCGTTCGACCACCAGCCGATCAGGTCGGCGATGCCCACCATCGGGATCCGGTGGCTTTTGCTGATGGCCAGCGCGTCGGCGGTGTGATCGCCATGCCCGTGCGTCAGCAGCAGGTGGGTGACGCCTTCCAGCGCCTCGTCGCGCCGTTCCTCGGGGAAGGACGGGTTGCCCGTGAACCACGGGTCGATGAGGAGGACGGCCCCCTCGATCTCGAGCCGGAAGCCGGCATGGCCAAGCCAGATCAGTTTCATCGCGTGCTCCTTGCTGCGTCTGGGCGCAGGCTAGGGCAAGGCATAGGGGCTGGAAAGGGCGACGCCCCTCAACGCCGCGTGATCAGGCGTTCAAGAGGGCCGTCGCCTCGGCATGAATGGCGGGGTTCGCGGCGGCAAGAACGCGCCCCCCCTGCACGGCGGGGCCGCCGGTCCAGTCGGTGACAAGCCCGCCCGCCGCCTCGATCACGGCGATCGGGGCGTGGATGTCGTAGGGTTGAAGCCCCGCCTCGATCACCAGATCGATCTGCCCCGCCGCCAGAAGGGCGTAGGCGTAGCAGTCCATGCCATAGCGAGTCAGGCGGGCCCGGTCCTTCACGCGGCGGAATGCGGCCTCGTCCTCGGCCGTTCCGATCTCGGGGAAGGTGGAGGACAGGAACGCCTCAGCCAGCGGGCGGGGGGCGCGGGTGCGCAGGGAATGGGTGCCATGCGGACCGATGACATGGGCAAGGCCCAGCCCACCCTCGAATCGCTCCCCGATATGGGGCTGGTCGATCAGGCCGTAGATCGGGCCGTTGGCGTCGGACACCGCGATCAGCACGCCCCAGGTGGGGGCACCGCACAGAAAGGCGCGGGTGCCGTCGATCGGGTCCAGCACCCAGGTCAGGCCGCTGGTGCCTTCGGTGCGGCCCCGCTCCTCGCCCAGGATGGCGTCCTGAGGGCGGCGGCGGGCCAAAATGGCGCGCATCGCATCCTCGGCGGCACGGTCGGCGGCGGTCACGGGATCGAAATGGGCGGGGGCCTTGTTGTCGACGTCGAGAGACGGCTGGCGGAACAGGGCCAGGGCCGCGCCGCGCGCCGCCTCGGCCAGTTCATGGGCCGTCTCGATGATGCTGTTGCGATCGTCCATGGCCCCTCGCTTATCGGGGGGCCATGGCCCGGTCAAGCGACGTCGGACAGGACGCGGGCGAGGTCGAACAGGCGGCGGCGCTGCGCTTCGGGAATCGCGTAATAGACGCGCACGAGCTCCAGCGCCTCGCGGTCGGCCATCATGTCGCGCGAAGGGGTGTCCGACGCGCCGTTCAGCCCTTCGAAGAAATACGAGATCGGAACGTCGAGCACGTTCGCGATGTCCCAAAGGCGGGACGCGCTGACGCGGTTCGCGCCCGTTTCATACTTCTGGATTTGCTGGAACTTGATCCCCACGCCCTCGGCCAGTTGCTGCTGGGTCGTGCCGATAGTCCAGCGGCGATGGCGGATGCGCTTCCCCACATGCACGTCTACCGGATGTTTGTCTGTGGTCGCGTCCATGGCCTGCCCGTCTTCTACTATCATTCACAGCAACATAAGGAGGGAGTTTGTATCAAAACAATTTACCACGTTTGTCATACTTACGCGGCAACATCAATTAAACCCTTCATTACCTGCATCAGTTCCTGCTCATCATTCTGTGAATGTATAAAGGCCCTGCGACGAACTGCCCGACTTGGGCGACTTGAAAAAAGTGGTGTCCTTGCCGATATTTTGCATAATTCGGGCGGTCCCAGCGGGATGTGACGCACCGAGGGGGAAGTTACGGAGGACTCCATGGCGCAATATCAGACGATCGGCACCAGCGCGGGATCGCGCGCGGCGCAGATCGATGCGGGCCTTCGCGCCCATATGAACAAGGTCTACGGCGTGATGTCGGTCGGCATGCTGCTGACGGGCGGCGCGGCCTGGGCCATTTCCGGCCTTGCCACCACGACGGATCCGTCGCTGGCGGCCGCCCAGATGGGCAATGGGCAATATCTGACGACCCTGGGGGCGGCGCTTTACGCCTCGCCGCTGAAATGGGTCATCATGTTCGCGCCGCTGCTGGTGGTGTTCGCCTTCAGCGCGCTGATCAACCGGATGTCGGCCGCCACGGCGCAGCTGGTCTTCTTTGGCTATGCCGTGCTGATGGGCCTGTCGCTGTCGTCGATCTTCCTGGTCTTCACCGGGGCGTCGATCGCGCAGACCTTCCTGATCACGTCCATCGCCTTCGCGGCGCTGTCGCTCTATGGCTACACCACGAAGAAGAACCTGTCGGGCCTTGGCACGTTCCTGATGATGGGCGTGATCGGCCTGGTGGTGGCGATGATCGTCAACATCTTCCTGCAGTCCCCGGCGCTGAGCTTCGCGATCTCCGCCATCGGCGTGCTGATCTTCGCGGGCCTGACGGCTTACGACACGCAGAACATCAAGACGACCTACATCCAGCATGCGCAGATGGGTGACGTCGAATGGCTGGGCAAGGCCGCCATCCTGGGCGCGCTGACCCTGTACTTGGACTTCATCAACCTGTTCATGTTCCTGCTGCAGTTCATGGGCAACCGCGAGTGAGCTTGCGGACATCGATGTGAAAGGGGCCGGTCGAAAGACCGGCCCTTTTTCATGGTATCTGGGCGTCACCCACGTCGATCTTCTCCTGAGGGAAGGCCGCCCTCCACGCAGCGGAGTACTTGCGGCAGACAAGATAAAACCCCGGGCTTGCACCCGAGGTTTTATCCGTATCGAAAGGTTCGGCAGATCTTACTTGATCTTGCCTTCCTTGTATTCGACATGCTCCCGCTTGACGGGGTCGTATTTGCGGACCGTCATCTTCTCGGTCATGGTGCGGGCGTTCTTCTTGGTCACATAGAAGTGCCCGGTGCCCGCCGTCGAGTTCAGACGGATCTTGATCGTCGTCGGCTTCGCCATAATCGTCTCCACAGCGTCGGGGGAAACGGAACGCGTCCCCCGGTCAAATCCTTGAAGCCGCCTTTTACCCTCACAGGTGGCAGAGTCAACGGGCAATCGGTCACAGCCCCATGGAAAACTTGGGCTGGAACGCGGGCGTTCGATCCTTACATTCGAAGGGGAACGGAAAGGATCAGTGGCATGACGGCAAGTTGGGGAATGGGCGGCGAATCGAAACGCAAGGCGGTGCTGTACCGGATGGTCATGCCGGGGCACACCTGTCCCTTCGGCCTGAAGTCCAAGGCGCTGCTGGAGCGGAACGGCTATGTGGTGGAGGATCATCACCTGACCACGCGCGAGGAGGTGGACGCCTTCAAGGCAAAGCACGGCGTGAAGACCACACCCCAGACCTTCATCGGCGATGACCGCGTGGGCGGGCACACCGACCTGCGGGCCTTCTTCGGCGATCCCGTCCGTTCCAAGGACCAACTGACCTACACGCCCGTGCTGGCGATCTTTGCCGTCGCGGGCCTGATGGCGCTGGCCGCCCGCTGGGTCGTGGGGGATCTGAGCTTCTCCTCGTGGCTGATGTGGGCCATTCCCTTCGCCATGTGCCTTCTGGGCCTGCAGAAGCTTCAGGATATCGAAAGCTTCTCCACCATGTTCCTGAACTACGACCTGCTGGCCAAGCGGTGGGTGGGCTACGGCTATGTCTATCCCTTCGCGGAAACGGCGGCGGGCCTTCTGATGATCACCGGCGTGTTGAACTGGGTGTCGATCCCGGTCGCGCTGTTCATCGGCATCATCGGCGCCGTGTCCGTCTTCCAGGCCGTGTACGTGGAGAAGCGGGAGCTGAAATGCGCCTGCGTGGGCGGCAACAGCAACGTGCCCCTGGGCTTCGTGTCGCTGACCGAAAACGTCATCATGGTGCTGATGGCGCTGTGGATGCTGTCGATGGCCGTCTGATTGCGCGGATGGCCTGTAAGCCGGATTCTGTTCCGGAAGTTGCCTCCCTTCGATGACCATTCCTCTGGTCCCGCCGTTGCCGGCGGGATCTAGCTGCCAACCCGGACCTCTGGGCTGAAGCGTCCCTGCCTGTGGTCTCCGCTTGCGCGCGGACCTTACAGGCGCGAGGTCCCTATTCGGCATTGCTCCGGGTGGGGCTTGCCGTGCCGTCCCTGTTGCCAGGTCCGCGGTGGGCTCTTACCCCACCGTTTCACCATCGCCACGCACCGGTGCCACAGG
This sequence comes from Falsirhodobacter sp. 20TX0035, assembly GCF_028307215.1. Classification (GTDB taxonomy): domain Bacteria; phylum Pseudomonadota; class Alphaproteobacteria; order Rhodobacterales; family Rhodobacteraceae; genus Falsirhodobacter. Next base: position 20,114 of record NZ_JAQMHV010000020.1, on the reverse strand, counting down.
GCGAAACCTCTGGCGGTCGTGGCAGACTCTTCTCTGTGGCGCTTTCCCTCGGGTTGCCCCGGCCGGGCGTTACCCGGCACCCTTGCCTCATGGAGTCCGGACTTTCCTCGAAGGTTGCCCCCCGCGGTCATCCGGCCATCCGCGCAATGGCGGGGTTACGTGGCCCGTGCGCCCGCGTCAAGGCCCGCCGCAAGGGCGCGGTCGGTGTCGTCCAAGGGTCCGGTGGCCCAAGGGCGGAACCGCAGCCGGAAAGCCCCCAGCAGGGCGGGGGAGGGGGCATAGCCGAACGCCTGCGCCGCCGCTTCGAAATCACCGGGGGCGGCGGGGGCGGGCCAGACGGACAGGCCCTGCCGCGCGAGCCGCCGCCAGTCGAAGCGGGGCCCGGGATCGGTCTTGCGGTCGGGCGCCATGTCGGAATGGGCGATGACGCCCTGCGGCCCGATCTGCCAGCGGTCCATGATGCCGCGTAGCAGGTCTTCCAGCGCCCTCATCTGCGGGTCGGGAAAGGGGGAGGCACCGTCATTCGCGAGTTCGATCCCGATGGAGCGGGAGTTGACGTCATCATGCCCCTGCCAGACCCCCGCGCCGGCGTGCCAAGCGCGGCAGTCCTCGTCCACCAGGGCGATGGTTTCACCGGATTCGGAGATCAGCCAGTGCGCCGAGACTTCGGCCACCGGATCGCACAGGCGCTGGCGCGCGGCCTCGCAGGTGGCCATGGCGGTGTAGTGGAGGACGATCAGCTCGGGCCGCGCGCCGTCGCGGCGCGGGCCGTGATTGGGCGACAGGCTCAGCGTGCGGCTGCGGCGCGGAAGGGGGCCGGGTCCCAGGCGCAGGCATAGCCGTCGCCATCGGGATCGAGGTTGTTGCGGTCGCGCTGCGGCCCGCCCGAGGCGAGGAAGGCTTCCTGTGCCAGATCGGCCGACAGGTATTGCGCGCATTGCTGCTGCGCGTTGCTGAACCGGACCGACGACCGGCCATACATCTGCTGCCCGCGCGCGTGATTTTGCTGCAGCGCGTAGGACACGATGTTCGGCGTGTTGTCGTTGGGGCGCGAAGGCACGGCCGTGGGCTGCACCTGCACGTATTGCGACCGGTTCTGCGCGATCACGGCCGCATCCTCGGCGATCGACCGCTGGGCCGACACTGCTTCGAAGCTATTCTCGTTCGAGATGCCGGTATGGCCCGCCACGCCCGCCATCTCGCCGATCTCGGGCCGGATGTTGGTGGGGGCGTTACCGCGCGGGCGTTCGCCATAAGGCAGAGGGGCGGCCGCCGCAGAAGGGGTGGAGCCGGCCGAATTGATGGCGTCCAGCGCGCCTTCGGTCGTGAATCCTTGCGGAGCCGGGGCCGCAGCCGGGCCCTGGGCATAGCCACCGGTGCCGCCCGATTGGTTGCGCATATAGGCCTGATAGCTGTCGGGCGCCTGCGACGCGCATCCGGCGAGGGCTAGCGCGCCCAGCAACATCGAAGAAATCCGCACCATTGTCCGCCCTCTGACCATCACCGAAGCGCCCTTACCACCATTTGTTGGGCTTCGCCACGAAGCCCGCCGCCCGCTCCAACACATAGGCGTGATTGAGAAGGCCGGCTTCGTCCCACGGCCGACCGATCAGTTGCAGCCCCAGCGGCAGGCCCTTGGCGTCCAGCCCCACAGGAACCGAAACGCCCGGAAGGCCCGCAAGGTTCAGCGTGACGGTGAAGACGTCGTTCAGATACATCTCCACCGGGTCGGCACTGACCATGGCACCCAGACCGAAGGCCGCCGTCGGGGTGGCGGGCGTCAGGATCGCGTCCACGCCTTCGGCGAACACCATCTCGAAGTCGCGCTTGATCAGGGCGCGAACCTTGCGCGCGCGGTTGTAATAGGCGTCGTAGAAGCCCGCCGACAGGACGTAGGTGCCCACCATCACGCGGCGCTGCACCTCTTTCCCGAAGCCTTCGGCCCGGGTCTTTTCATACATGTCGACGATGCCGTCGCCCGCCTCCAGCGCCGCGCGGTGGCCATAGCGCACACCGTCATAGCGGGCGAGGTTCGACGAAGCCTCGGCCGGCGCGATGACGTAGTAGGCGGGCAGGGCGTATTTCGTGTGGGGCAGGGAGATGTCCACGATCTCGGCCCCGGCGTCGCGCAGCATCTCGGTGCCGCGGGTCCACAGGGCGTCGATCTCGGCCGACATGCCGTCCATGCGGTATTCGCGCGGGATGCCGATCTTCTTGCCGCGGATGTCGCCGGTCAGAGCCGCCTCGAAATCCGGGACGGGCAGGTCGGCGCAGGTCGAATCCTTGGCGTCGTGCCCGGCGATGGCCTGCAGGAAGATCGCGGCGTCCCGGACGGATTTTGTCATCGGGCCCGCCTGGTCCAGGCTGGAGGCGTAGGCGATTGTGCCCCAGCGCGACACGCGGCCATAGGTCGGCTTGATGCCGACGATGCCGGTAAAGGCCGCGGGCTGGCGGATCGACCCACCGGTGTCCGTGCCCGTGGCCGCAAGGCACAGGTCGGCCGCGACCGCCGCCGCCGAACCGCCCGAGGATCCGCCGGCCGTCCGCTTGACCTCGTCCACCTTCCACGGGTTGACCGTGGGACCGTAGCACGACGTCTCGTTGGACGAACCCATGGCGAATTCATCCATGTTCAGCTTGCCGAGCATGACGGCGCCCGCGTCGAACAGCTTGGCCGTGACGGTGGATTCGTATTCCGGCCTGAACCCCTTCAGGATGTTCGACGCCGCCTGCGAAGGCACGCCTTTCGTGCAGAACAGGTCCTTGATGCCCAGCGGGATGCCGCACAGCGACGGCGCGTCGCCCGCCGCCAGACGCGCGTCGGCGGCGCGGGCCTGTTCCAGCGCGATCTCGGGCGTCTTGTGGACATAGGCGTTCAGCGCGTCGGCGGCGTCCACCGCGGCAAGGCAGGTTTCGGTCAGTTCGACCGCCGTGATCTCGCGCTTTTTCAGCGCGTCGCGGGCGGCGGCGATCGTCAGGGTGTTCGCGGTCATTCCACCACCTTCGGCACGGCAAAGAAACCCTCGCGGGCGTCGGGGGCGTTTTTCAGGATCTTGTCGGCCATGTCGCCGTCGGTCACCACGTCGGCGCGGCGCTTCAGCCGCATCGGCGTGACCGAGGTCATCGGCTCCACCCCCTCCACGTCGACTTCGTTCAGCTGTTCCATGAAGGACAGGATGTTGCTGAGTTCGCCGGCCAGCGCAGGCAGGTCGCTTTCGTCCACGCGGATGCGGGCCAGATGCGCCACCTTGCGGGCGGTCTCGATGTCGATCGACATGGAAAGGCTCCGGGATTTTTCGTTGCCCTGCGGTGTAGCGCGCAGGGGGCGGTTTCGCAAGGGCGGGGGCTTGTCCGGACCCGCAACCTCGCGCAGAACGGAAGGATGAGGACACAGGCGATGACATGGCGGGCCGTGATGGCCCTGATCGGCGGGCTGGCCGGAACGGGGCTTTGGGCGATCTACCGGATGGCGGGGGACATGGTCCTGCCGGACCGTCCGATGCTGGCCCTGATCGCCTTCACCTGCGCCTTCTTCACGGGGCTTTTGGCCATGGCGGGGCCCTTGTCGCTGGGACGCGCCGCCTTGCGCGCCGCCGGGGTGGCGGCGGTCGCCTCGGCGCTGCTGGTGGCGATGTCGTTGCGGTTCGACTTGTCCAGCGACATGCATGGCTCCTTTGGGGTCGTGGCATTTCTTGTTCTGGTGCTGGTGCCGCTGCCCTTCTGCATCGCGGGGGGCGGGCGTGATTACGTGCAGCTGTTCCACCACAGCTGGGGCATCGTCGTACGCTTCATCGCGGCGGCGCTGTTTACGGGCATTTTCTGGGCGGTGGTGTTCCTGTCGGACTCGCTTCTGTCGATCGTGGGGGTTCAATGGATCGGGCAGCTGATCGACCATCCCGGCGCTTGGATGGTGCTGACGGGCGTGGCCTTCGGACTGGCCATCGCGGTGGCGGACGAGCTGTCGGATTACGTGACCCCGTTCCTGATCCTGCGTCTGATGCGGTTGCTGATTCCGGTCGTGCTGGTGGTGGTGGCGGTCTTCATCATCGCGCTGCCCCTGCGGGGGGTGTCAGGGTTGTTCGGCGGCTTTTCGGCGGCGGGCACGTTGCTGGGGATCTGCGCGGCCATCGCCACCCTGGTAACCGTGGCGGTGGACCGGGACGATGCGCATGCCGTCCAGCTTCCTCTGACGGTGTGGAGCGCGCGGGCGCTGGCCGCGATCCTGCCGGTTCCGGCGGCGCTGGCCTTGTGGGCGATCGCGGTGCGCGTGGGGGATTATGGCTGGACCCCCTCCCGAGTCGCCTCCGTGGTGGCGGGGGGGGTGGGGCTGGTCTACGGGCTGGTCTATCTGGTGGCGGTGCCGCGGCGGGGCTGGATGAACGCCATCCGGCGCGGCAACGTCTGGCTGGCCGGCGGGTTGGTGCTGCTGGCCGCGGTCTGGCAGACGCCGCTTCTGGACGCCCAACACATCGCCGCGCAGGATCAAGCGGATCGCATCCGGGCCGGGCGGGTGGAGGCGCCGGAGAATGTGCCCTTCGATCAGTGGGGGCATGCGGGAAAGGCGGCGCGTGCGGAACTGGGGGAGCTGATCCCCGCATCTCCGGTCCTGCGCCCGCTGGAGGAGATTCTGGCGGTGCGGCCGGCCGACCAGACGGTGGCGCGCGATCGCCTTCTGGCCGCCCTTCCGGACCACCTGCGCGAAAACCTGACGGAAAGCTGCAACACCCGTCTGCCCGACGGGCGGCCTGGCTGCGTGATGGTCATCGGCCCGTTCCTTCCGGACATTCCCGGCGATCAGGCACTCGTGCTCTCTACCACCGGCACGATCGGGCTCGTGCAAGGGCCGGAAGGGGTGGAGCGGCGCGATGTGGTGCCGGACGTCTGGGTGTCGGAGAGGGAGATTGCCGATGTGCTGGACGGCGATCTGGTCTTCGCGCCGGTGCGGCAAAACCGCCTGATGCTGGGCGGCCGCGGGTTGACGGTCGCGGAATGACTTGTGCGCGGCCCGTCGCCCCCTACCTTTGCGGGGATGGAGGTGCCCATGCCGCAAACGCCCGTTCTGACGCCGCTTTCCCCTGAAACCGAGGCCGAGATTGCGGCCCTTGCGCGCCGTGCCGAAAAGGCGGGCGGACCGCTGATGAAGGTCATCTCCTTCGCCGGGCACCGGGCCGAAGGCTTGATGGACCGCATCCCGTCCCCCATCCGCATCCGGATCGAGGAGGCGACGGCCTTCGCGCTGCGCCGCTGCTATGGCGTCGCCTCGGCCGCGCACGGCTCGCGCCTGCCAAGCGTCGGCAAGCACGGGCACAAGGTGGCCGCCGTGATGTCCGGTGGCCTCGGCGGATTCGGCGGCATGGCGAGTTCGATCGTGGAACTGCCTGCCACCGTGTCCATCTTCTTCGCCGCGATCCAGAAGGTCGCCGCCGAACACGGGTTCGATCCGAAGGAGGAGGCGGTCCGGCTGGAATGCCTGCGCGTCTTCGGCTCCGGCACCCCGTTCGAGGAGGACGAGGGCACGAACACCGCCTTCCTCGCCTCGCGCGTGGCGCTGACGGGGGCGGGGGCGCAGGGGCTGATCGCCTCGGTCGCGCCCCGGCTGGCGGCGGTGCTGAGCCAGAAGCTGGCGGCGCAAACGGTGCCCCTGCTGGGGGCGGCCACGGGGGCGGCGGTGAACCTTGCCTTCATCTCCTACTACGAGGAGCTGGCACATGTCCGCTTCGCCCTGCTGAAGATGGCGATGGAGCATCCGGAGGGCGAGGTGATGCAGTCCTTCCGCGCGGCCAGCGCACGGCCCGTTCGCCGCTGAGCCCGGCCCGCCGACGGGTCGCGGGCATTACGGACCCTTCAGTGGGCTCGCGTGCCTTAGACACGTGTGCGAGGGAGGTCGTGCATTCCTTGTTGTCGACGGAACTTCGCAAGGGTCCGCCGGATGCGAATCGAAGGCGACGCGCCATTCGGACAGCGTGGCCTGTTGGCCGCCCCGCCCGAGAACAAATTGCGGGCGCTGCCTGACCTACCGGTTGGCTCGTGTCGTCTGACCAGTGCGCCTGCTATTACCCGCGCCGCGTGACCTTATCTCAAGCCCAGTGGGCCGGTGCGCGCGATATCGCGGGTGCTGCCCGACCTTCACCTTGGAGTCGCGGGCTTCTTGCGCCTATGGACGCTGTCCAGCGGTAAACCGTATGGGGTAATCCGACCGTGCCTTGGCACGTGCCCGCGGACCCATTCCCGGACAGGCAAGCGCCTTCAGAAATCGCTGCCCTGCTGCCAGGGCTTCACGAGGTTGCCGAAGCGGGTGAAGCGGCCTTCGAAGGACAGCTCCACCGTGCCGATCGGCCCGTGACGTTGCTTGCCGATGATGCATTCAGCCTTGCCGTGCACCTGTTCCATCACCTGCTGCCACTTGGCCATGGCCTCCAGATCATGGTCGCCCGGCTTTTCCCGTTCCTTGTAGTATTCGTCGCGGTAGACGAACATCACCACGTCCGCGTCCTGCTCGATGGAGCCGGACTCGCGCAGGTCCGACAGCTGCGGGCGCTTGTCCTCGCGCGATTCGACTTGGCGCGACAGCTGCGACAGGGCGATCACGGGGATGTTCAGTTCCTTGGCGATGGCCTTCAGGCCTTGGGTGATCTCCGACACCTCCTGCACGCGGGATTCCTTCGACGATCCCTTCAGAAGCTGCAGGTAGTCCACCATCAACACGTCCAACCCATGCGTCCGCTTCAGGCGGCGGCAGCGCGCCGCGACCTGAGAGATCGGCAGGGCGGGCGTGTCGTCGATGTAAAGCGGGCAGGCTTCCAGCGCCTTGGCGGCCTCCACGAAACGGCGGAATTCGGATTCGGTCATGTCGCCGCGGCGGATCTGCTCGGACGGGACCTCCGACGCTTCGGACAGGATCCGGGCGGCCAGCTGTTCGGCCGACATCTCCAGAGAGAAGAAGCCGACGATGCCGCCTTCCACCGCGCCTTCGGTGCCGTCATGGGTGATGCCGCGCTTGTAAGCCTTGGCGATGTTGAAGGCGATGTTGGTCGCAAGCGAGGTCTTCCCCATCGAGGGACGACCGGCCAGGATCAGAAGGTCGGACGGGTGCAGCCCGCCCAGCTTCTTGTCCAGATCGACAAGGCCCGTGGAGATGCCGGCCAGCCCGCCGTCGCGCTGATAGGCGGCGTTGGCCACGTTCACGGCGTCGGTCACGGCCTTCAGGAAGGACTGGAAGCCCCGTTCCGCCACGCCCTGTTCGCCCAGCTTGTAAAGGCGCTGCTCGGCCTCCACGATCTGTTCCTTGGGTTCGGAGGCGACGTCCACCTTCGCCGCACGGGCCGAGATGTCGCGGCCCAGCCCGATCAGCTCGCGCCGCACGGCCAGATCGTAGATCATCTGCGCGTAATCGCGCGCCGCGAAGGCCGAGATGGCGGCCCCGGCCAGACGCGCCAGATAGGCGGGCCCCCCCAGTTCGCGCAGGCCCGGATCATCCTCAAGAAACGCCTTCAGCGTCACGGGGGAGGCGAGGGCGTTCTTCTGGATGCGCGCCGCGGCCACCTCGAAGATGCGGGCGTGCACGGGGTCGTAGAAGTGGTCGGCCCGGCATAGGGATGCCACACGGTCATACACGTCGTTGTTGGTCAGGATCGCGCCCAGAAGCTGCTGTTCCGCCTCGATGTTATGGGGCAGGGCGTCCGTTTCGCCGGGGGTGTTCGGGCGGAATTGGGTAATCTCGTTCATCGGACATCGCGCTTTTGGGGAACCTCCTTCATAGCGCGAAGCGGTGGGGCGGCGCAAAGGCTAATGCGCCGCCCCGGGTTCGAGATCAGGCCTTGCGGGCGTCCTGCCACAGGCGGGGCGCGGTCAGGAAAGCCTCCACCTCGGCCAAGGTAGCGTCGTCGAAGGTGCCCATGCTGCGGGCTTCGGCCAGCACGTCCCACCAGGTGCACAGGTGATGCAGCGTCACGCCGTGATCGGCCAGCCGCTGCGTCGTTTCCGGGAAGATGCCGTAATAGAAGATGACGGCGGTGTGGGCGCAGGTCGCCCCCGTTTCCCGAATCGCGTCCACGAAGGACAGCTTCGATCCGCCGTCGGTGGTCAGATCCTCCACCAGAAGCACGCGCTGGCCTTCGGACATCGCGCCTTCGATCCGGGCGTTGCGGCCATAGCCCTTGGGCTTCTTGCGCACATAGGTCATGGGCAAGGCCATGCGTTCGGCGACCAGCGCGGCGAAGGGGATGCCTGCCGTTTCACCGCCCGCGATGTTGTCGAACGCCTCGAACCCCGCGTCGCGCATCACCGTGACGGTCAGGAAGTCCATCAGGGTGGAGCGGATGCGCGGATAGGAGATGAGCTTGCGGCAGTCGATATAGGTGGGGGAGGGGAGGCCCGAGGCCAGCGTGAAGGGCGTTTCGGCGTTGAAGTGGACGGCCTTGATCTCCAGCAGCATGCGGGCAGTCAGGCGGGCGATCTCTTCGCGCGGCGGGAAGGACGTGGGGATCATGGCGGCTCCTTGAAGAAAGGGGCCGGGAACGTCCCGACCCCGGTTGGGCAGAATGGCGAGGGGATCAGGCGACGCGCCAGTGCAGCGGGAAGCCCGGATCGAAGACGGTGACATGACCCTCGCCCGTGTCGATCTTGTCGGGATAGGCCACGGGATTGCCCTTGGTCAGGGTAATCGTGCCATCGTTCACCGGCAGCCGGTAGAAGGCCGGCCCGTTGAGGGAGGTGAACGCCTCCAGCCGGTCCAGGGCGTTCTCCTGCTCGAACACCTCGGCGAGGATCGACAGGGTGTTGGTGGCTGTGAAGCAGCCGGCGCAGCCGCAGGCATGTTCCTTCAGCGCGTCCATGTGCGGCGCCGAATCGGTGCCGAGGAAGAAGCGCGCGTCGCCGCTGGTGGCCGCCTCGCGCAGGGCCAGGCGGTGCTGTTCGCGCTTCGCCACGGGCAGGCAGTAGTAGTGCGGCTTGATCCCGCCCACGAGGATGTGGTTGCGGTTGATGACCAGGTGGTGCGTCGTGATCGTCGCGGCCAGATCCGGTCCGCTGGCACGGGCGTAGGCCACGCCCTGTTCGGTCGTGATATGCTCCATCACCACGCGCAGGCCGGGGGTGGCGCGGCGCAGCGGGTCCAGCACGGTGTCGATGAACACGGCCTCGCGGTCGAAGATGTCGACCTCGGGCGTCGTGACCTCGCCATGGATGCACAAGGGCAGGCCCAGTTCGGCCATCGTCTCCAGCACGGGGCGGACCTTGTCCAAATCGCGCACCCCGCCGTGGGAGTTGGTGGTGGCGCCCGCAGGATACAGCTTCACCGCCTTGACCAGACCGCTTTCCGCCGCCGCGCGCAGGTCGGCCGGATCGGTGTGTTCCGTCAAGTACAGGGTCATCAGCGGCTCGAACGCCATGCCTTCGGGCAGGGCCGCAAGGATACGGTCGCGATAGGCGGTGGCGTCGGCGGCGGTGACCACCGGCGGCACGAGGTTGGGCATGATGATCGCGCGCGCGAAATGGCGTGCGGTCTCGGGCAAGACGGCCTTCAGCATCGCGCCGTCGCGCAGGTGCAGGTGCCAGTCATCGGGACGACGAAGCGTAAGGGTCTGGGTCATGCCGCAGCGCTAGCCGATTGCCGCCGGCTTTTCCAGCAGGACTTGCCCCCCGCGGGCCTAGTCATACCATTGAGCCACCACAAGGGAGACGACGTGATGATCTTTCGGGCATTCGTGCTGGCGATGCTGCCGGCGGCGGCCATGGCGCAGGACTGCGATCAGGCGACCACGCAGGGCGAGATGACGCGCTGTGCCGGGATCGCGCTGGAGGCGGCGGACAAGGCGCTGAACGAGGCCTGGGTGCCGGCGATGGGACGGATGCACGCGGTGGATGACGGGCTGGCCGCGGACCGGCAGGGCGCGGCCGAGGCGTTGCGCGCGGCGCAGAAGGGCTGGATCACCCTGCGCGACAAGGGCTGCGCGGCCGAGGCGTGGAGCTATGCCGGGGGATCCCTGCAGCCGATGGTGGAGGCGCAGTGCCGGACGCGGATGACCGAAGCGCGGACGGCCGAACTGCGGGATCTGGCGCGCCGTCCGGATCAATAGGAAAAGGCCCGGTTTCCCGCGCCTTCCGGACGAATGAAAAAAGGCGCGAAACACCGCGCCTTTCGTCTTACTTCGCCGGGCCGATCATCATGACCATCTGGCGGCCTTCCAGCTTGGGCATGGATTCGATCTTGCCCGCTTCCGCCTCGTTCACGTCGCCGGCGACGCGGTTCAGCAGGGCCAGACCCAGATCCTGGTGGGCCATCTCGCGGCCGCGGAAGCGCAGGGTGACCTTCACCTTGTCGCCTTCGCCTAGGAACTTCAGGACCGAGCGCATCTTCACGTCATAGTCGTGCGTGTCCGTGCCGGGACGGAACTTCACTTCCTTGATCTCGATGATGTGCTGCTTCTTGCGGGCCTCGGCCTCACGCTTCTGCTGCTCGTACTTGAACTTGCCGAAGTCCATGATCTTGCAGACCGGCGGTTCCGCATTGGGCGAGATCTCGACGAGGTCGAGACCAGCCTCTTCCGCCATGGCCATGGCGCGCGCGGGGGTGACCACACCGACATTCTCGCCGTCCGCGCCGATGAGGCGGATTTCGGGCGAGCGGATCCGTTCGTTGGTACGGGGTCCGGTGTCACGTTGCGGCGGGGCGTTGTGGGGTCTGCGGGCTATGGTGGAGGTCCTTCGGAGATTTGAATCGAGAATAAAGTAAGCTCTCCCCCGCCCGTGTTCAACCGGATTTCGCCGGCGGGAACGCGAATCGCGCCGGGTTCGTTGACGGAACGACATCCAAGGAGACATGCATGCTCAAATCCATTCTCATCGCGGCGATCGTGATCGTTCTGGCGGCCGTGGGCTATCACCAGTTCGTCTATCTGCCCGGAGAGAGAGAGGCGGCGGAAGCGGCCCAGAAGGCGGTCGCCGCACAGGAAGCGCAGGCCGAGGCGGAGGATGCGGCGGAAATGGCGCGCATGGCCGCGGAAGAGGCGGGCGATCCGGAGGAGGCCGCGAACACCGCTTCGGCCGCGGCCGACGCCGCGACCGCCGCCGCGTCCAACGCTTCGGCCGAAGCGCAATCGGCTCTGGAGAATGCGGCCGAGTCCGCGAAGGCCACGGCCGCGGCGGAAAGCGCTGCGGCAGCCGCGGACCGGGCCCAGCAGGCGGCGCAGGCGGCCACTCAGGCGGCGGCGCAAGCCCTGGCGGGCCTGTCGCCCGCCGACATCTTCAGCGTGGAGAACTACGATCCGGAACGCGCCCGGTCCTACATCGACGCGCAGAACCTGCCCGAGGCGACGAAGCTGACGCTGCAGAACGCGCTGGGCGCCGCCGAACAGACGCCCGAAACGCTGGAAGCGGCCCTCGCCTCGGTCCGGCAGGCGCTGGGGCTTTAAACCCCTTCGCCCACGAAGGCCTTTTCCACCACGTATTCGCGGGGTTCGGAATTGGCCCCTTCGTGCAGGCCGTAACCTTCCAGAACCTTCATCACGTCCTGGTTGAAGGCGAGCGAGCCGCAGACCATCGCGCGGTCGGTGGCAGGGTTCATCGGCTCCAGCCCCAGATCGGCGAAGACCTTGCCCGAGGACAGGTTGTCCGTGATCCGCCCCATCAGGGGCGACTCCTCACGGGTGGTGGTGGGATAGTATTTCAGCTTGCCTGCCACCAGTTCGCCCAGCAGTTCGTCCGTTTCCAGCGATTCCACCAGTTCGCGGCCATAGGTCAGTTCCTCGGACGTGCGGCAGGTGTGCATCATGATGACCTCGTCGAACTTCTCGTACGTCTCGGGGTCGCGCATCAGGCTTGCAAAGGGGGCGAAGCCCGTGCCGGTGGCCAGGAACCAGACCCGCTTGCCGGGGATCAGCGCGTCATGGACCAGCGTGCCCACGGGCTTGGGCCGCAGGATGATCTGGTCGCCTTCCTTGATGTTCTGCAGGCGGGAGGTCAGCGGGCCGTCCGGCACCTTGATCGAATAGAACTCCAGCTCCTCGTCCCAGTTGGGCGAGGCGATGGAATAGGCGCGCATGATCGGCTTGCCGTTGTCGCCGGGCAGGCCGATCATCACGAATTCACCCGACCGGAAGCGCAGGGTCTGCGGCCGCGTCACCCGGAACGAGAACAGCGAGTCGGTCCAGTGCCGGACCGACGTCACCGTCTGGGCGTTCGGGTCGGGCTGCGCCGGGCTGAGTTCTTTGACGGGGTTGATGGTCATGGTGTCGGTCATTCCTTATCCTTTCCCTAGGGTGCGGCAGGCGAGGGGAAACCTCAAGCCTTCAGCCGCGCCTGATAGTCGTGGGCGCGCCAGTCCGCGCGGAAGCGCCACTGGTCCTCGGGCTGGCGGGCGGCCAGCTCGTCCGAGATTTCCACCTCGTCGAAGCCCGCCCGGCGGGCCATGGCGTACTGGTCGGCGATCACATGCCCCTGCGCCCGCAGCCGGCCGGTGTAGCCCATGCGCCGCAGGCGCGCGGCCTGCGTGAAGCCCCGCCCGTCGGCCGAGGACGGAAACGCGATGCGGATCAGGCGCAGGTCGTCCAGCCGGCCCTGAAGCTGCGCCGGATCGTCCGTGTTCGCCAGGTCCACGGCGGTTTCGTCCGTCAGCTCGGCCAGCGGGACGATGGGGGCGTTGTGGTCGTCGGCCTTGAAGCCGGTGTCGGTGACGATGACGGTCATGCGGCGTTGTCCTTTTCGATGCGAACGGGCTTTCCATTGATGAAATGGATGCCGCATTCGGTCTTGTTGCTGCCGCGCCAGCGGCCAGCGCGCGGATCCTCGCCCGGTTTCACGGGGCTGGTGCAGGGCGCGCAGCCGATGGAGGGGTAGCCCTTGGCCACCAGCGGGTGGCGCGGCAGGCGGTTGTTGACGATGTAATCCTCGATGTCCTCGCGGCCCCACATCGCCAGCGGGTTGATCTTCAGGCGCGTGTCGCCATCGGGCTCGAAGAACTCCAGCGCGGCGCGGGTGCCGGCCTGGAAACGCTTGCGGCCGGTGATCCAGGCGTCATAGCCGGAAAGGGCGCGTTCCAGCGGCACCGTCTTGCGCAGGGCGCAGCAGGCGTCGGTGCTGAACTGGTGCAGCGTGCCGTCGGGGTCCTCGAACTCGACCGCAGCCTCGTCGGCGCGGATGGTCTGGATGTTGGTCAGGCCCAGCTTGTCGGCCAGTTCCGCCTGATAGGCCAACGTTTCGGGAAACAGCATCTGCGTGTCGATGAACAGCACCGGCAGATGCGCGTCCAGAACCGACGCCATGTGCAGGAGCACCACCGACTCCGCCCCGAACGACGACACCAGCGCCGTTTCCCCCACGTCGTGATCGCGCAGCGCAAGCTCCATCACCGAGATGGCCGCATGGTTGCGGTATCTCTCGTTCAGGTGCGCGGCGCGGTCCGACAGGGACAGGCCGGGATCAAGCGGCATCCTGCGCTCCTTCCGCCGGATAAAGCGCGGCCTTGAAGGGGCCGAGGCCCAGACGGCGGTAAGTCTGCAGGAAGGTTTCCGACGGTTCGGAACGGACGTCCAGATAGGCGCGGACCAGACGCTCGATCGCGGGCACGATCTCGTCATAGGCAAAACCGGGACCCGCGCGTTCGCCGATGACGGCGGTTTCCGTGCCGTCGCCGCCCAGCGTGATCTGGTAGTTCTCCACCCCCGCACGGTCGAGGCCGAGGATCCCGATATGGCCCACGTGGTGGTGCCCGCAGGCGTTGATGCAGCCCGAGATCTTGATCTTCAGCGGGCCCACGTCGTGTTCCAGCTTCAGCTCCTCGAACCGGGTCGCGATCTGCTGGGCCACGGGAATGGACCGGGCCGTCGCCAGCGCGCAGTAGTCCATGCCGGGGCAGGCGATGATGTCGGAGATGAGGCCCACGTTCGCCGTGCCGAGGCCCGCCTGCTGCAGCATCGCGTGCACCATCGGCAGGTCCGACTTGTGAACATGCGGCAGGATCACGTTCTGTTCGTGGCTGATCCGCAGTTCCCCATGCGCGAAGCGTTCGGCGATGTCGGCCATGACGCGCATCTGGTGGGCAGTGGCGTCGCCGGGGGTTTCGCCATGCTTCTTCAGGCTGATCGTGACGATGGCGTATTGGGCGTTGCGGTGGGTGGCAAGGTTGGTGTCGGCCCAGGCGCGGTAGACCGGATCGGCCAGTGCGGTGTCATGCGCGTCGGTCGGCGCGTTGCGGAAGGCGGGGGGCGCGAAGGCCGCGCGGATGTCGTCCAGCAAGGCCTGGTCGTGGCCGTGGAAGGTCGGGCGGATCTCGGCGAAGCGCGCCTCCACTTGCCGCTGGATCTCCTCCAACCCGTTTTCGTGCACGGTGATCTTCACGCGCGCCTTGTACTTGTTGTCGCGGCGGCCCAGCAGGTTGTAGACCGACACGATCGCCTCGCAGTAGGGCAGCAGGTCGGGGATGGGCAGGAAGTCCCGCACCACCTGTCCGATCATCGGCGTGCGGCCAAGGCCGCCGCCCACCAGCACCTCGAACCCGACCTGGGACCCGCGACGGATCATGCGCAGGCCGATGTCGTGGGATTTCACCACGGCGCGGTCGTTGGGGCTGCCGGTGACGGCGATCTTGAACTTGCGCGGCAGGAACTGGAACTCCGGATGGTCGGTGGACCACTGGCGCAGCAGTTCGGCATAGGGGCGCGGATCCTCGATCTCATCCTCCGCCGCACCGGCGAAATGGTCGGCCGTAACGTTGCGGATCGTGTTGCCGGAGGTCTGGATCGCGTGCATCCCCACATCGGCCAGTGCGGACAGGATCGCGGGCACGTCCTTCAACAGCGGCCAGTTGAACTGGATGTTCTGGCGCGTGGTGAAGTGGCCGTAGCCCTTGTCCCATGTCTGCGCGATATGGGCCAACTGGCGCATCTGGGTGGGGTTGATCGTGCCGTAGGGGATCGCCACCCGCAGCATGTAGGCGTGCAGCTGCAGATACAGGCCGTTCATCAGGCGCAGCGGCTTGAACTCGTCCTCCGTCAGGCTGCCGTCGATGCGGCGCGCCACCTGCTGGGAGAACTGGGCCACACGCTCGCGCACGAAGGCCTCGTCGAACTCGTTATAGGAATACATCGCGGCCTCCTTAGGGCTGGCGGGGGCCGGGCTGTTCGCCGACCTGCTTGCCGTGGGCATAGTTGGACGGACCGCGGGTGCGGAACACCTCGCGGAAATGCGTGGGCTCGGGCCCGTTCGGACCGGCGATGGCGTCGGCCAGATAGACGCCCACGACGATGTTCTTCTGCCCCGCGCCGTCCAGAAGGCGCAACTGGGCGTGGGCCTCGTCCTCGATCAGTTCGGCCTGCGCGTGTTCGCGGGTCCACTGGTCGTCGGCGGTCAGGTAGACGACGTCGCCGATCAGCAGGTCGTTGGCGGTCACCACCTTGGGCGTGAATTTGCGGCTCATGCGGTGGCCTCGTTCTGGTCGGTTAGGGGCAGGGTGTGGGCGGCGGCGCGGGGGGCAAGGCCATACAGAAGGATGGCGGGGCCGGTCAGGCGCGCGGCGCAGTCGGCCAGCGTCGACAGCCGCGCCTCGATGATCCGCTGGTCGGGGCGAGAGGCGTTTTCGACCAACGTGACCGGCGTGTCGGGGGAGGCGCCGTGCATCATCAGGCGGCCCTGAAGGAAGCGGCTGGCTTTCTTGCCCATGTAGATCGCGGCGACCTCCCCCGTCCGGGCGAGGCCTTTCCAGTCCTGATCGGCGAAACCGTCCATGTCATGGCCCGTGACGATGCGCAGGCCGCGATTGCGCCCGCGCTTCGTCAGGCTTTGCCCGATCGCCGCCGCGGCGGCCGAGGCGGAGGTGAGGCCGGGCAGGATGTGGAACGCGATGCCGGCGCGTTCCAGCGCCTCGATCTCCTCATCCAGGCGGCCGAAGATGGCGCAGTCGCCGCCCTTCAGGCGCAGTACCCGCGCGCCGGTGCCGGCGTGGCCCACGATCAGCGCGTTGATGGCCCCCTGCGGGGTGGAAGGGCCGAAGCCTTCCTTGCCCACATCCACGCGCGTCGTGCGGGCGGGGATCAGGTCCAGCACCTCCTGTCCCACCAGCCGGTCGTGGATCACCACGTCCGCCTCCTGCATGGCCCGGAACGCGCCCATGGTCAGCAGGTCGGCCGAACCGGGGCCCGCGCCTGCGAAGGTCACGGTTCCGGGGGCGGTCAGGGCGGGCTGGGTGGTCATGGCGTCGCTCCGATGGGAAAATCTTCCCCCAGATATAGAGCATTCTCCGCTGCTCGCGCCATCCGCCCTTGCGGATAAGGACAGTTGTTCGCATAAGGGCAGGGAAGGGAACGTGGTTCCCCGTTTTGAAGGAGGATGCGAATGGCTGCCCGTCTGGACGAAATGGATCGGAAGATCCTTGCGGAACTTCAGCAGGACGCCTCGCAGTCGCTGGACGAGATCGCGCGCAAGATCGGCAGCTCCAAGACCCCTGTCTGGAATCGCATCCGCCGCATGAAGGAGGCGGGCGTCATCCTGCGCCAGACCGCCCTTCTGGACGCCGAGGCGCTGGGTCTTGAAGCCTGCTTCTTCGTTCTGATCCGCACGTCCGAGCATGAGGCCGAATGGCAGCGCCGCTTCCTGAAGGCCCTGCAGGAACGCCCCGAGGTGCTGGAAGCGCACCGGCTGGCGGGCGACATCGACTACATCCTGAAGGTGCGGGTGGAAAATGCGCGGGCCTATGACCGCTTCTACCAGGCGCTGATTTCCGAGGTGCGGGTCTACAACGTGACGGCCCTGCTGTCGATGGAGGAGATCAAGCACACGACCGTGCTGCCCGTGGGCATTCCGTCAGCTTGAACCGCGGGGGCGCGGGGACTACTGTCAGCCCGCAACGATAAGGGCCCCTGTTATGGCGAAACGCAGCATCTTCGAAGAGGTGGGGGAGGGCGCGACGCCCGCCGCCCCGCAGGCCGGTGGGTTGATCGACCGCGGCACCGGCGGCGCCCGCCGCGCGATCCGCATCTGGCTGATGGTGCTGTTCGCGCTGGTGGCGGTCATGATCGTCATCGGCGGGCTGACGCGCCTGTCCGACGCGGGGCTGTCAATCACCGAGTGGAAGCCCGTGACGGGGGCGATCCCGCCCATGAACGCCGCCGACTGGCAGTCGGAGTTCGACCTTTACCAGCAAAGCCCGCAATACCGCCTGACCAACGAAGGCATGACGATGGGCCAGTTCCAGCAGATCTACTGGTGGGAATGGGGGCACCGCTTCCTGGGCCGTGTGATCGGGCTGGTCTGGGCGCTGGGCTTCCTGGGCTTCTGGATCGCGGGCAAGATCCCCGCAGGCTGGACGAAACGGCTGCTGTGGGTCGGCGTGCTGGGCGGGCTGCAGGGGGCGGTCGGCTGGTGGATGGTGGCGTCGGGGCTGGAAGGGGACATGACCTCGGTCGCGAGCTACCGGCTGGCGACGCATCTGGGGATCGGTTTCGTCATCCTTGGTTTCCTGACATGGTACGCGCTGCTGCTGGGGCGGACGGAAGGGCAGCTTCTGCAGGCCCGCCGCGTGCGCGAGGCCAAGCAGTTCGGGATGTCCACCGGCCTTCTGCATCTGGTGTTCCTGCAGATCCTGCTGGGCGCGCTGGTGGCCGGGATCGACGCGGGCCGCAGCTTCCCGACCTGGCCGCTGATGAACGGGTCGTTCTTCCCGGCCGACGCCTTTTATGTGCCTGACGGTGGCGCGGCGTGGCGCGCGTTCTTCGAGAACCCCGGCCTTGTGCAGTTCGTGCACCGCATGGTCGCCTATCTGGTGTTCGTCTTCGGCATCGTCGTCTGGCTGCGCGGGCGCAAGTCCGTCCACAAGGCCACGCGAACCGCGTTCCATATGGTGTTCGGCATGATCTGGGTGCAGGTCGCGCTGGGCATCGTCACGGTGCTGACGGCGGCCAGCCTGCATCCGGCGATCACCCACCAGATCGGCGCGATCGTTCTGTGGGTGCTGATCCTGCGCGCGCGCTATCTGTCGCAGTATCCCAAAGTCACATCCCTTCGCGGAGGCACGGCATGAGCGCGTACAAGGACCTGATGGCGTTCCAGCGTCAGACCGAGGCGCTGGCCCAGGTGGCCGGCCGGCTGGGCTGGGACCAGGAAACGGTCATGCCGCGCGGTGCGGTGGAACAGCGCGGCGAAGAGATGGCGGCGATGGAAGGCGTCCTGCACGCCCGCCGCACCGACCCGCGCATCGCCGAATGGCTGGCACAGGCCGATGCCGAGGATGAGGAGGCGGAAGCCCAGCTGCGCCTGATCCGCCGCAGCTATGAACGCGCCACAAAGGTTCCGGGCCGTTTGGCCGAGGAGATCGCGCGCGTCACCTCGGTCGCGCAGGGGACATGGGCCGACGCCCGCGCCAAGGACGACGTGGCGGCGTTCCTGCCCACGCTGTCGCAGGTGGTGCGGCTGCGGCGCGAGGAGGCGGCGGCGCTGGCGGGCGGCGGCGATCTTTACGACGCGCTGGTGAACGATTACGAACCCGAGGCGACGGCCGACACGATCGGCGCCATCTTCGACCGGATGCGCCCGCGCCTTGTGGCGCTGCGCGAGGCGGTGATGGGGTCCGAGCATCAGCCGAAGCCGCTGGAGGGTCATTTCGGCGCCGAGGCGCAGATGCGTCTGGCGCGCGATCTGGCCAAGACCTTCGGCTACGACTTCACGCGCGGTCGGCTGGATCTGGCGGTGCATCCCTTCAGCTCCGGTTCCGGCAACGACGCGCGGATCACCACCCGGGTGGTGGAGACGGACCCCTTCAACTGCATCTATTCCACCATCCACGAGGTGGGCCATGCCTGCTACGAGCTGGGGATCGATCCGGACTATCTGCTGACCCCGCTGGGGGGCGGCGTGTCGATGGGCGTGCATGAGAGCCAAAGCCGGATCTACGAGAACCAGCTGGGCCGCAGCCGCGCCTTCACCGGTTTCTTGTTCAACGAGATGACGGAGCGGTTCGGCGATCTGGGTCTGGGCCATGCCGACGCCTTCCACGGGGCGGTGAACCGCGTGGCCCCCGGCTTCATCCGGACCGAAGCGGACGAGGTGCATTACAACCTGCACATCATGATGCGTTTTGATCTGGAGCGGGACCTGATCCGTGGCGCGCTGGACGCCGAGGATCTGGAGGAGGCGTGGAACGCCCGCTTCCTGCGCGATTTCGGGGTGGCGGTGGACCGGCCCTCACACGGGTTGCTGCAGGACGTGCACTGGGCGGTGGGGCTGTTCGGCTATTTCCCGACCTATGCGCTGGGCAACGTCTATGCCGGCTGCCTGCACCAGGCGCTGCGTGAGGCCGTGCCGGATCTGGACGCGCAACTGGCGCAGGGGCAGACGGCCGAGGCGCTGGACTGGCTGCGCGAGAACCTGCAACGGTTCGGCGGCCTGCGCGGTCCGCGCGACACCATCCGTCACGCCTGCGGGTTTGAACCGAACGAGGAGCCGCTTCTGGGCTATCTCGAAGCGAAGTTCCGGACGATCTACAAGCTTTGAAAGAAGTCCGCGCGCCGTCCGAGGGGTGGCGCGCGGGCGGGATCAGGGCTTGTCCAGGGTGAAGCGGCCCTGCAGCGCCGCCCCATCCTCGATCACCACGGTCTGGTAGATCACGTCGGCGGTCACGCGGGCATGGGCGCGCAAGGTCAGGTTCACGCAGGCGACGCGGCCTTCCAGCGTGCCCTTCACCTCCACCGCGTCGGCCGTGACCATCCCGTTCAGCGTGCCGTCCACGCCGATCATCAGCGCGCGGGCCGTGATGTTCCCCTCGACCGTGCCGAGGATCTCTACCGCACCTTCCGAGAAGATGTCGCCGTTGATGCGGAGGTCGGAAGACAGGACGGACTTGGCGGCGTTGCGTGAATCGGGCGTCATGGGAATGTCCTTATGGGTGTGCGCGATAGAATCCCCACCGGGCGGAAGGAATCAAGGCATCTTCGGCAGGGGAGGGGAGGGCGGCGGGAAACGGCCAGCGGTGCGGGCGTTCGTCATGTGCCGCGAAAAACATCAATGTTTGTTGGCTTCGACATAAAAACGTCATCGGTCGTGTTTTTTCCTCTTGCGTCTTTTTGCGTGTGGGCCTAGATACCGCCTCACCGAAGCGGAGACGCTTGGGACGGAAGGCGGCGGACGGG
>NZ_JAQMHV010000001.1 GCF_028307215.1 Falsirhodobacter sp. 20TX0035 | reverse complement strand
TTCCACAGTCAACAAGCTTCCGTTCCCGTCCGCCGCCTTCCGTCCCAAGCGTCTCCGCTTCGGTGAGGCGGTATCTACGGAGACTCAGACGAACCCGCAAGAGAGAAAATGCGAAAATCGTGCGACAGGCTGCAGAAAAGTTAATCAGCACCACATGTAGTATAAGAAGCGGTCCTGAACACTATGTGGTAGCTTACGGCCAGCTGAAGGCCCGGTGCGTGGCCCGAAGCGCCAGCAGAATCACGATGGCGGTGAAGTAGATCAGGGCCTCCCCGATCCAGACCTTTCCCACCAGAAGGTAGTGCAGCCCCCCCGCCACCGCCGCCACATAGACAAGATGATGCAGCTTCTGCCAGCGCGCCTTCAGCCACCGGATCGACCGGTTGTTGGAGGTCGCGGCCAGTGGCACCAGAAGAAGAAGCGCCAGCATCCCGATCGTGATGTAGGGCCGCCGGAGAATGTCGCTCCACGCCTGCGACCAGTTCAGCTGGATGTCCAGAAACAGCCAGGCCGACAGGTGCAGCATCGCATAGAAGAACGCGACCAACCCCACCGCCCGCCGGAACCGGACAAGGTTGATCCCGGTCAGCCAACGCAAGGGGCTGATCGCCAGCCCCGCCACGATCCATTGCAGCGCGCGCAGGCCCAGATCGTGTTCCACCGTTCGCACGGGATCCACGCCCAGATCGCCCAGCACGCCGCGCGTGACCAGCCAGGCCAGCGGGATCAGTCCCAGCAGATAGACCGCCCAGGGCGGGACACGGCGCAAGGCATTCTGAAGGGCCTGCACTCAGTAATCCCTCGACAGGTCCTGCCCCTTGTAAAGGCCGGCCACCTGATCGCCGTAGCCGTTGAACATGATCGTGTCCTGACGGCTGTTGAACAGGCCGCCCCCGATCCGCCGTTCGGTCGCCTGAGACCAGCGGGGATGGCTGACGTTCGGGTTCACGTTGGCGTAGAAGCCGTATTCGCGATAGTTGGTCTGCTTCCACGTCGTGTCCGGCTGATCGGCCACGAGGCTGATGCGCACCACGCTCTTGATCGACTTGAAGCCGTATTTCCACGGAACGACCAGACGGATCGGCGCGCCGTTCTGCTTCGGCAACTCCTCTCCATACAGGCCCGTGGCCATCAGGGTCAGCGGATGCATCGCCTCGTCCAGCCTCAGGCCTTCGCGATAGGGCCAGTCGAGGAAGCCCTGACGCTGGCCCGGCATCTCGGACGGGCGCTGCAGGGTCTGGAAGGCGACATAGCGGGCGCCAGACTGCACCCCCACCTTGTTGAGGAGGTGCGACAGCTGGAAGCCATTCCATGGAATCACCATCGACCACGCTTCCACGCAGCGCAGCCGATAGATCCGCTCCTCGATCGGGCCCATCTTCAGGACGTCGGCCAGATCGTAGGTGCCCGGCCGATCCACCAGCCCGTCGATCTGGACGGACCAGGGATCGACCGTCAGCTGTCCCGCGTTCTGCGCCGGGTCGGTCTTGTCCAGGCCGAACTCGTAGAAGTTGTTGTAGTTGGTGATCTCTTCGAACGTGTTCTGTTTTTCCGAGGTCGAGTAGCCCGCGGCGAAGGCACCCTGCGCCATCATGGCAGCCGCGCCCGCCACCCCGCCCGCCATGATCTGCCGGCGGTTCAGGAACTGGGCCTTTGGGGTCACATCGGACCATTTCAGATCATTGCGGAACATGGGCGTCCTCCCTTTTGTCTGATGTTGGCTGAAAATGGCCAAGGACCAAGGAAATTCGCCTCACAAATGCGTAGGGCGCGGATCGCTCCGCGCCCCATGCGTTTAGTGCACCACCGCGTCCAGCGGCTTCTCCCTGCGGGAGGAGGAGACGCGGTCGCCGATGATCAGCCCCTCGGGGCCCGCGCTGACATGGATCACGGCGCCGTCCACCACGTCACCGGCCAGGATCATCTCGGCCAGCGGGTCCTGAATGTGGCGCTGGATCACCCGTTTCAGGGGACGCGCGCCGAAGACGGGATCGTAGCCTTCATCCGCCAGCCAGTCCTTGGCCGCCTGATCCAGATCCAGCACGATCTTGCGCTGCGCCAGACGCGCTTCCAGCCGGCGAAGCTGGATGTCGACGATGCCGCCCATGTCGGCCCGGCCCAGACGGTCGAAGATGATCGTCTCGTCCAGACGGTTCAGGAACTCGGGCCGGAAGTGCCCGCGCACCGCGTCCATCACCGCCGCCCGCGCCGCCGTGGAATCGCCCCCGTCCGGCAGAACGCTCAGCGCATGCGCGCCAAGGTTGGAGGTCAGCACGATCAGCGTCTGCTTGAAGTCCACCCGGCGGCCCTGACCGTCGGTCAGAACGCCATCGTCCAGAACCTGCAGCAGAACGTTGAACACATCCGGATGCGCCTTCTCCACCTCGTCGAACAGCACGACCTGATAGGGGCGGCGGCGGACGGCCTCGGTCAGCACCCCGCCTTCGTCATAGCCGACATAGCCGGGGGGCGCGCCGATCAGACGGGCGACGGCGTGCTTCTCCATGAACTCCGACATGTCGACGCGGACCATCGCCTGATCGTCGTTGAAGAGGTATTCCGCCACGGCCTTCGTCAGCTCCGTCTTCCCGACGCCGGTCGGTCCAAGGAACAGGAAGCTGCCCAAGGGACGGTTTTCGTCGTTCAGGCCCGCCCGCGCACGGCGAACGGCATTGGCCACGGCGGTCACCGCCTGACGCTGACCGACGACCCGGCGACCCAGCTCGTCCTCCATCTTCAACAGCTTCTCACGCTCGCCTTCCAGCATCTTGCTGGTCGGGATGCCGGTCCAGCGCTCCACCACCTCGGCGATCTGCTCGGGGCGGACGGCTTCCTCCACCATCAGCCCGTCACCCGCCTCAGCCTCAGCCAACTGCTTCTCCAGCCCCGGGATGGTGCCGTATTGCAGCTCGCCCGCCTTGGCGAAGTTGCCCTCCCGCTTGGCGACGTCCAGCTCGGCCCGCGCCCGGTCCAGCTGTTCCTGCGTGTTGCGCGAGGCTTGCAGCTTGTCCCGTTCAGCCTGCCACTTGGCGGCCATGGTCGCCGCGCGGTCACGCAGGTCGCCCAGATCCTTTTCCAGCCGTTCCAGACGGTCGACGCTGGCGGCGTCGTCCTCCTTCTTCAGGGCCTCCTGCTCGATCTGCATCTGCAGGATCTGGCGATCCAGCGCGTCGAGTTCCTCCGGCTTCGAATCCACCTCCATCCGCAGACGGGAGGCGGCCTCGTCCACCAAGTCGATCGCCTTGTCCGGCAGGAATCGGTCGGTAATATACCGATGCGACAGCGTCGCTGCCGCCACCAGGGCAGAGTCGCTGATCCGCACCCCGTGGTGCAGCTCGTACTTCTCCTTGATCCCGCGGAGGATGGAGATGGTGTCCTCCACGGTCGGCTCCTCCACCATCACCGGCTGGAACCGGCGGGCAAGGGCCGCATCCTTTTCAACATACTTGCGGTATTCATCCAGCGTGGTGGCACCGACGCAATGCAACTCACCCCGCGCCAGTGCAGGCTTGATCAGGTTCGCGGCATCCATCGCGCCATCGGCCTTCCCGGCACCGACCAGCGTGTGCATTTCGTCGATGAACAGGATGATTTCGCCCGCGGCGCCTTCGATCTCCTTCAGGATAGCCTTCAGCCGCTCCTCGAACTCACCGCGATACTTCGCACCGGCGATCAGCGCGCCCATGTCCAGCGCCATCAGACGCTTGTTGCGCAGGGATTCCGGCACGTCGCCGTCCACGATCCGCAGGGCGAGGCCTTCGGCGATGGCGGTCTTGCCCACGCCCGGCTCCCCGATCAGAACGGGGTTGTTCTTGGTGCGGCGGCTCAGCACCTGCATCGTGCGGCGGATCTCGTCGTCGCGGCCGATGATCGGGTCGATCTTGCCCTGCTCCGCGGACTCGGTCAGGTCGCGGGCGTATTTCTTCAGCGCGTCAAAGCTGTCTTCGGCACTCGCGCTATCGGCCGTCCGGCCCTTGCGGATATCGTTGATCGCGCTGTTCAGGGTCTGCGCCGACACGCCGCCCGCCACCAGCGCCTCCTTGGCCTTGGAGGACACCAGAACCAGCGCGGTCAGCACGCGTTCCACCGGGATGAAGCTGTCACCGGCTTTCTTGGCGACCTTCTCGGCCTCGTCCAGAACGCGGACGAGTGCCGGGTCCATGAAGGGCTGGGCGTCACCCGACACCTTCGGCAGCTTGCCGATGGAGGCTTCGACCGCCTCAACCACGCGGGCCGGTTCACCGCCCGCCCGGGCGATCAGGTTCGATGCCAGCCCCTGATCGTCGTCCATCAGGGCTTTCAGCAGATGTTCGGGCGCAAGCCGCTGGTGGCTTTCCCGCATCGCGATGGTCTGGGCCGCCTGAAGAAATCCGCGCGACCGCTCCGTGAACTTTTCCAAATTCATCGGTTGTCTTCTCCTTTTCACAAAGCCCCCGTCCGTCGACGCCCGGTTGCGGCGCGCCCATTGGCGGGTCTCTGTCCGGAAAATGCGCAGTCCTTGTAACGGTTTCAAGATGCTGCCCCGCCTCACCACGGCGTGAATGCAACAGTTTTCGCCGATCGGGAACAAAATCCAAAAAAGGTGGTTGACACCCTGAAATGACCAAGGACACTGCCATGCGTATTTTGTCTGCCGAGATTGAACATGCCCGCTATGCCCGCGACTTCGGTCAGGTCGAAGCGATGATCACCCTTCTTGTGAAGGAAGAGGGACGTCCCGTTCCGTTTGAGGTCCACATCCGCACGGCGGAACCGTCGAACGGGGAAAACCTGCGCCAGCGCCTTCTGGACAGCGCGAAATCCCTCTACGCCGCCCGCGTGACGGCACCGCGCTTCGACACGGCCGCCTAACGTTTCTTCGTAACGACCAGGGCCGGCGGACGTAACGCTTCCGCCGCCTTGAAGAGGGAGAAGGTCTGGTTGACGTAGTTCACCACCCCCGAGATCTTCTCCAGATACCCCGACAGCTCCTCAGTGCGTTCGACCTCCACGACCTGAACCGGGCGGTCGGGGCCCTCCCCCTCGAACTGAACATAAAACAACGGCTCCCCCCGCTTCAGGACGATGTCCCGGGCGGTGTCATGCCATTCGAACGCCCACATCAACGGGCGTGGCCAGATGTCGATGGGAAACCGCCCCCCGAAGATCGTCCCCGGCAGCGGTTCGGAGCGGTAATGCGCGAAGGTGCCGATCTGGTTCAGATACACCAGTTCATCCGCGATGAAACAGTAGGGCAACGTCAGCTGCACGGTCGGGCGATCCGGAAACCGCCATTCATTCTCGTTCACGATGGTCAGCAGCTCGTTCAGCTTGCCGGACCGGACGGGGCTGGCCGCGCCCAGCCGGTTGATCAGATGCGGCTTGCCCTTGTCGTCCCGCCCGAAGCCCAGATGCAGGTCATAGGGGCACTTCACCACGAAATAGCGGCTTTCCATCTGCACCACCGCCGGGCACCGCGCGGCGGACTTCGCGTGCCCCCGATTTGGCGGGCGCTGCACCAGCCGTTCGGGCGGGTCGAACAGCACCGCCCCCTTGTCCGAGGTCAGGAACCACCCCACCACAATCGGGCCGGAGCGGGGGCCTTCGGGCCGGTCATGGGTGATCGTGATCTGCATGCCTTCGCCTTTTTTTCCCATGGATCACCGGGGACACCGCGCTGTCAACGCTTTCAGCGTTGACAGATGAACGGGATCAGCCCATCCCCTCGCCCGTCCCAAGCCCAGAGGTGTTCCATGTCCAACGATCGTCTTATCGTAGCGCTTGATGTGCCCAACGTCGTGCAGGGTCTGGCCCTGGCCGACCGTCTGGGGGACGCGGTGTCCTTCTACAAGATCGGGCTGGGCATGCTGACCGGCGGCGGTTTCGCCTTGGCGAACGAACTGAAGCACGAACGCGGCAAGCGCGTGTTCCTTGACATGAAACTGTTCGACATCGGCGCCACGGTGGAAGCCGCCGTGCGTGGCATCGCCCAGCACGGGCTGGACTTCCTGACGGTGCATGGCGACCCGCAGGTGGTCCGCGCCGCGGCCGAGGGGAAGGCCGGGACCGACACCAAGATCCTGGCGGTGACGATCCTGACCTCTCTCGACCGTGCGGATCTGGACGCGAACCTGATCCGGCCCGGCGATTTGGCCGAGATCACGGTGGAACGCGCGGCCCGCGCGCTGGCGGCCGGGGCGGACGGCGTCATCGCCTCGCCCCAGGAGGCGGCGCGGATCCGCGCTCTCCCCGAGGCGCGCGGCAAGCTGATCGTGACCCCCGGCGTGCGACCCGCAGGGGCGGCGTTGGGCGACCAGAAGCGTGTGGCGACACCCGCGCAGGCCATGGTGGACGGGGTGGACCACATCGTCGTCGGGCGCCCGATCTGGCAGGCGGCCGATCCCGCCGCCGCCGCCCGTGCCGTTCTGGCCGAACTGACCTAAGAAAAAGGGCGGTCCGAAGACCGCCCCTTTCACATTATTAAGCCCTTACTGGGCGTTCGTCGCAGGTCCGCCTTGCGGCGAGACGCCATCGGTGGCGTTCGGGGTGACTGCCGCATCCGGCATGGTCGCATTCGGCGTGGCCGGAGCCGTTGCAGGGGCTTCCTGCATGGCCGACGGGGCCGTCGTCGTCGCATCGTCGCCGCCCGAGAAGGCGAACCACAGGATCGCCAGCAGAGCGATGACGGCGGCCACGATCAGGAAGATGGAACTGCCCGAGCGTTCCGCGCGAACGGTCTTGGGTTGGGTACGGTCAAGGTCACGGTCGTTGCGATAATCAGCCATGAAGTCTCTCCTTGGTCTGTCTGACATGAGAACGTCACATCCCTGTGTTTGTTCCCCGTCCGCGCCGTGATTCCTTGTCCACCTGTCTGATCACCCGCGCGGGCCAACCGTTCCCCGCACCCCGCCCGTCTGACCGCGATCGCGCAGAAGATGGTCCAGAAGGACGCAGGCCATCATCGCCTCCCCCACCGGAACGGCGCGAATGCCGACGCACGGGTCGTGCCGGCCCTTGGTGACCAGATCCACCTCATCCCCCGCCAGGTTCACCGTCTGGCGCGGCGTCAGGATCGAGGATGTCGGCTTCACCGCAAAGCGCACCACCACGTCCTGCCCGGTAGAAATCCCGCCCAGGATGCCGCCCGCATGGTTCGACAGGAACTGCGCGCCGTCGGTCCCCATCCGCATCTCGTCCGCGTTTTCGCGGCCGGTCAGGGTGGCGGCGGCCATGCCCTCGCCGATCTCCACCGCCTTTACGGCGTTGATGGACATCATCGCCGCCGCAAGGTCCGTGTCCAGCTTGCCATAGATCGGCGCGCCCAATCCCGCCGGCACGCCCGAGGCCACGACCTCGATCACCGCGCCCACGGAATCATGCGCCTTGCGCAGGTCGTCCAGATACCGGGCCCAGTGATCGGCCATGACGGGATCAGGGCACCAGAAGGGGTTGCGTTCCACCTCGGCCAGATCGGCGCGGGTCCGGTCGATAGCGTGCGGGCCCATCTGCACCATCAGCCCGGTGATCCGCAGGTCCGGCACCAGCGCCGCCAGCGCTGCGCGGGCCACGCCGCCCGCCGCCACCCGCGCCGCCGTTTCGCGGGCCGAGGATCGACCGCCACCGCGATAATCGCGCACCCCGTATTTCAGATGATAGGCCAGGTCGGCATGGCCGGGGCGGAAGCTGGTGGCGATGTCGCCGTAATCCTTGGACCGCTGGTCCGTGTTCTCGATCATCAGCTGGATCGGGGTGCCGGTCGACACGCCCTCGAACACGCCGGACAGGATCTTCACCTCGTCCGCCTCGCGCCGCTGGGTGGTGAAGCGGCTGGTGCCCGGCTTGCGGCGGTCCAGCCAGTGCTGGATCTCCGACGCCTCGATCTTCACGCCGGGGGGGCAGCCGTCCACCGTGGCGCCCAGCGCGGGGCCGTGGCTTTCGCCCCAGGTGGTGACGCGGAACAGGTGGCCGAAGGTGTTGAAGCTCATGTCGGATCTCCTTGCCCCCGCAGCCATAAGACAAAGGCGCCCGCCGGAAAACCCGTTTCGCGCTGGACAGGGCGGGGGCCGGCTTCTAGATCGAAGGGAACCTCGGGGTGCCTTCGGGCTGAGATGCGATGCGAACCCGTCGAACCTGAACCGGATCACGCCGGCGGAGGGAAGGTGCAGCGCAAGCCCTCTTTCTGCCGGATCGGAGGAACCATGCGCCTTCTGCTTCTGACCGCCTTCCTGCCCGCTGCGGCCTTCGCCCAGACGCCCACGCTGCAGGTCATGACCTATGACAGCTTTGTCGGCGAATGGGGCCCCGGCCCGCGGATCGAACAGGCGTTCGAGGCGGAATGCGCCTGCAACCTCGTCTTCACCGCCCCCGGCGACGCGGCCGCCATGCTGGCCCGGCTGAAGCTGGAAGGCGCGCGCGGCCGCACCGACGTCGTCGTGGGCCTGGACGCCAACCTTCTGGCCGAGGCGCAGGCCACGGACCTGTTCGTCCCGCACGGAACGGTGCCGGCGGTCGACCTGCCGGTGGACTGGACCGACACCACCTTCCTGCCCTTCGACTGGGGCTGGTTCGGCTTCGTGATGAACGCGGACATGCCCCAGCCCCACAGCTTTCAGGAACTAGCGGATTCGGACCTGAAGGTGGTGATCCAGGATCCCCGATCCTCCACCCCCGGTCTTGGACTGGTGATGTGGATGAAGGCCGCCCATGGCGACGGGGCGGGCACGCTGTGGGAGGGGCTGGCCGACAACATCCTGACCGTCACCCCCGGCTGGTCCGAGGCCTACGGCCTTTTCACGGCCGGCGAGGCCGACGCGGTGCTGAGCTACACCACCTCCCCCGCCTATCACCTGCTGGAGGAAGGGGACAGCGGCAAGGTCGCCCCCATCTTCCGCGAAGGCCACTACCTTCAGGTGGAGGTGGCGGCACGTCTGGCCGCCTCCGCCCAGCCCGAACTTGCGGACCGGTTCCTGGCCTTCCTGCTGTCGGACAACGCGCAACGCACCATCGCCACCACCAACTGGATGTATCCCGCCCGCGACGTGCCCCTGCCCGAAGCCTTCGCCGGCCTTCCCCGCCCCGACAAGACGCTGTTCCTGCCGCCCGCCGACGCCGCGGCCGCACGGGACGCTGCGATCGCCGAATGGCAGGCCGCGCTGTCCCGCTGACGGTCGGTCTGGCCGTCCTTCTTCTGACGTTCGGGCCGCTGGCGATGGTGGCGGCGCACGCACAGGGCGGTTGGGGTGCCGACGGACCTGCGCTGCGCTTCACCGTGCTGCAGGCGGCGCTGTCGGCTGTGATTTCGGTCGCGCTGGCGGTGCCGGTGGCGCGCGCTCTGGCGCGGCGGCACTTTCGCGGCCGCGGCGCGCTGATCGCGCTTCTGGGCGCGCCGTTCCTGCTGCCGGTGATCGTGGCGGTGCTGGGGCTGCTGGCCGTCTTCGGCCGTGCGGGGCTGGTCAACCAGGCGCTGGGCACCGTGGGCCTGTCGATCCCGATCTACGGCCTGCACGGCGTCGTTCTGGCGCATGTCTTCCTGAACATGCCGCTGGCGGTCCGCCTGATCCTGCAGGGCTGGCAGGCCATCCCGGCGGAACGGATGCGTCTGGCCCTGTCCCTCGGCCTTGGGCCCCGCGACATCGCCCGCCATCTGGAACGCCCGATGCTGAAGGCGGTGCTGCCCGGCACACTGGCCGTAATCTTCGCCATCTGCCTGACCAGCTTTGCCGTCGCGCTGACGCTGGGGGGCGGCCCCCGCGCCACGACGGTGGAGCTTGCGATCTACCAGTCCCTGCGCTTCCAGTTCGACCTTGGCCGCGCGGCAAGCCTGGCCGCGCTGCAATTCCTTCTCTGCGCCGCCGCCGTGCTGCTGGCGGGGCGGTTCGCGGCCCCGTCCGGCTTCGGGCGCGGGCTGGACCGGGTGATCCCCTTCGCGCCGGCCGGCTGGCGTCGTTCGGCGGATGCAGCGGTCCTGACGCTGGCCACGCTGTTTCTGGCCGTGCCATTGGCCATGGTGGCGTGGCGCGGGCTGGCGGGGCTGGGGGATCTGCCGCCGTCCGTCTGGGGGGCGGCGGCGCGGTCGGTGGGCCTTGCCTTGGGAGCCACCGCGTTGACGCTGGGGGCGGCGCTGACGCTCGCCCTGTCGCCGGCGCGCTGGGCGGGGGTGGTGGCCACGCTGCCGCTGGCCGCATCCTCCCTCGTAATGGGAACCGGGCTGTTCCTCGCGCTCTGGCCCCTTCTTCCGCCTGAACGCGTGGCCCTTCCGGTCACGCTGGTGGTGAACGCGACCCTTGCCTTGCCCTTCGCCTTCCGCATCCTGCATCCCGCGGCGCAGACGTTGCGGCAGGATTACGGCCGACTGGCGGACTCGCTTGGCCTGCGCGGGATGGCGCGGTTGCGCTGGCTGGTCCTGCCCCGGCTGCGCGCGCCCCTTGGGTTTGCAGCGGGGGTGTCGGCTGCCTTGTCGATGGGCGATCTAGGGGTGATCGCCCTGTTCGCCGCGCCCGACGGGCCGACCCTGCCGCTTCTGGTCCAGCAACTCATGGGCGCCTACCGGATGGAACAGGCGGCGGGGGCCGCGCTGCTGCTGGTGGTCCTGTCCTTCGCCCTGTTCTTCATCTTCGACTGGGGAGGGCGCCGTGGCTCTGACCTTTGACGCGGCGGCGATCCGTCTGGACGATTTTCGACTGACGGCGGACTGGCAGACAGAGGCGGGCGAACGCATCGCCCTGATCGGGCCCTCGGGCGCAGGGAAGTCCACCCTGCTGATGGCGCTGGCGGGTTTCGTGCCGCTGGCCTCGGGGGCGATCCGCTGGAACGGGCGAGACCTGACGGCTCTGTCCCCGGCGGAACGCCCGGTGGCCACGCTGTTTCAGGAACAGAACCTGTTCCCGCACCTGACCGTGGCCCAGAACCTGGGCCTTGGCCTGTCCCCCCGCCTGCGGCTGGACAAGGCCCAGTCCGCCCGCCTTACCAAGGTGCTGGAGCGGGTGGGTCTGGCGGGCCTCGAAGGCCGCCGCCCCGCGCAGCTGTCGGGCGGGCAGCAGGGACGCGCGGCGCTGGCCCGCGCCCTGCTGCAGGACCGGCCCATCCTGACGCTGGACGAACCCTTTGCCGCGCTGGGGCCGAAGCTGAAGGCCGACATGCTGGATCTGGTGGCCGAGGTGACGGCCGGCATCACCGTCCTGATGGTCACGCATGATCCGGCCGACGCGCGCCGCTTCGCCCCCCGCACCGTCGTCGTGGCGGAGGGCGTGGCCCATCCCCCCGCCCCGACGCAAGCCCTGCTGGACGATCCGCCGCCCGCCTTGCGCGATTATCTGGGCTGACGCCGCCAGATCTCCCGGTTCGTCAGGTACAAAAGGCCCGCCAGAGCCAGAAGAAGGCCCACGGCCACGAAACCCGCCCGCTTGCGCGCCACCAGCTTCGGTTCCGCCGCCCACATCAGGAAGGCGGAGACGTCTTGCGACATCCGCTCCACCGTCGCTTCGGACCCGTCGCGGTAGGTCACCATCCCGTCCACCAGCGGCGGGGGCATGGCGATGGGTCCAGAGGCGCGGTTGCCGTAAAGCCCGTCCACCTCGGTCCCGTCATAGCCGGTCAGGACGTCGTGGACGAACCGCGGCCCCCCGTCCTGCGCCTTGGCGATCAGGCTCAGATCCGGCGCCTCGGGCAGGGCGGAGGCGGGAAAGCGGTCGGGCGGGGCAAGGCCCAGCAGCTCGGCATAGGCGCGCACCTGATCCGGGGGCAGCGCCGGGCCATCCGCGTCGCCCAAGGTGCGGATCGCCACCTGCCGCAGCCCGTGACAGGCCGAACACACCTCGGTATAGACCTGAAGGCCGCGTTGCAGCTGCGCCGGGTCATAGGTGCCGAAGGGCCCGTCGAAGCTGAAGGCCGCCGCCGGACCGGCCATCAGCGCCCACAGGGCCAACCCCCGGATCATTCGGCCGCCTCGATCGTGGAGGGCAAGGGCTCCGTCCGGTCGAACCGGGGCAAGAGGGGGAGGGCGATCAGGAATATGAAGAACCAGACTGCCGTGCCCCCCAGCGACAGCGCCGCGACCAAGGGCGTGGCGGGCTGCGCCCCGCACCACATCAGCAGCAGGAAATCCGCGACCAGCAGGGCGAACACCGCCCGGAACCACGGCCGATACCGCCCCGACCGGATGGGCGAGCGGTCCAGCCAGGGCAGCGCCAGAAGCACCGCCATGGCGCCGAACATCGCCACCGCCCCCAGCAGCGTCGCATCCACCTGTCCGACCGTGACGAAGGACACCGCCTGCACCAGCCACAGATCGGCCGTGAAGGCACGCAGGATGGCGTAGAAGGGCAGGAAGTACCATTCAGGCTGGATGTGGTCCGGCGTGACCAGCGGGTTTGCGGGCACGTAATTTTCGGCATGGCCCAGAAGGTTGGGGGCAAAGGCCGTCAGCGCAAAGAACGCCGTCAGAACCACGGCCAGCGCCAACAGGTCCTTGATCACGAAATAGGGCCAGAAGGGCAGCGTGTCGCGGGCAAAGCCTTCCTCGTCCCGCCGCGGCTCCACCCCCGAGGGGTTGCTGTTGCCGGTGCTGTGGAACGACCAGATGTGCAGAAGCGACAACGCCACCGCCACGAAGGGCAGCATGAAATGCAGCACGAAGAACCGGTTCAGCGTGGCGTTGCCCACCGATGGCCCGCCCAGGATCCAGGCGTGCAGGCTGTCGCCGATCCACGGCACCGCCGCGAACAGGCCGGTGATGACGGTGGCGGCCCAATAGCTCATCTGCCCCCAGGGCAGGACATACCCGGTGAAGGCCGTGGTCATCAGCAGGACGAACATGGTCATCCCGATCAGCCACGTCACCTCGCGCGGGGCCTTGTGGCTGCCATAGAAGATGCCGCGTCCGATGTGCAGATAGATGGCGAAGAAGAACAGCGAGGCGCCGTTCGCGTGCAGATAGCGCAGGAAGAAGCCGCCGTTCACGTCGCGCATGATGCGCTCCACACTGTCGAAGGCAAGATCGACCTGCGGCGTGTAGTGCATGGCCAGGACAAAGCCCGTCACCACCTGAAGCAGAAGGCAGAACAGCAGCACCATGCCCCAGACCCACATCCAGTTCAGGTTGCGGGGCGTGGGGGCCGTCATCGTCTTGTGGATGACCGCGGGCAGCGGGAGGCGCGCGTTCAGCCAGCGCGCGGCCCGGGTGCGGGGGACATAGCTCATCCCTCCGTCCCCAGCCGAAGGGTGGTGGCATCGACGAATTCGGCTACGGGGATGTGCAGGTTTTCGGTCGCGGGGCCGCGGCGGATGCGGCCGGCGGTGTCGTAGTGGGATCCATGGCACGGGCAGAACCAGCCGCCGAAATCCCCCGCCTCGTCCCCTAGGGGCACGCAGCCCAGATGGGTGCACACGCCCAGCATCACCAGCCATTCCCCGGCTGGGTCCAGACTACGATGGGCGTCGGTGGCGGCGGCGTCGGGGGGAAGATTGGCGTTTTCGGCCACCGGGTCGGGCAGGTCGGACAGGGGAACGGCGCGGGCGGCGGCGATTTCGGCGGCCGTGCGGCGGCGGATGAAGACGGGCTTGCCCTGCCACTGCACGGTGATCTGCTGGCCGGGTTCCACCCCCGACACGTCCACGGTGACCGAGGACAGGGCGCGGGTGTCGGCCGCCGGGTTCGCCTGGTCAATCAGGGGCAGAACCGCGGCCCCCGTGGCCACGCAGCCCGCACAGCCCGTCGCATAGAACAGGAACTCGCGGCGGCTGCCGCCGGTGTCATCCGTCTCGGCCAAGGGGAAACCTTCGGTTCAGATCCGGCCTTCAGCCATAGCCAAAGGCCGGAACGGGGTCCAGCGTCAGTGGACCGCCTTTTTCGCGCGGCGGCGGCGGGCCACCATGTTCAGCACCTCCACCAGCGCCGAGAAGCCCATTGCGGCGTAGATGTAGCCCTTGGGCACGTGGAAGCCCAAGCCTTCGGCGATGAGCGTCGTGCCGATCATCATCAGGAAGGACAGCGCCAGCATCACGATCGTGGGGTTGTGCTCGATGAAGCGGGCCAGCGGGTTGGCGGCCAGAAGCATCACCGTCACCGCCACCAGAACCGCGATCACCATGACCGGCACATGCGGGGTCATGCCCACGGCCGTGATGATGCTGTCGATGGAGAAGACGAGGTCCAGCAACAGGATCTGCACGATGGCGCTGCCGAAGGTCATCCCGGCGGTGCCCACCATGGTGTCCTTGTGATCGACCGGGTCCATCGAATGGTGGATCTCCTTCGTGGCCTTCCACACCAGGAACAGGCCGCCCCCGATCAGAATCATGTCCTTCCACGAAATCTCGTTGCCCAGCACCGTGAAGACCGGCTGGGTCAGCTGCACGATCCACGACACGGTGGCCAGAAGCCCCAGACGCAGGATCAGTGCCAGGCCGATACCGATGCGGCGGGCCTTTTCGCGGTGCTGCTCGGGCAGCTTGTTGGTCAGGATCGAGATGAAGAGGAGGTTGTCGATGCCAAGCACCACCTCCATCACGATGAGGGTGGCCAACGCGACCCAGACGGTCGGGTCAGCGAAGATGGCAAAGAAGTCCACGCAAAAGCTCCTGCATAGTGGTGTTCACGGGAATGTGGGGGTGAAGCCCTCTCACGGCGCTGTGACGGGGTGTCGCAGCTACAGCCGGCGGATCCGCACCCGGGCCATCAGCCCGGCGTCCACTTCGACCCCGCCGCCGTTCCAGCGCAGGGTGCGGCGCAGGCGGGCGGTGGCGTTGGTCTGGCGCACCCCGTCCACGCCCCGGTCCAGCGGACGATGCAGGGCCAGACCCTCGCCCAGATCCTCGAACGCATCCTCGGCCCGCTGGTCGGTGCGGCCGTCAGACAGGCCGTTGCGCACGGCCCAGACGGCCGCGGCCAAGATGCCGGAGCGCAGGGCGAAGACGGCGATGGGACGAAGCGGAACGGGCATGGGCACCTCCAGACCCTCACGCTACGACGCGGAGGAATCGCTGGCAAGCGTGCGCGGGCGCCGCAGCAGGAATGCGCCGGGAATCGCCGAGATCAGGACAATGGCGCCATAGGCCACGGACGTGGCCACCGCCGCCTGCGGGTTCACCCCCGCCACCGGCAAAAACAGCACCGCCGCCCCTTCGCGAAAGCCCCACCCCGCGACCGAGGCGGGGATGAGCATGGCCGACAGCACCACCGGCACCAGCGCGGCGGCGGCGAAGGGGTTCAGCTCGGCCCCGATCGCCTCGGCGCAGAAGGCGAAGGCGAAGATGTTGCAGGCGGCGATCAGCAGCCCCAGCGCGCTTTGCCGCACCCAAATGCTGAGGATGCCGGTGCGGATCGCCTCGCGCATGCCCTGGGGCAGAAGGGCGAAGGTGATCGGCAGCGCCACGGCGATGGCCACGCCGATCCCGAAAGGGGTGGCCCCGATGCGCCACGGCACGTCCCCGTGCATCATCGCCAGCGTCAGCCCCACCACCATGATCGCCAGCATCCCGACCTGCCCGCTGATGCGTTCGATCGCGACGCTGGTGCCCGAGGTCTTCATGCTGTCGCCCTTCACGCGCACCGCGCGGGCCACGTCGCCCGCCACGGCGCCCGGCACCGTCTGGTTCACGAACTGCGCCATGTAGTATTCGCGCACCGCAATGGGCATGGGCAGCGCCTGCCCCAGCCGCACGGCCGTCATCCGCCAGCGCCACGCGCACATCACCGTCTGAAGGTTCACGATGACCAGCGCCGCCGCCAGCCAGCCCATGTTGGCCGACCGCAGCTGGCGCGCGACCTGTTCGCCGTCGGCAAAGATCCACAAGGCCGCCAGGATCGCCAGCGGCAGGACCACGCGCAAGGCGCGCCAGACGAAGGCGTTCCGGTTGAACCTCACGCGGGGGATCTCCTTCTGGCGTCGGGCTGGGTGGATGTGCGGCGGCGCGGGGCGCTTGTCCATGCCCGCCTGCCGCACATAGCGGACATTCGCGCATGAAAAAGGCCGCTGGGACGGTTCCCGGCGGCCTTTTGCGAATTCCGTTGGGCGGATCTTAACCCTGACGGGCCTTGAAGCGCTTCTGCGTCTTGTTGATCACATAGACGCGGCCCTTGCGGCGCACGACCTGGCAGTCGCGGTGGCGCAGCTTGAGCGAGCGGAGCGAGTTCGCAACCTTCATCTCTCTTCTCCCATTCAGCGGCGCGCGTGCGCCTTGAAACAAAACATGCCCCCGAAGGGGCGGTGATACGATGGTGGGCGGTACTGGGATCGAACCAGTGGCCACTACGATGTCAACGTAGTGCTCTACCGCTGAGCTAACCGCCCACGCTGCCGCAGCGTTTCCGCCTTGGTGTGGCGGGTCTATAAAGAGAGTCGCGGGCGGGTTCAAGGGGTTTTGGCATTTTCGCGATCCGTCATATATCTGGCCCTGAAGGAGCGTGCCGCGCATGACCGACGCCTATCGCCTGCATCTGCCCCGGACCCCCGACACGGGAACGGTGTTCTCGTCGCCCCACAGCGGGGCCGACTATCCCCGGGCCTTTCTGGCAAGGGCGCGGCTGGACGCCCACGCGATCCGGTCATCCGAGGACGCCTTCATCGACGAGGTGTTCGCCAGCGCCCCGCAGCATGGGGCCCCCCTGCTGGCGGCCCGCGTGCCCCGCGCCTTTCTGGACCTGAACCGGGCCGCCGACGAACTGGATCCTGCCGTGATCGAGGGGCTGGTGCGCGCGCCCCACAACCCGCGCGTGGCCTCGGGCCTAGGGGTGATTCCCCGGGTGGTGGCCCAGGGGCGCCCGATCTATTCCGGGAAGATGAGCCGGACGGAAGCGGAATCGCGGATCGCGACGCACTGGACGCCCTATCACGCCCGCCTGCAGACCCTGCTTCAGGACGCGCGGCAACATTCGGACCGCGTCCTGCTGATCGACTGCCATTCCATGCCACACGAGGCGCTGTCGAATCGCGGCCCCCACCCCGAGGTGGTTCTGGGCGATCGTTTTGGCGCCGCCTGCGGCCGCGACGTCATGGACCGGGTGGAGGCGGCCTTTCGGGGCACCGGCCTGCGCGTCAGCCGCAACGCCCCCTTTGCGGGCGCCTACATCACGCAGGCCTATGGCCGCCCGTCCCGCCAGCAGCACGCCGTGCAGGTGGAGATCGACCGCAGTCTCTATATGGACGAGGCGCGGATCGAGAAGCGGCCCGACTTCGCCGCCTTCGTGGCTCTGATGGAAGGGGTGGTGGCCACCCTGTGCGACATCGGGCGGCACCGGCAGGCACTCGCCGCCGAATGATCAGCGCAGCGCCCGGCCCTTGATGATGGCGTCCGCGCCGAAGCGGGCGCGGATGGCGTCGGTGGCGGCCTCGGCCTTGCGGCGGCGGGCAAGGTCGGGTTCCAGAAGGTCGTTGGACAGGTCCGCCCGTTCCCCCGGGCACAGATCCGCCAGACCGATGCCGATCAGACGCACCGGCCCCACCGGCTGCGCCGCGTCCAGCAGGCGACGGCCTTCGACATGGATGCGGTCCGCCATCTGCGTGGCGTCCGACAGCGCGTGCCGACGGGAGAGGAGGGAGAAGTCCGACCGCTTCAGCTTCAGCACCACCGTCCGCCCGGCCAGCCCCTTCGCCTTGGCCCGGTCGGCCACCTGAACGGCCAGCCGCCACAGATGGCCGTCCAGCACGTCCGGATCAGAGGTATCGTCGTTGAACGTCGTTTCCTTGGAAATCGACTTCACTGCGCGTTCGGCCGCCACGGGGCGCGTGTCCTCCCCCCGCGCCAGCCGCCACAGCCGGTCGCCGGTGGAGCCGAAGCGCGCCGACAGATCCCGCCGGTCCCAGCGCAGAAGGTCGCGGATGGTGCGGATGCCCGCCGCCTCCAGCGCGGCCTGCGTGGCGGTGCCCACGCCCCAGATGATGCGGACGTGCTGGCGGGACAGGAAATCCGCCGTCTCGGCCTGCCCGATCACGGAAAAGCCGCGCGGCTTGTCGAGGTCGGAGGCGATCTTTGCCAGGAACTTGTTGTGCGACAACCCGACGGAACCGGAAACGCCCAGCTCCTCCTCCATCCGCCGCACAAGGCGCGCCATCAGGACCGCCGGAGGCGCGCCGTGCAGGCGGGCGGTGCCGGTCAGGTCTAGAAACGCCTCATCGAGCGACAGGGGCTCGATCGCGGGGGTCAGGTCGGCCATCATGGCGCGGATGGCGCGGCTGACCTCGGCATAGACCTCGAACCGGGGTTTCACGACCACCGCTTCGGGGCACAGCTTCAGCGCCTGGAACATCGGCATAGCCGACCGCACGCCTGAGATGCGGGCGATGTAGCAGCAGGTGGCGACCACGCCCCGGGTGCCGCCGCCCACGATCACGGGCTTGTCGCGCAGGTCCGGGTTGTCGCGCTTTTCCACGCTGGCATAGAAGGCGTCGCAATCCATGTGCGCGATGGACAAACGGTCCAGTTCGGGATGGGCCAGCACGCGGGGGCTGCGGCACGCGTGACAGCGCGTGCCGGCATCGAACAGGGTCAAACAGGCGCGGCACAGGGTGGACATGATGCCGTCACTCTATCACGTTCCCGGCTTGTTCTCAATCTCGCGCGCCTTGGAAATCTGCACGGCCAGAATGCCGCCGGCCACGATGATGGCACCCAGGATGTCCCAGCGGCCCACGGGTTCCCCCAGCAGCGCCGCGGCGATCAGCACGCCGAAGAACGGGTTCAGGAAGTGGAAGGTGGAGGCGCGCACCGCCCCGATCCGGCCCACCAGCCCGAACCAGACCCACGTCGCCCCCAAGCCGGACACCAGCGTGGTGTAAAGGAACGCCCAGACCAGCCGCGGGGTGAGGTTGATGCGCCACGGCTCCGCCACCACGGCGATGGTGCCGAGGATCGCGGCCCCCACCAGCATCTGAAGGCCCACGACCATCAGCAGGTTGCCCTTGCCGGACGCGCCCCTCACCGTCAGCGCGGCGAAGGCCAGCGCCACCACCGCGATCAGGCACAGCGCGACGCCCGAAGGATCGGCCCCGCCCGACAGACGGCTGCCCATGATGACCGCGACGCCCACGACGCCGGCCACCAGCCCCGCGACTCCAAGCGGCCGCACCCGGTCCCCGAAGATCATCCAGCCCGCCAGCGCCACCACCAGCGGCATGGCCGAGGCGATGATGGAGGCGAGGCTCGCCTCGATCCACTGCATGGCGACGAAGTTGCAGCCCAGATAGATGACGTTCTGGAACAGGCCAAACAGCACCGTTCCGCGCCACTGCGCCCGCGTCAGGCGCGCCGTCTGGCCCAGCGCGGCGGCGATGGCCACGCCGATCACCCCCGCCACCAGAAAGCGCAGCGCCAGCGCATGCAGGGGCGGCGCGTCGATCACGATCATCCGCCCGGTGGTGAAGGCCGAGGACCACATCAGCGCAAAGCCGATCCCCATCGCGAGCGAGCGCCAGTCCATGCCAGTTTTCCCATGCAAAAAGGGGCCGCCCGAAGGCAGCCCCTGTGTCCGTTCGACCGGATCAGCCGTTGACGCTGTCTTTCAGCGCCTTGGCGATCGTGACCTTGACCTGCTTGTCGGCGGGCTTCGTCATCGTCTCGCCCGTGGCGGGGTTGCGGACCTGACGCTCCGGACGCTCGCGGCAGACGACCTTGCCGATGCCGGGGATGGTCACGGCGCCGCCGGCGGCGACTTCGCGCGTCACGATCGCGGCGATGGCGTCCAGCGCGGCCGTCGCCGTTTTCTTGTCTCCGCCCATCTCCTCGGCCAGCGTGGCAACCAGTTGCGTCTTGGTCATCGGTTTGTTGGACATCAGCTGTCTCCTGTTCGGTTATTTCGTATGCCCGTGAAGGGCGCCTGAGCCGCTACACCCTTTTTTTCCTCGCGTGGCAAGCCCCCGCGGGACGAAAAGAAAGGGAGCCGCCCTACAAGAAGGCAGTTTCGTCGAAACTGCGCAATTTCCTGCTGTGTATCCGCTCGATCGGCATGTCGCGCAGCTTCTCCATCG
The DNA here is from genome assembly GCF_028307215.1 of Falsirhodobacter sp. 20TX0035. Taxonomy (GTDB): domain Bacteria; phylum Pseudomonadota; class Alphaproteobacteria; order Rhodobacterales; family Rhodobacteraceae; genus Falsirhodobacter. The sequence goes on along the minus strand of NZ_JAQMHV010000001.1, from coordinate 781,093 downwards.
CGCGGATGCCGATCATCAGGTGCCGCGACACCTGCGTGCGGTAGAAGTCGGACGCCATGCCGGGCAGCTTCAACTCGCCGTGCAGGGGCTTGTCGGACACGCACAGCAACGTGCCGTAGGGCACGCGGAAGCGGAAGCCGTTGGCCGCGATCGTGGCGCTTTCCATGTCCAGCGCGATGGCGCGCGACAGGGACAGGCGGTGCACGGGGCCCGACTGGTCGCGCAGTTCCCAGTTGCGGTTGTCGATGGTGGCCACGGTGCCGGTGCGCATGATGCGCTTCAGCTCGTACCCTTCCAGCTGGGTGATTTCCTCCACCGCTTCCTCCAGCGAGGTCTGGATCTCGGCCAGCGCGGGGATCGGCACCCAGACGGGCAGATCGGCGTCCAGAACGTGATCCTCGCGCAGATAGGCATGGGCCAGGACGAAGTCGCCCAGGTTCTGGTTGTTGCGCAGACCGGCGCAGTGGCCCACCATCAGCCAGGCGTGCGGCCGCAGCACGGCGATGTGGTCCGTGGCGGTCTTGGCGTTGGACGGGCCGACGCCGATGTTGACCAGCGTGATCCCCTGCCCGTCCGCCCGCTTCAGGTGATAGGCTGGCATCTGCGGCAAGCGCGCCAAGGGGGCGATGGGCTGGTCGGGGGACGTGATCTCCTGATTGCCCGGGGCGACGAAGGACGTGTAGCCGCCTTCGGCCAGCATCCGGCGGCCATAGGCCTCGAACTCGTCCACATAGAACTGGTAGTTGGTGAACAGCACGTGGTTCTGGAAATGCGACGGATTCGTGGCCGTGTAATGGGCCAGCCGGGCCAGCGAATAATCGACGCGCTGGGCGGTGAAGGGCGCCAGAGGCGCCTCGCCCGTCGACAGGCGGCGGGCGCCGTTCACGATGTCGTCGCTGGTGGTGTTCAGGTCCGGCACGTCGAACACGTCGCGCAGGGCGAAATGCAGGACGCCTTCCTGCGGGATCAGCACCGACGGGCTGCCCGCCAAGGCGAAGTGCAGCGGCATCGGCGTGGTGGAGGTGCCGATCTGCACGGGCACGCCGTGGTTCTGGATCAGCAGCTCGATCTGCTGGATCAGGTAGTTCTCGAACAGGTCGGGGCGGGTGATCGTGGCCACATAGGTCCCAGGTTCGGCCACGTAGCCGAAGGACAGGCGGCTGTCCACGCGGGTGTAGCTGGTCGTGGTCAGCCGCACCTCGGGGTAGAAGGCGCGGATGCGGCCCGTGGGGGCGCGACCGCCCAGCATGTCGGCAAAGCCCCGCGCCAGATATTCCGTCGCCATGTCGTAAAGATGGCGCAGATGGGCCACGGCCTCGGCCGCATTCATGAAATGCGCCGGGGCGGGGGGTGTGGGAGTGCGGATCGTTTCGTGCATCATGCGTCCTTTTTTCGGAAGGATTAGGCATGCTCTGCAACAAATAAGCAACCGCCCGCAGGAGAGGGAACATCCTGCGGGCGGTCTGGGGACAAGCCTGCCGCGTAAACATGACTTGCGATGGGGACGCAAACCGCTGCGGGCTTCATGGGGACAACATCAGAAACCCGAATGCGTTCCCAACATTTTCATCACGGTTCTGTGAACCTCAGATGTCAAGGAAGCAGGCCAGACGATAGGCCCCCTTCTCGATCCGCCAGTCGCCACCCGCGGGGAACGGTGCACCGCCCTCGCCCAGATCCAGCGCAATCCGCAAGGACCCGGCGGCGAAGGGCCATTCGGCCACGAGGGATTTCGGCCCCGTCCGGGTGATCACAGGATCGCCGGCGCGTCCGGACTTCATCAGCGGCACGATCCGCTCCTGGCGGAAGGACAGAAGATCCCGCGTCAGGGCCCGCCACTCCTTTATCTGTGCCGGATCGCCCCTGTAGGGGCGGCAGGCCTCGTAGGTGTCCACGGACATGGGGTCCGGGAACTCCTTCACGCCGGGGAACTCCTCCAGCCGGCCCTTGCGGGTGGCTTCGGCCAGATCGCCGGAAAAGTCGGCGAAGAACTGGAAGGGCACGGTCTCGCCCGCCTCCTCGCCCATGAAGATCAGCGGGATGAAGGGGCCCAGCAGCAGCAGGGCGTGCGCGACCTTTACCGCGTCCGGATCGGCCAGCGCCAGAAGGCGTTCGCCCTTGGCCCGGTTGCCGGTCTGGTCGTGGTTCTGGTTGAAGTTGACAAAGGCGTGCCACGGCAGGTGGCAGGACCGTTCGCCGCGTCCGGTCTTCTGCGGCGGGCGGGGTTGGCCTTGTTCGACGTAACCGCATTCCAGCGACAGGCACAGATCCTCGAACGGTGCCGGGCCGAAGCTGGCGTAGTAGTCGTAGGTCTCGCCCGTCAGCAGGACGTGGATGCAATGGTGGTAGTCGTCGTTCCACTCGCCGTCATAGAGCCCGGCCTCGGGATCGTGCAGGCGAGTAATGTTGCGGTTGTCCTCGGTCGTCAGGTGGATGGGACGGTCGAACCCGCCTTCGCGGATGGCGCGGGCCAGCTCTTCCAGGAACTCCGGCTCGATCTTGTCGCGTATCTGGTCCACGGCATCGAAGCGGAAGCCGTCCAGATGGTACTCGCGCAGCCAGTGCAGCGCGTTGCCGATGAAGAAGCGGCGGACGGCCGGTTCGTCAAAGGCGATGGCCGCGCCCCAGGGCGTCTTGATCTCCGGATCGAAGAAGGACGGGGCCACCTGCCCGATCCACGCGCCGTCTGGTCCGAAGTGGTTGTAGACGACATCGAGGATCACGCTGATCCCGGACTTGTGCGCCGCGTCCACGAAGTTCCGGAAGTCGGCCGGAGAGCCGTAGGCCGGATGCGGCGCCCAGGGCAACACGCCGTCATAGCCCCAGCCGCGCGAACCGGGGAACTGGCCCACGGGCATCACCTCGATCACGGTCACGCCCAGCGCGGCCAGATCGGGAAGGGCGGCGGCGGCCGAGGTGAAGGTGCCTTCGGGGGTGAACAGTCCGATATGCATCTCGAAGATGACGGACTCTTCCCACGGGCGCCCGTCCCATGGGGCGAAGTGGTGGGACGGGTCGACCAGAATGGAATCGGCGTGCACATCCCCCGCCTGGGCGCGCGAGGCGGGATCGGGAATGGAATGCTCCCCCACCTTCAGCCGGTAGGTGTCGCCGGTCTTGGCCTCCAGTTCCGCCCGGTGCCAGCCATCGGCCTCGGTCGTCATTGGATGGGCAGTGCCGTTCAGTTCCACGGCCACCTCGGCCGCGTCGGGGGACCAGAGCGCAAAGCTCCACCGCCCCGGTGCCACCTGTTCCGCACCCCATTCATATTGCCGCATGCCTGTCTCCGCTTGAACCCGAGGAACAAGTGCGGTCGGCGCGGATGGTTCCCGTCAGCCGTTGACGGGAATGCCGCCGTTCGGGTGCAGGACCTGCCCCGTGATGTAGCTGGAATCCTCGCAGGCCAGAAACAGGAAGGAGGGCGCCACCTCGTTCGGTTGGCCTGGGCGTTTCATGGGCACGTCCTGGCCAAAGTTCGCCACGTCTTCCTCGGGCATCGTCTCGCCGATCAGGGGGGTCCAGATCGGGCCCGGGGCCACGCCGTTCACACGGATGCCCTTGTCGGCGAGACTCGCGGCCAGCGCGCGCAGGAAGCCCAGTTCGGCCCCCTTGGTCGCGGAATAGTCGATCAGGTACTTGTGCCCCCGATAGGCGTTGACCGAGGTGGTGAAGATCAGCGCCGCCCCTTCGGTCATCTTCTCCAGCGCGGCCTGTGCCAGCCACATGTAGCCGAAGACGTTGGTGGCAAAGATCGTGTGGATCCAGTCCGGATCCACCTTGGTGAAATCAGGCTGGGACTTCTGGATGCCGGCATTGGCCACCAGCACGTTCAGCCGCCCGAAATGGTCCACGGTCTGCCGGATGGCGGCAAAGCAGTTGTCGCGGTCCGTGGCGTCCAGTTGCAGCAGCAGCACCTCCGCCCCCTCGGCGCGGATCTCGGCGGCGGCCTCCTCGCCCTCGGCCTCGTCCTTGTGCCAGGTCACCACGACCTTGGCGCCTTCGGCGGCGTAAAGCCGCGCCACCGCCCGCCCGATCCCGGAGGAGGACCCGGACACGAAACAGACCTTGTCCTTCAACCGGCCGGAACCGGCGAAGCGGGGCGAAAAGTCGGCGGGGGCGTCGCGATCCATCGGGACCTCCTTGAACATGTCGGGGCCACAGCGCCTGAGGGGGCCCGCTTGTTCCACGGTGGATTTCCCCGGCCTGCGGGCCAGATACCCGTTCGACAGCAACAAACCCATGAGCCGATGACCGATCCCCTTGCCCCCCTTCTTGAAGATCCCGGCGCCTTTGCGCTGTTTCTGGACATCGACGGCTGCCTGATCGACCTGGCCCCGACGCCGGAAGGCATCACGGTGCCGGACGGGCTGCCGGACACGCTGGCCCGCCTGTCGGACCGCCTTGGCGGCGCGCTGGCGCTGGTGACGGGCCGCAAGCTGGAATGGGTGGACGCGACCTTCGGGCGGACCTTCCCGCTGGCGGGGCTGCACGGCTTCCAGCGCCGCCGCGCCGACGGCCGGGTGCGGGAGGTGACGGTGCCGCCGGGGCTGGACCGGGTGCGCGCGCAAGTGGCCCCCTTTGCCGACATCCCCGGCCTCGTGGTGGAGGACAAGGGCCTTGCCATCGGCCTGCACTACCGTCAGGCGCCCGAGCGAATGGAGGAAGTCAAGGCCACCATGACCGCCATCGCCGCCGGAATCGGCCCGGAATGGGAGCTTCAGTTCGGCAAGGGCGTGGTCGAACTGCGCCCCGCCGGGGCCACCAAGGGCGGGGCGGTCACGGCGTTTCTGAACGAGGCGCCCTTTGCCGGCCGCCGTCCCGTCACCATCGGCGACGACGTCACGGACGAGACGATGTTCCCCGTCGCGAACAACCGCGGCGGCCTGTCCATCCGGATCGCCGATCCGTCCGAACCCACCGCCGCCCGGGCGCATCTGCCCTCGCCCGCCGCGCTGCGCGCCAGCCTTGAAAGGATCGCCCAATGGGACGCATGATCGTCGTATCGAACCGTGTGCCGCTGCCCGACAAGGATGGCGTCATGCCGGCGGGCGGGCTTGCGGTGGCCGTGAACGCGGCCCTGCAGGAAAGCGGCGGCATCTGGTTCGGCTGGTCCGGTGAATCCGTGGGCGAGGGGGAGCCCGGCCCCGTCACCCACCGCCAGCATGGTGCCATCGATTTCGCGCTGACCGACCTGTCGGACAAGGACAAGGACGAATACTACAGCGGGTTTGCGAACCGCGTGCTGTGGCCCTTGTTCCACTGCCGGATCGACCTCGCGGAATATTCCCGGCGCGACAAGGACGGCTATTTCCGCGTGAACCGCATGTTCGCGGACCGGCTGATGCCGCTGATCGAATCCGACGACATCATCTGGGTGCACGACTATCACCTGATCCCGCTGGCCGAGGAATTGCGCCGCCGCGGCGTGACCAACCGCATCGGGTTCTTCCTGCACATCCCGTGGCCCCCGGCGGACATCCTGTTCGCGGCCCCCATCCACGACCAGATCATGAAGGGCCTGTCGGCCTATGACCTCGTGGGCTTCCAGACGGATCACGATCTGGACAACTACATCTCCTGCCTGATCCGCGAAGGCGTGGGCGGGCGGGCCGAGGGCAGCGTGGCCGACGATCCGTCCCACGCGGTCCTGACCGCCTATGGCCGCACCTTCCACGCGCGCACCTTCGGCATCGGGATCGAAACGCAGGCCTTCGCCGATCTTGCGGCCGCCTCCACCTCGGCCGAGGCGGTGCAGGAGCTGCGCCGGTCCATGAACGGGCGCGACCTGATCATCGGCGTGGACCGGCTGGACTATTCCAAGGGCATCCCCCAGCGCATCCTCGCGTTCGAACAATTCCTGGAGATGAACGCCGACCGCGCGGGCAATGTCACCCTGCTGCAGATCGCGCCCTCCTCGCGCTCGGACGTGCCGGAATACCGCGACATGCGGGCCGAGGTGGAATCGCTGGCGGGCCATGTGAACGGCGTCATGGGCCGGATCGACTGGACGCCCATCCGCTACATCAACCAGTCGGTGGACCGGGAATCACTGGCGGGCCTGTACCGCGAGGCGCGGGTGGGGCTGGTCACCCCGCTGCGCGACGGGATGAACCTGGTGGCCAAGGAATACGTGGCGGCCCAGAACCCCGACGATCCGGGCGTGCTGGTCCTGTCGCGGTTCGCCGGTGCCGCGCGCGAGTTGAAGGGCGCCGTCCTGTGCAACCCCTATGACAGCGAGCAGACGGCCCGCGCCATCGAATGGGCCCTGTCCATGACGCTGGAGGAACGGCGCGGCCGCTGGCGCGACATGATGAACTATCTGCTGGAACATGACATCCAGTCGTGGTGCAAATCCTATCTGGACGCCTTGGCCGAAACGGAGCCCAGAACCTCATGACCATCTACATCCTCAACGGTCCGAACCTGAACCTTCTGGGCCAGCGCCAGCCCGAAATCTACGGCCACGAAACGCTGGCCGACGTGGAGGCGCGCTGCGAAACGGAGGCGCGCGACTTGGGGCTGGAGATTCGGTTCCTTCAGTCCAACCACGAAGGGCAGCTGGTCGACTGGATCCACGAGGCGCGGATGGCGGCGCAGGGCATCATCATCAACGCCGGCGCCTACACCCACACCTCCGTCGCGATCCTGGACGCGCTGAAGGCGTTCGACGGCCCGGTGATCGAACTGCACATTTCCAACGTGCACGCGCGCGAATCCTTCCGGCATCATTCCTATATCAGCGCCCGGGCGGATGGTGTGATGGCCGGCTTCGGCACCCAAGGCTATGAACTGGCCCTGCAACGCCTGCACCGGCTGCTGGCGGCCTGAAAGGGCTGCGACCAAAGCGCCCGATGCGGGATTTCGGAACGATTGCATTGAAATCGGGTTGACCCGCCGCCCTGCGCCCCATATCCGAACGATTGGATGGCTATTCCGGGGCGGAACACGGATTTGGGACGCAAGCGCACAATCGACCGTAACGTGACCATGGACGCGATCGAAGCGGTCGTGCGCGAACATGGCGTGGCGGGCCTTTCGATCGAGGCCGTGGCCCGCGCGGCCGGGATCAGCAAGTCCAGCGTCGTCTACGACTTCAGCTCCAAGAACGCGTTGCTGGCGGCTTTTGTGCGCAAGCGGCTGGATCAGAAGCACGTCGATCTGGAAGCGGCGGCCGAAGGGCATGAAGGCCAGCCGGACGCGTTTTTGAAGGGCATGCTGGGCCATTGCGCCCAATCCCCTTCGGACGAGGATATCTCCTGCGCCATGGCGATCACCGCCAGCTTTGCCGACGACAACACCTGTCGCGAACTGATGGCGACCGCGTTCCGGGAAGATCTGGAACGCGTCGTGTCGGAAGCGTCCGATCCCGCCCGCGCCCGTCTGGTCTGGGCCGCGCTCCACGGCGTCATGGCCCTGGAATATCTTGGTTTTCACCATTTCCCGCCGGACGAACGCCGGCAACTTCTGGCGGACATCGCCTCCCTGCTGTCCGCCCCTCTACCCTCAACCTGACCTCCTCCCCTTTTTCGACAGGTTCCTTCCCATGAAACGTCTTTGCATCGCCGTTCTGGCCGCACTGATCCCCGTTCAGGCCGCACTGGCCCAGGCGCAGGGGGGCGGTGAGATGCCGCCCACCCCCGTCTCGTTCGTGCAGGTCCAGCCCGAGGCCCTTCCGGTCATCAACGACCTTCCCGGACGCATCTCCGCCACCCGCATCGCCGAGGTGCGCCCCCGCGTGGGCGGCATCGTGGTGGAGCGCGTGTTCGAGCAGGGCAGCCTCGTGAACGCGGGCGACGTGCTGTATCGTCTCGATCCCGCGCAGTACCGTGTTCAGGTCGCCAGCGCCGAAGGCACGCTGGCCCGCGCCCAGGCGGCCCAGAAGAACGCCCAGTCCGAGGCGACCCGCCAGCAGGAACTGCGCGAGCGCAACGCTTCCTCCGGCTCCACCTACGACACCGCGGTCAGCGCGCTGGCGCAGGCGGACGCCGATATCGCCATCGCTCAGGCGCAGTTGCAGCAGGCCCAGCTGGATCTGGACTACACCGAGGTTCGGGCCCCGATCACCGGCGTGATCGGCCGCGCGACGATCACGGAAGGCGCGCTTGTTGCGGCCCAGACCGATGTGCTGGCCACGATCCAGCAGCTGGACCCGATCTATGCCGACTTCACGCAGTCCACCTCGCAGGTGCTGGCGCTGCGCCGTCAGATGGCGGAAGGCCAGCTTGCCGCCGCCGCGCCGGGCGAGGCGAAGGTGTCCATCTTCTACGACGACGGCACGCGTTATGAACATCCGGGCAAGCTGCTCTTCTCCGAAGCGACGGTGGACGAAACGACGGGCCAGGTGACCCTACGCGCCGAGGTGCCCAACCCCGAAGGCTATCTCCTGCCCGGCCTGTACGTCCGCGTGCAGATCGAACAGGCCGTCCGCAACGACGCGCTGGCCGTGCCGCAGATGGCGGTGCAGCGCGCGCAGGACGGATCCACCAGCGTCTTCGTGATCGGCGAGGACAACAGCGTGCAGCCCCGCCCCGTGACCCTCGGCTCCGTCATCGACGGGCGCTGGGTGGTGAACGAGGGCCTGAACCCGGGCGACCGCGTGGTGGTGGCCGGGGCGCAGAAGCTTCAGCCGGGAATGGCCGTCCAGCCCGAACCCTGGCAGCCGAACGCCGATCCCAACGCCCAGGGCGATACCGCCCAGGGTGAGCAACCGGCCAACTGAGGCGGCCCGATGTCACAATTCTTCATTCTAAGACCCGTGCTGGCATGGGTCATCTCGATCTTCATCGTGATCGCGGGGTTCCTGAGCCTTCAGTCCCTGCCCATCTCGCAATACCCGGCGGTCGCGCCGCCGCAAATTTCCATCACGGCGGCCTATACCGGCTCCTCCCCCGAGGAGATGTACGAGGCCGTGGCCCAGCCGATCGAGGAGGAGCTGAACTCCGTCGACGGCATCCAGTATTTCGAATCCACCTCCGACAGTTCCGGCGCCATCTCCATCACTGCGACGTTCGAGCCGGGAACGGACACGGCGAAGGCGCAGGTCGACGTGCAGAACGCCGTGGCCCGGGTGGAGCCCGTGCTGCCGCAGGTCGTGACTGATCAGGGCGTCACGGTGGAGGAGGCAAGCCAGGGCTTCCTGATGGTCGTGGCGCTGACCTCCTCGGACGGGTCGCTGAACTCGGTCGCGCTTGGCGACTATCTCAGCCGCAACGTCGTGAACGAGATCCAGCGGACGGCCGGCGTCGGCCGGGCGCAGGTCTTCTCCTCGGAGGAGGCGATGCGCATCTGGATCGATCCGGACAAGCTGACGGGCTACAACCTGTCCACCGCCGACGTGATCAGCGCGATCGAGGCGCAGAACGCCCAAGTGGCCGCCGGCCAGATCGGCGCGGACCCGAACCCCATCGGCCAGCAGCTGACCGCCACCGTTCTGGTGAAGGGTCAGCTCGCCTCGGCCGAGGAGTTCGGCAAGATCGTGCTGCGCGCCAACCAGAACGGGTCCACCGTGCGCCTGTCGGACGTGGCGCGCGTGGAGGTGGGGGCGGACACCTATTCGTTCAACTCGCGCCTGAACGGCCAGCCGGCCGCCGCCCTTGGCGTGCAGCTGTCCAGCGACGGGAACGCGCTGGAAACGTCGGAAGCCATCCGCGCCAAGATGGAGGAGCTGAAGGCGTATTTCCCCGAAAGCGTCGAATACTCCATCCCCTATGACACGACCCCCTTCGTGGAGGCGTCGATCGAAAAGGTGCTGCACACGCTGGTCGAGGCCGTCGTGCTCGTGTTCATGGTGATGTTCCTGTTCCTGCAGAACATCCGCTACACCCTGATCCCGACGATCGTGGTGCCGATCGCGCTGGCGGGCGCCTTGTCCGTCATGTTCGTGCTGGGGCTGTCGATCAACGTGCTGACCATGTTCGCGATGGTGCTGGCCATCGGCATCCTTGTCGACGACGCCATCGTGGTGATCGAGAACGTGGAGCGGATCATGGCCCATGAAGGGCTGGGTCCGAAGGAAGCCACGCAGAAGGCCATGGGCCAGATCCAGGGCGCCATCATCGGCATCACGCTGGTGCTGACGGCCGTGTTCATCCCGATGGCCTTCTTCCCGGGATCGACCGGGATCATCTACCGCCAGTTCTCGCTGACGATGGTGTCCTCGATCCTGTTCTCGGCGTTCCTCGCGCTGTCGCTGACGCCCGCGCTGTGCGCGACCTTCCTGAAGCCCATCAAGGGGCATCATGAAAAGCGCGGCTTCTTCGGCTGGTTCAACCGCAAGTTCGACGCGGGCACCGAACGCTATTCGCGCAGCGTGCGGATGCTGGCGCGCCGTTCGGTGATGATGATGCTTCTGTATCTGGTCATCGCGGGCGTCACCGGCTGGGGCTTCCTGAAGCTTCCCACGTCGTTCCTTCCGAACGAGGATCAGGGCTTCGTCATCTCCGACATCCAGACGCCGCCCACCTCCTCCTCGCAGCGGACGGACGCGGTCCTGAAGCAGGTCGAAGGCTACTACCTGTCGAACGAGGCGGTCACGAACACCGTGGCGATCCGCGGCTTCTCCTTCTCGGGTCAGGGGCCGAACGCGGGCCTGATGTTCACCACCTTCAAGGACTGGTCCGAACGCAGCCAAAGCGCCGATGAGATCGCGAACGGGGCCAACCAGGCGCTGTTCTTCGGGGTGCAGGACGCGCAGGTCTTCTCGTTGTCGCCGCCGCCCATTCCGGGCTTCGGCACCACGGGCGGCTTCGCCTTCCGGCTGGAAGATCGCGGGGGCTTGGGCCAGCAGGCCCTGCAACAGGCGGCCCAGCAGCTGATGGCCAAGGCACAGGAAGGCGGCCAGGTCGTGGGGCTGCGCGTGGAAGGCATGCCTTCGGCCGCGCAGGTGTCCGTCACCATCGACCGCGACAAGGCGCAGACCTTTGGCGTGACCTTTGCCGACATCAACCGCACCATCTCCTCGAACCTCGGGTCTTCCTATGTCAACGACTTCCCGAACGGGGGCCGTCAGCAGCGCGTGATCGTGCAGGCGCAGGAAGAATCGCGCATGCAGACCGAGGACATCCTGAACCTGACCGTGCGCAACGCGGATGGCGGCATGGTGCCCTTCTCCTCCTTCGCGACGGTGGAATGGGAAGTGGGTCCCAGCCAGGTGGTCGGCTACAACGGCTATCCGGCGGTCCGCATCGCGGGGCAGGCGGCGCCCGGCGTGTCATCGGGCGACGCCATCGCCCTGATGGAACGTCTGGCCGGAGAGCTCGGTCAGGGCTTCGCCTATGAATGGACGGGCCAGACGGCCGAGGAGATCTCCTCGGGCAACACCATGGTCCTGCTGTTCGGCATGTCGATCCTGTTCGTGTTCCTGCTGCTGGCGGGCCTTTACGAAAGCTGGTCGATCCCGCTGGCGGTGATGCTGGTCACGCCGCTGGGGATCATCGGCTGCGTCGCGGCGGTGATGCTGCGCGACATGCCCAACGACATCTACTTCAAGGTGGGCCTGATCGCGATCATCGGCCTGTCGGCCAAGAACGCCATCCTGATCGTGGAGTTCGCAAAGGACCTGCGCGCCGAAGGCATGGGCCTGATCGACGCGGCGGTGGAAGCGGCGAAGCTGCGCTTCCGTCCGATCCTGATGACGTCGATGGCGTTCACGCTGGGCGTGGTGCCGCTGGCCATCGCCTCGGGCGCCTCGGCCGCCAGCCAGAACGCGATCGGCACGGGCGTGATCGGTGGCATGATCTCGGCCACGATCCTTGCGGTGTTCTTTGTGCCGGTGTTCTTCGTGTTCGTCCTAGGCGCCGTGCTGAAGATCCGCGGCAAGGATCACGATCCCAGCCGTCCGCATCACGACGAACCCAAGGCCAACGCCTGACACCAAAAAAGGCGCCCCGCGGGGCGCCTTTGCTTTTGGACTCACCGGGTCGCGATCAGTAGCGGTAATGCTCGGGCTTGTAGGGGCCGTCGACCGTCACGCCGATATAGTCGGCCTGTTCCTTCTGCAGGGTGGTCAGCTTCACGCCGATCTTGGCCAGATGCAGACGGGCCACCTTTTCGTCCAGAGTCTTCGGCAGGATGAACACGCCCGGCTGATACTCGTCACCCTTGGTCCACAGTTCGATCTGCGCCAGCGTCTGGTTGGTGAAAGAGGCCGACATCACGAAGGACGGGTGCCCCGTGGCGTTGCCCAGGTTCAGCAGACGGCCTTCGGACAGCAGGATGATCCGCGCGCCCGAAGGCATCTCGATCATGTCCACCTGGTCCTTGATGTTGGTCCACTTGTGGTTCTTCAGCGCGGCGACCTGGATCTCGTTGTCGAAGTGGCCAATATTGCCGACAATGGCCATGTCCTTCATCGCGCGCATATGCTCGATCCGGATCACGTCCTTGTTGCCGGTGGTGGTGATGAAGATGTCGGCCGATCCGACCTCATCCTCCAGCAGCGTCACCTCGAACCCGTCCATGGCGGCCTGCAGGGCGCAGATCGGGTCGACCTCGGTCACCTTCACGCGGGCGCCGGCGCCACGCAAGCTGGCGGCCGAACCCTTTCCCACGTCGCCATAGCCGCAGACCACGGCGACCTTACCGGCCATCATCACGTCGGTCGCGCGGCGGATGCCGTCAACCAGCGATTCCTTGCAGCCATACTTGTTGTCGAACTTCGACTTGGTAACCGAGTCGTTCACGTTGATCGCTGGGAAGGGCAGCAGGCCCTTCTTGTGCAGATCGTACAGACGGTGCACGCCGGTCGTCGTTTCCTCGGACACGCCCTTCAGCATGTCGCGCTGCTTCGTGAACCAGCCGGGGGTGGCGGCCAGACGCTTCCTGATCTGGGCGAAGAGGAACGTCTCCTCCTCGCTCGTCGGCACGTCGATCAGGCCCGTCTCGCCGGCTTCGACCCGCGCGCCCATCAGGATATACATCGTCGCGTCGCCGCCATCGTCAAGGATCAGGTTCGCGCCGTCCTCGAACTGGAAGATCTGGTCGGTGTAGGTCCAGTACTCCTCCAGCGTCTCGCCCTTCACGGCGAAGACGGGAATGCCCGCTTCCGCAATGGCCGCTGCCGCATGATCCTGGGTGGAGAAGATGTTGCACGACGCCCAGCGCACCGTGGCGCCGAGGGCGACCAGCGTTTCGATCAGCACGCCGGTCTGGATGGTCATGTGAAGGGATCCGGCAATGCGGGCCCCCTTCAGGGGTTGCTCCGCGCCATATTCCTCGCGCAGGGACATCAGGCCCGGCATTTCGGTTTCGGCGATGGTCAGCTCCTTGCGACCATAACCGGCGAGGGCGATGTCCTTGACGATGAAATCAGGCATATGACGCTCCGTTGAATGTGTCGGAGCCGGGCATACCATTCCATCCCCTTGCGGGCAATCAGAGGCTCAGGCCGACCTCTTTCAGCCGGGCCGTCGCGTTGTCGCCGTTGTCCCAGCCGGTGCCGGAACCGATCACGCAGGCGATGCCGTCGGGTCGGGTGTAGCTGACGGTCCAGGTCCCGGCGTCGTCCGAGGCCCAGACCTCGAACTGGCGGCCGTTGTCGCGGGTGGCCGTCAGGATGCGGGCCTCCCCATAAGCCTCGCCCAGATCGGCAGCCAGCAGTTCGGGATTCGCGCAGTAGGGATCGGTCGGCAACTGGTCGGCGCCGGTCCGCTGAATGCTGTCGTAATAGGCCAGATTCACGTTGTCGCCTTCCGGCGGCATCACGGCGGCCACGGGCAAGGCCAGAGCGGTCAGAGCGGCCCCAGCCAGGGCCATACGGCAGGTCATCTTGCGGAACATGATCGGTCCCTCCTTTCCGTAACAACGGCCTTGACACGGCAATGTTCCCGTTTTTGCCGCGGGCGGCATCCCGGCCACTCTTGCGTTTGCAGGATCGCGCGGCGTGACGTATCCCTTTCGCCACCCGACCGCCCAGCCGGAGCTGACCATGACACCCCCAAAATCCGTTTCCGTCTCCGCCCGAATTATACCCATGGGGAAACGCTGATGCGCGCCTGGCAACGCATGCTGTCGGGCCGGCGGCTCGACCTCCTCAATCCCACGCCGATGGATATCGAGATCGAGGACATCGCCCACGGCCTTGCCTTCGTCGCGCGCTGGAATGGGCAGACCCTTGGCGACTGGCCCTATTCCGTGGCTGAACATTCCCTTCTGGTTGAACGTATTTTCACGCGCCTTCAACCGGAAGCCACCAAGGCCGAACAATTGGCCGCTCTTTTGCACGATGCCCCGGAATACGTGATTGGCGACATGATCAGCCCGGTCAAAAGCGCCATCGGCCCCGGCTATAAAGAGCTGGACCTGCGATTGACCACCGCCATTCATCGGCGTTTCGGATTGCCCGCCGCTTTGCCGGTGGCCCTGAAACGCCGCATAAAACAGGCGGATCGCATTTCCGCCCGGATGGAGGCGGTGCAGATCGCGGGCTTCACCGAAACCGAAGCGACGCGGTATTTTGGAAAGCCCGCCGATCCGCAATGGACCGACGGGCTGGAAATCGTCCTGCGTCCCCCGGTGGAAACGCGTCGCGATCTGGTTCTTCGCTGCCTCGAACTGATGGCCTGATCAGATCGCCATGTCTTCCGGGCTGCGGCCGGCCGCCGTGGCTTCCACGAACCAACGGGGCTTGCGACCCCGGCCCGTCCAGGTATCAGCCGGGTTTTCCGGATTGGCGTATTTCGCGGTGGCTGCGGCCCGTTTGCGAGGGGTGCCCAGATCCACGAGGTCTTTCAGCGAAAAGCCCAATTCCTTGGCCTTGGCTTCCAGCGCCTCGGCGGCTTCGCGTTTCCGCCGGCCTTCGAAACTTTCGATGGCCCGGTCGATCCGCACCCGCAGATCCTTCAATTCCTTCAGCGAAAGCGCGTCGATGTCCATTTTGTCTCCATGACCTAAACCTGTCCCCGTCAAGCAGAATAGAACGCGGACATCAACATTCAATTCAGCCCGTCGCGGAATGGTGATTTATTTCGGGCTTCTTTTGGCAAGAATGCGCTGAAGGGTTCGCCGATGCATGCTGAGCCGCCGTGCCGTTTCCGAAACGTTTCGATCGCACATTTCATAAACGCGCTGAATGTGTTCCCAGCGAACGCGATCGGCGGACATCGGATTGTCGGGCAATTCCGGCAAAGCCTCGCCTTTCGCCAAAAGCGCGTTGGTCAGTTCATTGGCATCGGCGGGTTTCGACAGGTAATCCGTCGCGCCGATCTTCACCGCGGCCACGGCGGTGGCGATGGCGCCGTATCCGGTCAGCACGACGATGCGGCATTCCGGGCGGCGTTCGCGCAGCAGTTCCACCACGTCCAGCCCGTTTCCATCCTCCAGCCGCAGATCGACCACGGCATAGGCGGGGGGCGACTGTTCGACCAGCGCGCGGCCCGCGGCCACGCTTTCGGCCGTGACGGGTTCGAAGCCGCGCTTTTCCATCGCGCGGGCCAGCCGCTTCACGAAGGGTTCGTCATCATCGACCAGCAGAAGGGAGCGGTCGGCCCCCAGATCGGGGTGCAGGGCTTCCGTCATGTGTGGGATCTCCTGTCCATATGGTGCAGCGTTAGAAGATCGCGCCTCTGCCGTCAAACAAGCGCGATTGATCCGCCCGCCCGGACCGCTATACCACGCCGCAACAACAAGGACGCCATCATGCTTGCCGTTTCCCGTCCCATGATGCCGCGCGGCGACTGGCTGCGCCTGCGCACGCTGGTCAACCTGCGCTGGATCTCCATCTTCGGGCAGCTGGTGGCGATCACCGTGTGCTACCGCTGGCTGGACGTGCACCTGCCGCTGGGGCCGTGCTACGCCGTGGTCGCGGGGGCGGTGCTGGCCAACCTCGCCTTCGCCTGGTCCAGCCCCACCAACCGCCTTCTGACCGAGGCGGAGGCCCGTCTGACGCTTCTGTTCGACATGTCCCAGCTGTCGGCGCTGGTCTTCCTGACGGGGGGGCTCTCAAACCCCTTCGTGCTGCTGATCCTGGCGCCCGTGGTCATCGCGGCCTCCGCGCTCAGCCTGACGACAACAATCATCATGGCTGTCTGCGCCACCGGCTGGGTCACGTTGGTCACGCTTTGGCACCTGCCGATGGAGCTTTCGGACAACACGCTCTTGGAAACCCCCGGCCTTTTCCGCTTCGGGTTCTGGATGTCCATGGTCATCGGGATCGCCTTCACCTCCATCTACGCACGCCGCGTGTCGACCGAGATCCGCACCACCACCAAGGCTCTTCTGGCCACGCAGATGGCGCTGGCCCGCGAACAGAAGCTGACCGATCTGGGGGGCGTCGTGGCGGCGGCCGCGCACGAATTGGGCACGCCGCTGGCCACGATCAAGCTGGTCAGCACCGAGCTGATGGACGAACTGGCCGACCGCCCCGAACTGCTTGAGGACGCGGCCCTGATCCGCGAACAGGCCGACCGGTGCCGCGACATCCTGCGGTCTATGGGGCGGGCGGGCAAGGACGACACGCACATGCGGCAGGCCCCCCTCACCTCCGTCCTGCGCGAGGCGGCGGAGCCGCACATGGCGCGCGGCAAGGCCGTGGAGATCTCGGCCCGGTCCGAGGCGGGGATGGACGACCGCATCCCCACCGTCCTGCGCCGCCCCGAGGTGATCCACGGGCTGCGCAACCTGATCCAGAACGCCGTGGACTTCGCCGACAGCACGGTCTGGATCGACGCCCGCTGGTCCGACGACCGGATCCTCGTGCGCGTGGCCGACGATGGCGCGGGCTACAGCCCCCAGATCCTAGGCCGGATCGGGGAGCCGTTCGTGCGGTCCCGCAAATCCCCCGCCGATCCCCTGCGGCCGGAATATGACGGCATGGGGCTGGGGCTGTTCATCGCGAAGACGCTTCTGGAACGCACTGGCGCCACCCTGTCCTTCACCAACGGCTCCAGCCCCTTCCTGAAACCCGAGGAGCGGATTTCGCGCAGCGGGGCGGTGGCCGAACTGATCTGGCCACGCGAGGCGCTTGCCCCCGAGAACGGCCCGCTGGAGGCCAATCCGCCCTTCGAGGCGTGACATTCCTGTCGCGGTCGCGGGTTGATAGGACAAAATTTAATAAGTTGTTAACCCTTGTGACAGACGGTTGCCCTTCTGGAACTAGGAAAGTGTGCTGTGCCCATCGGTTGGATCGATCTGCTGCGTGCCGAGGCGGTGGCCCTTCTCGCCTGCGCGGGGGGATTTGTGGTGCTTGACACCCTGCGCCGCCGGGCCGCCGCCACGCCCGCCGATGGCGGAAGCGTGTTCCTGTTCGACGGGGACCGTCTGATCGATTGCAGCCCCTCCGCCCGCCTTCTTCTGGCCGCGCTGGACGCCGAACCGCCCGAAGCCCGGCGTCGTTTGCAGGAACATCTGGCCCATCACCTGCCCGATCTGACCGACCGACTGACGCAGCTGGACCGCGAAGGCCGCGTGCAGATGACCAGCCCGTCCGGCCTGACGGTGGAGGCGAGCCTGCACGGCGGCATCACCCGCATCGCGCTGGACAGCGACGCGCCGGGGCAGGACGCCCTGACCCAGGCCGCCCAGTCCGCCGAGATCGCGCGCCTGCGCCGGATCGTCCAGCACGCCCAGACCCCCCTGTGGGAGGAGGGAACGGCCGGAGAGGTGACATGGGCCAACCCCGCCTATGTCCGCGCCGCGGGCGCCTCCGCTCCGCAATGGCCCTTGCCGCACCTTTTTCCGCAGGACGGACCCGTCAACCTGGCCAGCGGATGGATGCACGCGATGCGCCAAGCGCAGGTGGGCACCGCCTGGCCGCTGGACCGCGCCGTTCTGGCCGAGGCGCAGCTGCGGGAATTCCGCCAGACCCTGGCCCGCACGTTCGCCGACCTGCCCATCGGCCTTGCCATCTTCGACCGGCAGCGGCTGCTGCAGATCTTCAACCCCGCGCTGATGGACCTGACGGGGCTGCCGCCCGACATGCTGTCCTCGCGCCCGTCGTTGTTTTCGGTGCTGGACGCGCTACGGGAACGGGCCCTGATCCCCGAACCCAAGGACTATCGCCACTGGCGCAAGCAGATGATCGACCTAGAAGAGGCCGCCACCCATGGCCGGTTCGAGGAGACGTGGAACCTGCCCGGCGGCCAGACCTGGCGCGTGGTGGGCCGCCCGCATCCCGACGGCGCCATGGCCCTCCTGTTCGAGGACATCTCGGGCGAGATGACGCGCACCCGCCGGTATCGTGCCGATCTGGAACTGGGACAGTCCGTGATCGACGCGATGACCGAAGGGGTGGCGGTGTTCTCGCCGTCCGGCACGCTCGTCATCTCCAACGCGGCCTATGCGCGGATGTGGGACGACGATCCCGGCACGATAGTGGCCGAGGTTGGAATCGGCACGCTGTGCGCCCGCTGGCGTGCGGCGACCGCCCCCAGCCCCCTCTGGGCCGAGGTGGAGCATTTCGCCGTCACCCTTGGCCCCCGCACCGGCGGGCAGGGCACGCTGCACCTTCTGGACGGGCGCCGGATGGAATGCCGGTTCACCGCCTTGCCGGGCGGGGCGACGCTGGTGGGGTTCCAGATGCACGAAGCCGCGCAGAAGGTCGCGCGCTACGGCTGATCCCCCTTGCGCCGGGCGGGTCGCGCCGTCATTTTCGCGCATGATGACGCTGCTGCTTCCCCTTGCCGACGATGATGCCACGGCCCGCCTTGGCACCGACCTTGCCGCCATCCTGCGGGCCGGCGACACCGTGCTGCTGTCGGGCGGCATCGGCGCGGGCAAGACGCACCTGTCCCGCGCCCTGATCCACGCGCGCACGGGGGAACGCGACATCCCCTCGCCCACCTTCACGCTGGTGCAGACCTATGAAGGGGTGCCGGAGATCTGGCACGCCGACCTTTACCGCCTGTCCCACCCGGACGAGGTGATCGAACTGGGGCTGGACGCCGCAATGGCCGAGGCGATCTGCCTCATCGAATGGCCGGACCGTCTGGGCGACCTTGTTCCCGCCGACGCCCTGCGCATCGCGCTGGAGGTGGAGGGCGACGGCCGTCTGGCACGGTTGGACGGCCCCCCTGCCCTGATCGCCGCCCTGCGCCGGCAGCAGGCCGAACGGCTGCTGTCCAGTGCGGGATGGAGCGATGCCGGGCGCACGCCCTTGGCGGGCGATGCCTCGGCCCGACGCTACGACCGGTTGTCCGGTGCCGGGGGGCAGGCCGTCTTGATGGACGCCCCGCCGCGCAGTGGCGACGATCCGGCGGATTTCGTCACGATCGGCCGGCATCTGAACGCCCTCGGCCTGTCGGCGCCCAAGGTTCTGGCACAGGACCTGCCGCAGGGCTTCCTGCTGCTGGAGGATCTGGGCGACGACCTTTACGCCCGGATCCTGACACAGGCCCCGGAACGGGAGGCTGAGCTTTATGCCGCCGCCACCGATGTGCTGATCCGGGTGCAGGGCGCTCCGGCCCCCAAGGGCCTGCCCGACCTGTCCGCAGCGGACTGGGCCGAGGCGGTGCGCCCGGCCTTCGACTGGTACGGCCGCTGCGCAGGCGCGGGTGACGAGGCGGAGCCGACCATCGCCGCCCTGACCGCCGCCCTGACCCTTCATGCCGACGGCCCGCGCGTGCTGATCCTGCGCGACTATCACGCCGAAAACCTGCTGTGGCTGCCGGACCGGAACGGCGTGGCGCGGGTCGGGCTTCTGGATTTCCAGCTGGGGCAGATGGGGCAGCGGGGCTATGACCTCGTCTCGTTGCTGCAGGACGCGCGCCGCGACGTGTCCCCCGCGACCGAGGAGGCGATGATCCGGCGCTTCGATCCGTCCGAGGCCTTCCGCGCGCAGTACGCCGTGCTGGGCGCCCAGCGCAACCTGCGCATCCTCGGCATCTTCGCGCGGCTGGCGGTGATGGGGAAACCGTCCTATCTGCCGCTGATCCCGCGCGTCTGGGCCCATCTTCGGCGCAACATGGCCCATCCGGCGCTGGCTGGGGTTCCCCTGGATCTGCCCGCCCCCACCCCCGACCTTCTGGACAGGATCGCCCGATGCCGCCCCTGATGCTGTTCGCCGCCGGTCTGGGCACGCGCATGGGCGCGCTGACCGCCGATCGCCCCAAACCCATGATCCCGGTCGCGGGCCGCCCGCTGATCGACTACGCGCTGGCCATCGCGCGCGACGCGGGTGCTGCTCGGATCGTGGCCAACACGCATTATCTGGCCGACCGTCTTGTTCTGCCGCCCGACGTCATCGTCAGCCATGAACCGGAATTGCTGGAAACCGGCGGCGGCCTGCGCGCCGCCCTGCCCCATCTGGGCGCGGACACCGTGATGACCCTGAACACCGACGCGGTCTGGACTGGCGAAAACCCCCTGACGCAGCTGCAAAGCGTGTGGGAGCCGGAGCGGATGGACGCGCTTCTGCTGCTGCTGCCGGCCCGGCAGGCCACCGGCTATCGCGGGCCCGGCGATTTCAACGCGGGTCCCGTCCTGTCGCGTGGCGGCGATCACGCCTATCTGGGCGCGCAGATCGTGAAGACGGACGGTTTGGCGCGGATCCCGGACCGCAAATTCTCCCTCAACCTCCTGTGGGACCGGATGATCGCCGAAGGGCGTCTGCACGGCGTGATCCACAAGGGGGGCTGGTGCGACGTGGGCCGGCCAGAAAGCCTCCCCCTGGCCGAGGCGCTTCTGCATGGGTGAAGTGTCCGCCATCCCGCTGGGCGTCGATTTCCCCTCCGCGCTGGTGCGCGGCCTGCTGCACCGCATGGACGGCCAGCCGCCCGAGGCGATGGCCCGGGTGCAGCTGTTCCTGAACACGGCCCGGATGCGCCGCCGGGTGGTGGAGATACTGACGGCCCGCGGCGCGCGGCTTCTGCCGCGCATCCACCTTCTGGGCGATCTGGCCGGCCTCGTGCCCGACCTGCCCGACGCCGTTCCGCCCCTGCGCCTGCGGCTGGAACTGTCGCGCCTGATCGCGGCCCTGCTTCAGGCGCAGCCCGACCTCGCCCCCCGCGCGGCCACCTACGATCTGGCCGACAGCCTCGCCACCCTGCTGGGAGAGATGGGGCAGGAAGACGTGCCGCCCGAGGCGATCGCGAACATCGACGTGTCGCATCATTCGGCCCACTGGGCACGGACGCAAAGCTTCCTGTCCATCGTGGCCCCCATCTTTGCCGGGCAACCCGACGCCGACCGGCGTGGGCGGCTGGCCGCCGTGGCGCTGGCCGCCCGCTGGCAGGCCAATCCGCCGCCGGGGCCGGTGATCGTCGCAGGCTCCACCGGATCGCGCGGTGCAACGGCGCTGTTCATGCACGCCGTGGCGCGGCTGGACCAGGGGGCGCTGGTGCTCCCGGGCTTTGACCGCGACCTGCCCCCGCCGGTTTGGGACGCCCTGTCGGACGCGCTGACGGCCGAGGATCATCCCCAGTACCGCTTCCACCGCCTGATGCGCGATCTGGACCTGACGCCCGCGCAGGTGACGGACTGGACCGACGACGTTCCGGTGTCGCCGGCCCGCAACCGGCTGATCTCCCTCTCGCTCCGCCCCGCCCCCGTGACGGACCAGTGGCTGGCCGAGGGGAAGGATCTGGGCGACCTGCGCGCCGCCACGCAGGACCTGACGCTGATCGAAGCCTCCCGCCCGCGGGTGGAGGCGCAGGCCATCGCCCTGATCCTGCGGCAGGCGGCCGAGGACGGAAAGCGCGCGGCCCTGATCTCACCCGACAGGGGGCTGACGCGGCGGGTGGCGGCGGCGCTGGACCGGTGGGGCATCGTGCCGGACGATTCGGCGGGGGAGCCGTTGCAGCAGACCGCCGCCGGCCGCCTGTTCCGCCACATCGCCCACCTTCTGGGCCGCCGCCTGACCCCCGAGGCGCTGCTGACGCTGCTGAAGCATCCGCTGACCGCGACCGGCGCCGACCGGGGCAACCACCTGCGCTGGACGCGGGATCTGGAACTGCACCTGCGCCGCAACGGCCCGCCCTTCCCCACGCCCGCCGACCTGACCGCCTGGGCCGCGGCCCGCCCCGCCGACGGGGTGGCCGACTGGGCCGCCTGGATCGGCGCTACGCTGGCGGGGCTGGAGCCTGTGGGCACCCGGCCCCTGACCGCGCATCTGGACCATCATCTGGCCGTGGCCGCGCAGCTGGCCGGGGGGCCGGGCGCCACCGGCCCCGGCAACCTGTGGTCGGGCGCGGCGGGCGAGGCGGCCCTGTCCATCCTTGAAAACCTTCAGGCCGAGGCGGAGCATGGCGGCGACATGACCCCCGCCGATTACGCCGACCTGTTCGACTCCGTCCTGTCGCGCGGCGAGGTGCGGGAAACCGTGGCCGCCCATCCCGGCATCATGATCTGGGGCACGCTGGAGGCGCGGGTGCAGGGCGCCGACCTCGTGATCCTTGGGGGGCTGAACGACGGGATCTGGCCCGCGCTGCCCGACCCCGATCCATGGCTGAACCGGCAGATGCGGTTGCAGGCGGGCCTTCTGCTGCCCGAACGGCAGATCGGCCTCTCCTCGCACGATTACCAGCAGGCGATTGCCCTGCCCGAGGTGATCCTGTCCCGCGCCACCCGCGACGCCGAGGCGGAGACCGTGCCGTCGCGCTGGCTGAACCGGTTGCAGAACCTGATGGCCGGCCTTCCTGCGCAGCACGGGCCCGCGGCGCTGGACGCGATGCGCGCCAAGGGGCGCGTCTGGCTGGACATGGCCGCGCAGCTGGAAGCGCCCGGCGCCCCGGTGCCGCTGGCCCGCCGCCCCGCCCCCCGCCCGCCGGTGGAGGCGCGGCCGAAGCAGCTGGCCGTCACCGGCATCCGCACGCTGATCCGCGACCCTTATGCCATCTATGCCCGCAACATCCTTCGCCTGAAGCCACTGGATCCCCTGCGCCAGACACCGGACGCGCGTCTGAGGGGATCGGTCCTGCACCGCATCCTGGAAACCTTCATCCGCGACGGCGGCACGCCCACCCATGCCCGGCTGATGGCCACCGCCGCACAGGTTCTGGCCGAGGACGTGCCCTGGCCCGCCGCCCGCGCCCTGTGGCTGGCCCGGCTAGAGCGTGCGGCCGACTTCTTCATCGCGCTGGAAACCGCGTCCGAGGCGGAGCCCGTCTGGCTGGAGGACTCGGGCGGCGTGCCGGTGGAACCGCTGGATTTCCGCCTGACCGCCCGGCCCGACCGGATCGACCGCCTGCCGGACGGCACGCTGCACATCGTCGATTACAAGACCGGCACGCCCCCCACGCAGAAGCAGCAGGCCGCGTTCGAAAAGCAGCTGCTGCTGGAGGCCGTGATGGCCGAACGCGGCGGCTTCAAGGCGCTGGGCCCGACCCCCGTCCGCCGCGTCAGCTATATCGGCCTTGGCACCCGCCCCAAGATCGAGGCGACGGAGATCACCGAGGAGTTGCTGGGCAAGGTCTGGGAGCAGCTGCACGCCCTGATCGGCCAGTATGCCAGCCGCGCGCAGGGCTATGCCGCCCGCCGCGCCGTGTTCGAGGACCGGATGGAAGGGGATTACGATCACCTCGCCCGGTTCGGAGAGTGGGAGATGCAGGACCCGTCGCATCCGGAGGACGTGGGATGAGCATGGACGACGCCACCCTTCGCCAGGTGACCGCCGCGCGGCCCGACGCCTCCACCTGGCTGTCGGCCAATGCGGGGTCGGGCAAGACGCGGGTGCTGACCGACCGGGTGGCGCGGCTTCTGCTGGCCGACGTGTCGCCCCAGCGCATCCTGTGCCTGACCTACACCAAGGCCGCCGCGACCGAAATGCAGAACCGCCTGTTCCGCCGTCTGGGCGAATGGGCGATGCTGGAGGATGCGGTCCTGATCGAGGCGCTGTCGCAGCTGGGCGTCGGCGCGCTGGCCCCCGACACGCTGGCCAAGGCCCGCCGCCTGTTCGCCCGCGCGATCGAGACGCCGGGCGGGCTGCGCATCCAGACCATCCATTCGTTCTGCGCGACGCTGTTGCGGCGGTTCCCGCTGGAGGCGGGCGTGTCCCCCAGCTTCACCGAGATGGACGACCGCGCCGCCGCCCTTCTGCGCGACGACATCGTAGAGGAGATGGCCGACCGTCTGGCCCCCGACGCCGTGGCCACGCTGGCGCGCGCCTTCAGCGGGACCGATTTTGCGGACCTGTCGGCCCAGATGGCCAGCCAGCGCGACGGGCTGCTGCCCGCGCTGACCGCGTCCCAGATCCGCGCCGCCTGCGGGCTGGAGGACGGCGACACGGCCGAGAGCATCCTGTCCCGCGTTTTCCTGGGCGGCGAGGCCGAATGGCTGGCGCAGGTGGCCGACATCCTGACGGCGGGCAGTGCCACGGACGCCAAGAACGCCCCGCGCCTGCGCGTGCTGCCCGACATGGACGGGCTGGCCACGCTGGAGGAGGTGCTGCTGACCGGTTCCGGCGCGAAGGAACCGTTCACCGCCAAGATCGGCAGCTTCCCGACCAAGGCCACGCGCGCCGCCCTCGGCCCCCTTCTGGACCGGCTGGAAGACCTGATGCGGCGGGTGGAGGAGGCACGGCCCAAGCGGCTGGCCCTGCGCGCCGCCCAGCGCAGCGTGGCGCTGCACGATTTCGCCGCCGTGTTCCTGCCGGAATACGACAAGCGCAAGGCCCTGCGCGGCTGGCTGGACTTCGACGACCTGATCCGCCGCACCGTGCACCTGCTGACGGACCCGTCGGTGGCCCAATGGGTGCTGTTCCGGCTGGACGGCGGCATCGACCACATCCTTGTGGACGAGGCGCAGGACACCTCTCCCGAACAATGGCGCGTGATCGAGCTGCTGGCGCAGGAATTCGCGTCCGGCCAAGGCGCGCGGGACGTGGAACGCACCATCTTCGTGGTCGGCGACAAGAAGCAGTCGATCTATTCGTTCCAGGGGGCGGACGTGGCGGCCTTTGACCGGATGAAGGGGCATTTCGCCTCGCGCCTGGCCGAGGCGCAGCTGGGCCTGCAGGACCTGCAGCTGGAACATTCATTCCGATCCTCGGCCACGATCCTGCGGCTGGTGGACCGCACCTTCGACGACACCCCGCCCGAGGCGCTGGGCGGGGCCATGCGCCACATCGCCTTTCGCGACATGCCGGGCCGGGCCGAGTTGTGGCCGGTGGTGGAACCGTCCGAGACGCCCGAGGACGAGGACTGGTCCAGCCCCGTCGACCTGATTTCCGACGAACACCACCACGCGCGGCTGGCCACCCGGATCGCGGACCGCATCGGCGAGATGATCCGCACCGGCGTGCAGATCCCCGACGGGCGCGGCTTCCGCCCCTGCCACGCGGGCGACTTCCTGATCCTGGTGCGGGGCCGCGGCGGCGTGTTCAACCCGCTGATCCGCGCCTGCAAGGTGGCGGGCCTGCCCATCGCGGGCGCCGATCGTCTGAAGCTGGGCGCGGAACTGGCGGTGCGCGACCTGACGGCGCTCCTGGCCTTCCTGTCCACCCCCGAGGATGACCTGTCGCTGGCGGCCATCCTGCGATCCCCCCTGTTCGGGTGGAGCGAGGATCAGCTGTACCGTCTGGCCCAGCCGCGCGAAGGGTATCTTTGGGCCGCGCTGCGCCATGTGGAGGGCGAGGCGACGCGCATCCTGCGCGACCTGCGCAACCATTCGGACTTCCTGCGCCCCTACGACCTGATCGAGCGTGTGCTGACCCGCCATGACGGCCGCCGCCGCCTTCTGGCCCGCCTTGGGGCCGAGGCGGAGGATGGCATCGACGAGCTGCTGTCGCAGGCCTTGGCCTATGAGCAGACGGACGTGCCGAGCCTGACCGGCTTTCTGTCCTGGCTGACCACGGACGAGGTGGAGGTCAAGCGCCGCATGGACAGCGCGGGCCGCATGATCCGCGTGATGACCGTGCATGGCGCCAAGGGGCTGGAAGCGCCCATCGTGATCCTGCCCGACATCGCCGACCATCGCCCGCAGGACCGCGAGGAACTGGTCGCGGTGGAAGGCGGCACGCTGTGGAAGGTGGCGCAGGCCGAAGCGCCCGCTGCCATGGCCGAGGCGCTGGCCGTCCGCAAGGCCGCGCGCGAGGCGGAGTCGCTGCGGCTGCTGTATGTGGCGCTGACCCGGGCGCAATGCTGGCTGATCGCGGCGGCGGCGGGCAAGGTGGATCAGGCCGACAACTGGTACAACCTGATCCGTCAGGGCATGGAACGGGCCGGCGCCGTCGCGCACGACCGCGGCCTGCGGCTGGAGGACGGAACCTGGCCCGATCCCGCCCCTGCGGCGGCCGAAGCGGTGGCGGAGACGTTCGCCCTGCCGGAGTGGACCCGACGGCACGTGGGCGATCCGCCGGCGATGCCGAAGCTGCTGTCACCCTCCAACCTCGGCGGCGCCAAGGCCCTGGCGGGCGAGGGGATGGAAGAGGAGGCCGCCAAGGCGCGGGGCACGCAGCTGCACCTGCTGCTGGAGCATCTGCCGACTGCCCCCGACCGCGCCCGGCTTTTGGTGCCGGACGACGACCTTCTGGCCGAGGCCCACGCCGTCCTGGCCGCGCATCCCGCGCTGTTCGCCCCCGACACCCTGGCCGAGGTGGCGGTGACCGCCGATCTGGAGGGGGCGCGTCTTTATGGCACCATCGACCGGCTGATCGTGGAGGCGGACCGCGTTCTGGCCATCGACTTCAAGTCGAACCGCACGGTGCCCGCCACCCCGGAACAGGTGCCGGACGGGATCCTGCGCCAGATGGGGGCCTATGCTCACGCGCTGGCGCAGATCTGGCCGGACCGCCGGGTGGACACCGCGATCCTGTGGACCCGCAACGCGACCCTGATGGACCTGCCGCCCGATCTGGTGCGGGCGGCTTTGGCGCGGCGGGACTGACGCTCAGGCCACGTCGCGTTCGTTGGTGCTGCGCAGGCCCAAAGCGAGGCAGACGTCCCGGCTCAGATGCGGGCGGTTGAGGGTGTAGAAATGAAGATCTTCCACCCCTTCATCCACAAGGCGGGTGCACAGCTCGTAGCACAGGCGGATGGCCAGCGCCTCGTGGCGGTCCTTCTCCGTTGCCTCGAAACGTGCGGAAAGCCAGTCAGGGACGGTCTGGCCGCAGCGCAGGGCGAAGCGGCGGACGCCTTCGAAATTCTCGATCGGCAGGATGCCGGGCAGGATGGGCGCGGTGATGCCGGCTTTTGCACAGGCGTCGCGGAAGCGCAGGAAGGTGTCCGGTTCGAAGAAGAACTGGGTGATGGCGCTGCCCGCGCCCGCGTCGATCTTGCGCTTCAGCCATTCCACATCCGCGCCGGGATGCCCCGCCTCAGGATGCGGTTCGGGATAGGCGCCCACCCGGATGTGGAAGCGCCCGGTGTCGGCCAGCGCCTTCACCAGTTCCACCGAATCCGCGAAACCTTCGGGATGCGGCGTGAAGCGGTCGACGCCCTTGGGCGCGTCGCCGCGCAAGGCCACGATTTCGGTCACGCCGGCGTCGGCGTAGGTGTTCGCGATCTCCAGCGTTTCGGCGCGCGTGGCGTCCACGCAGGTCAGGTGCGCCGCGACGTTCAGGCCGAAGTTGCGGCCGATGGTGGTTACCGCCTCATGCGTCAGCTGGCGGGTGGTGCCGCCCGCGCCATAGGTGACGGAACAGAAGCCCGGTTCCAGCGGGGCCAGCATGCGCACGGTTTCCCACAGCCGGAACGAGGCATCCAGCGTCTTCGGCGGGAAGAATTCGAACGAGATCCGGGGGGCCATGCGCGCTCCTATGCCTGTGGAACAGTCATATCACGGGGGCGGTCCCCCAACCAATTCAATGTTTGCAACAGAAACATGAGGCGGGGCGCAGGATCATTCCGCGTAGATCATCTTCTTCGTCATCCCGCCATCGACCACAAGGCATTGACCCGTCACGAAATCCGCCTGCGCCAGATACAGGACGGCCTGCGCGATGTCCGCAGGCCGCCCGACACGGCCCACGGGATGCTGCGCGTGATCTTTGTCCGAAAGGTCGGTGGCGTCGGTGATCCAGCCCGGCGCGATGGCGTTCACGCGAATCCGCGGACCCAGCTGCACGGCCAGCGCCTGCGTCAGACCGACCATCCCGCCCTTGGCCGCCGCATAGGCGAAATCGCCCCCTTCGGACATCAGGGCCCGCGTGGACACCATCATGACGATGGAGCCGCCGTTCGCCAGAAGAGGCAGCGCCGCCCGGCTCATCAAGAAGGCACCGGTCAGGTGGGTGTCCAGAAGGGCGTTCCAGTCCGCCAGCGAGGTGCCGGCCAGATCCATGGAGGTTCCGCCCTTCACCTTGCCGCCATTGTTGACCAGAAGGTCCAGGCGGTCCCAGCCCAGCGTGTCCATCGCGGCGGTGATCGACGCCTCATCCCCCAGATCGCAGTCGATGTGCCGGCCAAGGCGCGAGGGCTGGAGGTCGAGGCTCGCGACCTCCCACCCGTCCTCCTGCAGACGGGCGATGATGCCCTGGCCGATCAGTCCGGCCCCTCCGGTGACGATGGCGCGCTTCATGACGGCTTCCTTCCTTTGCGACGTGCGGGAAGGTAGCCGTCATCTCCGCGAAGTCACGCCTCAGCGCAGCAGGTCCTGCAGCGCCTTGCCGTAGTTCGTCTTGCGGAACAGGTCGATCCGGTCGGCCAGCTGGCTTTCGTTGATCCAGCCTTGGCTGAACCCGATCTCGTCCGGGCTGCCCGTCTGCAGGCCCTGACGTTCCTCCAGCGTGCGGACGAAGTTGCCGGCGTCCAGAAGGCTCGCATGCGTGCCGGTGTCAAGCCAGGCATAGCCGCGGCCCATCTGCTGCACGTTCAGCAGGCCTTCCTCCAGATACATCTCCAGAAGGGAGGTGATCTCCAGCTCTCCTCGTCCCGAGGGGACCACCTGCGCGGCGCGGTCGGAGGCGGTGCCGTCCAGGAAGTAGAGGCCCGTCACGGCGTAGTTCGAGGGCGGCACGTCGGGCTTTTCGATGATGGTGGACACGCGGCCTGCCTCGTCGAAGGCGACCACGCCGTAGCGTTCGGGATCGGCCACATGATAGCCGAAGACGGTGCCGCCCTTGGGCTGCGCGTCCGCCGCCTTCAGAAGCTGCGGCAGGCCGTGGCCGAAGAAGATGTTGTCACCCAGAACCATGGCCGAGGGCGCGCCGTCCAGGAAATCGCGCGCGATCAGGTAGGCCTGCGCCAACCCGTCGGGGCTGGGCTGGACCAGCCACGTGATGCGGATGCCCCACTGGCTGCCGTCGCCCATCAGGCGCTGGAACTGGTCCTGATCCTGCGGGGTGGTGATGATCGCGATCTCGCGGATGCCGGCCAGCATCAGCACCGACAGCGGATAGTAGATCATCGGCTTGTCATACAGCGGCAGAAGCTGCTTCGACACGCCCATCGTGATCGGATACAGGCGCGTGCCCGATCCGCCGGCCAGAATGATACCCTTGCGCTGCGTCATGTCCCTGCTCCCAACTCGTTCAACACGTCCTTCAGGCCCGGGCGCCAGTCGGGGCGCGACAGGCCGAACACCGCCAGATCGCCGCAGTCCATCCGGCTGTTCGCCGGCCGTTTCGCGGGCGTCGGATAGGCCGAGGACGGGATGCCCGTCACCTCGACCGTCAGGCCCGCCTGCGCGAAGATCTCGCGCGCGAAATCGGCCCAGCTGACATCCGGGGCGCCCGACAGGTGGTAGATGCCGGATGTCGACGGATCGTCGCACAGCGCCTTGGCCATGGCGATGCAGGTGTCCGCGATGTCGGCGGCGGGGGTGGGACCGCCGACCTGATCCTCCACCACGTTCAGGGTGCCGCGTTCGGCCAGGCGCAGCATCGTCTTGACGAAGTTGTTGCCATGGGCCGAAAACACCCAGCTGGTGCGCAGGATCGCATGGGCGCCGCCTGCGGCCTGAACGCCCTGTTCGCCCGCCAGCTTCGACCGGCCATAGGCGCCGATCGGCCCCGTGGCGTCGGACGGTGTCCACGGCGCGGTGCCGCTGCCGTCGAACACGTAGTCGGTGGAGATGTGGACGAAGGGGATGCCCTTTTCGGCGCAGGCGCGGGCCATGGCGGCGGGCGCGTCGCCGTTGATGACGGTGGCGGCCGCCTCCTCGGTTTCCGCCTTGTCCACGGCTGTCCAGGCGGCGGCGTTGATCACGGCGGTGGCGGCGCTGTCGCGAATCGCCGCCGCGCAGGCCGCGGGGTCCGACAGGTCGGCCTGCGCGCGCGACAGGAAGGTGGCGTCGGGCAGGCGGCGCTTCAGTTCCCGCGCGACCTGTCCGGTTTCCCCGAAGACGAGGATCATGCCTTCGTTCCCAGCCGACCGCCGGCCCGGGCCTGCAGCGGGCGCCACCAGTCCTCGTTCGCCAGATACCAGTCCACCGTCTTTTCCAGCCCTTGTTCCAGCGTCACGGAGGGACGCCAGCCGAGTTCGGTGCGGATGCGGGTGGGGTCGATGGCATAGCGCAGGTCGTGGCCCGGACGGTCGATCACGAAGGTGATCTGGTCGGCATACGCCGCGGCCTTCGGACGCTTTTCATCCAGGATGGCGCAGATGGTGCGCACGATGTCGATGTTCTTCGCCTCGTTCTCGCCCCCGATGTTGTAGGATCGGCCGAGTTCGCCCTTCTGCACCACGGTCAGCAGGGCGTCCGCGTGATCCTCCACATACAGCCAGTCGCGGACGTTTTCGCCCTTGCCGTAGACGGGGATGGGTTCGCCCGCCAGCGCCTTCAGGATCACGACCGGGATCAGCTTTTCCGGGAAGTGATACGGTCCATAGTTGTTGGAGCAGTTGGTCATCACCACGGGCAGGCCGTAGGTTTCGTGCCACGCGCGCACCAGATGGTCCGATCCGGCCTTCGAAGCCGAGTAGGGGGAGTTCGGAGCGTAGGGCGTGTCTTCGGTGAACTGTCCGGTCTCGCCCAGCGTGCCGAACACCTCGTCGGTGGAGATGTGGTGAAAGCGGAACGTGTCGGGCTTGCCTTGCTGGGTCCAGAAGGCGCGGGCGGCTTCCAGCATGTTGAAGGTGCCCAGCACGTTCGTTTCGATGAAATCGCCGGGCGCGTCGATGGACCGGTCCACGTGGGACTCGGCCGCCAGATGCATCACGGCGTCCGGCTTGTGCTGCGCGAAGATATGGTCCAGTGCCGCGCGGTCGCGGATGTCGGCCTTCTCAAACACGTAGTTCGGGCTTTCCGCCGCTTCGGCCACGTTGTCGAGGCAGGCGGCATAGGTCAGCGCGTCCACGTTCACGACCGAATGACCGTCGCGGATCGCCTGACGCACCACGGCCGAACCGATGAAGCCGGCGCCGCCGGTGATCAGGATGTTCATGCAGGCTCCATCACGAAGGGGGATTTGAAATCGGCAAGGCTTTGCGCGGCGGCGTCCTTGTCGGACAGCAGCGGCGTGACGCCCGCCGGCAGCGGCCAGTCGATGCCCGCGCTGTCCCAGCGCACCGCGCCGTCGCAGTCGGGGGCGTAGTGGTCGGTGCACTTGTAGCAGATCTCGGTATCGTCGGTCAGGGTGGCGAAGCCGTGCAGGAAGCCCGCCGGGATCCACAGCTGCTTGCCATTCTCGAACGACAATTCCGCCCCCGTCCACTGCCCGTAGGTCGGCGAGCCCACGCGGATGTCCACCGCCACGTCGAACAGCGCCCCGCGCCCGCAGCGCACCAGCTTGCCCTGCGCGTGCGGCGGCGACTGGAAGTGCAGGCCGCGCACGGTTCCGGCCTTGGCCGACATGGAATGATTGTCCTGAACGAACTCCGGCAGATCAACCCCGGATTGCATCAGGGTCTTCCGATTCCAGCTTTCCGAGAAGAATCCCCGCGAGTCGCCGAAACGTCTTGGAGTCAAAAGAAGAACGCCTGGAAGGCTCGTATGTTCGATCTGCATGGCCACCCTCTTGTTTGCGCAAGGTTTGTCGGGAACGGAGGCATGACGCAAGCAAATACCGGGCGCTTGACGCGTTTGGGTTGCATGCCTACGTCTGGAACCCATCAGACAGGAGTTTGCCCATGGCCACCGTTTCCGTAACCGACACGACCTTTGACGCCGAAGTGCGTCAGTCGGACATCCCCGTTGTCGTGGACTTCTGGGCCGAATGGTGCGGTCCCTGCCGCCAGATCGGACCTGCGCTGGAGGAGCTTGCCGCCGAATACGCGGGCAAGGTCAAGATCGTGAAGGTCAACGTCGACGAGAACCCCGTCAGCCCGGCCGAATTGGGCGTGCGCGGCATCCCGGCGCTGTTCATGTTCAAGGACGGGCAGGTCGTGTCCAACAAGATCGGCGCGGCGCCCAAGGCGGCGCTGGCCAACTGGATCAAGAGCGAGATCTGAGAAACGGGCACCTTCGGGTGCCCTTTTCCTTTGGCGTTGCCTTGGTGGCATCGCCCGTTCTTCAAGCAAAGTTTTGCGACGTCCCTTGCCCTCTGCCCACCAGAGGGTTGAGGCCCCCTTGGCCTGTCGCCATATACAGCCCGACAGAAAGAGGAGACACCATGGCGGAGACGCAATTTCCCGGCTGGCACGGCACCACGATCATCGGCGTGCGCCGGGGCGACGAAGTGGTCATCGCCGGCGACGGGCAGGTGAGCCTGGGCCAGACCGTGATCAAGGGCACGGCGCGCAAGGTGCGCCGCCTGTCCCCGGGCGGGCGCGACGTGGTCTGCGGCTTTGCCGGATCCACCGCCGACGCCTTCACGCTGCTGGAACGGCTGGAAACGAAGCTGGAGGCGTTTCCAGGACAGCTGGCCCGCGCCAGCGTCGAACTGGCCAAGGACTGGCGGACGGACAAGTATCTGCAGAAGCTGGAAGCCATGCTGATCGTCACCGACGGCACCGATCTTCTGGTCATCACCGGCGCCGGCGACGTGCTGGAGCCGGAGCATGACGTCGCGGCCATCGGGTCGGGCGGGAACTTTGCACTGGCGGCCGCGCGGGGGCTGATGTCCACCGACCTCGGGGCCGAGGACATCGCCCGTCAGGCCATGGCCATCGCGGCGGACATTTGCGTCTACACCAACGGCAAGCTGACGGTGGAACGCATTGCCCGCCAGGCCTGAAAGCGGTGCCGGCCCGAAGGCCGGCGCCGTGTCACAGCTGGACGGTGGCCTTCTTGTTCTGCGCGTCCTTCTTGGGATCGGACAGGCCAAGGGCGGTTTTTACGCCCGCCACGACGCTGGAGCTGTCTTCCCAGATCTCGGCATGGTCGGGTTCGAAGCGGATCAGCGCGATGCTGGGATCGTCCTTGCCGCCTTCGTACCAGGCCGCGACGTGGCTGTTCCACAGGCGGTCGATGTCGGCGCGGTCGGTGGAGATGGTGACGTTGCCGTGCACGCAGGCCCAGAGGTCATGCCCCTTGGACACGTAATGTACGAAGGCGGCGCTGCCGGCATGGGCGGATTCGACCATGTCGTTGGTCTTGGTGGTGAACACCCACAGCGGACCGTGGTCGCCTTCGCTGATCAGCGTCATCGGGCGCCCGTGCCCGTGTTCGGCGTTCGACAGGCCAAGGAAGGCCGTCGCGTGATCGTTCAGGGCCTTCCACAGTTTCTTTTCAAGTTCTGCCGGTGTTGGCATGACCAATCCTCCATATATTTCCACGACAACGATGCCCGCGCGGCGAATGTTCCGCGGGCGGCCTGAAGGAGACACGATGACAGACCTGACCCCCCGAGAGATTGTCGCCGAGCTGGACCGCTTCATCATCGGCCAGTCCGGTGCTAAGCGCGCGGTGGCCGTGGCCCTGCGCAACCGCTGGCGCAGGAAGCAGCTGGGCGACGATCTGCGCGACGAGGTCTATCCCAAGAACATCCTGATGATCGGCCCCACGGGCGTCGGCAAGACCGAGATCAGCCGCCGTCTGGCCAAGCTGGCGCGCGCGCCCTTCCTGAAGGTGGAGGCGACGAAGTTCACCGAGGTCGGCTATGTCGGGCGCGACGTGGAAAGCATCATCCGCGACCTGGTGGACGCCGCCATGGTGGAAACGCGCGAATGGATGCGCGAGGATGTGAAGGCCCGCGCCGCCAAGGCCGCCGAGGACCGCGTGATCGAGGCGCTGGCCGGCAAGGACGCGCGCGAACAGACGCGCGAGATGTTCCGCCGGAAGCTGAAATCGGGCGAACTGGATCGCCAGGTGATCGAGCTGGAGGTGCGCGACACCACGAACCCCCTGGGCAACATGGAGATCCCGGGCCAGCAGCCGGGCATGATGCAACTGGGCGACATCTTCGGAAAGGCCTTCGGCGGGCGCACCGTGCGCAAGAAGATGACCGTGGCCGACAGCCATGACGTGCTGATGAACGACGAGGCCGACAAGCTTCTGGACGACGAGGCGGTCAAGGCCGCGGCGCTGGAGGCCGTGCAGCAGAACGGCATCGTCTTCATCGACGAGATCGACAAGGTCTGCGCCCGCAGCGACAACCGCAGCGGCGACGTGTCGCGCGAAGGTGTGCAGCGTGATCTTCTGCCGCTGATCGAGGGCACCACCGTGTCCACCAAGCACGGCGCGGTCAAGACGGACCACATCCTGTTCATCGCTTCGGGCGCATTCCATGTGGCCAAGCCCTCGGACCTGCTGCCGGAACTTCAGGGCCGCCTGCCGATCCGGGTGGAACTGCAGGCCCTGACGGAAGGCGACTTCGTCCGCATCCTGACCGACACCGACAACGCCCTGACGCGGCAGTACACGGCGCTGATGGCGACCGAAGGCGTGGACGTCATGTTCCGCCCCGACGGCATCGCGGCGCTGGCGCGCATCGCGGCCGAGGTCAACGGCTCGGTCGAGAACATCGGGGCGCGGCGGCTTTACACCGTGATCGAGCGGGTGTTCGAGGAGCTGTCCTTCGTGGCCCCCGACCGGGAGGGCGAGGCCGTGGTGGTCGATGCCGCCTATGTGGAGGCGAACCTTGGCACGCTGGCGCGCAGCACCGACGTGTCGCGCTACATGCTGTAGATCAAGGCCCCGATCCACAGGCCGAGGCCGAAGACCACATGCGCCGCCAGTTGCAGCCCCCGCACCGTCCACGGGTGCGGGGCCCGGCTGGCGGCGATGCCGTTGCCCATCCCCGGCGACATGAGGAGCCAGCCTGCCAGCACCGTAACCACGCCCACGATCAGCGCGGGGGCCAGCGTCGGATGCTCCAGCCAGTCCATCCCCCAGATCAGGGGGATCAGGGCGGCGTAGATCACCCCGATGACGTAGTGCAGGACCCACCCCAGAAGGGATTCGCCCCCGACGGGGCGAAGGGCGGCCATGTCGTCATGCCGGAAACGGCCCTGTGCCATGTGCCAGAACCAGCGGCCTGCCATATCCCAACGCGGACGCGGCTGGCGGCGCAGCACGGCGACCAGAAGCCCCCACAGATCGAAGATGGCCGTGGCGATGATGCCGATGATCAGGCTGGCGGTGATGAACGTCATGGTCCCCTCCCTTTGACCGGCACGTTAGCCGGGCGTGCCGGCCGGACAAGCCTTATCGGCGGCGGAGGTAGACGTAATAGGCGCCCATGCCGCCATGTTTGAGATGCGCCTCGGCCACCTGCTGCACGACGGGGCCTAAGGGTGGCAGGCGCAGCCATTGGGGCACCTGATGGCGCAGCACGCCCATGCGGGTGGGGATGGGGCCGCCTTCGTCGCGCACCTTGCCCTTGCCGGTGATGACCAGAACCAGCCGCATCCCCTGCCGGTGCGCGTCCAGCACGAAATGCATCAACTCGGGATGCGCTTCGGCCAGCGTCATGCCGTGCAGGTCGATCCGCGCCTCGGGCGCCAGCCGGCCGCGCGACATGCGGGCGAACTGCTTGGCGTCCATCTTCAACGGATGGGCGGCGATCTGGTCCCGCAGGGTGGGCGCGATGTCATGCGGCCGGGTGGAGGTTCGGGCGCCCATGCTGAACGGGCCGACGGGCCGTGGATCGGCCTTGGGGGGTGAGGACAATACGGGCTCGGGCGGCGGCACCGGGGCGGGCGTCCTTCGTTCCGGGTGCATCGCCTGGGCCGTGCGGGCGACCGCCTGCCACAGCTCCTGCTCCTCGGGGCGGAGGGTGCGACGCCGGGCCATCAGGCCGCCCGCCATGCAAAAGCCGCCGGAAGACCGGCGGCTGAAGGGGACAACGCCCGGTTCACTCGCCCGTCGCGACGAGACGCCAGTTCGGATCCTGTGCGCCCATCGCCCGCTGGAAGGTCCACAGGTCCCGCTGGCGCTTCGTCTCGGTTTCGCTGCCCTCGACGACCTCGCCGGCGGCGTTCTTCACGACCGTCGTCATCTCGGCCATGAAGCGGACGGTGATTTCGGCGATGCGGCTCGTGTCCGAGAAGGTCGCCTCGTTCACGGCCAGTTCGCGGATGCCGATGATGTTGGAATGCACGGTCAGCCCCTGGGCGCGGCGCGCCTCCACCGCTTGGGCGAAGGCGTCGTGCACCTCGGGGGCGATGAAGCCCTTCACGCTGTCCAGATCGCCGCGGTCGAAGGCCAGAAGGATCATCTCGTAGGCACCGCGGGCGCCCGTCAGGAATTCGGCGACCGAGAAGGACGGCTCCACCCGCTTCATCGCGGCAAAGGCGCGCGCGCTGTCCGAGGTTTCGGGAACATGGTCCGTGATGTCCCGGTCCGGCCCGCCTTCGGCCACGTCCGTCCGGGGCAGCCCCGCCGGGGCGACCGTGCCCGGCTGCACGGGCGGCTTTTCATATCCCGTGCGCGTGCCCAGGACCGATCGCAGTTTCAGGATCAGGAACACGGCAATCGCTGCAAGGACAAGAAGCTGGATCACGGTCGACGAACTCATGCATTACCTCGGTCAGGGGTTTGGGATTTGCCCCGAAGCCCTTATGTAGGGACCGCGCGCGGCCAAGTCCACAGCCCCGCCGTATTCAGAAGGAGCCTTTGCATGTGGCCTTTTGCCCTGCTCATCGCCTTGCCGCTGATCGAGATCAGCCTGTTCGTGACCATCGGGTCGGCCATCGGGCTGGGCGCGACGCTTCTGATCATCCTAGCCACGGCCGCGGGGGGCATGGCGCTGATCCGCGCGCAGGGCGGCACGTCCCGCATGCGCGAGTTTCAGGCCAAGGGCGATCCGCTGTCGCCGCTGGCCCACAAGGCGATGCTGGTGGCCGCCGGCATCCTGCTGATCCTGCCCGGTTTCCTGACCGACACGCTGGGCCTTCTTCTGATGCTGCCCCCCGTGCGCAAGCTGGTGATGCGGCGCATCGCGGCCAAGGTGCGGATCAAGCGTCCGGGTTCCGCCACCCCGCGCCCGGCCGACACGACCATCGACGGCGAGTTCATCGATCTTGAAACGGAAAAGGTGACCCACCGCCCGCCTTCGGCGTGGACCCGGCACTGATTGTGTTGCTAGAACACCTCCGGACATCAAGGAGTTTTCCATGACCGAGTTGAACGGCACCGCCCCGTCTGCCACCCCTTCGGCCCCGCCGCAGGTGCGCATGCAGGCCTTGGCCCAGTATGTGCGCGACCTGTCCTTCGAGAACATGGTCGCCCAGAAGGGCATCTCGGGCGGGGACGTGCAACCGGACATCCAGGTGCAGGTCAGCCTGGACGGCCGCAAGCGCGCGGCCCCGAACCAGTACGAGGTCACGACGAAGTTCAAGGTGACGTCGAAGAACAAGAACGGCGGCGAAACGCTGTTCCTTCTGGAACTGGACTATGGTGGGCTGTTCCAGATCGAGGGCGTGCCCGAGGACCAGATCCATCCGTTCCTGCTGATCGAATGCCCGCGCCTGCTATTCCCGTTCATCCGCCGCATCATCTCGGACGTGACGCGCGACGGGGGCTTCCCTTCGTTGAACGTGGACAACGTGGACTTCCTGGCGCTGTACCGGGCCGAACTGCAGCGGCGCGCCGCTGCCCAGCAGAACGCGCCGTCCACCGACACGGTGGTCTAACCGCGCTTTCGCCAGATCGCGCCGTCGCCCAGCTTTGCCACAAAGGCGGCATGGGCGGCGGCTTCCCCTTCGGTCAGCCGGGGGGCCAGCGGGACGGGGCGCGGACGGGGGCGCCAGTCGGTGGCGATGCCGTCCTTGCGCGCCGGGCCCGTGGTCAGCACCAGATCGGGCTGACGGCCGCCGATCAGCTCCAGATACACATCCGCCAGAATCTCGCTGTCCAGCAGCGCCCCGTGTTTCGTGCGGGAGGAGTTGTCGATCCCGAACCGCCGGCACAGCGCATCAAGCGAGGCGGGCGAACCGGGGAAGCGGCGGCGGGCAATGGCCAGCGAGTCCAACGCCTGCGTCATGGGCAGTTCCGGCAGGCCCATGCGTTTGAGTTCGTAGTTCAGGAATTTCATGTCGAAGCTGGCATTGTGGATGACCAGCCGCGCGTCGCCCACGAAATCCAGGAACTCCTGTCCGATGCTGGCAAAGACCGGCTTGTCGCGCAGGAACTCCTCGGAAATGCCGTGCACGTCGAACGCTTCCTTGGGCATGTTGCGTTCGGGGTTGATGTACTGGTGATAGGTGCGGCCCGTGGGCATGTGGTTCAACAGCTCCACGCCCCCGATCTCCACGATCCGGTCGCCGGTGAAGGGGTCGAGGCCGGTGGTCTCGGTGTCCAGAACGATTTCACGCATGGGAACAGAGATAGCGGATCAGGGCCTGGACCTGCAAGCGGGTCGCGTCCATTTCCAGCGTCTCGATCACGTGATCGGCGCGGGCGCGCTTGTCGCGGTCGGGCATCTGGCGGGACAGGATCAGGTCGAAGGTGTCCTCCGTCATGCCGGGACGGGCCAGCACGCGGGTGCGTTGCAGGGCGTGCGGCGCGGTGACCAGAAGGGTGACGTCCATCGCGATGTCGCGTTCGAACAGCAGCGGGATGTCGAAGACGACCAGATCCGCCTGCGGCTGGAACCGTTCTCGATCCTCGGCCACCAAGGGATGCACGATGCCTTCGATGCGGACAAGCTGGGTGGGATCGGCGGCAAGGAGCGCCTTGAGGGCCGGGCGGCTGACGTGATCCGTCACCGCCGCCGGAAAGGCCGCCCGCATTGGCTCCACGGCCTCCCCACCCGGCGCGTACAGGCGGTGCACGGCGGCGTCCGCGTCCCAGACGGGGACCCCTGCCCCCGCGAACATGGCCGCCGTGGTGGACTTCCCCATCCCGATGGAGCCGGTGAGGCCGAGACGGATCATCCCTGCACGAAGTCGCGTGTTGCCTGATCCACCTCGGGGCGCTGGCCGAACCAGCGCTCGAACCCGGGGGCGGCCTGATGAAGCAGCATGCCCAGTCCGTCCACCACCGTGCAGCCCATCGCCCGCGCTTCGGCCAGAAGCGTCGTCTCCAGCGGCGTGTAGACGATGTCCGTGACGGTGGCCTTGGGCGACAGGGCGTCCAGCGGCACGCGGAAGTCGGGCTTGCCCGTCATGCCGAGGGAAGAGGTGTTCACCACCGTCATCGCGTCCTCCAGCATATTGGCGGCTTGGATCCAATCCTGCACAAGGACGCGGGGGCCGAAATCGGCGCGCAGCGCCTCGGCCCGCGCACGGGTGCGATTGGCCAGGCGGATCTCGGGCACGCCCGCTTCGATCAGGGCGGCGATCACGGCGCGTGCGGCGCCGCCGGCCCCGATCAGGGCGGCGGGGCCGGCCTTCGGGTCCCAGTCGGGCGCCCCTTGGCGCAGGTTGGCGAGAAAGCCGGTGCCGTCGGTGTTGTCGGCATAGATCCGGCCATCGGGCAGGAAGGTGATGGTGTTCGCGGCCCCGATCAAAGCGGCCCGGTCGGTCACCACATCGGCCAGACCGATCATCGCCTCCTTGTGCGGAAGGGTGACGTTCACGCCGACGAAGCCGGCCTTGGGCAGCGCCCGGATCACGCGTTCCAGATCCGGCCCCCCCACATCCATCGGGATGTAGTGACCGGGCAGCCCGTAGCGGTGCAGCCAGTAGCCGTGCAGGCGGGGGGAACGGCTGTGGGCGATCGGATGGCCCAGAACGCCGGCCAGCGGAATGCGGTCAGCCATCGATGAATCCCCGGTTTCCCAGCCAGGCCAGAAGCGGCAGCAGGGGAAGGCCCATCACGGTGAACCAGTCGCCCTTGACTTCGGTGAACAGGCGCACGCCTTCCTCCTCCAGTTTGTAGGCGCCCGCGGAATGGCGGACGCTGTCCCAGTTGCGCTGAAGATAACCGTCCAACCAAGCGTCGGAAAAGGGGCGCATGACCATCCGCGCCTCGGCTACGTGACGCCAGACGGGCCGCGCCTCCTCATACACCACCACGGCCGACAGAAGCTGGTGTGTTTGGCCACGCATCGACCGCAGCTGGTCGCGCGCCTGATCCGGCGTGTCGGGCTTGCCGTGAATGCGCCCGTCGAACACCAGCACCTGGTCCCCGCCGATGACGATGGCGTCGGGGTGGCGTTCCGCGATCTTGCGGGCCTTCATCTCGGCCAGGGTGTCGGCCACGTCGCGGGGTTTGGCGCCTTCGGCGTCCAGCGAGGCGCGAACGGCCTCCTCGTCGATGCGGGCGGGAATCGCTTCTGCGACCAGCCCCGCTTTCGCCATCATCTGGCGGCGTGATTCGGAAGATGTGGCAAGAATAAGGCGCATGTTCAGGGGCCGGGGCGAATCTGTGGAGGAATCGGGGTCGAATCACGAGGGTCGGTTCCGGGAAAATTTCCCTTGACGCAGGGATGGGCAGAACGGCTTCCAGTGTCAAGATTCGGCCCGAACTTATCCACCTGTGGAAGATGCAGAACGGCTTGGGAGCGAATCGGGGATATTCGCGATTCCTTCATGAAGACTCACAAACTTATCCACAGTGCTGACAAGTGGTGAAACGCCCTTGTTTACTGGGTCTATTCGGCAAGATTGGTACAATTCGAAACTGAGTCGCCCATGATGTCATCCACAGGCCGCGCCTTGTGCAAAAGCGTTGTGAGGAATATCCATGATTCAGATATCCACACCCCTTACATCATCATCTTTCTTCTTCTTATAACTCTTCTTTTAAAAGAGGAGAGGTCATGTCCGACCTGCTGACCAACGCCTATCCGTGGATCAAGGCGTTTCACGTGATCGCCGTCATCGCCTGGATGGCGGGCCTGTTCTATCTGCCGAGGCTTTACGTCTATCACGCGGAGAACGAGGTGCCGGAGGCACTGTTCCAGACGATGGAGCGCCGGCTGCTGCGGGCCATCATCAACCCGGCGATGATCGCCACCTGGGTCTTCGGGCTGGCGCTGGTGTTCACGCCGGGGGTGGTGGACTGGTCGCAGGTCTGGCCCTGGACCAAGGCCGCGGGCGTTCTGGCGATGAGCGGGTTTCACGGCTGGCTGGCCGCCCGGCGCAAGGATTTCGAACGCGGCACGAACCGCCTGTCGGGCCGGACCTACCGCATCATGAACGAGGTGCCGACGCTGCTGATGGTCCTGATCGTGGTGTCCGTGATCGTGCGGTTCTAGTTGACTTGAAGGGGCCGGACGCATATGTGCGGCATCAGCAGGACCGTCCGGT
This sequence comes from Falsirhodobacter sp. 20TX0035, assembly GCF_028307215.1. GTDB lineage: Bacteria > Pseudomonadota > Alphaproteobacteria > Rhodobacterales > Rhodobacteraceae > Falsirhodobacter. The sequence goes on along the minus strand of NZ_JAQMHV010000001.1, from coordinate 739,772 downwards.
CCGATGCATTCTCCGTTCCGACGTGACCCGAGCGCGCCTTGCCGCGCCCCAATGACAAGTTTCCCCGCATGACCGACACGACCGAGATCATCGAACGCCTCAACCTTTCCGATCTGAAGGCCAAGACGCCGGCCGACCTTCTGGCCATGGCCGAGGAGTGGGAGATCGAGAACGCGCCGTCCATGCGCAAGGGCGAGATGATGTTCCAGCTTTTGAAGGAGCATGCGGAGGAAGGCTGGGAGATCGGGGGGGACGGGGTCCTGGAAGTGCTGCAGGACGGCTTCGGCTTCCTGCGCTCGCCCTCGGCCAACTACCTGTCGGGGCCGGACGACATCTACGTCTCGCCCGAGATGATCCGCCAGTATTCGCTGCGCACCGGCGACACGGTCGAGGGCGTGATCAAGGCGCCGAGCGAGAACGAGCGCTACTTCTGCCTGACGCGCCTGCAGAAGATCAACTTCGACACGCCGGAGAACGCGCGCCATAAGGTCCACTTCGACAACCTGACGCCGCTGTATCCCGACGAGCGGCTGAAGATGGAGGTCGAGGATCCGACGATCAAGGACCGTTCGGCCCGGATCATCGACCTCGTCTCGCCGATCGGAAAGGGGCAGCGCGCCCTGATCGTGGCGCCGCCGCGGACGGGCAAGACGGTTCTTCTGCAGAACATCGCCCATTCGATCGAGATGAACCACCCGGAATGCTACCTGATCGTGCTGCTGATCGACGAGCGGCCCGAGGAGGTGACGGACATGCAGCGGAGCGTGAAGGGCGAGGTCGTGTCCTCGACCTTCGACGAGCCCGCGACGCGCCACGTGGCCGTGGCCGAGATGGTGATCGAGAAGGCCAAGCGCCTTGTGGAGCACAAGCGCGACGTGGTGATCCTTCTGGACAGCATCACGCGCCTGGGGCGGGCCTTCAACACGGTCGTGCCGTCTTCGGGCAAGGTGCTGACGGGCGGCGTGGACGCCAATGCCCTGCAACGCCCCAAACGCTTTTTCGGCGCCGCCCGGAACATCGAGGAGGGGGGATCGCTGACCATCATCGCGACCGCGCTGATCGATACCGGCAGCCGCATGGACGAGGTGATCTTCGAGGAGTTCAAGGGGACCGGAAACTCCGAGATCGTGCTGGACCGCAAGGTCGCCGACAAGCGCGTCTTCCCTGCGATGGACATCCTCAAGTCCGGGACGCGGAAAGAGGATCTGCTGGTCGACAAGTCGGATCTGCAGAAGACCTATGTCCTGCGCCGCATCCTGAACCCGATGGGAACCACGGACGCGATCGAGTTCCTGATCTCAAAGCTGAAGCAGACGAAATCGAACTCGGAATTCTTCGACTCGATGAATACCTGATATATCAAGGGGTTACGTATGGATACGATCTACGCCCTTGCCAGCGCCCGTGGCAGGGCGGGGGTCTCGGTCCTGCGGATTTCCGGCCCCTTGGCGTTCGAGACGGTTCGTGGTCTGGGGGTGGAGACGCTCCCCGAGCCGCGCCGCGCTGCCTTGCGGCGGCTGAGCGACGAAACCGGCCCCTTGGACGATGCACTTGTGCTTCTGTTCCAGAAGGGCGCCAGCTTCACGGGCGAGGATGTGGCCGAGCTGCATGTGCATGGCAGCCTCGCCACGATCTCTGCCGTTCTGCGCGCCTTGTCGAAGATGCCCGGATGTCGGTTGGCCGAAGCAGGGGAGTTCACCCGCCGCGCCTTGGAAAACGGGTGTCTTGATCTGGCGCAGGTCGAAGGGCTGGCCGACCTGATCGATGCGGAGACCGAGTCCCAACGGCGCCAGGCGCTGCGGGTTCTGTCCGGCGCCATCGGTCGCCGCGCCGACGGTTGGCGGCGCGACCTGATCCGTGCGGCGGCGCTGATCGAAGCAACCATAGATTTCGCTGATGAGGACGTGCCGGTGGATGTTCGGCCGGAGGTGAATGCGCTTCTTGACACCGTTCTCCTCGATCTGCGGCAGGAGGTGGCTGGAAGCCGGGCAGCGGAACGTATCCGCGACGGGTTCGAAGTGGCCATCGTAGGTGCGCCGAACTCCGGAAAGTCCACACTTCTCAATGCTTTGGCGGGACGTGATGCAGCGCTTACCTCGGACGTTGCGGGCACCACGCGTGACATCATCGAGGTGCGGATGGATATGGGGGGCTTGGCGGTCACTGTTCTGGACACCGCCGGCCTCCGCACCACCGATGATCCGGTCGAAACCTTGGGCATCGAGCGCGCTGTCCAGCGGGCCAAACAGGCCGACCTGCGCGTGTTTCTGGATGATGGAAACCCTCTTTCCTTGGGTCCGATCGAGAATGATATTGTTGTCGGCGCCAAAGCCGATCTAACGGGAGTGGGCGTGTCAGGCCTGACAGGCCAAGGTCTGGATCAATTGGTTCAGGACATCACGAAGTATCTGCAAACCCTCAGCGGTCAATCCAGCACGATTACTCGAGAACGTCATCGTCTGGCCATATCGAATGCGATTGCGCATTTAGAATCGGCGCAGGATGAGTTAATATCCAAGGCAAAAGATGAAGTGGCGGCGGAAGCTCTGCGACACGGTATCTTTGAACTCGATCTTCTGGTTGGTCGGGTGGATGTCGAAGATCTTCTTGGCGAGATCTTTTCAAGTTTCTGTATCGGGAAGTAGGTGTTTCACGTGAAACATTATGCGGTGATCGTGATTGGTGGCGGGCATGCGGGTGTTGAAGCGGCTGCGGCCTCCGCACGCCTTGGTTCTAGAACTTTGCTGATCAGTTTGGACACGGACAAGATCGGCGTGATGTCCTGCAACCCGGCTATCGGTGGATTGGGTAAGGGGCATCTGGTTCGAGAGATCGATGCCTTGGATGGCATCATGGGGCGGGCGGGGGACTTGGCTGGCATTCAATATCGCCTGCTGAACCGCCGAAAAGGTGCAGCGGTTCAAGGCCCGCGTATTCAGGCGGACCGGAAGTTGTACCGGTTGGCCGTACAGGATGCACTCAAGGCAACCCAGAACCTGGACCTTCTTGCCGGAGAAGTTGTTGGCCTTCTTGTGAAGGATCAGAAGGTTTACGGCGTTGAGCTTGCCGGAGATGTGCAAATTCATGCCGATGCTGTGGTGCTGACATCGGGCACGTTCCTGAATGGCGTGATCCATATTGGCGACAAGCGCCACGTCGGCGGGCGCATGGGCGACCGGCCGTCGGTACGTCTGGCGCATCAACTGGGTGACTTGGGACTTCAAAGGGGGCGCCTCAAGACGGGGACTCCGCCGCGTCTGGATGGCCGTTCCATCAATTGGGATCGTCTTGAACACCAGGCGGGTGATGAACATCCGGTGATGCTGTCCTTCCTGTCGAGCGTCCCTGCAGTGCGGCAGGTATCCTGCGGCGTGACCCATACCAACGAGAAAACGCACGAGGTTGTTCGCGCGAACCTTTCCCGTTCGGCCATGTATGGCGGACATATTGAGGGGGTAGGACCGCGTTATTGCCCCTCGATCGAGGACAAGATCGTCCGGTTCGCTGAAAAAGACTCCCATCAAATCTTCCTGGAGCCGGAAGGTCTGGACGACACGACCGTTTATCCGAACGGCATTTCCACATCTCTCCCGGCTGAGGTTCAGGAAGACTACGTTCGGACGATCGTCGGGTTGGAGAACGTCAAGATCACCCAGCCCGGATACGCGATCGAGTATGACTTCTTTGATCCTCGCGGTTTGACTGACACGCTGGAACTGCGTGCCATTCAGAACTTCTGGATGGCCGGTCAGATCAACGGCACAACCGGGTATGAAGAAGCCGGAGCACAGGGCGTGATTGCGGGGTTGAACGCGGCCCTGCGGGTGCAGGGAAGGGGCCCGAAGACCTTCAGCCGGACGGACAGCTATCTTGGTGTGATGACGTCGGACCTGATCAGCCGAGGCGTGACCGAGCCTTACCGCATGTTCACCTCCCGAGCGGAATTCCGGCTGTCGCTTCGGGCGGACAATGCGGACCAACGTCTTACGCAATCAGGTATTGATCTGGGCCTGGTTCATGAGGGCAGGGCGCATGCCTACCACCGGAAGATGGAGCTCGTGGAAGCGGGGAGGGCCGACCTTGACGCCCTTCAGCTTACGCCGACGGAACTTCAAGCGCGCGGAGTCAAGATCAGCAAGGACGGCGTACGTCGCAGTGGTCTGGCGGTCTTGGCTATCGATGGAGTGGCAAGAGGCGTCCTTGACGATCTAGCCCCAACCTTCGCGTCGCTGCCTGAGGATATACGCCAACAGATCATCACGGACGCGGTCTACGCGCAGTATACGGATCGTCAAAAGGTGGCCGCCGATGCTCTTCAACGCGATGAGGCTGTGGCGATCCCGAGCGATATCGACTTCCGGTCGATCTCTGGTCTTTCAAACGAGCTTGTAGTAAAGCTCGTGTGCAATAAGCCTGCTACCATCGCAGCGGCAAAGCAGATTGAAGGGATGACGCCGGCCGCGCTTATCCTGATCTTGGCGCGGATTAAGCGGGACGGTGTGAAACGTGCTGGATGATGTTTCACGTGAAACACACCTTCTTCTTGAGGATTACGTTGCCTCGCTGTTGAAGTGGACGCAGAAGATAAACCTGATTGCCAAAGCGTCCGAGAGGGACATCTGGCAGCGGCACGTCGCGGACTCGGTGCAGCTTTACAAGCTTGGCGGCCGAGGCAAAACTTGGGTGGACTTAGGGAGTGGTGGGGGGCTTCCCGGCCTGGTGATCGCTATCATGGCTAAGGAGCACGATCCGGATCGTGTTGTCACCATGGTGGAGTCGGATCAACGCAAATGCGTCTTTTTGCGTGAAATGATAAGCCGTCATAAGCTGAACGCTCAGGTGGTAAATGCGCGGATCGAAGCGGTTCCCCCGCTAGGGGCGGATGTGCTGTCTGCGCGAGCTTTGACGGCACTTCCCGCACTTCTTGGTTTCACTCAACTTCATCGTTCGAAGACAGGCATCGCCCTGTTCCCAAAGGGCGTCCGTCACATGGAAGAGATTGCGGACGCCAGAAAGACATGGCAATTTGACCATGTTGTTCATCCCAGTCGAACCGATTCCGAAGGCGTGATTGTGGAAGTCGGAAAGCTGTTTCATGTCTGAAAACACCCGGATCATCGCCATTGCCAACCAGAAGGGTGGGGTGGGTAAGACGACGACCGCGATCAACGTGGCTGCCGCCTTGGCGGAAAAGGGCAGCAAGACGCTGCTGATCGATCTGGATCCGCAGGGAAACGCGTCCACGGGGCTGGGGATCGAGCCGGAAGCGCGGAGCCTTACCACATACGATCTTCTTGTCGAACAGATGCCTCTGGCAGAGATCGCCCGGCCAACGGCCTTCGACAGGCTGCACATCTGTCCGGCAAATGCGGACTTATCCTCTGCCGACATGGAGTTGCTGTCGAACGAGCGGCGGACCTTCCTGCTGCAGGACGCCTTGAAGGACATCGACAGCGGCTACGATTACATTCTGATCGACTGCCCGCCGTCGCTGAACCTGCTGACCATCAACGCCCTCGTGGCTGCGGACTCGGTGCTTGTTCCTCTGCAGGCGGAGTTCTTCGCCCTTGAAGGGTTGTCACAGCTGATGCTGACGGTGCGCGAGGTTCGCCAGACGGCAAACCCCTCGCTGCGCATCGAAGGGGTGGTGTTGACGATGTACGACAAGCGCAACAACCTGTCGCAACTGGTCGAAAACGATGCGCGGCAAACGCTCGGCGAACTCGTTTTCGCCACGATCATTCCCCGCAATGTGCGGGTCAGCGAGGCGCCTTCCTTCTCCGTTCCCGTCTTGGCCTATGACTCCTCTTCCAAGGGCAGCGAGGCGTATCGGGCGCTGGTGGCGGAAATGACGGCCTCCCACCGCACCCCCATGAGGAGGAGCGCATGATGGATCGCAAGCCCGAACGGCGTGGGTTGGGACGCGGCCTGTCGGCCCTGATGGCGGATATCAATGTTTCCGCGCCCTCGGAAACCGCGCCTCGGCGTGCGGACATGACGCTTCCGATTGAAAAGATCGTCCCGAACCCGAACCAGCCACGGCGCGAGTTTTCGTCGGAAGGGCTGGCGGATCTCGCCTCGTCGATCCGGCAGAAGGGGGTGATCCAGCCCCTGATCGTCCGTCCGCTTGAGGGGACAGACCGGTATGAGATCGTGGCGGGAGAGCGTCGGTGGCGCGCGTCTCAGATGGCACAGCTTCACGACGTGCCGGTTGTGGTCCGGGATTTCGACGATACCGAAGTTCTTGAAGTCGCGATTATCGAAAACATCCAGCGCGCGGACCTGAACCCGATCGAGGAGGCCATGGGCTTCCGCCAGCTCATGGACCGGTTCGGCCACACGCAGGAAAAACTGGCCGAAGCCCTGTCCAAAAGCCGTCCCCATATCGCCAACTTGTTGAGATTGCTTAATCTTCCTGAAGATGTGCAGGCACTGTTGCGGGAAGGGCAGATTTCGGCGGGTCATGCCCGTGCCCTCATCACCAGTGACAACGCCTCGGCACTGGCCCGTCAGGTCGTGGACCGTGGGCTGTCCGTGCGCGAAACGGAACGTCTGGCAAAGGGCAAGGCGGACCGCAGCGAACGCACCCGCATCGCCAAGGCCGGGGCCAAGGATGCCGACACGCGTTCGCTGGAGACGGATCTGAGCATCAATCTGGGGATGGAAGTGCAGATCGATCATCTGGCGGGTGGGGAGGGTGGGGTCCTGTCGATCCGCTACTCTACGCTGGACGATCTGGACAATCTGTGTCGCGCCTTGTCGGCCATTCGAAAATAAAACGCCGCGCCCAAGGGCGCGGCGTCTCCGTTCAGGAGGCGGGGGTGGAGGACACGCCCACCTGCGCCGGCCGCAACAGCCGATCATGGATCATGAAGCCCTCGGTCATCACCTGGATGATCTGGCCCGCCACGGTTCCGGGAACGGGCGCTTCGAACATCGCCTCGTGGCTCTGCGGATCGAAGACATCCCCGACCTTGGGCGAGATGGCCTTCACGCCGTGCTTGTCCATGACGTTGAGCAGCTCGCGCATCGTCAGTTCCACCCCGTCGAACAGGGCGGCCGCCTGGGCCCGCTGCTCGTCCGAGGCGGCTTCGAGCGCGCGGCGCAGGTTGTCATGCACCGGCAACAGATCGCGCGCCAGGCGCGTCCCGCCATAGTTCTCAGCCTCGCGACGATCGCGGTCCGCACGCTTGCGCGCGTTTTCCGCATCCGCCAGCGCGCGCATGAAGCGGTCGCGGTATTCGTCGCGCTCCGCCCGCAGGCTGTCCAGTTCGCTGGAACCCGCCAGATCCATGTCCATGGGATCCACGTTGTCGATCAGGTCGTCTTTGTGTTCGTCCGTCATCTCTTCATCCTTTTCCCCGTTGCGTGACGAGGCGCCCGACCAGTTGGGCCGTGTAATCGACAATCGGCACGATGCGCCCGTAGTTGAGACGCGTCGGCCCGATGACCCCCACCGCACCAATGATCTTACGATCGGCGTTCATATAGGGAGACACCACCAGAGAGGAACCCGAAAGTGAGAAAAGCTTGTTTTCGGACCCGATAAAAATGCGCACGCCGTCGCCGGACTCCGCCAGATGGAGGTATTCCGCGATGTCGCGCTTCATCTCCAGATCCTCGAACAGGCTGCGGATGCGTTCCAGATCCTGCGCGTCGTTCTCCAGCAGGTTCGCCTGGCCCCGGACGATCAGGCGCTCCGACGGCTCGCCCGCGTTTTCCCACAGGGCCAGACCGGCATCGACAAGGGCCTGCGCCAGCGTGTCGATCTCACGCCGCCGCTGTCGCATGTCCTGCACCACGCTGTGGCGAAGTTCGGACAAGGTCCGCCCGCTGGCAAAGGCGTTCAGGAAGTTCGCCGCCTCCCGCATGGAGGAGGCGGTCTGGCCGGGCGGGGGGGTGAACACGCGGTTCTCCACCTGCCCGTCGGCCAGCACCAGCACCACAAGGGCACGGTCGGCCCCCAGGCTCACGAATTCGATATGGCGGATGGGCGCCTCGTGCTTGGGCGCCAGCACTAGACTGGCCCCCCGCGTCACGCCCGACAGCGTCTTGCCCACGCGGTCCAGAAGGGTGGTGACGTCCGTCTCCTCGCCACTGGCGTCGATGCGTTCGCGGTCCGCGGCCGACACGGTGCCCACCTCCAGCAGCCCGTCCACGAACATCCGCAACCCAAGATGCGTCGGCACCCGCCCGGCCGAGATGTGGGGGCTGTCCAGCAGGCCCAGATGCTCCAGATCCTGCATGACGTTGCGCACGGTGGCCGCGCTGATCTTTTCGTTCATCACGCGGGTCAGGGTGCGCGAGCCCACGGGCTCTCCGCTGTCCAGATAGCCTTCCACCACCCGCCGAAACACCTCGCGCGAGCGGTCGTTCATGTCGGCAAGGAGTTTGGATGTATCGACCATGCCCGTGATGTAGGAGTTCGCAGCCCGAAACGTCAATCCGGCTTGCAAAAAAGGCGGCCGGGGCGGTATCTGGCCGCAGCAAGAAAAGGAGCTTTCCATGCGTCCCTCCGGCCGTTCCCTGAACCAAATGCGCGACGTGGTCATCGAGACCGGCGTGACGAAACATGCCGAAGGCTCCTGCCTGATCAAGATGGGCGACACCCACGTGCTCTGCACCGCCTCGATCGAGGAGAAGCCCCCGTCCTTCCTGCGCAACACCGGTCTGGGCTGGGTCACGGCCGAATACGGCATGCTGCCCCGCGCCACGAACACCCGCATGCGGCGCGAGGCGGCGGCCGGCAAGCAGTCCGGCCGCACGCAGGAAATCCAGCGCCTTATCGGCCGCGCCCTGCGGGCCGGCGTGGACCGCAGCGCCCTAGGCGAACGCCAGATCACCATCGACTGCGACGTGATCCAGGCGGATGGCGGCACCCGCTGCGCGTCGATCACCGGGGGCTGGGTGGCCCTGCGTCTGGCCGTGAACAAGCTGCTGAAAACGGGCGTGATCGTGTCCGATCCGATCATCGACCATGTGGCCGCGGTGTCCTGCGGCATCTATGCCGGCCAGCCCGTGCTGGATCTGGACTACGCCGAGGATTCGAGCGCGGGCACCGACGCCAACTTCATCCTGACCGGTGCGAAGCGCCTGATCGAGGTGCAGATGTCGGCCGAAGGCGCCACCTTCTCGCGCGCCGAGATGATCGAGCTCTTGGATCTGGCCGAGATCGGCGTCGACGGTCTGGTCGCCGCCCAGAAGGCCGCCATCGCATGAGGAAGTTCGACGGCAAGCGCCTTCTGTTCGCCACGGGCAACAAGGGCAAGCTGGAAGAGATGCGGGCCCTTCTGGCCCCCTACGGCATCGCCGTGGACAGCAACGCCGACCATGACCTGCCCGACCCGGCGGAAACCGAGACCACCTTTGTCGGCAACGCCCGGATCAAGGCGCACGCGGCCGCCAGGGCCACCGGCCTGCCGGCCCTGTCCGATGACAGCGGCATCACCATTGACGCGCTGGATGGCGCGCCCGGGGTCTATACCGCCGACTGGGCCGAAACACCAAACGGCCGCGACTTCGTCATGGCGATGACCAAAACGTGGGAGAAGCTGGAGGCGATCGACGCCCGGTATCCCCGCACCGCCCAGTTCAATGCCACGCTGGTGCTGGCCTGGCCCGACGGCCATGACGAGGTGTTCGTCGGCCGTCTTGACGGTCAGGTCGTGTGGCCCATGCGCGGAGCGCAAGGTCACGGCTACGACCCCATCTTCCAACCGGACGGCTTCGACACCACCTTGGGTGAGATGTCGGCCGCGCAGAAGAACGACATTTCCCACCGCGCGGACGCGTTCCGCAAGCTTGTCAAAGGATGTTTCTCGTGAAGCTGATTTCCTCCGGCTCGCCGTTTGAATCGAAGATGGGCTATTCCCGCGCGGTCGTGAAAGGGGACTGGTGCTTCGTGTCCGGCACCACCGGATACGGCACGGACGGCACGATGCCCGCGGGCGTCGCCGATCAGGCGCGCAATTGCTTTGCCACGATCGCCAAGGCGCTGGCCGAAGGCGGCTTCGCCATGACCGACGTCGTGCGCGTGCAGTACACCGTCACCGACGCCGCACTCGTCGACGACCTGATCCCTGCTTTGGGCGAGGTCTTCGCCGACATCCGCCCGGCGGCCACCATGGTCGTCGCCGGCCTGATCCGCCCCGAGATGCTGGTGGAAATCGAAGTGACGGCGCTGAAGGGCTGAGGAACATGGAAGACTGGCGGAACGGCGGGTTCGGGCTGTACCTGCACTGGCCGTTCTGCCAGTCGAAATGCCCGTATTGCGACTTCAACAGCCACGTGGCCACCCGCATCGACCAGCCCCGCTGGCAGGCGGCCTATCTGGCCGAGATCGACCGCTTGGGCCGCGAAACGCCCGGCCGCGTGCTGAACACGGTCTTTTTCGGCGGAGGTACCCCGTCGCTGATGGACCCGGACGTCGTCCACGCGATCCTCGACCGCGTCCGCTCCACATGGACCGTCGCCAACGACCTTGAGGTGACGCTGGAGGCCAATCCCGGTTCGGTGGAGGCCGGACGTTTCCGCGCCTATGCCGAAGGCGGGGTCAACCGCATCTCCATGGGGGTGCAGGCGCTGAACGACGCCGACCTGCGGCGTCTGGGTCGCCTGCATTCCGTGGCCGAGGCGCGGGCCGCCTTTGACATCGCCCGCGCCACCTTCGACCGCGTCAGCTTCGACCTCATTTACGCCCGTCAGGACCAGACCCTGCCGCAGTGGGAGGCGGAGCTGCGCGAGGCGCTGTCCATGGCCGTGGACCACCTGTCGATGTACCAGCTCACGATCGAGGACGGGACCGCCTTTGGCGACCGTTTCGCGCGGGGCGGGCTGAAGGGTCTGCCCTCGGACGATCTGGGGGCCGACATGTACGCCCTGACGCAGGAGGTGTGCGAAGCCCATGGCATGCCCGCCTACGAAATCTCGAACCACGCCCGCGACGGGGCCGAAAGCCGCCACAACCGCATCTACTGGCAGGGCGGCGATTATGCGGGCATCGGCCCCGGCGCGCATGGCCGCCTGACGCTGGACGGCACCCGCTGGGCCACCGTCGCGCAGCGTATGCCGGGCGCCTGGCTCGCCGCCGCCGAGGCGGGGCGGGGGGAGGAACCGCGCGAGGCGGTGCCCCCGTCCGAGATGGCGGACGAATACCTGATCATGGGGCTGCGCCTGCGCGAAGGCCTGGACCTGACCCGTCTGCGCGCGCTGGCCCCCAAGGCGATCAGCGAGCGGGGGCTGACCGACATGCTGGACCTTGGCATGGTGGCCTTGGATGGCGAGCGCCTGCGCGCGACCCCGCAGGGGCGGGTCGTGCTGAACGCCGTCATCACCGCGCTGGCCGCCTGATCACAGCATCCCGCGCAGGTCATAGAGCAGGCGCAGCGCCTCCATCGGCGTCATCTCGTCCGGATGCACCTCGCGCAGGCGCGCCTCCACGGCCGACGGTTTCGGGGCCGCGGGCGCGGGGGGCGGCGGCACGCGGAACAAGGGCAGGTCGTCGATCAGAGCCGTCTTGCGGGTGCCGTCGCGGTCGCCCGATTCCAGCGCCTCCAGCACCGCCTTCGCCCGTTCGATCACCGGGGCGGGCAGACCGGCCAGCCGCGCCACCTGCACGCCATAGGACCGGTCGGCGGCGCCCTTCGTCACCTCGTGCAGGAAGATCACATCGCCGTTCCATTCGCGCACGGTGACCGTGGCGTTGTCCACGCCCGCAAGCTTCGCCGACAGGGCCGTCATCTCGTGGTAATGGGTGGCGAACAGGGCGCGGCAGCGGTTCTGGTCGTGCAGATGCTCCAGCGTGGCCCAGGCGATTGACAGCCCGTCATAGGTCGCCGTGCCGCGCCCGATCTCGTCTAGGATCACCAGAGCGCGGTCGTCGGCCTGGTTCAGGATGGCGGCGGTTTCCACCATTTCCACCATGAAGGTGGACCGGCCCCGCGCCAGATCGTCGGCTGCCCCCACGCGGCTAAACAGCTGGCTGACCATTCCGATATGCGCCGACCGGGCCGGCACGAAACTGCCCGCCTGTGCCATGAGCGCGATCAGCGCGTTCTGGCGCAGGAAGGTCGATTTCCCCGCCATGTTCGGCCCCGTCAGCAGCCAGATCGCAGGGGCCGCGTCCGGCGTCAGCACGCAGTCATTGGCCACGAACGCCTCGCCCTTGCGGCGCAGGGCACGTTCGACCACCGGGTGGCGGCCTTGTTCCACATGGAACGCGCGGCTGTCGTCGATCTTCGGTTCCACCCAATCCTCGGACGCGGCCAGATCGGCCAGCGCCGCCGCGACGTCCAGCACCGCCAGCGCCCGCGCTGCGGTGCCGACGGCCGCCGCATGGCGCAGGATTTCCTCGCGCAGCGCGCCGAAGTGCCGCCGCTCCAGATCCAGCGCGTGGCCGGAGGCGTTGAGGATGCGCGTCTCCAGCTCCGACAGCTCTGGCGTGGTGAACCGGATCTGGTTCGCCGTCGTCTGCCGGTGGATGAAGCCCGCCCCGCGCAGCGTCGCCTCGTGGGTGGAGGTCACCTCGATGAAATAGCCCAGCACGTTGTTGTGCTTGATCTTCAGGCTTTGCACCCCGGTGCGGTCGATGAATTCGGCCTGCATGCGGGCGATGACGCCGCGCCCTTCGTCGCGCAGGCGGCGGGTGTCGTCCAGTCCGGGATCATACCCTTCGGCAATGAATCCGCCGTCGCGGGCCAGCAGCGGCGGTTCGGCCACCAGCGCCCGGTCCAGCCGCGCCACAAGGTCGTCATGCCCTGCCAGCGCCGCCAGCGCCTCGGTCAGATGGGGCGGGGCGTCGGGCAGGGCGATGCGGCGCGCCTGTTCCAGACCGGTGCGGATGGCCGTCATGTCGCGCGGCCCCGCGCGGTCCAGCGCCAGCCGCTGCAGGGCGCGGTCCATGTCGGGCACCCGGCGCAGGCTGTCGCGCAGCCCGTCCCGCAGCCGCGCGTCCAGCAGGAAGCGCACCCCGTCCAGCCGCGCCCGGATGGTGCCCAGATCGCAGGAAGGGGCGGCCAGACGCCGTTCCAGCAGCCGCGCCCCTGACGCCGTCACCGTCCGGTCGATTGCCGCCAGAAGCGAGCCTTCGCGCCCGCCCGACAGCGCCTGCGAAATCTCGAGGTTGCGGCGGGTGGAGGCGTCGATCTGCATCGCAGCACCGGGCACCTCGCGCACCGGCGGGCGCAGAAGGGGCAGCTTGCCGCGCTGGGTCAGTTCCAGATATTCCACCACCGCGCCCAGAGCCGCCACCTCGCAGCGCCCGAAGGTCCCGAACGCTTCCAGCGATCCCACCTGCCACAGATCCCGCAGCCGCCTTTCCGCGGACGCGCTGTCGAAGCTGGATTTCGCCAGCGGCGTCACGGCGGTGCCCACCTCGGCCAGAAGGGGCGCCAGTTCGGCCTCCTGCGTGTCGCTCACCAGCACCTCGCGCGGGGACAGGCGGGCCAGTTCCGGCAGAAGGCGCGGCAGGGGGCAGGGCATGACCCGCAACTCCCCGGTTGAGATGTCGGTCCAGGCCAGCGCGCCTTCGTCCCGGATGCGGGCATAGGCCACAAGGAAGTTGTGCCGCCGCGCTTCCAGCAAGGCGTCCTCGGTCAGGGTGCCGGGCGTCACCAGCCGCACCACCTCGCGCCGGACGACGGACTTGTAGCCGCGCTTCTTCGCCTCGGCCGGGTCCTCCATCTGCTCGGCGATGGCCACGCGGAACCCCTTGCGGATCAGGCCCAGCAAATAGCCCTCGGCCGAATGGGCCGGAACACCGCACATGGCGATGTCCTCCCCCAGATGCTTGCCGCGCTTGGTCAGGGCGATGTCCAGCGCCTCGGCCGCCAGAACGGCGTCGTCGAAGAACATCTCGTAGAAGTCGCCCATGCGATAGAACAGAAGCGCCGCCGGATGCTGCGCCTTGATCTCCAGATATTGCGCCATCATCGGGGTGGGTTCGGTCATCGCGGTCTCCTTCGCCGCCCGTCTTACGACGCCGGAACGGTTGCCGCAACGCAAGCGGGCCGCTATGGATCACGGCTGAAAGGGGATCCCGCCATGTCCAAGACCAAGATCACACCCGAAGAAGCGCTTGCCTACCATCTGGAGCCGACGCCCGGAAAGTACGAGATCACGGCCTCGACCCCGATGGCGACGCAGCGGGACCTGTCGCTGGCCTATTCCCCCGGCGTGGCGGTGCCCGTGCAGGCGATCGCGGACAATCCCGAAACGGCCTACGACTACACGGTCAAGGGCAACATGGTGGCCGTCATCTCCAACGGGACGGCGATCCTTGGCATGGGCAACCTCGGCGCGCTGGCGTCAAAGCCGGTGATGGAAGGCAAGGCGGTCCTGTTCAAGCGCTTCGCCGACGTGAACGCCATCGACATCGAGCTGGACACCGAGGACCCGGAGGAGATCATCAAGGCCGTGTCCCTGATGGGCCCCACCTTCGGCGGCATCAACCTTGAGGACATCAAGGCTCCCGAATGCTTCATCATCGAACAGCGCCTGAAGGAGATCATGGACATCCCCGTGTTCCATGACGACCAGCACGGCACGGCGGTGATCTGCGCCGCCGGCCTGATCAACGCGCTGTCGATCTCGGGCAAGAAGATCGAGGATGTGCGCATCGTGCTGAACGGCGCGGGCGCGGCGGGCATCGCCTGCCTGGAACTCCTGAAGTCGATGGGCGCGCGGCACGACAACTGCATCATGTGTGACACCAAGGGCGTGATCTATGCCGGCCGCACCGAGGGCATGAACCAGTGGAAGTCGGCCCATGCCGCCAACACCTCCCTGCGCACGCTGGCCGAGGCTATGGACGGCGCGGACGTGTTCCTCGGCGTGTCCGCCAAGGGGGCGGTCACGCAGGACATGGTGCGGTCCATGGCCCCGAACCCCGTGATCTTCGCGATGGCGAACCCGGACCCCGAGATCACGCCCGAAGAGGCGCATGCGGTGCGCGAGGATGCGATCGTCGCCACGGGCCGGTCGGATTACCCCAACCAGGTGAACAACGTCCTCGGCTTCCCGTACCTCTTCCGCGGAGCGCTGGACATCCACGCCCGCGCCATTAACGACGAGATGAAGATCGCCTGCGCCGAGGCACTGGCCAAACTGGCCCGCGAGGATGTGCCGGACGAGGTCGCCGCCGCCTATGGGCGCGAGCTGTCCTTCGGCCGCGACTACATCATCCCCACGCCGTTCGACCCGCGCCTGATCCACGTGGTGCCGCCGATGGTGGCGAAGGCCGGCATGGACACCGGCGTCGCCCGCCGCCCGATCGCCGATCTGGCCGCCTACGAACTGGCGCTGAAATCGCGGATGGACCCGACGGCGTCCATCCTGCAGGGCGTTCACGCCCGGGCCAAGGCCGCGCAGGCGCGCATGATCTTTGCCGAAGGGGATGATCCGCGCGTGCTGCGCGCCGCCGTCGCCTATCAGCGCGCCGGTCTGGGCAAGGCGCTGGTCGTGGGGCGTGAGGCCGACGTGGCCGAGAAACTCGGAACCGCCGGCCTTGCCGACGCGGTGAGCGAGCTGGAGGTGGTGAACGCTGCCAATTCCCCGCATCTGGAGGCCTACAAGGACTTCCTTTACGCCCGCCTGCAGCGCCAGGGCTTCGACAGCCACGACATCCGCCGCCTTGTCGGACGGGACCGTCACGTCTTTTCGGCCCTGATGCTGGCGCATGGGCATGGCGACGGTCTGGTGACGGGCGTCACCCGCAAGTCGGCCCATGTGCTGTCGGCCATCAACCACGTGTTCGACGCTAAACCCGGCGACGGGGCCGTGGGCGTCACCGCGCTGCTGCACAAGGGCAAGATCCTGCTGATCGCCGACACGCTGGTCCACGAATGGCCCGAGCCCGAGGATCTGGCCACCATCGCCGAACGCGCCGCCGGTGTGGCCCGCGATCTGGGGCTGGTGCCGCGCGTGGCGTTCGTGTCCTTCTCCACCTTCGGATCCCCCGCCTCGGAACGTGCGGCAAAGCTGGCGCAGGCGCCGAAGGTGCTGGACGCGCGCGGCGTGGATTTCGAGTATGATGGTGAGATGACCGTGGACGTGGCCCTGAACCCTGCTCAGCAGAAGGCCTACCCCTTCTGCCGCCTGACGGGGCCGGCAAACATCCTCGTGGTGCCGGCGCGGCATTCGGCCTCCATCTCGGTCAAGCTGATGCAGGAGATGGCGGGCGCGACGGTGATCGGCCCGATCCTGACGGGTGTGGAAAAGCCGATCCAGCTCTGCTCCACCACTTCTTCCGTCAACGACATCCTGAACATGGCCGTCATGGCGGCCTGCAAGATCGGGTAAGGGGCAGGCGGGGGCCATCCGGCCCCCGTTGCAGAAAAGGGGCAGGGCGGTGGCCATCTGGACGTTCGGGTCGATCAACCTCGACCATGTGTATCGCGTGCCGCATTTCGTGGCGGCCGGGGAAACGTTGGCCGCTGCGTCCTATCAGGTGGGCTTGGGCGGCAAGGGCGCGAACCAGTCCGTGGCGGCGGCCCGCGCCGGTGCCCATGTGCGGCATGTGGGCGCGGTCGGGCGGGACGGGCAGGGCGCGCTGGACAGCCTGCGCGGCTTTGGCGTGGACGTGTCCCATGTGACGGTGGGTGACATTCCCACCGGCCATGCCATCATCAACGTCGATCCGAAGGGCGAAAACAGCATCGTCGTCTTCGACGGCGCGAACCGGGCGCTGGATACGGCGCATCTGGCCGCGCTGGGCGGTGCGAGACCGGGCGACACGCTGCTGCTGCAGAACGAAACCTCCCTTCAGGTGGAAGCGGCGCGCGCCTTCACGGGATCCCGGATCATCTACTCCGCGGCCCCGTTCGAGGCCGAGGCGGTGCGCCGCATCCTGCCCCACATCTCGCTCCTCGTGATGAACGCGGGGGAGGCGGAGGCCCTGCGCGCCGCCATGGGATCGCTGCCGCAGGTGGAGATGGTGATTACCCGTGGGGCGGACGGGGCCGACTGGATCGGCGCAAAGCCGTTGCACGTTCCGGCCTTCCCCGTGACGCCCGTGGACACGACAGGCGCCGGCGATTGTTTCACGGGAACGCTTGCCGCGGCCTTGGATCGGGGGCTGCCTCCGTTCCAAGCCATGCGGCGGGCAGCGGCGGCCGCCGCCTTGCAGGTCACCCGACCGGGCGCGGCGGGGGCCATGCCAACCGCCGCCGAAGTGGACGCCCTGCTGTGAAAAAGGCGCCCTGCGGGGCGCCTTTCGCGTTTCAACGAACCACTTCCGAAGAAGGTCGATGGCGTCCCCGACCAGAATACCCTATCCGCCGCGCCGATGCTGTTGAATCGCTTGGCGCGCAGGTAGACCGATCAAGGTGCACCCCGTTTGCGCGCCCGCACTTTTACACAGCGGACCCAATCTTTGTCGGCCTTGAGGACCCGCTGTTCGTCCGGACCCGCCTTCCTTGCCGGTCCGCCGACGTCACTTCACACGGGCGTTGCGGGTCGCCAGCAGTTTCAGGCGCAGCGCGTTCAGGCGGATGAAGCCGGCCGCGTCCTTCTGATCGTAAGCGCCAGCATCGTCCTCGAACGTCACATGCGCCTCGGAATACAGCGAATGGTCCGACCAGCGGCCCACGCAGGTGGCAAGACCCTTGTAAAGCTTCAGGCGCACTGTTCCCGTCACATGCTCCTGCGACTTGTCGATCAGGGCCTGCAGCATCTCACGCTCGGGCGAGAACCAGAAGCCGTTGTAGATCAGCTCGGCATAGCGGGGCATCAGGCTGTCCTTCAGGTGGCCCGCACCCGAATCCAGCGTGATCTGCTCGATCCCGCGATGGGCTTCCAGAAGGACGGTGCCGCCGGGGGTCTCGTAGATGCCGCGGGACTTCATGCCGACGAAGCGGTTTTCCACGAAGTCCAGACGCCCGATCCCGTGACGGCCGCCAAGTTCGTTCAGCTTGGTCAGGATCGTGGCGGGCGACATCGCCTCGCCGTTGATCGCGACCGCGTCGCCCTTCTCGAACGACACCTCGATGAATTCGGGCGTGTCCGGCGCGTCCTCGGGGTTCACGGTGCGCTGATAGACATAGTCGGGCGCGGCCTCGGCGGGGTTTTCCAGCGCCTTGCCTTCGGAGGAGGTGTGGAGCAGGTTCGCGTCCACGGAGAACGGCGCCTCGCCGCGCTTGTCCTTGGCGATCGGGATCTGGTTCGCTTCGGCGAATTCCAAGAGCTTGGTGCGGCTGGTCAGGTCCCATTCGCGCCAGGGGGCGATGACCTTGATCTCGGGGTTCAGGGCATAGGCCGACAGCTCGAACCGCACCTGATCGTTGCCCTTGCCGGTCGCGCCATGCGCCACGGCGTCGGCACCCACCTCGCGCGCGATCTCCACCAGCCGCTTCGAAATCAGGGGACGGGCGATGGAGGTGCCCAGCAGATACAGCCCCTCATACAGCGCGTTGGCGCGGAACATCGGGAACACGAAGTCGCGCACGAACTCCTCGCGCACATCCTCGATGTAGATGTTGTCCGGCTTGATCCCCAGCAGTTCGGCCTTGGCGCGCGCAGGCTCCAGCTCCTCGCCCTGGCCCAGATCGGCGGTGAAGGTCACCACCTCGCAACCATATTCGGTTTGCAGCCATTTCAGGATGATGGAGGTGTCCAGACCGCCGGAATAGGCGAGGACGACTTTCTTCGGCGCGGACATGGGCGGCTCCCTGCGTGTCAATTTTCCCGCGATTAGCGATTTTGACCTTGCGCCGCAAGTAAAGCTTGCCACCGCCGGGACCCGGCTGGCACAGATCACGGCATGTTCACGCGTTCGAGAGTTCGATGAAAAGCTACCGCATCCTTCGCCACTCGATACAGCAGGTCACCGGCAATCCGCGCGCCGCCCTGATGTTGTCTCTCCCCCTGGTCATTCTCCTTGCCGCATCGCAGATGATGCTGCCGACCACCGCAGCCACGGAGGAACAGGGCCTTGCCCCCGGGGCGGCTGCGGTCCTGCTTCTTGTCATGATCCTCGGGGCCGCCGCGTCGCTGCTGCTGGCCGTGAACTGGCACCGTCATGTCCTGCTGGCAGAGCATGCGACGCTGCGCCCCCGCGGGGGCCGCATGGGCGTCTACCTGCTGCGCGGGGTCCAGATCTGGTTTCTCATCATGGTGGCGGCGCTGGTGGTCTTCTTGGCCGTCACGGCTTTGAACGCGGTCCTCGGGATGTCCCTCGCGTTGTTCACCGACCCGGAGGGTCCGTCGCTGACCGTGATGCTGATCGCAGCGCTGGGTGCCGTCATGGGGGTGGTCGTAGGCTTCTGGATCTATGCCATGATGATGCGCTTGTCCGTCATGCTTCCCGCCGCCGCCATCGGAAAAGGCTTTGGTCCGCGGCAGGCGCTGGCGCGAACCCGCGGCACGTCGGGCACGATGGTGATGCTCCTTATCCTGATGGGCGTCCTGCTGGTCGTGCTGAGCCTTCCCGTCATCCTGGCCCATGTGGCGGAACTGTTCGTGTTCGCCAATGTGCTAGGATTCGCCATGAACTGGTTCCTGACCCTTCTGGGCATCAGCGTGCTCACGACGCTTTACGGCCACTACGTGGAAGGCCGCGCCCTCAACTGACGCTTGCGCCGTCGCGAAAAGCGGATCAAATCGTCGCATGACCGATTTCACCTCCGCCGCCCGCACCGCCACCGCCGCCCTGCGCGACCTGTTCCCGCAGACGCCGCTTCAGCGCAACGATTACCTGTCGGCCCGCTACGGGGCCGACATCTGGCTGAAGCGCGAGGATCTGTCGCCGGTCCGCAGCTTCAAGCTGCGCGGCGCGTTCAACGCCATGCGCAAGGTGCGCGAACGGCTTCCCGACCAGACCCGCTTCGTCTGCGCCAGCGCGGGCAACCACGCGCAGGGCATGGCCTTTTCCTGCCGCCATTTCGGCGTGAAGGGCACCATCTTCATGCCCATCACCACGCCCCAGCAGAAAATCGACAAGACCCGCGCCTTTGGGGGGGAGTTCGTGGAGATCGTGCTGACCGGCGACTATTTCGACCGGACGCTGGCCGCCGCCAAGGCGTGGTGCGAAACCGAAGGCGCGCACTTCCTCGCCCCCTTCGACGACGAGGACGTGATCGAGGGTCAGGCCAGCGTCGGGGTGGAGATTCTGGAGCAGCTGGGCCGCGCGCCCGACATGGTGCTCTTGTCCGTGGGCGGGGGCGGACTGGCCTCCGGTGTCACGAAATATCTGCGGACGGAAGCGCCAAACACGCAGTTCCGCTTCGTGGAACCGGCGGGCGGGGCGTCCCTGCGCGCGGCGCTTCTGGCGGGCCGGCCGATGGCGCTGGACACGGTGGACGGGTTCGTGGACGGCGCGGCCGTCGCGCGGATCGGCGACGCGCCCTTCGCGGCCCTGTCCTGGGCCTTCCCCGACCAGGTGCTGATGACGCCCGAGGACCGCATCTGCGTCACCATGGTGGAGATGCTGAACGTCGAGGGGGTCGTGCTGGAGCCTGCGGGCGCCATGCCGATCACCGCGCTGCAGGACCTTGGTCCGGCCATTCAGGGAAAAACGGTGGTTTGCGTCGTCTCGGGCGGCAACTTCGACTTCGAACGCCTGCCCGAGGTGAAGGAACGCGCCCAGCGCTACACCGGGCTGAAGAAGTACATGCTTCTGCGCCTGCCGCAGCGCCCCGGCGCGCTGCGCGACTTCCTGATGCTGCTGGGCCCGGACGACGACGTGGCGCGCTTCGAATACCTCAAGAAGTCCGCCCGCAACTTCGGCTCCATCCTCATCGGGATCGAGACGAAGGCGCCGGAGAACTTCCCGCGCCTGTTCGCCCGGATGGAGGAGGAGGGCTTCGCCTTCCGCGACATCACGCAGGACGCCCTTCTGGGCGAATACCTGATCTGAAGGGGGCGGGGCGCTAGAGCCCCGCCATCTTGCACACGATCGCCCATTCCCGCTCCGTCACCGGCTGGACGGACATGCGCGAGTTCTTCACCAGCACCATGTCGGCCAGTTCGGGCGCGCCCTTCACGTCTTCCAGCGTCACGGGCTCAGGCACCGGCTGCACGGCCTTGATCATCACGCAGTCCCAGCGCGGATCGTCGGCAGTGCTGTCGGGCTCGCTTTCGCGGCACACCTCGACGATGCCCACGATCTGTTTCCCGATGTTGGAATGGTAGAAGAACCCCCGGTCGCCCACCTTCATCGCGCGCATGTTGTTGCGCGCCAGGTAGTTGCGGACCCCGCCCCATTCCTCGCCGTCCTCACCCTTGGCGACCTGCTGGTCCCAGCTCCAGGTGTCGGGCTCGGACTTGAACAGCCAGAAGGCCATCAGCCGATCACCTTCTTCCACTCGTGGATCTCCACGCTCTCGAACAGGCCCGCCTTGGCATAGGGGTCCTCGGCCGCCCAGGCCCGCGCGATGTCGAGGCTGTCCACCCGCAGGATGATGAGCGATCCGCACATCTGCCCCTTGTCGTTCAGGAAGGGTCCGGCGAATTCGACGACGCCGGTCCGGGCCACATAGTCCAGATGGGCCTGGCGGGTGTCCATCCGAAGGGACAGCGCGTCGGTCTTGTCACGGCAGATCAGGGCAGCATGCATCGTTCTCTCCTTCTGGTTCAGGCTTTGGCGCCCTTGCGGCCCGCGCCGACAAGGGGGGTGGCGTTTTGGTCCAGCGGCCAGCGGGGGCGGGCGGCCAGGTCCATGCCGTCGCGGCCCCCGTTGCGGAACCGTTCGATCCCGGCAAAGGCGATCATGGCCGCGTTGTCCGTGCAAAGCCGCAACGGCGGCGCCACGAAGGCGGCACCGGCCTGCGCGGCCACGTCCTCCAGCCGCGCACGGATCAGGGTGTTCGCGGCCACGCCCCCGGCCACGGCCAGCGCCGGGGCGGATGGCGCTTCCTCCAGATACAAAACCAGCGCGCGGCGGGTCTTTTCCGCCAGCACATCGGCCACCGCCAACTGGAACGCGGCGCACAGATCCGCGCGGTCCTGACGGTAGAGGCCACCCTGCGCCGCCACCAGCTTGTCGCGTTCGCGCAGCAGGGCGGTCTTCAGGCCCGAAAAGCTCATGTCGCAGCCGGGGCGGTCCAGAAGGGGGCGGGGCAGGGCGAAGCGCTTCGGATCGCCCGCTTCGGCGGCGCGGCTGACCTCCGGCCCGCCGGGCTGGGGCAGGCCCAGAAGCTTCGCCGTCTTGTCGAACGCCTCCCCCGGCGCGTCGTCGATGGAGCCGCCCAGCCGCACGAAATCCTCGGCCCCGCGCACGATCAGGAACTGGCAATGCCCGCCCGAGATCAGGAGCATCAGGTAAGGAAAGGCCAGCCCGTCCGTCAGCCGGGGCGTCAGGGCGTGGCCCGCCAGATGGTTCACGCCCACCATGGGCAGGCCCGTCGCGGCCGACAGCCCCTTGGCCAGCATCACCCCCGACAGGACGCCCCCGATCAGCCCGGGCCCCGCCGTCACCGCGATGCCGTCCAGATCGCGCAGCGCCATACCCGCCTGATCCAGCGCCTGCATCACGCAGCCGTCCAGCCGTTCGGCATGGGCGCGGGCCGCGATTTCCGGGACCACGCCGCCAAAGGCCGCGTGCAGCGCCGTCTGCCCCTCCACGACCGAGGACAGGATCGTCCCGTCCCCGCGCACCACGGCGGCGGCGGTGTCGTCGCAGCTGCTTTCGATGCCAAGAAAGGTCAGGGTCATGGGTCGGCCGGTTGCTTGAAAATCGCGCCAGATGTAACCTGCGGCCCATGTCCCGGCAATGCCTGCCCGTTCTTCTGACCCGGCCCGAAGACGGGAGCGCCCGCTTCGCCGCGCGGCTGACCGGGCACGTCGTCCTGTCCCCCCTGTCCGAACCGGCGTTTTTGGATGCCCCCCTGCCGCCCGCCGAGGGTCTGATCCTGACCTCGGCCACCGCCGTGGCCGCCCTGCGTGGCGCCCGCCCGGCCCCCCGGGCCTGGTGCGTGGGCGACCGCACGGCAGAGGCGGCGCGCGTGGCCGGGTTTGACGCCCGTTCGGCCCAAGGCGACGCTGAGGCGCTATTCCGCCTTGTTCTGGACAGCGGCGAGACAGGCCCGCTCCTGCATCCGCGCGGGCGCGAAAGCCGCGGCGATCTGGCGCGGCGGCTGACGGCGGCGGGCATCCCCACGACCGCGGTCGTAGTCTATGAGATGACCGCCCGCCCCCTTTCGGCCGAGGCCCGGACGCTCTTGAAGGGGCCGGTCGTCGTGCCCTTGTTCTCCCCCGCCTCGGCCCGAAGGTTCCTGACGGTGGCGAAGGCGGCGCATCCGGTCTTCGCCTGCCTCAGCCCGGCCGTGGCGGAGGTGCTGCCGCCAAAGGCCGTGCGGCATGTCGCCGCCCGTCCGGACGCCGACGCGATGGTCGAACTGGTCACTCTGCTGCAAAGGCTTGAGACCGCACCTGTGCAGGGCTAGGTTCACCTGCGACAGCTGCATTCGCGAAAGGTTTGGCATGGCAAACGAAGACACCCGCCCCGAGACCCAGGAGCCCGAGGTCAGGGATGTCCCGTCAGCCGTCACGCCCGAGGCGGCGGAGGTCGACCACGACCGCCCGTCCGAGCCGCCGCACCTGACGGAGCCGGCCGAACCCCATGTCAAGGCGCCGGCCGCCCAGACCCATTCGCGCCCCGTCTTTCTGCCCTTGGTTTTGGGCGGCGTCCTTGCGGCCCTTCTGGGCTTCGGCCTCGCGCGTGCGATCCCCGGTGGTTGGCCCGTGCAGGACATGGCCCCCCTGCGGTCCGAGATTCAGCGCCAGGCGCAGGAAATCACGGCCCTGCGCGACCAGATCGGCGCGCTGACCATTCCCAGCCTGACGCCGCTGGAAGGCCGGGTGTCGGCCCTGGAAAACCCGCCCGTCGCCCCGGCCGACCTTCAGGCCCAGATCGAGGAACTGCGCACCCAGATCAACTCCGGCACCGTCGGGGCGGATCTGCAGGGCATGATCGACCGCACGCAGCAGGAACTGGCCGAGGCGCAGAAGCAGGCCGAATCGCTGCGCCAGCAGTCGCAGGACACGGCGCAGAAGGCCCTCGTGGCGGCGGCGCTGACGCGGATCGCCGGCGCGCTGGACAGCGGCACGCCCTACACCTCGGCCGTGGAGGAGATCCGCGCGGCGGGTCTTGAGGTTCCGCAGCCGCTGGTGGACGGCGCCGAAGGCGTGCCCGCCCTGACCACCCTTCAGCAGGAGTTCCCCGAAGCCTCCCGCGCGGCGCTGGACGCCTCGCTGAAGGTGGACGGCGGCACCGGCATCGGAAACCGTCTGGGCGCCTTCCTGCGGGCGCAGACCGGCGCCCGTTCGCTTGCCCCCCGCGAAGGCAACGATCCCGACGCCATCCTGTCGCGCGCCGAGGCCGCCGTGCAGGAAGGCAACCTGAACGCCGCGCTGGACGAGATTGGAAACCTTCCGCTGGAAGGTCAGGCGGCGCTGTCGGACTGGCGCGCCCTGGCCGAACGCCGCATGGCCGCCGTGGACGCGCTGGCGCAGATGAACACGGGGACGCGTTGATGCTCTGGTCTCTCATCAAGGTCCTTCTTTTCATCGGCATCGTTGCGGTGCTGAGCCTGTCGGCCGGCTGGATGCTGGACAACGGCACCGGCGTGCGGATGACCGTGTCGGGCTGGGAATTCACACTCGGACCGGTGCAGCTTTTGATCGGGGCGATCCTGCTGATGCTGGCGCTGTGGCTGCTGCTGCGTCTGGCCGGGCTGCTTGTTGCGGTGGTGCGCTTCCTGAACGGCGACGAAACGGCGCTGAGCCGTCATTTCCAGCGCAACCGCGAACGCAAGGGCCGCGAGGCGGTGTCGGACGCCCTGGTCGCCTTGGCGTCCGGAGAGCCGAAGCAGGCCCTGACCCGGGCCGAGGCCGCGCACAAGTTCCTGAACGATCCCGTCCTGACGACCCTTCTGATCGCCCAGACCGCCGAACAGGCCGGGGAACGGGACCGGGCCGAGGATGCGTGGAAGAAGCTTCTGGCCCATAACCGGACCCGCTTCGTCGGCATCCGCGGGTTGCTGCGCCAGACGCTGGACGTGGGCGACACGACCACCGCGCTGAAGCTGGCCGAACGCGCCTTCGCCCTGAAGCCCAAGCATCCCGAAACGCAGGACATCCTTCTGAAGTTGCAGGCCGAGACTGCGGATTGGGAAGGTGCCCGCCAGACGCTGGAGGCCAAGCGCAAGATGGGCGCGCTGCCCAAGGCCGTCTATCAGCGTCGCGACGCCGTTCTGGCGTTGCAGCAGGCGCGGACCGTCCTTCAGGACGGCGCCTCGATTGAGGCGCGGGAGGCCGCGATCGAGGCCAACAAGCTGTCGCCGGACCTGATCCCCGCCGCGGTTCTGGCCGCGCGCAGCTACATCGCGCAGGGCAACAAGCGCAACGCGTCCCGCATCCTGCGCAAGGCCTGGGAAGTGCAGCCGCATCCCGACCTCGCCGGGGCCTTTGCCGAGATCGAGCCCGAGGAAACGCCGCAGCAGCGCCTGACCCGCTTCGGTCCGCTGACGGACGTGCACGCGCATGATCCCGAGGCGATGATGCTGAAGGCCGAACTGGCCATCGCCGCCGAGGAGTTCCCGGAAGCGCGCCGCGCGCTGGGCAAGCTTCCCGTGGAACATCCCACGGTCCGGTCCCTGACGATCATGGCCGCGATCGAGCGGGGGGAGGGCGCGGATGACACCGTCGTGCGCGGCTGGCTGACCCGCGCCCTGACCGCGCCGCGCGGGCCTCAATGGTGCTGCGACAAGTGCCAGACGGTGCACGCCCAATGGACGCCGGTCTGCGACCAGTGCGGCGGGTTCGACACCCTCAGCTGGCGTGAGCCGGCGGACACGGCGGGCCCATCCTCCACCGGGACGGAGCTTCTGCCGCTGATCGTGGGCACGCCCGACCCCGCCTCGCGCGTGGTGAACCCCGAACCGGCCGAGGAAATCGTGCCCGAAGGCGAAAAACCCGCACATTAGGGCTTCACGCCCCCCGGCGGGGATGCTAAGTCCCCGCCACCAGGCCGCTGTAGCTCAGCTGGTAGAGCACGTCATTCGTAATGATGGGGTCGGGGGTTCGAGTCCCTTCAGCGGCACCATGATATTCCAGAGACCACGCCAGCCGCCCCGAGGGGCGGCTTTTTGCATTTACAGCTGGCGTTGTGCAGATCGGGTAGAGCCATGGCCGATCCGCAGCGGAGGGCTCGGCACAAGCGGTGATATCGGGGATGCTGGCCCTCGGGGGCATGGTCCGCAAATCTGCAACTCGCGCCCACGGGGGTTGATGCGTTTCCCGCCAATCCCTCAAAATGAAGGGAAATGAAGGTTCGACCGGACGGAGATGCTGCGACCGCTTGTCGCATATTTCGGCATACCATAGGGTGCCGTCAATTCCGTCGGGTCGCCCCCGAACGGGAAGGACACGGCGCCGGACCTGCAGGACCGGCCCTGTCGCCACAACATCTGAACCCGGTCGAACAACCGAGCGGTGGGGCCTTGCCCCCTCGCCAGGCAACGCATGCCGTTGGGTCATGCGGAAAGGAAAAGCCATGAATCGAAGAGGCGCGCTGTTCTCCCTGGGCGCGATGGCCGCGGCGGCCGCCACGCCTGTGCGGGCGCTGGAGATGAAGGGCTATCCGACCGACATGTCGATGGACCCGGCCTTCCTTCCGCGGCCCGCGATCCATGGCGGCAGCTTCCAGGTCCTGACCGCCGACATCGACCGCCGCACCGTGACAGCCGTCTTCGACCGGCTGATCCCGGCGGACGACCTCGGCGCCTCGGCCTCCGAGGCGGGCTGCGTGGAGTTTCTGGACATGCAGCTGGCCGGTCCCTTCGGCGAAGGCGCCAGCCTGTACCGTAAGGGCCCCAAGCTGCCGAATGAGGATGAACTGGCCCAGACGCCCCAGTTCATCGAAACCCCGCGCGAACGCTACGCCACCGGTCTTGCCGCGCTGGAAGCCTTTGCGCAGAAGACCGAGGGCGCCTCCTTTGCCGATCTGCCCGAACCGCGTCAGGACGCGATCCTGAAGGGGATGGAGGACGGGACCGTCGATCTGGGCCCCGACGTGAACACCAAAGCCTTCTTCGAACTGATGCTGATCAACGTCCGCGAGGGGTATTTCTCGGACCCGATCTATGGCGGGAACAAGGACATGGTGGGCTGGAAGATGATCGGCTTCCCCGGCGCCCGCTACGACTACCGTCTTTATGCCGACCGCACGGGCGAGGATCTGGGGCTGGAACCCGTCAGCCTGATCCCCCGCGACTGAACGTAAGGTAAGATATCATGACAACGAAACGCCAAAAGGCGGATGTGGTCATCGTGGGGCTCGGCTGGTCCGGCGCCCTGATGGCCGAGGAACTGACCCGCGCCGGCCTGAACGTGGTCGCCATCGACCGCGGGGCATGGACCGACACCTCCACCCACACGCCCCCGTCGGTCGACCCGGACGAACTGCGGTGGAGCCAGCGCAAGGAGCTGCTGTCGCCGCCGCGCGACAACACGGCCACTTTCCGCAACACGCTGGACCAGACCGCGATCCCGACCCGGAACTGGGGCGTGTTCGAACTGGGCGGCGGCGTGGGCGGCGCGGGCTTCCACTGGGCCGGCATGGGTTGGCGCTTTTCCCCTTGGGATTTCGAGGTGCGCAAGCAGACCATCGAACGCTACGGCCTGGCCAAGGCCGAGGACGGGGAACTGCAGCTTCAGGACTGGGGCGTCACCTATGACGAGCTGGAGCCGTTCTACGACCGCTGGGAACGGATCGCGGGCGTGTCCGGCCGCGCCGGCGTCATCAAGGGCGAAAAGACCGGCGTGGGCAACCCGTTCGAAGGGTCGCGCAGCCGGGACTATCCCACGCCCGCGCTGAAGACCTTGCGCGCGATGGAGCTGTTCAACGACGCCACCAACCGGATGGGCCTGAACCCCTTCACCATACCCACGGCGAACCTTTCCGAGCCTTACGTGAACCCGCTGGGCGTCAGCATGGGGGCCTGCTCCTATTGCGGGTTCTGCCTCTATTTCGGCTGCGGAAACTTCTCCAAATCCTCGCCGCAGGCCTGCATCTTCCCCGTGCTGATGCGCCGCCCGAACTTCACGGTGCTGACGAAATCCTGCGTCACGCGCCTGACGAAGGCCAACGATGGCAAGACCGTCACCGGCGCCGTCTATGTGGACGAACAGGGCAACGAGGTGGAACAGCCCGCCGACATCGTGATCCTGACGGCCTTCATGATGGACAACACGCGGATCCTTCTGCATTCGGGCATCTCTAAGCCCTACGATCCGCGCGACCAGACGGGCGTCGTGGGCCGGAACTTCACCTTCCAGACCGTGTCCGGCACCGACATGTGGTTCGAGGATGACAACATCAATCCGTTCATCGGGGCGGGCGCGCTGGGCAGCCAGATCGACGACTACAACGGCGACAATTTCGACCATTCGGATCTGGACTTCATCGGGGGGGCAGGAATCCTGACGTTGTCGCGCGACGGGCTTCCCATCGCCAAGGCGAACGCCCTGCCGCCGGGCACCCAGCGCTGGGGGTCGGAGTTCAAGAAGTCCTACGCCAAATACTACCGCAACTACGCCACGATCTTCAATCAGGGCTGCTCCATGCCCACAAAGACGGGCTACATGGACCTTGATCCGAACTTCAAGGACAAGTTCGGCGTGCCTCTGCTGCGCCTCACCTACGACTACGCGCAAAGCGACCGCAACATGGCGAAGTTCACCATGGACCGTTCGCTGGAGATCGCGCGCGAGATGGGGGCGAGCCATGTCAACGGCTTCAACTTCGCCGACAAGCCGTTCACCACGGCCATCGTCGCCTCCGACCACGTGATCGGCGGCGTGCCGATGGGGGCGGACCGCCCCACCTCGGCCGTGAACCCGTATCTGCAAAGCTGGGACTGCCACAACCTGTTCGTGGTGGGCGCCTCGGCCTTCCCGACGAACGCTGGCTACAACCCGACGGGCACGGTGGGCGCGCTGGCGATCCGCACCGCGCGGGCGATCGCCGACACCTACGTGAAGAACCCCGGCGCGCTGGTGGAGGGCTGATCCGATGGCGAACTGGAAAGCAATCGGCGGCAGCGTGGCTGTCGTGGCGGCCGTCGCCGCGGCGGGCGCGGGCTGGTGGGCCTACGACACGCTGGAGACGTCGCGCTCCGACGTCGCCGATGACCGTGTGACGCTGGCCGACTTCAAAGCCGACCCCGAGGCCGTCGCCCGCGGCGAATACGTGATGCGCACAGGCGACTGCGCCGCCTGCCACACGAAGGGCATGGGCGATTTCGCCGGCGGGTATGAGATCGCGACCCCCTTCGGCGTGCTCGTCTCGTCGAACATCACGCCCGACGCCACCGGCATCGGGGCGATGACCGAACGGGACTTCTTCAACGCGCTGCGTCAGGGCATCGGCCAGCACGGGCTCTTGTATCCGGCCATGCCCTACACGGCCTACAAGAACCTGACCGATGGGGACATGCACGACCTTTGGGCCTACATGTCCACGGTGCCCCCGGTGCGGAACGACATCGATGAAACGGCGGGGATGCGCTTCCCCTTCAACATCCGCCTTGCGATGGCGGGCTGGGACATGCTGTTCTTCGAAAACACGGGCTTCGACGGCGATCCGGTGGCCGATCGCGGCCGCTATATCGTGGATGGCGGCGGCCATTGCTCGGCCTGCCACAGCCCGCGCAACCTCTTGTCGGCCGAGGTGTCCAGCAAATATCTTCAGGGCGGCAGCCTCGGCACCTCCTATGCGCCCGAGATCACGTCGAACGAGTATCTGGGCGTGGGTGGCCAGTCCGTGGAGAGCATCGCGCAGTATCTGCGCACGGGGACGGACGGCGTGGCCGTGGCCGCAGGCCCCATGGCCGAGGCGGTGGAGCATTCGCTGCAATACCTTTCGGACGAGGATCTGACGGCGATGGCCACCTACCTGAAGTCGGTTCCGGGATCGGATGCGGTGGCCCCCCCGCCGCTCGCCGCCGACAGCCTGAAGCAGGGCGCGTTGGAATACGAGATCAGCTGCTCGGCCTGCCACGGTCCGCGGGGCGAGGGGATGGGCCTGCTGGCCCCGGCCTTTGCCGGCAACGCCGCGATGCTTGCGCCCGACATCACGAACCTGAGCCATGCGCTCATGGTCGGGGGGCGCGCTTCCTCCACCCACGAAAATCCCACGGGGGCGGGGATGCCGTCCTTTGCGTGGAAATACACCGACGCCCAGATGGCCGAGATCCTGGATTACGTCCGCAACAGCTGGGGCAACGCCGCCCCCCCGGTGAAGGTGGAGGACATCGCGAAGATGCGGGCCGACAGTGGCGCGCGCGACAAGCTGTCCATCCCGCAATGACGTGATCGGGCCGCCTTCGGGCGGTCCTTTCCTTTGCGGCCCCCCTGCGGCAAGACAGCCCCGTGCAACCATGGGAGCAGCGCGTGCCTGGACGGCCCACCCTTGAAGACCTGGCCGCAGCGGCTGGGGTCAGCCTGTCAACCCTGGACCGGATCGTGAACCGGCGCGGCACCGTCAAGCGCACGACGATCGAGCATGTGCTGACGGCGGCCGAACGCATCGGCTATCACGGCGCCCCGGTGATCCGGCAGCGCCTGATGCAGGGGATGCCCGTCCAGACCTTCGGCTTTCTTCTGAACCCGCATGACCGGGCGCTTTACGCCGAGCTGGCAGAGCGGTTGGCGCAGCGCACCCGCGACTCGCAACGCGTGCAGGGGCGGGCCGTTGTTCACTACCTGCAGGATCTGGACCCCGTCGCCATGGCGGCGGCGCTGGAGGCGCTGGGCGACGGGTGCGACGCCATCGGCGCGGTGCTGCTGGACCATCCGCTGGTTCATGCGGCGGTGGAGCGTCTGGCCGCCAAGGGCATCCCGGTATGGACGTTGTTTTCGGACCTGTCGACGCCCGCGCGCGCTGGCTTTGTCGGGTCGGACGCGCTGAAGATGGGGCGCAGCGCGGGCTGGTTTGTCCATCAGCTTTCCCCGGCCGAAGGGCAGGTCCTCGTCCTCACCGGCTCCCCCGGTTATCTGGCCCATGGCGGCTATGATCGGGGGCTGCGCGCGGCGCTGGAGGAGGCGAGCAGCCGGTTGGATATCCTGCCCGCCCAAGCCAGCTTCGAACGCGACGACAAGGCCCAGGCGATCGTGCGCACCTCATTGGCAAAACATGACAACATCGTGGCGCTTGTGGTGGCAGGCGGCGGGGTGGAGGGGGCCGTGGACGCCCTGACACCCGACCAGCGCCAACGGATCACCATCATCGCCACCGAGCTGAGCGACGCGATCAACCGCTGCCTGAAGGAGGGCGTTCTCGACGTGGTCCTCAGCCATCCGGTGGACCGGGTGGTGGAGGAGTTGGTTTCAGCGATGGAGGAGGCGGCCCTGCACGGCTTGGGCGAAAGATCCGCGCCCTCGGTAATCCCGATCGAGATCAGGATTTGCGAAAGCTTCTGACGCCCGCATATTCTTGCAGGATGTTGCATGATGTTGCATAAAATCCAGTAATGCAGCATGGGGAGCGGCAATGAATCTACCGGACGCACGACAGGACGTGCTGCGGGCGCGGCTGGAACGCGGGCAGACCGTGGAGCTGGCCTTCCTTGCCGAGGAGTTCGGCGTGTCGGTCGACACCGTCCGGCGAGACCTGAAGCTGCTGGAGATGCAGGGTGTCGCGCGCTGCGTGCGCGGGGGGGCGATGCCCGTGGCGCGCCCGGCCCTGCAGCGCATGGCGGAAGGCGATGCCCGCTACGAATCCATCGCCGCCTGCGCGCTTTCGCTGATCGAGGATGGGATGGTGCTGTTCCTTGATGGCGGGTCCACCGTTTTGGCCCTTGCGCAGGCGCTGCCGCCACTTCCGAATGCGCTGGCGGTGACTCCGGCCCCTGCGGTGGCCCTGGCCTGCCTCGCCGCCGGGGTGCCCACGCATCTGGTCGGCGGCCGCTTGTCGGCGCTCGGCGCCGTCTGCGTCGGGCACGGCACGGTCTCGGCGCTGTCGGACCTGACGGCGGACCTCGCCTTTCTGGGAGTCTGCGGCTTGGAGGAGACCTTCGGGCTCAGTGCGGACGATCCCGACGAAGCCTTTGTAAAGCGGGCCATGGCGCAGGCCAGCGGCCGGACCATCGCCCTGACCAGCGCGCCGAAGCTGGGCCGAAAGGCCCGCCACCGCGTGCTCCCCCTCAAGGATCTGGACATGCTCATCACCGACGCCCCCCCGCGGGCCACCCGACCGTTCACGACCAAGGGGCTGGAGGTGCGCCATGCGTGACGCAAGAACCCCTTGGCGCTGCGTGGCGGCGGCCTTCGCCCTGAACGGCATCCTGCTGGGATCCTGGGCCTCGCGGATCCCCGCTTTCGTCGACCGGCTGGCGCTGGACGAACAACGGCTGGGCGTCCTTCTTCTGGCCATGGGGATCGGCGCGCTCGTGTCCTTTCCGCTGGCAGGACGGTTGTCCGACCGGCTGGGCGCAGTGCGGCTGACGCGGGGGATCGCGGCGGCCTATCTGCTGTCGATCGTGATCTTGGGCGTCTCGCATTCCATCTGGATGCTTGCCGCGGGGCTATTTGCCTTCGGCATGTTCCACGGGGCGATGGACGTGGCGATGAACAGCTGGGCGAGCGAGGTCGAACGCCACCTGAAACGGTCCGTCATGTCCTCGTTCCACGCGATGTGGAGCCTTGGGGCCGGTCTTGGCGCCGCCGGGGGCTATGTCGCCACCACCCTCGACACATCGCCGGGGGTGCAGTTCGGGGTCGTGGCCGTCCTGTCGGCGGCGGTCTTCGGGCCCTTCCTTCTGGCCCCTTGGACGTCCGAGACGCGCATCGCCCAGTCACATGATCCGGTCTTTGCCCTGCCGCGCGGCGCGCTTGTGCTGGTGGGCGTCATGGCGCTGGCGGCCGGCCTTGGCGAAGGCGCCGCCGTGGACTGGAGCGCGGTGTTCCTGCGCGACATCCTATACGCTCCCGAAGCGCAGGCGACGTTCGGCTATGCCATCTTCTCCATCACCATGGTGGTCATGCGGCTCAGCGTCGACCGCCTGATCATGCGATTCGGTGCGGTGCGGGTCGCGCGCGTCAGCGGCGTGCTGGCGGCCGCAGGCTATGCCCTATGCGCCACGACCGGGCTGCTGCCCGTGGCGCTGATCGGGTTCGTCCTGATGGGGCTGGGCTACGCCGCCGTGTTCCCCATGGCCGTGTCCCGCGCCGCCAACGATCCGGAGGTGCCGGCGGGTCAGGCCATCGCCTCCGTCGCGACGCTGGCCTATGGGGCGATGCTGCTGGGCCCGCCCCTTATCGGGCTTGTTGCGCATGAAACGACCCTTCGCCTGCCCTTCATGGTGATCGCGGGGGCCGCGCTCCTCATCACGCTTTGCGCGACGGCGCTCGCCCCTGCCCGGGTGGGACGCCCGACCTGATCCTGTCAGATGGGGCGCGGCCCGTCTTCGACCGCTTCATGCTTGCGCAGGAAGTCGGTCACGGACAGCGACCGGAAATCCTCCAGCGCCTCACGCAGGCGGTCATGCGGCCAGTCCCACCAGGCGAGCGCCTGCAGGCGGGCCGCCAGATCCTCGGGCAGGCGGCGACGCAGGGGGGCGGCGGGCAGGCCCGCGACGATGGTGTAGGGCGCCACGTCATGCGTGACCACCGCGCCGGCGGCAATGACCGCACCGTTGCCGATGGTCAGCCCCGGCTTGATGATCGCGCCATGCCCGATCCACGTGTCATGGCCGATATGGGTCAGGCGCGTGGCTCGCGCGGCGAAGAAGTCCGCATCGTCCGCCGCATCGTCCCAGTAGTAGCTGGAGCGGTACATGAAGTGGTGCAGGCTGGCGCGGTCCAGCGGATGATCGGTCGGCCCGATCCGCACGTTTGTCGCGATGTTGGCGAACTTGCCGATGCGGGCGTTGGCGATGTCGCAGCGCGCCCCGCAATAGGAATAGTCGCCAAGGACCGCATTGGTCAGCACGCAGTCAGCCCCCACCTCGGTATAGGTGCCAAGGTCGGACTGCGTCATGGCGACGGTCGGGTGCAGCGTGGGGGCAGGGGACAGCTTCATCACGCGACCCTGCGCCCGCCGACCCAGGTTTCCCGCAGGAAGGGCTGCGTTCCGGGCATCGCCAAGCGGATCAGGTCGGCCCGCAGGCCGGGGGCCAGCCGGCCACGATCGGCAAGGCCGGTGGCGGCGGCGGGGGTAGCGGTGACGGTGGCGAAGCCCCGTGCCAGATCGCCCCAAAGCCCGCCCAGAAACACGGCCGAGGTCAAAAGCGCCGCCGGCACGTAATCCGAGCTGACGATGTCCAGAAGCCCCGCCTCGGCCAGATCGCGCGCGGCGATGTTGCCCGAATGCGATCCGCCGCGGATCAGGTTCGGCGCGCCCATGATGTTGCGGATGCCCGCCGCGCGGTTGGCCTCGGCCGCTTCCAGAGTCGTGGGGAATTCCGCCAGTCGGATGCCATAGGCGGCGGAGGTCGCGACGTGATCCCGCGTCGTGTCGTCGTGGCTGGCCAGCACGGCGCCCCAGCGGTTGGCGGCGGCCACGGTCGCGGCCTCGTGCGCGTCGCCGTGCAGGACGCGCAGGCGGCTCAGGTTGGCGCAATGCGCCTCGAACGCCTCGCGCGACATGCCGCGCTTGCCCATGGAATACTGGGCGAACTTCTCCATGTCGCGGAACTGGCGCTGGCCCGGCGTGTGGTCCATCAGGCTGACGATGCCGATGCCGTCCTCCGGCCCGAACTCGTCCAGCTCTTCGGCCAGCGTTTCGGAACACACCTCGGCCCGCAGGTGGATCAGGTGGTTGATCCGCAGGTGCGGGCGGGCGCCCATGATCTCGGTCGCAAGATCGCGGGCATAGCGCAGATAGGTGGAATTGCCGATGGACCCCACGCGCAGCGCGTCGAATACGGTGGTGATGCCCGTGCCGGCCAGTTCCGCGTCATGGGCGACGATGGCGGCGGAATGCGGCCAGTCCACGCCGGGGCGGGGCTGGATGTGGCGTTCCAGATTGTCGGTGTGCAGTTCGATCAGGCCCGGCGCGATCAGGTCCCCGTCGCAATCGATGCCGGTGCGGGTGGTGTCCCCGATCTCGGCGATGCGGCCGTCCCGCAGGACCAGCGCGCCGGTGCGCACCTCGTTTTCCAGCACAAGTCTGGCGTTCGTGAAGACTGTCTCGGTCATGTCCTGTCCTGGATCGTGAGGTCGCGCATCCTGCCACGAATGTGTGACATGGGTGCGATAAGGGGTCGGGATTGGAAGGAAAATCTATGAAGCGATACGCGATCTACTACCTGCCGCCGCCCGGACCCCTGGCGCGCTTCGGGGCCGAATGGCTGGGCTGGGATCCGGAGGCGGGCATCCCCGTCGGGGCGCCGTCGCCGCAAGAAGCGCTGGTGGCCGAACCGCGCAAGTACGGGCTGCACGCCACGCTGAAGGCGCCGTTCCGTCTGGCGGGCGACCGCGAGGATCTGGAGGGGGCCGTGGCCGACCTTGCGCGCGATCTGTCGCCCGTCCAGCCTGGCCCGTTGAAGGTCGTGAGGATCGGCCGCTTCCTGGCGCTGGTGCCGCAGGGCGACGCGACGGCGCTGAACGCCATGGCGGGCCGGATCGTCACCGCCCTTGACCCGTTCCGCGCGCCGCTGACGGAGGCCGAGATCGCCCGCCGCAAGCCCGAGCGCCTGACGCCGCGCCAGCGTGAGCTGCTGAACCGCTGGGGCTATCCCTTCGTGATGGAGGAGTTCCGCTTCCACATCACCCTGACCGGCCCCTGCGATCTGGAGCCGGAGGCGCTGGAACCGCGCCTTGCCCCCGTCCTGCCCGCCGATTTCGTCATCGCAGAGATCTGCCTGATGGGCGAGGATGAGGACGGGATGTTCCATCTGCTGCGCCGTTACCCGATCTGACGGTCAAGGACCGCGAGGAAGGCCGCCACGGCGTCCTCCAGCGGTCCGCAATTGTCGATCTCGTGCACCGTCAGCCCTTGGGGCAGGGGGGCGTCGCGGGTCAGGCGCTGCGCGATATCCTCAGCTGTTTCGCGGCCACGGGCGGCCAGACGCTGCGCCCGGATCTCCGGCGCGCAGGTGATGTGGATCACCTCCAGTCCCGGAAACGCCTCCGCCGCGTCGGCCAGCCGCTTGCGGGAACCGTTGAAGATCACCGGGCTGCGGTCGGGCTTCGGGATGGCATAGCGCAGCCCGTGCGCCTGCCAGACCAGCGCGAACTCTCCCGCCTGTTCGCGGCGGTCGAAGGTGGCGTCGTCCACGCCCTCGAACGGTTCGTCGCCTTCGCGTTCGGGGCGGGTGATGACGCGGCGCAGGATCGCAAGGTCGGGGCGCCGTTCCCGGACCGCGTTGATCACCGTGTCCTTTCCTGCGCCCGAAGGGCCGACAACGGCAAGAACCCTCATGCGCCCATCTCGATCAGGCGGTCGCAGACGCGGTCGCGCGCCTCCTCGTCGTGGAAGATGCCGACGATGGCGGTGCCGCGGGCCTTCGCCTCCTCGATCAGGGTCAGGACGGTTTCGCGGTTCGCGGCGTCGAGGCTGGCCGTCGGTTCATCGAGCAGCATCACCGGCACCTGCCGGATGAAGCCGCGCGCGATGTTCACCCGCTGCTGTTCCCCGCCCGAGAAGGTGGTGGGCGACAGGCCCCACAGCCGTTCGGGAATGCGCAGCCGGGTCAGGAGGCTGCGGGCGGCCTCCAGCGCCTCCTCCTCGGGCACGAAGGCCATCAGGGGTTCGGCCACCACCTCCAGCGTCGGCACGCGCGGGACGACGCGCAGGAACTGGCTGACATAGGCCATCCGCTCGCGCCGCAGGGCGATGATCTCGCGCGGTTCGGCCCGGGCGACATCAGTGCCCGCCACGGTGATGGAGCCGCTGGCGGCAAGGTAGTTGCCCCAGATCATCCGCATCAGTGTGGATTTTCCGGCGCCCGAGGCGCCTTTCAGCCCGACGCATTCCCCGGCACCCACGAACAGGGACACATCCGTCATCACCGGGATCACGGCAGACCCCTGATTGTGCAGGGTGAAGGTCTTGGACACGTTGCGAAGTTCGATCATGGTCACACCTGCAGGACGGAGGAGACGAGAAGCTGGGTATAGGCGTGCTGCGGATCGTCCAGCACCTGGTCGGTCAGCCCCTGTTCCACCACATGCCCGCCCTTCATCACCATCAGCCGGTCGGCCAGAAGCCGGACCACCGCCAGATCGTGCGTGACGATGATGGCCGACAGCCCCATCCGCCGCACGAGGCCCCGCAACAGGTCCAGCAGCCGCGCCTGAACCGACACGTCGAGGCCGCCCGTCGGCTCGTCCATGAACACCAGCTTCGGCCCGGTGACAAGGTTGCGCGCGATCTGCAACCGCTGCTGCATCCCGCCCGAGAACTGGCGCGGGCGGTCGTCGATCCGGTCGGCATTGATCTCCACCCGTTGCAGCCAATCCTCCGCCGTATCGCGGATGTTGCCGTAATGGCGCTCGCCGACGGCCATCAGGCGCTCGCCCACGTTGCCCCCCGCACTGACGTTCATCCGCAGCCCGTCGCGCGGGTTCTGGTGGACGAAGGCCCAGTCGGTGCGGCCCAGACGGCGGCGTTCGGCCTCGGACAGCTTCAGAACGTCGCGCCCGTGGAAGATCACCTCGCCCTTGTCGGACGGCTGGTGCCCGGCAAGGCAGGACAGAAGCGTCGACTTGCCCGAGCCGCTTTCGCCGACGATGCCCATCACCTCGCCCGGCCAGAGGTCGAAGCTGACATCGATGCAGCCGATCCGCCCGCCATAGCGTTTCTCGATCCCGCGGACCTGCAGAAGGGGGGTCATTGCACGCTCCTTTCCTGGCAATAGGACGTGTCGGAGCAGACGAACATGCGGCTGCCGGCGTCGTCGGTGATGATCTCGTCCAGATAGCTTTCGGTGGACCCGCAGATGGCGCAGGGATGGTCGGCCTTGCCTGCGACAAAGGGGAAATCCTCGAAGTCGAGGCTTTCGACCTTGGTGTGCGGCGGCAGGGCATAGATCCGCTGCTCCCGCCCCGCGCCGAACAGCATCAGGGCCGGGCTGTCGTTCATCTTCGGGTTGTCGAATTTCGGGATGGGGGAGGGGTCCATGACATAGCGGTCCTCCACCTTCACCGGATAGGCGTAGGCGGTCGCGATCTCGCCATGCCGGGCGATGTCCTCATAGAGTTTCACCTGCATCAACCCGTAATCCTCCAGCGCATGCATGCGGCGGGTTTCCGTCTCGCGCGGTTCGAGGAAACGCAGCGGTTCCGGGATCGGCACCTGAAAGACCATGATCTGGCCGGGCTGCAAGGGCGCCTCGGGGATGCGGTGGCGGGTCTGGATGATGGTGGCGTCCTGCGTGCGTTCCGTCACGGCGACCTCGGCGGTGCGCTGGAAGAACTTGCGGATGGACACGGCGTTGGTGGTGTCGTCGGCCCCTTGGTCGATGACCTTCAGGGTGTCATCGGGTTTCAGGCAGGCGGCGGTCACCTGCACGCCGCCCGTGCCCCAGCCATAGGGCATCGGCATCTCGCGGCTGGAGAACGGCACCTGATAGCCGGGGATCGCGACCGCCTTCAGCAGGGCGCGGCGGATCATCCGCTTCGTGTCCTCGTCCAGATAGGCGAAGTTGTAGTCGTCCATGGCTCAGCCCTCCATCGCGGCGGTGCGAAGGCGGCGGATCAGCTCCAGCTCCGCCTGGAAATCGACGTAATGGGGCAGCTTGATGTGTTCGAGGAACCCCGTCGCCTGGATGTTGTCGCAGTGGGACAGCACGAATTCCTCGTCCTGCGCGGGGGCGCCGACGAAGTCTTCGCCCAGTTCCTGCCAGCGCAGGGCGCGGTCCACCAGCGCCATGGAGATGGCCTTGCGCTCGCACTGCCCGAAGGTCAGGCCATAGCCGCGGGTGAACTGCGGCGGTTCGGTCTTCGATCCGGTGAACTGGTTCACCGTTTCGCATTCGGTCAGCTCGATCTCCCCGATCTCGACGCTGAAGCCCAGTTCGGGAATGTTGAGTTCCACCTCCACCGTGCCGATCCGCAATTCGCCGACAAAGGCATGGTTGCGCCCGTATCCCCGCTGCGTCGAATAGGCGAGGCCGAGGACGAACCCCTCGTCCCCGCGCGTCAGGGATTGAAGGCGCAGGGCGCGGTCGGCGGGCAGTTCCAGCGGCTCGCGCGTCAGGTCGCGGGGTGGGGTGTCGTCGGGTAGGGCCCGTTCGATCAGCCCGTCCTGATCAAGGAAGGACAGGATGTGCGGCGTGTCCTGCGCATTCGCCTCGGCCTGCGGGGCGGCGGGAACCTCGCCCTCGGCCATCAGGGCGAAGTCCAGCAGACGGTGGGTGTAGTCAAAGGTCGGGCCGAGGATCTGCCCGCCGGGCGCGTCCTTGAACGTGGCCGAGATGCGGCGGCTGACGGTCATCGCGCCCGTGTCCACGGGGGCGGACGCGCCAAAGCGCGGCAGCGTGGTGCGATAGGCGCGGATCAGGAAGATCGCCTCGATCAGGTCCCCCCGTGCCTGCTTGATCGCCAGCGCGGCCAAGTCAGGATCATGCAGCGAGCCTTCGGCCATCACGCGGTTCACGGCCAGCGTCATCTGTTCGCGGATCTGAGGCACGGTCAGGTCGGGGATGGCAGGATCGCCGCGGCGCTCCTCGGCCAGCCAGGCATGGGCGTTGTCGATGGCGCGTTCGCCACCCTTGACGGCAACATACATCTACAGGGCCTCCAGCCGGGTGGTGCGGGGCAGGGCGGACATCTCGCCCCCGCTGGTCAGGAACAGGTCGAGGCCCAGCGGGAAGGCCACCGGACGGTCGCCGGGGATGTGGGCGTCCAAATGCCCATCGATGCCGGGGCCGGTAAGCCGGTGGGTGGGGCGACCGAAAGCCATCTCTACGATCAGGGTGGCGGAGCGGTCGGGATATTCCGCGTCGCCCATGGCGAAGCGGTCCAGCGGGTGCAGCGCGTCCCACGTGCCGATGGCGAACTGCGCCTCGGCGGCCGGGCAGATGGGCGCGCCGGTGTGAAAGCCGATCCAGCGGCGCACCGCGTCGGTGTCATGCGCGCCCGCCAGATGCAGGGGGGTGCCGGTGTCGGTCAGCGTCAGGATCAGGGCGGCGGCGGCGGGCGACAGGGGGGCGGGCGCTTGCGCCTGAAGGGCATGGCGGGTGCCGGGGCGGGCCATGGCCTCCAGTGCCGCGCGGAAGGCGTCGGCCGACTGACGGGGCGCGTCGGTGAACCCGCCGGCGAAGATGTCGTCCATCAGTTGTCCCCCCGGACCAGCGTGAAGAATTCCACCTTGGTGGCGGCGGCTTTGGCGCAGCGGGTGGCGGTGCGTGCCTCGGCCTCCTGCGCGAGCGGGGTCAGGATGGTCGCCCGCGTGGTG
Organism: Falsirhodobacter sp. 20TX0035; assembly: GCF_028307215.1. Lineage (GTDB taxonomy): Bacteria > Pseudomonadota > Alphaproteobacteria > Rhodobacterales > Rhodobacteraceae > Falsirhodobacter. The sequence goes on along the minus strand of NZ_JAQMHV010000001.1, from coordinate 699,439 downwards.
TCCGGATCGTCCTGCATCAGCGCGTCCACCACAGCGGCGCGGGTCGCATGCGCCTTGTCGCGGCCTTGCACATAGGCGTGCCCCACGGTGCCCGAGGGCAGGCGCAGGGTGCAGCGCGTCACCGTCATCTCGCCCAGGTTGAAGGCGGCGCCGGTGCCACCGGCGCGGGCCCGCACCATCACCGTCCCAATCTCGGGGCGGCGGGCGAAGTCGTGGGCGGGCAGGTCGCGCAGCAACTCCGCCAGCCGTGCAGGGGCGGCGCGGGCCAGAAGCCCCATCCAGTCCCGCCGTTCCGTAAGGTTCATCTCGACACCTTGCCAACTTGTCTAGTTATCTATACAACTCGACAAGTAGCGGGGGATCCCGATCCGCTCAAGCCCTTTCACGGTGAACCTTTCATGACACGCACCCCCCTCTGGACCTCCATCACCGAGGCTTTGGCCGCCGAGATCGCGGGCGGGCAGCGCCGCCCCGGCGACAAGCTTCCGTCCGAGGCGGAACTGTCGCAGCGTTTCGGCGTGAACCGGCACACGGTGCGGCGGGCGCTGGCGGAACTGGCGGCGCGGGGGCTGGTCCATGCGCGGCGCGGCGCGGGCGTCTTTGTGCAGGAAGGGCGGCCCGTGGATTACCCGATCGGCCGCCGCACGCGTCTGTCGCGAAACCTTGCCGCCGCGGGGAGGGAGGCCGGGCGCGTGGTTCACCTCATGGAAACGCGCCGCGCCAATCTGGCGGAGGCGGAGGCGCTGGACCTGCAGCCCGGCGCGCCGGTGCATGTGGTGGAGGGGATCAGCACCTCGGACGGCCTGCCCATCGCCCTGTTCCGCAGCGTCCTGCCTGCTGAACCCTTCCCCGACATGCTGGCGATCCTGCAGGACACGCCGTCGATCACTGAGGCGCTGCGACGTCAGGGGGTGGCCGACTACACCCGCGCGGGCACCCGTCTGACGGCGAAAAGGGCCACCGCGACGATGGCCCTTCACCTGCGGCTGCGCGAAGGCGATCCGATCCTGCGCACCGTCTCCGTCAACGTGGACGATGCGGGGCGGCCGGTAGAATACGGCCACACCTGGTTCGCGGGCGACCGGATCACCCTGACGGTGACGCCGGACTAGCCCTTGATCAGCCGCCGGCGGATCCAGCCCGACACGGTGTCCATCAGCATCACCATCAGCACGACAAGGATGATGTAATAGGTCACATCCTCCCAATCCTTCTGGGTCTGGATCGCCTGCGTCAGCAAAAGGCCGATGCCCCCGCCCACGATGGCACCGATCACCGTCGCCCCGCGCGTGTTCGATTCCAGCATGTAGAGGATCTGGCTGGAGATCACCGGCATCACCTGCGGGATCACCCCGAACCGGCTGCGCTGCAAGGCGTTGGCGCCGGTGGAGCGGAGCCCTTCCACCTGCTTGTCGTCCGTGTTCTCCAGCGCTTCGGAGAACAGCTTGCCGAAGCTGCCGGTGTCGGTCAGGAAGATCGCGAGCGCCCCGGTCATCGGCCCCGGCCCGAAAGCGCGGGCCAGGATGACGGTCCAGATCAGCGCGTCTACCCCCCGCAGGAAATCGAACACCCGCCGGATGCCAAAGCCCAGCGGCATCGACGGCCCGAAGTTGCGCGCGGCCACGAAGGCCAGCGGGATCGACACGATCGCCGCCAGCATGGTGCCCAGGAAGGCCATCAGCAGCGTCTCGAACATGGCCCAGGCCACGTCGGAATGGCGCCACGCGGTGTTGTGCCAGAAGTCGTTCCACATCGCCGCGGCGTTGGAGGTGCCCGGCACCACCTGCGTGTCCGAGAAGAGGGCGGCCGCCCGCTCTCCCCAACCCATGTAGTAGAAGGGGCTTTCGGTGGTGAAGAAGAACATCGGCCAGCCGAGGAAGTAGCGGAACGTCTCGGTCCGGGCCTTGGTCACGGTCAGCCGCCCCTCGGGCCGGGTGATGTCGACGCGGGTGTCGGAGGCGCTGATCCAGGCGGGAACCGCGCCGTCGGGGGTGGTCAGGTTGATGCCGCTGTTGGCCGGCACGATGGTGATGGTGCCGTAATCAGGGATCGCCATCCGCACGTCGTCAGGGCCGTAGAACACCTTCACCCCGGCGCGCAGGTCCACCTCGGTGGAGGTGCCCTGGGCCTTCACCCAGTCGGGCCAGCGGTCTTCGGCGAAGCGGCCGTTGCGTTCGCCGTCGATGGCCACCACCGTTTCATCCCGGCGGTTGTCGCGGGTGACCTGCACGCGGTGGCTGTAGGTGTCGCGCAGCAGAACGGCGGCGTTGTCCAGGCGGACGCGCTGCGCCAGCCCGCCCACGTCGAAGGCAAAGAAGATGTAGACGAAATAGGCGACGATCGCGCCCAAGACGCCGAAGGCGGTCCAGCGGCGGCGGCTGATGCGGCGTTCGGCGTCGGCAAAGATGGCGGCGGTCATGTCAGCGGCCCTTCACGAGAACGTTGCGGAAGTGGCCCGACACCTGGTCGATGACCATGATCGTGACGAACAGCAGGATGAAGATCGCGGCGGCGGCGTCATAGCGGCCCTGGCCCCAGCCGATGGCGACCTTCAGCTCTGCCCCGATGCCGCCCGCCCCCACGAAGCCGAGGATGGCGGAGGCGCGCACGTTGATCTCGAACCGCAAAAGGCCATAGGACAGCCAGTTCGGCGCGACCTGCGGCAGCACCGCCAGGATCATGCGCTGGAACCAGCCCGCGCCCACCGATTGCAGCCCTTCGACCGGTTTCACATCCGCGTTCTCGTTCACCTCGGAGAAGAGCTTGCCGAGCGCGCCGGTCGTGTGGAACGCGATGGCCAGCATCGCCGGAACGGGACCGGAGGAGAGCATGAAGATCAGGATCAGCGCGATCACCACGTCGGGGATCGCGCGGGTGATGTCCAGAAACCGGCGCACCAGCGGCACCAGCCGGGGGAAGGGGGCAAGGCCGGGCGAGGCCATCAGCGACAGGAACCCGCCAAAGAGCGCGCCCAGAAGCGTGGCCGCGGCGGCGATGTTCAGCGTTTCCACCAGCGCGGGCAGATAGAACCAGATCAGCCCGGGCAGGTTCGCGGCCCGGTCCACCGCCTCGGCGATCAGTTCGGCCGGAAAGTCGAAGATGCGGTGCAGGCCGGACAGAAAGCCGCCGGCGTTGCGGCCATTGGCCAGCTGGAAGCCGCTGGCCATCATCGCCACGAAGATCACGAGGATCACGGTGGAATAGGCGCGCTTGCGCCGGATCTGGGCCAGATAGCTGTCGCGGATCAGGGTGGCGTCGGTCATTCTTGGGGTCCCGCAAAGGAATGGCGGGCCGGGGGCCCGCCATCAGGTGTGAAACAACGTGTCCGGGATCAGCCGCCGGTCATCCGGCGGGCTTCGACGATCGATTCGTACTGCTGGTGGGTGACGGGGATGAAGTCCTTGGCATCGCCCGCGGCCACGCCATAGGCGCATTCGGGATCGTCTTCCCACAGGTCGGCGGTCAGCTGGATGACCTTGTCCTTGACGTCCTGCGGCAGGGCGTTGCGGACGACCATCGGGCCTTCCGGGATCTCTTTCGATTTCCAGATCTGCACCAGGTCGTTCATGTCCACGAGGCCCGCATCCGCGGCCTTGCGCAGCGCGCCCGAATTGTAGCCGTCTTCCCAGTTGCCCAGGCCGTCGGCCCAAGTCACGCCGCCGTCGATGTCGCCGTTGGTGACGGCCACGATGGTCTGCTCGTGCCCGCCGGTGAAGCGCACGTCCGAGAAGTACTTGCCCGGCGTCATGTCGATGCCGGCCTGCGACAGTTCCACGTTCGGGATCAGGTAGCCGGAGGTGGAGTTCGGATCGCCGAAGCCCATCACCTTGCCCTTCATGTCCTCGATCGAGGTGATGCCGCTGTCCTTGCGCGCGATCCCGATGGAGTAGTAGCCGATGGAGCCGTCGAGGTTCTGCTTGACCAGCACGGGCGTCACCGCCTCGGGGTCGGTCAGGTAGATCTTGGCATAACCCGAGGCGCCGAGCCACGCCATGTCGATGGTGCCGCCCAGAAGGCCCTGGATCACGCCGTCATAGTCGGCAGGGGTGAAGACCTTGACCGGCACGCCCAGCGCTTCCGAGATCTTGTCGGAATAGCACTGCTGGTTTGACAGGCGGTCCTGCGCGTTCTCCCCGCCAAGGATGCCGATGTTGAAGCCCGTGATCTCCTGCGCGTGCAGCGGGGCGGCAAGCACCGTCGTGGCAAGCGTGGCAGCCAGAAGTCGTTTCATCGTCGTCTCCATGAAAAAAAACCCGCGGCCGGGGGCTGCGGGGGATGAAATCAGTTGGACATCATCGAGTGGGCGTAGCGCGCGTCCTGCGCGTCGTTGCCGTGCAGCGCCTCGATCGAGGTGGAGGTCGCTTCCTCGCGGAATTCGGCGCCGGCGCCATAAATCTCGCGCGCGACGGAGATGGTCAGCTGTTCGGGCTTGCCGTCAAACACGATCCGGCCCGCGCGCATCCCGATCACCCGGTCGCAATAGCGGCGTGCGGTGTCCAGCGTGTGCAGGTTGGCGATGACGGTGCGGCCGTCTTCCTCGTGGATGCGGCGCAGCGCGTCCATCACGACCTGCGCGTTCATCGGATCAAGGCTGGCGATCGGTTCGTCCGCCAGGATCACCTTGGGGTCCTGCATCAGGGCGCGGGCGATGGCCACGCGCTGCTGCTGGCCGCCCGACAGTGCCTCGGCCCGCTTGGGGGCCTGTTCGGCGATGCCTAGGCGATCCAGAATCTCGATCGCGCGCTGGATGTCGGTTTTGGGCCACAGGTTGAACAGCGTGGGGATCGTGCCGCGGCGGTTCAGAAGCCCGTGCAGCACGTTCGACACCACGTCCATGCGCGGCACCAGGTTGAACTGCTGGAAGATCATCGCGCACTGACTTTGCCAGGCCCGCTTCTCGGCGCCCTTCAGGGCCAGCACGTCCACCCCGTCGAACACCAGCCGGCCCGAGGTGGCGTCCGTCAGCCGGTTCATCATCCGCAGGAAGGTGGACTTGCCCGCGCCGGAACGACCGATGATGCCGATCATGGCCGGACGCTCCACCGAGAAACTGGCAGAGTCCACCGCGGTGGCCTGACCGAAGATCTTCGTGACGTTGTCGACGTGCAAAAGCATCTGACACTCCTGTTCGAGGCGGTGCTTAAGCCCGGGGTATGACAAACACGCGACTTCGTCGTGACAGGGGCATGAACATGACATGTTGCGCCTGTGCCGCTGCCCGGAGGTGATCGGCCGCGTGACGCGCACGGGGCCCCGAGGGACGAACCCAAGAGCGGGCCGATGCATCCTGCACAGCCCGGCTTGTGGGGAAGGGCGGCCCCGGGGGCGGTCCCGGGGCCGACAGAATCGCGAAGGAGGTCCTGTTCTCCTGCGGCTCTTTCAGAACGCGGACATCGCCTCCGGCATCGACCGGGACATCACGAAACGGGGTGCCCCGACCGCACCCGGGGTGCAACGGCGGGACACCGTCTTCACTCCAGTTCGACCAGCAGGTCCTTCGCGTCGATCTGGGCGCCTTGCGTGACGTGGATGGCCTTGACGGTGGCGGCGCGGTCGGCCTGAAGGGCGGTTTCCATCTTCATGGCCTCGATGGTCAGCAGCAGGTCTCCGGGCTGGATGCGGGCCCCGGGGGCGACGGCGATGGTGGCGACGGATCCGGGCATGGGGGCGCCGATGTGGTCGGGGTTGCCCGGCTCGGCCTTGGGACGGGCGGCGACCCTCGCCTTTGCCGCGCGGTTCGGCACGCGGATGGTGCGGGGCTGGCCGTTCAGTTCGAAGAACACGCGCACCTCGCCGTCCTCGGTCGTCTCGCCCACGGTCTGCAGGCGGATCTCCAGCGTCTTGCCGGGGTCGATCTCGGCCACGATCTCCTCGCCCGGCTCCATCCCGTAGAAGAAGGTGCGGGTGGGCAGCACGCGCACGGGGCCGTAGGTCCGTTGGCGCCGGAAGAAGTCGGTGAACACCTGCGGATACATCAGGTAGCCGTTCAGGTCCTCGTCGCTCGGGACCACCGCCTCGTCCTCGGTCGAAAGATCGGCGGCAAGCTGGGCGCGCACCGCCGCCAGATCCACGGGCGGCAGATGCGCGCCCGGCCGGTCGGTGGAGGGCTGCGCCCCCTTCAGGACCTTGCGGGTGATCCCCGGGGGCCAGCCGCCATGGGGCTGGCCGAGGTTGCCCTTCAGCATGTCCACCACGCTGTCGGGGAAGGACACCTCCACGGCCGGATCCTCCACCTGCGCGCGTGTCAGGCCCTGCGCCACCATCATCAGCGCCATGTCCCCCACGACCTTGGAACTCGGGGTGACCTTCACGATGTCGCCGAACATGCGGTTGGCCTCGGCATAGGCTTCGGCCACCTCGTGCCAGCGCTCCTCCAGCCCCATGGACCGCGCCTGCGCCTTGAGGTTGGTGAACTGGCCCCCCGGCATCTCGTGCAGGTAGACCTCGGACGCGGGGGCCGCGAGGCCGGATTCGAAGGCCGTGTACTGGGCGCGCACCGCTTCCCAGTAGTTGGAGATCGCGCGGATCGCGGCCACGTCGAGGCCCGTGTCGCGCGGCGTGTGGCGCAGCGCCTCCACGATGGATCCCAGCGGCGGCTGCGAGGTCCCGCCCGAGAAGGCGTCCATCGCGGCGTCCACCGCGTCCACCCCCGCCTCGGCCGCGGCAAGGATCGTGGCGCCGCCAAGGCCCCCGGTGTCATGGGTGTGGAAGTGGATGGGCAGGCCCACCTCCTCCTTCAGCGCCTTTATCAGCACCCGCGCGGCGGCGGGCTTCAGCACGCCCGCCATGTCCTTCACGCCCAGCACGTGGGCGCCCGCGTCCCGCAGGCCGCGCGCCAGCCCGACATAGTGGTTCAGGTCGAACTTCGCCCGGTCCGGGTCTAGGATGTCGCCGGTGTAGCACAGCGTGCCTTCGCAGATCTTGCCGGCCTCGATCACCGCGTCCATCGCGACGCGCATGTTCTCCACCCAGTTCAGGCTGTCAAAGACGCGGAACACGTCCACCCCCGCCACCGCCGCCTGCGCCACGAAACTTTGCACCACGTTGTCGGGATAGTTGGTGTAGCCCACGCCGTTGGAGGCGCGCAGCAGCATCTGCGTCATCACGTTGGGCAGGCGCGCGCGCAGGTCGCGCAGGCGCTGCCACGGATCCTCCTGCAAAAAGCGGTAGGCCACGTCGAAGGTGGCCCCGCCCCAGCATTCCACGCTGAAGAGGCCGCCCATGTTGGCCGCATAGGCCGGCGCCACGCGCACCATGTCGATGGACCGCATGCGCGTGGCCAGAAGCGACTGGTGCCCGTCGCGCATGGTGGTGTCGGTGATCAGCAGGCGTTCCTGCGCCAGCATCCAGTCGGCCACGGCCTGCGGGCCCTTCGCCTCCAGCAGGGTGCGGGTGCCGGGCGGCGGCGGGCCTTCGGGTTCGGGCGGGCGCGCCGCGCGCAGGGCGGCCGCGGGGCGGGGGCGGTTCGCCGTCTCGGGGTGGCCGTTCACGGTGATGTCGGCGATATAGGTCAGGATCTTCGTCGCCCGGTCCTGCCGGCGGGTGAAGTGGAACAGCTCCGGCGTGGTGTCGATGAACTTGGTGGTATAGGTGTCCGACAGGAAGGTCGGGTGCTTCAGCAGGTTGATGACGAAGTCGATGTTGGTGCTGACGCCGCGGATTCGGAACTCCCTCAGCGCGCGGTCCATGCGGGCGATGGCCAGGTCCGGCGTCTGCGCCCAGGCCGTGACCTTCACCAGAAGCGAGTCGTAATAGCGCGTCACGACCGAACCCGAATAGGCCGTGCCCCCGTCCAGCCGGATGCCGTTGCCCGTGGCGCTGCGATAGGCGGTGATGCGGCCGTAGTCGGGGATGAAGTTGTTCTGCGGATCCTCCGTCGTGACGCGGCACTGCAGCGCGTGGCCGCGCAGGACGATGTCCTCCTGCCGCGCGGCGCCCGTCGCCTCGGCCAGCGTGGCGCCTTCCGCGATGCGGATCTGGGCCTGCACGATGTCGATGCCCGTCACCTCCTCCGTGACGGTGTGTTCCACCTGAACGCGGGGGTTCACCTCGATGAAGAAGAACAGGCCGCTGTCCATGTCCATCAGGAACTCGACCGTGCCGGCGCATTCGTAGCCCACATGGGCGCAGATGCGGCGGCCCAGATCGCACACCTCGGCCCGCTGGGCGTCGGTCAGATAGGGGGCGGGCGCGCGTTCGACGACCTTCTGGTTGCGCCGCTGCACCGTGCAGTCGCGTTCGTAAAGGTGATAGATCCCCCCGTGCTGGTCGCCCAGAATCTGCACCTCCACGTGCCGGGCGCGCTCGATCATCTTTTCAAGGTAACCTTCGCCGTTGCCGAAGGCGGCTTCCGCCTCGCGGCGGCCTTCCCGCACCTTCTCGATCAGCTCTCCGGGGCCGGTCACGGGGCGCATTCCGCGCCCGCCGCCGCCCCAGCTGGCCTTCAGCATCAGCGGATAGCCGATCGTCTCCGCCTCGGCCTTGATCGCGTCCCACTCCTCGCCCAGCACGCCCGTGGCGGGGATGACGGGCACCCCCGCCTCCACCGCCACGCGGCGCGCGCTGGCCTTGTCGCCCAGGGCGCGCATGGTCGCGGCCTTGGGCCCGATGAAGGCGATGCCGGCCGCGTCGCAGGCGTCCACGAAATCCGGATTCTCGGACAACAGGCCATAGCCCGGATGGATCGCGTCCGCGCCCGACATCTTCGCCACCCGCAGGATCTCCGGGATGGACAGATACGCACCCACGGGGCTCAGCCCCTCGCCGATCCGGTAGGCCTCGTCGGCCTTGAAGCGGTGAAGGCCCAGCTTGTCCTCCTCGGCATAGACGGCCACCGTCTTCTTGCCCATCTCCGTCGCCGCGCGCATCACCCGGATCGCGATCTCGCCCCGGTTGGCCACGAGGATCTTCTGGAAGTGCTTCATCGTCTGGTCTGTCCTTCAGGAAAGGCGCGTGGTCCCGGGGGAACGGCGCGGACCGTTCCCGGGGCCAAAGCGGCGCAGGATGATCGTGAACGTGTCGAACAGGGCCGTCCCTCCGCCGGATTGGCGGATGGGCTCCGGATGATGATGCGCGGATCGTGCAACATGTCCCCCTCCCGGCGGATGCCCGATCCCCCATCGCGGCCCGCCAAGGGCGATTGGTGCATATACCTGCGGCGTGTGGCAACGGGGTTTCTGCGGAAGGGTGCGCATAAGGGGAGGTCGCGCATGTACGGCCTTTGTGTTTGCTGTCGCGGCCCCCTTCCTTCTAGATGACCGGGAACCGGGCCCGGCGGGCCCTCGACCCTGCAAGGAAGACGATGAAGCGGTTCCCCATTCTCGGCCTCGCCCTGGCCCTTCTGGCCGCCCCCGCCCATGCGCGGGACCTGACGGACGACCAGTTCCACGACATTGCCGAAGACATCTTCCGGCCCCTGATGCAGGAGCTGGACATTCCGGGTCTGGCCATTGGCGTGACGCTAGACGGCCGGCCGCACGTCTTTGCCGAAGGTTTCGCCGACCGCGACACCCGTCGCCCGGTGGACGCGGACACGCTGTTCGAACTTGGGTCCGTCAGCAAGCTGTTCAACGTGGCGCTGGCGGCCCTGGCCGAAGAAGAGGGCCTTCTGTCGCTGGACGCGCCGGTGTCGCAGGAACGCCCCGCCCTGAAGGGCAGCGCCTTCGACCGGATCACGCTGAACGATCTGGCGGCGCATGCGACGGGCGGCCTGCCGCTTCAGGTGCCCGAGGGCATCGTCGACGACGCCAGCCTGAACGACTATCTGGCCCACTGGACGCCGGAGGGCGATCCCCCGCAAACGCTGCGGTCCTATTCCAATGTCAGCATCGGCCTTCTGGGCCGGATCACCGCGGACCGGTTCGGCGCCTCCTACGACACGGCGCTGTCCGAACACCTTCTGCCCGCGCTTGGCCTGAACAGCACCTTCGTGACCGTGCCGGAGGAGGCGATGGACCGCTACGCCTTCGGCTATTCCCGGACGGGGGCGCCGGTGCGCGTCAATCCGGGCATGCTGGACGCCGAAGCCTATGGCATCCGATCCACCGTCACGGACATGACGCGGTTTCTGGACGCGCATCTGGGCAACCTCGATCTGCCGGAACCGGTGGACGCGGCCTTGGCACGGACCCGCGTGGCCGGCTACGACACCGCCCATTTCGCCCAAGGCATGATCTGGGAGGGCTATCCGTGGCCGGTGGACCCGGCGCAGCTGGCGGCGGGCAACGCACCCGAGATGGCGCTGACGCCGCAGCCCCTGACCCGGCACGATCCGCAGGCGCTTCAGGGCCTCCTGAACAAGACGGGGGCCACGAACGGCTTCGGGGCCTATGTGGCGATGGTGCCGTCGGAACGGATCGGCGTCGTGGTGCTGGCGAACCGGAACTACCCCAACCCCGTCCGGGCCGAGGCGACGCGGCGCCTGATCCACGATCTGCTGCAGGCCGCGCGCGACTGATCCGCCGGGGCTTGCATTGCCGCCCCGTCCCGCGCATGCATCTGGGGTGACACATGCACCCGATCATCCCCCCCGGACGCTGGCGGCCCTTGGCTGGTCCGCCTTCCATGAGGACCAGCTGCGGCCCGAGGAGGCGGAGCTGGCACCGATGCGCATCGCGACGGTCCACCGCGCCCGGATGACGGCCGAATCCCTCTTCGGCCCCACAAAGCTGGTCCTGCCGCCCCAGACCAACACCTCGGACTTCGCCGTCGGCGACTGGGTGCTGGTGGAGGCGGAGACCCGGACGCTGGTCCGCCGGCTGGACCGCCGGACGGTGCTGCAACGGCACACGGAAGGCGCGCGCGTGCCGCAGCTGATCGCGGCGAACGTCGACACGCTGTTCATCGTGTCGTCCTGCAACGACGACCTGAACCCCGCGCGTCTGGAACGCTATCTGGCTTTGGCGAACGAGGCGGACACCACGCCCGTGATCGTGCTGACCAAGGCCGACCGGGTGGCCGATCCCGAACCCTACCGCCAGCAGGTGATCGGGTTGCAGCGCGGGCTGGAGGTCGTCACCCTGAACGCGCAGGTGCCCGAGGCGGCGGTGGCGCTGGCGCCGTGGTGCGGGCCGGGTCAGACCGTGGCGCTGGTGGGATCGTCGGGGGTGGGCAAATCCTCGCTTCTGAACACCCTTTCGGCCAAGGCCCCCGAAGAGGCGCAGCGCACCGGAAGCATCCGAGAATCCGACGCCAAGGGCCGGCACACCACCACGTCCCGCTCGCTCCACCCCATCGCGGGGGGCGGGTGGGTGATCGACACGCCCGGCATCCGCACGCTGCACATCAGCGATATCTCCGTCGGCCTCGACGTCCTGTTCGCCGAGATCGCGGAGCTGGCGCCCTTGTGCCGCTTCCGCGACTGCACCCATGCGCATGAACCGGGCTGCGCCGTCCGTGCGGCCGTGGCGGCCGGAGAGCTGGACCCGGCCCGGCTGGACCGCTGGCGCAAGCTGGTGGACGAGAACCGGAGCAACACCCCCGTGGACACCGGCCCCCGCGGCAACAAGATCCGGAAGACGCCCGGCAAGCGGTGATCCGCAGCCGTTCCGCACCATCTTCGACGAGCGGTGGAGCAAAAGCCCGTTTCGTGGGTTTGAACGGCATGGCATCGTTTCTGGAACCGGACCCCTACATACTGTTCCTGACGGGGGCAGGCCTTCTGATCGCGCTGGTGGCCTGGTTGCCGCTGGCCCTTCGGCGGCTTCCCTTGTCGCTGCCCATCGTCTGCATCGCGCTGGGGGCAGCGCTGTTTTCGCTGCCGCAGGTGACGCTGGTGCCCCTGCCCATGACCTATCCCGAGATCACGGAACGGTTCACCGAATTCGTGGTCATCATCGCGCTGATGGGGGCGGGGCTGAAGCTGGACCGGGTCTTCGGCATGCGCCGGTGGCAGGTGTCGTGGCGGCTGATCCTGATCACGCTGCCGCTCAGCATCCTGGCCATCACCGCACTGGCGGCGGGATGGATGGGGCTGCCCTGGACGCTGGCGCTGCTGCTGGGGGCGGCGCTGGCGCCGACCGATCCGGTCCTCGCCTCGGACGTGCAGGTCGGCCCGCCCCGCAGCGGCGAGGAGGACGAGGTCCGTTTCGGCCTCACCTCCGAAGCAGGGATGAACGACGGCGCGGCGTTTCCCTTCGTCCATCTGGCCATCGCACTGACGCTCGCGGCCTCCACCGGAGAGCCTTGGGCGCTGAAATGGCTGAGCTACAACGTGCTGTGGGAAATCGGGGCGGGGGTTCTGGGGGGATACCTGATCGGCCGCGCCTTTGGCTGGGTCACCTTCAAGATCCCGGCCGAAACCAAGCTGGCCCAGACGGGCGACGGGCTGATCGCGCTGGCCGCGACCTTTGTGTCCTACGGGCTGACCGAGATCATCCACTCCTACGGCTTCCTGTCGGTCTTCGTGACGGCGCTGACCTTCCGCCACGCCCACCGCACCCACGACTTCCATCGCGAGATGCACGACGTCACCGAACAGATCGAGCGTCTGGCGATGATGGTGCTGCTGCTGCTGTTCGGCGGGGCGCTGGCCGACGGGCTTCTGGGCGCGCTGCGCTGGACGGATGTGGTCGGGGCCTTCGTGATCCTGCTGCTGATCCGGCCGGTGACGGGGCTGATCGGCCTGATCGGCCTGAACGCCAGCTGGACCGAACGCCTGACCATCGCCTTTTTCGGCATCCGCGGCGTGGGGTCCATCTATTATCTCGCCTACGGCCTCAACCACATGCCGGCGGGGGAGGGGGAGCGTCTTTGGGCCATCCTCGGTCTGGTGGTTCTGATGTCGATCCTGATGCACGGGCTGACGGTGACCCCCATCATGCGCTGGCTGGACCGCAGCCACGGCCGCGACCCCGACACGGGCGCGGCGCCGCCCGGACTGCAGGGGCCGGCGGCGGGGAAAGAGGGTCGGCGGGTCATTTTTTCAGGCTCCGTTAACCACTCTGGCGCCACTCCGTGCTATAGGCCCGCTTCTGTTGCCGCGGACCTGCCGGAGAAAGACCACGCGAATGCCCACGACCATCGAACAGGACCTTGAGAGCCTTCGCGACCTGCTGACCGACGCCCTGCCGGCTCGCGCCGTGCGCGGCTTCATTCTTGGTCCGTCGCATGCCGCGCGTTGGCGGCATGTACTGGATCTGGACCTGCTGCCCGCGCCCTTCGCGACCACGCTGGCGCTGGGCGAGGGGGGGTTTCCCGTCTGGAACCGGACCATCTTCGCCCAGCTGCTGCGCCAGCACGAGGTGGGCCAGCCGATCTTCCTGATCGTGCCGGATTTCCGCTTCGGCAACAGTATCGCGGCGGGGCCGTTTGTCAGCGGCCAGTTCTACAACGACCATACGCATATCCGCAAAGAGGCGATCACCCCGCGCATCGACGCGATGATGTACCGCCATCAGGTCGATTCCCTTGCCATCTGGCGCACCGTGTTCGGGCGCGACCTGATGATCTTCGACTGGACGATGCTGATGAATGCCAGCGGCCACCACGCGGAAGGGCGTTATATGGAGGACGGGGAGTATCAGAACCCCGCCTACGCCTCGTGGGTGCAGTCGGACCGGCCGCGGTTGGCCGCCCTGTCCTGGCCCCCCACCGTGCTGGAAAAGCAGAACGACCGCCTGCAGCGTCTTGTGGTGGACCGCAGCCAGCACCCCTCGGCACTGGGCTTCCTGACGCAGCACGGCATGATGCGGGGGGAGGCTTTCCCCGAGGCGTTGGCGCGGGCCGAGCGGGTCTGGGGGCAATGGTGCGATGCGCTGGCGGAGGCGGTCCGGGCACGTGCCACCCGGCCCGTGGTGCTGCATGGCTCTTCGGTCTGGCTGGACATGGCGCAGCGGCAATGGTCGGCGGCGGTTCTGGTGGATCTGGCGAAGGCGGGGCTGGTCTTGCCCGGACAGCCCGTGCCAGCGGACGCGATCCATGTGCGAATCACGGACGCGGTGGAACACGTCCTCGGCGAGGGCACGGCCGAATGCCCCCACTGCGTGCTGTGGGGGGCCTTCGCGCGCACCCTGGTGGCGCGGCGGCATCCTGAGAATGCGCATCTTGCGGTGCAGGATCTGGACGCACTGGTCGCACAGGACGGGCTGCGCTGGCTGGACGCGGCGCTGAAGGCGCCCCGCGCCGCGGGTTTCGTGGATGCGGGGGCCGATCTGGCCCCCACCTTCGCAGGGTTGGCCTTTGTGGCGCTGAGCGTTCTGCACGCCGCAGCGCCGGCCTGATCAGCGGCGGACGCGGCGCAGGAAGCCGAACTTTGCCGCCGGTGGGGCGGGGGGCGGTGGAACGGAAACGTTGGCCGCTTCGACCGGCTGCGGTGCCACCTCGGCGGCGGCGGGCGGAGCTTCGACCGGAGCGGGCGCCGGCGGCGAGGTCAGGATGGACTGCCCGGGCGCGCGGCTGGGCTGGCAGACCAGCGCACGGTCGTCATGGGACAGGAAAACCAGCCGTATCCGTTCCGGCGGAACGCCGGGGGGCAGGGCAAAGGCGAAGCCCAGATAATGGGACAGCGGAAGCCCGGGCAGGGCGTCCGCGACGTCCCGCCGTTTCCGGACCAGGCGATGCTCGCTCACCAGACGGTCGTCCACCATCATCCAGACGATGCGCGCCGCGCGGGCGTGGCGGGTGTCGATGGCCCAGCCGCGCAGGATTTCCTCGTTCGCCTCGGTCGTGATGCCGTCGATGTAACCGCTGAAGGCCCCGCTGGTCGGCAGCGTGAAGGCATGCTCCGTGTCGGGGCAAACGATCAGGCGGTCCGCCTCGATCCGCACCTCGCGCGGGAGGTCGATCCCGCGCACCGACCGCCGGATCCATGGCGTCGTGCGGGCGGGACGCGTGCTGATCGCCCCATCAAGGATGCGCGCCAGCGCCCCGGGATCGGCGAGGGCGGTTCGCTGGATCAGGTGGTCCCGCATCGTCAGCCCCACGACCGCGTCCATCACGGCCGTGAAATCGCGCGGCGCGCCGGCGGGCAGGAAGGGGATGCGTTCCTGCAGCCAGCCGTCCGCGTCGTAGACGGCGTCGCCCAGCACAAGGGGCGGCACGCCCAGGATCATCGCTTCGAACCCAAGGGAGCTGTTGATGCAGGCCACGTAATGCGCCTGCCCCATGACATGGTTGGACACCCGCGCGCCCGTCTTGCGCGGCAGGACGAGGACGTCGGGATGCTCGTCCTCCAGCCAGATCAGCGCTTCGAGTTCCCGGGTCAGGTTGAAGGGGCGGTCGGCGGCGGCGGGGTGACCCTTGACGACAACGGCGTAGCCAAGCCGCTTCGCCTCGGGGACGATGTGTTCGAGGAACGCCTTCGGATTCGGGAAGCGCGAGTGCAACAGCGTGTTCAAATCGTCGGCCAGTTGCAGCGCCACGTAGATGTAAGGCCCTTCGGGCGTCCAGGGGGCGGCTTCGGGCGTCCAGGTCACGCACAGGTCGATGACGGTCGGGCTCGTCTCCGGCGCGGGGTTGTGCACCTCGGCCATGGGCAGGCAGCCGGCGGCGGTGCCGAACGTGTTCCAGATGCCTTCCGCCTCGGCCGCCTCCAGCCGGGCGCGGATCGTCTGGCGCATCGCGGCGTGGCCATTGGTGCCTGCCGGGTCGAAATAGACGGTTTCGGGAAAGGGGCTGCGGGTGGGGCCCAGTTCGCCGTGCAGGACGGGAATGTCATGGGCGGCGGCGAAGCGCCGCACGGCCCCGTTTTCCGACCAGCACAGGATCGCGTCGATCGGATCCTCGCGGTGCAGGCGCTCCAGGATGGAGATGTAGAAGTCGGTCACCTCCCCCTCGCCCCGCACCAGTTGCAGCCATTCCGCGATCTTCGGTTCCGCCCAACGGTCGTGCAGGGCGCGGATGCGCCGCGTTTCCGCCCCGGTCGGGCGCTGCAGGAAGGGCGCCATAAGCGGCGTCTGCTGCATCAGGGCGTCGATCACCTCGCCGTTGGAGAAGATGCGCAGGTTCACGTCCTGCCGATCCACCGCATCGGCCAGCGCCTGTTCCAGAACCGCCATGACGCCGGCATGTTCCGTGAAGGTGTTCCGATAGGGATGGGGTTCGAGATAGTAGAGAAGGTTGATCATTGGACGTCCGCCTGCAGGTCAAGGAACGCGGCTTGCCAGCGCGCGATCTGGGGGGCGAGGCTGGCCTCTCCTTCCAGGCGGGCCACGGCGGCGTTCCGCGTTTCGGGGTCGAGGGCGGGGGCGGACAGGGCCGTGCTCCAATCCTCGGGGGTCCGGCACTTGTGCAGCAGGGGGCTGTCGAACCGGTCGATGTCGGGAATGGGGGTGGCGGCGACGTTCACGCCCAGCAGGCCGGCTTCGAAGAATTTCAGGCCGCTCTTGCAGCGGGCGAAGCGGTTGTCTACCAGGGGGCCCAGAAGGGTCCGGCAGTTCGCGATCAATTCGGGCATGTTGTAGAAGTCCGTGACCTTCAGGCGCGAGATGCGGTTTTCGAACGGCCTCAGCGCCACCGGGACGGCGACGGGGCCGACCAGCAGCAGCGTGTGGGCCGGATCCTGCGCCAGATGGGCCGCAAGATGCGGGGCGATCATCTCCAGATCCCGATTGTGCGAGGCGGTGCCCGAGAAGTATCCCGCCGTGTATTGCGGGGAAACGCCCCGTTCGCGCACCCGCCGCGTCACGTCGCGATAAAGGGGGTCCAGCGCGTTGTGCACCACCACCGTGTCGCCGCCCAGAAGCCGGGTCGCGGCGTCGGCCAAGGGGACGGTGGAGGCGCTGCGCAGGCGGAACATGGCGCCCACCTCGGCATTGGCCGCCAGTGCGCGGCTGACGGTGCGCACCTCCTCCCCCCGGTCATGGACGGCGGGTGTCTCATGCACGGCGGACACGTCGAAGACCAGATCGTCGTAATCCGCTATCAGCCGCTGCCGCCCGCGCTGGCGCATGACAAAGCGCATCAGCGTTTCGGTGGCCTGCGGGCGGTGGAACTGGATCAGCCGGGCCGAGGTGAAGCTGTCGGCGTTCTGATCGAACTTCGCCTGCGAGATCAGGCAGACCCGGTGGCCCTTCTTGCGAAAATGTTCCGCAAGGTTGAACGCCCTATACCGTACGGACGGATCGTAATAGGGGCGTTCGTGCCGAGAGGTTCCCGAGACGAACACGAGGTCGAAGGTCAAGTCATCACTCCTGCAATCGGACAGCCACCAAGGGGCGGACGAGTGCGGCAAGGCTATGATCGATTTGGTTAATTTATGTTTAACCTTTGTTCATCTTTATGAACGAGAAGCTGACACCACTGAATCGTCCGCCTTGAAGGGTCCTGAATGACGTCCGTTGCCGATCGTTTCCTCCGCCTGGCGCGTGTTCTGGCGCTGTCCCCCCGCGAATGGCGTTACCGCATTCTGGCGCATCGCAGCGGGCTGTTTGACCCGGTCTTCTATCGCGGGGCGTATCCGGGGATGAACGCGGTCTACCGCCTGCTGCCGCTGCACCATTTCATCGCCTACGGCGAGGCGCAGGGCTATCGTCCGAACCCCGAATTCTCTCCCGCAGCCTACCTGCGCCACAACCCGGACGTGGCCGCCAGCGGCCTCGCGCCCTTCCGCCATTACCTGCACAACGGCCGGGCCGAGGGTCGCCTGACCCAGGACCTGCCCGATCTGCTGCTGCCCCAGATCGAGGCCCCCGTGCTGCGGCCCGTGCCCCGCACCGCCCCGCAGGCCATCGTGGCGCACATCTTCTATCCCGACCTGTGGGAGGAGTTTGCCGAGACCTTCCGCGCGCTGGACATGTCCTTCGACCTGTTCGTGACGCTGACCTGGCGCGGCGAGGCGACGGAGGAACTGGCCGAACGCATCAAGGCCGACTTCCCGGGCGCGACGGTGCTGGCCATGCCCAATCACGGGCGTGACATCCTGCCCTTCCTGCGGCTGGTAAACGCCGGGATGCTGGACGACTACCGCGCCGTCTGCAAGATTCACACCAAGAAGTCGCCGCACCGCCAGGATGGCGACGTCTGGCGGCGGCACCTGATCGACGGCATCCTGCCCCCCGAAGGCGCGCAGGCGCGGCTGGACGATTTCCTGTCTGATCCGGAGGCGGCGTTCTGGGTGGCGGACGGCCAGCACTTCACCGGCGAGGTGTGGTGGGGGTCCAACTTCGACCGCGTGCGCGACATCCTGGCCCGGGTGGAAGCCGTGCCGACGCGCGAGGCGCTGTCGTTCCCGGCGGGGTCGATGTATTGGATGACGCCGCTGATGGTCGGGATGATCAAGGCGCTGAAACTGCAGGAAACGGATTTCGAGCGCGAAGCCGGGCAAGTGGACGGCACCGTGGCCCATGCGGTGGAGCGCGCCTTGGGCTATCTTGCGACCATGGCGGGGCAGTTCGTGCGCCAGACGTCCGAAATTGCCCCGCGCCCCGCCAAGGCCGTGGCGCCGCCCGCTTTTGTCTCGGCCTTCTATCTGCCGCAGTTCCACCCCGTGCCGCAGAACGACGCATGGTGGGGGGCAGGCTTCACCGAATGGCGCGGCACGGTTAACGCCAAGGCGCAATTCGCGGGCCATCTGCAACCCATGCTGCCCGCCGATCTGGGCTATTACGACCTGCGGGTGACCGAAACTATGGGCGCGCAATCGGCCTTGGCGCGTGATGCGGGGATCGACGCCTTCTGCGTCTATCACTACTGGTTCGACGAGGGCCGCATCCTGGAAGCGCCGATGGAACGACTGCTGGAGCGGCCGGACGTCGACATGCCCTTCTATCTGTGCTGGGCGAACGAAAGCTGGCGGCGGAACTGGGACGGCCTGACCGGGCAGGTCCTGCTGGAACAGGCCTATCGCGACGGGTTCGAGGCGCGTCTGGCCGCCGACGTCGCGCGTTTCATGCGCGATCCCCGGCATGTCCGGCCCGACGGGCAGCGCCCACGCTTTGTCATCTACCGCCCGGACGATCTGCCCGATCCGGTGGGCAGCGTCGCGCGCCTGCGCGAGGCGTGGCGCCGCATGGGGCTGGAGGTGGAGCTGGGCGCCGTGCGGTTCCACGTGGAAGGCGAACATCCCGTTCCCGCCGACCTGTTCGACTTCTGGATCGAGATGCCGCCCCACGGGCTGGTGTCGCCCGAGGATTACCTGTTCGGCGGGCCGCAGGGCAACCGGATGCCGGTGGGCGTGTCCGACCGCTTCCGGGGCCTGATCTACGACTACGCGGCCGTGGCGGCCAAGGCGGACGGGGCCGGGCTGCCGGACCACACCATCGCCGGGATCATGCCCGGCTGGGACAACACGGCGCGGCGCGGGGCCAAGGGCCACATGGCCTGGGGCGGAACGCCCGCGGCGTTCGACCTGTGGCTGCGGCGGGTGCTGGAACGGCGGGTTCCCACGTCCTACCGGAACGAGCTGTTCATCAACGCCTGGAACGAATGGGGCGAAAAGGCGGTGATGGAGCCGAGCCAGACTTTCGGGCGGCTGTATCTGGACGTGCTGGCCCGGCATGTGCGGGGTCGCGTCTGATGGCGCGCGCCGTCCTTCACATCGGGACCCACAAGACGGGCAGCACCACATTCCAGGACATGATGGCGCACAACGCGCGGGATCTGGCGCGGCGCGGCGTCTTCTATCCAAAGGTGGGCAAGAACGCCGGCCATCACGGGCTGGTGGGCGACTGGAACCCGCACCTGCCCGAGATGTATCACTGGCGATACGGGTCGGTTGGCACGCTGAAGCGGCTGGCGGCGGACCATGCCCGTCAGGACGGTGTGATGATCCTGTCGACCGAGGAATTGTCGCGGGCCGAGGCCGGACGCTCGCCCGATCTGGGGGTCATACGGGACCTGTTGTCAGGGTTCGACCGCGTCGACGTGGTCTGCGTGCTGAGGGAGCAGTGGCAGTTCCTGCAATCGGTCTGGCTGGAAGTCTCGCGCCAGCGGGAACCCTGGCCGCCCACCTGGACGGCCAACGGCGCGATGGGGACGGATCAGGCCGAAGGGCTGTGGGTCGATTACAGCCGGCTCTATGACAGCCTCTTGGCGGTGTTTCCGGCCGACCGGATCCATTTCCTGGATTTCGACCGCGCCCGGAAATCCGCCGGGGGGCTGGTGCCGGCCATCCTGCGCGCCGCAGGCCTGCCGGATCACCCGCCATTGAAAGACGTGCATGGCGGCCATTCCAACCCCTCTCCCCCCGCGCTGCCGTCCTGGATCGCGGCGCAGGTCGACCGGCCCGAACCGCCGGGCCCCGGCCTCGTTACCGTGATGCAGGAGGCGTTTTGCCGCCACTTTGGCCACAACGTCCGAAGCTGCCTGTTCACGCGCGAGGAGATGGCCCGGCTGAAGCAGCATTTCGGCCACCGCAACGCCGAGTTTCAGGAGCGTCTGGCGACGGTCCAGCCCGGCTTTGCGCTGTCGGTCACCGAACCGCCGGAGGGCACCGTCTTTCGTGACGACATGACCGAGGAGGTGTGGATCGCCTGCCTGACCGCCTTGCGTCAGGCCAGAAGGTCGTAGTTCACCCCGTTGAGCTGCAGCAGGATCTGGTCCTGCGCGGCCCCGTCCACCAGCGCCCAGATGATCTGGTTGGTGGGCTTGTAGATGATGAACGCTTCGGCAACGCCCGCGACACCGGCGCGGGCGGTTTCGGCGTAGTTGATCTGAAAATCGCTCAGCCGGGCGTTGCTGCCGAATTGAAGGATGTCCCTCTCGGCGGCGGAATAGTCCTGGATCCAGTCCGACCCGTGATCCGGAATGCCAAGATGATAGAAGGTGTCCGCCCCCGCGCCGCCGTTCAGCCGGTCATGCCCGAATCCGCCGTTCAGGAAATCGTCGCCATCGTTTCCGAACAGTTCGTCCGAAAGGGGGCCGCCGCTGAGCGTGTCGTTCCCCTCGTTCCCGATCAGCGTGTCGGAGCCGAAGCCGCCCAGAACGCTGTCATCGCCGGCACCGGCATGCACCTCGTCGTTGCCATAGCCGGCATCGATCGTGTCGTTGCCGTTGCCGCCATAGATCAGGTCGCGCAGATCGCCCGAATCGGTGCCACCGAAGATGAGGTCGTCGCCGTCATCGCCATAGAGCCGGTCGGGACCGTTGCCGCCATAGATCGTGTCGTTTCCCCCCTTGCCGACAAGGGCATCGTCCCCGCCCAGCCCCTTCAGCAGGTCGCCGTCCGCCCCGCCGGTCAGCGTGTCCTTGCCTTCGGTGCCCGTCAGGTTCAGCCCGGCGATCGGCTTCAGCCCGTCCACGCCGCCGTTGCGCACCTCGAACTTCCAGACGCCGGTGCCGGCATTGCCCGTGATGATGTCCAGATCGGCCAGATCGCCGTTCGTCAGCGTGATGGCCTTGGGCAGCAGCGGCGAATAAAGACCGGCCCGCGCGCCGGTGTCACCGTCTGCGGTGCCGGTGGTCCAGCCGATATCCTCATACCGGAAGATGATGTCGAAATCGCCGTTGCCCTGATCCTGAAGGATGATCTGGAACGTGTTGGCGGGGTCCGTGTCCCGGCGGTAGGAGCCGACATCCACCCAGGTGACGACCACCCGATCGGCCGCGGGATCGACGTCGATGTAGACCGGGCCGCTTTCCACGCCTTCGCCACGCAGGCGCGTGTCGATGTCCGCCCAGAACCCTGCGATCAGATCCACAGGGGGCGCCGTGTTAGTCCGGGTCGGGTATTCGGCATAGGCCTGTCCGAACGAGATGGTGCCGTTCGTGTTCACCCAGATTCGGTTGGCGGCATAATGCGTGCCGAACACGTTCAGCCCGTCCTCGAAGACGCTGGACCAGTTCTGCTGCACCGACGCATCGTCCGAGCGGGGCAGAACGCCTTCGCCATACCCTTCCGCGCCGCCCAACCCACCCAGAACCGCCGTCATGCGTCCCCTCCGATCCGTGTCGGCGTCAGGATGGCGGGAAACACCTTCGGGTTGGTTAACCTAAAACAGGAAATCGTCCGCGGTCCAGGTGTCGGCCTTCAGCGACTGGTCGTCCCCGCTTTGCACGATCACCGTATGGCCGTTCCAGCTGAGGGTGGCGCTGGTGCCGCTGGACACGATCGTCAGCACCGAGGGATCGTAGATCATGCCCCAGTCGCTGAGGTCGATCCGATCCTCTCCGCGGATGAAATCGGCGATGTAGTCCTTGCCCGCGTTGCCCGCCAGAACGAAGACGTCGGCCCCGGCGCCGCCGGTCAGGTGGTTGCCGCCGCCGCGCCCCATCAGCACGTCGTCCCCCTTGCCGCCGTTCAGCACGTCCCGCGCCCCCCCGCCGATCAGCAGGTCACCGCCGTTGGTCCCGTTCAGGGTCGAATGGCCGGAGGTGGTCTGAATGCGGTTTCCCAGATTCCCCATGTCCAGCGTCAGGTGCACCAGCCCGGGCATGTCGGCGCGCCCGAGGAAGATCTGCACGTCGTCGCCCCGCACCACCGCCTCGACCGAGGCGACGGCGCCGGGGGTCCAGCCCTCCGCCTCGGTGGACAGGTGATGATAAAGCTCGCCCCCCGGCAGGAGTTCCAGAAGCGAAACGCCGCCATCGTTCCCGGCGGCGACGATGAAGGTGCGGTCGTTCTTGGTGAAGATCGCAAGATCCTCCACCCCGTGGAAGCGGGTGGTCAGATCGTCGTTCAGCTGGTCCTGCACGAACATCACGCCAAGATCGTTCACCCGCACGACCGAGATGGAGCTGCTGAGGTTGGAGGCCGCGATCACGTACTGTTCTCCCGCCACCTCCACC
This sequence comes from Falsirhodobacter sp. 20TX0035, assembly GCF_028307215.1. Taxonomy (GTDB): domain Bacteria; phylum Pseudomonadota; class Alphaproteobacteria; order Rhodobacterales; family Rhodobacteraceae; genus Falsirhodobacter. The sequence goes on along the minus strand of NZ_JAQMHV010000001.1, from coordinate 676,777 downwards.
TTGTGGAGCGAGGCGATGCCGCTGACCCACAAGCCGTCCTTGGGGCGCAACTCGTCGGTCAGGATCAGCTTTCCGGCGGCCGTCACTTCGTGCGCGGTGATGCCGCCTTCCTTGGGCGAACTGCTGAGAACGAAGCTTTTCCCGCCGACCGTGACGGAGACGAGGTCGTTTACGCCGTCGAGCATGGTCTTGTCGCTGTCGGCCTTCACATCGGTGGCCTTCACCGTCCAGTTCGTGTTCAGCGCGTAAAGCCGCAGATGGGCGCCCGCGCTGTCGGCCGCGGCAAGGAAGGTCTGGCCTCCCACCTCCACCGACGTCATGGTGGTGGCGGAGGCGAGGCCGGTCAGGCCGGACATCTGCGCCCCGCCGGACGCCAGGACATCGGCCATGCGCGTGGCCCCCGAATCGTCCGACGGCAGCAGAAGCCGCAGATCCCCGTTCAGCGTCACCGGCAGCAGATCGTCGGGCCAGCTGTAGGTTCCACCCAGGGACGTGCTGGCGGCATGGCTGACGCTCCCGGTGTCCGAGATGCGGAAGGACTGCATCCCCGCCGACGCCTCGGACGCGGCGAAGAGGAACGTGTCCGCCCCCACCGTCACCACCGACAGGCTGGTCAGCGAGGACCAGTGCGCCAGCGCATTTCCTTCGAACACCTGACGGAGTTGCGGCCCTTTCATGCGTTCCACCTTGCCATGTTCCGAGGGGGGCAGCCTGTGCCGGTGCGGTTAACCGGGCTTTGCCAGAATGGGGCAGCATTGCGGCGCATGCGGCGTTATTGAGACAAACCCTTGGCGTTGCGCGGCGGCGCGCGGTGCCCTCAGAACCCGGAAACCCCGCGCGCCTAGCCTTGCGTCCATCCTTTCCAACGCCCGGGTTCCGCCAGATGTCCGACTCCTCCCTCGTCCTGTCGTTGCCGCTGATCCAGCCGCAGCAGGCCCAGAAACACATCACCCACAACGAGGCGCTGGCCCGGCTGGACCTGCTGGTGCAGCTGGCCGTCGCGACGCAGGGCGGCACGCAGGCGCCGGCCGCCGTGCCGGGCGACCGCCACATCGTGGGGGCGGGGGCCTCCGGCCTGTGGGCCGGACACGACCACGAGGTCGCGCTGATGACTGAAACGGGCTGGAGCTTTGAGGCACCGAAACCGGGTTGGCAGGCCTTTGTTCTGGACCAGTCCCGTGCGCTGGTCTGGTCGGGCACGGTCTGGAAGGCCGCCGCGGATTCCCGCCCGGTGGTGGAGCGGCTGGGCGTCGGCACCACGCCGGACGCGGGCAATCCACTGGCCGTGGCGGGGGCCGCGACCTTGCTGACCCATGCGGGCGGCAGCCACCGGCTGAAGGTGAACAAGGCGGCCACCGCCGAAACCGCCAGCCTGCTGTTCCAAAGCAACTGGAGCGGGCGGGCCGAGATGGGGCTGGCCGGAGAGGACGCGTTTTCCCTGAAGGTCAGCCCGGACGGGTCGACGTTCCGCACGGCACTGACGGCCAACCCCGCGACGGGGGCCGTGACCTTGCCCGCCGGCTTGGTGATGGAGGGGGCTGTGACCGGCAAGGGTGTGATGCAGGGCGCCACCGATACCACGGACGGACGGCTGATGACGACCGGCGCCTTCGGGCTGGGGCGGGCGAAGGGCAAGGGCGTGGCGCAGGCCTCGGCCGCTGCGGTGCCGGGGGCGGGGCTTTATTCCATGGCGGCCGCCGCCGATCCCGCGCGGCGGGGCGAGGAGCGGGCGCTTCTGGCCATCGCCACCGAGGCGCAGCCGGCGGCCTTCCTCAGCTGGGCCATGGCGGGCAGCGTGGCACGTCCCTTGTTCGGGGGCGTGGACGGCGCCGGAACTCTGCGCTGGGACGCGGCGCTGACGCGCGAAACGGCCGTGGGCACCGTTGCCGCTCAGCCCGACGCGGCCAGTCCCGCCGTGCTGGAAACCGGCGGCACCGCCACCTCCCGCTATCTGCGGCTGGCCGACGGCACGCAGATCTGCTGGGGCCGCTTCAGCCTGTCGGCCGTCGCCGTGAACATCGAGTTTGCGGGCGGCTTCCGGTCGGCCGGGCAGTCGGTATCCTTTGCCAAGCCGTTCAGCGACACGCCCACCCTGACCACCGGCTGCGCCGATCTGGGGGTGTCGGACGCGCTCAGCGGCGGGAACGGATCGGTGGGCGTGGCGGGCTTTGCCACCTACCTGTGGCGTGCCACGACCTCAGCCTCGGCGCGGCTGGCCGGCAGCTACGTCGCGATCGGCCGCTGGTTTTAACGAGGCGTAGAACGCGTGGCGGTTGCAGCGCAGCCAGAACCACGCGTCGATCCGGTCGCGGAACACCAGCTCCTCCTCCGCTTCCTGCCCGGTGACGGCGAAGCCCGGCTGATGCGGTGCCAGCCGCTCGGCCAGACGGGCGTTGGAAGGCGCGAAGTGCCTCTTCACGGCGTCCAGTTCGGCCGCTGTGAAGAGGGTGGAGCGGGCCTCGGCGCTGAACTGTTCCTGAAAGGCGACGGTCGTGGAGGTGACAAGCGTTGCGGGTGCGGGATAGGGGGCGGCGATGGTGGCCGCCGCCCAAGACGCCAGCGGCTCGGGCGAGGTGTTGGAGCGCCCGTCGTTCACGGGCGTCAGGAGGGCGGGATCCATCTCGGACCCGACCGCCCGCAGCACCGCGCCCAGAAGCCCGCCTTCGCCGGACGAGGCGGTGGCGTGGTCCAGAAACACGATGTCCTCGGGCGGAAAGGTTTCCAGAAGGTGGTCGTAAAGCTCGTTGAAATCCGCCCACAGCCCGCGCGCGCGGTGGGTGGAAATGGCGCCGCGCACGAGGTCGATCGGCGTGATCGGCGGGGCGTGCCGCTTGGCCACCTCCAGCCAGATGGATTGCAGGAACCGCCATTGCGCCCGCAGGGTGCACAGCACCCGGATCCGGCCGAACGGGGCCAGCCACCGGCGCAGGCTGGCCAGATCGACCTGAAGGCCGGGTTCGGCGCGGGACAATTCCTCGGACGACAGGAACACGGTGCCGGGGCGGTGGGCCAGTTCGGTCGCCAGTTCCGCCAGCACCGTCGGACTGCCCTGCGGCAGGCGGTAATGGACGGGCAGATACGGGTTCCAGTCATAAGCCAGCCCGTGATGGCCGTTGGCCTGCCCGATGCGCGGGTAATACAGCCCGTGGCGCGCCAGAAGGTCCGCATTGCGGGTGAAGGTGTCTTGGATCAGGGTGGTGCCGGTCTTGTGCAGGCCGATGTGCAGAACAAGGTCGGCCATCACGCGCCCTCGTTCAGGATGCTGCGGTGGTGCCGGCGCAGCAGCAGCATCCCCAGGAACAGCGTGACGATCGCCACGGCGAAGACATAAAGCGGCGAGGTGAAGCGTGCGTCATGGGTGGCGTAGATGCCGGCCCGCATCTCGTCGATGACGTGCACGAGGGGATTGAACCACAACAGGTCGCGGAAGGAGGCGGGCACCCCGTCGAACAGGAAGAACACGCCGGACATCATGAACAAGGGCCGGTTGAGGATGGACCAGATCCGTTCCCAGACCGGGAAGCTGCTGCACAGGTAGCAGTTCAGCGTGCCGACCCCCGCCGCGAGCGAGAAGGCCATGGCCATGGCCAGAAGGATGCGCGGATGATCCAGATTCTCGTGCAGACCGAACGCGAGGATGATGCCCTGGATCAGCAGCACGAAGACCACAAGTTCCGTCAGGGCGTTCAGCAGGAACCGCGCCAGCATCGCGTCGACGAAGGTCACCCCCGGATAGGCCAGAAGCGGCTTCGAATAGCGGATGGCCGTGCCGATCTTGCCCGAGATCCCCGCATACATCATGAACGGCAGGTAGCCCGAGGCGTAGAACAGCGCGAAGTTCGTGCCCAGCGGCGGGCGGTCGAAGAACATCGCGAACATGGCCGACATCAGCACCAGCGCCAGCACGGGTTCCAGCACGGCCCAGAGATAGCCGCCGGGCGAGGTGCCGTATTGCGTCCCCATCTCGCGCAGGATCAGGGCTAGGATCGCCCGGGCCGTGGGAAACGACCGGCGAGCGTTGGTCATCGAAGGGGATGTGATCATCGGGTCGTCCTGTGGTGATCCTGCCGTCATGTCCGCGAAAAACCCGTTTGACAAGTGGAAGGGCTTGAAATGACGGCAACACAGGCGTGATAAGACGGCGACAACGGCAGGGGCGCGGGCCCCTTTGCAGAAGGTGGCACCGTCATTCTGACCTTCCTCAAGAAACTGTCGGCCGAAGGGCCGGACACCGTCTTCACCCCCGGCCGCCCGACGGTCGCGACGGCCGGCGCCCGTCTGCGCCATCACGGGATCCTCGTGTCGTTCGCGCTGGTCGTGGCGGTGCCGGTGGCGCTGTCGGCGGGATACATGTTCGGGGTGGCGCAGGACCAGTTCGCTTCCACCGTCAGCTTTTCCGTCCGGTCCGAGGATGTGAGCGCGGCCACCTCGCTCCTCAGCGGGCTGTCCAGCCTGTCAGGCAGCAGTTCATCCGACACGGACGTGCTTTACGACTTCATCCGCAGCCAGGACATGGTGCGGCAGGTGGATGACACGATGGACCTGCGCGCGATCTATGGCAGGCCCGCCTTCGATCCCGTCTTCGCCTTCGATCCCCAAGGCACGATCGAGGATCTGACCGACTACTGGCACCGCATGGTGAAGGTCTATTATGACCGGTCCACCAGCCTGATCGAGCTGAAGGTGCTGGCCTTCGATCCGCAGGACGCGCGCGCCGTGGCGCAGGAGGTGTTCTCCGTCGCCTCGGCCATGATCAACGACCTGTCGGCCATCGCCCGCGACGACGCCACCCGCTATGCCAGCGACGAGCTGGAGCGGGCGGCCGACCAGTTGCGCGCGGCCCGCGTGGCGCTGACCGAATTTCGGTCGCGCAACCAGATCGTCGATCCGACCGCCGATCTTCAGGGGCAGATGGGCATCATCAACTCCCTCCAGCAACAGCTGACCGAGGCGATGATTTCCGAGAACATGCTGCGCGACACCACCCGGTCGGACGACGACGCGCGCATCGCGCAGGCCGAACGGCGGATCGAGGTGATCAACCGCCTTCTGACCGACGAGCGCGCGAAGTTCGGCGTGGGCGTGGGCGGCGAGGCCGGCACCACCGGCGACTATTCCGCCCTTGTGGGGGAGTTCGAGCGTCTGAACGTCGACCGCGAATTCGCCGAGCAGACCTATCTGGCGGCCCGGTCCGCCCATGATCTGGCCGTGGCCGAGGCGCAGCGGAAGAACCGCTATCTTGCCGCGCACGTGCAGCCGACCTTGGCCGAATCCTCGCGCTATCCGTCGCGGGGGCTGAACGTGGCGCTGATCGCGGGCTTCCTGCTTCTGGCCTGGGGCACGGCCGTTCTTGTTTATTACAGCATCCGCGACCGGCGATGATCGCCCTTCGGAACCTGTGCAAGAGCTATGTGCTGAACGGAACCCGCCGCGACGTGGCGCGGGACATCACCTTCACCTTTCCATCTGGGGAATGCGTGGGGCTTCTGGGGCGTAACGGGGCGGGCAAGTCCAGCCTGCTGAAGATGATCGCCGGCACGATGGACCCGGATTCGGGGCGCATCGCCTCCACCGGCACGGTGTCCTGGCCCGTGGGCTTTGCCGGCAGCTTTCACGGAGAGATGACGGGCGCGCAGAACACGCGTTTCGTCGCCCGCATCTATGGCGCCGACACCGAGGAGATGCTGAACTTCGTGGAGGGCTTCGCGGATCTGGGCCCGCATTTCCACCTGCCGTTCCGCAGCTATTCCGCCGGGATGCGGTCGCGTCTGGCCTTTGGCGTGTCGATGGCGCTGCATTTCGACACCTATCTGATCGACGAGGTGACGTCGGTCGGCGACGGTGCGTTCAAGGCGCGCAGCCAGCAGGTGCTGATGAAGCGGCTGGAGCGCAGCGGCGCCATCGTCGTCTCCCACTCCATGGACCTGATGCGCAACATCTGTTCGTCCGGCGTGGTGCTGGAGGATGGGCACCTGTTCTACTACGCCCGGATCGAACGGGCGATCGAGCATTACAACCACATCATGAAGGGACGGCCGCCGCCATGGATGAGGGTCCGCTGACCGTGCCACCGCGCGTGGCGCTGCTGCTGGCGACCTTCAACGGCGCGGCCCATCTGCAGGCGCAGCTGGACAGCCTTGCAGCGCAGACGATGCCCCCGACGTGGCTGATCGTGGGGGATGACGGATCCACCGACGACACGCGCCGGATCTTGCAGCGGTTCGCCGACGCCCATCCGTCCATCGACCTGCGTCTGATCGAAGGACCGCGCAAGGGTGCGGCGCTGAACTTCCTGTCCCTTCTGGCGCATGTGCCGCCGGGGGCGGAGGCGGTGGGCTTCTGCGATCAGGACGATGTCTGGCTGCCGGAAAAGACGGCGCGCGCCTGCGCGGCGCTGGCCGGGGCTGCGGGCCCCCGGATGTATTGCGCCGCCACCTGGGTCTGCGACGTGGCCTTGGGGCGTCCGCGTCTGTCGCGCACCCCCTCCTGCGCCACGGGGTTCCGGCATGCGCTGGTCCAGAACGTGGCGGGCGGGAACACGATGATGCTGAACCGCGCCGCCACGGATCTTCTGATCCGCGCGGCGCGGGGGGTGGACGCGCTGATCGTGCATGACTGGTGGGCCTATCAGGTGGTCAGCGGCGCGGGCGGGACCGTTGTCTTCGATCCCGAACCCTGCCTGTGGTATCGTCAGCACGGGCGCAACCAGATCGGGGCGAATGACGGCACCCGCGCGCGCCTGCGCCGCATCGCGATGCTGCTGGGCGGGCATTTCCGCGGCTGGAACGCCGTCAACCTTGCCGCCCTCGGCGCCGCACGTCCCCTTCTGACGGCCGAGGCGGGACAGGTGCTGGACCGTTTCGAGGCCCTGCGGCAGGCGCCCCTGTCGGCGCGGCTGCGGCTTTTGCGGCAGGCGGGCCTTTACCGGCAGGACCTTGCGGGGAATGCCTCCCTCTGGGTGGCGGCGGTCCTTGGCCGGCTGTGAGGACTGCCCCGAGAAGGGCGCTTGATCCGCAACGCGCGCCATGCCACCCCTTGGCCGAACGCAGCATAAAGGGTAGCGAATGCACCATGTTCTGGTCACCGGCGGCGCAGGCTATATCGGCGCGCATGCCTGCAAGGTGCTGAAAGCGGCGGGCTTTGTTCCCGTCACCTTCGACAACATCTCCACCGGATGGGAACAGGCGGTGAAGTTCGGTCCGCTGTTCAAGGGCGACCTGATGAACCGCGCCGACATCGATGCGGCGCTGGCGCAGTACAAGCCCGTCGCCGTCATGCATTTCGCGGCCCTGTCGCTGGTGGGCGAATCGATGAAGGACCCGGCCACCTACTGGCGGGTCAACGTGAACGGCGCGCTGAACCTGCTGGAGGCGACGGTGGCCGCGGGCATCCGCAACTTCGTCTTCTCGTCGACCTGCGCGACCTATGGCGATCAGGACGGCGTGCTTCTGGATGAATCCACCCCCCAGCACCCGATCAACGCCTATGGCGGATCAAAGCTCGCGATCGAAGAGATGGTCCGCAACTTCGGCGCGGCGCATGACCTGAACCACGTGATCTTCCGCTACTTCAACGTGGCGGGCGCCGATCCCGAGGCCGAGGTGGGCGAGCAGCACACCCCCGAGACGCACCTGATCCCGCTGATGCTGGACGCGGTCGCCGGCAAGCGCCCGGCGCTGACAGTGTTCGGCACGGACTACCCCACGCGCGACGGCACCTGCGTGCGCGACTATGTCCACGTGATGGATCTGGTGGACGCGCATGTGCTGGGCCTGAAATGGCTGCTGGACGGGCACGAAAGCCGCGTCTTCTGCCTGGGCACCGGGAACGGCTTCTCGGTCCGCGAGGTGATCGAGGCCTCGCGCGCCGTCACCAACCAGGAGGTGCCGATGGTCTATGGTGACCGCCGGCCGGGCGACGCGGTGACGCTGGTCTCGGGGTCGGAGGCCGCCATCCGCGATCTGGGCTGGCAGCCGAAGCGGTCGAACCTGCGCGACATGATCGGCGACGCGTGGCGCTGGGCGCAGGCCGAACCCTTCAGCGCGTAAGCGCCCGCGCCAGCATCGCCCGGTCGCCTTCGCTGGCCAGTTCGCCCAGCGCCTCGGCGGCCGGCATCCAGACGGCATGATGGCCCGCCTCGGTCGGCGGGCCGATCCGCAGGGTGGGGCGAGCCAGATGGATCAGGCAGACCTTTTCGGCCCATTTGTCGTATTCGGGCATGAAGGTGAAGCGGCGATAGACGCCCAGCCGCGGCCCGATCGCGATGCGCCAGCCGGTTTCCTCCATCACCTCGCGGTGCAGGGCGGCCACTGGGTGTTCGCCCGGGTCGATCCCGCCGCCGGGCAGCTGGATCTCGGGGGTCGGGGCCTCTTGCAGGGTCGTCAGGATCTGCCCGCCGCGCAGGCAGACGGCATAGACCCCCACCCGCCGACGATACCTTTGCCCCGCCTTCAATGCCTCGCCATATCGCCGGATCATGATGCCCTTGGGTCCTTCGGTTGCCGTCCCTATATGGACGCGGTATTGCCTTGGGCCACCATATGCCAAGGCGCCGGCCCCAAGGATACCCCATGACCATCGGATCGCAAATCGCATGGGACGACACCGTCCTTCCCTTCCAGCTTGACCGTTCGGACATCCGCGGCCGCGTGGTGCGGCTGGACGGCGTTCTGGATCAGGTCCTGTCGAAGCACGACTATCCCCCGCAGATCGAGGCGCTGGTCGCGGAATCCGCGCTGCTGACCGCGCTGATCGGCCAGACGATCAAGCTGCGCTGGAAGCTGTCGCTGCAGATCCGCGGCAACGGTGCGGTGAAGCTGATTGCGACGGACTATTACGGCCCGACCGATGACGGGCAGCCCGCCCGGATCCGCGCCTATGCCAGCTTCGAGGCCGACCAGCTGACCGACGCCCCTGCCTTCGAGCAACTGGGCGAGGGATACTTTGCCATCCTGATCGACCAGGGGGAGGGGACCGTGCCCTATCAGGGCATCACCCCCATTTCCGGCGGGTCGCTGTCCAAATGCGCCGAGACGTATTTCGCGCAGTCCGAACAGCTGCCCACCCGGTTCGAACTGTCCTTCGGCCGGTCGCAGGTGCCGGGTGCCGCGGAAAGTTGGCGCGCGGGCGGCGTGATGCTGCAGCACATGCCCAAGGCCTCGCCTTCCGTGGGCGAAGCCTCGGGCGAAGGCGGCCTTCTGACCCATGCCGACATCCTGAACGGGGACGAGGGCGAGAACTGGATGCGCGCCAACTACCTTCTGGACACGGTGGAGGATCTGGAACTGATCGGCCCCTCCCTTGCGCCGACCGACCTTCTGGTGCGCCTGTTCCACGAGGAAGGCCCCCGCGTCTTCGAGAGCCAGCCCCTGCGGTTCGGGTGTTCCTGTTCCGAGGACAAGGTCCGCGCCGCGCTGGAGCCCTATCCGGCCGAGGAGATCGCGGAGATGATGACCGCCGACGGCACCGTCACCGCCGATTGCCAGTTCTGCGGCGCACATTACGATCTGGACCCGGCCACCTTGGGGCGCCGCGGGGATGACGCGTGACGCGCTGATCGCGGCCCTGGCGCGCCCCGCGCCGGTGGCTCCGCCGGTCCATGGCCTGAAACCGGCGGCGGTTCTGCTGGCGGTGCAGGACGGTCGGCTGTGGCTGACCAAGCGCGCCTCGGGCCTGCGGCACCATCCGGGGCAGATCGCGCTGCCGGGCGGCAAGCAGGACCCCGCCGACGCCGACGCCACCGCCTGCGCCCTGCGCGAGGCGGAGGAGGAGGTGGGCCTGCCCCGCGCCGCCGTCACCGTTCTGGGCACGCTGCCGGTGCAGGACACCGTGACCGGCTTCGCCATCACCCCGGTCCTGGCCGAGATCACGGGCCCCTTCACCCCTTTCGCCCAAGCGGGGGAGGTGGAGGAAGTGTTCGCCGTCCCCTTGGCCCACGTTCTGGACCCGTCGCACTATGTGCCGCAGTCGCGGCTGTGGGCGGGGCGACGGCGGACCTACTGGACCGCGCCCTGGGGACCCTATTACATCTGGGGCGCGACCGCCGACATCCTGCGCGGTCTGGCGCTGAGGATGACATGAAGATCGAAGGTGACTGGCTGGCCGTGGCCGAACCTGTCTGCACAATGCTGACGGATGCGGGACACCGTGCCCTGTTCGTGGGCGGCTGCGTGCGCAACGCGCTGCTGGGCGCGCCCGTGTCCGATCTGGACATCGCCACCGACGCCCGGCCCGAACGCGTGATGGCCTTGGCCAAGGCGACGGGCCTACGGGCCATCCCCACGGGCATCGACCATGGCACCGTCACCGTTCTGTCCGAAGGTCAGCCGTTCGAGATCACGACCTTCCGGCGCGACGTGGACACCGACGGCCGCCACGCCACCGTGGCCTTCACAGAGGACGTGGCCGAGGATGCGGCGCGGCGCGACTTCACCATGAACGCTCTTTACGCCAAAGCCGATGGCACCGTCCTTGATCCACTTGGCGGGTTGCCGGACCTGAAGGCGCGGCACGTCCGCTTTGTGGGGGATCCTGCGGCCCGGATCACCGAGGATTACCTGCGCATCCTGCGCTTCTTCCGCTTTCACGCGATCTATGGCGAGGGCGGGCCGGACGCCGAAGGGTTGGCCGCCTGCGCCGAACATGCCGATGGCATCGATACCCTGTCGCGCGAACGGGTGGGGGCCGAGATGAAGAAGCTTCTGGCCGCCCGCGATCCGGCACCCGCCGTGGCCTCCATGGCCACCACGGGGGTGCTGCACCATGTGCTGCCGGGGGCCGATCCGAAACCCTTGGCCGTGCTGGTGCATCTGGAAGGCGGCCTGCCGCCCGACCCCCTTCGCCGGCTGGCCAGCCTTGCCACTGAAGCCGACCTGCGCCTGTCGCGGGCCGAGGCCGCCCGCCTGTCCCGCCTGGCCAGCGCCGCGCGCGAGGGCGAGGATCTGCGCGCGCTGGCCTTTCGCCACGGGGCCGACCTTGCACGCGACGCGGGCCTTGTGCGCGGGGCGCTGACCGGCACCCCGCCCGACCTGTCGGGGATCAAAGAGGCCGCCGCCGCCACCTTCCCCGTGACGGCCCGCGACCTGATGCCCGCGATGTCGGGTCCCGCGCTGGGCGAACGGTTGCGCGCGCTCGAATCCCGCTGGATCGCCTCGGGTTTCCGGCTGACCCGGGATCAGCTTCTGGACTGACGGTTTTCCTTCACACTCCTGCCGCTATATCCGTGGGGCACGCGAAAGGCCTTCCCCATGCTCCGCTTCTTCGAACGGCTCGTCGATCCCTACGCGCCCTATGACATGACCGACACGCCCCCGAACCGGCTGTGGCCGTTCCTGAAGGGCTACATGCGGCCGTTCCGCAAGGTGTTCGCCGTGACGGGCGCGCTGTCGGTGGTGGTGGCGGTCACGGATCTGGCGCTGATCTGGTATGTGGGGCGGGTGGTGGATCTTCTGGCCACCGGCACCCCGCAACAGGTCTGGACCACCCACGGGACCGAGATCATATGCGTGGCGCTGGCCGTGCTGTTCCTGCGCCCCATCGCGGCGGCGGCGAACACGGCGCTGCTGCACAACGCCATCCTCCCCAACTTCGGCACGCTGATCCGGTGGCGCGCCCACCGCCACGTCCTGCGCCAGCCCGTGGGATGGTTCGAAAGCGACTTCGCCGGCCGGCTGGCCAACCGCATCATGCAGACGCCCCCTGCCGCGGGGGATGCGGTGTTCAACGTGTTCGACGCCGTGGCCTTTGCCGCCACGACGGCGGTCGGCTCGCTGGTCGTGCTGGGGCAGGCCGACGCTCGCCTGATGGTGCCGCTGCTGGTGTGGTTCGCGGCCTACGGCCTGCTGATGCGCTGGACGGTCCGGCGCGCGGGGCCGGCGGCCAAGGCGTCGTCGGACGCGCGGTCGGCCGTCACGGGTCGGGTGGTGGACGCCTACACCAACATCCATTCGGTCAAGCTGTTCGCCCATGATGACCGCGAGGAGGGGCACGCCCGGGAGGCCATCGAGCACGCCCGCCAGACCTTCGCGCACGAGATGCGGATCGTCAGCCGCATGGACATCAGCCTGACCGTGATCAACGGGATGATGATCGTGGCCGTGATCGGCTGGGCGGTGCTGCTGTGGTACGGGGGCGCTGCGACGGCAGGGGTCGTGGCCGCGGCCTCGGCGCTGGTGCTGCGGCTGAACAACATGACCTACTGGATCATGTGGGCCACCCAGCAGCTGTTCCAGTCCCTTGGCACCATCGCCGAGGGGATGGAAACCATCGCCCAGCCCATCGCGCTGACGGACGCCCGGGGCGCCGCTGATCTGGTTCTGACCGAAGGGCGCATCGATCTGGACCGCGTGACGCATCACTACGGCCGATCCTCTGGCGGGTTGCAGGACGTGACGCTGACGATCCGGCCCGGCGAACGTCTGGGCGTGGTCGGCCGGTCGGGGGCCGGCAAGTCCACGCTGGTGAAGCTGCTCTTGCGGTTTTACGATGTGGAGGGGGGCGAGATCCGCATCGACGGGCAGAACATCGCCCATGTCACGCAGGCGAGCCTGCGCCGCGCCATCGGCATGGTCCAGCAGGACCCGAGCCTTCTGCACCGCAGCGTGCGCGAGAACATCCTGTACGGCCGCCCCGACGCGACCGAGGACGAGATGATCGCGGCCGCGAAACGGGCCGAGGCGCACGACTTCATCCTGACGCTTCAGGACGCTGAAGGGCGGCAGGGCTATGACGCGCAGGTGGGCGAACGGGGCGTGAAGCTGTCGGGCGGCCAGCGCCAGCGCATCGGCCTCGCCCGCGTGATCCTGAAGGACGCCCCGATCCTCGTGCTGGACGAGGCGACCTCGGCGCTGGACAGCGAGGTGGAGGCGGCCATTCAGGAATCGCTTTACGGGGTGATGGCCGGCAAAACCGTGATCGCCATCGCGCACCGGCTGTCCACCATCGCCCACATGGATCGCATTCTTGTTCTGGACGGGGGCGGCATCGCCGAAATCGGCACCCATGACGACCTGCTGGCGCAAGGCGGGCTATATGCCCGGTTCTGGGCGCGCCAATCCGGCGGGTTCATCGACACGGACGAGGACGCATGAACAGCACTCTGCGCCGCCTGGGCGGCCTGATCGACGCCTTCCGCCCCGCCGACGGGCAGCCGCCCGGCACGCTGGGACGCTTCTTCCTGTGGTGCCTGAAGGGATCGTGGCCGGCTTTGGTGCTGGCGGCGGTGATCTCCTGCCTCACCGGCTCGCTGGAGGTGATCTCGGCCTCCATCCTCGGCTGGGTGATCGACGGGGCGCAGGCGGCGGGGCCGGAGGCGCTGTGGTCGAACGGCTGGTACATCCTTGCGGGCCTTGTCGGGTTCTTCGTGCTGCTGCGGCCGTTCTTCTTCGGCCTCTCCTCGGCGTCGAACGCGATCATGGTGCAGCCGAACCTGTTCCCCCTGGTGCTGTCGCGCCTGCACCGCTGGACGATGGGGCAGGACGTCACCTTCTTCGACAACGATTTCGCCGGCCGCATCAGCCAGAAGCAGATGCAGGCCGCGCGCGCCGTGACGGATGTGGCGGCCGAAACGATCAACACGGTGGCCTTCGCGCTGGCCTCGGTCATCGGGTCGGCGCTGTTCCTGATCTCGGTCGACGGGTGGCTGGCGGCGGCGCTGGGCGTCTGGCTGATCGCCTATGCGGGGCTGATCAAGTTCTTCATGCCGCGCATCCGCAAGAATTCGGCGGCGCGGGCGGCGGCGCGGGCCATGGTGTCGGGGCAGGTCGTGGACACGATCACCAACATCAAGACGGTCAAGCTCTTTGCCCATGACGCGTTCGAGGATCGGGTCGCCCTGCAATCCATGGGCACCTTCCGCGACCGGAGCCTGGATTTCGGCGTCATCTCCACCTTCTTCCGGTCGGCGCTGATGCTGTTGTCGGGGCTGCTGCCGGTGATCCTGATCGGCGGCACGCTGTGGATGTGGCAGCGGGGCGCGGCCTCCATCGGCGACGTGGCGGCGGCGGGGGCGATCGCCTTGCGGTTGGCGCAGATGTCGGGCTGGGTCAGCTTCACGCTGATGTCCATCTACACCTCGATCGGAGAGGTGGAGGACGCGATGCACACGCTGGCCAAGCCCCACAAGCTGCCCGACGCGCCCGAGGCCGCGGCCCTGCCCGCCATCCGGGGCGAGGTGGCGTTCGACGGCGTGACCTTCACCTATGGCGGACGGCATGGCGGGGTGCAGGACATCAACCTGACGATCCGCGCCGGGGAAAAGCTGGGCATCGTCGGCGCCTCGGGGGCGGGGAAGTCCACGCTCGTGGCGCTGCTGCTGCGGCTTTACGACGTGGAAAAGGGCGCGGTGCGGATCGACGGGCAGGACGTGCGCCACATCACGCAGGAAAGTCTGCGCCGCCAGATCGGGATGGTCACGCAGGAAACGGCGATGTTCAACCGGTCCGCCCGCGACAACATCCTGTATGGCCGGCCGGAGGCGAGCGAGGACGACCTGCACGCCGCCGCCCGCGCCGCCGAGGCCGAGGAGTTCATCGAGACGATGAGCGACCATCAGGGCCGCACCGGCTACGACGCCTATCTGGGCGAACGGGGGGTGAAGCTGTCGGGCGGGCAGCGCCAGCGGATCGCGCTGGCCCGCGCCTTTGTCAAGGACGCGCCGATCCTCGTGCTGGACGAGGCGACCTCGGCCCTCGATTCGGAGGTGGAGGCGTCGATCCAGCTGGCGCTGGAAAAGGTGATGGAGGGCAAGACCGTGCTGGCCATCGCCCACCGCCTGTCCACCATCGCCGAGATGGACCGGATCGTGGTGCTGGAAAAGGGCCGCATCGTGGAAGAAGGCGGTCACGAGGAGCTTCTGGCGAAAAACGGGGTTTACGCCCGCTACTGGAACCGGCAAAGCGGCGGCTTCCTTGGCTTGGATGAGGCGGCGGAATGAGACTGGTTGCAGATCGACTGGGCCATCGCGGGGACGCGGTCGCGATGGGGCCTTCGGGCCCCGTCTTCATTCCGCGCATCCTTCCGGGCGAAGAGGTGGAAGGCGAGATCACGGGCGACCGCATGGACGCGCCGACGATCCTGACGCCGTCCACCGACCGGGTGCGCGCGCCGTGCCCGCATTACCGCACCTGCGGTGGCTGTTCGCTGCAGCACGCGTCGGACGATTTCGTGGCGCGGTGGAAGCGCGAGGTCGTCGTCACGGCGCTGGCGGGGCAGGGGCTGGAGGCGCCCGTGGGCGAGGTGCAGACCTCCCCCGCCTTCACCCGCCGCCGCGCCACGCTGCACGGGCGGCGCACGAAGGGTGGGGCGCTTCTGGGCTTTCACGCCCGCGCGTCCGACACACTGGTGGCGGTGCCGCACTGCCTGCTGCTGACGCCTTCGCTGAAGGCCGCCTTCCCGGCGCTGGAGGCGCTGGTGAAGGCCGGCGGGTCCCGCACGGCCGAAGTGTCACTGACGGTGACCGACACCTTGGGCGGGCCGGACGTGGCGGTGACGGGCGGAAAGCCGCTGGATCCCGTCCTGCACGGGCAACTGGCGCAGCTGGCCGAACGCTTCGGCCTGTCCCGTCTGGCGTGGGAGGGGGAGGTCATCGCCCTGCGCAACCCGCCGGCCCAGGCCTTCGGTCCGGCCCGCGTGTCGCCGCCCCCCGGCGCGTTCCTGCAGGCTACGGCGGCGGGGGAGGCGGCGCTGCTGGCCTTTGTCCGCCGGTCTGTGGGACCGGCGAAGCGCGTGGCCGATCTGTTCGCAGGCTCCGGCACCTTCGCCCTGCCCTTGGCCGAAAACGCCGAGGTTCATGCGGTGGAGGGCGACGCCGCCATGACCGTTGCGCTGGACCGTGGCTGGCGCGCGGCCCCCGGCCTGAAGCGCGTCACGACCGAGGCGCGCGACCTGTTCCGCCGCCCGCTGGAACCGGACGAACTGAAGCGCTTCGACGCCGTCGTCATCGACCCCCCGCGCGCGGGGGCCGAGGCGCAGGTGAAGGCCCTGGCCCGCGCCTCCGTGCCCGTGATCGCGATGGTGTCCTGCAACCCCGTCACCTTCGCCCGCGATGCGCGCCTGCTGATCGCCGCCGGTTACGTGCTGGAGGAGGTGGAGGTCGTGGACCAGTTCCGCTGGTCCGCGCATGTGGAACTGGCCGCCCGCTTCACACGGAGGTGAGCGGTGCGTGTGAATCCCCGCTAGGCAGCGGGCACGATTCGCGTGTATTTCACGCAAAACACCAGAAATGGCAGAAAAACATGCGGGCAGTGAAAATCCTTGTCGTGCTGGCACTTGTGCTGGGTCTTGCGGCCTGCGGCGCCAACCAGCCGCCGTCGAAATTCAAGAGCTATGACGGGCCGCCGATCACGCGGATCCAGGTCCAGAAGGCCGAACGCAAGATGTACATGATCAGCGGGTCGCAGGTCGTGAAGGTCTACGACATCGCGCTGGGCTTCCAGCCGCAGGGGCACAAGCAGTTCGAAGGCGACGGCAAGACGCCCGAGGGGACCTACCTCATCGACCGCCGCAACCCCAACAGCGCCTTCCACCTGTCGCTGGGCGTGTCCTATCCGAACGCCAACGACCGCATCAACGCGCTGGCCAACGGCAAGCTGCCGGGGGGCGACATCTTCATCCACGGCGATTCGCCGGGGCCCAAGCGGCAACGGGACTGGACGGCCGGCTGCATCGCCGTCACGGACGCCGAGATCGAGGACGTCTATGCCATGATCCGCGAAGGCACCGTGATCCAGATCCTGCCCTGAATGAAAAAGGCCCCGGAACTCCGGGGCCTTTCGCTTATTGCGCCATCGCCATCTGGGGCATGTAGCCGCCGCCACCCGAACCGGTGACGATCGTCCACCACAGCTTGCCCGTCGGCTCCTGGAACCAGGCAAAGCCCAGATCGGTCGCGGCGGGGTTCAGGACGACCTCGCGCGTGCCGACCTGCTTCATCCAGTCGCCCAGCGTCTCGATCTCGGTCTGATAGGTCTCCGCGATGTCCTCGCCCAGCAGGGTGCCGGTGTAGCCCGCGCGCTGCGCCCGAACGAGCGGAGAGGAGCCGTCGGAGCCGAAGTGCCACGGGCGGTTCTGCACCGCCATGTCGCGCGAATGAGTGGCCGCGGCCGCCGTCAGCTGCGCGTTCAGCTGCAGGGGCGCCAGCCCGCGCGCCTGGCGCAGCGAGTTGACCGAATCGAGCATGCGGTAGGTGACCTCGGCCTCCTGTCCCGCCTCCACGCGGTAAAGGCGCGGACTGCCGGCCGTCTGCGTCGGACCGGTGGAGCAGGCGGAGAGGGCGACGACCCCGCAGATCGCAAGGATGGAGAGGTGTTTCATGACTGTCCCGTCGAAGGTTCTGGCGCATTACATAGCGAACGACAGGGGGCGGGGCAAACGCAACTCTGCGTGACAGCCCCTTCGTGATTTGCCCAAGGGCATGCGCGGCGCTATGCTGCGCGCTGCACCGTTCCCACCCGGGTTCAATGAGGAGTTTGAGATGAGCGACGTGAAACTGAACCGCCGCGCGCTTCTGGGGGCCGCCGCCGCGATGGGCGCGGGCACCCTTGCGCTGCCGGCTTTGGCCCAGCAGGCGGGCACCATGGCCAATTCCACGCAGATGGAACCGTCGGCCACCACGCGCTCGAACATCTCCAGCTTCCGGATGCTGGACTGGCGCAAGCATTTCGACAACACCCGCAACGGCGCGATTCTGGTCGACCTGACGTCGCGCGCTCTGCATTTCTGGTCGGAAGACCAGACGGTCTACAAACTTTATCCCTGCTCCATCCCCCTGTCCGAGGATCTGACCCGCCGCGGCAAGACCCAGGTGGTGGAGATGCGCGAGAACCCGTCCTGGCGCCCGACCCCCGCCATGCGCGAGCGGAACCCCGAATGGCCCGAGGTCGTTCAGGGGGGTGCGCCCGACAACCCCTTGGGTGTGCGCGCTCTTTACCTGTCTTGGCAGTATTACCGGATCCACGGCACGCACGACACCCGCAAGATCGGCCGCGCGTCGTCGAACGGTTGCGTCGGGCTCTACAACGAGCATATCGTTGAGCTGTACAGCCTGTCGAAAGTCGGCACGCAGGTGTTGCTAATTTGACAACACACCCGAGTCTTTGCGGGAACCAGAACCTCCCGATTGCATTCACGTTCCCGAGATGCTTATGCATTTCATTACGAGGAACAGTCTTGGATGCAAAACGTCGCCTCTGAAACAAAAGACGTTGAGCAGTATCTGGAGGTCATTATGAAGAAAATCGCACTCGCCGCCGCTCTCTCGGTTGCAGCTTCGTCCGCTTTCGCTGGCGGCATGGCAGAGCCGGTCATGGAGCCGGTGATGGCTCCGGCCGTCGTCGAAGAAAACACGTCGTCGTCCTCGGCTGGCGTCGTTGTTCCGCTGCTGCTGCTGCTGGTTGTGGCTGCTGCCGCTGCTTCCTAATTCTTTAGGAAACGACATAGGGAAAGGCGGTGGAGCGATCCACCGCCTTTTCCTTTTGTCCCGTTCGGGTCAGGTCCAAGCCTGCGGCGGTTCCGAAGCATCTGTCCAAGAGGGCACGTGGCTGCGCTGCACATCCCTCCCGTCCCTTTCCCTTCCACGCAGCCTTCCATCGACCGGTGAATGATCTGCGCCAGCGCGGATGTGGTTGGGCAGGCGTGTCGCCATGCCTTCCACCCACAAGCAGCCTTGCAGCGGTTCGCGAATAATCCGCGCCAGCGCAGTCGTGTGGCTGGGCCACTCCTGTGGCCCTGTTTTGCGCCTGCATTTAGCCTTGCCGCTGCTCACGGACGATCCGCGACAACGCGGTCATGTTTAGGGGCCAGTCCAGTCGCCGGCCTTCCTACACCCAGCCTTTCAGTTGTTCGCGGATGATCTGCCCCAGCGCGGACATGTGGCTGGGCCGGTCGTTCAGGCAGGGGATGTAAGTGAAGGTCTCGCCGCCCGCGTGCAGGAAGGCTTCCTGGATCTCGCCCTGGATCTCCTCCAGCGTCTCGATGCAGTCGGCCGAGAAGGCGGGGGCGATCACGGCGATGTGGCGTTTGCCCTGCCGGGCCAGTTCGGCCACATGCTCTACCGTATAGGGCTTCAGCCATTCCTCGGGGCCGAAGACCGACTGGAAGGTGGTCTGGATCATGCCCTTGTCCCAGCCCAGCGCCTCGCGTAGCAGGCGCGTCGTCTTCTGGCACTGGCAGTGGTAGGGGTCGCCCTGCATCAGGTAGCGCTTGGGCATCCCGTGATAGGAGGCCAGAAGCACCTCCGGCTTCGATTCGAGCTTGTCCCAGGCCTCCTGCACCGACTCCGCCAGCGAGGCGACATAGGCGGGGTGTTCGAAATATTCGGGCAGGGTGCGGACCGCGGGCGCGCGGAACATCTTCGTCACCGCGGCAAAGAAGGCGTCGTTCGCGGTCGCGGTCGTGGCCCCGGCGTATTGGGGATAGAGCGGCACGAACAGGATCCGGTCGCAGCCCGCCTCCACCATCGCGCGGACCTTTGATTCGGTCGACGGGTTGCCGTAGCGCATGCAGAAATCGACCATCACCTCGGGCAGTTCGGCCGCCAGCGCCGCGGTCTGCGCCTTGGTGATCGTCATCAGGGGGCTTTCGCCCTTGTCGTGGTTCCAGATCGACTTGTAGTTCGCGCCCGAGGTGAAGGGCCGCTTGGCCAGGATCACCGTCTGCAGAAGCGGCTGCCACTTCCAGCGGGGATAGTCGATGACCCGGCGGTCCGACAGGAACTCCGACAGGTAGCGGCGCATGTTCCAGTAGTCGTAGCCGTCGGGCGTGCCAAGATTGGCAAGAAGCACTCCGACGCGGCGGGGCTTGAGGGGCGGATGATTCGGGGGCAGGGGGGACATGCGCGGCTCCAATCTGGCTGAGGTGGAGATACGCGCCTGAGCGGGGGCGTCAATGCTTGGGAAGGATGTCCGCCAGACGGTGGGTGGCCGATCCGGGCCGCAGGGGCTGGGGCTGGCTTTCATGCGGCGCCCAGCCGGTCAGCCACACGATCTCGAACGTGGCAGGGATGCGGCCTTCAGGGTCGGCGAAGGCGGACTGGTAACGGGCGGCGGCCTCCAGCAGCACCGCGCGGCGGGTGAAATGCCGCGGACGCTCGGCCAGGGCCGAGGTTTCGCCCATGGCCCGCAGATCGCCCATCAGGTGCAGCGCGTCGCGGTAGCGAACGGTCAGGGTGTCGGAATCGGCCACGGGCAGGGCCAGTCCGGCGCGCTGGATCAGCCCGCCCAGATCACGGATCTCTCCCATCGGAACGACGCGGGGGGACAGGCCCCCGGTGACCGCAGCCTCCGCCTCGGCCAGAACGGCCCGCAATTCGTGCAGGGTCTGGCCGCCAAGGGTCGCGCACAGGAACAGCCCGTCGGGGCGCAGGGCGCGGCGGGCCTGCACGATCTGCCCGACCGGATCGTCCGCCCAGTGCAGGCACAGGGCGTGGATCACGAGGTCTTGCGATTCGGGCGCCAGATCCAGCACCTCGCCATCCGGAACCGTTCGGAAGCCGGGCCACAGGTCGGGAAAGGGGGTCACGACAACCGCGTCGGTAAAGGTTCTGTTAACCTCCATCAGTCTTTCCTGCACTTCTGCCACCACCGCCTCGTGCAGGAACAGCGCGTCCCGCGTGGCGCGGGCGCGGTGAAGGGCAAGGGCGTGGCGGTCGGTCAGTTGCGGCGTCATACGCAAAGATGTGAGGGGGCGGCCATGGGAATGCAAGCGGCGGTGCGGTTGTTCTATCCGCCGACCTGTTTGTGCTGCAACGAGGTGATCGGCTCGGACGGGCTGTGCGGCGCCTGCTGGCGCGACACGCCCTTCATCTCCGGCCCTGTCTGCGACCGCTGCGGCGCCCCCGCGATGGGGGAGGAGGCGGGCGACTGCGACGATTGCCGCACCCTGCAGCCGCCATGGACGCAGGGCCGCGCCGCCCTGACCTATGGCGAGAACGCCCGCCGCATGATCCTGGCGCTGAAGCATGGCGACCGGCAGGATCTGGCCCGCCCCGCCGGGCGCTGGATGGCGCGGGCGGCTGAACCCATCCTGACGGCCGGCATGATCGTGGCGCCGGTGCCCCTGCACTGGCTGCGCCTTCTGCGCCGCCGCTACAACCAGTCGGCGCTCTTGTCCCGGGCGCTGGCGCGGTCGGCGGGGCTGGCCCATGTGCCCGATCTTCTGCTGCGCACGCGCCACACCGGCACGCAGGACGGCCATGACCGGCAGGGCCGGTTCGAGAACATGACCGGCGCCCTGCGCGTCCGCCGCCCTGCGCAGGTGGAGGGGCGCCACATCCTTCTGGTGGACGACGTGATGACCACGGGCGCGACCCTTGCCGCCGCGGCCGAGGCCTGTCTGGACGCGGGTGCCAGCGACGTGTCGGTGGCGGTGCTGGCGCGGGTGGACAAAAGATCCTAGATACGAAGGGAAAGCGAAGGAGCGTTCCCATGAAAACGGTCGAAATCTACACCACGCCCACCTGCCCCTATTGCCACGCGGCCAAGGCGCTTCTGGCGCGCAAGGGCGTGGCCTTCACCGAGATCGACGTCAGCCGCGATCCGGACCTGCGCGCAAAGATGACCGAACGCGCCGGGCGGCGCACGGTGCCGCAGATCTTCGTGGGCGATGTCCATGTCGGTGGGTCGGACGATCTGCACGCCCTGGACGCGCGGGGCGGTCTGGACCCGCTTCTGGCCTGAGCCCGTGACCGACCGCATCGACGACATCGCCGTCGCCCTGTTTGGCGAGCTGTTCATGGCCGATCAGCTTGCCCGCACCCGCATCTCCAAGGTGCTGCCGAAGGGAATGGAGCTGTCGCATTTCGGTGTGCTGAACCATCTGGCGCGTATTGGGGAAGAACGGACCCCCGCCCAGCTGGCCAAGTCCTTCCGCGTCACGCGTGGGGCGATGACCAACACGCTGGCCAAGCTGGAATGGGCGGGCCATGTCCACATCCGACCGGACTGGGACGACGCGCGGCGGAAGTTCGTCGCCATCTCCCCCGCCGGCCGTCAGGCGCGCGACGCGGCGCTGAGCGCGATTGTCCCGGCCGTGGGCGACGTGGTCCGCGCCTTGGGCCCCGAGAAGATCCGGGCCGTCCTTCCTGTTCTGCGCGAGATGCGCACCCGGTTCGAGCATGTCGAGTGACCTGATCGTCACCGGAGCGACCGGACGCTTGGCCCGCCTTCTGCGCCCGCACTGGCCCGACGCGATCTGGCTGGCGCGGGGTAAGGCTTGGCCCGAAGGGCGCGGCGGCACGATCCTGAACCTTGCGGGCGTCACCAATCCTACCGGTCCGCTGGAGGACAACGTGACCACGGCCGCCGCCGCCATCGCGGAAGGGGCACGGCGGGGGGCGCGGGTGTTCCTCATGTCTTCGGCCGCCGTTTACGGGGCGGGGGATCAGGATTTTGCCGAGGATGCACCCATGGCCCCCGTGAATGCCTACGGGCACGCCAAGGCACGGATGGAGGCCCTGCCGGGTGGGGCCGTGATCCTGCGTCTTGGAAACGTCGCCGGCGCCGACGCCCTTTTGGGCCGCGCGAGGGGAGAGGTCGTGCTGGATCCCGTGGGACCGGCGGGGCCTGTCCGATCCTATATCGGGCCCGCCACGCTGGCAGGGGTGTTGGCGCATCTGTTCGGTACCGCCGATCTGCCGCGCATCCTGAACATCGCCGAACCGCCCCCGGTCAGCATGGGCGCGCTTCTGGACGCCGCCCGTCTGCCCTGGCGGTTCGGGCCGGCGCGCGACGGCGCCATACCGCGCGTCGGCCTCGACACGCGCCGCCTGCAGGCGATCTGCCCGCTGCCCCCCGCCGATCCGGTCCGCATGGTGGCGGAGTGGCGGGGATGACCCGGCGCAAACGTCTGTTCGATCTTGCGCTGGTCCTGATGCTGGTGGCGGTGCTGGCGGTGCCTTTCGGGATTCTGTGCCTGGCGCTGCTGGTGCTGGAAGGGCGGCCGCTGTTCTATGTGGCGGAACGGATGAAGGCCCCCGGCCAGCCCTTCGCCCTGTGGAAGCTGCGCACCATGCGCCCCGCCGGGCCGGGAGAGGCCGGGGTGTCCGGCGGCGACAAGGCCGATCGCATTTCCCCCCTCGGCCAGATCCTGCGCAAGACCCGCGCGGACGAAATCCCGCAGCTCTGGAACGTGCTGCGCGGCGACATGAGCTTTGTGGGCCCCCGCCCGCCCCTGCGCCAGTATGTGGAACGGTTCCCGAACCTTTACGCGCAGGTGCTGCGCAGCCGTCCGGGCATCACCGGTCTCGCCTCCCTCTACATCCACCGGTTCGAGGAGCGGATCCTGTCGGCCTGCACTACGCCCGAGGAAACGGATGCGGTCTATTGCCGCCGGTCCATCCCGCGCAAGGCCCGGCTGGACCTGATCTACCAGCGCCACGCAGGGCTGCGGCTGGACATGGCGCTGATGGCGGCGACCTTGCAGCGCGTGCTGCGGCGGGGGTGACCCTACGGAATTAACTTATAATTAACCCGGCGTTAACCTCCGTGTCGCAATTGTTGCGGCGAAGCCCGGAGGCCGCCGCGAATGTCCGCCCTGCGTGAATACGCCTTTCGCCTTGTCGAGGCGATGAACCGTCCGCAGAAACAGGCGGTCCTTCTGGGCGTGGATGCGGCGCTGGCACCCTTAGCCCTGTTGGCAGCGCTGGCACTGGTCCATGACGGCCACGTCCCGCCCGCCGCGCAGGCGGTGCTGCCGGTCGTTCTTCCAGCCGTGGCCGTTCTGGCCGCCGTCCTGTCGATGCTGACGCGCTTGCACCGCATCCAGCTGAAGGCCATCGAAACGCAGGGCGTGACGGTGGTGAGCGGCACAGCGGCCCTGCTGTCGATGGCCTCCTTCTTGGGGCTGATCGTGCAGGGCAAGCCGCTGGGCCCGACGGTGGCGATCCTTCTGGGCATCCTATGGTTCCTCATGTCCGTTGGCACCCGGTTCGCGATGCTGGCGCTGCTGCGGCGGGTGCTGCGGCAGGGTCGGCCCCAGAACCGGGTGCTGATCTATGGCGCGGGCACCACGGGCGTGCAGCTGGCGGCCGCCCTGCGCCCGCACCCTACGATTGTGCCGGTGGGGTTCGTAGACGACAACGCCGCACTTCAGGGCCTCTCGATCTCGGGTCTTCGCGTTGTGGCGCCGGACCGAATCGGCACGCTGGCGCGCCGCCGCAATGTCAGCCGCGTGCTTCTGGCCATGCCCTCGGCATCGCCCGCGCGGCAGGTGCAACTGGCCCGGCGGCTGGAGGATCAGGGCCTGAAGGTCATGACCCTGCCCTCCTTTGCCCAGCTGGTGGGGGAGGAGGCGCTGGTCGACCATCTGGCCCCCGTCACCCCGGGCCGTTTCCTGAACCGCCCGATCGTGGATCCCATCCGTCCCGAAGGCGCCGCCACCTACACCGACCGCGTCGTTCTGGTGTCAGGGGCCGGCGGCTCCATCGGGTCGGAACTGTGCCGCCAGCTTCTGACCGCACGCCCCCGCCGCCTTGTTCTGTTCGAGGTGTCGGAATACGCCCTTTACGCCATCGACCGCGACCTGCGCGACGTCGCCCGCGACCTGAAGGTGGAGATCGTGCCCGTTCTGGGCACCGTCACCGACACGCGCCTGACGCAGATGGTGATGCGCCGCTACGGGGTGGAGGTCGTGTTCCACGCCGCCGCCTACAAGCACGTGCCGCTGGTGGAGGCGAACCCGCTGGCCGGCCTTGCCAACAACGTGCTGGGGACCCGCAGCTTTGCCGAGGCCGCGCGCAATGCGGGGGTGGAGCGGTTCATCCTCATCTCCACCGACAAGGCGGTGCGGCCCACCAGCGTGATGGGCGCGTCCAAGCGCCTGGCCGAGATGGTGGTGCAGGATCTGGCGGCGCGCTCGGCGGGGACCGTGTTCTCCATGGTGCGGTTCGGCAACGTGCTCGGCTCCTCCGGTTCGGTCATTCCGCTGTTCCGCGACCAGATCGCCCGCGGCGGCCCCGTGACCCTGACGCATCCCGATGTCACGCGCTTCTTCATGACCATCACCGAGGCCGCGCGTCTGGTGATGCTGGCCGGCGCCTTTTCGGGGCAGGATTGCGGGGGCGAGGTGTTCGTTCTGGACATGGGCGAGCCGGTCCGCATCGGCGAGCTGGCCCGCCAGATGATCGAGGCGGCCGGCTGCACCCTGCGCGACGCCGACACCCCGGACGGCGACATCGAGATCGTGGTGACCGGCCTGCGCCCCGGCGAAAAGCTGCACGAGGAACTGCTGCTGGGCAACGGGCTGCTGGCCACGCCCCACCCCAAGATCCTGCGCGCCCGCGAATCCTGCCTGTCCGAGGCGGAGATGGCGCTGGCCCTGCGCAGCCTGCGCAACCTGCTGGCCGCCGGGGACGAGGCGGCGGTGCTGCCGCTTCTGGCCCGCTGGGTCGAAGGATTCCGGCCGGAGGACGAGGTTCCCCTGGCCAGCACGGCCTAGACATTTTCCCGGCCGGCCTGTCAGGTCGGCCGCAACCAACAACAAGACGGACGGTGACAATGCGTGCGAAACAGACTCTGGCTTTGGCAGGGGCGCTCTGCGTCATGGCTCCGGCGGCGTTCGCGCAGGACCGCTGGACCGTGTTCGCGGGCGGCTCCACGAACCCGATTCTGGGCCAGCGCCAGAGCTTGGGCTTTGCGGATCATGCCGCGGGGGGCGTGTCCTATGCCCGCAAGACGGATCGCCTGTCCCTTGACCTGACCTTGTCGGCCGAGGATGACGGCGAAGGGCTGCGGCTGGACCACAGTTTCGCCGAAGCGCGGGTGGGCGAATTCGCGTTCGGCGTGGGCGCGGTGGACCGTCAATGGTCGCCGTCGCGCTTTAACTCCCTGATCCTGTCGGACAACGCGCGGCCCTTCGCTTCGGCCTATATCCGCAAGGACGGCTTTTCGCGCTTTGACACGCCGCTTCTGTCCTGGCTGGGACCGTGGAGCGGGGAGGTCTTTCTGGGCCGGACCGAGGCCGAGGGGGAGGAGGACGTGAACCTTCTGGGCATGCGGTTCCAGCTGCAGCCCACCCCGGGGCTGGAGATCGATCTGGTGCGCGTGGCGCAATACGGCGCAGGCTCCTCGTCACTGTCCGACGCCCTGGGCGGCGGCTCGAACGAGGGGGCGGGGTCGGACGCGAACCAGCTGGCCGGTCTGGGCCTGTCCTATGCCTTGCCTGACAGCGTGGCCCCCCTCCGCCTGTATGTCCAAGCGATCGGAGAGGACGAGGCCGGGGGCCTGCCCTCCTGCTTCATGTATCTGGGCGGGATCGAGGGGAAGGGTCAGGTCTGGGGCGTGCCGACCACCGTCACGCTGGAAGGCGCCACGACCGAGATTTCGGACACCGAGAACGGCAATTGCGGGCCGGGCACGGCCTATACCAACGGGTCCTATCCGGCCGGCTACACCCACCACGGCGACGTCATGGGGCTGCCCTTGGACACGGATGGGCGCATGGTGCAGCTGCAGGTCGAACACGCGCTGCCGCAGGTGGCCGTGCACTGGTCCGTGGGCTGGCACGACATCAACGTCACGGGGCGGGACGATCACCGCCTGTCCTCCACCGCCGTGGACGGGGCCGTGGCGCGGGTGGGGGCCACGAAATCCTGGAACGGCCTCAGCGTGACAGGCGACGTGCTCTACCAGTCCTACGATCTGGACCGCGCCGACGCCGACCGTGGCCTGGGCGTCGCACTGCGCGTCGCACGCACGTTCTGAGCGTTGCCCGCAGGCGGCCCCGGCCCTAAGCAGGTGGGATGACACATTGGCATTCCACCTGGCGCTGGCTTCTGCGCCTTCAGAAACGGATCGAGGTCGCGGATCTCTTCATGATCTCGGCCGGGATGTCGTTCTATGGCCTTCTGTCGATCTTTCCGGCGGTGGCCATGGTCATCGCGATCTGGGGCTTTGCCGCCGATCCCACGGTCATCCGCGGGCAACTGGCCGCGACGCAGGATTTCCTGCCCACGGACGCCTTCCGCCTGATCTCGGAACAGGTGGAAACGCTGCTGGCGGCCAATTCCCGCGATCTGGGCTGGGCCACCTTCGTGTCGGTCATGCTGGCGCTGTGGTCGTCGCGGGCGGGGGTGTCGGCGCTCATCTCGGGCATCAACTCCGTCCACCACCTGCCGCAGCGGGGCGGGGTGATGCACACGGTCCGCTCGCTGATCCTCACCTGCACGCTGGTGGGGATCGTGCTGGCGGCGATGACGCTGGCGGTGGTGGTGCCCGTCATCATCCGGTATCTGCCGCTGGGCCCGGTGGCGGGGCTGCTTCTGGAATACCTGAACTTCGGTCTGGGGCTGGCGCTGGTCGTGTTCGGAATCGCGCTGGTCTATCGCCTTGGCCCCAACCGGCCGAAGGGCGAACGGCGCCCGATCTTCACGCCCGGCCTCGTGACGGCCGTGGTCCTGTGGGCGCTGGTGTCGCGCGGGTTCGTCTTCTACCTGTCGAACTTCCACAGCTACAACCAGGTCTACGGGTCCATCGGGGCGGTGATCGCCCTTCTGATGTGGATGTACCTGTCGGGCTTTGCGATCCTGCTGGGGGCGGCGGTCGATGCCGATCGCGCCGCCCTTCGCCGGCTGTGACTCAGTAGTCGCGTTCCCAGAACAGGCCGATGCCGGTGCTGCCTTCGCCGGTGCCGGTCGATCCGCGCACCGTCAGGCTTTTCGACACGTCGAGGTTCAGGCTGATCTCGCTTTGCCCCTGCGCGTCCACCTCCACCTGCGTGTAGGCCTTGTCCGAGATGTACTTGCCCGCCCGCACGGAGGCGCTGCCCGTGTCGTTGGTGGTCACGTCCAGATCGTCCAGCCCGAAGTTCTTGCGCAGGTTGCCCACGATCCCTTCGCCGCCACGTCCCGCCAGCGTCGCCACCGCGTTGGCCAGCTGCGCCGCCTGCAGCGGAGAGATGGAGGAGATGTCACGCCCGAACAGCAGCTGGGCCAGCACCTCCTCTTGCGGCAGTTCGGGGTTGGAGGTGAAGGTCACCTCCGGATCGTTCGCCGCACCCGTGATGTTGACGAAGCTGGTCACGCCGTTGTTCTCGCTCGATGCGGTGACCTGCAGGATCGGGACAAAGTTGCCTTCCAGCGACAGCGTCGCCTCGGTCAGGTTCAGGCGGCGGCCAAGGATGTCCAGACGTCCGCGCACCAGTTCGAACGCGCCCACGGGGACGATGTTCGACGTGGTGCCGGTCAGCCGCAACTCTCCGCCCAGTTCGGCGTCAAGGCCGCGGCCGCGGATGAAGATCTGGTTCGGGGCGGCGATGGTCAGGTCCAGACCCAGCCCGGGGCCGCTGGCGCCCGAGCCTTCATCCTCCGGCTCGTCCAGACCGGCGCGGGCGCGGGTGGTGCGGACGGAGGCCGGTTCGTTCACGTGCTGAAGCCCCGGCAGGGTGCCGTCCGATCCGAAGCCGCCCGACGGCACCTGAACCTCCGTCTCCTCCAGCGCAATGCGGCCGGTGATGCGGCCGTTGCCGGCCAGCGGGCCGACCAGACGCACCTGCCCCCCCGCGATGGTGCGGAACAGCGACGGGTCGCTGAAGACGGCCCGGCTCAGGTTCACGGTCAGATCGGCGGTGTAGGGGTCGGCCAGACCGATCGTGCCATTGGCGGTGATGCGGCCCCCTTCCTCGGGCGCGGCCGAGGCGTCGATGCGCGCCGTGCTGCCGTTTAGGTTGACGGTGGCGTTGATCGCGTTCAGCGCGATGTTCGTGCTAGGATCGACCAGTTGCAGGCCGTCCGCCCGCACCGTGCCAGTGACCGATTCCAGCGCCAGCGGGCCGTTCACGCGCAGGTCGAAGCGGACCGGGCCGTTCACGCTGCGGGGCGACAGGAACACGTTGGCCAGCGCCGCCTGCGCCGATCCGGTCAGGGACAGGTTGGCGCTGCCGAAGCCGGCGGCCACGCTGCCATTGGCGCGGGCGTCGATGCCGCCCGGCCCCTGCGCCGACAGGTTCAGGTCATAGCCGGCCGCGCGCTGCGCCACCGTGCCCGACACCGACACCGGCCCGGGGAACTGGGGCACCAGCAGGCCAAGATTGGCCAGCCGTGCCGTCAGGTCCAGCTGCTGCCCGCCCTCGATCGGGGTGCCGGTCGCGTTCAGCGTCACCTGCGGGTTCTGCACGTTGGCCCGGTCGATCACCACGCGCCCGTTCACCAGCGTCGCCGCGGCCGAGATGGTGGAGTCCCCGCGCAGAAGCTGGTTCGCCTGATCCTGCGCGACGCGGATGTTGCGCGCCGTGCCGTCCACCGTCACCTGCCCGTTCTGCGGGGTGCCGGTGAAGGCTAGCGTGGTGTCGACCGCGCCGCCATATTGCCCGCCGATCACGGACAGGTCCGACAGGTTCAGCCGCGCCGTCACGTCGCTGCCGGCCTGTGCCACGCGCCCTTCGGCGGTCAGGGTCATGGCGTTGCCGTTGACGGCGGCCTCGCGGATCACGGCCGCGCCGTTTTCCAGCGCCGCGTCCAGACGGATGGTCGATGCGCCGCGCAGCAGCCCGTCCGCCTCGGCGATGCCGGTGCGGATGTCGGTGCCGTCGGCGGTCAGCCGCAGGTCGCCTTGGGTCGTGGTGCCGGTGAAGGCCATCTGCGCCGTGGCGCGGCCCCCGTATTGCGGGCCAAGGACGCCAAGGTCGCGGGCCTCCACATTCGCGGTCAGGTCGCTGCCGGTGCTGGAGATCAGGCCCTCTGCCGTGGCCGACAGGTCCTGCGCGTTCACCTCAAGCTCCCGTATGCGGGTGCCGGCGGTGTCGCGCAAGGCCGACAGATGCAGGGTGGATTGGCCGGCCAAGAGGCCGTCGACCTGCGGGATGCCCACCGTCAAATCCGTGCCCGCGATGTCGGCCACGGCATCGAAGCCGCCTTCCAGCACGGTGTAGCGGCCCTGCACGGTCGCGTCGGCCGCGCCCGACAGGGGGCGACCGGCGATGGTGGCGAAGCGGGTCAGGTCGCCCAGTTGCGCCTTGGCGTCCCCGGTGACCGTCATGCCGGTGGACAGGCCCTGGATCACGGCGTTCGCCTGCAACCCGTAATCGGCCCCGTCCAGCGTCAGGGACGGGATCTGAAGCCCATCCTCACCCTGCGCCCATTCGATCTGGGCGGCGCCCGTCACCTGCGGGCCGAGGGCCGCGTTCAGGCCGGGATCGGCGGCCACAAGGCCGGTGGCGGCCAGATCCAGATCCGCCGTCACCTGCTTCAGGTTGCCGCCCGTGATGCGGCCCGTGCCCGTCAGCGCCAGCGTGTCGGCATCAAAATCGGCGCGGTCCAGCCCGGCGATACGGATGTCGCCGCGCCAATCCTCGGACTGGCTGGCGTCGAACTGCACGTCCAGATCGGCCGACTGCACCCGCGTTTCCTGTTCGGTCGTCAGGGGCAGCAGCACCGGATCGCCATCGGGCGCGGCGATGCGGCCTTTCAAATTGACGCGGGTGGGCAGGCCGTCGGCCCCCACCGTCACCGCGCCGTTCAGTTGCAGCTGCTGCGCCACCAGCGACAGGGAAGGGATGTCCAGAACGCCGCCGTCCCGCGTGCCCTGCACCTGCAGGGCCAGATTGTCGCCAAAGAACTCGGCATAATCAGGCAGGAACAGCGGGGCCGCGTTGCCCGACAGGTTCGCGCCAAAGCCCATCGGGCCGGTGGAGGGGGCCTGGATCGTGACCTGCCCCGCCAGACGCGGCTGCGCGTCCGTGGCCAGGGTGATCTGGGCCGTGAAATCGTCAATGGGGGCGGTGCCGTTTACCGTCAGGTCGACGGAGGGGGCGCCGGGCAGGCCCAGCTTGCGCGTCACGAGGCCGTTGGCATCCTCGTGCAGGGTCAGGTCGGTGACCAGCTGCCGGCTTTCGTTGGCAAAGCTCGCGTTCAGCCGCAGGTTCAGCGCGGGGCCGTCGTCGATGCGGCGGGCGTCCAAGGTCACGCCGCCTTCGCCGCCGCCCAGCACCAGCACGCCGTTCAGCGCGGCCACCACCGGTTCGCCCAGCAGGGGCGCGCCCAGTTCCAGGCGGTCCGTCGCGATGCGGCCGATGTTGATCGACACCGGCAGGTCGGGAAGGGAGAAGGGCGACGCCTCGGGCGAGGGGGCGGCCTCCAGACCTTCTGGCGCCACGGGGGCGCGGGCCACGATGATGTCGCCCGCCGTCAGCTCCGACACCTCCACCCGGCCGCGCAGCAGGGCGGACCGGTTCCAGTCCAGCACCACGTCCCGCAGGGTCAGCCAGACGCCTTCGTCATCGGCGATGGTCAGCTCGTCCAGCGTGGCGCGCGACGACAGCGCCCCCTCGAACCCGACGATGTTCACCTGCCGCCCGGACGAGGACAGGTTGTCCTCGATGATGCCTTCCAGCCAGCCGCGGTCGGCCTCGCCGCCTTGATCCTGCGCCAGCGCGGTGCAGGGCAGGACGGCAACGAAGAGGATGAATAGCTTGCGCATCAGAATGCCTGCCCTATGCCCACGTAGATCTGCACGCCTTCGCCCGTGCCGCCCGACACGGGCGAGGCCACGTCAAAGCGGATCGGCCCCACGCCGGTGTTGTAGCGGATGCCCAGACCCGCGCCGGACTGTTCGTCCATGTTGGTGAAGTCGTTGGCGCCCACCTGGCCCGCGTCGAAGAAGCCCACCACGCCGATGTTCTTCGTCACCATCACCCGCGCCTCCACCGAGGCGGCGAGGAAGGCCGCGCCCCCGATCTTGTAGTCGTCGTCCCCGTCGATCGGATAGACGCCCAGCGACTGGTAGGGCTGGCCCCGCACGGTGCCGCCGCCGCCCGAATAGAAGAGATAGTCGCGCGGCGTGTTCAGAAGGTCTGTGCCGAAGACCTGGCCCGCCTGCACGCGGCCCGCGAAGGTCACCTTGCGCGGGGTGCCAAGGCTGTAATAGCCCCGTGCGTCCACGGTGGCGCGGAAGCCCGAATCGGCGTCGCCCGCGCCCGCGAAGGGTTCGGCGTTGGCATTGGCATAGAAGCCCTCGGTCGCGTCCAGGTCGTTGTCGCGCGAATCCCAGATGACGCCCAGTGGCAGGGCCAGCGTCTTGAAGGTGTATTCGCCCAGATCGTCCTTCACGTCTGACTGGCGGTAGGTGATGCCAAGGCTGGTCGACAGCTGGTCCGTGACGATCCGGTTGAAGGACAGGCCCAGGTTGAAGCCGTCCGAGGTGAAGTCCTCTTCGTCCTCGTGGAAGATCTCGGCGTTGACGCCGGCGGTGGTGTCGGCGTCGGGCGTGGCAGGCCGTGTCAGCGTGACGCCCAGCGAGTAGTCCATGCCGGAATTCTGGGAGCCGATGTTTTCCACGGCCGCGTCCACGCGCAGGTTCTCCCCCCCGCCCAGAAGGTTGCGGTGCATCCAGTAGCTGGTGAGCGAGGCGCCCTCGGAGGAGGAGATCTCGGCCCCGATGCTGTAGCGGCGGGGCAGCTGTTCCACCACCGTGGTCGTGATGGGCAGAAGGTCGGGATATTGCACGTTGCCTTCCGTCATGGTGACGGAGGTGAAGATGCCGGTGCGGCGCAGGCGGTTGGCGGCGGTGTCCAGATCCTCGGGGGAATAAACCTCTCCCTCGGGCAGGCCTGCAATCTTTTCGATCCGCCGGGGGCTCATCCGCTTCTGGCCCTGCACAGTCATGGGGCCGAAGCGCAGGCGGGGGCCGGGGTTCACGCTCAACTCGGCCGACAGGGTGTCGCGGCGGTGGTCGGCGATGATGCGTTCCTGCGCGATGTCGGCCTTGGCGTGGCCCGCTTCGCGCCAGCCTTCCACGCCCGCTTGGGCGGCGTCGGCGATCAGGCCCGATTCGGCCACTTCGCCCGCGCGGAAGCCGTCGGGGAATTCGGTGCCTTCCACATAGGGCGTCACCACGGCACGCGAGAACCGGAATTCCGGGCCCGGATCGACCAGGATGCGAATCTCGCGGATGCGGTTGGCCGGGGGGGCGTTCAGCGGGGCGATGTTCGCCGCCTCGCGCCCGTCGATGGTGATGTTGATGACGGGGGAATAGCGGCCCACGGCATACATCGCCCCGATCAGGCGGCCGTAATCGGCCTGCGCCGCGCCAAACAGCTCGTCCGCGCGGTCAGGGTCCTCGGCCACCTCGGCGGTCAGGGACGCGTTGCGCAGCGTCTCCGTCAGATCCCTGTCATTGCCGGCCACCTGGAACACGACCCGGTCCAGCGCCTGCGCGCCCCCGGTGGCCGTAAGTCCCAAGGCGGCGGCCAGCGTCAGCGCGCGAATTCCTGCCACGATCGTCCCCGTTCTTCTTTGCTGTGCGTAACTATTGCAGCTTGGCGCCAAGTCGACAACGACGCAGAGCCGGGATTGGCAAGAACCGCGCCAATCGTGATAAGGGTCCGGCAAACGGGACGGGGATTGTCATGTATATCGGTCTGGATCTGGGCACTTCGGGCATCAAGGGGGTGCTGATCGACGACAACCAGCGCGTCGTGGCGGAAGCCACCGCGCCGCTGACCGTGCAGCGCCCGCAGGCCGGCTGGTCCGAACAGGACCCCGCCGCCTGGATCGCCGCGGCCGAGGCGGTGCTGACCGCGCTGGGGTCGGAAGACCTGTCGGGCGTGCGCGGCATCGGCCTGTCGGGCCAGCAGCATGGCGCCGTGACGCTGGACGCGGCCGACCGCGTGCTGCGCCCCGCGATCCTGTGGAACGACACCCGCGCCCATGCCGAGGCCGCGGCGCTGGACGCCGATCCCCGCTTCCGCGCCATCAGCGGCAACATCGTGTTCCCCGGCTTCACCGCGCCCAAGCTGGTGTGGATGGCGCGGCACGAACCCGAATTGCGGGCAAAGGTCGACAAGGTCCTTCTGCCCAAGGACTATCTGCGCCTGTGGCTGACGGGCGAGCATGTGGGCGACATGTCGGATTCGGCCGGCACATCCTGGCTGGACACGGGCGCGCGCGACTGGTCGGACGCGCTTCTGGGCGCGACGGATCTGGGGCGCGAACACATGCCGCGCCTGGTGGAGGGGTCCGAAGCCTCGGGCACGCTGCGGGCCGAACTTGCGGGGCGCTTCGGCCTGCCGTCGGGCGTGGTCGTGGCGGGCGGCGGCGGGGACAACGCCGCCTCGGCCGTGGGGGTGGGCGTGGTGCGTGCGGGGGAGGCGTTCGTGTCGCTGGGAACCTCGGGCGTGCTGTTCGCGGCGACCGAAGGCTATGCGCCCGATCCCGCGACGGCGGTGCACACCTTCTGCCACGCGCTGCCGAATGCGTGGCACCAGATGGGGGTGATCCTGTCGGCCACGGATTCGCTTAACTGGTATGCCGGCATGGTGGGGCAGGGCGCCGCAGCCCTTGCGCAGGAACTGGGCCCGCTGGAAGCGCCCGGCCGGCCCCTGTTCCTGCCCTATCTGGGCGGGGAACGGACGCCCCTGAACGACGCGGGCATCCGGGGCGCCCTTCTGGGGTTGGAGCATGCGACGGACCGCGCCGCCGGCACCCGCGCGGTGCTGGAGGGCGTGACCTTCGCCCTGCGCGACTGCCGCGACGCGCTGGGCGCCACCGGCACGCGGCTGGAGACGCTCTTGGCCGTGGGCGGCGGCACGCGGTCGGACTACTGGCTGTCGGCCATTGCAACCGCGCTGGACGTGCCGGTCAGCCTGCCCGCGGCGGGCGATTTCGGCGGGGCCTTCGGGGCGGCGCGCTTGGCGCTGATGGCGGCCACAGGCGCGGGCACTGACGTGCTGACCCTGCCGCCCGTGGCACGGGAATTCACGCCGGTGGCCGCGCTAAAGGACGCCTTCGACGAAGGCCATGCCCGCTACCGCACGGCGCAGGCGGCGATCCGGGGGCTGTGAGGCCCCCGGCAGGGATCAGCGGCGGACGCTGGCCGTGACGTAGTTCACCGACAGGTCGCGGGGCGACAGGCTCCACGACCAGCCCACGGGGTTGAAGACCATGCCCTTGCGGTCCACCGGGTCCAGCCCCGCGCCGCGCAGAAGGGCGTAAAGCTCGTCCGGGGTGATGAACTTCTTCCAGTCATGCGTGCCCTTCGGAAGCCAGCGCATGACCCATTCGGCCCCCACGATGGCCATGGCGAAGCTTTTCGCGTTCCGGTTCAGGGTGGAGCAGATCATCAGCCCGCCCGGCCGCAGCAGATCGTGACAGGCGCGCAGATAGGCGGCCGGATCGGCCACATGCTCCACCACCTCCATGTTCAGAACGACGTCGAACTGTTCGCCCGCCTCGGCCATCGCCTCGGCCGTGGTGTGGCGATAATCGATGGACAGGCCCGACTGTTCGGCGTGCAGCTGCGCCACGGGGATGTTGCGCGGGGCGGCGTCGGCGCCCACCACCGTGGCCCCCAGCCGCGCCATCGGTTCGGACAAAAGACCGCCACCGCACCCGATGTCGAGGATGCGGAGCCCTTCAAAGGGAAGGGCGGCGGTCAGGTCGCGGTCGAACTCCATCGCGATCTGGCCGGTGATGTAGTCCAGACGGCAGGGGTTCATCTGGTGCAGCGGCTTGAACTTGCCGTTCACGTCCCACCATTCGGCGGCCATCGCTTCGAACTTCGCGACCTCGGCGGCGTCGATCGTGGTGGTCATCGCAAACTCCTGCTTTTTGGCGCGACAGCGCGGGGCTTCCCGCTATATAGGCCGGTGATGGATCACAGATCAGGCCAAAAACGCGCAGGCGGCACCCTTTATCCGCCGATCGAGCCGTTCGATCAGCGGATGATGGAGGTTGGCGACGGCCACCAGATCTATGTGGAGCAGTCGGGCCACCTGGAAGGCGTGCCGGTTCTGGTCCTGCATGGCGGCCCGGGGGGCGGCTGTTCGCCCACCATGCGGCGCTTCTTCGACCCCTCCCATTACCGCGTGGTGATGTTCGACCAGCGCGGCTGCGGCCGGTCCCGCCCCACCGCCGAGGTGGAGGCCAACACCACCTGGCACCTGATCGCCGACATCGAACGCCTTCGCGACCGGCTGGGGATCGAGCGGTTTATCCTGTTCGGCGGAAGCTGGGGCGCCACGCTGGCGCTGATCTATGCCATCACCCATCCCGAGCGGGTGCGCGCACTGGCGCTGCGCGGCGTGTTCCTCGGCTCGCAGGCCGAACTCGAGTGGTTCTATGGCGGGGGCGCCGCGCGCTTCTTCCCCGAGATGTGGGAGCGGTTCGTCGCCCCCATCCCCGAGGCGGAGCGCGGGGACCTGATCGCGGCCTATCACCGCCGCCTGTTTTCCGGCGACCGGGCCGAGGAAGCGCGGATGGGCCGGCTGTGGGCCAACTGGGAAAACGCGTTGGCGTCGGTCCAGTATGACGGGGTGCCCGGAGAGGCGCCCTCCGATTACGCCCGCACCTTCGCCCGGCTGGAGAACCACTATTTCACCCATCGCTGCTTTCTGGACGGCGACGAATGGATCCTGCGCAACCGCCGCATGATCGAACATCTGCCCGCCGTCATCGTGCAGGGGCGGCTGGACATGATCTGCCCGCCCGTGTCGGCCCGGCGGCTGGCGGCGGGATGGGGCGGGGCGGACCTGCACATGGTTCCGATGGCGGGCCACGCGCTGTCGGAACCCGGCATCAGCCAGGCGCTGGTGGAGGCGATGGACGGGTTTCGAACGAATTTCCCCTGACTTCACACGGGCGTGACGCTTGCAGCCCCAAAACGCCCTCCTTATATACCGAACCGTAGCCGGATGGGGCGTCCGCCCCGGTCGGCCGCATCTGGGATCGGGGCCAGGGGCCGTGTACGGACCTGGACCTCATAATATCGCCGCAAGTAGAGGTGCATGAATATGGCCAAAGTCATCGGGATCGACCTTGGGACGACCAACAGCTGCGTCGCCATCATGGACGGCGCGCAACCCCGCGTGATCGAGAACTCCGAAGGGGCGCGCACGACGCCCTCCATCGTCGGTTTCACGGACAGCGAACGCCTTGTGGGCCAGCCCGCCAAGCGCCAGGCCGTGACCAACCCCTCCAACACCGTCTTCGCCGTGAAGCGCCTGATCGGCCGTCGCACGACGGACGCCGAGGTGACCAAGGACAAGAAGCTGGTTCCCTATTCCATCGTGGATGGCGGCAACGGCGACGCTTGGGTTGAAGTGCGCGGCGATAAGTACTCGCCCTCGCAGATCTCGGCCTTCATCCTGCAGAAGATGAAGGAAACCGCGGAATCCTATCTGGGCGAATCCGTCACGCAGGCCGTCATCACGGTGCCCGCGTATTTCAACGACGCTCAGCGTCAGGCCACCAAGGACGCGGGCAAGATCGCCGGCCTTGAAGTGCTGCGCATCATCAACGAGCCGACCGCGGCCGCACTGGCCTACGGTCTGGACAAGAAGGACACGAAGACCATCGCCGTCTACGACCTTGGCGGCGGCACCTTCGACATCACGATCCTTGAGATCGACGACGGCCTGTTCGAAGTGAAATCGACCAACGGGGACACGTTCCTTGGCGGCGAGGACTTCGACATGCGGATCGTCCAGTATCTGGCTGACGAGTTCAAGAAAGAGCATGGCGTCGACCTGACCGCCGACAAGATGGCCCTTCAGCGTCTGAAGGAAGCCGCCGAGAAGGCCAAGATCGAGCTGTCCTCCAGCCAGCAGACCGAGATCAACCAGCCGTTCATCTCCATGGACCGCAACACCGGCACGCCGCTGCACATGGTCATGAAGCTGACCCGTGCGAAGCTGGAAAGCCTTGTGAACGACCTGATCAAGAACTCGATCAAGCCGTGCCAGGCCGCGCTGAAGGATGCCGGCCTGTCGGTTTCGGACATCGACGAGGTGGTTCTGGTCGGCGGGATGACCCGCATGCCCAAGGTCATCGAGGAAGTGACGAAGTTCTTCGGGAAAGAGCCCCACAAGGGCGTGAACCCCGATGAGGTCGTGGCCCTTGGCGCCGCCATTCAGGCCGGCGTGCTGCAAGGCGACGTGAAGGACGTGGTCCTGCTGGACGTGACCCCGCTGAGCCTCGGCATCGAGACGCTGGGCGGTGTCTTTACCCGCCTGATCGACCGCAACACCACGATCCCGACGAAGAAGTCGCAGGTGTTCTCCACGGCGGAAGACAACCAGAACGCGGTCACCATCCGGGTCTTCCAGGGTGAGCGCGAGATGGCGGCCGACAACAAGATGCTCGGCCAGTTCAACCTCGAGGACATTCCGCCGGCCCCGCGCGGCATGCCGCAGATCGAGGTGACCTTCGACATCGACGCCAACGGCATCGTCTCCGTGTCCGCCAAGGACAAGGGCACCGGCAAGTCGCAGAACATCACGATCCAGGCGTCGGGCGGTCTGTCGGACGAGGACATCGAGAAGATGGTCAAGGACGCCGAAGCCAACGCCGAGGGCGACAAGGCCCGTCGCGAGCTGGTCGAGGTGAAGAACCAGGGCGAAAGCCTTGTCCATTCGACCAAGAAGTCCATTGCGGATCACGGCGACAAGGTGGACCCGTCCACCGTGGAGGCGATCGAGTTCGCGATCACGGCGCTGGAAGACGCGCTGGCCACGAACGACGCCGGCAAGATCAAGGGCGCGATCCAGAACCTGACCGAGGCGTCCATGCGTCTGGGTGAGGCCATCTACAAGGCCCAGGCGGCCGAGGAAGGTGGCGAGGACGCGCCTCGTGCGGCCGACGATGAAGGCATCGTCGACGCCGACTTCGAGGACCTTGGCGAAAACAAGCGCAAATGATCCTCCGGGATCGGATGTAAGGGAGGGGCGGTCCGGGAACGGGCCGCCTCGCCTCATAGAGGACCCCGAATGGCAAAACGTGACTATTACGATGTGCTTGGTGTCGCCAAGGGCGCTTCGGCCGAGGAGCTGAAGAAGGCCTACCGCACCAAGGCCAAGGAACTGCACCCGGACCGCAACGCGGCCAATCCGGAGGCGGAAGCGCAGTTCAAGGAAGTGAACGAGGCCTATGACGTCCTGAAGGACGCCGACAAGAAGGCGGCCTACGACCGCTTCGGTCATGCGGCCTTTGAAGGCGGCATGGGCGGCCCGCGCCAGGGCGGCGGCTATGGCCAGCAGGGCGATTTTGGATCGGCCTTCTCGGACGTGTTCGAGGATCTGTTCGGCGACTTCATGGGCCGCGGGCAGGCCCGCAGCCGCGTGCAGCGCGGGTCGGACCTGCGCTACAACCTCCGCATCTCGCTGGAAGAGGCGTTCCTCGGGTCGCAGAAGACGATCGACGTGCCATCCTCCACCGCCTGCGACGCCTGCCACGGCACGGGCGCCGAAGGCGGGGCGGAACCCGTAACCTGCCCCACCTGCGCCGGCATGGGCAAGGTGCGCGCGCAGCAGGGCTTCTTCACGGTGGAACGCACCTGCCCGACCTGCAACGGTCTGGGCCAGATCATCAAGAACCCCTGCAAGGTCTGCCACGGCGTCGGTCGGGTGGAAAAGGAACGCTCGCTGTCGGTGAACATCCCCAAGGGGGTGGAAACCGGAACGCGCATCCGTCTGGCGGGCGAGGGGGAGGCCGGTCTGCGCGGCGGACCCTCGGGCGATCTTTACATCTTCATCGAGGTGCGCGAGCACGCGATCTTCCAGCGAGACGGCGTGAACCTGTTCTGCCGGGTGCCGGTGTCGGTGGCGACCGCGGCCTTGGGCGGCGAGGTGGAGGTGCCGACAATCGACGGCGGCATGAGCCGGGTGAAGGTGCCCGCGGGCAGCCAGACCGGCAAGCAGATGCGCCTGCGCGGCAAGGGCATGCCCGCCCTGCGCGGCGCCGGCCAAGGCGACATGCTGATCGAGCTGGCGGTGGAAACCCCGGTGAACCTGACCGCCCGCCAGAAGGAGATCCTGCGGGAGTTCGACACCCTGTCGGCCGACAACAACCCCGAAGGCAAGAGCTTCTTTTCCAAGGTGAAGGGCTTCTGGGACGGGATGAAAAGCTGACGACGGGGGCGCCTTCGGGCGCCCTTAACCTTTTGGTAAGGATGCTGGCGCATCTTCCGGCGCATGAAATCCTTTCACGAAGCCCCGCGCCTGTTCGATGAGGATGAGGCCATCCCCGTGCCGGTCGCGGGCAAGCTGCCGTCCTACATCGCCGATCACCGCAAGCGCCTGCGCGCCCGCTTCATGGAGGGCGGGGCCGTGCCCATGCCCGATTACGAGCTGCTGGAGCTGCTGCTGTTCCGCGCCATCCCCCGGCAGGACGTGAAGCCGCTGGCCCGCCTGCTGCTGGACACGTTCGGCGACCTGAACCGCGTGGTCACCGCCCCGCCGTCCCGGTTGATGATGGTCAAGGGCGTGGGGGAAGCGGTGGTGCAGGACCTGAAGATCCTGGAGGCCGTGGCCCAGCGGATGATGCGCGCGCGCGTCATGCACCGTCCCGTCCTGTCGTCCTGGGACGCGCTGGTCGACTACTGCCACACCGCCATGGCGCACCGCGAGACGGAGCAGTTCCGGGTGCTGTATCTGGACCGCAAGAACGTCCTGATCGCGGACGAGGAGCAGGGCAAGGGCACCGTCGACCACGTTCCCGTCTATCCGCGCGAAGTGATGAAGCGGGCGCTGGAACTCAACGCCTCGGCCATCATCGTGGTGCACAACCACCCTTCGGGGGATCCGACGCCCTCGCAGGCCGACATTTCCATGACCATCCAGATCCAGGATGCGGGGCAGGTGCTGGGCGTGACCCTGCACGACCACCTGATCATCGGGAAAGAGCGGGAACTCTCCTTCCGGTCCGCCGGCTACCTGTGAAAAAGGCGCCCCTCGGGGCGCCTTTGCAAGGTCAGGCCAGACGGCCGTGGCAGTGCTTGAACTTCTCTCCGGACCCGCAGGGGCAGGGGTCGTTCCGGCCCACCTCGCCCCAGACCGACGGGTCGATGTCGTCGGACGGGCCCTGTTCCTGCGTCACCGCCGGCGCTTCCGGCTCCGGATCGGCGGCGGGGGCCTGCTGGATGGTGATGCCGCGTTCCTGCATCATCTGGGCCAGCATCGCCTGACGCTCTTCCTCGGTCAGCGGGCGGATCTGCGACAAACGCTGGGTCACGTCCTGACGCAGGGTTTCCAGCATCGTCTCGAACAGCGAGAAGCCTTCGGTCTTGTACTCCGACAGCGGGTCGCGCTGGGCATAGCCGCGGAAGCCCACCACCGAACGCAGATGCTCCAGCGTCAGCAGGTGTTCGCGCCACTTGGTGTCGATGGCCTGAAGCAGGACCTGCTTTTCGATCATCTTCATCTGCTCGGGGCCGAACTGCGCCAGCTTTTCGGCCATCATCTCGTCCGAGGCGGCGAAGATGCGGTCGCGGATGTCGTTCTGATCCACGCCCTCCTCGGCCGCCCAGGCGGCGATGGGCAGGTCCAGCGTCAGCTTTTCCTGGACAGCCGCGTGCAGGGCCTCGACCTCCCAGCTGTCCGAATAGGATTTCGGCGGCATGTGTTCGTCCACCAGATCCTCGATCACCTGATGACGCATGTCCTGCGCGATCTCCGACAGGTCCTCGGCGGCCATGATCTCCATCCGCTGGCTGAAGATCGCCTTGCGCTGGTCGTTCATTACGTCGTCGAACTTCAGGAGGTTCTTGCGCATGTCGAAGTTGCGGCCTTCGACCTTGGCCTGCGCCTTTTCCAGCGACTTGTTCACCCAGGGGTGCACGATCGCCTCGCCTTCCTTCATGCCCAGCGTCGACAGGACCTTGTCCAGACGCTCGGACCCGAAGATGCGCATCAGGTCGTCTTCCAGAGACAGGAAGAAGGCGGAACGGCCGGGATCGCCCTGACGGCCCGAACGGCCGCGCAGCTGGTTGTCGATCCGGCGGGATTCGTGACGTTCCGTGGCCAGCACGAACAGGCCGCCCGATTCCAGCACGCGGGCCTTTTCCTCGGCGTGCTCCGCCTCGATCCGGGCGCGCAGTGTGTCGGGGTCGGCGTCGGGATCGGCGGCCAGCGCCTCCATCACCTTCATGTCCACGTTGCCGCCCAGCTGGATGTCGGTGCCGCGGCCGGCCATGTTGGTGGCGATGGTGACGGCGCCCAGCTTGCCCGCATCGGCCACGATCTGGGCCTCCTGCTCGTGCTGGCGCGCGTTCAGGACGTTGTGGGCGATGCCTTCGGCCGTCAGCATCTGCGACAGCATCTCGGACTTCTCGATCGACGTGGTGCCGACGAGGATGGGCTGCTGCTTGGCGTGCGCCTCCTTGATGGAGGCGACGACGCCCTGATACTTCTCGCGCGCCGTGCGGAACACCTGGTCATGCTCGTCGGTGCGGTTCACGCCGCGGTTGGTCGGAACCTCGACCACGCCCAGCTTGTAGATCTCCATGAACTCCTCAGCCTCGGTCACGGCCGTGCCGGTCATGCCCGACAGCTTGTCGTAAAGGCGGAAGTAGTTCTGGAAGGTGACGGACGCGAGGGTCACGTTCTCGGGCTGGATCTTGACGCCTTCCTTGGCCTCGATCGCTTGGTGCAGGCCTTCGGACAGGCGGCGGCCCTTCATCATCCGGCCGGTGAATTCGTCGATCAGCATCACTTCTTCATCGCGGACGATGTAGTGCTGATCCTTCTGGTACAGCTTGTGGGCCCGCAGCGCCTGCGTGACGTGGTGCACCAGCGTGGTGCTTTCAGGATCGTAGA
Source organism: Falsirhodobacter sp. 20TX0035 (assembly GCF_028307215.1). GTDB lineage: Bacteria > Pseudomonadota > Alphaproteobacteria > Rhodobacterales > Rhodobacteraceae > Falsirhodobacter. Next base: position 634,267 of record NZ_JAQMHV010000001.1, on the reverse strand, counting down.
GCGATTGGTCCACCGGCAGAAGGCCCACGCGCTTCAGCTCGTCTTCGATGAACTCGTTGCCTTCCTCGGTGAAGGTCACGTTGCGCGTCTTCTCGTCCAGCTTGAAATGCTCGGCCTGGACCGACGGGATCACCTTGTCCACCGCCATGTAAAGGTCGGAACGGTCCTGCGAGGGGCCGGAGATGATCAGCGGCGTCCGCGCCTCGTCGATGAGGATGCTGTCCACCTCGTCGACGATGGCGTAGTTGTGGCCGCGCTGCGCCATGTCCTCGATCGCGTTCTTCATGTTGTCGCGAAGATAGTCGAAGCCCAGTTCGTTGTTGGTGGCATAGGTGATGTCGCAGCGATAGGCGTGCCGCTTCTCGTCCTCGGGCTGGAAGGGATAAACCACGCCCACCGTCAGGCCCAGTTGGCCGTGCACCTTCGACATCCAGGCCGCGTCGCGCTTGGCCAGATAGTCGTTGACCGTCACGACATGGACGCCCTTGCCGGTCAGCGCGTTCAGATAGGCGGGGAAGGTGGACACCAGCGTCTTGCCCTCGCCCGTCTTCATTTCGGCGATGTTGCCCTTGTGCAGGAAGATCCCGCCCATCAGCTGCACGTCATAGGCGCGCAGGCCGATGGCCCGGCGTGCGCCTTCGCGGCAATTGGCAAAGGCTTCGGGCAGAAGGTCATCCAAGCTTTCGCCGGCGCGGGCGCGCCCTTGCAGTTCGGCCGTCTTGTCCTTCAGGCCCTGATCGCTCAGCGCCTTGAACTCCGGCTCCAGCGCGTTGATCTGCGCGACCAGCGGGCGGACCGATTTGACGATGCGGTCGTTGGGGCTGCCAAAGACCACCCGGGCGAGATTTCCGAAACCGAGCATGTTTTCTCCGATGGGCCCCGGATGCGGGGTCTCGTGACAAGATCGTGTGAGGCTGCGGCCTTGCCCGTCTTTTCGCCGCTGCATACAACGGTGTAAAGGCCCGGCGGCCCCGCGCTCGTGCGTGTAGCGATGTAAGGGGCGGCCGAAGCCAAGTCAACGTTGCGCAACCCTGCGCGGCCCAACCGGAGATGACGATGCTGACAAAAACCCTTCTTGGCGCCACGGCGATCGCGCTGGCCCTTGCCGCGCCCACCTTCGCGCAAGAGGCGCAGCCTTCGGCGCCCGCGACGACCGCCACGACCGCGGCCTCCGACGCCAAGGCGGACACCGTGGTGGCCACCGTCAACGGCACCGACATCACGCTGGGCCAGATGCTGGTCCTGCGCCAGCGCCTCCCGGCGCAGTATCAGCAGCTTCCGGACGACCAGCTGTTCAAGGGGGTGCTGGAACAGCTGATCCAGCAGCAGGCGCTGGCCGACACCGTGGCCGACAAGATGACCCCCAAGGACGAGATCGCGATGGAGATCGAGCGTCAGTCCTACCTTGCCGCGAAGGCGCTGGAAGAGCTGGCCGCCGCCGCCGTGACCGACGAGACGCTGCAGGCGGCCTATGACGAAAAATACGCCAATGCCGAGCCGCAGACCGAATACAGCGCCGCCCACATCCTGGTCGCGACCGAGGAAGAGGCCAAGGCCGTGAAGCAACAGCTGGACGACGGCGCGGACTTCGCCGAGGTGGCCAAGGAAAAATCCACCGACAGCGCGGCCCAGAACGGCGGCGACCTTGGCTGGTTCGGTCCCGGCATGATGATCGAGCCGTTCCAGAACGCCGTGGCCGCGATGAAGGTCGGCGAGGTGTCGGAACCGGTGCAGACGCAGTTCGGCTGGCATGTGATCAAGCTGAACGACACGCGCGAGGCCGAGAAGCCCACGCTGGACGACGTCCGCGAGGAGCTGACGCAGGAGATCCAGCAGAAGGCCGTGACCGAGAAGCTGGCCGAGCTTGAAGGCGCCGCCGATGTGGCGCGTCCTGGCGAGGGGCTTGACCCGGCCGTCATTCGCAACGATGCCCTGATCGACAACTGAGGGAGCGCGTCATGGCGAAGACCGACTGGAAGGCCGAAGCGAAAACGCTGAAGAAGAAGCTGAGCAAGGCCAAGGCCAAGCTGGACACCGCACCGGTGGCCAAGCCGGCCAAGGTGAAGACGGTCTCGCCCTTGGCGCCCAAAAACGGATTCCCCGCATTGCCGGACATTGCGGGGGTCGAATTTTCGGCGGTGGAGGCGGGCGTGCGCTATGCCGGCCGCACCGACGTGACCCTGATCCGGCTGGCCGGTGGCACGGCGGTAGCGGGGGCGTTCACCCGCTCCTCCACCCGGTCGGCGTCGGTGCTGGACTGCCAGGCGAAGCTGAAGGTGGACGTGCCGCGGGGGGCGGGGGCCGCGATCCTCGTGAACTCCGGCAACTCCAACGCCTTCACCGGCCGCGCCGGCGTCCGGTCGGTGGAAGCGGTGACGGGGGCCGTCGCCACGGCTTTGGACCTGCCGCAAAGCCGGGTCTTCTCCTCCTCCACCGGCGTCATCGGGGAACCGCTGCCGCATGACCGGATCGTGTCTAGGGTGGACGACCTTGTGAACGGCCTCGACCCCCACGGGATCGAGATGGCGGCTCGCGCCATCATGACGACCGACACCTTCCCCAAGGGCGCCTCGGCCACCGTGCAGGGCGAGGGGGGCGAGATCCGCATCGCGGGCATCGCCAAGGGATCGGGGATGATCGCGCCCGACATGGCGACGATGCTCGTCTACATCTTCACCGACGCCAAGATCGCGCCGGTCCGCCTGCAGGCGATGCTGTCGCGGCAGGTGGAAACCACGTTCAACGCCATCACGGTGGACAGCGACACCTCCACCTCCGACTCGCTGATCCTGGCGGCCACGGGCAAGAGTGCTGCGGCCGAGGTGAAGTCCGGCCCGGTCGCGCAGGCTTTCGAGGCCGCACTGAAGGGCGTGATGCTGGATTTGGCCCAGCAGGTCGTCAAGGACGGCGAAGGGGCCACGAAATTCGTGGAAGTGCGCGTGACCCGCGCCGCCACGCCCGAGGACGCGCATCGCGTGGCCATGGCCATTGCAAATTCGCCGCTGGTGAAGACCGCCATTGCGGGCGAGGATCCGAACTGGGGCCGCATCGTGATGGCGGTGGGCAAATCCGGCGCCTCGGCCGATCGCGACAAGCTGAAGATCAGCTTGGGCGACATGGTTCTGGCGGAAAAGGGATGGCGCAGCCCGTCCTATTCCGAGGAGGAGGCCGCCGCCTACATGAAGGGCGACGAGCTGATCATCACTGTGGATCTGGGTATGGGGCGTGCGGCCCGCACGGTCTGGACCTGCGACCTGACCCATCGCTACATCGACATCAACGCCGACTACCGCTCGTGACGCTGATCCTGGTATCGGCCGTGGCCCTGATCGACGATCGGGGCCACGTGCTTTTGGCGCAGCGCCCCGAAGGCAAGTCCATGGCGGGCCTGTGGGAGTTCCCCGGTGGTAAGGTGGAGGCGGGGGAGACCCCCGAAGCCGCCCTTGTGCGCGAGCTGGCGGAGGAGTTGGGCATCACGGTGGCGGAGGCCGATCTGGAGCCCCTGACCTTTGCCAGCCACGGGTACGAGCGGTTTCACCTGCTGATGCCCGTCTACGCCTGCCGAAGGTGGACGGGGGAAGTGCAGGGGCGTGAGGGCCAGAGCCTCGCCTGGGTTCCGGGCGAAGAGATGGCGCAATACCCCATGCCGCCCGCGGATCTGCCCTTGTTGCCGGCCATTATCGCGCGTCTGTAACAGGAAGATCACAATCCTGCCAGCAAGCGGGCATTTGCTCACTTTCGTTGATGAAATTTTAACGAGTTCAGGTATGAATGGATCCATGGGGCAAGCCAGAGGGGATTCAGCATGCTGCGTACCATCACTATCGGAAGCTGCATTTCGGTGCAGGGCACGTTCGTCGGCAACACGACGGATGGCAAAATCATCGTCAGCGTCGGCGACAAGCAATTCGTCGGTCGACCGGTCGCTGGGGCTGCCGTCGCAGCCTGATCGCTGCACGGACGCCAAAAAGAAACCGGGCCTTGTGCCCGGTTTTTTCATGCCCTGAAGGTGGCGGAGGCAGAACTGGGCAAGACCTGATCTTGCCTTGGGGATGAGACAGACAGTACGGCAAGGCCACTTCGATGTCCGGAAGATACCGCGCAAACAAGGCGGGCGGGGGACGCAATTTCCTCTCCAGAAGCGGCAAGAACGACATCGGTCGCAGGAACTTGGTTTTGCACGCCTTAAAGAAAAAGCCGGGCGCAGGGCCCGGCTTTCTCATGTTCAGTCCAGCTTGCGGACGACTTCTTCCCGCTCGAAGATCTCGATCACGTCGCCGGCGCGGACATCCTCGTAGCGTTCGAACGCCATCCCGCATTCCTGGCCCGAGATGACTTCCTTCACCTCGTCCTTGAAGCGCTTCAGCGTCTTCAGCGTGCCTTCGTGGATGACCACGTTGTCGCGCAGCAGACGCACGCCCGCCGAACGACGCGCCACACCTTCGGTGACGAGGCAACCGGCGACCATGCCCACGCCGGTGACCTTGAAGGTCTCCTTGATGGTGGCATAGCCGATGAAGTGCTCGCGGATCTCGTTCTTCAGGAGGCCCGAAGCCGCGGCTTTGATGTCGTCGACCAGATCGTAGATGATCGAGTAGTACCGGATCTCCACGCCCTTCTGGTGGGCCGAGTTCCGCGCCGAGGCGTTGGCCCGGACGTTGAACCCGATGATCGGGGCGTTGGAGGCTTCGGCCAGACCCACATCCGAATCGGTGATCGCACCGACGCCGGAGTGAAGAACGCGCACGCGGACCTCGTCGTTGCCGACCTTTTCCAGCGCCTGCACGATTGCCTCGGCCGAACCCTGAACGTCGGCCTTCACCAGCACCGGCAGTTCGGCCACGTCCTTGTCGGCCTTGGCCTTCGCCATCAGCTGTTCCAGCGTGGTCGCAGCACCGGCGGCGGCGCGTTTGTCCTTGGCGGCGTTCTCGCGGTAGGACGCGATCTCGCGCGCCTGCGCTTCGGTTTCCACCACGTTCAGCACGTCGCCGGCACGCGGGGTGCCGTCCAGGCCCAGAACCTCGACCGGAACCGACGGACCTGCCTCGTTCACGCGCTCGCCCTTGTCGTTGATCAGCGCGCGGACCTTGCCCCACTGCTCGCCCACGACGAAGATGTCGCCGCGCTTCAGCGTGCCGTTCTGCACCAGAACCGTCGCGACGGGGCCACGGCCGACGTCCAGCTGCGCCTCGATCACGGCGCCGGAGGCAGCGCGGTCGGGGTTGGCCGTCAGCTCCAGAATCTCGGCCTGAAGGGCGATGGCTTCCAGCAGGTTGTCGAGGCCCTGGCCCGTCTTGGCCGAAACCTCCACGTCCTGAACCTCGCCCGACATGGCTTCCACGACCACTTCGTGCTGAAGCAGGTCGGTGCGGACCTTGGTCGGGTTGGCACCCGGCTTGTCGACCTTGTTGATGGCGACGATCATCGGCACTTTGGCGGCCTTGGCGTGGTTGATCGCCTCCACCGTCTGCGGCATGACCGCGTCGTCGGCCGCAACCACCAGCACCACGATGTCCGTCACATGCGCGCCACGGGCCCGCATGGAGGTGAACGCCGCGTGGCCGGGGGTGTCGAGGAAGGTCAGCAGCGTGCCGCTTTCCGTCTTCACCTGATAGGCGCCGATGTGCTGCGTGATGCCGCCGGCTTCGCCGGACACCACGTTCGCCTTGCGCAGGGCGTCCAGAAGCGAGGTCTTGCCGTGGTCCACGTGGCCCATGATCGTGATGACCGGGGCGCGCGTCTGCAGATCCTCGGACTTGTCGCCGACCTGCTGGATCACCTGTTCCACGTCCGAGTCAGACACGCGGACGGCGCGGTGGCCGAATTCCTCGATCACCAGCTCGGCGGTGTCGGCGTCGATCGGCTGGTTCATCGTGACCATCATGCCCATCTTCATGAGCGATTTGACCACGTCCGCGGCCCGTTCGGCCATGCGGTTCGCCAGTTCCGACACCACAATGGTTTCGGGAATTCGCACGTCGCGGACCTGCTTTTCAGGCCGCACGTTGCCCATCATCTTCTGACGGGCCTTTTCCTGCTTCCGCTTCATCGCGGCCAGCGAACGCGTGCGTCCGCCTTCGCCCGACAAGGCGTCGTTCAGGGTCAGCTTGCCGCCGCGGCGGTTGTCTTCGCGACCCTTGCCGACGCGATCGCGGTCCTCGCGCTCACGCTCCGCCTTGCGGGGGGTGGCGACGCCGGGACGGGCGGAGGCCGGGGCGGGGCCGGGCTGCATGGCCTGACGGGGCGCCGGGGCGTCCGCTTCGGCGCGCTTGGCGGATTCGGCACGGCGGGCGTCGGCATCGGCCAGCGCCTTGAGACGTTCCTCTTCCTCGGCCTTGGCCTTCAGCGCTTCCTGACGCTCGCGCTCCTCGCGCTCGCGGGCCTCGATCTCGTCGCGGCGGCGCTGGCGTTCTTCCTCGCGCTGACGCTCCTCGGCGGCCCGACGCTCGGCGTCCTCGGCCTCGCGGGATTTCGCCAGCTTCAGGGCGTTGAGACGGCGTTCCATCTCGGCATCGGTGATGCCGGCAGGGCGCTTGGACGGGTCGCCCAGACGCTGGCTTCCGCCAGCGGCCGACCCCGAAGCGGCCGGCTTCGGCACGACAACGCGCTTGCGCTTCGTTTCCACCAGAACGCTTTTCGTCCGGCCATGGCTGAAGCTCTGCTTCACGGACCCCGAACGCGGGGCGCCACCCAGGCCGAGGGGTTTCTTACCGTCTGTATCGCTCATGCGTCTTTCGTATCCCTTCCGGCGGGCCTGCCGCCGATATTTCCGCGAAGCCCGGCGAGTCTTGCCGCTTCCTCTACAACACGTGTTGTGAGTCCACCAGCCGCAAGCGCGCCGTGTATCGCATGTTCACGTCCGAAAGCCAAACCCAATTCCTGGGCCGTCAGGCAGCCTATGAACGTCTCCTTGCCGCCCGGAGGGTGCAGCTTCGACTTGCCGCGTTCCGAGCCGTCGCTGGCCTGGACAAGAACCTGCGCCTTGTCCTTGGTCAGCCAGTCCTTCACCTTCTCGTAGCCCGTCACGGCCCGGCCCGCCTTGCGGGTCAGGCTGATCAGGTCCACCACGCGCCGGGCCACCTGGGCGTCGACCATGTCGGCCAGACCCTCGGGCACTTTCACCGGCTGGCGGGCGGCGCGGGCGAACAGCCCCTTCGTCGCCGCCTTCTCGATCGCCTTGCGGTCGGCCGAGACATAGAAACCGCGCCCCGGCAGACGCCCGAGCACGTCGGGCACCACCTGCGCGTCGGGGCCGAGGCCGAACCGGATCAGCCCCGCCTTCGGGCCGCTGGTGCCCGTTACGATGCATTTCCGTTCGGGGTCGTCCCGCATGTCGTCCCGGCCGCCGCGCGTCATTTACGCCTCTTCGTCTTCCTCTTCGGCCTCGTCCTCCGAAGCCTCCAGTTCCGTCGGATCGACCCAGCCCAGCATCACGCGGGCGGTCATCACCATGGTCTGCGCGTCTTCCAGCGACACGCCGAACGATTCCAGCACGCCGTCATCCTTCACGCGCTTGCCGTCCTGGGTCGTCCAGCCGCCGGCCAGTTCCCAGTCCGCGCAGGTGGCGAAGTCTTCCAGCGTCTTGATGCCGTCCTTGGCCAGGGCCTCAACCATCTGCGGCGTCAGCCCCTCGAACTCGATCAGGCTTTCTTCCACGCCCAGGCCACGGGCCGTTTCCAGCGCCTTGACGTTGGCCGCTTCCAGATGGTCGCGGGCACGGGCCTGAAGTTCGGAGGCCGTCCCCTCGTCGAAGCCATCGATGGACAGAAGCTCGTCCATCTCCACGTAGGCGACTTCTTCCAAGTTCGTGAACCCCTCCGACACAAGGAGTTGGGCCATCATCTCGTCGATATCAAGAACCTCGGTGAAGAGATTCGTGCGTTCGTTGAATTCGGCCTGACGGCGCGCGCTCTCGTCGCTCTCGGTCACGATGTCGATGTCGAGCGCGGTCAGCTGGCTGGCCAGACGCACGTTCTGCCCGCGACGGCCAATGGCCAGCGAAAGCTGCTCGTCCGGAACCACGACCTCGATCTTGCCGGCATCGTCGTCGATCACGACCTTGGAGACCTCGGCCGGCTGCAGCGCGTTCACGAGGAACGTTGCCTGATCCTCGTTCCAGGGGATGATGTCGATCTTCTCGCCCTGCAGTTCGTTCACCACGGCCTGAACGCGGCTGCCGCGCATGCCGACGCAGGCACCCACCGGGTCGATGGAGTTGTCGTAGGAGATCACGGCGATCTTCGCGCGCGAACCCGGGTCGCGGGCCACGGCCTTGATCTCGATGATGTTGTCGTAGATCTCCGGCACTTCCATCTTGAACAGCTCTGCCATGAACTGCGGGTCGGTGCGCGACAGGAAGACCTGGGGTCCCCGCGGCTCGCGGCGGACGTCCTTGATGTAGCAGCGGATGCGGTCGTTCGGACGGTAGCTTTCGCGGCCGATCTTCTCGTTCCGGCGCAGGATGGCCTCGCCGCGACCGATGTCGACGATGATGTTGCCGTATTCCTCGCGCTTGACCAGACCGTTGATGATCGTGCCCTTGCGGTCCTTGAACTCGTCGAACTGGCGGTCGCGCTCGGCCTCGCGGACCTTCTGCAGGATCACCTGCTTGGCCGACTGCGCGGCGATGCGGCCCAGATCGACCGGCGGCACCTCGTCCGTGACCTCGTCGCCGACCTGCGGGTCGGGCAGGTAGGACTTGGCCTGCTTCACCGTCAGGTGGGCGTGGTGATTCTCGAATTCTTCATCGGCGACGACCGTGCGGACGCGCGCGAAGGTGGCGCGGCCCGTCTTGCGGTCGATCTTCACGCGGATGTCCAGTTCGGCGCCGTAACGCGACTTCGCGGCCCGGGCGAGGCTGTCTTCCATCGCCTGGATCACCAGGTCGGGGTCGATCATCTTTTCACGCGCCACCGCCTCGGCGGTCTGCAAAAGTTCAAGCTGGTTGGCTGAGGTGATCGCCATGTCAGAAGGCCTTTCGGGTCAGTGCCGGGTAGGGGGGGTGTCGGAGGAATCCTCGTCCTCGTCGCCCGCGTCGTCGGAATCGGTGGTCTGGACTTCGTCGAAGTCGGCTTCGTTGAACACGCCGCTGGCCTTCTTCTGGCGCAGCATCTCGGCGATCAGCTCGTCCGTCAGGATCAGCTTGGCGTCCGACAGCCAGTCGAACTCCAGCCCGATGGTCAGCATCTCGCCGGATTCCTCGATCTCGATCAGGATCTCGGTGCCTTCGGTGCCGCGCAGGAAGCCCTTGAAGCGGCGGCGCCCGTCGATCAGTTCGATCGTCTCCACGCGCGCCTCGTAGTCGGCCCACATGTCGAAGTCCTTCAGCCGGGTCAGCGGACGGTCGATGCCGGGCGAGGACACTTCAAGGACGTAGTTGTCCTCGACCGGGTCCTCCACGTCCAGAACGGCCGACACGGCGGTGGAGATCTGGGCGCAGTCGTCGACGTCGATCCCGCCTTCGGGGCGGTCGGCCATGATCTGCAGCACGCGGGTGCGGCCGCCCATCAGGCGGATGCGGACCAGTTCGAACCCCAGTCCTTCGATCGTGGGGGTCACGATGTCGGCGAGGCGCCGGTCGATGGCGGTCTTGGCAATGAGGTCGGTGGTCATGAGGGTTCCAGAAACAAAAAAGCGGGCCCGAGCGGCCCGCATATTCATCCGGTGGAGCGCCGGGTTTGGACACCGACACGCCGCTATGAAGGCTCATATAGCCCGGATTGCGCCCCGGCGCAAGGTCAGGTGCGCTGGTTCCAGCTGGCCGAGGCGTAATTGCGGGTGTAGAAGATGCCCATCAACCCAATCATGAAGAAGACCAGCGTCACGATCAGCGGATAGGTGATGTTCGTGTTGCGCGGCAGGTAGTTCAGGAAGATGAACCCGCGGTTCTGGTCGATGATGTGGAACAGCGGGTTCCAGTCGAACATCGACAGCATCATCGCCGGGAGGGAGTTAGCGAGGAACATCTTGCCCGAGGCGATCATGTTGATGCGCTGATAAAGGGTCACGATCATGCCCACGGTGCGCGGCGCCCAAGGCATGAAGGCATAGGCCACCATCCCGATCGCGACGCCGCTGCCCCAGGCCAGAAGGAACATCCCCATCATCCCCTGCCAGTCGTCGATGTGGATGGGATGCACGGCCGCGTGATAGATATACAGAACGACCGTCGCCGACAGAAGCTGCACGTAAAGCTGCGACAGCGCGGCCGCCAGGATCGCCACTACGGGATTCATCGGCGAGTGCTTCATCATCTGCGACGTCATCCCCTCGGCCCGGGACACGGCGGCCATGGTCTGTGTGTGGGTGATGAACAGGAAGATGCCCGACATCACGTACAGGATGAAGTCGCCCCGGATCGCGCCGCCCTTCAGCCCCGACAGCGACATCAGCACCGTGAAGGCCGTGACCATCATGATCGTGCCCAGCATGTTCATCAGCAGGCCAACGATCGCATTGCCCGACCCCTTGCGGATGTGGCGGACGGTGGCGTGGAACACCACCTCGCCCGTGCGCAGGATGGCGGAGAAGGCGGAACGGCGGTTCAGTTCGATCTGGAACATGGCGTCCCCTTCCATGGGTGTCCGGCGGAAAGCTTGCCGAAGGCGTCGCGCTTGATGATAAGGGGTGCGGGCGCCACGATCAACGCGCCTCATGTCGCGACGGCACAGATGGAGACGACGATGGACTTCCAAACCCTCATTCCCACCCTGCGCCGCCTTGCGCTGGAAGCGGGCGACCGGATCATGGAGATCTACGATTCTCCCGATTTCGACGTGCGGGCCAAATCCGACGACAGCCCCGTGACGGCGGCGGACGAGGCGGCGGACGCCCTGATCTCCGCAGGCCTGCGCGCCGCATTCCCCGACGTGACCCTGATCACCGAGGAGCAGGCCGACAGCCATGCCCTGTCCGCCAGCACCTTCCTGATCGTGGACCCGCTGGACGGCACGAAGGAGTTCGTGCAGCGCCGCGGCGACTTCACCGTCAACATCGCCTATGTGGAGAACGGCGTGCCGGTGCGCGGCGTGGTCTTTGCCCCCGCCAAGGGGCGGCTGTTCTACACGCAGGCCGACGGCACGTCGGTGGAGGAGACGGGCGCGCTGCACAAGGACGTGGTGGGCGACGTGGTGCCGCTGAAGGTGTCCACCCCCGACAACGCGGCGCTGATGGTGGTGGCGTCGAAATCGCACCGCGATCAGGCGACGGACGACTACATCGCGAAATACGGCGTCCGCGACATGACCAGCGCCGGATCCAGCCTGAAGTTCTGCCTTGTCGCGACCGGAGAGGCGGATCTTTACCCGCGTCTGGGCCGCACGATGGAATGGGACACCGCCGCCGGCGACGCCGTCTTGCGCGGGGCGGGCGGCCATGTGGTGCGCTTTGACGACCATACGCCGCTGGCCTATGGCAAGGACGGCTGGGACAACCCGTTCTTCATCGCCCATGCCCCGGGTGTGGAGCTGAAGTGATGTCGGTCCTGATCGCGATTCCCGCCCGCTACGCCTCCACCCGCTATCCCGGCAAGCCGCTGGTCGCCCTGCGCGGCCCGGACGGTGAGGCGAAGACCCTGATCCGCCGCAGCTGGGAGGCCGCGATGGCCGTAAAGGGGGCGGACCGCGTTGTGGTCGCCACCGACGACGACCGCATCCGCGACCATGCGGAAGGTTTCGGGGCCGAGGTGGTGATGACGTCCGTGTCCTGCCGCAACGGCACCGAACGCTGCGCCGAGGTGGCCGCGAAGCTGCCCGGCCACGACATCGTGGTGAACCTGCAGGGCGACGCCCCGCTGACCCCCGCCTGGTTCGTGGAGGATCTGGTGGCCGGCCTGCGCGCCGATCCCGAGGCGGAGATCGCGACCCCCGTCCTGCGGTGCGACGGGGCGGCGCTGAACGGGCTGCTGGCCGACCGCCGCGCAGGCCGCGTGGGCGGCACGACCGCGGTGTTCGGGACGGGCGGGCGGGGGCTCTACTTCTCCAAGGAGGTGATTCCCTACACCGGGCAGACCTATGCCGATGACGCGGCCACGCCCGTGTTCCACCATGTCGGGGTCTATGCCTACCGCCCCGACGCGCTCGCGGCCTATCCCGGCTGGGACATCGGCCCCTTGGAAACGCTGGAAGGGCTGGAACAACTGCGATTCTTGGAAAACGGCCGCCGCATCCTGTGCGTGGAGGTGGAGGCGCGGGGCCGCGAGTTCTGGGAGCTGAACAACCCCGAAGACGTGCCGCGGATCGAGGCGATGCTGGCCCGGGCCGGCTGAACTCCGTTCAACTTTTCCGATAGTTCACTTGAAAAGGACCGGAACCGTTCTACTGTTCCGGTCGGATCGTCGGATCACTTGTCAGGACGATACGATTTCCGCTTACTGGCATCGCGTCGATGTCACCAATATGTGAGAGTCATGAGCATCAAGAAGGTCACGAAAGCCGTCTTCCCGGTCGCTGGTATGGGAACACGTTTCCTTCCGGCCACCAAATCCGTCCCCAAGGAGATCCTTTCCCTGGTGGACCGTCCCCTGGTCCAGTACGCGATCGACGAAGCGCGCGAAGCCGGGATCGAGGAGTTCATCTTCGTGACCTCGCGCGGGAAATCCGCGCTGGAAGACTATTTTGACGTGTCGCCCACGCTTGAGGCGTCGCTGAAGGCATCCGGCAAGGACGACCTGCTGAAGATCCTGAACAGCACCAACATGGACGACGGCAAGATCGCCTATGTCCGCCAGCACCGCGCCCTAGGTCTGGGCCATGCGGTCTGGTGCGCCCGCCGCCTGATCGGCGACGAGCCCTTTGCCGTCATGCTGCCCGACGACGTCATCACCGGCGACACCCCCTGCCTGAAGCAGATGGTGGAAGCCTACGAACAGACCGGCGGCAACATCGTGGCCGCGATGGAGGTTCCGGTCGAGGCGACAAAGTCCTACGGCATCCTCGACGTGTCCGAGGACATGGGCAACATGGTCCGCGTGAAGGGCATGGTCGAAAAGCCCAAGTCCAACCCGCCGTCGAACCTGGCCGTGATCGGCCGCTACATCCTGACGCCCTCCGTGCTGGACACGCTGGACAAGAAGGAAACCGGTGCGGGCGGCGAGATCCAGCTGACCGACGCCATCGCCAAGGAAATCACGACGTCGAACAACGTCTTCGGCTTCCGCTTCCGCGGCGAACGCTACGACTGCGGTTCGAAGGCCGGCTTCCTGCAGGCCACCGTGGCCTTCGGACTGGCGCGCGACGACCTGAAGGACGAGTTCAGCCAGTTCCTGAACGACATCGTCGCGGCCCGGAAAGCGGCGCAATAAGCACGTGATCCGGCGGAGCCCCAACGCCCTGCCCGTTTCCCTGCTCGACTTGCCTCCGATGCGCCATTCGCCCCGCGAATGGCGCATTGCTTATGGATTGTGGTGGAAACGGCGACGCCTGCTGCGACAGGCCGGGCGCAGCGGGGGCGACCTGACGCCCCTGCGCGACCGGACCGGCATGCTGCCCCCCCGGGCCATCCTGTGCTTTTCGGCGGTCCGCAACGAACGGGCGCGGCTGCCGCATTTCCTGCGGCACCACCGCGCGCTGGGGGTCGATCATTTCCTGTTTGTGGACAACAACAGCGAGGACGGCACGGTCGACGTCCTGCTGGACCAGCCGGACGTATCGCTGTGGTCCACCAAGGCCGGCTACAAGGCGGCGCGCTTCGGGCTGGACTGGACGACCTGGCTGCAACGCCGCCACGGGCATGGGCGCTGGTGCCTGACGCTGGATGCGGACGAGCTGCTGATCTATCCCTATTGCGACAGCCGCGACCTGCGCGCCCTGACCGGCTGGCTGGAACGGGCGAGGCAGGACATGTTCCCCGCCATGATGCTGGACCTGTATCCCAAGGGGCCCATCGGGACCGCCGGCGATCCCGACGATCCGCTGCGCACCCTGTGCTGGTTCGACGCGGGCAACTACTCGGTTCAGGTGCAGCCGCGGATGCGCAACTTCTGGATCCAAGGCGGGCCGCGCAGCCGCGCGCTTCTGGACGACCCGCGCCGCGGGCCGACGCTGAACAAGGTCCCCCTGATCCACTGGCAGCGGCATTTCGCCTATGTGAACTCCACCCACTCGGCCCTGCCGCGCCGCCTGAACCACTTCTACGCCGAGGATGGCGGGGAGTGGCCGTCGGGCGTTCTGCTGCACACGAAATTCCTCGACTCCGCCCCCGCGCGCGCCATCATCGAAAAGGCGCGGGGGGAGCATTTCTTCGACGGATCCCTTTACGCGGGGTATTACGACGCGGTGGCGGCCGACCCGGACCTTTGGCACCCCCACGCCCGGCGGCTGACGGGCTGGCGGCAACTGGAAGCCCTTGGCCTCATGTCGCGCGGAGGGTGGGTTTAAGGCGTGTTTACAAGGTCCTGCCGCGTGATTACCACTTCACACATCCGCAAACCGGAAAGGGGCTGAGCGTGGGTCTGGTTTCGACACTCCAGCTGCGCCTGCGTCGCGAGATGTGGCACCTGCGCGCGCGCCGCCGGGCGGGCGACCTGTCGGTCGTGGCCAACCGCACGGGGCGGATCCAGCGGGGCGACATCCTTTTGTTTTGCACCCTGCGCAACGAACGCGTCCGTCTGCCCTTCTTTCTGGACTATTACCGCCGGATGGGGGTCAACCACTTCTTCTTCGTGGACAACAACAGCGACGACGGCTCGCGCGAGTATCTGGCCCGGCAGGACGATATCTCGGTCTGGGGCACGCAGGACAGCTACAAGCGGGCGCATTTCGGGGTGGACTGGCTGAACGGGCTGCAACGGCGCCACGCGCATGGCCACTGGTGCCTGACGGTGGATGTGGATGAATTCTTCGTCTATCCCTTCTGCGACATGCGGCCCCTGCGGGCGCTGACGGACTGGCTGGAAAGCTGCTCCATCCGGTCCATGTCGGCCATGCTTCTGGACATGTATCCCCAAGGGCCCATCGGCGCGCGCCCCTACCGCGAGGGGCAGGACCCGTTCGAGATCGCCTGCTGGTTCGACAGCGGCAACTACCTGATCAGCCGCAACGGGCAATACGGCAACCTGTGGATCCAGGGCGGGCCGCGCGGGCGCGCGTTCTTTGCCGACGCGCCGAAGTCGGCCCCCGCGCTGAACAAGATCCCGCTGGTGCGCTGGCACCGCAACTACGCCTATGTCAGCTCCACCCACATGATGCTGCCGCGCGGGCTGAACAACGTCTACGACCGATGGGGTGGGGAAAAGGCCTCCGCCTGCCTGCTGCACGCCAAGTTCCTTGACACCTTTGGCGCCAAGGCCGAGGAGGAGATCCGCCGCGGGGAGCATTACGCCCAAAGCCGGGAATACATCGCCTACAAGGAACGGATGGCACAGGAACCCGACCTCTGGACCCGGTGGAGCGAGCAGTACGTCAACTGGCGCCAGCTGGAGATTCTGGGCCTGATGTCGAAGGGGAACTGGGCATGACCGTGGGCTTTGTCATGCTGTGCCACACGGCGCTGGACCGCGCGGCCGAGGTGGCGCGCCATTGGGCGCAGCAGGGCCATCCGGTGGTGATCCATGTCGACGCCCGCATCCGGCCCCGCCCGTTCCGCGAATTGCGCACCGCGCTGGCCGACCAGCGCAAGCTGATCCGCTTCAGCCCCCGGCACCGCTGCCACTGGGGCAGCTGGAACCTCGTCGCGGCCACGCAGGACGCCTCGGCCCTGATGCTGAAGGAGTTTCCGCAGGTCCAGCACGTCTTCCTCGCCTCAGGCGCGTGTTTGCCCCTACGCCCGGCGGGCGATCTGGCGGCCTATCTGGCGGAACGGCCCCGCACTGATTTCATCGAATCCGTCACCACAAGCGAAGTCGGGTGGACCATCGGCGGGCTGGACATCGAGCGGTTCCAGTTCTTCTTCCCCTTCTCGTGGCGGCGGCACCGGCGGCTGTTCGATCTGGCCGTGCGGGCGCAGCGGCGGCTGCGCGTGCGGCGGCGCGTGCCCGAAGGGCTTGTGCCGCATCTGGGCAGCCAGTGGTGGTGCCTGTCGCGCCCCACGCTGGAAGCGATCCTGCAAAGCCCCGACCGGCCCCGCCACGACGCCTATTTCAAACGCGTGTGGATCCCGGACGAAAGCTATTTTCAGACGCTGGTGCGGCGTTACTCGACGCAGATCGAAAGCCGGTCCCTGACGCTGTTCAAGTTCGACCATCAGGGCAAGCCGCACATCTTCTATGACGACCACCTGTCGCTTCTGCGCCGGTCGGATTATTTCGCGGCGCGCAAGGCCTGGCCTCATGCCGACAAGCTCTATGACGCCTTCCTGCGGCCCCAGGCGACCGGAGAGCCGCGGGCCGAGCCCAATCCTGGCCGGATCGACCGGCTGTTCACCGCCGCCAAGGAACGCCGCCTGAAGGGGCGGGCGGGCCTTTACATGCAAAGCCGCTTTCCGACCGACAACTTCGAAAACGGCAAGACCGCGGTGTCCTATTCCGTCTTCCAGGGCTTTTCCGAGGTGATGCCGGGCTTCATCGACTGGCTGACCCATGTGACAGAAACGCGCGTCCACGGCCATCTTTTCGGACCGGAGCGGGCGGAGTTCGCGGGCGGCGAGTCCATCTATCGCGGTGGCCTGTCGGACAGCGCGCGCCTGCGCGACTACAACCCGAAAAGCTTCCTGACGAACCTGATCTGGAACACGCGGCCCGAACACCAGTGCTTCATGTTCGGCCCCGCCGACAACCAGAAGGTCAACGCCTTCATGGCGGCCGATCCCAACGCGCGCTTTGCCATCATCACGGGCGCCTGGGCCGTGCCGCTCTACCGCTCCGGCCAGCCCTTGGAGGAGATCCGGAGCGAGGCCGCCCGCCTGCAGCGGGTGGAGATGGAGCTTCTGGACCTTCTGAACCAGCACTGGACCAAGGCGCGCGTCCGGGTCTGGTCGCTGGCCGAGTTCCTTGGTCACCCGATGGAGCCGTTGCAGACGGTGGTGGAGGACACGGCCCCCCGCCTGCGCCCGCGCGTCACCTCTGTCCCGCCGCTGGTGGACCTGACCGGCTTTGGCGCGTTCCTGCAAAGCCTGCGCAACCATGGCATGCAACCCCTGGTCATGGGCGATTATCCGGCCAACGACTTGTTCCACAGCGACGATCAGCAGAGCCGTCCTTATCTTGTGAGTTGAAATGACCTTCACCAGTTTCGTCATGTTCGCGGCCATGCGGACGGGCTCCAACTTTCTGGAAGCGAACCTGAACGCCATTCCGGGCCTGACCTGCCATGGCGAGGTGTTCAACCCCGGCTTTCTCGGCAAGCTGAACCAGACCGAGATGTTCGGCTTCGACCTGGCCACGCGCGATGCCGACCCGCTGGCCGTTCTGGGGGCCATGCGCGACCAGACCGAGGGTCTGGCCGGGTTTCGCCAGTTCCAGGACCACGACCCCCGCATCACCGAGGCGGTGCTGAACGACCCCACCTGCGCCAAGATCATCCTGACGCGCAATCCGCTGGAATCCTACGTCTCGTTGCTGATCGCACGGTCGACGGGGCAATGGAAGCTGTCGCATGGCGGCAAGCTGCGCAGCGCCCGCGTGCATTTCGACGCCAAGGGCTTCGCCCGCCACATTGACGCGCTGGGCGATTTCTATGCCGGGCTGATGCACCGGCTGCACGTGACGGGGCAGACCGCCTTCCACATCGATTACGAGGACATCCAGGACATCGACGTCCTGAACGGTCTGGCGCGCTGGCTGGGGATCGAGGGGCGGCTGGAGGCGCTGGACACCAAGCTGAAGAAGCAGAACCCCGAGCCCTTGTCGGAGAAGCTGGAGAACCCCGAAGGCGTGGTGGAGGCGCTGGCCGCGATCGACCGCTTCGGCTTCTCGCGCATCCCGAACTTCGAGCCGCGGCGCGCCGTGCCGATCCCCAGCTTCGTGGCAGCGGCGAACGCGCCCGCCCTTTACATGCCGACGCGCAACGGGCCGGACGATCAGGTGTCGGCCTGGCTGTCGGCGCTGGGCGGCGGCCTGCTGGACAAGGTGGACCAGCGCGCGCTGGGGCAGTGGCGCGAACGCGTGGGCGGCTTCCGCAGCTTCACCGTGCTGCGCCACCCCTTGGCCCGCGCCTATGAGGCGTTCAACACCCAGATCGTGGAAAACCGCCTTCCCGGCATCCGGCAACAGCTGGTCCGCCGCTTCGCGCTGCCTTTGCCGCCGCCCGACACGCCGCTGGAGTTCGAGGAGCACCGCGCGGCCTTCCTCGCCTTCCTGCGCTTTTTGAAGCTGCACGTGGCGGGACAGTCGGGCGTGCGGGCCGAGGCGGGCTTTGCCACGCAGACGGCGATGCTGGAGGCCTTCTCGCGCTTCCGCAGCCCGGACATGGTCCTACGCGAGGATCGGCTGGCCGAGGGTCTGGCCTTCTTTGCCTCCCAGCTGGACCTTCCCAGCCCCACACTGGGGCCCGCGGCCGCACCGGACCGCTTCCCCCTGACCACGCTGGTGGATGACGAGATCGAGGCCGCGGCGCGCGACGCCTATCTTCGCGATTACGAAGGCTTCGGCTTCCGCGACTGGTGCGACGGCTAGGCCGCCTGCGAGGTGCGGCCTTCCGTGAGGATGGCGTACAGCTTCGCCGGGTCGGTGTTGGCGCGCAGCTTCTGGCAGATGGCGGCGTCGCGCATCGTGCGCGACACCAGCGCCAGCGCCTTCAGGTGGTCCACGCCCGAATCCTTGGGCGCAAACAGCGCAAAGACCAGATCGACCGGCTGGCGGTCCACGCTGTCATAATCCAGCGGCTTTTCCAGCCGCAGGAAGACGCCCTGGATGCCCGGAAGGTTGTGCAGCCGAGCATGGGGCAGGGCGATGCCATGTCCCACGCCGGTGGGGCCCAGCCCCTCGCGTTCCTGAAGCCCGTCCGTGGCGATGGCGGCCGTCAGCCCGTAGGCCCCGGCCGCCAGTTCGCCCAGTTCCTGAAACAGGCGTTTCTTGCTGGTCATGTGACCCGTGACGCGAACCGCGCCCGGCGCGAGAATCTTGCTCAGTTCCATAGCATCCTCGGCCGTGACCGGCCCTTATCGACTGTTGCGCGGGTCGATCCAGCCGATGTTGCCGTCTTCGCGACGGTACACGACATTGACGCCCCCGTGTCCTTCATTGCGGAAGACAAGCATCTGCTGTCCGCCAAGTTCCAGTTGCATGACCGCCTCACCCACCGTGATCGCGGGCACGCGGCCCTCGGTCTCGGCGATGATCATGGGCTGCCACACATGATCCTCGGGCTCGTCGGCCTCCTCGGATGGGGCGAGGATATAGGAGGAAGCGTCCCCGAATTCAACCGGGGTTGTCCGGTCGCGGTGGTGGTCGCGCAGGCGGCGCTTGTAGCGGCGAACCTGCTTGTCCATCCGCTCGCGCGCGGCGTCGAAGGCGGCATAGATCTCGGTCGCGCGGCCCTTGGCCGAGATGTCGAGACCGGTGGAGAGGTGGATCACCACGTCGCAGCAAAACTCATGGGCGATGCGGGAGAAGAAGATCACGGCCTCGGTGGGACGTTGGGCATATTTCTCCATCATTTCCGACAGTTCGGACCGCACATGGGTCTGAAGGGCGTCGCCGATGTCGATCTGCTTGCCGCTGATCTGGTAGCGCATGGTCATCCTCCTTGATCACGGGGCCGCCTGAGGCCCATTCATCAATGATGGGGATGCGCTGCGTGAAATCCAGTCTTGTTTCACCAATCCGTCATAATCGGCGGATTCGCTCAGCCCATCGTAAAGGCTTCGCCCAGATAGACCTGCCGCACCATCGGGTCCGCGATGATCTGCGCCGTGTTGCCGCTTTTCAGGATGGTGCCGTCGTGCAGGATATAGGCGCGGTCCACGATGCCCAGCGTTTCGCGCACGTTGTGGTCGGTGATCAGCACGCCGATGCCACGCCGCTTCAGGTCCTGCACCAGGTGCCGGATCTCGGCCACGGCGATGGGGTCGACGCCCGCAAAGGGTTCGTCCAGCAGCACGTAGAAGGGGTTGGCCGCCAGGCAGCGCGCGATCTCCACCCGCCGGCGTTCGCCGCCCGACAGGGCCAGCGCGGGCGACCGGCGGATGTGGGTGATGGAGAAGTCGGACAGCAGCTCCTCCAGCCGCTCGCGCCGGCGGTGGCGGTCGGGCTCCCGGATCTCCAGCACCGCAAGGATGTTGTCCTCCACCGACAGGCCGCGGAAGATCGACACTTCCTGCGGAAGATAGCCGATGCCCAGACGCGCGCGGCGATACATCGGCAGCGCGGTCACGTCGCGCCCGTCGATCAGCACCTCGCCGCTTTCGGGGGTCACGAGGCCCGCGATGGAATAGAAGCAGGTCGTCTTGCCCGACCCGTTCGGGCCCAGAAGGGCCACCACCTCGCCCCGGTCCAGATGCAGCGACACGTCGCGGATCACCGGGCGCCGCTTGTAGCTTTTGCGCAGGTTGCGGACGGTCAGGCCGGATCCGGTCATTGCGACTGGCCGGGCTGGAAGGTGGTCTGCACGCGCCCTTCCATCCGGCCGGTGCCGGCGGCGGCGTCGATGATCAGCTTCTCGCCGGCGATGGTGCTGGATCCTTGGGTCAGCAGCACGTCGCCCGTCATCTCGATCACGCCCGATGCGATGGTGTAGGCGGCCTGCTCGGCCTCGGCCGCGATGTCGGTGTTGGCCAGCGTCACGTTGCCGTCGGCGTGCAGGGTGCGGATCTCGCCCTGCGCCTCGCCGTATTCGACCCGGACCTGGTCGGCGGCCAGACGCAGTTCGCCCTGCGCCACGCGGACGTTGCCGCTGAAGGTGGCGACGCCCGTGCCCTGATCGACCGAAAGGCGGTCGGCGTCCACGCTGACGGGGGCGGAGGTGTTCTGGCTCATCCCGCCGAGGTCGATCTGCGCGGCCTGCGCCAGCGCCAGGGATGGGCAGGACAGGGCGGCCAGCAGGACGAGCGTTTTCAGCATGGGGATTCCGGGATCAGTTCGTCGGAGTGTATATCAGCTTGACCCCGTCCGTGAAGTCCAGCCGGTAGTTGGCGTTTTTTGCATCCTCGGCCATCAGCGTCATTCCGCCCGCCGTCAGCTGCCCCATCGGCGCCAGCGCGGTGACAGGACCTTCCCCTTCCAGCCGCGTGGCATCCGTGCGGGCCGTTACGGTGGGCAGGCTGATGTCATACCCTTGGGAGTTGCGGATGCGGACCTGCCCGGACAGCGTGACCATGCCAAGCTGCGGATCGAACGTGCCTGCGGCCGCCTGAAGCTGCGTTTCCACGCCGTCGGGCGTGTCCAGATCGGCCCGCAGCGCCGAAAGGCTGGCGGGACGATCCTCGGCGGGAGGGCGCGCCTCGGCGGAGGCGATGTTCAGCGTGGCACCGTCACTGGTCACGCCGGACCATGTGGGCAGGGTCAGGCGCGGGTCCATCGCGCGGCCCGTCACGTCCACGGTGGCGTAGGGGATGGCCGCGTCCGGGTCCGCCGTGCGGGACACGAGGAAGATCGTGGACAGAAGCACCAGCGCCGCCAGCGGAAGGATGACCTTCAGCCAGGCGACGGTTCGGGTGTGCCGGTCCGTGATCTTCGCCATGTCAGACCACCCCGGCGCGCAGGCAGTCGTGGATGTGGATCAGGCCCACCGGCACCTCGCCCTTCACGACGAACAGCGCGGTGATCTTGCGGTCCTGCATCACCGCCACGGCCTTTTCCGCCAGCGAATCGGGATCGATCGTGCGGGGGCCGCGGGTCATCACCTCGCCCGTGGTGTGGGTCAGAAGGCCCGCCATGTGGCGCCGAAGGTCGCCGTCGGTGATGATGCCGACCAGGCGGCCATGCTCGGTCACACCCAGCACGCCGAAACCCTTGCCGCTCATCACCAGCAGCGCTTCGGACATGGGCATGTCCATCGGCACCAAAGGCAAGTCGTTGTGCATCAGATCCGCCACGCGCGACAGGCGGGCGCCCAGCTTGCCGCCAGGGTGGAAGACGCGGAAATGCTCGGGCGTGAACTCCCGATGCTCCATCAGCGCCAGGGCCAGCGCGTCGCCCAGCGCCAGCGTCATGGTGGTGGAGGTGGTGGGCACGATGCCCGTTCCGCACGCCTCGGGGGCGGCGGGCAGCAGAAGCGCCACGTCCGCCTGCCGCAGCAGGGTGGAATCCGCCCGCCCCGCCACGCCGATCAGCGGGATGGCGAAACGGCGGGTGTGGGCGATCAGGTTCGCCAGCTCCGGTGTCTCGCCCGAAAAGGACAAAACCAGCGCCACATCGTCGGCGGTGACCATGCCCAGATCGCCGTGGCTCGCCTCGGCCGGGTGGACGAACTGCGCCGGCGTGCCGGTGGAGGCGAGGGTGGCCGCAATCTTCTTGCCGATATGCCCGGACTTGCCCATGCCCGAGACGATCACGCGGCCCTTGGCGCCCAGGATCGTTTCCACGGCGGCGGCGAAGCTGTCGTCCAGCGCCAGGCTCAGCGTGGTCAGGGCCTGCGCCTCGATCCCGATCACGCGGCGGGCGGTGGCAAGGTAATCAGTGGTGGAAGATGTCATTCGGCTCGTCCCATCCCATCAGGTCCAGTTGCGCGCGCGTGGGCAGGAAGTCAAAGCAGCGCTGCGCCAGCTCCATCCGCCCCTCGCGCTGCAGGCGATGTTCCAGTTCCGTCTTCAGCGCGTGCAGATAAAGCACGTCCGAAGCCGCGTATTCCTTCTGCGCGTCGGTCAGCTCCGCCGCGCCCCAGTCAGAGGTCTGCTGCTGCTTTGACACATCCACGCCCACCAGTTCGGCCAGAAGGTATTTCAGCCCGTGCCGGTCGGTGAAGGTGCGGATCATCTTCGACGCGATCTTGGTGCACCAGACGGGGGCCGTCCGCACACCGAAGGCGTTCTGCAGGGCCGCGATATCGAAGCGGCCGTAATGGAACAGCTTGACCACCGCCGGGTCCGTCAGCAGGCGTTCCAGGTTCGGCGCGCGCGTCTGGCCCTTGTCGATCTGCACCAGATGCGCGTTTCCGTCGCCCGCCGACAGCTGCACCACGCACAGCCGGTCGCGGCGGGGATCGAGGCCCATCGTCTCGGTGTCGATCGCAACGACGGGTCCAAGGTCCAGCCCGTCGGGCAGATCGTTCCTGTGCAGGTGAATGGTCATGGGGGCCCCGATACAAATGGTCTGCATTCAGCTATGCGCTTTGCCGTCCGACCGCAAGGAAGTGGTGGCTGTCATCGGCCCGTTACACCGTTGTCGTAAGGCCGCGCCATGACCCGAACCTCGCCCGATCCCCATCGGCACCGCATCGGCCTTCTGGCCGATCCGCACGTGCACGCGACCCGCCTTCCGGGCGTCGACGGCCCCGCCCTGCGGCCGGTGGAGGAGGTCATGGCTTCCACCCGCGTTTACAACGAAAGCGTGCCCGCCTTTCGCGCCGCGCTGGAGGGGATGGAGGCGCGGGACGTGTCGCTGGTCCTGCTCTTGGGCGACCTGACCGATGACGGGCAGGAAACGGACCTGCGCACCGCCCGCGCCATCCTGGCCGAGCATGAGGCCCGTGGCATGCGGTTCCTGATGGTGCCCGGCAATCACGACATGTTCGGGATGAAGGGCCGGCACCTGACGCAGGGCTACGTGATCGACGGCCGCGTGCAGCGCCGGTCCAGCCAGCCCGCGGCGGGGGAGGTGCACGATCCCGGCATGCGCGCGCTGGGCTATCCCGAAGCGCTGGCCCTGCTGCCCGGTCTGGGCTTCACCCCCGATCCGAGTGACCTGCACTGGGAAAGCCCCTTCGGCACCGCCGACTGGGCCGGGCGCATCTATGGCCCGAACGGCCAGATCGACGCGAGCTATCTGGTGGAGCCGGTGGAGGGCGTCTGGATCCTGTCGCTGGACGCCAACCATTTCGTACCGGGCGCGGCCAGGGGATCGATCGAGGGGTTGGCGGATCCGAACCATCAGGGCTGGGCAGCCGTCCTGCGCGACCGGCCCTATCTGCTGGCGTGGATGACCGATGTGGCCACGCGGGCGCGCGACGGGGGCAAGCGGCTGATCGCGATGTCGCATTATCCCATGCTGGAACCCGCAGACCGCGCGCTGGCGCTGGACCTGCCGCTGCGGGGCGGGGCGCCCGACGCCCAGCGCGACGCCGTGGCCGAGGCTTTGCGTGGGACCGGCATCGGCCGCGTGGTGACCGCGCATTACCATGTGAACGCCGATGTCTGGCTGGGCGGGCCGGACGGGCGGGTGCTGGCCAATCACGCGGTGCCCTCGCCCGTCACCTGGCCCGGCGCCTATCGCACGCTGGGGCCGGAAGGGCTGGTCACGCATCCAGTGCGCCCGTTCCCCTATGCCGAGGGCGATCCCTATGCCGGCACCCTGCCGCTGGACGATTACGGCGCCTTCCTGAAGGCGCATTACGAGGCGCAGATGGCGTGGCGCTATTACGGCCCCGAATGGCCCGAGGCGGCCCTGAAGGGGTTGGAGACGGCCCGCATCGCCGGCATCGACCTGCCGGCGCGGCAGGTGTCGGACGACTGGTATCACCTGCGCAAGGGCGCCCCCATCCCCGAGGAGCGGCTGCGCCTGTATCGCCGCCTGTCGCCCGACCCGCTGACGGCGCTGACGCGCCGTCTGACGGCCTTCGTGCAGGGTTATTCCGCCGCCGAATAGGTGACGGTCACGCCCTCCAGCCCGTCCACGCCGCCTTCGACCTTGCTGCCGTCCACGACCGCGCCGATGCCCGCGGGTGTGCCGGTCATGATCAGGTCGCCCGGCTGCAGGTGATAGAACTTCGACAGGTAGACCAGAACCTCCACCGGGCCGCGCACCATGTCCGACACCTTGCCGTCCTGCCGCATCTCTCCGTTCAAGGTCAGCCAGATGCGCTGGTCGGCCAGGGTGAAGCCGTCGGCCTTGGTGATGGGGCCCAGCACCGCCGACTGTTCGAAGTTCTTGGCGAAGTCCCACGGGCGGCCCTTCTTCTTGGCCACGGCCTGAAGATCCCGCCGCGTCATGTCGAGGCCGACGCCATAGCCGTAGATGGCGGCCTGCGCCCCCTCGGCGGTCGCGCGGAACAGGGGGGCTCCCAGTGCGACCACCAGTTCGATTTCGTAATGCAGGTTCTCGGTGCCGGGGGCGTAGGGCAGGGTGCTGCCGGTCGGAACTAGGGCCTGCGCGTCCTTCAGGAAGAAGAACGGGGCCTCGGTGTCGACGGTCGATCCCACTTCCTTGGCATGGTCGGCGTAGTTCTGGCCCACGCAGAAGATCCGGTGCACCGGATAGGCGTCGGTTTCACCCGCGACGGGCAGGGTGGGATAGGATTTCGTGGGAAACAGGGTCATGTGCGGCTCCTCCGGTCTGTGCCGGAGGAGCCTGCGTCAGCGCGCGGCCGGTTTCAAGGCTGCTTGGCAAAGCGCAGATAGGGCAGCTTGATGTCCAGATCGCCAAAGCGTTCCCGGGCCTGGTCGTCGTTCAGCGACAGGGCCACGATCACGTCCTGCCCCGGCACCCAGTTGGCGGGGGTGGCGATCGGCACGCCGTCCGTGGCCTGCACCGCGTCCAGCGCGCGCAGGATCTCGGCGAAGTTGCGGCCCACGGACATGGGGTAGGAGATGGTCAGCCGCACCTTCTTGTCCGGCCCGATCAGATAGACCGTGCGCACCGTGGCCGTGTGGGCGGGCGTGCGGCCTTCCGTCGGCGCGTAGTATTCGGCCGGCAGCATGTCATAGGCCTTGGACACGGAAAGCGAGGTGTCGTCGATGATCGGGAAGTCGGCGGGGTTGCCGGCCACCGCCTCGATGTCGCGCTTCCACTTCTGGTGTTCGTCCACCGTGTCCACGGACACGCCGATCACCTTGGTGTTGCGCTTGGCGAACTCGGAGGCGAGCTGGGCCACGGCGCCGAACTCGGTCGTGCAGACGGGGGTGAAGTCGCGCGGATGGCTGAAGACGAGGCCATAGCTGTCGCCCAGCCATTCGTGGAACCGGATGGTGCCGGCGGTGGATTCGGCCGTGAAGTCGGGGGCGACATCGTTGATGCGGATCGACATGGGGACTCCTCTTTCTTCGTTCAGGCGGGATCATAGCCGGACGGTTCGGCGCGGAAAGGGAATAGTGTTCCTGTCTTCGGCTTGAATTTCGGGCCGAAGCGGACATCTTGCACCGCTTGGGCGGATGGTGCGAGGGCAGATCGGCGGAAATGGACGGGTCCGAAATCGTTTTTCAGGGAAGCTGCCTGCGCGCCATCGGCACCGCGCTGGATCGTCCGCGGACGCTGGTGACCTTTGATCACCGCGAACGAGGCAAGGCGGACTTTCCGGCCTATCGCTGCGTCAACCGCGCGCTGAACCATGGGATGGGACACCTGTCGATCAGCACCGCCGCAAATGACTGGTTCCTGAACCCGGAAACGGAGATGTTGCGCGCCGCCCTGCGCCGCTTTGCGACCGACCGGACGGTGCGCGCGATCGGCTTTTCGATGGGCGGCTACGGCGCCATGCTGTTCGCGGGGGACTTGCGGCTGGAGCGGATGGTGCTGGTGGCGCCGCAATACTCGATCTTTCCCGAACACTGGCCGCATGATCCCCGCTATGCGCCCTATGCCGTGCCGCTGGACGCAAGGCTGGACCGGATTCCACCCGCGGAAGGAGAGGGTCCGGCCGGCCTCGTCCTCTACGACCCGCGCCTGCAGCCCTTCGACCGCAAGCATGCTGCCGGGGTGTGCCGCCACTTCCCGCGCCTCCGTCCCGTGGCGCTGCCCTTTGGCGGCCACCCCCCGCTGCAGAACTTCGAGCGCGGGGTGGGCTCTGCGCGGATCCTCGGCGCGCTTCTGACGGACCGGCTGACGCCCGCTCTTGTGCGCGGGTTCCACCGCGAGGTGCGGGTCACGTCCGAACGCTACCAGCGCCGCCTGTCGAAGTATCTTGCGGCCCGCGCGGCGCGAGGTGCGGACGGAACGCCGCCACCACCTGTTCGTAGACCTGCCGCTTGAAGGGCACGATGGCCTCGATCATCGGGTCGGCCTCGATCCAGCGCCATTCGGAGAACTCCGGATGCTCGCTCGCGATGTTGACCTGATCGTCGGTGCCGGTGAAGCGGAACAGGAACCACTTCTGCTTCTGCCCGCGATACTTGCCCTTCCAGACCTTGCCCAGCAGTTCGGGGGGCAGGTCGTAGGTCACCCAATCCTCGGTCCGGTCGATCATTTCCACCAGATCGGCGGTGACGCCCGTTTCCTCCCACAGCTCGCGCAGGGCGGCGGGTTCGGGTTCCTCGCCCGGATCGATCCCGCCCTGCGGCATCTGCCAGGCGGGCACGTCGCTGTCGATGCGGCGGCCGGCGAAGATCTCGCCCCGGTCGTTGATCAGCATCACGCCCACGCAGGGGCGGTAGGGGAGGTCGGTCATCGTCAAACCTTCACGTCCATGGCCACCTGTTCGCCCACGCCGAAGACGCGCTTGTACCGCGCGACCTGATCGGCGGGGCCCAGCGCCTTGCTGGGATTGTCCGACAGCTTCACCGTGGGGCGGCCGTCGGCCGACACCGCCTTGCACACAAGGCTGAACGGGTCCAGCGCCCCGTCGGGCACAAGTTCGCGGAAGTCGTTGGTCAGCATGGTGCCCCAGCCGAAGGACACGCGCACCCGGCCCGTGAACTGCGCGTGCAGTTCCGCGATCTTTTCCACGTCCAGCCCGTCCGAGAAGATGATGAGCTTTTCGCGCGGATCCTCGCCCCGGTCCTGCCACCAGCGGATGGCACGCTCCGCCCCGGCCGCGGGATCGCCGGAATCGATTCGGATGCCGGTCCAGGTGGTCAGCCAGTCGGGCGCGCGGGACAGGAAACCCTCGCTGCCGAAGGTGTCGGGCAGCATGACGCGCAGGTTGCCGTCATGCTCCTCGTGCCAGTCGGCCATCACGCGGTAAGGGGCCTGGGCCAGTTCGGCGTCGGTGTCGGCCAGCGCCGCCAGCACCATGGGCAGTTCATGGGCGTTGGTGCCGATGGCCTCCACCTCGCGCCGCATGGCGATCAGGCAGTTGGAGGTGCCGATGAACGATTTGCCCAAGCCTTCGCGCATCGCCTGCACGCACCAGTCCTGCCACAGGAAGGAATGGCGGCGGCGGGTGCCGAAATCCGCGATCAGCAGCCCGTCGATCTTCTTCAGCCGCTCGATCTTTTCCCACAGCTTGGACATGGCGCGGGCGTACAGCACCTGAATCTCGAACCGGCCCATGCGTTCCAGCACGGCGCGGGACCGCAGTTCAACAAGGATCGCCAGCGCCGGGATTTCCCACAGCATCACCTCGGGCCAGGTGCCCTCGAAGGTCAGCTCGTACTGGCCGTCCTTCTTTTCCAGATGATAGGGGGGCAGTTCCAGATTCTCGAACCACTCCATGAAGTCGGGGCTGAACATCTGGCGCTTGCCATAGAAGGTGTTGCCGCGCAGCCAGGTGGATTCGCCCCGCGTCAGGCGCAGGCTGCGGACATGGTCCAGTTGCTGGCGCAGCTCCCCCTCATCGATCAGGTCGCCAAGGCGGACCGTCTTCGTGCGGTTGATCAGGCTGAACTTCACGACCGTTTCGGGGCGATTGCGCAGGATCGACTGGCACATCAGCAGCTTGTAGAAGTCCGTGTCGATCAGCGAACGGACGATCGGGTCGATCTTCCATTTGTGATTGTGCACGCGGGTCGCGATATCGACCATTCAGTCCTCCAGTTCCACCCCGGCGGCGCGCATCCGGCCCGCCGCCTCCTCCAGCGATCCGTTCAGGTCGATGGCGCGGCAGGCGCCCATCGCCACACGGGTCGCAAAGCCCAGTCGTGCCGCGTCCAGCGCGGAAAACGCCACGCAGAAATCGGTGGCAAGACCGGCCAGCGTCACCCGCGTCACGCCGCGGGTCCTCAGATAGCCCTCCAGCCCCGTGGGGGTGGTGCGGTCATTTTCAAAAAAAGCGGAATAGCTGTCGATGGCGGGGCGGAAGCCCTTGCGCAGGATCAGGTCCGCCGCGTCGGTGTTCAGGTCGGGATGGAAATCCGCACCAGCCGTGCCCTGCACGCAATGGTCGGGCCACAGCACCTGCGGGCCATAGGGCATGTCCACGGTGCCGTAAGGCGCCCGCCCGTGATGGGAGGCGAAGCTGGAATGGCCGGCCGGATGCCAGTCCTGCGTCAGCACGCGCACGGGGAACCCTGCCATCATCGCGTTGATGCGGGGAACGACGGCGTCGCCCCCGGTCACGGCCAAGCCGCCGCCGGGGCAGAAGTCGTTCTGCACGTCGATGACGATCAGCGCGTCCATCGGTCCCCTCCTCCCTGAAAGGCCCATGATGGGTAGGGGGCCCTTGCGGTGGCGTCAATGGCAGGTCGTGCGGCGGCCCTTGATTTTCGAAGCGCTTGGGCGCATCTGGCGGCCATGTTTACCATCGCCGCCCTGTAT
Source organism: Falsirhodobacter sp. 20TX0035 (assembly GCF_028307215.1). Taxonomy (GTDB): domain Bacteria; phylum Pseudomonadota; class Alphaproteobacteria; order Rhodobacterales; family Rhodobacteraceae; genus Falsirhodobacter. The sequence continues at coordinate 604,893 of NZ_JAQMHV010000001.1, read as the reverse complement.
CACTTCACCCGCTTCGCCGATCCCGCCGCCCTGATCGTGCCCCTGCGCGCCGTGGCGGAGGGCGGGGGCGTGCGTGGGTCCCTTCTGATCGCGGGCGAAGGGATCAACGGCACCATCGCCGGCCCCCGCGCGGGCATCGACGCCGTGCTGGCCGCTCTTCGCGCGCTGCCCGGCTGCGCGGATCTGGAGTGGAAGGAAAGCACGGCCGCGCAGATGCCCTTCGACCGCCTGAAGGTCCGCCTGAAGCGCGAGATCGTGACCATGGGCCAGCCCGACGTGGACCCCCGCGCCCGTGTGGGCCATTACGTGGAGGCGAAGGACTGGAACGACTTGATCCGCCAGCCCGACGTCGTGGTCATCGACACCCGCAACGACTATGAGGTGGAGATCGGCACCTTTGAGGGAGCCGTCGATCCGCAGACCACATCCTTCGGCGAATTCCCTGCGTGGTGGGAGGCGAACCGCGACCGCTTCCACAACAAGCGCGTGGCGATGTTCTGCACCGGCGGCATCCGGTGCGAGAAGTCCACGAACTACCTTCTGGGGCAGGGGGTGGAGGACGTGTTCCACCTGAAGGGCGGCATCCTGAAGTATCTGGAGGAGGTGCCGGAGGAGCGCAGCCTGTGGAACGGGGAATGCTATGTCTTCGACAAGCGCGTGTCCGTCACCCACGGTCTGGAACAGGGCCGCTATGGCATGTGCCATGCCTGCGGGCGGCCCGTGGATGCGGACGCGAAGGCCCATCCTGCGTATGAGGAAGGCGTGTCCTGCCCCCGCTGCATCGGCGAATATTCCGATGCGGACCGCGACCGCTTCCGGATGCGGCAACGCCAGCGCGGCTGACGGTTGCGGGGCCTTCGCCCGCACCCTACAACGGGGGCGAACCAAGGAGGCCGTTCATGTCCAAACCCGTCGTTCTGTGCATCCTTGATGGCTGGGGCCTGCGCGAGGAGCGGGAGGCGAACGCCCCCGTGCTGGCGCACACGCCGAACATGGACCGGCTGATGGCCACCTGTCCCCATTCGACGCTGGTGACCTTCGGCCCCGACGTGGGCCTGCCGCGCGGCCAGATGGGCAATTCCGAGGTGGGGCACACCAACATCGGCGCCGGCCGCGTGGTGGCGATGGATCTGGGCCAGATCGACCTCGCGATCGAGGACGGGACCTTCTTCACCAACCCCGCCTTGCTCGCGTTCATCGACAGGCTGAAAACCTCGGGCGGGACGGCGCATCTGATGGGTGTGATCTCGGACGGGGGGGTGCACGGGCACGTGGTGCATGTGCTGGCGGCCTGCCGCGCGGTGGCCGCGCAGGGCGTGCCGGTGGTGCTGCATGCGATCACCGACGGGCGGGACGTGGCCCCGTCCTCGGCCCGGGCGTTCATGGCGCAGGTGCTGGCCGATCTTCCGGCGGGCGTGACGATCGGCACGGTGTCGGGCCGCTATTACGCGATGGACCGCGACACGCGCTGGGAACGCGTGATGCGCGCGTGGCAGGCGATGGTGGACGCGCAGGGCGCAACCGCCCCCACGGCCATGGACGCGATCGACGCGGCCTATGCCCGTGGCGAAACGGACGAGTTCGTGGCCCCCACGGTGATCGACGGCTACACGGGCGCCCGTGACGGCGACGGGGTCTTCTGCCTGAACTTCCGCGCCGACCGGGCGAGGGAGATCCTGTCCGCCCTGGCCGATCCGGCCTTCGACGCGGCCCCCCGCCGCCCCGTGCGCTGGGCGTCGGTGCTGGGGATGGTGGATTATTCCAAGGCGCACGACGCCTTCATGACCACCGCCTATCCCAAGCAGACGCTGGTGAACACGCTGGGCGAATGGGTGGCCGCGCAGGGCAAGACCCAGTTCCGGCTGGCCGAGACGGAGAAGTATCCCCACGTCACCTTCTTCCTGAATGGCGGGCGCGAACAGCCCTTCGCCGCCGAAGACCGCGCCATGCCGAAATCGCCCAAGGTCGCGACCTACGACCTTCAGCCCGAGATGTCGGAGCCGGAGGTGGCCGAACAGCTGGTCGCCGCGATCCGGCACGGCTACGACCTGATCGTGGTCAACTTCGCGAACCCCGACATGGTGGGCCACACGGGCATCCTGTCCGCCGCCATCGCGGCGTGCGAGGCGGTGGACACCGGCCTTGGCCAGGCGCTGGCGGCGCTGGAACAGGCGGGGGGCGCAATGCTGGTCATCGCCGATCATGGAAATTGCGAAACCATGGTCGATCCTGTCACGGGCGGCCCGCACACGGCGCACACGACCAACCTCGTGCCCGCGATCCTGTTCGGGGGGCCGGAAGGGGCGACCTTGCGCGACGGGCGGCTGGCCGACGTGGCCCCCACGCTTTTGCAGCTGATGGGCCTGCCCCAACCGGCCGAGATGACGGGCGAGACCCTGATCGCATGATCCGGCGCGCGGCCCTTCTGCTGTGCCTGATGGCGCCGCCGGCCCTGGCCGAGGATGCCGCCGAACAGGCGCAGGACGCCGCGGCCTCCCTCCGCCAGTCGGTGGAGGATATGCGGGACGCGCAGACCGGCCGGGACCGCGTGGCGGCCCTGACCCGCACCATCGGCGCCTATGAAGCAGGCCTCGCCTCCTTGCGGGAAAGCCTGCGGGGGGTGGCGGCGCGCGAAGCGGTCCTGTCGGCCGAACAGAGGGCGAAGCGGGCCCAGATCTCGCAGTTGCTGGGGGCGCTGGCGCGGATGGAGGGGGATCCAGGCCCCATGCTGCTTTTGCATCCCGGCGGCCCGCTGGCCACGGCCCGCACCGGCATGATCCTTGCGGACGTAACCCCCGCCATGCAGGCCGAGGCGGAAACGCTGAAGGCGCAGCTGACGGAACTGACCACTCTGAAGGCCGTGCAGCAGGCGGCGGTGGAAACGCTGGCGCAGGGTCTGGGCGTGGCGCAGCAGGCCCGCGTGGCGCTGGGGCAGGCCATTTCGGACCGGACCGACCTGCCGCGCCGCTTCACCGACGATCCGGCGGTCCTGCGCGCGCTTCTGGAAAGCTCCGAAACGCTGGACAGCTTTGCCGCGCAGCTGGATCCGGCCGGAATGCCCCCGGGCTTTGATGAGTTGAAGGGCCGCCTTCCTCTTCCGGCGCAGGGCGTCCTGATCCGCCGCGCGAACGAGGCGGACGCCGCGGGCGTGCAGCGGCCGGGCATCATCCTCGCCACGGCCCCCGGCGCGCTGGTGACGGCCCCGGCGGCGGCCACCATCCGCTATCGCGGGCCGCTGACCGACTACGGAAATGTGATGATCCTGGAGCCGGGGGACGGCTATCTGATGGTGATCGCGGGCCTTGAAACAGTGTATGGCCAGGTGGGCGAGGTCGTGCCCGCGGGGGCGGCTTTGGGCTTGATGCCGGGCGGGGATCAGGGTCTGGTGGACTTTCTGGATCAGACTGCCCATCAACAGGGATCTGAACCACAGGATTCAGGACGTACGGAAACGCTGTATCTGGAATTGCGCCAGGGGTCCGGGCCGGTCGATCCGGCCGTCTGGTTCGCCGGGCTTGGGCAAGAATAGGACGAGGTATGAGGAAATATGTTCTGGCCGCCCTGGGCGGCACCGTGGCAGGGGTCTTGGCCACCATGCAGATGGCCGCGCCGCTGATCGCGCAGGAACAGAAGCAGGAGTCCTCGGTCTATGAGCAGCTGGACCTGTTCGGGGACGCGTTCGAGCGGATCCGCAACCAGTATGTCGAAGAGGTCGATTCGAAGAAGCTGATCGAGGCGGCCATCAACGGCATGCTCACCTCCCTGGATCCGCATTCCTCCTTCATGCCGCCGGACGATTTCACCGACATGCAGGTGCAGACGCGCGGCGAGTTCGGGGGCCTTGGCATCGAGGTCACGCAGGAGGACGGGTTCGTCAAGGTCGTGACGCCGATGGACGACACCCCCGCCGCCGCCGCCGGGATCGAGCCGGGCGACTTCATCACGGCCGTGGACGGCGAATCCCTGCAAGGGCTGCCGCTGGACGAGGCGGTGGACAAGATGCGCGGCCCGGTCGGGTCCGAGATCGTGGTCACCATCGTGCGAGAAGGCCGGGCCGAACCGTTCGACGTGTCCATGATGCGCGACACGATCAAGCTGACGGCGGTGCGCACCAGCACCGTGGGCGGCCACACGATCGTGCTGCGGGTGTCCACCTTCAACGACCAGACCTATCCGGGGGTGGAGTCGGAGCTGGCCAAGCGCGTCGAGGAACTGGGCGGCATGGACAATGTCAACGGCATCGTCCTGGATCTGCGCAACAACCCGGGCGGGCTGCTGACGCAGGCGATCAAGGTGTCCGACGCCTTCCTGAACGAAGGGGAGGTCGTGTCCACCCGCGGGCGGAACCCGCAGGACAACGAACGCTACAACGCGACGGCGGGCGACTTGGCGCAGGGCAAGCCGATCGTGGTGCTGATCAACGGCGGGTCGGCCTCGGCCTCGGAAATCGTGGCGGGGGCGCTGCAGGACCACAAGCGCGCCATCGTCGTCGGCACGAAAAGCTTCGGCAAGGGGTCGGTCCAGACGGTCATCCCCGTGCGGGGCGACGGCGGGATGCGCCTGACGACGGCGCGCTACTACACGCCGTCGGGTCGCTCGATCCAGGCGCTGGGCGTGTCGCCCGACATCGTGGTGGACCAGCCGCGCCGCGATCCCGAAACGACGCCGGAGGATGCGGAAACCACGTCCTCCTCCATGCCGATGCGGTCGGAATCGAGCCTGCGGGGCATCCTGTCAAACGACTCGATGACCGAGGAAGAGAAGAAGCAGATGGAAGCCGATCGCGCGCTGGTCGAGGAGACAGCGAAGCTGCGCGAGGAGGATTACCAGCTGGCCTATGCTGTGGACATCCTGCGCGGATTGTCCGTGGTGGAAGGCAAGTGACACAAGGCGGGCGCTTCGGCGCCCGTTTCCTTATCCGTCGTCCTCTGCGATGGTGCCGCGCCCGGCCTTGATCTGGGCGCGGTTCGCTTTTGCCGCCAAGCGCCGACGCTGGCTGCCAAGGGTCGGCTTCGTGGGGATGCGGCGCTTCGGCGCCACCAGCGCCTGCCGGATCAGGTCGGCCAGCCGCTCGCGCGCGATCTCTCGATTGCGGGCTTGGGACCGGGTTTCGTCCACCTGAAGGATCAGCGCGCCTTCCAGCGTCCAGCGCCGTCCGGCCAGCCGTTTCAGCCGCGTCTTCACCGGCGCCGACAGGTGGGGGGAGCGTTCGGCCTCAAACCGCAGTTCCACCGCCGTGGACACCTTGTTCACGTTCTGCCCGCCCGGTCCGGAGGCGCGGACGAAGCTTTCCGACAGTTCCCAGTCGGCGATGGCGATGGTGTCGTTGATGTGCAGCATGGTCGTTCAAATAGAGAAAGGGCCGCCACGGCCGACGACCCTTTCCGAGATCCAAGGAGATGAGCCAGTTAGGAATCACCCCAATCGTCTGGTTCCCTGCAAGGGGGCTGCCCCTAGCCGATGAACCCTCCGACTGTCCCGACACCTCTCTCCAATATCACTCTAGACACTGGATCACCTCCTTTCAAATGTGTTGCCGATACCCTGAAGGTTGGCACAGATGTGGTCGATGTCAACGGTCAAGACACAACAGAAGCCGTCATCCGCCGCACAATCAGCCGGAACGGCAAAAGCGCCACAATCGCGAGCACGATCTTCACGCCCCAGTCGGCGGCCGCCAGCGACATCCACAGCGGCAGGGCAGGGCCGGTGCCCAACAGGGGAACCGCCTCGTTCGCCCAGGCCACGTCGGTGGCGGGATGCAGGACGGTCAGCCAGCCCGAGAAGGCGATGGTGAAGAACAGCAGCGTGTCGAGGGTGGAGCCCAGCAGCGTCGAGATCGCGGGTGCCCGCCACCACGCGGCATTGCGCAGCCGGTCGAACAGGAACACATCCAGCATCTGCGACACGAAGAACGCCGTGGCCGACGCCATGGCCACGCGGAACGACACCAGCGGCCCGAACGCCCCTTCGATCTGCGTGCCCACCAGCGAACAGGCAAGGCCCGTAAGGAAGCCCGCGATCACCACCTTGCGGGCGGCGCGCGCACCATAGACGCGGTTGGTGATGTCGTTGACGAAGAAGGCCAGCGGATAGCTGAATGCCCCCCAAGTCAACCAGTCGCCCAGCACGAACTGGACCAGGATGTTGGAGGCGACGACCGTCGCCGCCATGGCGAAGATCAGGGGGATGAGAGGACGCGACATGGGATGATCCGTTTTGGCAGGGTGGCGGAGAACCTGGAAAGGCCGCGCCTATAGCCCAGAATCCTTAGTCGGGGAAGCGGTATTCCACGAACTCCGTCCGTTCGAACGGCATGAAGTTGTCGTCCGAGATCATGGTCAGCACGACCTCGGCCCCGTCCCGCCAGACCGACAGGCCTTCAAGATTGTCGAACTTGCCGGGGCGGGAGGTCAGAAGCGTCACCTCGCCCCCGCCGGTCAGGTCGAAGCGGCGGACGCGGCTGGAAAAGCCGAAGCCGAAGAAGGCCCGTTCCAGGATGTAGAGGTGATCCTCGAACACGTCGGCGTCCGCCACGCGGAAGATGCCGCGTTCGTGGATCGCGAAGTCGCGCCGCCAAGTGCCGTGCAGGCGCCAGACGGTGAAGGTGCCGTTGTTCGGCGCCTCGGGGATGGTCAGAAGGTCGGGGCCGTCGAAGGCCAGCGATTCGAGGCCCGCGTTGAAGGGCAGGGTCTGGAAGGGTGCATCGTCGATCACGGTGGGAACACCGCCGATGGTGGGATAATGGCGCAGGCCCGTCCGCTGTTCGAAGGTGACCACGAGGCCGCCATCGGGGGCGAAGGTGAACCCCTCGCTGTCGGATTCCGCCCGGGCCACGGGATCGCCCTTCGTGTTGCGCAGCGCGGTCAGGGGGCCGGCCGTCACCCCCGTGATGCGGGCGCCGTCGCGGATCAGCGTGCCCTGCAGCCAGTCGCCCTTGTCGGTGATGGTGGTGAAGCCCCGCCCGTCCGGGTCCATCCGCAACGAGGAGAAGCCCCCGAAGCGCGGATCGTCCATGTGCCAGCGGAAGGTGGCCGCGTGCTGCCCCCCGGCCGGAAGTTGCCACGATCCGACGGCCGCCAGCACGACCAGCAGCGGAAGCGCGATCAGCGTGCGCGCAAGACGGCGGAGCATTGGGCCGGAAGGTCAGACAAGGCAAAGGCACGCGGATGGGTGCGGGCGGGGGCGGAGGGCTCCGCCGACGGCCGATCCTCCAGCCAAGCGGCCAGCGAGGCGTCGCACCCGCTTCCGCCCTGCGACAGTTCGGCGACCGAGGGGGTTTGCGGCGTGCAGGTGCGGCTGCCGGCGGGGCAGCGCAGGCGGATGTGCATGTGTTCGTCATGCCCGGGGGCGGGGCGGATCTTCTGCAGCCACGCCGTGTCGGCGGGCGTGGCGGTGCGGCACATCTCGGCCTTGATCGCCGCGTTCAGGAAGATGCGGTCCACCCGCGGGTCCATCGCGGCCGACTGCACCAGCGCGCGGTGGCGCGGCGTCCAGTAGGCGTTGACCGTGCGCCTGTCGCGCAGGACGGAGATAAAGGGCAGATCCTCGCGCGCGGCGGGGGACAGGCGCAGGGTTTCGGGCATCCGCAGCCAGATGTCGGCATCAAGGCCCGTCTGGTGGCTGGCATGGCCCGAGGGGGCGGGGCCGCCGCGCGGCTGCGCGATGTCGCCGATGTACAGCCCGGCCCAGCCCATCTTCGTGGCCGCGACCGAGAGTTGCTGGAGAAAGGCCACCATCTGAGGCTGGCCCCAGTTGCGGTTGCGCGACAGGCGCATGGCCTGCCAGGTCGGGCCGGTTTCGGGCAGGGGCACAAGGCCGGTGGCGCAGCCGCGGCTGTAGAAGCCGATGGCCTGCGCGGCCCCGCCCGTGGGCGCCTCCATCCCCCCGAACAGCGAGGAGGCCGGGGTTTCGGCCCCTGCGGGAAGGGCCAGCGCAAGGCCCAGGGCCACGGCAAGGGATCGGATCATGTTCGGGGCCTGCGGGTCATGTCGGCCCAGCATAGCAGCCCCAGCCCCGCAAGGAAGAGCGCGATGACCGGCAGCACCCCGATCCGCTGGGATCCGCTGATCTGCGTGGCGATCCCGATGGCCAGCGGCGCCAGAAAGGCCGTGGCCTTGCCGGACAGGGCGTAAAGGCCGAACGCCTCGGTCATGCGGGCGGGGTCGGCGCGGTCGATCAGGGCGGTGCGGCTGGCGGCCTGAAGCGCGCCGCCCGCCGCCCCGATGACGGCCCCCACGGCATAGAAGGCAAGGGTGGGGGCCAAAGGCGGCACAGGCCGGCCGAAGATGCGGAAAGGGCCGATGCCCGCCACGACCAGCGCGCACCCCACCAGCACGAGCAGCGTCGCGACGATCACCGGGCGCGGACCAAGGCGGCTGTCTATCCGCCCCCCAGCCCAGGCCCCCAGCGCCCCGGTGATCGCGGCCAGGATGCCGAAGATCCCCACGTCGCGCACCTGCCAGCCCAGCACCCCCACGGCATAGATTCCGCCAAAGGCGTAGATGCCGTTCAGCGCGTCGCGATACAGCATCGAGGCGCCGAGGAACCCGGCCAGCGGGCGGTTCTGCGGCAGGCGGCGCAGGCTGGCCTTCAGGTCGGGCCAGGCCTGCCGCAGGGCGTGGCGGACGCCGTCCGGGCCTGCGGGGGGCATGGGCACGAAGGCGAAGACGGGCAGGATGAACAGAAGATACCACAGCGCGGTGAAGGGGCCGACCGCGCGCGTCCCCTCGGCCGTCGCGGGATCCAGTCCGAAGGCGGGGGCGAGGCCGATCAGGGTCGTGCCCTTCGGCCCTTCCTGCAGGAACAGCAGGACAAGGATCAGCGCCAGCACCCCGCCGGCATAGCCGAAGGCCCAGCCCGATCCGGAAAGGCGGCCCAGATCCCCGCGTGCCGCCAGCTTCGGCATCAGCGCGTTGGTGAAGCTGGTGGCGTATTCCATGCCGATCAGGCCCAGCACGAAGCAGCTGATCGTCCACAACACGCGCGGCTGGCCCGGCTCGGCCCACCACAGGCCGAACGCACCCAGCACGTACATGGCCGAAAAGATCAGCAGGAACCGCCGGTGCCCGCCCGCCCGGTCCGCCACCGCGCCCAGAAGGGGGGAACCGAGGGCAATCAGCAGGCCCGCCGCCGCAAGCCCGTAGCCCCAGACCGTCTGCGCCGCCGTCCCGTCACCCATGATCCGCGCCATGTAGGGGGCGAAGATGAAGGTCGTCAGCAGGGTGGCATAAGGCTGGCTGGCCCAGTCAAAGAAATACCAGCCCCAGATCGTCCTGCGCATCGCCGCCCCCACCATTGGCCGCATGAAGCGCGAAAGAGGGGGGTGTGGCAAGTCGGGATGTTGTGCCGGGGCACGGGATTGCTTACCTCTGGGCCAACAGTTCCTTACAGGCCGGCCCATGGTATCCCTGCTCCAGATCCTTCTCCTGATCCTCAGCGTCGTGCAGTTCATCATCCTTGCCCATGTGATCATGAGCTGGCTGATCAATTTCGGCGTGCTGAACCTGCGCCAGCCCGTGGTCTACCAGATCTGGGAAGGCCTGAACCGCCTTCTGGAACCGGTCTATGGCCGCATCCGCCGCATCCTGCCGTCGATGGGTGGCCTGGATCTGGCGCCGCTGATCGCGCTGCTCGCGGTCTACGCCCTGCGCATCGTCATCACGAACAACGCAGGCTACCTCATCTGATGCCCACCCCCGCGACGCTGCTGCGCGAGGTCTTCGGCTTCGACGACTTCCGCCCCGGCCAGGCCGAGATCGTGGAGGCGGTCACGGAAGGCCGCAACACGCTGGCCATCATGCCGACGGGCGGCGGCAAGTCGCTGTGCTATCAGCTTCCGGCGCTGAGCCGGGAGGGCGTGACGGTCGTCATCTCCCCCCTGATCGCGTTGATGCGGGACCAGGTGCGCAGCTTGCGCGAGGTGGGGGTGGAGGCCGGGGCGCTCACCTCCGCCAACACGGAATCCGAGAATGAGGAGGTGTTCTCCGCGCTGGATCAGGGGCGGCTGAAGCTTCTTTACATGGCGCCGGAACGGCTGGGCGTGGCCGAAGGGATGCTGCGGCGCGTGGGCGTCAACCTGATCGCGGTGGACGAGGCGCATTGCGTCAGCCAGTGGGGCCACGATTTCCGCCCGGATTACCTGCGGATCGGGGCGCTGCGCCGGTCGCTGAACGTGCCCTTGGCGGCGTTCACCGCCACCGCCGACGCCGAAACGCAGGCCGAGATCGTGGAACGGCTGTTCGGCGGCGAACAGCCCGCGACCTTCCTGCGCGGCTTCGACCGGCCGAACATCCATCTGGCCTTTGCCGTGAAGGACAGCCCCCGCAAGCAGATCCTGGACTGGGCCAGCCGCCGGAAAGGCCTGTCGGGCATCGTCTATACCGCCACCCGCGCCAAGACCGAAACGCTGTCGAAGGCGCTGGAGGAGGCGGGCCACACCGCCGCCCATTACCACGGCGGCATGGAACCCGAAGAACGCCGCATGGTGGAAACCCGGTTCCAGCGCGAGGACGGGCTGATCGTGGTGGCCACGGTGGCCTTCGGCATGGGGATCGACAAGCCCGACATCCGATGGGTCGCCCATGCGGATCTGCCGAAGACGATTGAGGGGTATTATCAGGAGATCGGTCGCGGCGGTCGGGACGGGTTGCCCGCGGAAACGCTAACCCTTTACGGCCCCGACGACATCCGCCTGCGCCGCAGCCAGATCGACGAAAGCGTGGCCCCGCCCGAACGGAAAGCCGCCGACCACGCCCGCCTGAACGCGCTTCTGGGGCTGGCCGAGGCAATGACCTGCCGCCGCCAGAACCTCCTGCGCTATTTCGGCGAAACGTCGGAGCCCTGCGGCAATTGCGACATCTGCGACCGCCCGGTGGACACGTTCGACGCGACCGAGGCCGTGCGCAAGGCGTTGTCGGCGATCCTGAGGACCGGCGAATGGTTCGGGTCGGGCCACCTGATCGACATCCTGACGGGCAATCGCACCGCCAAGGTGGCCGAGCGCAAGCATGACGAGTTGCCGACCTTCGCCGTGGGCAAGGATCTGTCAAAGGGGGCATGGGGCGCCGTCTTCCGCCAGATGATGGGGCGCGACCTTGTCCGCCCCGATCCCGAACGCCATGGCGCGCTGCGGATGACGGACGACGCCCTGCCCATCCTGAAAGGCGAACAGCCGATCACCCTGCGCCGCGACACGATCGACAAGGCCGTGACCCGCAACGCCGTCAAGACGCTGGTCAGTGACGAGGCAGCGCCCCTGATGTCCGCCCTGAAGGCCAAGCGCCGCGCGCTGGCCGAGGCGCAGAACGTGCCCGCCTATGTCATCTTCACCGACCGCACTCTGGCCGAGATGGCGGAAACCCGGCCCGCGACCCTGGACGACATGGCGCGAATCACCGGCGTGGGGGCGCGGAAGCTGGACAGCTATGGCGAGGTGTTCCTGCAGGTGATCAACGGCGCGGTGGAGCCGATGCACCCGCAGCGCCGCCGTCTAGCCGGCCGCGACGCCGGCACCTTGTATGATCGCCTCGCCGAGGAGCACCTGCGCCTGATGCGCGGCGAGGACGGGACGGCCAAGCCGATGAGCCTGTCGACCACAACCCTGAGGCGTATCGCCGAACGCCGTCCCGCGACATTGGCCGAGCTGGACCGGGCGGGCGATCTGGGCGAGGCGCGGCTGGAACGGTTCGGCCCGGCCTTTCTGGCCGTGCTGGAAGACGGCTGAGGAAGAACGTCGTTCCATCCCCGGCGGTACGCGCGCCGGCGACGTTCCGCCGGAAGCCGTCAACGCGAACCTTGGATTTTTTTCGCATTGATACCTTTCGGTTGCGTTAAGGGCGTGGCACGACAAGGATACGCACACTTGCACCCCAGACTTGTCCGAGAAGGCGACCATGGCACTCGATGACCGGCAACTGACCCATCTGCAGCGGCTTGAAGCCGAAAGCATCCAGATCATGCGCGAGGTCGTGTCGACCGCGACCAATCCGGTGATGCTGTATTCCGTAGGCAAGGATTCGGCCTGCATGCTGCACCTGGCCAAGAAGGCCTTCTACCCCTCGCCCCCACCGTTCCCGCTGCTGCATGTGGACACGACCTGGAAGTTCCAGGCCATGTACAAGCTGCGCGACAAGGCGGCGGCGGACGCCGGAATGCAGCTTCTGGTGCACCACAACCCCGAGGCGATGGAAAAGGGGATCAACCCCTTCGACCATGGATCCTTGCACACCGACATGTGGAAGACCGACGGGCTGAAACAGGCGCTGAGCCATTACGGCTTCGACGCGGCCTTCGGCGGCGCCCGCCGCGATGAGGAGAAGTCCCGCGCCAAGGAGCGTGTCTTCTCGTTCCGGTCGGCCAACCACCGCTGGGACCCGAAGAACCAGCGCCCGGAACTGTGGAGCCAGTACAACGCCCGCAAGGCCAAGGGCGAATCGATCCGTGTCTTCCCGCTGTCGAACTGGACCGAGCTGGACATCTGGCAGTACATCCAGCTGGAAGGGATCGAGATCGTTCCCCTGTACTTCTCGGCCCCGCGGCCTGTTGTGGAACGCGATGGCCTGCTGATCATGGTGGACGACGACCGCTTCCCCCTGCGCGACGGGGAGGAGCCGGAGATGCGGTCCATCCGTTTCCGCACGCTGGGCTGCTATCCCCTGACGGGCGCGGTGGAATCGGAAGCGGCGACGCTGTCCGAGGTCATTCAGGAAATGCTGCTGACCACCACCTCGGAACGGCAGGGCCGCGCGATCGACCATGACAGCGCCGCCTCGATGGAGAAGAAGAAGCAGGAAGGGTATTTCTGATGTCGGTCGCCGAGACGCAAGAATACAAGGTCGACGCGCTGATCGCGGAAGACATCGACGCCTATCTGTCCAAGCACCAGCACAAGACGATGCTGCGCTTCATCACCTGCGGGTCGGTGGATGACGGCAAGTCCACGCTGATCGGCCGCCTGCTCTACGACAGCAAGATGATCTTTGAGGATCAGCTGGCCACGCTGTCCAAGGATTCGAAGGCCGTCGGCACCCAAGGCCAAGACATCGACTTCGCCCTTCTGGTGGACGGCCTCGCGGCCGAGCGGGAGCAGGGCATCACCATCGACGTGGCCTATCGCTTCTTCGCCACGGACAAGCGCAAGTTCATCGTGGCCGACACGCCCGGCCACGAACAGTACACGCGCAACATGGTCACGGGCGCGTCGACCGCCGATCTGGCCGTGATCCTGATCGACGCGCGGCAGGGCATCCTGACGCAGACGCGTCGTCACAGCTACATCGTGAACCTGCTGGGCATCCCGAACGTGGTGCTGGCGGTGAACAAGATGGATCTGGTCGGCTATTCGCAGGAACGGTTCGATCAGATCGTGGCCGATTACCGCGAATTCGCGACCTCCATCGGGATCAAGGACTTCACGGCGATCCCGATCTCGGGCCTGAAGGGCGACAACATCGTCGACCGCTCCAGCGGCATGGACTGGTACACCGGCCCGACGTTGATGGCCCATCTGGAGGAGGTGCCGCTGTCGGACCGCAGCGCGCTGCAGCGCCCGTTCCGGATGCCGGTGCAATGGGTGAACCGCCCGAACCTCGACTTCCGGGGCTTTTCCGGCACCATCTCCTCGGGCGAGGTGAAGCCGGGGGACGCGGTGCGGGTCGTGCCGTCGGGCAAGACCTCCACCGTGAAGTCGGTCGTGACCTTTGACGGCGATCTAGACCGTGCGGTGGCGGGGCAGGCGGTGACGCTGACCTTCAACGACGAGATCGACTGTTCGCGCGGCAACGTCATCGCGGCGGCCGACAACCCGCCCGAGGTGGCCGACCAGTTTGAAACCACGCTGATCTGGATGGACGAGGCGGAGATGCTGCCCGGCCGTCCCTACATCCTGCAGCTGGGCACGCAATCCGTGACCGCCACGATCACCGAGCCGAAATACGAGGTGAACGTCAACACGGCCGAGCAGCTGCCCTCGCGCACGCTGAAGCTGAACGCGATCGGGGTGTGCAACATCTCCACCGACCGGCCGCTGGTCTTCGAAAGCTACGACGACGACCGCACGATGGGCGGGTTCATCCTGATCGACCGGATGACCAACGCCACCGTGGCGGCGGGCCTGATCCACTTCGCCCTGCGCCGGTCGCAGAACATCCACTGGCAGGCCGTGGACATCGACCGCGAGGCGCACGCCCAGCAGAAGGGCCAGAAGGCCCGGGTCGTGTGGTTCACGGGCCTCTCGGGTTCGGGCAAGTCGACCATCGCCAACCTGGTGGAAAAGAAGCTGCACTCGATGGGCCGGCATTCGTTCCTGCTGGACGGGGACAACGTGCGCCACGGGCTGAACCGCGACTTGGGCTTCACCGACGCAGACCGGGTGGAGAACATCCGCCGCGTGGGCGAGGTGGCGCGCCTGATGACGGATGCGGGCCTGATCGTGCTGACCGCCTTTATCAGCCCCTTCCGGGCCGAACGCCAGATGGTCCGTGACCTGATGGCCGAAGGCGAGTTCGTCGAGGTCTTCGTGAACACGCCGCTGGACGTGGCCGAAAGCCGCGACGTGAAGGGCCTTTACAAGAAGGCGCGGGCCGGACAGCTGAAGAACTTCACCGGCATCGACAGCCCGTATGAGGAACCGGACGACGCCGAAGTCACCGTCAATACGGCGGAGATGACGGCCGAGGAAGCGGCCGAGATGATCGTGGATCACCTGCTGCGCACCTGAGGCGCAGCAGCCCTAACGAATACAAAAGCCCCGCCGAGGCGGGGCTTTTTCCTTTGGAAGGGGAGGGGTCAGTGACGACCCATCTCCGAGCTCATGCGGTTCAGGCGCAGGGCGAACAGCGTGCAGATCGCGCCCGACAGCAGGTAGGCGCCCGCGGCCCAGATGCCCAGCGTGGCCGTCAGGTAGAGCGCGACCAGCGGCGCAAAGCCAGCACCCGCGACCCAGGCCAGATCCGACGTGATGGCCGAGGCGGAGTAGCGGTATTGCGGACCGAAGCTGGAAGCGACGGCGCCCGAGGACTGTCCGAAGCTGAGGCCCAGCAGGATGAAGCCCAGAACGACGTAGAGCGTCTGGCCGGCACCGCCCATAGACAGAAGGACCGGTCCGACCACGGCGAAGATGGCGATGCCGATCGTGCTCCAGGTCAGCAGGGTGCGGCGACCGATGCGGTCCGACAGGACGCCCGAGGCGATGGTGGAGAAGAGGCCCACAAAGGCGCCGAGGAGCAGCGTGCTCAGGAAGCCGACCGGGCTGTTGTCCGTGAACAGGTACACATAGGCCAGCGGGAACACCGTCATCATGTGGAACAGCGCAAAGCTGGCCAGCGGCACCAGAACGCCCGCAAAGATGTTGCGGCCCTGGTTGCCGAAGGTTTCACGATAGCCGCGGGGCGCCAGTTCCGCCTTCTTGAACATCTCCTCGTATTCCGGCGTCACGACCAGACGCACGCGCGAGAAGAGGGCCACGACGTTGATCGCGAAGGCCACGAAGAAGGGATAGCGCCAGCCCCAGTCGAGGAAGTCGGTCTGCGACACGCTCATGACCAGGTAGACGAACAGACCGGCGGCCACGATCAGCGCGATCGGAACGCCCAGCTGCGGGATCATCGCGTACCAGCCGCGCTTTTTCTCCGGCGCGCTCAGCGCCAGAAGCGAGGCGAGGCCGTCCCATGCGCCACCCAGTGCGAAGCCCTGCGCCAGACGCAGGATGCACAGGATGATGATCGCCCAGCTGCCCAGAACCTCATAGGTGGGAATGAGGCCGATCGCCACGGTGGAGGTGCCCAGCATGAACAGGGCCGATGTCAGCTTGGCGCTGCGGCCGTAGTTGCGGTCCACCCACATGAAGAAGGCCGAGCCGAAGGGACGCGCGACGAAAGCCAGCGCCAGGATCGCGAAGGCATAGAGCGTGCCCGTCAGCGGATCGGCAAAGGGGAACAGGCGGGCCGGGAAGACCAGAACGCAGGCGATCGAGAACACGAGGAAATCGAAGAACTCGGCCGACCGCCCAATGATGACGCCGATGGACATCTCGCCGGGGTCGGCCTCGTGTCCGTGGCCTTGGTCGTGCAGGCGGCGCGCGTCCTGCTCCGCCGTGATTGATGCAGGGGTGCTCACGTCCTCAACTCCGTTGTATAGGTTGGTATGCTCTGTGCCTTTTTCGAAGTAGACTTTGGATTGGGCAAATTGTCCAATGTTGTCGTCCCGCCTTCAGGATTACTCGGAGGCACACAAACGCCACCTCGGCCGCAAGTCCGACCGTTCCGAATGGATTCGCCGTGAAAAGCCTCCGTCTCGCCGCATTGGCGCCCCTTGCCTTCATAGCCGCCTGCAAACCCGTGGTTCTGGCCCCTGCAGGGGACATTGCCGCGCAGCAGCGCGACGTTCTTGTCATTTCCACGCTTCTGATGCTGCTGATCATCATCCCGGTGATCGCGCTGGTCATCTTCTTCGCGTGGAAATACCGCGAATCGAACAAGGACGCCGAGTACGATCCCGAGTTCCACCACTCCACCCGGCTGGAGCTGGTGATCTGGGCCGCCCCCCTCATGATCATCATCGCCCTGGGCGCGCTGACCTGGGTCGGCACGCACCTGCTGGACCCCTACCGTCCGCTGGACCGGATCGCGGCCGACAAGCCGATCACGGAAGACTACGCGCCCCTTCAGGTGCAGGTCGTGGCGATGGACTGGAAGTGGATGTTCATCTACCCGGAATACGGTGTCGCGACGGTCAACGAACTGGCCGTTCCGGTGGACCGCCCGGTGGAGTTCACGATCACCGCGACCTCGGTGATGAACGCCTTCTACATCCCCGCGATGGCCGGCATGATCTATGCCATGCCCGCGATGGAAACCAAGCTGCACGGCGTCCTGAACAACGAAGGCACGTATGAGGGCTTCTCCTCGCACTATTCGGGCCACGGCTTCTCGCACATGCGCTTCTCCACCTATGCAATGCAGCCGGCCGATTTCGACGGCTGGGTCGAAAAGGTCCGCACCGAAGGCAGCGCACTGGACCGCACCCGCTATGCCGAACTGGAAAAGCCGTCCGAGGCCGTTCCGGTCATGTATTTCGGTAACGTGGCGCCCGATCTATGGCACGCGATCCTGAACCGCTGCGTCGACGCCAACCGCATGTGCGTGGACGAGATGATGGCCGTGGACGAGGTGGGTGGCTTCGGCATGGCCGGCACCCTGAACGTGACCGAGCTGACCCAGAAGGTCTTCACCCGCGGCCCGACCCCCTTCGGTTCGCAGCCGGTGGTCGTGGACGCCTTCTGCACGGTGCTGGATTCGCAGCGCGTGTACGGCGAGGAGCAGGTCATCGTCGCGGCCCGGGACACGAGCCCGCTGCGCGGCCACGGCCTGAAGCCGGGCATGTCGCTGACGCCCACCTTCACCCTTCTTTCTGCGCCTCAGCGCGCACAGGCCCTTTGACGGAACAGGCGCTATGACCCTAACCGAATTCATCTTTGGCCGCCTGACCTGGGCTGCCATCCCGATCCACGAGCCGATCCTCATCGGCACCTTCGCGGCCGTTGCGGTCATGGGCGTGGTGCTGCTGGGAAGCATGACCTACTTCCGCATGTGGGGCCCGTTCTGGAAGAACTGGGTCGTCAGCATCGACCACAAGAAGATCGGCATCATGTACATGGTGCTGGGCATCGTGATGCTGCTGCGCGGCTTTGCCGACGCGCTGATGATGCGTCTTCAGCAGACCATGGCCTTCGACGGGGGCGAGGGATACCTCAACGCCCACCACTACGACCAGATCTTCACGGCGCACGGCGTCATCATGATCTTCTTCGTGGCGATGCCCTTCGTGACCGGCCTGATGAACTTCATCATGCCGCTGCAGATCGGCGCGCGCGACGTGGCCTTCCCGTTCCTGAACAACTTCTCGTTCTGGATGACGGTGGGCGGCGCGGTGCTGACCATGCTGTCGCTGTTCATCGGTGAATTCGCGCAAACCGGTTGGCTGGCCTTCCCGCCGCTGTCGGGGATCGGCGCCTCTCCGTCGACGGGCGTGGACTACTACATCTGGGGCCTTCAGGTCGCCGGTGTGGGCACGACGCTGTCGGGCATCAACCTGCTGGTGACCATCGTGAAGATGCGCGCCCCGGGCATGACCATGACGAAGATGCCGATCTTCTGCTGGACCGCGCTTTGCACCAACATCCTGATCGTCGCCTCGTTCCCGATCCTGACGGCCGTTCTGGTCCTGCTGACGCTGGACCGCTATGTCGGCACGAACTTCTTCACCGCCGACCTGGGCGGCAACCCGATGATGTACGTCAACCTCATCTGGATTTGGGGCCACCCGGAGGTGTACATCCTCATCCTGCCGCTGTTCGGCGTCTTCTCGGAAGTGGTGTCCACCTTCTCGGGCAAGCGTCTCTTCGGCTACACCTCGATGATCTACGCAACGGTCGTGATCACCATCCTGTCCTACCTCGTCTGGCTGCACCACTTCTTCACGATGGGGTCGGGCGCGTCCGTGAACTCGTTCTTCGGGATCACCACGATGATCATCTCCATCCCCACGGGGGCGAAGATCTTCAACTGGCTGTTCACGATGTACAAGGGCCGTATCCGGTTCGAACTGCCGATGTACTGGGTGATCGCCTTCATGATCACCTTCACCGTGGGCGGGATGACCGGCGTTCTTCTGGCCGTGCCTCCGGCGGACTTCGTCCTCCACAACTCGCTGTTCCTGGTTGCCCACTTCCACAACGTGATCATCGGCGGCGTGGTGTTCGGGGTGTTCGCAGGCATCAACTACTGGTTCCCGAAGGCCTTCGGCTTCAAGCTGAACGAGTTCTGGGGTAAGGTCTCCTTCTGGGGCTGGGTGCTCGGCTACTGGTTCACCTTCACGCCGCTTTACGTCATGGGCCTGATGGGCGTCACCCGCCGGATGCGCGCCTTCGACGATCCGAGCCTGGCCCCCTGGATGTATTGCGCCATGTTCGGCGTGACGCTGGTGGCCATCGGCATCGCGGCCTTCCTGATCCAGATCGGCGTGTCGATCCTGCAGCGCGACAAGCTGCGCGACCTGACGGGCGACCCTTGGAACGGCCGCACGCTGGAATGGGCCACGTCCTCGCCGCCGCCCAGCTACAACTTCGCGTTCACGCCGGTGGTCTACGACATCGACACCTGGCATGACATGAAGCAGAAGAAGTACGAGCGTCCGGCCGAAGGCTACAAGCCGATCCACATGCCGCGGAGCACCGAAGCCGGTGTGATCCTGGCGGGCCTCGCCACGATCTGCGGCTTTGCCCTGATCTGGTACATGTGGTGGCTGGCCGCGCTGTCCTTCGTCGCGCTGATCGCCTATGCGATCTTCCACACCTACAACCGCGACCGTGACTTCTACATCACGGCCGAGGAGGTCGCCGAAACCGAAGCCGCGCGCACGAAGCTGCTCGCCTCGCAGGTGTAAGACATGAGCACTGTTACCTTGCCCAAAGACGGCGCCTTCCACCTCACGGAAGAGCCGCACCACCCCGAAGGCGCCAGCACGCTTCTGGGCTTCTACATCTACCTGATGAGCGACTGCCTCATCTTCTCGGTCCTCTTCGCGACCTATGCGGTTCTCGGCGGCGCCTATGCCGCCGGGCCCGGCCCGAAGGAACTGTTCGACCTGGACCTGATCGCGGTCAACACGGCGATGCTGCTGTTCTCCTCGATCACCTACGGCTTCGCGATGCTCGCGATGCAGCGCCACAACAGCAAGCAGGTCATCGGCTGGCTGCTGGTGACGGCCGTCTTTGGCGCCTGCTTCCTTGCGATCGAACTCTACGAGTTCCACCACCTCATCCATGAGGGGGCGGGCCCGCAGCGTTCGGCCTTCCTGTCGGCCTTCTTCCTGCTGGTCGGCACGCACGGCCTGCACGTGACCTTCGGGATGCTGTGGCTGTTCACGCTGGTGTTCCAGGTGCGCAAGTTCGGCCTGACGGCGGCCATGCAGCGCCGGCTCAGCTGCCTCAGCCTGTTCTGGCACTTCCTGGACGTCATCTGGATCGGCGTCTTCAGCTTCGTCTATCTGGTAAGGATGGTTTGATGGCACATCACGCACACACGCACGCGCATGACGACCATCACGGCGCGGAACACGATCACGGCTCGCTGAAGTCCTACATCACGGGCTTCGTGCTGTCGGTCATCCTGACGGTGATCCCGTTCTGGCTGGTCATGGGCGAGGTTCTGGAAAACCGCACGGCGACGATCCTGCTGGTGGCGCTGTTTGCCGCCATCCAGGTCATCGTCCACGTGGTCTACTTCCTGCACGTGACCCCGCATGCCGAGGAAGGCTGGACGCTGACCTCCACGATCTTCACGCTGGTGGTGGTCGTGATCATGATCGCGGGCTCCGTCTGGGTCATGTACAACATGAACGCCAACATGATGCCGAACCACGAAATGGGCGGCAATCTGGGTGCCGTGGTCCCCGAGGGCCAGGGCAGCGGCGAACCGGAAAACCCGAGGTGAGCGGTGCGGGGACGGATCGTCGGCCCCGCTCTGCCCTGACACTGGCCGTTCTGGCGGTTCTGGCAGCAGCAGGGGTGGCCCTGCTGCTGTCTTTGGGTGTCTGGCAGGTGAAGCGTCTGGCGTGGAAGACCGACCTGATCGCCCGGGTGGAGGCGCGTCTGGACGCGCCCGTCGTTCCGACCCCCGGTCCGGCCGACTGGCCCACGGTCACGCGTGACGCCGCCGAATACCGCAAGGTGGAGGTGACGGGCCGGTTCCTGAACGACAAGGCCGTGCTGACGCAGGCCGTGACGGAAGCGGGCGCCGGCTTCTGGGTCCTGACGCCGTTGGTGAGCGGTGATGCCACATATCTGATCAATCGCGGGTTCGTGCCGGCTGCCACGCGCAACGACTACACCCGCCCCGAAGGGGAGCAGTCGGTTTCCGGCCTTTTGCGGATGACCGAGCCGAAGGGCGGCTTCCTGCGCAGCAACGACCCCGCCGGCGGCCGCTGGTATTCCCGCGACGTAGGGGCCATCGCGCAGGCGCAGGGGCTGACGAACGTGGCGCCCTTCTTCATCGACGCCGCCCGTTCGGGCGATCAGGCGCCGATCGGCGGGCTGACGGTGGTGCAGTTCCGCAACTCGCATCTGAGCTATGCGCTGACCTGGTTCGCGCTGGCGCTTGGCCTTGCTGGGGCGTCGGTCTTCGTGGGGTGGCATGAATGGCGTTTGCGGCGGGATTGACGGACGAGGTTGCGGACGGCCGCAACCTGAACCTTCTGGTGCAACTGCGCTGGCTGGCGGTGGCCGGCCAGATCGCCGCCATCAGCGTCGTGCACATCTTCCTTGGAATCGATCTGCCGCTGGTGCCGATGTACGGCGTTCTGGCGGTCCTGATCGTCATGAACCTGATCAGCCGGACGCGCTTCCGCAACTGGCGGTGGGCGGCTGCGTCCGAAATGGTGGTCGACGTTCTGGCGCTGACCACGCAGCTCGCGCTGTCGGGCGGGGCGACCAACCCCTTCACCATCCTGTACCTGTTGCAGATCACCCTCTCGGCGGTCCTTCTGCCGCGCGCCGTCACCTGGGCGCTGGTGGGGCTGGTCGTGGTGATGCTGGGCCTGCTGATCCCCTTCCACTACACTTTCACCCTGCCCGAGGGGGTGGAGCTGTTTCCCATCTACATCGTCGGCCTGATGTTCGCCCTTGTGGTGGACGCGGTGCTGATCGCGGCCTTCATGACGCGCATCACCTCCAACCTGCGGGACCGGACGCAGCGTCTGGCGATCATGCACCAGCGCGCGGTGGAGGAGGACCAGATCGTGCGGATGGGCCTCTTCGCTTCGGGTGCCGCGCATGAGCTGGGCACGCCCCTCGCCTCCATCTCGGTCATCCTAGGGGATTGGCGGCATTCTGTGACCGACCCCGAGCAGCGCGAGGAGATCGCGGCCATGCAGAAGGCCGTCGACCGCTGCAAGGCGATCGTGACCGGCATCCTCATGACCTCGGGCGAGGCGCGAGGGGAATCGCCCCATCCCACCACCGTCCACCACTTCATCGAACAGTTGGCCGAGGATTGGGCCGATCTGCGCGACTTCGAGGGGCTGATCGTGCGGAACGACTTCGGCACCGACATGCAGATCGTTCTGGACACCACGCTGACCAAGATGCTGATGAACGTGCTGGACAACGCGTTCGAGGTGTCGCCGCAATGGGTGCGTTTGACCGTGGAACGCGCGGGCGACGATCTGGTTCTTATCGTGGAGGATCGGGGTCCGGGCTTTGCGCCCGAGATACTGGCGGACATCGGTCGTCCTTATCGCAGCACCAAGGACCGGCCCGGCCGGGGCCTTGGGCTGTTCCTGACGGTCAGCGCCCTTCGCAAGCTGGGGGGGGACGTGATCGTCGCCAACCGCCCGCGCGGGGCCGAAGTGACGTTGCGCCTGCCGCTCGAATCGCTGGCGCTGAGGAGACACGATGCCTGAAGGTCTGATCCTGCTGGTCGAGGATGACGAGGATTTCGCGGCCACGCTGAAACGGTCGCTGGAAAAGCGCGGCTATCAGGTGGTGCACGCCACGGGTCCCGACGGGCTGCCCGCCGTGCTGGAGGCGCAGCGCCCCACCCATGCGGTGGTGGACCTGAAGCTGGCCGGCGGCTCCGGCCTTGTCTGCGTGGACCAGCTGCACCGGCATGATCCTGAGATGCTGATCGTGGTGCTGACCGGCTTTGCCAGCATCGCCACCGCGGTGGAGGCGATCAAGCTGGGCGCTTGCCATTATCTGACGAAGCCGTCGAACACCGACGACATCCTGGACGCGTTCCAGCGCGGCGCGGGGGACACGGGCGTGGCGGCCGCCACCCAGCCCACTACGATCAAGACGCTGGAATGGGAACGGATTCACGAAACGCTGGTGGCCACGGACTTCAACATCTCGGAAACCGCGCGGCGGCTGGGGATGCACCGCCGGACGCTGGCCCGGAAGCTGGAAAAGTGGCAGGTGCGCTAGGGCGGCCTAGCGGCCCGTGATCCCCTCGATCGGCGCGGGGGGCGTGGGCTGGGTCACCAGAGCGCGCTTGCGCCGTTCGTAGAAGGCGTTTCCGCCGGTCACGAGGACATAGTGCATGTTGTTGTAGGACGCGCGATAGCCTGCCGTGTGGAAGAACTGCGCGTTGCCGATCATCGGGTGGCGTTCGCCGCGCAGAACGGACACCGCCGCCTCGCGGATGCGAGGGGCGGAGCGGCTGTCCATCCGGCGGGACATGACGCCGGGCGCGAACTGCTTCTTCTGTGCGACGACCCCGCAAACCGACCGGGGGTAGTTGCCGGATTCCACCCGGTTCATCACCACGCTGCCCACGGCGATCATCCCGTCGCGGCTGGAGCGGTTCGATTCGAAATACATCGCCCGTTCCATGCATTCGAGTTCCGTATGGCGGTGGAACAGGCCGCAGCCGGCCAGCAGGCCAAGGGGGGCGGCCAGAAGGACCGCCCGCAGGGATCGTGTGAAAGGCGTCATCGGGGGAGGGTCCTGCTTACGGTGTTTGGCCCGGACCTTAGCAAGCCCAAGGCGAAAGCTTCAACATCCAAGCACACCGGCTGTGATCCTGTGCCGACTGACTTTGCCGGACACACAAGCTACTCCTGTTGGGGATGGAGCCATCGAAAGGAACATCCGATGAAACTTTTCTACTCTCCCGGCGCCTGCTCGCTCAGCGTTCACATCACGCTGGCCGAGGCGGATCTGGACTATGACCTGGAAGCGGTGGATCTGAAGACGAAGAAGACCGCGTCGGGCAACGACTTTCTGGCCATCAACAAGCGCGGCGCGGTTCCGGCCCTGCGTTTGGACGACGGCGCGGTGCTGACGCAGAATGCGGCGATCCTGCAATATGTGGGCGACCGGTCCGACGTGGCAGCGTTCAAGCCGGCTCAAGGCTCGGTTGAACGCGCACGCCTGCAAGAGGCGCTGGCCTTCTGCAGCGACCTGCACGTGGCCTTCAGCGGCCTGTTCGCGCCGGACCAAAGCCCCGAGGCGCTGGAGGCCACCCGGCAGAAGATCGACCGCCGCACCACGCAGCTGGAAGACATGCTGACCGCCGACGGCTACTGGCTGGGCGAGTTCACGCCGGCCGACGCCTATGCGGCCGTCATCCTGAACTGGGGCTTCGTCAAGAACGTAGACCTGAGCGCCTATCCCAAGGCTTGCGCCCTGCGCGAACGCGTGCTGGCCCGCCCGGCAGTGCAGCGTGCCATGAAGGAAGAAGGCTTGATCTGAGGGTTCCTTGCCGGGCGGGACATGGCCTCGCCCGGAACAGGCGGAAAGCGGGAAAGGGGGTTCCCCGCTGCCACGCCCCGCTGACGACCCGGGGCCGGTCCCGCACCGGCTCCGAGGATGGCGCGCCCCGCTTGGGGCGCGCCATGTTTATTTCGGGACAAGGACATGATCGACGACGTGGATGACGCCGTTGGATTGGTCCACATCAGCGATGGTGATCTTCGCCACGTTGCCGCTTTCGTCATAGACGGACAGCATGTCGCCGTTCACCTTCACCGACAGCGCATCGCCCGACACCGTGGTGAAGTTGGCCATGCCGTCATTGCTCATCTTCGCCTTTTCGGAGATCTTGGCGGCGGTCCAGTCGCCCGAAACGACGTGGGCCGTCAGCACCTTGACCAGCATCGCCTTGTTTTCCGGCTTCAGCAGCGTGTCCACCGTGCCGGCGGGCAGCATCGCGAACGCCTCGTTCGTGGGGGCGAAGACGGTGAAGGGGCCGGGGCCCTGCAGCGTTTCCACAAGGCCCGCGGCCTTCACGGCGGCGACCAGCGTGGTGTGATCGGCGGAGTTCATCGCGTTCTCGACGATGTTCTTGTTCTCGAACATCGCGGCGCCGCCGACCATCGGGTTTTCGGCATGGGCGGCGAAGGGCAGGGCAAGGGCAAGGCAGGTGGCCAGAACGCGGCCTCGGATCGAAAGGGTCATCTCGTTTCCTCCAGCGGGGCGGACCATTTCCGCCGCACGTCCCAAGATACGGACGCGCCCGCGCCAAAGTTGCAGGACGCCTTCAGATATTCAGCGGAGTCTGAAGGATCACGGGCCCGGTCGGCTGGCCGGTGGGGGAGCCTCCCTCCGGCTCAAGGCTGATGGCGACGATGGTGCCCGGCGGCAGGCCCGCCACCGGCGCCTGCAGCGGGGCCCCGGTCAGCAGGCCCAGCGATTCAGGCGCGGCGCCGGGGCGGATGATCCAGCCCTGATACGCCTGCCCGGATGGCGCGGCGGGACCGGCGACCTGCACCAGCCGCAGCCCGTCTGCGCCGGGGGTGACCGAAGCCTCCACCACCAGCGCCTGATCCGGCGCGGTCAGGCGGGTGCGCACCGCGTCCGGGCGCAGGGGCCCCAGCACCACGAAAACCGCGACCGAGGCGCCGACCAGCCCCCCCAGCCCCCAAAGACGCCAGCGGCGCGGGGGGCGGCCGAACACCCGCGCTTCGATCGCCGGAAGAAGGTCGGGGGCGGGAACGTCCGCGAACTCGCCGTTCAGGGCTGACAGGCGCATCTCCCATTCCGCCACGCGCACGGCGAAGGCCGGGTCGGTGGCCACGCGGCGCGCGGCGGCCGCCCGGTCGTCCAGCGTGCCAAGGACGTATTCGGCGGCCAGGGCGTCATCCTCCTCGGTCACGACATGCACTCCCGCAGCTTTTGCAGCCCGCGCCGAAGCCAGGACCGCAGGGTGTTCAGCGGGATGGCGTGACGCCGGGCCAGATCCTCGTAGCTGAGGCCGTCAAGATAGGCACCCCGCACCGCCTGCGCGTGATCGGCGCCCAGCGTGTTCAGGCAAAGGCGGAAGCGATCGGCTTCCCCCCGCGCGATGATCCGCGCCTCGGCCGAGGGGGAGGGGTCGGCCACGGCCGAGGCCGCGTCGTCATCGGGCCGCGCGTCCCGCGGGCGGGCGCGCAGACGGTCGATGCACAGGTTGCGCGCGACGGCGATCATCCAGATCATGGCAGGGGCCTTGTCGGGGTCGTAACGGTGGGACCGGGTCCAGATCCGCGTGAAAATCTCCTGCAACGCGTCCTCCGCCTCGGCCCTGTCGCGCAGCATACGAAGGCAGACGCCGAAAAGTTTCGGACTGGCCAGTGGATACAGCGCGCGAAAGGCCGCCCGCTCCCCCGCCGCCATGCGGAGAAGCAGTTGGTCCATCGCCTCGGCCTCCGGTTCGACCATATGCCATCGTCCCCCTGAAGGCGCATCATGCACGGGAATGCGTCCGGAACAATGCGGATCGCGCGCCGCTGGCGGGCCAGCCGGCGACGGAACACCAGGCGGGACGGGTCATTGTCCCGCAGGTGCGCCCGGCCGCCCACGATCGCGATCCGAGGCGGCAAGGCGGGGTCTTGCAGAAACTGTGATGCGGGGCGGGTAAGTCTGACCTGTCGCCGCTTTCGGCACATCCCCAAAGGAAAGGCCCTTCCATGGCTGAAACATCCTGCGATCCGGAAGATCATGCCGAGAATGGCCGCAGGCTGGCCGGTTACCGGCAGGAGATCCACTTCGAGGGGCAGATGCTGTCCAGCCGACTGGGCGAATATCTGTCTGCCCAGTCCTTCCTGATCATCGCCTACGCCTCCTCCATGAGCGCGGGATGGTCCAAGCCCGGAATCTTCCTGCTGCTGGTGCCCTTGCCCATGACCCTGCTGGGGCTGGTGCTGTCGATCGACGCCCAGAGGTCGATCAAAAGCTCCTATCAGGTCATCGACCGCTGGCACGACCGGCAGAACGAGCTGATGGCGGAAAAGCACGACCTGTCGAGCTATTGGCCCACGCGAAGCGACCACAAGGACGCGCCCATCGACCCCACCCTGAAAACCACCTTCTATCAGGGCACGCGCTTTGCGACGCGCACGCCCTGGATCTTCATCGTGACGTGGATCTATCTCGCCTCGGTGTCGATCGGGCTGTTCGTGACGCATCGGGCCTGAAGGCGTTCAAGGCGTCCGGAACCACTTTTCGGCCCCGAGGAGGCACACCCCGCTGGCCACGATGAAACCCATCCCCAAAAGGCCCGGACCGTTCGGGACCGTCCCGAAGACAAGCCATCCGGACGCCAGCGCCCAGACGGTCGACATGTAAAGGAACGGGGCGACGGTGGGGACATCCGCCTGGCGGAACGCGCCGATGATCAGACCATGCGCGGCCATCAGGCATACCCCCGAGGCCCCGGCCAGAAGCCACGCGGCAGCGGGCGGCCTTACCCAGGTTTCGGTCAGGAGGCCCGCGGCCCCGGCGGCAAGAACCTCGATCCCGCCAACGCCGACGATCACGACGATGGCCGGAATGCGCGGGTTCATTCGGCGGCCGATCAGATCGCGTGCGGCCGCCATCGCGGCGGCCAGAAGCCCGAACAGCGCATAGGGGGAGAACCCCGCCAGCCCGGGTTGCGCCACAAGGACCGCGCCCGTGAAGGCGGCGGCCATTAGTGCAAGCTGCAACGGCCGAAGGGCTTCGCCCAGAAACAAGCTGGCGCCCAGCAAAAGCAGGATCGGCGCCGTCTGCGCCAGCGCGGTAAGGTCGGCAATCGGGGCGTGCCGCAGCCCGATGACGATGCAGAACGCGGTGGCCAGTTCGCACAGGTTCCGCATCTGCACCCGGCCATCCCGCATCAGGCGCAGGCTTTCGCCGTAGCCGATGGGTCGAAGCAGCAGAAGACCGATCCCCACGATTACAAGGCTGCGCAAGGCCATGGACTGGAACGGCGGCATGTCCCGCATGGCCAGCTTCAGAAAGGTGTCGTTGAGCGTGAAGCACGCCGTGGCAAGGACGGCGAGGGCGATGCCCCTGAATGGTCCCTGTCGCATCTGTTCCGAACGTCCTTGTGCCGCGCCCGCGCGTCCATTCACCGGATGATGAGCCGCGCGACCTGCCAGGCCGACCGCGCGTAATAGGTCTTCGTGTTGAGCGTGCTGGACGAGTCGTAAGGATAGATGATGAAGAGCGGCCCCCGGGTCCGGACGGTCATGTCCTCTCCGTTCAGCTTCATGGCAAGAAGGACGTCGATTTCCTCGGTGTCGGACACGGGAAATTCCGACTGGTAATCGTCCAGGGCGAGGGCCGTGACCGTCGTGCCCTCGGCGCCGACGTAATGAAGCAGGACGGACAGGGGAACGCCGGTGAACCGCATCCGGTCGGCACCATGCCAGGGGGTTGTGGTGGTGACGTCGACGAGGCCCAGCCCTTCCAGCATCTGCCGGTCGAAGGTCGCGTTTTTTCCCGAGTTGGTGTTGGCGATCTTTCCCGAGATCGTCAGAAGGACGTCGCCTTGGGCGGCGGGAAGCTCCTCGGCCTTCACCGGTCCGGCGGCCAGCGCGGCCATGAGGGTCGCGACGATCAAGGGCCATATTCTCAAAGAAGACATCGGGGCGGGTCGCTCCTTAGGGACTCGGCTGCGCGCAGCATCCCTTTGCGATGTTACCACAGGATGAAGGGCTGAAGACGATCATGCCGGTCGGACCTTTATCGCCCTCACAACGCCGAAATCAACCCTGATGGGGAAAGGCATGGGGATGATCCTGCGCCTTTGATCCTCAATTTGTTGGTATATTTCACGAAAGGCGCCGCAGAAGCAATTTGATGCATATTTCCGGGACACGACATGCGAGGGCGGCGATCTTCTTGCACCTGCCAGCCATCCCACGGCTGCCTTGGGCGGTGATCTGGCCTTGGCACGTCCAGCATCGTGTTTACCCCTGTGCCTTCGGTATCGCTCGGGCACCGGGCAATAGGACGACAGATCCATCTGTGAGGGGACATCCATTCTGGCCCCCGGGGCTTGTCGCGGACCTTGCGGAAGTGGAGCGGACTGCGTTCTGGAGC
This sequence comes from Falsirhodobacter sp. 20TX0035, assembly GCF_028307215.1. GTDB lineage: Bacteria > Pseudomonadota > Alphaproteobacteria > Rhodobacterales > Rhodobacteraceae > Falsirhodobacter. The sequence goes on along the minus strand of NZ_JAQMHV010000001.1, from coordinate 576,050 downwards.
CGCTACGTCTCCGCATCCCGATCGCCTTCATCCTTGAAGACTGATGGGGCTTTTGTTGGCCACGCCTTGCTTGCGGCAGAACCAGTCCTCGGAACAGGAGCGGGTTGGTTCATCTTCGAAAGCCGCGACCTCTTTTGACAGTCCGGGAGCATGTTGTTTGCAGCCGCTAGGGGCTTGGTGGTGGAAGACCCGATCTTCCGCCTAATGGAACCACGCGCACGTGGGGCAGAGTGAGCGCGCGTGTGCACAAGGGCCGGTTTGGACGAAGATCCGATGTTGTTCGACCTATCCGACGACCGCGTCCAAAAAACGAAAAAAGCCCCGCAAGGGGCTTCTTCGTATATCTTGATCTCTAAGGAGATACAGTGGTGAGCCCAACAGGATTCGAACCTGTGACCCACTGATTAAAAGTCAGTTGCTCTACCAACTGAGCTATGGGCCCACATCTGTGAGGCGCTGATTACGGATTCCCGTCGGGGGGGTCAACACCAAAATGCACAAGCTCTGGCAAAAAGATTGCCAGAGGCGTATATCGCGCCCATGCACCCGATCAGTTTCATCAAGATGCACGGCCTTGGCAACGATTTTGTCGTGCTGGACACGCGTGGCCGCGACGTAGTCACGACTCCGGCCTTGGCGCGGGCCTTGGGCGACCGCAACCGCGGCGTCGGCTTCGACCAGCTGGCCGAGATTCGCGATTGCGATCAGGCCGATTACGCGCTGGAGTTCTGGAACACGGACGGCAGTCGGGCTGGGGCTTGCGGGAACGCCAGCCGCTGCGTCGCCTCGCTGATGCTGGAGGGGCGGGACCGCGTGACTTTTGCGACCGAACGCGGGCTTCTGCACGCGGAACGCGCGGGCGATCTGATTCGTGTGAACATGGGCGCGCCGCAACTGGACTGGGCCGAGGTTCCGCTGGCGCACGCCACCAACACGGCCCATCTGCCGATCGACGGCGACCCGATGGCGGTGGGCATGGGCAATCCTCATTGCATCTTCTTTGTCGAGGATGCCGAGGCGGTGGATCTGACCGCCCTTGGCCCGCAGATGGAGCATCACCCGCTGTTCCCGCAGCGCACCAATGTCGAATTCGCCAGCGTCCTGGCGCCCGACCACCTGCGCATGCGCGTGTGGGAACGTGGGGCCGGGGTGACGCTGGCCTGCGGTTCCGGCACCTGCGCCACGGCCGTGGCCGCGCATCTGCGCGGGCTGACGGGCCGCAGCGTGACCGTCGATGTCGATGGCGGACGGTTGCAGATCGACTGGCAGGACGATGGCGTCTGGATGACCGGCCCCGTGGCCCGCGTCTTCGACGGCACCTTGTCCCGCGAATGGCTGGAGGCTGTATGAACGCGCCCGTCTTTTCCACCCTCGGCTGCCGTCTGAACGCGTATGAGACGGAGGCGATGAAGGAACTGGCCGCCAGCGCCGGCCTGTCCAATGCCGTCGTGGTCAACACCTGTGCCGTGACGGCTGAGGCCGTCCGCAAGGCCAAGCAGGAGATCCGGCGTCTGGCGCGCGAAAACCCCGGCGCGCCGATCCTGGTCACCGGCTGCGCCGCGCAGACCGAGCCCGAGACCTTCGCCGGGATGGCCGAGGTCACCCGCGTCATCGGCAACCACGAGAAGATGCAGGCCGAGACGTGGCAGTCCCTGCGCGCGCCCGACCTGATCGGCGTGACCGAGAAGGTCATGGTCGACGACATCATGTCGGTCAAGGAAACGGCGGGCCACCTGATCGACGGCTTCGGCCGCCACCGCGCCTATGTGCAGGTGCAGAACGGCTGCGACCACCGCTGCACCTTCTGCATCATCCCCTTCGGCCGCGGCAATTCCCGCTCCGTTCCCGCCGGCGTGGTGATCGAGCAGATCAAGCGCCTGGTCGGCAAGGGCTTCAACGAGGTGGTGCTGACCGGGGTGGACCTGACCTCTTGGGGCGCGGATCTGCCCGCCACGCCACGTCTGGGCGATCTGGTGATGCGGATCCTGAAGCTGGTGCCGGATCTGGCGCGCCTGCGCATCTCCTCGATCGACTCGATCGAGGCGGATGAGAACCTGATGCAGGCCATCGCGACGGAACCGCGCCTGATGCCGCACCTGCACCTGTCCTTGCAGGCGGGGGACGACATGATCCTGAAACGGATGAAGCGCCGCCACCTGCGCGACGACGCCATCCGCTTCTGCGAGGACGCCCGCAAGCTGCGCCCCGACATGGTTTTCGGCGCCGACATCATCGCGGGCTTCCCGACCGAGACGGAGGCGATGTTTGAAAACTCGCTGAAGCTGGTCGACGATTGCGGCCTGACCTTCCTGCACGTCTTCCCGTTCAGCCCCCGAAAGGGAACGCCCGCCGCGCGGATGCCGCAGGTGAAGGGTCCGGCCATCAGGGACCGCGCCGCGCGCCTGCGGGCGGCCGGGGCGGCGCAGGTGGCCGCCCACCTGAACGCCCAGCAGGGGCAGGTGCACCGCATCCTGATGGAAAGCCCCCGTCTGGGCCGGACCGAACAGTTCACCGAAGTGGATTTCACCGCCGATCAGCCGGAAGGCCAGATCGTGACCGCGCGCATCACAGGACGGTCGGACCAGCGGCTGCGGGCCTGACCGTTCAGCGGATCGTGTCGCCGCGCGCCAGTTTCGGGGTTAGGGCGACCACCTCGCCCCCGATGATCCCTTCGGGATGCCGGCCGGCCACGATCGCCGCGGCCTGACGACCGATCTCGGACCGGCAGGAATCCATCGTGGCCAGCCGCATCGGCAGCCCGTCCAGAAGGTCCACGTTGTTGAAACCGGCCAAGCCCAGACGGCCGGGGATGTCGATCCCCTGTTCCATGCAGTACAAAAGCCCGCCCGCGCCGATCATGTCATTCGAATAATACAGGAAATCGAGATCGGGGGAGCGCGCCAGCATCGCCGCCGTCATCTCGCGCCCCTTGGCCAAGGCCGAGCCGCCCTCGTAGAACTCGCGGTCGGCCAGCGTCACGCCGGCCTCGGACAAGGCGGCCTCGAACCCCTCCAGCCGCTTGCGGGCGCGGTGGTCGCCCGTCATCCGGGTGCCGAGGAACCCGATGCGCCGATAGCCCGCCGCAAGGATCGTCTCGGCCATCATGCGCCCCGCGCGGACGTGGGAGATGCCGACGGCCGTGTCGATCACGGGCCCGTCGGTGTCCATCACCTCCACCACGGGGACGCCCGCGTTTTCCAGCATGATCCGCGCCACGTCCGAATGCTCCAGCCCCGCCACGATCAGGCCGGAAGGGCGCCAGGACAGCATCTCGTAGATGACGGTTTCTTCCTTTTCGGGGGCATAGCCGGTGACGCCGAAGACGGGCTGAAGGCCCGTATCCTCCAGCACGGCCGAGATGGCGCCCAGCACTTCCGGAAACACCATGTTCGACAGGGAGGGGATGACCACGCCCACGAGGTTCACCCGCTGGCTGGCCAGCGCCCCCGCGATCTTGTTGGGCACATAGCCCAGCGTCTTCGCCGCCTCCAGCACGCGTTCGCGGGTGGCGGGGGACACGTCGCCCCGGTTGCGCAGCACGCGGCTGACCGTCATCTCGCTCACGCCCGAGGCTTCGGAAACGTCGCGCAGGGTGAGGGGGCGGCGAAGGTCGGCCATGGGGGTCTCCGGCTGTTTCACCCTTGTTACAGCGAAGCCCGCCTCTTGTCCAAGCGGGCTTGCGGCGCGGTTAATTTCGCCCCAAAAGGAAAGGAGGCGGCCCCGTGGCTCAACTGGATAGAGCAGCCCCCTCCTAAGGGGCAGGTTACAGGTTCAAGTCCTGTCGGGGTCACCAAATCCTCAAGGCGATGGCTTGCGAAGATTTGGCACATACAAGACCGTTCCCCGTCCGACATTAATAGAACGGCGAACCTGAATCGAACCTCCTGCCGTACAAACTACGTATAGTGCCGCGTTTACCATGCGCGTTTTGTTCGGTTTGTGTCCGGAATGTTCTCCCACCGGGGGGTGGTCGCATGAGCCACAAAGCAACCATCTGGGCCATCAATCAAGCTGGCAAAGGCCTCAGCCTAGCGCAAAGCTGGTGCTGTGGCATTTGGCCGACTGGCACAACCCTGACCAAGGCTGCTTCCCAAAGCGGGCACGGCTGGCGGCCGATTGCGAGATGTCGCGTTCCACAATCAACGAGCATCTGAACACACTGGAAGCAAAAGGGCTGATCCAGCGCATCCAGCAAGTCGACCCCAAGACGAAGCAGCAACGCCCCACGCGATACGTCTTCAGCTTCGAGGTAGACTTTCTGGCAGGTGAGGGCAGGGTGCAGCAGATGCAGCCGTTGGTCATTCAACCAGCTTTTCCTCGGATCGGGACAGTTCGGCCTCATCGCGGACAAAGTCGGCGTCAATGTTCACCTCGAACACGTTGTTGACGATCACCGCCACCTTCCGCCCGCCCCGGTTGTTGAGGATGTGGTTCAGCAGTGTCGTCTTGGCCCGCGCCGAGGAAGCCGGACAACCCTGTCACGGGAAGGAGCTTATCAGGGATCAGTGAGTTCTGGGGGCATATGGGTCCTGACGCAGCGGCGGACTTGCCTGCGTCGTGCTGACTGGGGCTCACCGCCGTGTCATCGAGACCAGCGAGACGCCCAGCACCGAAATCAGCGCGAGGGCCAGCACCGAGGTCAGGACGGCCAGCGGCGCCCGCTCCACATAGGGCAGCGCGTCGGCGAGGATCAGGCCCCATTCCGGCGACGGGGGCCTTGCGCCGAGGCCAAGGAAGCCGAGCGCGGCCAGCGCGAGCGCGTTCCCCGGCAGGCGCAGCATCGCGTGGCGCAGCACCGGCCCGAAGATGGCCGGCAGGATCGATCGGGGGATCAGCCGCAACGGCCCGACACCAAGGATGGGCGCGATTCGGACATGGGGCTGGGCGCGCGCCTCGGTCACCAGGGCGGCGGTGTGGGCGGCCAGCGGGGCCCATGCGACGGCCGTCACGGCAAGCAGCGCGCCGGGGGCGCTTGGCCCCATCGCCGCCACGACGATCAGCGCGGCGATGGTGGGAGGCGTGGCCTTTGTCACCTCGATCAAGCCGATGGCAAGGCGGGGCATCAGCCCCATCCCCAGCCCGATGAACAGGGAGATCAGCGTCACCAGCACCGCCATCCCGACCGTGGACAGCGCCCCATGCGCGATCCGCGCCAGCACGTCGCGCCCCAGACCGTCGGCCCCCAGCGGCAGATCAAACCCGGGCGGCTGCAGCCGAAGGAACTGGGACGTGAACGGATCGCGCGGCAGCCCTGCGGCCAGCAGCACCAGCAGGATCACGACCACGGCGGCAGGCACCAGCCAAAGGCGCGGGTCGGGTGGCAGCGGCACGACCCGTGCCACCGGCAGGGCGCCCATGTGCAGCGCCCGTCCCAGCAGCGCCACGCGGATCAGGTTCGCGACCACGCCGATCACCAGCGCGTTCAGCAGCAGGATCAGGATCCCCGCCTGCAACGCCGGCAGATCCTGCGCCGAGGCTGCGCCCAGCACCGCCCGGCCCAGACCGGGGATGGAGAACACCTGCTCCACCGCGATGGCGCCGCCGGTCATGCCCACCACGATCATGCCCATCTGCGGCATCAGCGCGGGCAGGCTGCGGCGCAGCACCGCCCGCGCGATCTGCCTGCGCGAAAAGCCCGCCACCGCCCATGTGGCGATCCAGCGTTCGTGAAAGGTCGCCGCGACGGCGTTGGTCAGAAGCCGCCCCAGCAACCCGCCCCCCGGCAGGCCGAGTGCCAGCGCCGGCAGCACCACATGCGCCGGACCCTGCCAGCCATAAGGCGGTAGCCAGCCCAGCCAGACCGAGAATACGACAAGGAACAGCGCCGACAGCATGAACTCCGGCATCGCGGTCAGGCTGGCCGCCACCGTGCCCGAGGAGCGGGTGTCGCGCCCCCGCAGCCCGCGCCGCATCGTCGGTCCGGCCAGCAGCACCGCCGTGACCAGCGCCACGGCAAAGGCCGCCGACATCAGCGTGAGCGACACGCCAAGCGCCTTGACCATCCCGGGCAGGACCGGAGCGCCGGAGATCCACGAGGTGCCCCAGTCCCCCTGCGCCAGCCCCGCGAACCAGCCGCGCATATGCGCCACTGGTCCTTCCGCCAGCCCGAGCCTGTCGCGAAGGGCGGCCAGCGCCTCGGGCGAGGCGTCCTGTTCGCCCATCCGCGCGCGCAGGATGCTGCGGGCCGGATCGCGGCCCGAGATCCACGGCAGCATCGCCACCAGCACCATCACGGCGCACAGCGTCACCCCCCGCGACAGCGCGGGGGTCAGGCGGTCGAGGGTGCGGATCATTCGGTCAGCGTCGTGTGTTCGGTCACGATCATGCGTTCGCGCGGGTCACGCTCGGCCCCGGCCACGCCCGCCTGCTCGCCCTGCATCACGCGTTCATGCAGCAGCGGGATCGCGCCGTCGGTGGCAAGGATCGCGGCCTCGGCCTCGATGATCGCCTGACGACGCTCGGCGCCTGCGGGGGCCAGCCCCGCTTTTTCCAGCGCCGCATCGACCGCCGGATCGCACAGCTGGCCGATGTTGAACGACCCCTCGCAGGAAAAATCCGCGACCATGTAGGCGACGGGATCGCCGGAATCGAGCACCGTGGCGCGCGACAGGATGAAGATGTCGAAGGCACCGGCTAGCGCGTCGGCCTCGATATGGGCGTATTCGCGGACGTCCTGCTCCACCTCGAAGCCGGCGGCGGTCAGTTGCTGGGCGATCAGCACCGCCACCTCGGGCAGTTCGGCGCGGTCGGTGAAGGTGCCGATGGTGATCTTCGCGCCGTTCGCATTGCTCGCCGCGACATGGTTCACCGGTCCGCGCAGCCCGTCGGCCCAAGGCAGGGCAGGGCCCAGCAGCCCGCGCGCCTCATCCGCGCGCCCTTCATAGACGGTGCGGACGATGGCGGCCCGGTCCACCGCCTCGCGCACGGCGGCGCGCAGGGCGGGATCGGCCAGCGGGCCCTTGGCGGTGTTCACGTAAAGCGTGTTGGTGCGCGGCATCGGCACCTCGTGGATCAGGTCCGGGTCGATCAGCGCGGCCTGGCTGACGGGAACCGCCTCCACGATGTCCGCCGTTCCGGTTCGCAGGGCCGCACCGCGCGCGGTGCCGTCGCCCACGTAATCGGCATCAATGCCCGACAGCTTAGCCCGTTCACCCCAGTAGCCGTCGAACCGGTCCAGATGCGCGCTGGTCACGCCTTCGATCGCGGTCAGCACGAAGGGCCCGGTGCCCGCCCGGGTCGGGACCACGGTGCCGTCAGGGCGATAGGCGGCCTCCGCCAGAATGGCCAGCTGCGGGCTGGACAGGCGGTTCGGCAGCAGCGGATCGCTCACCTCCGTCCGCACCAGAACGGCGTCCCCGTCCACGGTCGCGGTCATCTTCACCCCGTTCAGGATGCGCGGCACGGGCACCGCTTGCGTGGCGGTGGTCAGCGAGGCCACGACCCGCTCCGGCGTCAGGTTCGTGCCGTCATGGAACGTCACGCCCTTGCGGATGACGAAGCGCCAGGAATGGTCGTCCACCCGGCTCCATTCCGTGGCAAGGAACGGCTGCGGATCGCCATCCGCGTTCAGGCGGATCAGCGTTTCGGCGGTGGACCAGCGCGACAGCTTGAACGCGTCGTCCGTCAGCGGGTTCAGGCCCGAGCGTGGCGGCTGCAGCATCGCCAGATGGATGCGCGGATCCTCGGCCCGGGCCGTGCCCGCAAGTGTCAGGCCGATCAACGCAGCGCCCAGCATCAGTTTCATGGGGAGGGTCCTTGGTTCAGGCCGCGGCGGTCATCGGCGGTGCGGCGTTCAGAAGTTCGCGGGTGTGGATGTGATGCGGATCGCGCAGCAGGTCACGAACGGGCCGATCCTCCACGATGCGGCCCCCGTCCATGACCATCGCCCGGCTGCACAACCCCGCCACGACCGAGATGTCGTGCGACACCATCAGCAGGCCGGTGCCATAAGCGTCCGACAGGTTGCGCAGCACCTGCACGACCTGCGCGCGGATCGTCATGTCCAGCCCGCTGACGGGCTCGTCCGTCAGAAGGAGAACGGGACGGGTCGCGATCGCGCGGGCGATGGCCACGCGCTGCGCCTGGCCGCCCGAAAGTTCCTCGGGGCGACGGGACAGGAAGCGGGGGTCAAGGCCGACGCTGTCCAGCGCCTCCTCCGCCCGCCGGGCAGGATCGCAATCGACATGCAGGCGCAGCAGCGGTTCGGCCACAAGCTGCGCCACCGTCATCCGCGGCTCCAGCGAGGCGACGGGATCCTGCGGGACATACTGCACCGCGCGGCGATACCAGCGCAGGGCGGCCACGGGGCCGGCCGCAACCTCCCGTCCCTTGAACAGGATGTGGCCGGTCTGGGCGGCCTCCGTCGCCAGAAGGCAGCGGAGGAGGCTGGACTTGCCCGAGCCGGACGCCCCGACCAGCCCCACCCGCTCCCCCGCCTGAAGGTCGAAGGACAGGTCGTGCAACGCTGGCAGGGCCGCCGCCCGCCGCAGGAACCGGCGCGGGGCAGGGTAGGACAGAGACAGGCCACGCACGGATAGAACGCTCATGCACAAAGCCGTTCGCAGGCGATGCCGCAACTGGCCGCCGAGGCGACAAGGCGGCGGGTGTGGGCATGCTGTGGCGCGGTCAGCAGGCGCGGCATCGGCGCCTCCTCCACCACGCGGCCCGCCTCGATCACCAGCGCGCGGTCGCACAGGTGGGCGGCGGCGTGCAGGTCATGGGTGATGAACAGAAGTCCCGGCCCGCCCGGTGCCTGCGTCACCTCTCGCAGCACCCGCAGGATCTGCGCCTGCGTGACCATGTCGAGCGCGGAGGTCGGCTCGTCCGCGATGATGACGGGCGCGTCGCAGGCCAGCGCGATCGCGATGCAGACGCGCTGGCGCTGCCCGCCCGAAAGCTCGGGCGAGATGCGGCGGGCGATCTGGCCGGGGTCGGGCAGGCCAACGCGGTCCAGAAGCCGCAGCGCTTCGCCACGGGAGTCGGTGCGACCCATTCCACGGCGGCGCAAGGGTTGTTCGATCTGGTAGCCGACCGTCGCCAGCGGGTTCAAAGCCGACAGGGTGTCCTGCATAACCATCGCCGGCCGCGCCTCCAAGGGCCGCGACAATGCCGGGGCGTGGATGACCTCGGTCCCGTCCACCCGCACCGACCCGGACACGACCGCGTGCCTTGGCAGCAAGCCAAGCGCCGCACAAGCGGTCATGGACTTACCAGAGCCGGACTCGCCCAAAAGCGCGACGCATTCGCCCCGCGCGACAGTCAGGCTGATGCCGTCAAGGATGCGCTGCCCGCCAAGCGAGATGCAGAGCTGTTCGATGAAAAGGACGGAGAGAGCGGGCACGTCAGGTCTCGACACTTCGATTTCGTAATGTGATACAATCACATTACCAAGAGCTCAATGCGCAGTATCGTTCTGGTGCGGCAAATTTATAAAGCACCGTTTGACGATCAAGGTTCTGAACGCCGACGCTGCTCGACCTTATCTGCCGCCGGTGGTGCCGTCGGAGGATGGAGCAAAGCCAAAATCGAAAGTCTAACGGTGCAGATCATCGTGCCGCTACGAGGACCCTGAACGTCTCTTCCTGTTTCGTGATCAGCATCGTCGCTCCGCAGTCGTCGTAAAGCCTCAGGAGCATCGGGTCGTCGGCTCCGCGTGCCGCGGGGTGATCGATCACGACGAGGTCTGGTTTCGACAAAGCGGCGCGGGCAAGCCCAAGGGCCAGTTGCTCCTGAAGGGAAAGATCCTGTCCACCCTCCAGGATCCTCGTCTTCGTGCTGCCGCGGCGGTCCAGCAGGGGGCCGAGGCCATAGGCGCGGGCCACCTTGCGGATGTGCTTGGGGTCTGGGCGGGGAGAGATCCCGATGGTCAGCGCGCGCCGGAGGCTGCCTTTCAGGACCAGCGGCGCGGACGAGACATGAAGGATGCGGGGCAAAGTGCCCGCGGTGGGCCCATACAGGACCTCGCCTTCCGCGGGACGATCCTGACCCGCCAGCACACGTGCCAGCGCGCTCTTCCCCGATCCCGGTGGGCCTGCGAGGACCGCCAGCGCCCCGGCCGGTATATCCACGGACGCCCGTGCGCCGCCTGCCAGTCGGCCGTCGAACTGCACCGGCACCGCCCGCCCGCGGGGCTGGATGGACCGCAGCGCACTGTCGCTGGCAAACAGCCGTTCGCACGCGGCGCGCGTCACGGACCACGCGCACCACCGGTCCCAGATGCCCGTCAGGTCGCGCAGGGGCAGCGCGATGATCGACAGGATCGCAAGTGCCGCCGCCGCCTCGGCCGGTGGCACGCGCAGGCGGGCCGCGGTCCACAGGATCAGCCCGCCGCCGCAGACGGACCCCAGATGGGGCAGCAGGCGCATCACCTCTATCTGGCGGCGGCGGTCGACGGCGGCCGTGGCCAGATGGCGGCTTTGATGGTCCAGCTGCTTCAGTTCCTGCGAGGTGCGGGCGGCGAGGTCGAGTTCGGGGGCCAGCGCCACCCGTTCCATCATGGCGGCGGCAATCCTGCCGCGCCGACGCCGCAATACCCGGTGGCGCGATCCGAGGCCCGCGGCCAGGACGACCGCGATCAGCAAGAACACCGCCATCGGCGCAAGACCCGCCAGCGCCAGCGCCGGAACCAAAAGGACGAACGCCGCCACCGCCGCCAGAAGCACGAACACCGCCGACACCGACTGCGCGACGCCCGCCCCGGCCCATTCGCGCGCCGCGCTCAGATCCCCCACGAAGCGGAGGGACAGGTGTCCCATCCGGCGGGCGGAAAGGTCCGACCGGCTCATCCCCGCGATGTGGGCGTAAAGGTTGCGCCGAAGCGAGGCGGCAAAGGACTGGCCTAGGCGTTCGGCCCGCACGCGTTGCCGGAGGTGAAGGGCGGCCACCGCCGCCCCGCCGCTGACCAGCCCGGCGAACACCACGGGCGGGGGCATCATGCCCGCCGCCAGCGCCGAAAAGGCCCCGCGCGTCGCCCAGGCCACCAGCCCGAGTGCCACGCCCTGAAGGATGCCGAGGAGCGCGATGATCCGCAGGCTTCCGGCCCGGCCCTCGGCCGCGATCTTCGGCATCCCGCGCATCAAGCGGCCTGCGACTTCGCACGGCGCAGAAGGGTGGCGACCAGCGCTTCGGCCACCTCGGCCGTCGCCAGTTCCTCCCGGCCGTGGTGTGGCACGCCGGTCGCGGCCACCGCCTCGGCCTGACCCAGCGGCGAGCATGTGACCATCCCCGAGACGGCGAAGGGCCGCAGCCCGTGCGCGCGCAGCACCTCCACCCCTCCCAGCGAACCCAGGGCGTCGGGAGCCGCGAACAGGATCCCGTCCATCCGGTCGCGGATCGCGGATCCGCGCAGGATCGCGCCCGTCTCGGCCTGGAAGACGCCGTCGGCGATCTCCACCACCACGATCTCGGCGCCGCGGGCGGCGGCGGTGCCGACCAGCGTGCGGAACCCGTCCTCGATCCGGGACAGGGGCATGCGGTAGGTGGTGGGCATACCGGCATCGGTGAAGTCGGTGGCGGGCACGCCCGCATCCTCGAAGGCGTTGAAGTCGCCGAAGGCGCCGGTTCCGGTCGCCTTGACGCCTGCCACGCGGAACCCGGCGCGGGTCAGGCCATGGGCAAGGCTGACGGCTGCCGTGGTCTTGCCCGCGTTCATCGACGCGCCGAAGACGCCGATCACCGTCACGTCGTCAGGGATGTCGGCGGTGGGCAGGGCAGAGCCGGCGACGTTGATCCGCTCTCCCGCAATGTCCGTCAAGATGCCCAGAACCTCCAGTTGCGTGGGCAGGGCCATGCGGACATGGGCGTGGCGCATCTTGCCGACAATGCCGCCCCCGGCCAGCAGGTCCGCGCCCGGACCCTCCAGCACGGCATGGCCCTCGAACTGGTCGGGGGCGTAACGGTCGCCCAGGCACAGGACGATCAGGTCGCCGCGATAAAGTTCCGACGTGCGGCGATCCGCAAGCTGAAGCTTGCGATGCTGGCCCAGAAGCTGGACCCGGCACAGCACCAGATCGCCCGCCTGCGCGGCGGCAAGATCGGCCGAAAGTCCGGCCACGTCGCCGCGGTTCACGCGGCGGGTGGTGAAGCTCCATTTCAGGGTGGAAAGCGGGGGCAGGCAGGTGTCGATGGTCATGGCGCATCTCCTCTGTCGCGCGGTTGTGCCGAGGAGACGCATGGGGCGGGGTCTTATTCCCGCCCGCGCAAAAATTTTCGCGGCGCGGGGTCAGAGGCCGCTCAGCGCCTCCGCCTCGGCGGCGGGATCCAGCGCGGGTCCGGCCTCTGCCCCGGTGAACCACGCCTCCAGCGCGTCGCCCGACGATACCGGGGCATACCCGTCCGACCCACCGCCGGCGACGGCAAGCCGCAGGTCCCACGCCCCCTCCGCATGACAGGCGACAGAGGTGAGGCGACGCCCGTCCGCTCCGTCATGCTCGAACTCCCGGCACAGGGTGCCGTCGGCGGTGCGGAAGGTGGAGATGACGTGAAGCGTGCCGTCCCCGACCGTCGCCTCCTCGCCCGCGGGAACGGAGGACAACGCGGCGGCCAGATCCCCCACCGTGCCGAAAACCGGCGACATGGGCCGCGCGAAAAGCCCCGCACCCAGTCCGACCGCCAGCGCCACCGCGGCTGCGGCGGGCAGTTGCCAGCGCCTGTGGCGGCGCGGTGCCAGCGGCACCACATTGGCGGCAGGTGCGGTGTCGGACAGGGCGCGGATGCGGGCCGCAAGGGCATCGGGCACTGGCGGGGCGGTCAGGCCGGACAGGGCCGCGCGGCTGGCGGTGAACAGGCGCAGGCGTTCGCGCAGGGCCGGATCCTCCGCCACGCGGGCTGCCACGTCGCGCGCCTCGGCGGGATCAAGCTCTCCGTCGGTAAAGGCCATCAGTCGTTCGTCGGTGATCTCCATGTCACGCTCCTGCAGCGGGAATATGGGTATACGTTCGGGCCATCAGCTTATTCCCAGCGTTTTCGCGACGGCCAGCCGGGCGCGGGACAGCCGGCTCATCACCGTGCCTACGGGGATGCCCAAGATGGCGGCGGCCTCGGCATAGCTCAACTCCTCCACGCAGACGAGGAGCATGACCTGCCGCTGATCGTCCGGCAACCGGTCCAGCGCGGATTGCGCGGCCCCCAGCATCAGCGCGGTTTCGGTCACCGCCGCCCCGTCGATCACGGCCGCCTCGGGCATGTCATGGATGTCCACGCTGTGGCCGCGCACGCGGTCCCGCCGGGTCTGGTCGATGAAGGCGTTGCGCAGGATGCGGAACAGCCACGCTTCCATCCGGATCGCGGGGTCATAGCCGTGGCGACCGGCCAGCGCGCGCTCGGCCGTGATCTGCACAAGGTCGTCCGCCGCATCCGCCCGTTGGGTCAGCGACAGCGCAAACCGGCGCAGGTTGGGCAGAAACGCAATCAGGGTTTCGGTGAAGGGATCGGTCATGGCGGGTGCGGCTCTTTCACGCAGCGACAGTCCGTGGCGGGAATGAAAGTCGTGGCTGACACGTCTGTAGCGGGCGGGCCACGATCTGGCCAGCCGCCCCCCCTGCGACAAAAGGATGCCTGCATGACCACCCGGACCGGCCGACTGCTTCTTCTGGCGCTTCTGGCCGCCTTCGCCGCCGCAAGCGTCGACCCGCGTCTGGTGCCTGCGGGCATGGCCTGGGCGGACGACGATGAGGGGGGCGATGATGACGGTAACGACGATGATGATGGCGGCGATGACGACGATGCTGATGATGACGGTGGGGGTGGTGGCACGGGCGGCGGCAGATCGTCGTCCGCGGACGATGGCGGCGGGGACGACGACGACCGACCGCGCCTCCTGCGACGGGTCTTTCCGCGCCAAGAGCCGCCCCCCGTCATCCGCCGCGCCGCACGACCCGCCGCCCCGGTCCCGCCCCCGCCGACGCGCCGCGAGGAGATCGTCGCGATGGACCTGTCGGCCGCCGACCTTGGGGTTCTGGTGTCGGAAGGTTTCACCGTTCTGGAGGAACAGGTTCTTCCTGCCTTCGGCGTCACGCTGCGGCGGCTGCAGGCGCCCCGGGCCATGACCCTGGAGGCCGCACGCGACCGGATCCGTCGGCTGGACACCGGCCGGGAGGCCGACTTCAACCATTTCTATCGCGGAGAGGCGGGCGACTGCACGGGCCCGCATTGCGCAAGCGTGGCCCAGATCGGCTGGGCGCTTCCTTCCACACGGGAGGGCTGCGGGGCCGACATCCTCATAGGGATGATCGACACCGGCCTGAACGCCGACCACGACACATTCGAGGGAGCGCGGCTGGAGATCCACCGCATGGGTCCCGACGCCGCCCCTTCGGGCGAGATGCACGGAACATCGGTTGCGTCCCTTTTGGTGGGGGCCCCGGGCGGCCGGTCGCCGGGGCTGGTGCCGGACGCCCGCCTTCTGGCCGTCGACGCATTCGAAAAGGTGCGCGGGGACGAACGCGCGGATGCCTTCGTGCTGATCCGGGCGCTGGCCCACCTGATCGAGCGCGATGTCGCGGTGATCAACCTGTCGCTGGCCGGGCCCGCGAACGACGTGCTGGAGGGGGCGGTCACGCGTCTGGTGGCAGAAGGCGTCGTGATCGTGGCGGCCGCCGGCAATGGCGGCGCGCGGGCCAAGCCTGCTTATCCCGCGGCCTATGACGGCGTCCTCGCCGTGACGGCGGTGGACGGCAAGGGCGAACCCTACCGCCGTGCCGGGCGGGGTCCGCATCTGGATCTTGCCGCGCCCGGTGTGGAGGTTTGGACCGCTGCGTCCATCAGCGGGGGGCGTCCCAAAACGGGCACCTCCTTTGCGGCCCCATTCGTGACCGCCGCTGCGGCGCGCCTGTTGCAGGCGGATACGGACGCCACGCCGGTGGACATCGCCCGCCGGCTTGCCGACCGGGCCAAGGATATGGGCGCGCCCGGCCATGACGAGGTGTTCGGCCACGGTCTCGTCCCAGCCGTGACGTGCTTGGCGGATGGGCCCGTTCCCAAGGCAGAGTGAGGACATCAATGGCCGTATTTTGTCATCCTTGCGGAGACGTCGCGGTTATAGCTGAGACGCTTGATCCGACCGGCTTACGATAGCACCTGCATCAAGCTCTTCGTGTCGAGAATTGCATGAAGCAGACTCTATATTCTGACGAGAATTGATAGCGGGTTGACAACTCCCACGGGCATTCAACACGAAACAATGTTCATAGGAGAAGCCGCCTTCGCACTCCCATCCGAAGGCGCCCATGGACACAAAATTTTCCCGGTTCCTTCGAGCCGGAGGAACCGGCACTTACACTCTTGCTTTGCGTCCTGAGAACTGGACCGTTTGAAGCTGGAGTTCTCGGCTAACATTCCCTGGCTGGGAGAAGAGCTGAGAACGATGAAGGCATCGAAGCTCACGGACGCGCAAAAGGCGTTCATCCTGAAGCAGGGCGAGGAGGGCACATCGTTTGCCGAGAACTGTCTCAAGGCAGGGGTCGGACAGTCGACCAACCTTGCCTGAAAGAAGAAGTATGGCGGTCGGCTGGCGGACGAGATGCGCCGGCTGAAGCAGCTCGAAGACGAGAACGCGCGGTTGAAGCGGATCGTGGCGGACCTGACCTTGGATCGCCAGATGCCCGCCTCCGTCCTGCGCCGCGAGAAGAGGTTGTAATAGGCCGGGAAGTCGAAGAACAGGTGCCGTCCCAGCGTCGACAGGTCGTGGGCCGAGGCGAAGTGGCCCCCCCGCGTTCTTGAGCAGGCAAAGCGTCAAGGTGTCGTCGGCATCCACTACATTAGTGCCAGCACATGTTCTCGGACACAGGCCGTGCCGCGAACCGTGTCGTGCTCGCCTCGTTCAAGGTCGTCTTGAAGGACCCGGGGTGGTCTTTGATCCTGTCCAGTATTCCGGATCTTGCAAAGCATATCGAGAACGACGAAACGTCGGAGGAGCGCCGGCAGCTGAGGTATCTGCTGGGGCTTGCCCACTTCGGCCTGATCCATCCGGCGCGGGACTTTGGCAAATTGAACACCTAGGCCTACAGCTGCGCCGACAAGGCAGAAGTCATCTTCGACGACCTGTCGAACGCAGACTTCTTAGAGCGTTCTCCCTCATCCACGGCAGCCCTCGCGGCTTCTCGCCGTTCTCCATGAAGGACTATGAGGGATCATTCGATCAGGACAAGCTTCTGGAAGACCTGTCGAGCGATGGCTGAGCTCTCAGGAAAGCTCAGGAAGCAGGGCCGCTCCACGCGGACCCTTTCACTTTTGAGATCGCGTAGAAGGTCCGTGTGCCATAGATTGTGCAGATTTACACCACCGGCAGGCAAGATCGTGAGGCGAATCTAATTCGCCACCAGATAAGTATCTGTACGATATTACGGATATTTATTTAGTTTTTCCAAGAGGACAAAATTATGCGCAATTGGCACTTGGATGCCCCGCGACACTGTCATCACATCGCCACATGAAGGTGTTAGGCTGTCCGCCGACCGCGTTCCGGGACCCCGTCGGGATCTGCGACGCCCTTTTTCGACGTGACGACCAGAAAGCCCCCATGACCCGAACCTCTTCCTCAAAAGGCGCAGCGGAGCTGCGCGCCGCCAATGGCAAGTTCCGCGCGCTCTGGGCCGCCATCTTCGTGTTCTCGGTCGTGGCGAACCTGCTGATGCTGGCGGGGCCGCTCTACATGCTTCAGGTCTACGACCGGGTGCTTCCGGCACGGTCGGTGCCCACGCTGGTGGCGCTGTCGCTGCTCTTGACGCTGATGTTCGTGGGGATGGGCTTTCTGGACTATGCGCGGGGCCGCCTGACGGCGCGGATCGGCGCCGGGTTCCAGAAGGCGTTGGAGCTTCGGGTGTTCCGCGCCAGCCTTCACCGCGGCTTGGTCGCGCCGGCGGACGTGAACGCGCGCGCCGCGCAGGGGGATCTGGGGGCGGTGCAGCGGGCCATCGCCTCGCCGGTGGTGCTGGCCTTCTGCGACCTTCCGTGGACGCCGTTCTTCATCGCGCTGATCTTCGTGTTCCACCCGTTCATGGGCTGGCTCGCTTTGGGCGGCGGGGTCGTTCTGGTCGCGCTGGCGCTGTTCAACCAGGCCAGCACGCGCGAAGCGTCCCGCCGGTCCGACATCGCGGGGATGGAGGCGGACCAGATCGCCAACGGCCTGAAGGCCGAAGTGGAAACCGTGCGCAGCCTGGGCATGGAAGGCGCGGCTTTCGCCCGCTGGCTGTGCGTGCGGTCGGACGCCACGGATCTGGGGCTGCGCACCGCGGACCGGTCGGGCGCCTTCAGCGTGTCCACCAAGACGCTGCGGATGTTCCTGCAGTCGGCCATGCTGGGCATGGGCGCCTGGCTGGTGATCCAGGGCGAACTTGGGGCGGGCGCGATGATCGCCAGCTCCATCCTGCTGGGCCGGGCGCTGGCCCCGATCGAGACGGTCATCGGCCAGTGGGGCCTTGCCGCCCGCGCGCGCGAAGGCTGGATGCGCCTGTCGCAGCTGCTGGAGCAGACGCCCCCCGTCGAACCCCGCACCCCGCTGCCCCGCCCCCAAGCGCGGATCGAGGTGAGCGGTCTGGTCGTGCGCGCCCCCGGCGAACAGACGCCCCTGCTGCGCGGCATCTCCTTTCACGCCGAACCGGGGCAGGCCGTGGGCGTGATCGGCGCGTCGGGGTCGGGCAAGACCTCGCTCGCCCGCGCGCTGACGGGCCTGTGGACCCCGGCAAGCGGAGAGATCCGTCTGGGCGGCGCCACGCTGGACCAGTATGACCCGGACGTGCTGGGCGGCATGATCGGCTATCTTCCCCAGCGCGTCAGCCTGTTCGCCGGAACCCTTGCCGAAAACATCGCGCGCCTGTCGGGCGACGCCGATCCGGCCAAGGTGGTGGAGGCGGCGCAGAAGGCCGGCGCGCATGACATGATCCTGAAGCTGGCCGACGGCTACGACACGCAGGTGTCGGCGCTGGGCGGGAAGCTTTCGGGCGGGCAGGTGCAGCGCGTGGGTCTGGCGCGGGCGCTCTACGGCGATCCGGTCTTCCTTGTGCTGGACGAGCCGAACTCGAACCTCGACAGCGAGGGGACGCTGGCGCTGAACACCGCGATCCGTGGCATCAAGGACCGGGGTGGCGTGGTCTTCATCATGGCCCACCGTCCGGCCGCGATCCAGGAATGCGACACGCTGCTGATGCTGGAGGCCGGCACCCGCCGCGCCTTCGGCCCGCGCGACGCGGTGCTGCGGGACACGGTCCAGAACCACACCAGCCTTGTGGGCCGGAAGGGGGCCGCATGATGACCGGAACCCGGACGCCCCTGATCCTGGGGTTCGCGACCATTGCCGTGCTGTTCGGTGGCTTCGGCCTGTGGTCGGTGGCCACGAAGCTGGACGGCGCCGTCATTGCCGCGGGCCAGGTGCAGGTGCAGGACCGCCGGCAGGTTGTCCAGCATCCCGATGGCGGGGTAGTGGAGGAGATTCTTGTGAAGGAAGGCGACAGCGTGGCGGCAGGCGACCTGCTGCTGCGGCTGGACGGGTCGGACCTTCAGTCCGAGCTGGCCATCGTGGAAGGCCAGCTGTTCGAGATCCTGGCTCGCCGCGGCCGGTTGGAGGCCGAGCGTGACGATGCACCCGACGTGGTCTTCCCCGATCTTCTTCTGGCCGAAGCGGCCACGCGGCCCGAAATCGTGTCGCAGATGACGGGCCAGCAGACGCTGTTCGACGCCCGTCGCGAGACGATGGAGCAGGAGATCGCGCAGATCGGCCGCCGCAGCGCGCAGGTGACCAGCCAGATCGAAGGCGTGGACGCCCAGCTGGCCGCGCTGGTCACGCAGCGCGACCTGATCGCGCAGGAACTGGACGTCCAGAAGATCCTTCTGAAGCAGGGCCTGACCCAGCTGAGCCGCGTTCTGTCGCTGGAGCGCGAGGAAGCGCGCCTTGCGGGCGAGGCGGGGGATCTGACCGCCCAGCGCGCCGAGGCCGAAAGCCGCCGGACCGAAAACGATCTGGAGGTCCTGCGCCTGCAGAAGACGCGCCGCGAGGAGGCGATCACCCAGCTGCGCGAGTTCGGCTATCAGGAACTGGAACTGGTCGAACGCCGCCGCGCGCTGACGCAGAAGCTGTCGCGGCTGGACATCCGCGCCCCGGTGGCGGGCATCGTGCTGGACATGGCCACCACCACGCCGCGTTCGGTGCTGAAAGCCGCGGATCCCGCGCTCTATCTGGTGCCCCAGGACCGTCCGCTGATCATCATGGCGCAGGTGTCCCCGATCGACGTGGACGACGTGCGCGCCGGGCAGGGGGTGCAGCTTGTCTTCTCGGCTTTCCCGTCGCGCACCACGCCGCATCTGGAGGCGCAGGTCGTCACCGTTTCGGCCGACGCGCTGCAGAATCAGGAAACCGGCCAGCAGTATTACCGGGTGGAGGTGCAGCCCCTGCCGCAGGAACTGGCCCGGCTGGACGGGCTGACGCTGGTTCCGGGGATGCCGGTGGAAACCTACATCCGCACGGGCGAACAGACCCCCTTGGCCTATCTGACGCAGCCGCTGATGGTCTACTTCTCCAAGGCCATGCGAGGATAGGCCCACGGGGCAATCCTTTACGTCACGTTAAGGTCACCAAAACTTTATAATCCTGTTCGATCACTGTTAGGTGATAAGATTAGCCTCCGCGTGAATGTGTTTTTACGCTGGAGACGAAATGTCCGATCTTATCATCACGGGAATCTTCGACGGCCCGCTGACCGGCGGTCTGCCCAAGACGATCGAACTCTTCGTGCGGAACGATGTCGCCGATCTGTCCGCCTATGGTGTGGGTTCGGCCAGCAATGGCGGCGGTTCCGCCGGGGTGGAGTTCACGCTGCCCGCCGTGGCCGCGTCCGCCGGGGACTACATCTACATCTCCAGCGACGAGGCCGGTTTCACCGAATATTTCGGCTTCGCTCCCGATTACACGACAAGCGTGATGAACGTGAACGGCGATGACGCCGTCGAACTGTTCCTGAACGGCACGCTGGTCGACACGATCGGCACCGCCACCCAGGACGGCACGGGCACGGAATGGGATCACATGGACGGCTGGGCCGCCCGCAAGCCGGGCGCCGCCCCCAGCGCAGTCTTCGACGCGACGCAGTGGACGTTCTCGGGCGTGGACGCCAATGATGGCCAGACCTCCAACGCCACCGCGACCAAGCCCTTCCCGCTCAAGAGCTATGCCGAGGCTGCGTCGCTGCAGATCAACGCCGTGCTGGGCAGCACCACCGGCACCGATCCGGAATATGTGGAATTCACCGGCACACCCGGCGCCTCGCTGGAAGGCTACAGCGTGATCGTGGTGGAATCGGACGCGGGCACCGAAAACGGCCGCATTGACGCAAGGTTCGACTTCACGGCCGAGCATGTTCTGGGTGAAAACGGCGTGTTCCTGCTGGGCAACACGCTGGTCGCCTCCACCTTCGGCGTGACGCCGAACGCCGAACTGTCGGCCGACTTCATCGAGAATTCCAGCTACACCATCGCGCTGGTGGAAACCGCCTCCCTCACCGGCACCACGGTGGCGGGGACCGAGGTCGTGGCCGACGCCGTCACCGTGACGGATGGCGACGCGGGCGACACCGGCTTCTTCGATGCGCCGGTCGTGGGTCCGGAAGGCACCTTCCTGCCGGCCGGCTTCCGCCGCGACGGCGACACCTTCACCCAGCTGGACTTCAACAACGATCCGGCCATCAACACCCCCACGGCCGGAACGGTCACGGTCGATCCTGCCGATTACACTGCCGTGAAGATCCACGAGATCCAGGGCTCCACGAACCTCGCCGACGGCACGCTGGTCGGTGTGGCGGGGGCGGATGACGAAAGCCCGCTTCTGGGCCAGGACGTGCGCATCCAGGGCGTCGTCACGCAGGTGTTGACGGGCCTTGGCGGCTACTACGTGCAGGAAGAAACGGCTGACGCCGATGCGGACGCCTTCACCTCCGAAGGCATCTTCGTGCGCGGATCGACCGAAGGGATCACGGCCGGCGCGCTGGTGACCGTGTCGGGCCGCGTCGCCGAATTCTCGGGCGAGACGGGGCTGTCCGCTGCCGCCGTGACCGTGGACGGCACCGCCGACCTGCCCGAAGCGACCGTGGTCACCTTCCCGACCGCGACCGTCCTGCAGGACGCCGACGGCGATTACGTCGCCAACCTTGAAGCCTATGAAGGCATGCTGGTCACCATCCAGCAGGACATGACGGTGGGCGAGCTTTACAACACCGACCGCTTCGGCACGATCCGCGTGTCGTCCGATGGCCGGATCGAGACGTTCACCCAGAACAACGCCCCCAGCGTCGAAGGCTACCAGCAGTTCCTGAAGGACACCGCCGCCCGCTCCATCGTGCTGGACGACGGCTCCACCGCCCAGAACCCGAAAGACATCCTGGTGCCGGGTCTGGGCGAGGACGGCAAGCTGAGCGCGGGCGACGAGTTCCGCATGGGCGACGTCTACACCAGCGTCACCGGCGTGGTCAGCTTCTCCGAAGACAGCGCGTCGTCGAGCGAGGAGCCGGAATACCGCATCAACCTGCCCGTGGCGGAGCTGGAGCAGCAGAACCCGCGCGAGGACGCCCCCGAGGTCGGCGGCACGCTGAAGGTCGCAAGCTTCAACGTCCTGAACTACTTCACCACGCTTGAGGGCACAACGGGGGCCAATGGCACGCTCGACCCGCGCGGCGCGAACAGCGAAGAAGAGTTCGCCCGGCAGCAGGCCAAGCTGGTGGCCGCGATCAACGCCATCGACGCCGACGTGATCGGCCTGACCGAGATCGAGAACGACCCGCTCGGCTCCACTTCGCTGGTCGCGCTGGTGGCGGCCCTGAATGCGGCGGGCGGCACCTATGCCTATGTGGACGCGGGCGTGATCGAAGGCGCCATGGGCGGCACGCTGGAAGGCGACGCGATCAAGAACGGCTTCCTCTACAACACCGAAACCGTGAGCCTGACCGGCGACGTCGCGATCCTGGACGAGACGGTGGACGCCGACTTCCAGACCGTGAACACGCAGCGCCCCTCTCTCGCGCAAACCTTTACGGAAATCGCGTCGGGCGAAAGCTTCACCGCCGTCATCAACCACCTGAAGTCCAAGGGCTCCGTCGTGGACGGGGACGTGGACATCGGTGACGGGCAGGGCGCCAACGCCGATGTGCGCGAAGCGGCGGCCAAGGCGCTGGTCGACTGGCTGGCCACCGATCCCACCGGCACGGGCGAAGAGGACATCCTCATCCTCGGCGACCTGAACTCCTACGCCATGGAAGACGCGATCACCGCGATCCGCGCCGGTGCCGACGACGCTGCCGGGACCGCCGATGATTACACCAACCTTGGGGCCGAACTGGACCCGACCGGCACCAGCTATGTCTTCGACGGGCAAGCCGGCACACTGGACTACGCGCTGGCCAATGGCAGCCTGAAGGGCCAGGTCACCGGCGCACAATACTGGAACGTCAACTCGGACGAGGCGGACGCCTTCGACTACAACACCGACTTCGGCCGCGACACGTCGCTGCTGACGGCCGATCCCTACCGCGCCTCGGACCACGACCCCATCGTCGTAGGTCTGGATCTGGGCGAGCCGGCGGTGGTTGAGCCGGAGATCTTCACGCTCGAAATCCTGCACATGTCGGACCAGGAGGGCAACGGCACCTCCGTCGTCTATGCACCCAACGCCGCCAAGGTGATGAACGCGCTGGAAGCGCAGGATCTGGGTAATGACGGGGTGGCCGACAACACGATCCGCCTGTCCTCGGGCGATGCGATCATCCCGGGGGCGTTCTACGACGCCTCGGCCGCGGTCTTCGGTTCGGGCGGGATCGGCGACATCCAGATCCAGAACGAACTGGGCTTCGAAGCCATCACGCTGGGCAACCACGAGTTCGACAAAGGCACGCAAGCGCTGGCGGGCCTGATCTCGGGCGATGCGATGGGCAACTTTGACAAGCTGGTCGGCAGCACGCTGGAGGGCAAGGACTTCACCGGCACCGACATGCCGTATCTGTCCACCAACCTGAACCTGTCGGGCGACCAGTATCTTGCACCGCTGGCGACGGCGGGCGGTCAGGCACCGCAGGCGAACAAGATCGCCAGCTCCACCGTGATCGAGAAGGGCGGCGAACTGATCGGCGTCGTGGGCGCCACCACGCCGACGCTAACGCGCCTGTCCTCGACCGGCGGCGTGACGGTCGAACCGCTCTGGGCCGGGACGACGCCGACGGCGGCCGAACTGGACGCGCTGGCGGCCGATATCCAGACCGAGGTGGACGCGCTGCTGGCCGCCAACCCGACCATGAACAAGGTCATCCTGCAAGCCCACATGCAGGTGATCGACGTGGAACTGGAACTCGCCGCGCGGCTGAAGGGTGTGGACGTGATTCTGGCGGGCGGATCGAACACGCGCCTTCTGGACGAGAACGACACCCCCGTCGGAGATGACGAGGTTCAGGGCACCTATCCGACCTTCGTGGAAAACGCCGACGGAGGCATGACCGCGGTCGTCAACACCGACGGCAACTACAAGTATGTCGGCCGCCTGGTCGTGGACTTCGACGCCGAAGGCAAGGTCATCGCCGACAGCTACGATCCGGAAGTGTCCGGCGCCTATGCCACCGACGACGCGGGCGTGGCCCGTCTGGACGCCGAGGACATGGGCGACGCCGAGGTGCAGGCCATCGCCGACGCGCTGGAGGCGCAAATCATCGCAACGCAGGGCAACGTCTTCGGCGTGTCGGACGTGTTCCTGAACGGCAACCGCACCGGCACCGGCGGGGCGAACGATCCGGACGGCGTGCGGTCGCAGGAAACGAACCTCGGCAACCTGACGGCGGACGCGAACCTCGCCTATGCCAAGGCGATCGACGACACGGTGATGGTGTCGATCAAGAACGGCGGCGGCATCCGCGCCTCCATCGGGGAAACCACGGTTCCGGCGGGCAGCACCGACTTCGTGCGCGGCCCGAACGGAGAGCTGCTGGACAGCGAAGGCAACCTGATCAAGCCGGAAGGCGGGATCAGCCAGGCCGACATCGCCTCGGCGCTGGCCTTCAACAACTCGCTGTCGATGGTGACGCTGACGCGGGCGGAACTGGTGGCGATCTTGGAGCACGGCGCCACGATCGGCGCGGGACAATTCGCGCAGCTGTCGGGCATCCAGTACAGCTTCGACCCGGATCTGGAAGCCGGTTCGCGCATCCTCAACGCCACGATCACGGATGCGGAGGGCAACGACCTTGACGTTCTGGTGAAGAACGGAGAGATCGCGGGCGACGCCGAAGGCCTGATCCGCATCGTGACGCTGAGCTTCATGGCCGATGGCGGCGACGGATACCCGTTCCCCGAAGGCGGTGGCCGGGACCGCGTCGATCTGGCGGACCTGAACGGTGACGGCGAGTCCGACGGCACGCGCGACGGCACGGCAACCTTTGCCGACAACGGGACGGAGCAGGACGCCTTCGCCGAATACCTGGCCGCAAACTACGCCACGCCCGAGACGGCCTATGACGAGGCCGATGGCGGCGCCGCGACCGACGACCGGATCCAGAACGTCAACCTGCGCGAGGATACCGTCCTCGACACCTTCGATTTCGTGCCGGGCACCGACGCCGCCCGCGACATCCTTGTCGGGACGGACGCGAACGAGATCTTCATCTCCGGCGCCGGGGCCTATGACCGCATGACGGGCGGCGCGGGGGCGGACATGTTCTTCTTCGGAGCCGAGGCGCTGGACGGCGTGCGCGAGCGCGACACGATCACCGATTACGAGGTGGGCGTGGACAAGATCGCTCTGGCCAGCGGCGTGTCCGTGTCGGCGGTGAAGATGCTGGGCGACATCGCGGTCGCCTACCTGAACGATCCGGAAAACCGGCAGGATGCGATCTACATCTACGGCAAGGATCTGACGGCGGAGAACGTGACCTTCACCGAATACGACCCGCTGATGGTCTGAGATCAAGGCCAAAGCCGGTCCCGGACAGGGCCGGCTTTGCCGGACTGCCACCTTCACGACATTCCTCACCGGCTTGTAACATTTCCGTCAAGAAGGGGTGTTACGGCTGTCCTTCACCGGCGGGCCCAAGGCCACGGCCGTCATGCATCTGGATTGAAAACATGTTCAAGAACTCTGGTTCCATCGCAGCTCTTCTCGTCGTCGCGGCCTTGGCCGCCTGCAGCGACTCGGATGGCGGCAGCAGCCGGGATGAATCCCCCAGCTTCGCCGAACTGGCGACCCGGAACGAGGAAATGGCCGACCGCGTCGCCGCGATGGCCGAAACCACCACGCTGCCCACCGCAGGCTCCGCCACCTATGAAGGCACGGGCGCCTTCAACGTGGGCGCGGACGCCTCCACCGACATGCTGGCCGAACTGACGCTGGAAGCCAACTTCGAGACGAGCGAAGTGGGCGGCGAATTCTCCAACTTCGTGGGCGCGGACGGTCGGGAGATCGGCGGCGAACTGACGGTTCAGGACAGCGTCGCCAACCTCAACGCCTTTGACGCGCAGGTGGCCGGCACGCTGGATGACAACGGTGCCAAAGAGGTCGACGCGCTGATGAGCGGCGCCTTCCGCGGCGCCGACGCCGAGGCCGTGTCGGGCACCATCGAGGGCACGATCGGTTCGGACACGCTGGGCGGCGATTTCGTGGCCGAGAAGAAGTAACACCACCACCGCCCCGGCCCCATGCGGCGGCCGGGGCCCTTTCGGCGCATAGATGAAGACAGTCCTGCTTTTCCTGATGCTGGCCGTGGCCTGCGCGTCAAGCGCGACCGCGCAGGTCAGGGCTGCGTCGATGCCGGAATGGCGCGGGGCCATCCTGTCCAGCTCGCAGCGGCTGATGCTGTTTTCCCTGCTGAAGACCCGTCCTGCCGGTTCGCTGTCCACGCAGAAGTTGATCGCGAACCGGCTGGGGCTGTTCCATCGACCCGGTGACGGTTTTGTCTTCGGCAAGCCGCGCCTGACGCTGGGCCCGATCCTCGAATACGATGAAAACGTGAACGGCGGCGTGCCGGGCGACAGCATCGTGATCGATCAGCAAAGCTTTGCCGTGAACAAGGACACGCGCGCCAAGGCCGCCTTCGTGATCGGGGCCCATACAAGCGCGACCCTGTCGATGGCCTATGACGAAGGCTCCACCCTCGATCTTCGGTTCTCCGCCGCGCTGCGCCACGCGCCCGCGGTGGACGTGACCCGCACCGCCGTGCGGATGTCCGCCTGCGCGAACGAATACCTGTCGCACTGGAACTGGCTCGTGCTGTGCGGGGGCTACAAGTATGACGACGCTCGCGACACGAACGACACCGAGGAGGGGCGCTTCGGATCGGTCGGGCTGCGCCGGGTTTTCGCCTCTTCTTTCGGCAGCCATGAGGCGACGGCAACGCTCACGAAGGACGTGCTGAGCGATTATGACAAGCTGTCGGTGTCGGCCTCGATGCTCAGCGCCATTCAGGGTGTGGGGGCGCTGTCCCTGTCGGCGACGTGGGGTGAACGGGTGGCGGGGGAAAACACCGTGACGCGTTCCGTGTCCGCCAGCCTGGTACGTCCGATCCTGGGCCAGTCGTCCCGCGTGTCACTGGGGTTCTATGAATCGGGGGGCGAGAACTTCTTCGGGATCGAGCGCCGGGACCGCACCGTCTCGTTCTCCATCAGCCGTGAAGTGCGCGAGGGGTTGTGGATCGGCATCGGCGCCCGCAACCGCGATTCCACGGCGGATGTGTATGATGAGAACGAGATGACGATCGACGCCTCCTTCACCGGGTGGCGCTTCTGACCCGCAGCGACTGCCCGTTCGCGAAGAGGTGCACGCGGGCGGGATCGGCGGTCAGGGCGACGGTGCTGTGCCGCGCCTGCCGATGGATGCCCGGAAGCTTGGCAATGACCCCGGGTCGGTTGCCTTCGGCCACGAAATACAGCAGCGTCACTTCGCCCAGCGCCTCCACGTAATCCACGGCGCCGGTGTAGATCGCAGCACCGTTCGTGGGCACGAGATCCTCGGGCCGGATGCCGACGTTGACCTGCCGGCCCATCGCGTCCGGTTCGGTCGGAATGGCGGAGAGGGCCACGCCCCCGCCCGCCAGCGTCACCTCGGTCTGCGCGCCCGTGGCGGTGATCCGACCCGGCAGCAGGTTCATGGAAGGAGAGCCGATGAACTGCGCCACGAACTCGTTCTTCGGCGCCTCGTACAGCTCCAGCGGGGTGCCGACCTGGCTGATGCCCTTGTCGGCCAGCACCACGATGCGGGTGGCCAGCGTCATCGCCTCCACTTGGTCGTGGGTGACGTAGATCATCGTGGCGTCGGGCATGCGCTCCTTCAGCTGCGCGATCTCGATCCGGGTCGCCACGCGCAGCGCGGCGTCGAGGTTGGAAAGCGGCTCGTCGAAGAGATAGACCTTCGGATCGCGCACGATGGCCCGCCCGATCGCCACGCGCTGGCGCTGCCCGCCCGACAGCGCCTTCGGCAGCCGGTCCAGATAGGGCGTCAGCTGCAGCGTGTCCGCCGCCGCCTCCACCTTCCGTGCCGCCTCGGCTTTCGGAACCTTGGCGATGTCGAGGGCGAAGGCCATGTTCTCGCGCACCGTCATGTGGGGGTAGAGGGCATAGCTTTGGAACACCATCGCGATGCCGCGCTGGGCGGGCGGCGTGTCGTTCACCACCCGGCCGTCGATCTCCAGCGTCCCGCCGGTGATCTTTTCCAAGCCCGCGATCATCCGCAGAAGGGTGGACTTGCCGCAGCCCGAAGGCCCGACGAAGACCACCAGCTCCCCCTGCCGGATGTCGAGGTCGATGCCTTTCAGCACGTTGGTGCCGCCATAGGATTTCGACACGTCGGTCAGTGTCACGTTTGTCATAGGTTAGCCCCCCTTGACCGACCCGGCGAGAAGGCCGCGGACGAAGTATTTCTGAAGCGAGAAGAAGACGATCAGCGGCACGATCATCGAAATGAACGCCGCCGCCGTCAGCAGTTCCCAGTTGTTGCCGCGCGAACCCAGAAGCTCCACGATCCGGCCCGTCATCACCATCTGGTCGTCCGAGGTGCCGAGGAAGACCTTGGCCACCAGAAGGTCGTTCCACGTCCACAGGAACTGGAAGATCCCGAAAGCCGCCAGCGCGGGCAGGGACAGGGGCAGGATGATCTTGCGGAAAATCTCGAAATCCGTGGCGCCGTCGACGCGCGCGCTTTCGATCACCTCGCGTGGGAGGCCGACCATGTAGTTGCGCAGAAGATAGATCGCGAGCGGCAGGCCGAAGCCGGTATGCGCCAGCCACGCCCCGATATAGCCGCGCCCAAGGCCGATGCCGTTGTGCAGTTGCAGTAGCGGGATCAGCGACAGTTGCAGCGGCACGACAAGCAGCCCCACGACCAGCGACACCAGAAGCGCGCGTCCCGGAAAGCTCATCCATGCCAGCGCATAGGCGGCATAGGCGGCCACGAGGATCGGGATCACCGTGGCCGGGATGGCGACGGTCAGCGTGTTCAGAAAGGACTGCCCCATCCCGTCGGCGTTCAGCACGGTGCCGTAGTTGCCGGTGGTGAAGTCCGGCGGCTCGGTCGAGGTGACGAAGACACGCACCCCGCGCGGGGGCGCGGTGCCGGCCGTGTCGCCCGACGCCACCTCGGGCGACGATACGCCTTCAAGACGGTAGCGACCGTCGGCCTGAACCGTCAGGGTGCCGCCGTCGGGGCGATCCGCCACCTCTCCCGGCGCGAATTCCGATGGCGCGACGGGTGAGACGCCGAAGGCCACCACCTTGCCCGTGCCGTCCCCGAAGACGTTGCCTTCCAGCACCGCCGCGCCGGGGACGGCAGAGCGCGCGGCCCATGTTTCCTGCTGCGGCGTCAGCGCCGTCCACCAGCCAGAGGTCTGCAGCTGCTCCGCATCCCGGAACGAGGAGATCAGAAGGCCGATGGTCGGGATCGTCCACAAAAGGACCAGAAGAAGGACGGCGATGTTCAGCGCCCAAGTCAGCCGTCCGCGCTTGCCTGCGATGTTCTCCATCAGTCGCGCTCCCTGCTGGCGTTGCGGATGTTCCAGACCATGATCGGCAGCACCGCGATCATGATAACGATGGCGATGGTGGCCCCGCGGTTGAAATCCCCCGCCCGGAACGACCAGTCGTACATCATGTTGGCCAGAACCTGCGTGCCCCACTGGCCGTTGGTGATGGCAAAGACGATGTCGAAGATCTTCAACACCATGATCGTGATGGTGGTCCAGACGACAAGGATCGTGCCGCGGATCTGCGGCACCTGGATGCGCCAGAACACCTGCCATGGAGAGGCACCGTCAAGTATCGCGGCCTCCACAGTTTCGTCCGGGATGCCGCGCAGGGCGGCCGACAGCAGGACCATGGCGAAGCCCGCCTGCATCCAGACCATGATGATCATCAGAAAGAACGTGTTCCAGACGGGCAGCGTCAGCCAAGCCTTCGGCGCAAAGCTCAGCGAGGTGACGATGGCGTTCAAAAGGCCGATCTGGGCCAGTTCCTCGGCCCGGAATTCGTAGATGAACTTCCAGATCACGGCGGCGCCGACGAAGCTGATGGCCATGGGCATGAAGATCAGAGACTTGGCGATGGCCCCCCACTTCACGGCGTCCGTCAGCTGCGCCGCGATCAGGCCGATGAAGGTGGCCATGGTCGGCACGAAGACCAGCCACAGCAGGTTGTTCAGCAGGCTTTCGCGGAACTTCGGATCGCCCGCCAGCCAGACGAAGTTGTCCAGTCCCACAAATTCCCCCCCGCGCGAGAAGGCGAGCCAGAGCGAGGCGAAGACCGGATAAACAAGGTAGATGCCAAGGAACAGTATCGCGGGTGCCAGGAAAAGCCACGGGCGGATGCGGCCCGACCGGCGCAGGTTGTGGGCGGCGTTGTCGCCGCGCGGCGGGAAGACGCGGTCCAGCAACAGGTTGGACAGCCAGAAATAGGCAAGGCATCCCGCGACGCCCACGATGATGGTGATACCAGCAAGAAGGATCTGGTTCATCCGTCCACTCCCCCCGTGCGGGCTAGGCTTTCCCACGTTTGTTCTATCATGCCGGCGGCCTCGGCGGCCGTGTCGCCGGCGACATAGTCGATCATCCCGGTCCAGAAGGCGGCGGCCCCGATCGCGCCCGGCATCAGGTCCGACGCGTCGAAGCGGAAGGTGTCGGCGTTGACCAGGATCTCGCCCATGCCCCTCAGCGTCGGATCGCCATAGGCATCAAGGTTCGCGGTTTTCAGCGGCGTCAGGAAGCCGGTCTGCGCCATCCACACCTCATGAGCGAGGGGGGTGCGCAGAAACTCAAGAAACGCCTGCGCCACCGGCGTGTCGCGGGTGAGCGAGAAGGTCGTGCCCGCGCCCAGCACCGGGCTGCCAAGCTCGGGCCGGCTGGCATAGGGCGGCATGTAGAAGAAATCGACATCGGTCCCAAACTCGGTCCCCGGGGGGAAGAACGACCCGATGAAGGACGCCTGATGCATCAGAAAGCAGCGCGGCGGGATGGAAAACAGGCCCGTCGGACTGTCGCGGTGGTCGATCCAGCCGACCCCGCCCGCGCCGCCATCGACAAAGGCGTCGGTCTTCGCGAACCAGCCGAATTCGTCGATGGCCTCCAC
This sequence comes from Falsirhodobacter sp. 20TX0035, assembly GCF_028307215.1. GTDB lineage: Bacteria > Pseudomonadota > Alphaproteobacteria > Rhodobacterales > Rhodobacteraceae > Falsirhodobacter. The sequence goes on along the minus strand of NZ_JAQMHV010000001.1, from coordinate 545,489 downwards.
CACGCGGGGATCGTCGAAGGGGATCTGGTGCGTGACCCACTGGTCATAGACTTCGGGCGGGTGGATGCGCAGCATCATGTCCTCCACCCAATCCGTGGCGGGCCAGCCGGTGGTGGCCCCGGCGCCAAGGCCGATGCACCAAGGGGTGCCGCCATCGGCGGCGATGCGTTCGGTGAGGGCCTTCAGGTCCTCCATCGTGCGGGGCACCTCATAGCCCAGCGCGGCGAAATTCTCGGGCGAATAGAAGACCAGCGACTTCACGTCGATCTTGTAGGGGAAGCCGTAGACATGGCTTTGCCCGTCAGAGCCGGGAAAGGTCACCAGCTCCACCCAGCTGTCGCCGGCGGCATAATTTTCGCGCAGCCAGTCGCCGGTGTCGGCGGGCAGGGGGGCCAGCTTGCCCTGCGCCGCCAGCCCGCGCGCCAGCCCCGGCTGGGGAAAGACCGCGATGTCGGGCGGCGACCCGGCCGAGGTGTCGATGACGATCTGCTGCTCGAAACTGTCCGATCCGGCATAGTTCACCGTGGCGCCCGTGGCGGCCTCGAAATACTCGAACACGCGGCGGAAGGTGACCTCGTCCTCGGCGGTCCAGGGGCCGGCGATGGTCACGCTCTGGCCCGTCAGGTCGTGGTCGGACTTGAACGCCTCGAACGACGCCCAGTCGAAACGCGGATCCTCGCCCGGGGGGAACAGCAGGTCCTGCGCCTGCGCCGTTCCGGCGGCCAGGATCAGCGCTGCGGACAGCAGCGGATGTCGCATGGGTGCCTCCCTTCCCGTGGGGTTCAGGACGAACAGCTAGGTCCTTTGGCGAATGGATCAAATTCGCGCGATCCCGGTGCCCGGTCCCGACCCGTAGGCTCTTTTCCGCCGTCGCCCGAAACCTTCGGAACAACCGTCCCGTCCTTCCGTTCTCCAGTCGCTCACTGTGGAAGGATGTCATGGCCGAGGAACATCATACGGACTTTCTTCCTGTGGTGGAGGAACGGGCGACGGTGACGAAGGAAAAGATCGTCACCGGCCGTGTGCGTGTCAGCACGCAGACGGAGGAGGTCGAGACGCTTCTGCCCGTCGAACTCGAACGGACCGAAGTGGACGTCGTGCGTGTTCCTGTGGACCGCAAGGTGGACACGGCTCCGGAGGTCGTCGTTGACGGCGACCTGACCATCATCCCCGTGGTGGAGGAGCGGCTTGTCGTGGTGCGGGAGCTTTACGTCCGCGAGGAGCTTCACATCCGGCGCGTGGAGCATCGTGACACGGTCGAAGTGCCCGTCACCACACGTCGCCAGACCGCTTCAGTCGAGCGGCTTCTTCCCGAAGACGACCGCTGATCAATGAAATGACGAAAGGACAATCCCGATGACCTATAACTCCGATATCGGCACATCCGGTGCAATCTCGATCTCGGCCCTGTTCGACAACCGCGCGGACGCCGACGCCGCTGTCGCACGCCTGAACCAGGCCGGCGTATCTTCGTCGCAGATCCGGATGGAAGGCGGCAACGACACGACCACGACGACCACCACCACCACGTCCGGCACCCATGAGGACAAGGGCTTCTGGGACAAGCTGGGCGACTACTTCTTCCCCGATGAAGACCGCTACACCTATGCCGAAGGCCTGTCGCGCGGCGGCTATCTCGTGACCGTCACGGGCATCACGGGCGCGGAATACGACACCGTGTTGGACATCCTGGACGACGAAGGCACCGTGAACCTGGACGAGCGTGAGGCCAGCTGGCGTTCCGAAGGTTGGGGCGGTTACGAATCCAGCGCTTATGCCGCGCCGGTGGCCCGTCCGATGACGACGCCCGGCGCGTCCACCTCGGCGGACATCGACCGCACCGATGACGACGTCATCCCGGTCGTGGAAGAGCGTCTGCGCGTAGGCAAGCGCGACACCCAGCACGGACGCGTCCGTGTCCGCGCCTACACCGTGGAAGAGCCGGTCAGCGAAACGGTCGACCTACGCGAAGAGCATGTGGAACTGGAGCGTCGCCCCGTCGACCGCGCCGTGACTGCCGCCGACGCCTTCACCGACCGCACGCTGGAAGCCGAGGAATACCGCGAAGAGGCCGTCGTGTCGAAAGACGCCCGCGTTGTGGAAGAGGTCGGCCTGCGCAAGACCAGCGACACGCACCGCGAAACGATCTCGGACACCGTGCGTCACACGGAAGTGGAGATCGAGGACGATCGCACCGACCGTCCGGGCTTCGACACCACCAAGCGCTGATCAGGGATACATCCTGAAGGGGAAGGGCCGGTTTTCCGGCCCTTTTGCCTGTGCAGGGATCAGCGATGTGGACCGGCGGCGAACAGCGCGGCGAAACGTTGCCGCGCCTCCTCGTGCGAGCCGAGGCCACTTGCCGCCTTGAACACCTCGGAATAGGCGATCCGGCGTTCGACGCAAGGCAGCCTGTGCCATTGCGTTTCCAGAAATGAGAGAGCGTCCTCGGTGGTGGCCACGGGGATGCCCGTGGGATGGACCCATACCGGCTGCGTCCAGATCGTCGTCATGTCCTGCCCCACATCTTTTGGTTGTTTCCAAACAGACGAACGGCACGGCGGAACGTTCCCCACCGCGCCCGTTTCGGCCGGAAGCGTCGCCGAAAAACCACACTGACCTAAGCAGACATGATCCGCCTCAACAGCCTTTGAACATGGGAAATCTTGTGACGGGTGAGGTCACATACCGGTACAAACGAGGGCTCGATGCAAACTCTTTAAACTTCACCACACCCGCCACCCGGACCAAACGCGGATGTTTCAATCTGGTTCCACATCTTTTCGAAAAAAGTTTGAGGGATGATCCGGACCTCAATCAGGACCCGCGCATTGTCCCCGCCGTCCTGCACGTCATATGCAAGAAAGGCCGTCCGGTATCCTCCGCCCGGCATCATGGAGGACCCTTTCATGGGATCCGGCAAGACCACCACCATCACCTCGAAGACCACGCCCGTTCAGGGTGAACCCCGATCCATCTTCAACGCGTCCTATGGCGCGCCGGACACGGGCGCCCCCAATCGCGGCAAGGTCCGGCCGCCGAAGAAGGTGACGCCCGCAAAGCCCGCGAAAAACGCGGCCGAAGGCATGTGGGGCGACATGCTTCGCTGATCCGACCTGGGGGCGTGTCGTCTTTACGCGCCCTTTACGCCGCCCCTTGCCGTTCCGCATGGCGCCCTTACGCGCCCCGATGCCATTTCCCCCGTCAGACAGTGACAGGAGTTGTGATGTCGGATCTGATCTATCTCGCCCTCGGCCTTGGCGGCTTTGCCGCCTTTGCCGGTGCGGTGCAACTGATCGGGGGGCGGTGAACGGCATGTTCGACCTGATCCTCGGGCTGGCCGTGTCGCTGGCCCTTTTCGTGTTCCTTGTGCGGACGCTGGCCCGTCCCGGCCGCGGCTGAGGGGCACGTCATGACCGATCTTCTGGGCTTTGCCCTATTCGCCGCGGCCCTGACCGCCGCGGCTTGGGCCTTGGCCGCCCACATGACCCGCATCTACGAAAACGCGCCCGCGCGTGCGGAACGGGGGCTTTATCGCCTTGCCGGCGTGCGGGCTGACGTGATGCAGGACGGGCGCAGCTATGCGCTGGCCGTGCTGGCCTTCAACGCCGCCGGGTTCGTCCTGCTGTATGCCATCCTGCGCGCGCAGGCGGTGCTGCCGCTGAACCCGGACGGGGTCGGGGCCATGGCCCCGCATCTGGCGTTCAACACCGCCATCAGCTTTGTCACCAACACCAACTGGCAGGCCTATTCCGGCGAGGTGCAACTGTCCTACCTTTCGCAGATGGCGGGGCTGACGGTGCAGAACTTCGTGTCCGCCGCCACCGGCATGGCCGTGGGCGTGGCCGTCATCCGCGGCTTCGCGGGCCGTCCCTTGGGCAACTTCTGGACCGACATGACGCGGTCGGTGCTGTATGTGCTGATCCCGCTGTCGGTCGTGCTGGGCGTCGTGCTGATCCTGCAGGGCGTGCCGCAAACGCTGCTGGGCGCCGCCCATGTCACCACGCTGGAAGGGGCGGACCAGACCATCGCCCGCGGCCCCGCCGCCGCCCAGATCGCGATCAAGCAGCTGGGCACCAACGGCGGCGGGTTCTTCGGCGTAAACTCGGCCCATCCGCTGGAAAACCCGACGGTCCTGTCCAACATGGCGCAAGTCTTTGCGATCCTGCTGATCCCGGTCGCCTTCTGCTTCCTGTTCGGGCGCATGGTGCGCGACACGCGGCAGGGCTGGGCGATCTTCGCGGCCATGGGCGTTCTGTTCGCGCTCGGGCTTGCGGTGATCCACCTGTCGGAACTGGCGGGCAACCCCCTTCTGGGCGCGGGCCCCAACCTCGAAGGCAAGGAGATGCGTTTCGGCGCCGCCCTCTCCTCCCTCTGGGCCGAGGCGACGACGGCGGCTTCCAACGGGTCGGTCAACGCGATGCATGACAGCTTCATGCCGCTGTCGGGGCTGGTGATGACCGTCAACATCGCTTTGGGAGAGGTGATCTTCGGCGGCGTGGGCGCGGGGCTTTACGGGATGCTTCTGTATGTCGTGCTGGCCGTGTTCCTGGCGGGCCTGATGGTCGGCCGCACCCCTGAATACCTTGGCCGCAAGATCGAGGCGCGGGAGGTCACGCTGGCCGTGCTGGCCTTCCTGTCGATCCCGCTGGGCATCCTGGTCGGGGCCGCCCTCTCGGCCACGGTGCCGCAGGCCGCGGCCTCGGTCCAGGACGCCGGCCCGCATGGGTTGGGAGAGATCCTTTACGCCTACGCCTCGGCCGTGGGGAACAACGGGTCGGCCTTTGCCGGATGGGGGGCCGCCACGCAGTGGCAGACCACCGCGCTGGGCCTCCTGATGCTGCTGGGCCGCTATGCCGTGATCGTGCCGATGCTGGCCATCGCGGGGTCGCTGTCGGTGAAGCGGCAGGGGGTATCCACCTCCGGCACCTTCCCGACCCATGGCCCGCTGTTCGTGGTGCTGCTGATCGTCACCGTGGTGATCTTCGGAGCGCTGACCTTCTTCCCGGTTCTTGCCCTTGGTCCGGTCGCGGAATTCACCGCGCTGCGGGCCGGGCAAAGCTTCTGACAAGGACGACGACGATGTCCAACCTGCAAATGGCGGCAAAGGCCGCCGTGCTGAAGCTGCACCCCCGCGCGCTGAAGGCCAATCCCGTGATCTTCGTGACGGCTGTGGTGGCCGCGATGACCACGGTGCTGGCGCTGCGCGACCTTCTGACGGGGGCGACGGGGGCAGGGGTGAACCTGCAGATCGCGCTGTGGCTGTGGATCTGCGTGCTGTTCGCCAACCTGGCCGAGGCGCTGGCCGAAGGCCGCGGCAAGGCCCGCGCTGACAGCCTGCGCGCCACCAAGGCCGAAACCACCGTGCGCCTTCTGGCCACGATGGACGATCCCGCCCCGCGCGAGGTTCCGTCCTCGGCCCTGAAGGCGGGGCAGCTGGTGCGCGTGGACGCGGGCGACCTGATCCCCACGGACGCCGAGGTGGTGCGCGGCGTGGCGTCGGTTGACGAATCCGCGATCACGGGGGAAAGCGCGCCGGTGATCCGCGAATCCGGCGGCGACCGGTCTTCGGTCACCGGTGGCACGCGCGTCGTGTCGGACCACTTGATCCTGCGCGTGGTGGCGGAACCGGGGAAAAGCTTCCTCGACCGGATGATCGCGATGGTCGAAGGCGCCGAACGCCAGAAGACCCCGAACGAGATCGCGCTGAACATCCTTCTGGCCGGCCTCACGCTGATCTTCCTCATCGTGGTCGTCACGCTGGAACCCTTCGCGCGGTTCTCCGGCCTCGTGCTGCCGGTCATCACCCTGTCGGCGCTGTTCGTGACGCTGATCCCCACCACCATTGGGGGCCTTCTGTCGGCCATCGGCATCGCCGGCATGGACCGGCTGGTGCGCGCCAACGTCATCGCGAAATCCGGCCGCGCGGTCGAAGCCGCGGGCGACGTGGACACGCTGCTTCTGGACAAGACCGGCACCATCACCTTCGGCAACCGCATGGCGGACGCCTTTGTGGCGGCGCAGGGCGTGGCCGAAGCGGATCTGGTGCACGCGGCCTGGCTCGCCTCCCTTGCCGATGACACGCCCGAAGGGAAGTCCATCGTGGCGCTGGCCGCCCGCATGGGCACCCACGTCCCCGAGGAAGGGGAGCCCGTGGCGTTCTCCGCCCAGACCCGCCTGTCGGGCGTGGACCTGCCGGACCGCACGCTGCGCAAGGGCGCGGTGGACGCGGTGGAACGGTTCACGGGGCAGGTGGCCGATGCCGGATTGCGCAACGCCATCGACGGCATCGCGCGGTCGGGGGGCACGCCGCTTCTGGTGGCGGACGGCGCGCGCATCCTGGGCGCGATCCATCTGAAGGACGTGATCAAGCCCGGCGTGCGCGAACGTTTCGCCGAACTGCGCGCCATGGGCATCCGCACCGTGATGATCACGGGCGACAACCCGGTCACCGCCGCCTCCATCGCGGCGGAAGCCGGGGTGGACGACGTGCTGGCCGAGGCGACGCCCGAGATGAAGCTGGACTACATCCGCCGCGAACAGGCGGGCGGGCGGCTGGTCGCCATGTGCGGCGATGGCAGCAATGATGCGCCCGCGCTGGCGCAGGCGGATGTGGGCGTGGCCATGAACTCCGGCACCCCCGCCGCGAAAGAGGCCGCGAACCTGATCGACCTGGACAGCGACCCGACCAAGCTGATCGAGATCGTGATGGTGGGCAAGCAGCTCCTCATCTCGCGCGGGGCGCTGACCACGTTTTCCATCGCCAACGACGTGGCGAAGTATTTCGCGATCCTGCCCGCGCTGTTCGTGGGGGCGTTTCCGGGGCTTCAGGCGCTGAACGTCATGCGCCTGAACCCTGAAAGCGCCATCCTCTCGGCGGTGATCTTCAACGCCCTGGTGATCGTGGCGCTGATCCCGCTGGCCTTGCGGGGTGTGCGCTATCGCCCCTCCAGCGCCGCCGCGCTGCTGCGCCGCAACCTGACGCTTTATGGCCTTGGCGGCCTGATCGCCCCCTTCCTCGGGATCAAGGCCATCGACCTTTGCGTGACCGCGCTGGGCCTCGCATGACACAGGAGATGACGATGATCCGTCCCGCGCTGACTTTGATCGCCGTGATGACCGCCCTGACCGGCCTTGCCTATCCGCTCGCCATGACCGGCCTTGCCACCGCCGTCGTGCCTCACCGGGCCGAAGGCAGCCTGATTGTAGCCGAGGGCGGGCCCGTCGGCTCTGCCCTCGTGGGGCAGGCCTTTGCGGGGGCGGGGTATCTGCACCCGCGCCCTTCGGCCGTGGATTACGACGCGGCGGCGGGGGCGGGTACGAACCTCGGCCCCACCTCGGCCGCGCTGCGCGACGCGGTGGCCGAACGTCGGACGGTGTGGGAGGCGGAGAACGGCACCCCCGCGCCGATGGATGCGGTGACCGCCTCCGGCTCGGGGCTGGATCCGGACGTCTCCCTCGTGAACGCGCGGGGGCAGGCGCGGCGCATCGCCGAGGCGCGGGGCGTGGACCTTGCCGACGTGCTGGCCGTGCTGGCGGCGGCGGAACGACGGCCGCTTTGGGGGCTGTACGGTTCCTACCGGGTGAACGTGCTGGCGGCCAACCTAGCCCTTGACGCGGCGCATCCCATGCCGCCTGCTGCGCACTGAGGAAACACCCCGATGCCCGACACGCGCCCCGATCCCGAAGCCCTTCTGGCCGAAGCCCGCCGGATCGGGCGCGGGCGGCTGAAGATCTTCCTTGGGGCCGCGCCGGGCGTCGGCAAGACCTTTGCCATGCTGGCCGCGGCCGCGCGCCGGGCCGGCGCGGGGGATCGCGTGCTGATCGGCGTCGTGGAAACCCATGGCCGGGCCGAGACGGAGGCGATGGTGCGCGGCCTGACCGTGCTGCCGCGCCGCCCGTTCTTTCACGCAGGCCGCATCCTGCACGAACTGGACGTGGACGCGCTGATCGCGGCGCGCCCCGATCTGGCCCTGATCGACGAACTGGCCCATTCCAACCTGTCGGGCAGCCGCCACGACAAGCGCTGGCAGGATGTGGAGGATGTGCTGGCCGCGGGCATCGACGTCTACACCACGCTGAACGTCCAGCATGTGGAAACGCTGAACGACACGGTGGCCCGCATCACCAATGTCCGCGTGCGCGAAACCGTCCCCGACCGCGTTCTGGAACAGGCGGACGAGATCGAGCTGATCGACCTTCCCCCGGACGAGCTGCTGGAGCGGCTGCGCGCCGGCAAGGTCTATGTGCAGGACCAGGCGGCGCGCGCGGTCGCGAACTTCTTCGCCAAGGGCAACCTGACGGCGCTGCGCGAACTGGCCATGCGGACGGCAGCCGACCGGATCGACGCGCAGTTGCAGGAACATATGGCGGCCCACGCCATCGCCGGCCCCTGGCCCACGCAGGAGCGCATCCTGGTGATCCTGCCCGAAGGGGCGGTGGGGCGCGACGCGGTGCGCATCGCCAAGCGGTCGGCCGACCGGGCGCGGGTGGAATGGCTGGCGGTGGCGCTGACCAGCCTGAACGGGCCGGGCGATCCCGCCCCCGACGCGCTGCGTCTGGCCGAACGGCTGGGGGCGGACGTGACGCTGCTGCAGGCCGAAGGCGACCCCACGGCCGAGATCCTGGCCTTCGCCCAGCGCCGCAACGTCCGCCGCATCGTCCTGCCCCGGCCCACTCCGCGCCCTTGGGGCCGCTTGGTGCCCAATGCGCAGGACCGGCTGCTGCGCGGCCTGCTGCGCCACGCGGTGCAGTTCGAGCTGACGCTGGTCACGGATCAGGAGGCGACCCGCCAGCGCCGCCGGCCCCCGCGCCCGGCCATGGCGCCGTCGGTGCGTGGCGCGGCCATCGTTTGCGGGGCGGTTCTGGCCACGACCCTTGTCGCGCGCCTGATCGAGCCCCTGTTTCCCGTGGTCAGCCTGCCGCTTCTTTACATGACGACCGTGGTCGCCATCGGCTCCCGCATGGGGCGGTGGCCGGCCGTGCTGGCGGCGGGGTTCAGCTTTCTGGTCTACAACTTCCTCTTCACCTCGCCCTACTACACGTTCCGCATCTGGAACCGGGGTCAGCTGCTGACGCTGGTGCTGTTCCTCGCCGCGTCCATCCTGACGGGGAACCTGGCGGCGCGGCTGCGCGAACGGGTGATCGCGCAGCGGGCCATCGCGGACCGGACGGGCAAGCTTTACGACTTTTCCCGAAAGGCCGCCGCCGCCGCCTCGTTCGACGAGGTGGTGTGGGCCGCCGTCACCCACGTGGCGGCGGTGCTGGGCTGCCGCACGATCCTGCTGGTCCCCGAAGGCGATCGGCTGGCCATCGCCGGGGCCTTCCCGCCCGAGGATCGGTTGGGCCCGCGCGAACTGTCGGCCGCGCGCTGGTGCTTCGATCACGGCGAACCGGCCGGGCATGGATCCGGCACGCTTCCGGCCGCGGACTGGCTGTTCCTGCCCCTGACGGCGGCCGAACGCCGGATCGGGGCGCTGGGCATCGCCTTCGACGACGGGCGCAGCGCACGCGCCTCGGACCGCCGGTTGCTGGACGCGCTGACCGATCAGGTGGCGCTGGCGCTGGAACGCATCCGCTTGTCCGACGACCTGGCCCAGACCCGCGTCACGTCTGAGGCGGAGCGGCTTCGCTCGGCGCTCCTGTCCTCGGTCAGCCACGACCTGCGCACGCCGCTCGTCTCCATCCTCGGCGCGGCGGAGGGGCTGGAGGAGCCGTCCCTGACCGAAGACACCCGCACCGCCCTTTTGTCCATCGTGCGCGAGGAAGGGGAGCGGCTGGACCGCTACATCCAGAACCTGCTGGACATGACGCGGTTGGGCCATGGCGCGCTGAAGCCGAACGCGGTGCCGTCGGACCTGCGTGAACTGGCCGGCATGGCGCGACACCGCTTGCGCCGGTCGCTGAAGGACCGGCCCATCGACGTGGGGGTGCCCGCCGACATGGCCCCCGTGCAGGTGGACCCGGTGCTGATGGAACAGGTGCTGGTCAACCTTCTGGACAACGCCGCGAAATACGCGGGGCCGGGCGTGGCGATCCGCATCGGCGCCCGCGTGTCCGGCGCCCGCGCCACCCTGTGGGTGGAGGATGACGGCCCCGGCCTGCCGCCCGGATCCGCCCAGCAGGTCTTCGACATGTTCTGGCGGGCGGGGCAGGGGGACGGGCGGGGCACCGGGGCCGGGCTTGGCCTTGCGATCTGCCGGGGGATCGTGGAGGCTCATGGCGGAACGATCCGGGCCTGTGCCACCCATCCCGACGGCCACGGCGCGCGGATCGAGATGACCCTGCCCCTAACCAATCCGGAGACCGCCGCATGAGCGCCCGCATCCTTGTCGTGGAGGACGACGCCCCCATCCGCCGCTTCCTGCGCGTGGCGCTGGAGGCCGAGGGCCACGCCGTGACCGAGGCCGACACCGCGCGCGAGGGCATCGCGCGGGCGGCGCGCGAGGATCCGGACCTCATCCTTCTGGATCTGGGGCTGCCGGACGCGGACGGGCTGACGGTGCTGCGCGCGGTGCGCGAATGGACGCAGACGCCGGTGCTGATCCTGTCCGTGCGCGACGCGGACGCGGGCAAGATCGCGGCGCTGGACGCGGGCGCGCAGGATTACGTGACAAAGCCCTTTTCCACGGGCGAACTGCTGGCCCGCCTGCGCGGCCTGCTGCGCGACCGGACGCGGCCCGTGGCCCCCGCCGTGCTGACACTGGACGGGCTGGAGATCGACCGCACCGACCACCGCGCCACGCTGGAGGGCCGCGATCTGCGCCTGACCCGGAAGGAGTTCGACCTTCTGTGGCTGCTGGCCAGTCATGCGGGCCGGCTGGTGACGCAGGACATGATCCTGAAGGCGATCTGGGGCCCCGCCCATGCCGAGGACAGCCAGTATCTGCGCGTCTACATCCGCCAGTTGCGGGTCAAGCTGGGGGACGATGCGGGCAATCCGCGCTGGATCTTCACCGAACCGGGCGTGGGCTACCGCCTCGCACCCGGTACCTGATCAGTCCAGCCGGAAGGTCTTGGTGCGGCTTTGCGCGCCTTGCACTAGCACAAGGCGCGTGGGCGCGACATCGAGATGCCGCGCCAGAAGCTTTCGGGCGGCATCAGTGGCCTTTCCGTCTTCCGGCACGGCGGTGACAAGGATGCGCAGGTTGCCATCCTCGCCGGCCCGAACCTCGTTGCGCGACGCCCTTGGCGTGACGCGCACCGTGATCCTATCCGCGGACAGGGGCCACCTGCCGCACCCGCGCCACGGCCTGCGCGATCGCCGCGCTCAGATCCGCATGGCCATAGGGCTTTTCCAGACGGGTGGCGCGGTCGCAGTCGATCCCGCTGTCGCCCGTCGCCAGAACCACGGCCATGTCGGGATGCGCCTCCAGCACACGCTCGATCAGGTGCAGCCCGTCCATGCGCGGCAGGTTCAGGTCGGTGACCAGCACGTCGATCGTGTGGCCCTGCAGCATGACCAGCGCTTCCTCGGCGCTGGCGGCGGCGCAGACGGTGTGGCCCATGTCTTCCAGAAGGTCCGCCGTGCTCATCCGGATCAGGGCGTCGTCCTCCACCAGCATGACCGCATGGGTGCGGGTGGCGGCTGGTGCGGCCGGGGCGGGTGCGGCGGCAGGGGCCGGGGCGGTGGCCGTGCGGCGCTGCGCCTCGTTCGCCAGCACGTGGCGGATCTTCCGGGCCAGCGCCTCGCGCGTGTAGGGCTTGGAGATCAGCTCCACCCCCGCGTCCAGACGCCCGCCATGCACGATCGAATTCTCGGTATAGCCGGAGGTGAAGAGCACGGCGAGTTCCGGCAGACGCTCCTTCGCCTTGCGCGCCAGTTCCGGGCTTTTCAGCGTGCCCGGCATGACCACGTCGGTGAACAGAAGGTCGATCTTGATGCCGCTTTCGATCACGGTCAGGCCGGACTGCGCGTCCACCGCCCGCAGCACGCTGTAGCCGAGTTCCGTCAGCAGCTCGACCACGGTGTTGCGGACGTCCTCGTCATCCTCCACCACCAGAACCGTCTCGGTGCCGCCCTTGACGGGTTCGTTCACCGCCACGACCTCCACGTCCTCGCTTTCCAGCGCGCGGGGCAGATAGAGGCGGATGGTGGTGCCGTGGCCCACCTCGGAATAGATCTTGATGTGGCCGCCCGACTGCTTGACGAAGCCGTAGACCATGGACAGTCCCAGCCCCGACCCCTTGCCTTCCCCCTTGGTGGAGAAGAACGGCTCGAACACGCGGGCAAGGACGTCCGGCGCCATGCCGCAGCCGGTGTCCGTCACCGCCAGCATCACGTACTGCCCGGCCTCCACCTCGTCATGGTGGCGCGCATAGGTTTCATCGAGGCTGGCATTCCCCAGCTCGATCGTCAGCTTGCCTTGGCCGTCCATCGCGTCGCGGGCGTTGATGGCCAGGTTCAGCAGCGCGTTCTCGATCTGGGTGGGGTCGATGAAGGTGTTCCACAGGCTGCCGCCGGCGATGGTCTCGATCTCGATCCCCTCGCCCAGGGCGCGGTGCAGCATGTCGTCCATGTTGCGCACGAAACGGGTGACGTTGACCACCCGCGGCTCCAGCGCCTGGCGGCGGCCGAAGGCCAGAAGCTGCGAGGCGAGCTTCGCGCCCCGCGCCACGCCCGCCATGGCGTTCGCCACGCGGCGTTCGGCGCGTTCGTTGTTCATCACATCGGTAGCCAGAAGCTGGAGGTTGCCCGACACGACCTGCAACAGGTTGTTGAAATCGTGCGCGATGCCGCCGGTCAGCTTGCCGATGCTTTCCATCTTCTGCGCCTGCGCCAGCGCCACCTGCGCCTGACGGCGTTCGTCCACGGCGGCGATGATGCGCGCCTCCAGCGTCTCGTTGAGGGCGCGAAGCTGTTCCTCGGCCCGTTCGCGATGGCGGATCTGGCGCTGCAGATCCTCGGCGTGGCGCACAAGGGCGGTTTCGGCCAGACGCTGGGCCGTGATGTCGGTGTGGATGCCCACCCATTCGCGGATGGCGCCCTGTTCGTCGAAGATCGGCACGCTGCGGATCGCGAAATGGCACCAGGTGCCGTCCGCACGTCGCACGCGGTGTTCGTGCACGAAGGTGGATTTCGTGGCCACCGCCTCCTGCCAGGCGACGACGGACGAGGCGCGGTCCTCCGGATGCACCGCCTCGGCCCAGCCAAGGCCTTGGTATTCGGCCATGACCTGCCCGGTCAGCTTGGCCCAGCCGGGCTGTTCGCCTTCCATCCGCCCGTCGGGGGTGTTGGTCCACAGCACGCCGTGCAGGGCGCCCACCGCCGCCGCGAAGCGTTCGTTGCTGCGCTTCAGGTCGCGCTGCGTCTGCACGAGGGGTGTCGTTTCCAGAACCGTGCACAGAATGCCGCCGACGGTTCCGTCCATGTCGCGGATGGGGGTGTAGAACAGATCGAAGACAAGATCCTGGCGCATTCCCTGCCGCATCAGGGTCAGGCGCTGGTTGCGATAGGTCTGCGCCTGTCCGCGCCGCGCCGCCTCCAGCACGCGGCCGGTGAAGTCCCAGACCTCCGACAGCACGACCGCGACCGGCCCGCCCAGCGCGCCGGGATGATAGTCGCCGATGATCTCGCGGTAGGCGTCGTTGTAGATCATGCGGTGGTCCGGTCCCCACAGCAGCACCTTGGGGATGGGAGAGTTCACGATCGTGTCCACGCCCGATCGCAGGGCCTGCGACCAGTCCCCGATGGGGCCGAGGGGGGTGGACGACCAGTCGAAGCCCGCGATCAGGGCCGCGGTCTCGCTGTCTCCGGACAGCCATGACGGGCATGCGTGGTTCAACTCGGTCACATCTCTCTCCCCCGAAGACTGAAGGGCAAGCCTTGGCTCGCCCTTCACGACAGGATGTACTTAAAGGATCGGGTCCGGGTTTCCAGAGGGGAAACGCGAAACGCCGCGTCACCCGGTGAACGGACGGTCGCCGTCGGCGTCCTTGATGCGGGTGGGCAGGCCCATGGTGTTCAGCAGGGACAGGAAGGGCCGGGGGTCCAGCTCCTCCACGTTGACCATGCGGGCCACGTCCCACGTGCCGTCGGCCAGCAGCAGCGCGGCCGCCACCGGCGGCACGCCGGCGGTGTAGCTGATGCCTTGGCTGCCGGTCTCCTCGAACGCCTCCTTGTGGTCGGCGACGTTGTAGATGAACGTCTCGACCTCGGCCCCGTCCTTCGTGCCCTTCACGATGTCGCCGATGCAGGTCTTGCCGACATAGTCGGGGGCGAGGCTTGCGGGATCGGGCAGAACGGCCTTCACCACCTTCAGCGGCACGACCTCCAGCCCCTCGGCGGTGGTCACCGGCTTTTCGGACAAAAGGCCCAGCTTGTTCAGCACGGTGAAGACGTTGATGTAGTGATCGCCAAAGCCCATCCAGAAGCGCACGTCGGCCTGCGGATAGTTCGCCGACAGCGAATGCACCTCGTCATGGCCGGTCATGTAGGCCTTCTGCTTGCCCACGACGGGCAGGTCGAATTCATGGCCCACCTCAAACATGGCGTTTTCCTGCCATGCGCCCTTCTGCCAGCTGTAGACCGTGCCGGTGAATTCGCGGAAGTTGATCTCCGGATCAAAGTTGGTGGAGAACCAGCGCCCGTGCGAGCCTGCGTTGATGTCCACGATGTCGATGGAGGTGACCGTGTCCATGCCGTCCGCCGCCAGACGCGCATAGGCGTTCACCACACCCGGATCGAAGCCCACGCCCAGGATGGCAGTCACGCCGGCTTCGGCGCACCGCTCGCGCCGCTTCCATTCGTAGTTGCCGTACCACGGCGGCGTTTCGCAGATCTTCTTCGGATCCTCGTGGATCGCGGTGTCCAGATAGGCGGTGCCGGTCTGGATGCAGGCCTCCAGCACCGTCATGTTCACGAAGGCGGAGCCCACGTTGATCACGATCTGCGCGCCGGTGTCGCGGATCAGCGCGGCCACCGCGTCGCTGTTCATCGCGTCCACCGCATGGGCCTTGAACACGCCCGGGGTCTTCATCGATCCCTTTTCGTTGACCGATGCAAGGATGGCCTCGCATTTCGCGACCGTCCGGCTGGCGATGTGCAGGTCGCCCAACCGATCGTTGTTCTGCGCGCATTTATGCGCCACCACTTGCGCGACGCCGCCGGCGCCGATGATCAACACGTTTCGCTTCACTTCGAACCGTCTCCTTTAAGGACAGAGGGAAGGTGTCGGCCAAAGCCGACGGAGGGGGGATCAGCCGAGGCTGCTCTCGTAATCGGCATAGCCGAATTCGCGGGCGACACGTTCCGTGCCGTCCAGTTCACGCACGACGATGGAGGGCATCTTCACGCCGTTGAACCAGTTCTTCTTCACCATGGTGTAGCCGGCGGCGTCCGCGATGGACAGCCGGTCGCCGACCTTCAGCGGGGCGGGGAAGGAGAAGTCGCCATAGATGTCGCCGGCCAGGCAGGACTTGCCCGCCACCTGGTATTCGTGCGGGCCAGAGGTCAGCATCTTGCCCGGAATGCGGTAGATCAGCAGGTCCAGCATGTGCGCCTCGACCGAGGAGTCCACTATGGCGAGTTGCTTGCCGTTGTCGAGGATGTCCAGCACCGTGACCTCCAGGCTCGCGGTGTTGGTGATCGACGCCTCGCCCGGCTCCAGATAGACCTGCACGCCAAAGCGTTCGGAAAACGCCTTCAGCCGTGCGGCGAGCTTCTCCAGCGGGTAGCCTTCACCGGTGAAGTGGATGCCGCCGCCCAGGCTGACCCATTCCACCTGTTCCAGCAGGTGGCCGAAGCGGCTTTCGATGTCCGACAACTGGCGGTCGAACAGGTCGAAATCCCCGTTCTCGCAGTTGTAGTGGATCATGAAGCCCGAGATGCGGTCGATCACGGCCGCGATCTTGTCCGCGTCCCATTCGCCCAGCCGGCTGAACTTGCGCGCCGGGTCCGCCAGATCGAAGCCGGAGGTGGAGATGCCCGGGTTCAGGCGCAGCCCGCGCGCGATCCCCGCGGCGCGGTCCTCGAACCGCTCCAGCTGGCCGATGGTGTTGAAGATGATCTTGTCGGCGTAGGACACGGCCTCGTCGATCTCGTCCTCGCCCCACGCCACCGAATAGGCATGGGTTTCCTTGCCGAACTTCTCGCGCCCCAGACGCAGCTCGAACAGGGAGGAGGAGGTGGTGCCGGCCATGTAGGGCTGCATCACGTCGAACACCGGCCATGTGGCGAAGCACTTCAGCGCCAGCAGGGCCTTCGCGCCGGACGCCTCGCACAGACGTTCGACGATGCGCATGTTCCGCAGGACAGCGGCCTTGTCGATCAGGTAATAAGGTGTCTGGATCATGGCGCGCCCCCCGCAGGACCAAAGGGAAAGTGAGGGGCGCATATATGGGCGCACCCTGTCCGGTGCAAGCGTTTTGCCCCCGAGGCGTGACAGCCGCATGACATCGCGGTAAGGAGCCGGACATGATCCAGCTTCCCGATTTCCAGCACGAGGACGAGGCCCGCATCCGCGGCTTCCTGTGCATCGCCGGCGTGGACGAGGTGGGCCGCGGCCCGCTGGCCGGTCCCGTCACAGCCGCCGCCGTCTGCCTGCATCCCGGCCGCATTCCCGCCGGGCTGAACGATTCCAAGAAGCTGACGGCGGCACGGCGCGAGGCCTTGGCCGCCGAGATCCACGCCGTCGCCGAAGTCTGCGTCGCCCATGCCAGCGTAGAGGAGATCGACCGCCTGAACATCCTGTGGGCCAGCCATTTGGCGATGCGGCGGGCGGTGGCGGGGCTGGCGCGGATCGCCGATTGCGTGCTGGTGGATGGCAATCTGAAGGTGCGGGATCTGGCCTGCCACTGCGTGCCGCTGGTGAAGGGGGACGCGCGCTCGCTGTCCATCGCGGCAGCGTCCATCGTGGCCAAGGTGGCGCGGGACCGGATCATGTGCGATCTGGCGCTGGCGCATCCCGGATACGGGTGGGAACGGAACGCGGGCTATGGCACGGCCCAGCATCAGGCCGCGCTGCAAGATTTGGGGATAACTCCGCACCATAGGCGTTCGTTCAAAACCATCCACAACATCTTGTATCAAGGGTAAATCTTAACCTGTTGATTCATTAATGGAATTGACCTTACCCCCAATTCTGTCCCATGTTTTATCCACAAGACCACGGCGCAAAGCCGGGAAGCATTGAGGCGATACATGGCAAAGACCGGGGTCAAGGCAGCGAAACCGCTGCCCCTGAACGATATTCTTTCGGGGGACTGCGTGGAGGCGATGAATGCCCTTCCCGAATCGAGCGTCGATCTGATCTTTGCCGATCCGCCCTACAACCTTCAGCTGAAGGGCGAGCTGCACCGCCCCGACAACAGTCGCGTGGACGCGGTGGACGACGCGTGGGACCAGTTCGCCTCGTTCCAGGCCTATGATACGTTCACCCGTGCCTGGCTGGCCGCCGCGCGCCGCATCCTGAAGCCCAACGGGGCGATCTGGGTCATCGGCAGCTATCACAACATCTTCCGCGTGGGGGCGGCGTTGCAGGACCAAGGGTTCTGGATGCTGAACGACGTGATCTGGCGCAAATCGAACCCGATGCCGAACTTCCGCGGCAAGCGGCTGACCAACGCGCATGAAACGCTGATCTGGGCGTCGAAGTCCGAAAACTCCAAGTACACCTTCAACTACGAGGCCATGAAGGCGCTGAACGAAGGCACGCAGATGCGGTCCGACTGGACGCTGCCGATCTGCACCGGCCACGAACGCCTGAAGGACGCGACGGGCGCCAAGGCGCATCCGACGCAGAAGCCCGAATCGCTGCTGCACCGGGTGCTGCTGGCCACGACCAACCCAGGCGACGTGGTGCTGGACCCGTTCTTCGGCACGGGCACCACGGGCGCGGTTGCCAAGATGCTGGGCCGCAACTTCATCGGGATCGAGCGTGAGGAGGCCTATCGCGAGATCGCGGCCGAGCGCATCTCGCGCGTGCGGGTGCTGGACGCGGCGGCGCTGGAGGTGACGGGATCGAAGCGGTCCGAACCCCGCGTGCCCTTCGGGACGCTGGTGGAACGCGGCATGCTGCGCCCGGGCGAAAACCTGTATTCCACCGGCAACCGCCACAGCGCCAAGGTGCGCGCGGACGGGACGCTGGCCTTTGCCGACCTCAAGGGATCGATCCATCAGGTGGGGGCGAAGCTGGAAGGCGCGCCGTCCTGCAATGGCTGGACCTACTGGCACATCCAGCGCGAAGGCAAGCTGATCCCCATCGACACCCTGCGTCAGCAGATCCGGGCCGAGATGGTCTGATCCGAAGGACGTTGCCCGCATCGCGGCGCTGCCTGCGCGATGCGACTTGCCCTGCCGTTTCCACGGCAGGGTTTTTTCATGCCTTGCCGTTCGCCACCTCGACGATGAACCAGAAGCTGGCCATCGACAGGATTGAGGCGATCAGGATCACCACCCCGTCCCGCGCCATGAGGCCCAGCCCCATCAGCGCGATCGCCCCCATCGGGATGGAGGAGGCGAAGGGCAGCAGCTCCAGAGGCGGCACGGTGCAGCAGAGGATGATGCACAGCACCGCCACGATCCGCAGTCCGCCGCCGCCCGCCACCTTCTGCAGACGCGGGCGCAACAGGCGGTCGATCCAGCCGGCGGGCTTGTCGATCCACTCCATCCCCTTCTTCAGCTTGTCGCCGCCGACCTTCCGGTTGTCGAGAAAGCCGGGAAGCCACAGATGCTTGCGCCCGAAGGCCAGCTGCGCGGCCATGATGGCGATGATCAGCGCGATCATGGTGGGCACGCCGGGAATGCCGCCGATCGGGCTCAGCTCGATCAAGGCGGGAATGGCGAGGAAGGGGCCGTAGCTCCGCTCGCCCATGGCGTCGCGCAGGTCGTGGACGGACACTTCGTCCTGTTCCTCGCCCAGATCGCGCAGACGCGCGACGATCTCCTGAAGGTCCTGTTCATGCTCGGCCATGCGCGGGAAACGCCGAACCCATTCAGGCGGTTCCCGGCACGGCCAGTTCGAACGCCTTGCGCATGACGGTGGGCAGTTCGCGCCCCGTCACGGGCCGGAAGCTGCCCCGTTCGGGATTGGCACCGGGTGGAACGGTGGCGGTCAGCACCGTCAGGATCAGGTGGAAATGGCTGAAGGTGTGGCGCACCTCTCCGGCCACCTGCCAGTCGGCGCGCAGTGGTTCGGTTCCGCCGCCGCCGTCCCAGGGCGATCCGGGCCAGCCCCACATGCCGCCCAGAAGGCCCTTGTCGGGCCGATCTTCCACCAGCCACAGCCCGTCGGCGCGGCGGGCCAGCCAGAGGGTGCCTTCGCGCACGGGTTTCGCGGTCTTCGGTAGCTTGCGGGGCAGGGTGGTCTGGATGCCTTCGGCGCGTGCGGCGCACGGCTCCATCCACGGGCAGATGCCGCAGGCCGGGTTGCGCGGGGTGCAGATGGTCGCGCCCAGATCCATGACCGCCTGCGCGTAGTCGCCGGGGCGGTGGGCGGGGGTGATCGCCTCGGCCAGCCGGGCGATTTCGGGACGCGCGACGGGTAGCGGGGTTTCCAGCTTGCGCAGGCGGGTGATCACCCGTTCCACGTTGCCGTCCACCACCGTGGCCCGTTCGTCGAACGCGATGGAGGCGATGGCCGCCGCCGTGTAGGGACCGATGCCGGGCAGGGTCAGCAGTTCGGCCTTGCTGCCGGGGAAGCGGCCGCCGTGGCGGGCCACCACCTCGCGCGCGCATTTCAGAAGGTTGCGGGCGCGGGCGTAATAGCCAAGCCCCGCCCATTCGGCCATCACGGCGGCGTCCGGGGCGGCGGCCAGATCGGCCACGGTGGGCCAGCGTTCGGTGAAGCGCTGGAAATACCCCTTCACGGCGGCCACGGTGGTCTGCTGGCACATCACCTCGGACAGCCAGATGCGATAGGGATCAAGGGTCTTGCCGGCCAGAAGCGCGCCCGGCGGGGCGCGCCAGGGCAGGGTGCGGCCATGGCGGTCGTACCAGTCCAGCAGGGTTCGGCTGAGGGTGTCGTCACGCAATATTTATGGCGTCCTTCGGGGCATTCTTCTGGCGCAGGGCGCGCGCCTGCCGCAAGATATGCACGATCAGCGCAAGGAACCAGATGCCGCCCTCCGTCCCCCCCACCAAGCGCCGCTTTCGCGGGTTCGAGCCGGCGTCGAGCCTGCTGCGCGACCGCATCCGCAGCGCGGGGGAATCGCGCGGCTTCGCCGTCACCCGCCTTTTGACCGGCTGGGCCGAGATCGTGGGCGAGGATCTGGCCCGCATGACCCGGCCCGTGAAGATGTCCTATCCCCGCGACGGATTCGGGGCCACGCTGACCCTTCTGGTCCGCTCCGCCCATGCCCCGATGGTGGAGATGCAGAAGCCCCGCCTGATCGGATGCGTGAACGCCTGCTACGGCTATGCCGCCATCTCGCGCGTGCACCTGACGCAGACGGCGCCCACCGGCTTTGCGGGCGGGGAGGCGGAGTTCGGCGCCCTTCCCAAGGCGCCCGCGCCCCCCGATCCCGCGATCGAGGCGGAGGCCCGCACCCGCGCCACCGGCGTGGCCGACGACGGCTTGCGCGCGGCGCTGGAAAACCTCACACGCAGTTACCTGACGCGAACGGCGTCAACGAAGAAAGGCAGATGACGATGAAGAACGGCTTTGCAACGCTGGCGCTGATCGCCGCTTTCGGCGCGATGGGCACGGCGGCGACGGCGCAAACCGCCACCCCCGCACCCGCCACCACCACCGAGGCCCCGGCCCCCGTCGTCGCGGACATGACGATGGGCCAGAAGGACGCGCCGGTGAAGGTCGTCGAATACGGCTCCTACACCTGCCCGCATTGCGCGGACTTCCACAACAACGTCATGGACAAGCTGAAGACCGACTACATCGACACCGGCAAGGTGGAGTTCACCTTCCGCGAGGTGTATTTCGACCGCTATGGCCTGTGGGCCGCGATGGTCGCCCGCTGCGGCGGCGAGATGCGGTATTTCGGCATCGCCGACATCCTCTACGACACGCAGCGCGAATGGGCGGCTTCCAGCGATCCGGCGGTCGTGGTGCAGAACCTGAAGAAGATCGGACGCCAGGCGGGCATGGACGACGCGGCGCTGGACCAGTGCATGCAGGACGGCGCGATGGCGCAGGCCATGGTCGACACCTATGAGGCGAATGTGAAGAAAGACGGCGTCGAAGGCACGCCAACGATCTTCGTCAACGGCGCCAAGCATTCGAACATGAGCTATGACGACCTGAAGAAGGTCATCGACGCCGAATTGAACGGATAAGCCTGTCCAGCGCCGCGTCCAGCGGCGCCGGATCCCGGAAGACCAGCCGCACAGGCAGGGTCAGGACGTTCGGACGGAAGGACGCGGGCAGGCGCACCGCGTCCTTTTCCGTCGTGACCAGCTGCGCGCCCAAGGCCGCCGCCTCGGCCTGAAGGCGCGACAGGACGGCGGGGGTCAGCGGCTGGTGATCGGCCAGCGCGCGGGTGCCGGCGAGGTCGGCGCCAAGCGCGCGCAGCGTGGCGAAGAACTTTTCGGGGTGGCCGATGCCGGCAAAGGCGAAGACGCGCGCGCCCCGCCAGTCCATCCCCGTTGGAAGCGGCTCCAGCCGTGCGCGCAGATGCGG
Organism: Falsirhodobacter sp. 20TX0035; assembly: GCF_028307215.1. GTDB lineage: Bacteria > Pseudomonadota > Alphaproteobacteria > Rhodobacterales > Rhodobacteraceae > Falsirhodobacter. Next base: position 523,917 of record NZ_JAQMHV010000001.1, on the reverse strand, counting down.
CAGGGCAGGGGGCGGATCGAAGGGCGCGTTGCCGATGGCCAACAGCAGGTCGGCCCGGGCCAGACCGGCCGTGACAGGTTCGCGCAAGGGGCCGGCCGGCAGGCAGCGGCCGTTGCCCCAGCCCCGCGCCGCGTCCACCACCACGATGGACAGGTCCTTGTGCACCGAAGGGTTCTGGAACCCATCGTCCAGCAAAACCATTTCGGCCCCCGCCTCCACCGCCGCCCGGACGCCCGCCGCGCGGTCCTTGGCGACCCAGGTGGGCGCAAAGGCGGCCAGCAGCAACGGTTCATCCCCCACAAGATCCGCGGCCTGCCCCGCCACACGCACCGGGCCGTCCAGCCGCCCGCCATGCCCGCGTGAGACGACATGCGCGGCTACGCCCCGTTCTGCCAGCTTTTGCAGGATCGCGATGGCCGTCGGGGTCTTGCCCGTGCCGCCCGCGTTCAGGTTGCCCACGCAGATCACCGGCACCGGCGCGCACCAGCCGGGCTGCGCCACGCGGCGCGCGGTGGCCTGCCCATACAGCCATCCCAGCGGCGCCAGCAGCCGCGCGGCCGGGGCGGGACGGTCCGGCGGGGTGAACCAGAAGCCGGGGGTGCGCATCAGCGTTCGTCCATCATGCGTTCCACCAGCGCGAGGACCCGGTCGGTCACCTCGCTCCCGTCCGAGGCGACGTCCCACGCCTCCCCCGCCAGCCGAGCCACGCGTTCGGGCGACAGAAGGTCGGCCAGCGCGTCCGACAGCGCCTTTGCCTGCGCGATGGGCCGCGTCGCCTTGCGTGCGATCAGGCGCTGGAAGGTGGACCCGAAATTCCCAGTCTTCGGCCCGTGGATCAGAGCGGAGCCGAGGCCCGCCGCCTCCAGCGGATCGCGGATCACGCCTTCTGTCAGGCTGCCGCCCAGATAGCAGATGGGGGCCAGCCGGTACCACAGCCCGAATTCGTCCGGGTTGTCGGCCATGTAGACCTCGGTCTCGGGCTGGATCTCATCCTCGTCGAAGCGGGCGGCGCAGGCGAGGCCCGCCGCCTCCATCTTCTGGGCAAGGGCGTGGGCGCGGTCGGGGTTCTGCGGCACGACGATCAGCAGCAGCCGGTGCGACAGGTGCAGCGCCGACCGGTGGGCGGCGAGGATCGCGTCCTCCTCTGCCTCGGGCAGGGCGGCGGCCAGCCAGACGGGGCGGCCGGCGATGGCGCGGGTGATCTCGGCGCGTTCGGCCTCGGTGCAGGGAAGAACCAGATGCGGCTCCTCCATCCGGCCGGCGACCTTGACCTGCGCCGCGCCAAGGCGGCGAAAGGCGCGGGCGGCGGCCTCGTCCAGAGTGAGGATGTGGGCGAAGGGGTGGAGGGCGCCGCGCATCAGCCCCGGCCAGCGGCGGCGGCCCTCGGGCAGGTGCGGAAGGCCCGCTTCCACCATCATCATGGGGGTGCCGCGGTCCTGCAGCGCCGCCACAAGGGCGGGGCGCACCTCGGCCCCCGCGAAGACGGCCAGATCGGGGCGGAAATGATCCAGAAAACCGGCGGCGTCGGCGGGGGTGTCATCCCCCAAAGGCACGTGCAGGGCGGTGGTCGCCCGCACCGGCGGGGCGCCCGTCAGAAGAACGGCGTGCCCCAGCTCCTCCTCCACCCGACGGGCCAGTTCGGTGACCGTGCCAGCATTGTCGGGATCGGGGGCGTGCAGCCAGACCAGCGGCCCGCCGGGGCGCGGCGGGCGGGTCTGTGGCGCGGCCTCGCGTCGGGACGCGAGCGTGTACAACGAAAGGCCGAGCGAGTGCGCCATAAGCTCCGGATCGTGTCAGGCGCCCAGTTCTTCGGTGGGCGAAGCAGGCTGCGCCTCGTCGCGCAGCCGGTGAATGTGCGCGATATAATAGCGGACATGCGCGTCGTCCACCGTGCGCTGCGCCGCACCCTTCCACGCCAGGAAGGCCGAGTCGTAGTCGGGGAACATGCCCACGATGTCGATCTCCTTGACGTCGCGGAAGACGTTTTTCGAAGGGGAGACGAGTTCGCCGCCAAAGACGAGGTGAAGTCGCTGCGCCATGATGCCTCCTGGGGTGCTGGCCTGAAAGCGGAGCCTAGCGCGTCGGGGCCCCGGGTTCAAGATTGTGTGCAACGGCATACACATATCGGCCCTATACATCCGCGAACGGAGGGGTTAGAGACCCGCCTTCGGCCAAAGGTCCGACGCGGTGGAATTGGGCCACCGCCAAGGGGATGGCAGGCCGGTGAACCGGCGGTTCAGGCCGCCCCCTTTGGAAAAGAAATATGACGGAAATGACACAGATCGCCGGGCCCCTGGCCGCGGCTCTGGAAGCAAAAGGCTATGCGAACCTGACCAAGGTTCAGGAGGCCGTTCTGGCGCCCGAGATGGCGGGCCGTGACGCGCTGGTGTCGGCACAGACCGGGTCGGGCAAGACGGTGGCATTCGGTCTGGCCATCGCGCCCGAGATCCTGAACGGCGCCGACCGGCTGCTGTTCGCCGACGTGCCGCTGGCGCTGGCCATCGCCCCCACGCGCGAACTGGCCCTGCAGGTCGCGCGCGAACTGGAATGGTTGTATGCCGAAGCCGGCGCGGTGATCGCCACCTGCGTGGGCGGCATGGACTACCGCACCGAAAAGCGCACGCTGGACCGGGGCGCCCACATCGTCGTCGGCACGCCGGGCCGCCTGCGCGACCACATTGAACGCGGGTCGCTGGATCTGTCGGGCCTGCGCGCCGCCGTTCTGGACGAAGCCGACGAGATGCTGGATCTGGGCTTCCGCGAGGATCTGGAATTCATTCTGGAATCGGCCCCGGAAGACCGCCGCACGCTGATGTTCTCGGCCACCGTGCCGAAGGAGATCGCGGCCCTGGCCGAGGATTTCCAGAACGACGCCCTGCGCATCCAGGCGGGTGGCGAGGCCAAGCAGCACGTCGACATCGAATACCGCGCCTATTCTGTCGTGTCGCGCGACAAGGAAAACGCGATCTTCAACACCCTGCGGTATCACGAGGCGCAGACGGCCATCGTCTTCTGCAAGACGCGGGCCAACGTGAACAACCTTCTGGCCCGCATGGGCAACCGCGGCTTCAAGGTCGTGGCGCTGTCGGGCGAGTTGTCCCAGCAGGAACGGACGCACGCGCTGCAATCGCTGCGCGACGGGCGTGCCAACGTCTGCATCGCGACGGACGTGGCCGCCCGCGGCATCGACCTTCCGGGGCTGGAACTGGTGATCCATGCCGATCTGCCCTCGAACTCAGAAACGCTGCTGCACCGGTCGGGCCGAACGGGCCGCGCCGGGTCCAAGGGCGTGTCGGCGCTGATCGTGCCGCAGGCCGAACTGCGCAAGGCCCAGCGCCTGCTGCAGGGCGCCAAGGTCGTGGCCGAATGGGGCAACCCGCCTTCAGCCGATGACGTTCAGGCCAAGGATGACGAGCGGATCGTGAACCACCCGGCGCTGTCGAAGGATGCCGGTGACGAAGCGGCACTGGCCAACACCCTGATCGAGCGTTTCAGCGCCGAAGGCGTGGCTGCCGCGTTCATCCGCCTGTGGCGCGAAGGCCGCTCGGCCCCCGAGGTTCTGACGGACGTGGCCGCCCCTGCCGCCGGCAAGGGCGAACCCCGTGCCCGGGGCGAGTTCGGCGATTCGGTCTGGTACACGCTGACCGTGGGCCACACCGGCCGCGCCGAGGCCCGCTGGCTGCTGCCCAAGCTGTGCGAGGCCGGCAACATCACCAAGAACGAGATCGGCGCGATCCGCATCCAGCAGGACCGGACCTTCGTGCAGATCGCAAAAGCCTCGGCCTCGCGCTTCGGCGACCGTCTGACGGTGGAAGACGGGATCGACATGGTGAAGATGGACGGCGAGCCGTCGCTGGACCGCCCCGAGCGTCCGCGCCGCGAAGCCCGTCCGGAGCGTCCGTTCCGCGAGGACCGTGCGCCGCGCGAGGATCGTGCCCCCCGCGCGCCCCGTGAAGATCGCGCTCCGCGTGAAGAGCGTGCGCCCCGTTTCGAGCGTCCCGCGCGGGACGAGCGTCCGGCCCGCCCGGCGCGCGAAAAGCCGGCCTATGCGCCCAAACCCTCGCGCTTCGTGGAGGATGAGGGTGCACCCCGCGCCGCCGACGCCGCCCCGCGCGAGAAGAAGGCCCGCTGGTCCCCCGAGGACCGCGCCCAGCGCGAGGATGCCCCGCGTCCGCGCGCCGCGGCCGGCTTCAAGAAGGACGGCGACGCGAAACCGCGGTCGGCGGGCTTCAAGTCCCACGGCGGCAAGCCCGAAGGCAAGCCGCGCGCCGCGGGCTTCAAGAGCCATGGCGACAAGCCGGCCCGGTCCGCCGGCTTCAAGACCCAGGCCCCGCGCAGCGCCAGCGACACGTCGAAGCGTTTTACGCCGCCGAAGAAGAAATAAGGAAAGGGGGCCGCTGGGCCCCCTTTTCACATCAGGCCGATGGCGCGGCGGATGCCTTCGTCGCGCAGCGAGATCTCCTCGCCCGCATGGGCGTCGCCCCCCGGCCCGCACATCCACAAAAGCGCCCGCGCGGGCCAGTCGGCCGGGATGTGATCGGCAAAGTCGATCTGGCTGACCGCGTTCACGCCGCTGGCCTTGATGCGCCGCTGCATGTCGGTGGCCACGGTGCCCGGCGACAGGCCCATGATCCGCAACCCGTGGGCCGCTTCCTCCAGATGCGCGGACCGGGTCAGCATGGCCGCCCCCGCCTTGGCCGCGCAATAGGCGCTCCACCCCTCCAGCGGGCGATGGGCCGCGCCGGAGCTAACGGTGATGACCGTGCCGCCCCCCTGCGCCCGCATCACGGGGATGGCGGCGCGCATGCCGTGGAACACACCCTTCAGGTTCACGTCGATCGCGCGGCCCCATTCCGCCGGGTCGGCCGTCGCCAGATCCGCGATCGGGTCGATCACGCCCGCGTTGTTGATCAGCACGTCCAGCCGCCCGTGCAGGGCCGCGATGCGGGCGACCGCTTCCTCCACCTCGGGCCACAGGGCCACGTCGCAGCGCAGCGCCGTCGCCCCTTCCGGCGCGTGGCGCTGCATCCCTTCCGCGTCCCGGCCCAGCATGACGACCCGCGCGCCCGCCTCGGCAAACCGGCGCGCCGCTTCCAGCCCGATACCGCGCCCCGCACCCGTGATCGCGACGACCTTGCCTTGCATGTGTATTCCCTTTCCGATGACTTGACCCTTGCGGCACGCCGCCCAACACTCAGGCGAACCGCTTTTCAAGGGAAGGTCAACGCATGAAACCGATTCGCCTGGCCGGGGCCAGCCTCGTGGCGCTGTGCATCGCTTCGGCCGCGCCGGCCGCCGTCACGCCCGAGGATGTCTGGTCCAACTGGCAGGCCGTCGCGAAACGCTGGGACCAGCAGGTGACCGCCGACCGCACGGAACGGCAGGGCGACGACCTTGTGGTGTCGGGCGTGAAGGTCGTGCAGGACAAGGACGGCAACCGGATGGAGGGCACGATCGACCGCATCACGCTGGCCGATCAGGGCGACGGCACCGTTCTGGTCACCATGTCCGAACGCTTTCCCATGACGGTCGTGTCCACCCCGCCCGCCGTGGAAGGGGAACCTGCGCCGGAACCCATCACGTCGCAGGTGGTGCAGTCGCAGGAAAACCTGCGCATCCTCGCCTCGGGCGATCCGTCGAACATCCGCAACGACCTGACGGCCGACCGCCTCGCCGTCACCATGAACGACGTGAGGAAGGCCGACGGCACCGCGGTCCCGATGAACGTGACCGTCACGATGCGCGATCTGGACGGCTATTGGGAAGGGGCGGACCAGATGGATTCCGTCACCCGCGCGGCCGAGGTGGACATGATGGTCAAGTTCAGCGAAGCCGAGCAGCGGGCGTCCTTCGACACGCGCATGCAGCACGTGGCAATCACCCTCGCCGGGGCGCCGAACTCCGCCGCGCCTTCGGTGGGCTTTCTGGGGCAGGTCGGCTTTGCCTATGTCACCTCCACCTACCGCTTAGACACGGCGGGCCCGAAAACCCTTCTGGCCGAGGGGGAGACGGGCGCCGGCACGATGAACTTCGATCTGGGCGCCGAGGCGATGAGCACCGAAAGCGACGTGGAGAACGCGACCCTGCGGCTGAGCGGGACGCAGATGCCCTTCCCGATGGACCTGCAGATGGCCGGCGCGCGCCAGACCGCCACGCTGCCCGTGCAGCCCGACCAGACCGGCCCGTTCCAGATGATGCTGGACCTGCGCGACGTGACCGCCACCGACGACACATGGGCCCGGTTCGACCCCAAGGGCGCCCTGCCGCGCGATCCGGCGCAACTTTCGCTGTCCTTCAACGGGACGGAAGGGGAGGCGCCGGTCGTGACGCTGGAAGACCTGCGCCTTCAGGCGGTGGGCGCGGAGCTGACGGGGCAGGGGCAGATGACGCCCACCCCCGAGGCCGTGGGCCCGATGGCCGGCTTCGGCCGCGGACGGATCGACCTGACCCTGCGCGGCGGCAACGGGCTGATCGACCGGCTGGTGGCCGGCGGCATCCTTCCCGCCCAGCAGGAGATGGCGGCCCGCATGTCGCTGGGCGCCTTCGGCCGCGCCGTTCCGGGGCAGGAGGACACCGTCACCTCGGCCATCCAGTTCGGCAACGGCCTCAGCGTGAACGGCATCCCGCTGCAATAGCTTGCCCATCGCGGGGGGAGGCATTACCTCCGCCTGCAAAGGAGCTGCCGATGACCGACATGCTGGAGACCCTCACCACCCGTTTGCTGGAGGCGGCCAGGCGCGCCGGGGCGGAGGCCGCCGACGCCCTGGCCCTGGACCAGAGCGCCACGGGCATCGACATCCGGGCCGGCAAGCTGGAACAGGCCGAACGGTCCGAGGCGGTGGAAGTGGGCCTGCGGGTGCTGATGGGCGGGCGTCAGGCTTGCGTGTCGGTGTCGGACCTGTCGGACACCAGCTTCGCCATGGCCGCCGAACGCGCCGTGGCCATGGCGCGCGAAGCGCCGGAAGATCCCTATGCGGGCCTTGCCGATCCGTCGCAGCTGGCGCGCGGCTGGGATCTGGCGGCGCTGCAACTGGCCGACGACACGGCCGAACCCTCCCCCTTCGATCTGGAGGCGGACGCCCGTCAGGCCGAAGCCGCGGCCCTGTCCCGCACCGGCATCGTGCAGGTGGAGGCGTCGGCCTCCTACAGCCGCCGGGCGGTGCATCTGGCGGGAACCAACGGCTTTTCGGGCGGCTACGCCCGCACCTCGCGCTCCGTCTCGGCCGTGGCCTTCACGGGCGAGGGGTTGGGGATGGAGCGGGACTGGGCCGGCGAATCCCGCATCTTCCAGCGCGACCTTCCCTCGGCGCAGGGTGTGGGCGATCTGGCGGCCGAGCGTGCGCTGGAACGCGTGGGCGCGCGGCGGCCAAAGACGGGCGCCTATCCGGTGCTGTTCGACGAACGCATCGCGTCCTCGTTGATCGGGCATCTGTTGCAGGCAGTGAACGGCGCCAGCGTCGCACGCGGCGCGGGCTGGCTGCGCGACCGGCTGGGCGAACAGGTGCTGCCCAAGGGCCTGTCGGTGATCGAGGATCCGCTGCGGGTCCGCACCTCGGGCTCCCGTCCGTTCGACGCCGAGGGCCTCGCCTCGCGCAGGAGGGAGATCGTGACGGACGGCGTGCTGAACGGCTGGACGCTGGATCTGGCCACCGCGCGCAAGCTGGGGATGAACAGCACGGCCTCCGCCTCGCGCGGGCCGACCTCTCCGCCGTCGCCCGCGTCGTCCAATGTGGACCTGACGCAAGGTTCGGCCAGCCGGGCCGATCTGATCGCGCAGATGGGGACGGGGCTGCTGGTCACCTCTCTCATCGGGTCGTCGATCAACGGGACCACGGGGGATTATTCGCGCGGCGCGTCGGGCTTCTGGGTGGAGAATGGCGAGATCACCCATCCCGTCAACGAGCTGACCATCGCGGGCAACCTGCGTGACATGCTGATGCGGATCACCCTGGCCAACGACGCGCGGATGCATCTGTCGACCCGCGTGCCCAGCCTGCTGGTCGAGGGTCTGACCCTTGCCGGATCGTGACCTTCTGACCACAGCCGCCCGCGACGCCGGGGCCATCGCGCTGAGGTTCTGGAAGCGCGATCCCCGCGTCTGGGAAAAATCCGGCGATCTGGGCCCCGTGACCGAGGCGGATCTGGCCGTCAACGCGGCGCTGGAAACGGCGCTGCGCGGCGCCCGCCCCGATTACGGCTGGCTGTCCGAGGAAAGCGCCGACGACCCCGCGCGCCTTGCGGCCGAACGGGTGTTCATCGTCGATCCCATCGACGGCACCCGGTCCTTCATCGCGGGGGAGGACACGTTCGCCGTGTCGCTGGCCGTGGCCGAACGCGGCACGGTCGTCGCGGCGGCGGTCTACCTTCCGGCGCTGGACCGGATGTATGCGGCCGACGCATCGGGTGCCACGCGCGACGGGGTGCCGCTGCAGGTCAGCCGCCGGGTGGGTATTCCCGGGGCCTCGCTTCTGACGACGCGCGCCAACCTCTTGCCCGAACACTGGCCAGGCGGGGTGCCGGAGCTGAAGCGCAGCTTCCGATCCTCCATCGCGTTCCGCATGTGCCTTGTGGCCGAGGGGCGGCATGACGGGATGCTGTCCCTGCGCGACAGCTTCGAATGGGACATCGCGGCGGGCGACCTGATTGCGCGGCGGGCCGGGGCCACCGTGACCGACCGGCACGGTGCGCCGCTGGTCTTCAACCGCCCGCAGCCTTGGGCCGCGGGGGTGCTGGCCGCCGCCCCCGGCCTGCACGGCGCCCTGATGGACCGTCTGGTGCCATGACCGACGCCGTGGTGATCGGGGCGGGACCGGCCGGCCTGATGGCCGCGGAGGAGATGGCCCGCGGCGGGATGCGCGTGCTGGTGGCCGACCAGAAACCCTCGGTCGCGCGGAAGTTCCTGATGGCTGGCAAGTCCGGCCTGAACCTGACCAAGGACGAACCGCTGGAGGCTCTGCTGGCCCGTTTCCCCCCCTGGCTGCACCCGATGCTGCAAGAGTTCGGGCCGGAGCAGGTGATGAATTGGGCCCGCGATCTGGGGCAGGAGGTGTTCACGGGCAGTTCGGGCCGGGTCTTTCCCATGGCCATGAAAGGATCGCCCCTGCTGCGGGCCTGGCTCGCGCGGTTGTCGGATCTGGGGGTGGAGGTGCGGACCCGCTGGCGCTGGACGGGCGACGGCTTCGACACGCCGGGCGGGGTCGTGCATGTGGACGCGCCGCTGCGCGTTCTGGCGATGGGCGGGGCCAGCTGGTCGCGGCTGGGCAGCGACGGGGCGTGGGCCTCCCACCTCGACGTGCCGCTGGCCCCGTTCCAGCCGGCCAACATGGGCTTCGTGATGCACTGGTCGCCCCACATGGCGCGGCATTTCGGCCAGCCGATCAAGGGCGCCGTCCTGATCGCGGGCGATCAGCGGGAGCGGGCGGAGTTCGTGATCTCGGCCCGGGGGATCGAGGGTGGGGGCGTCTATGCCGTCAGCCGCGCGCTGCGCGAAGGGGCGCCCCTGTATCTGGACCTGCTGCCCGACCGGGACGTCCCGTGGATTACCGACCGTCTGGCGCGCCGGGACAGCATCGCCAACCGCCTGCGCAAGCTGGGCCTGTCGCCCGCCGCCGTTGCGCTGGTGCAGGAGGTGGCACGGCCCCTGCCCGAAGGCGAGGCGTTGGCGCGGCTTTTGAAGGCGCTGCTCGTGCCCCATGCGGGGCCGAGGCCGCTGGAAGAGGCCATCTCCACCGCGGGCGGCATTCGGGCCGAGGCGCTGACCGAAGGGCTGGAACTGCGCGCCCGGCCCGGCACCTTCGCCTGCGGCGAGATGCTGGACTGGGAGGCGCCGACGGGCGGCTATCTTCTGACGGCCTGCCTGGCGACCGGCCGTTGGGCCGGCCGCTCGGCGCTCAAAGGCCGGGGACGATGTTCAGAAGGCCGCGACGGTTGAACGACGTTCCGCCCTGTGCGCCGAAGCTCATCTTCGCGTTCACGCCGACATAGGTTTCCCGACCCCAAACGTCGTTCAGATCGGCGCGGAAGCTGCCGATCTCGGCGCCCAGCGTGATGTCGGGACGCACGGCGTAATCGGCCTTCAGCGCCACGCGGGACATGTCCAGACGTTCGATGTTGGCGCGGTCATAGGCAAGGCCCAGGCCGAATTGCGGCGTCAGGGCATAGCGGCCCGACACGCCGCCCATGATCCCGTCCCAGCCGAAGTTCTCGCCACGGCCAACATACAGCTCTACGTCGAACACCTCGGTCTGCTGACCCAGTTCGAAGCCGTAGAAATCCTTGGTGTCGCCGGCGATTCGCTCTCCGCCATAGAACACGCCCAGATCGGCGGGGCCGTTGTGCCAGATGCCGTGCAGGGTCAGGTTGTGTTCCGTCTCCCCCACTTCGAAGAACTTGGACACGCCCACGTCGGTCTGAAGGCTGAAGGCCGGGGTGATCCCGAACTCCGCTTGGCCGGTCAGGCTGGCACGGGAATAGTCCATGTCGTTCTTCAGGCCGGAATAGCCCAGCGTGACGTTGCCGCCCATGAAATCCAGCGCTAAGGCGGGGGAAGCCAGAACCAGCGCCATCGCGCTGACCGCCGCAAATGTCTTCATGTCAGTGTCCCATCGGTTTTCGTGATTTTGCGGGGACGATACCGCAGATGGTCCGGCGCTTCTACCGCTTCATCATGGACAGGCGGATCAGCGCCCGTTCCATCACCGCCATGTGAGGGGCGCGTGAGGCCGAACGCAGCGTCATGTCCGTGTCCACCAGCAGGGCCAGCGCCTGTTCCAACCGGTGCATCCCCCAGCCCGAGGCCTGACGCAGCATCCGGTCGCAGCGGGGGCCGAAGACCGGGGGCTTCATCCGCGCGATTCCTTCGGACGCGCCGCCGGGATGGCTGGCCGCCGCGTGAAGGATGCGGAAGTGGCGCAGGGCGGCGATGCACAAGGCAACGGGCTGCACGCCCTGGCCTTCCAGCCGGCGCAGAAGGGGGCTGATCTCGGCCGCGCGGTGTTCGGCGGCGGCGTGCAGGATGTCGTCCAGATCCGCCTCGATCGTGGCGGGGGCCATCAGCGCCACCTCGGCCGAGGTCAGGGGCGCGCTGTCGCCATGCTTGTAAAGGCCGATCTTCTCCACCGTCTGGCGGAAGTCGCCCGGGTCCAGCGCGCGGGCGAGGGTGGTCAGGTCGGTCATCGCGGCGGGGTCGATGCTGCGCAGGCCCGCGCGGCGCAGCGTGTCCTCGATCTCCTCCCGGCTGGGGGGATCGTCGTAAAGGCCGATGCAGACGCAATGGGGCGCAGGTTCGAACACCTTCCGCAGCGCGGATTTCGCGGTCAGGCTGCCGGCCGTCACCACCAGCTGCGCATCCCCCGCGCGCCAGTCCTTCAGGGCGGCGGCGATGGCAGGGGCGTGGGCGTCGCCCGCCTCCTCCAGGAACGCTACGCGGGGGCCGGGGAAGAAGCCCTGCGCCTTCAGCGCGTCCAGAAGCATGGCCGGATCGCGGCGCAGGTCGCCCGCCGCCATGCGGGTCAGGCGCATCTCGGCCTCCCCTTCGGGACCGATCAGGGCGGCGATCGCCTCTTGCCGGCGCAGGGCCACGCGCATCGTGTCCGCGCCGAAGATCAGCAGGCCGGCCTTCGACGGATCGGGCTTTGCGAAATACCGCGCGGCCTCGGCCCCTTTCAGGATCATTTGGCCCAGCGGCCCGCCGTGGCCGTCAGCTGCGTCACGATCTGGTCGGCCAGGATGCGCATCAGGCGATACTCCGCATCCTCTTGCGCCGAAAGGCTGGCGAGGGTGGAGCCCGTGGCGGAATAGGAGGTGAAGTTCGTGGCCTTTCCGCCCGTCAGGCGCGCCCCGCTGGCGCGGTCCACCACGCCCCAGTCGACCGTGCCCGTGATGTTGTAGCGGGTGGTCGTGTTGTCGCGCTTTTCGCCGATGCCGACCGTGTTCGTGTTGATCGCATAGGTCAGGTCGTAGCGGGGATCGATGTCGCGGCCCAGCCGCTCCTCCATCCGCTGGACGAAGTCGAACCCGGCCTTGTCGTCCGGTTCGGCCATGCGGATGGACCCCTGCAACCCGGCGGCGGGGCCCCCGGGGGCGTAGGCGGGCGTGAAGCCGCAGGCGCCAAGGCCCAGCAGTGCGAGCCCCGAGGCGAGGAGGGCGCGGCGATCAGGCGACGACATTGATGATCCGCCCCGGCACGACGATCAGCTTCTTCGGGGCATTGCCCTCCAGGAAGCGGATCACGGTTTCATCGGCCAGCACCAGCGCTTCGATCTGGTCCTTCGGCATGTCCTTGGGCACGGTCACCTCCGCACGGCGCTTGCCGTTGATCTGGATGGGCAGGGTCACGGTATCGTCTTCCAGCAGCGCCTCGTCGGCCTTGGGCCACGGGGCCTGCGCCACAAGGCCGGTGCCGCCCAGCATGTGCCAGACTTCCTCGGCCAGGTGGGGCACGAGGGGCGACAGAAGCTGTGCCATGACCTTCATGGCGTCACGCTTCGCCCCGGCCCCCGCCTTCGACTTCGACAGGGCGTTGGCGAATTCATAGAGCTTCGCGACGGCCTTGTTGAAGGCGAAACCCTCGATCCCCTGCGTCACGTCGGCGATGGCGCGGGCGGCGGTGCGGGCCAGCGGGTCATCCTCGGCCCCGGCCGGGGTGTCGTCGCGCGCGATCTCGTCCGCGATGCGCCAGATGCGGGCCAGGAACTTCGCCGCGGCCTCGGCGCCCGAGGCGGTCCATTCCACGTCCCGTTCGGGCGGGCTGTCGGACATCACGAACCAGCGGGCGGTGTCGGCGCCGAAGGCCTCGATGATGCTCATCGGGTCGACCACGTTCTTCTTCGACTTCGACATCTTGGCCGAGGGGATGACCTCCACCGGCACGCCACCGTCGCGGGTGCGGCCGTCGACCACATCCTCGGGCAGGTGATAGACGGGGCGCCCTTGGGCGTCGCGGGTCATGTAGATCTCGTGCGTGACCATCCCTTGAGTGAACAGCGCGTTGAACGGCTCCTGCGCGCGGGCCGGAAGATGGTCCGTGCGGTGCATCGCGCGGCAGAAGAAGCGGGAGTAGAGGAGGTGGAGGATCGCGTGTTCGATCCCGCCGATGTACTGGTCCACGTTCATCCAGTAGTCGGTTTCGTCCGTTGTGGGCGTAGTGGCTCGCGGGGACGTGAAGCGCGCGAAGTACCACGAGGAGTCCACGAAGGTGTCCATCGTGTCCGTTTCGCGCTTCGCGGGCGCGCCGCAGGACGGGCAGGGGGTATCCCGCCACGTCGGGTGGCGGTCCAGCGGGTTGCCCGGCTGGTCGAAACTCACGTCGTCGGGCAGGCGGACGGGAAGGTTCTCCTTCCGCTCGGGCACGACGCCGCAGGCGGCGCAATGCACCACCGGGATCGGGCAGCCCCAGTAGCGCTGACGCGACAGGCCCCAGTCGCGCAGGCGGTAGTTGGTGACGCCGCGACCAATGCCCTGCGCTTCGCAGAGCTGGATGGCGGCGGCGACGGCGGCCTCGCCGGTCTGCTCCGCCTCTCCGGCCAGCAAGCGGATGTAGCGGACCTTTTCCGACTTCATCGGAACATAGGCACCCGGCGGGATGCCTTCGTCCAGCGGCTGGAAGACCGGGTCGATCGGCAGGGCATATTTCTGCGCGAAGTCGAAGTCGCGCTGGTCATGGGCGGGGCAGCCGAAGATCGCGCCGGTGCCGTAATCCATCAGGATGAAGTTCGCGATGAAGACCGGCAGTTCCCAGGAGGGGTCCAGCGGGTGCTTCACACGGATGCCGGTGTCGAAGCCGCGCTTTTCCGCCGTCTCCAACGCCTCGGCGGTGGTGCCCAGGGCACGGCATTCGGCGTTGAAGGCGGCGACGCGGGGATCGGCCTCCAGCGCCTTCGCCAGCGGATGATCGGCGCTGATCGCGGCGAAGCTCGCTCCCAGCAGCGTGTCCGGGCGCGTGGTGTAGACCTCCAGCGTCTCGAACCCTTCGGGTGCGCCCACGGTGTCGAAGGCGAACTGCAGCCCGCGCGACTGGCCGATCCAGTTGGCCTGCATCAGACGCACCTTTTCGGGCCAGTTCTCCAGCCCGTCCAGCGCCTGCAGCAGATCCTCGGCGAAGTCACTGATACGGAAGAACCACTGGGTCAGTTCCTTGCGCTCCACCGCAGCACCCGACCGCCAGCCCTTGCCGTCGATCACCTGTTCGTTGGCAAGGACGGTCATGTCGACGGGGTCCCAGTTCACCTGCGCCGACTTGCGGTACACCAGCCCCGCGTCCAGCATGTCGAGGAACATGGCCTGCTGCTGGCCGTAATATTCCGGGTCACAGGTGGCGAATTCACGGGTCCAGTCGATGGACAGGCCCAAGGGTTTCATCTGGTCCTTCATCACGGCGATGTTGCCGTAGGTCCAGTCCTTGGGATGGCCGCCCTTCTCCATGGCCGCGTTTTCGGCGGGCATCCCGAAGGCGTCCCAGCCCATCGGGTGCAGCACGGAAAACCCGCAGGACGCCTTGTAGCGGGCCACCACGTCGCCCATCGTGTAGTTGCGCACGTGCCCCATGTGGATGCGCCCCGACGGATAGGGGAACATCTCCAGCACGTAGTATTTCGGCTTCGCCTCGTCCCGCTTCGCAAGAAAGACCTCGGCCTTGTCCCATTCGGCTTGCCACTTGGGTTCGGTCTGGGCGGGGGAGTAGGACATGGACGGGCCTTCTTTCGCGGGTTGCGTCACGAGGCTTACACCCACGGGCGCGACCCGTCCAGCCGCGCGGCCTGTCCTGCCCCCCTGCACAGACGGGCCGCCGTTTAGGCAGATTGTGACGGCCGGGGGCCGGCCTTAGGTTCGGGGCAACGCTGAAAGGATACGGCCATGACACTGGAACTGGGCCTCGACACGTTCGGGGACATGACGAACAACGCGGACGGCACCCCGAAGACCCACGCGCAGGTGGTGCGCGACGTGGTCGATCAGGGCGTGCTGGCCGATGAGGTCGGGATCGACTTCATCGGCATCGGCGAACACCACCGCGAGGATTACGCCATCTCCGCCCCCGAGGTGGTGCTGGCGGGGATCGCGGCGCGCACGCGGCGCATCCGGCTGGGATCCGCCGTGACGGTGCTGTCCTCGGACGATCCGATCCGGGTGTTCCAGCGCTTCGCCACGGTGGACGCCATTTCGGGCGGGCGGGCCGAGGTCATCCTGGGCCGCGGGTCGTTCACGGAAAGCTTCCCGCTCTTCGGCTACGACCTGTCCGACTACGAACGCCTGTTCACCGAAAAGCTGGACCTGTTCACCAAATTGAGCCGTGAGCGGGAGGTGACGTGGAAAGGCTCCATCCATCCCGGCCTGAAGAAGCAGCGCGTTTTCCCGCCGATGGAGGGGGGCACGCTGAAGACGTGGATCGGCGTGGGCGGTTCGCCGGAATCGGTGATCCGCGCGGCGTCGCACGGTCTGCCGATGATGCTGGCGATCATCGGCGGCGCGCCCGCCCGCTTCCGCCCCTTCGTGGATCTCTACCATCAGGCGCTGGAGCAGATGGAGACGCCCGTCCTGCCCGTGGGGGTCCATTCCCCCGGCCACGTGGCCGAAACGGACGAAGCGGCGCGGGACCAGTTCTTCGCCGGCTACCGGATCATGCACGGGCTGGTGGGCAAGTCGCGCGGCTGGGGCCCCCTGCGGCGCGAGGATTTCGACCGCGAATGCGACCACGGGTCGATGTATGTGGGCAGCCCCGAAACGGTGGCGAGGAAGATCGCGGCGACGACCCGCGCGCTGGGCCTGTCGCGCTTCGACCTGAAATATTCGGGCGGGCCGGTGCCGCACGACCTGTCGATGAACTCCATCCGCCTTTATGGCGAAAGGGTCATCCCCATGGTCCGCGACCTGCTGGCCTAGAACGGGACGGGGGCCGCGAAGGTGACGCTTCGCCCTGTTCCCGGATGCCGGACGCGCAGGGTTTCGGCGTGCAGCATCAGGCGGGGGTGGTTCTTGGCCCCCCCCGTCGCATACAGCGGATCACCCAGGATCGCGTGGCCGGTTTCCATCATGTGCACGCGCAGCTGGTGGCTGCGGCCCGTGACGGGCATCAGGTGCACCCGGGTCGTGTCGCCCTCGTATCCCAGCACCTGCCAGTCGGTCTGGGCGGGCTTGCCGGTGTCGTGGTTCACGTGCTGGCGCGGGCGGTTCGGCCAGTCCACGATCAGCGGCAGGTCCACGCGGCCCGTTTCCGGTTCCAGCCGCCCGTCAAGTCGCGCCTGATAGACCTTCTTCGTCAGCCGCTTTTCGAACTGCTGGCTGATGTCGCCCTGCGCCGCCTTGTCCCGCGCGAAGATCATCACGCCCGAGGTGTCGAGGTCCAGCCGGTGGATCAGCAGGATGTCCGGAAATTCCACCCTCAGCCGGGCAATCAGGCAATCGGCGCGGTCGTCACCGCGTCCCGGGACCGACAGAAGGCCCGCGGGCTTGTCGGCCACCACGATCCGGTCGTCCGCGTGCAGGAGGTTCAGGGGAACGTCCGGCGGGGCGTAGACGAAGGTCACTCCGCATCCCGGAAGATGCGGGCCATGATCGCCGTCAGGGCGTCGGCGTCCGTCTGGTCGAAGGCGGCCTCGGTGTCGCTGTCCAGATCCAGCACGCCCAGCAGCCGACCGGCGCCGTTCCAGACCGGCAGCACCAGTTCCGACCGGGTGGACGACGCGCAGGCGATGTGGCCGGGAAACAGCTCCACATCCGGGACGATCTGGGGCTGGCCGGTGCGCGCGGCGGCGCCGCAGACGCCGCGGTTGAACGGGATCACGAGGCAGCCGTGCCCGCCCTGATAGGGCCCGATCTTCAACAGTTCGGGCGCCACCACGCGGTAGAAACCGGTCCAGTCCGACAGGGGATGGGCGGTGTGCAACTCGCACGCCACCGTGGCCATCAAAGCCACGCTGTCGGTCTCATCGTGGCACAGGGCGTCCAGCGTTTGGGAAAGCGCGTCGTAATCCATCAGTTCATCTGCACCTGAAGGGGGTAATAGCCATCCTCGAAATCCCCGAAGAGGTCCGCGAGGTCGGGATGGTCCACGGGTTCGCCCGTCTCATCGGGAACGAGGTTTCCTTCGGACACGTAGGCCACGTAGTAGCTTTGATCGTTTTCGGCCAGAAGGTGATAGAAGGGCTGGTCCTTGGCGGGCCGGCTTTCCTCGGGGATGGCCTCGTACCATTCCTGGGTGTTGGCGAAGATCGCGTCCACATCGAAGACGACACCCCGAAACGGGTGCTTCCGATGGCGGAGCACCTGACCCAGATGGTATTTCGCTTCGGATCTGACGGTCATGGCCACTCCCTTTCGGCTGCGGGGCATAACGTCCCTTGGGGCGCGAGTCCACAATGGCCGCATCGGCGCGCGGCGAAACCCCGCCTTTCGGGCCGCTTTCCTGCACGCGCGCATTTCCCTGTGGGGCGTTTTCCCCTACATTCGCGAAAAACAAGAATGCGAGGGGCAGTATGAGCAGATTTCTTCGCGCGTCGATTCTGTTGTTGTTGCTGATGTCCTGCGGGCGCAGCGACTTCACGGCGCCGCGCAATCTGGACGACGCGTGCAGCATTGTCAGCGAACGTCCGGCCTATTGGCGGGCCATGAAGGCCACGGAACGGCGCTGGGGCATTCCCGTGCAGGTGCAGATGGCGACGATCCATCAGGAATCGTCCTTCATCGGCAACGCCCGCACCCCGCACCAATTCATGCTGGGCATCATCCCGATGGGGCGTCAAAGCTCTGCCTACGGCTACAGCCAGGCGCTGGACGGCACGTGGGAGGAGTATCAGAAGGACACCGGCCGCCACCGCGCGCGCCGCGACCGGATCGAGGACGCGACCGACTTCATGGGCTGGTACATGAGCAAGTCCGCCTCGGGCCTTGGCATCTCGCCCCATGACGCGGCGAATCAGTATCTGGCCTATCACGAGGGGCGGTCGGGCTATGCCCGCGGCAGCTACCGCCAGAAGCCGTGGCTGATGAACGTGGCGAACCGCGTCGCCTCGCGCGCGACGCGGTATCAGGCCCAGCTGGCCATCTGCCGCGGTTAACGCCCGCGGCTTTGCTGTTCCAGCGTGATGGAGAAGAGCGAGGAGGGCAGGCGCACGCCCTTCCGCATCTCTCCCAAGATCACGGTCGTCTTGGCGCCCGCGCCGTCGGTGATGATCCACTGGCGCAGTTCGGTCGGGTTGGCCGTGAACACCATGTCGATCGTGCCGTAATCGGGATGGGCCGGGTCCTGCGCCACCACGTGGGTGGTGTTGTCGACCTCCTGGTGCCCCACGACCATGCGGGCGCGGCCCAGGTTCACGTTTTCCGCCAGGATGATCGACAAGGGCGTGCGCGACAGCGGATACTGTTCCGGCGGCTGGTTCGACTTCGCGTCGAACACGGCCACCTGCCCGCCGCCCGCCATCACGACCGACGCGTCGGGCTTGGCGTATTCGAAGCGGACGCGACCGGGCCGATGGATCATCAGCTCTCCGGTCGAGACGGTGCCGTCGGGGTTGATCTGCGTGAAATCCGACTGCGCCGTGGTGAGGGAGTTCAGATAGCGCGAGATCTCGGACAGCGGAATCTTCTCGGCCATGGCGGGCAGGGCCAGAAGGGTGACAGCGACGGCCGAAGCCATGAGGGTGCGGAACGGTTTCATGCCGTTCAATCTAGGACGTCCGCGCGCGCCGTTCCAGTCACCCCTCATCACCGTTGCGCCAACCCGCCGACATGAAAAAGGGGCCGCAGGGGCCCCTTTCCGTTTGTCGTTTCCCCGGACGGGTCGGGCAAGATCGAGATCACCGCGCGTCGTAGTCGCCCGAACCGCGCGCAGGTCTTGCGCTCACTGCTCGGGCAGCAGGATCTCGCGCTTGCCGACGTGGTTGGCGGCGGTGACGACGCCCTGCTCCTCCATCTGCTCCACCAGCTTGGCAGCCTTGTTGTAGCCGACGCCCAGCTTGCGCTGGATGTAGGAGGTGGAGCATTTGCGGTCCTTGGCGACCACGGCCACGGCCTGATCGTAAAGCGAATCCTCGCCATCCGTGTTGCCGCCAAGGCCCAGCACGGCGTCGATGTCGTCAGCGCGGTCGTCTTCGGGGCCTTCCACGACGCCCGACATGTAGGTGGGCGGGCCGAAGGACTTCAGGTGGTTGACGATCTCCTCGACCTCCTCGTCCGACACGAACGGGCCGTGGATGCGGCTGATCTTGGAGCCACCAGCCATGTAGAGCATGTCGCCCATGCCCAGCAGCTGTTCCGCGCCCTGTTCGCCAAGGATGGTGCGGCTGTCGATCTTCGACGTGACCGAGAAGGAGATCCGGGTCGGGAAGTTCGCCTTGATCGTGCCGGTGATGACGTCGACCGACGGGCGCTGCGTGGCCATGATCAGGTGGATGCCCGACGCCCGCGCCATCTGCGCCAGACGCTGGATGCAGGCCTCGATCTCTTTCCCCGCCACCATCATCAGGTCGGCCATCTCGTCCACGACCACCACGATGAAGGGGATCACGACGGGCAGGAACTCTTCCGTCTCGAACACCGGTTCGCCCGTGTCCTCGTCGAAGCCGGTCTGGATGGTGCGCTTGAACAGCTCGCCCTTGTCCAGCGCCTCGCGGACGCGGCCGTTGTAGCCTTCGATGTTCCGCACGCCCATCTTGGACATCTTGCGGTAGCGTTCCTCCATCTCTCCCACGACCCATTTCAGGGCGACGACGGCCTTCTTGGGGTCCGTCACCACGGGCGACAGAAGGTGCGGGATGCCGTCATAGACCGACAGTTCCAGCATCTTGGGGTCGATCATGATCAGGCGGCATTCCTCGGGCGTCAGCTTGTAGAGGAGCGACAGGATCATCGTGTTGATCGCGACCGACTTGCCCGAACCGGTGGTCCCGGCGATCAGCAGGTGGGGCATCTTGGCAAGGTTGGCCACCACGGGGCCGCCGCCGATGTCCTTGCCCAGCGCCAAAGGCAGGCGGTGGGTGCCGTCGCTGAAGTCCTGGCTGGCCAGAATCTCGCGCAGGACGACCTTTTCGCGGTTGGCGTTGGGCAGTTCGATCCCGATCACCGTGCGCCCCGGAACCGTGGACACGCGGGCCGACAGCGCCGACATCGAACGGGCGATGTCGTCGGCCAGACCGATCACGCGGCTGGCCTTCAGGCCCGGCGCGGGTTCCAGCTCGTACATGGTGACAACGGGGCCGGGACGGACGCTTACGATCTCGCCCTTCACGCCGTAATCGTCCAGCACGGATTCCAGTTGGCGCGCGTTGTCCTCCAGCGCCTCCACGGACAGCGGGTTGCGCTGGATCGTGTCGGGGTTGGACAGAAGCGTCAGGGGCGGAAGCTCGTACGGGACGGGATCGTCGTAACGGATGGGGGCGCGGGCCGCCCGCGGCGTGGGGGTCATGGCGGCCGGGGCAGGGGAGGGGGCCTCGTCCTGCTCGAACGCGGCGTCCAGTTGCTCCTCGGGCCAGTCCTCCTCCTCCTCGGCATAGGTGGTCGTTTCCACCTGGTTGGCCCAGAAGGCATCGTCCATCTCGGGACCGTCCTCGGCCCACTGCTCCTCGTCGAGGCGCTGGGCGGCAGTGTTCGCAGGTTCGTCCGTGGCTGGCCCAAGGCGCGGGATGGCCCGGACCGCGCGCACCGGGGGTTCGGGCGGCAGGTCCACGACCGCGCGGGCGCGGCGGGGTTCGGCCACCAGCGGCTGGGGTGACTTGCGGCGGCCGGCCAGCGGCGGTTCGCGGCGCTGCACGGCGGCCGTGACGGGCGACACCGGCGGGGCGGACTGGTGGGCGCGCACGCGGATGGCGTCGTTGATGCGCGCCTTGATGCGATCCTCGGTCGGGACGTCCACGGGTTCGGGCTGCGGATCGGGATCCACGACGCGGCGCATCATCTGCGCGCCGCGGGCCAGAAGGCCCCGGGGTTGCGGCGGCGGGGCCACCACCACCTCACGCGGCTCGGCGGCCAGACCGCGCGGTGCCGCCGACAGGGCGTCGGGGCGGCCCCAGGCGGCCTCATGCCGCTGGGCGGCGGCGCGGGTCAGATCGCCCATGCGTGTGGCCGAAGGTTCGGGAAGGTCGATCTCATCCACCGGGGGGCGGGCCGACAGGCGGGCGGCAAGGCCGCGCACGGCGCCGCCTAGCAGGGCCGAACGCGACCGGGGCGCGTCGTCCTCCACCACCTCGTCGTCCCAGTCCTGCATGCGTGCGGCCTTTTCACGGCGGCGGTCCTGCACGGTCGCGGCCATCTGCGCGGCCCCCGTGGCGGACCGTCCGGCCAGCCCCAGAAGGGTGGTGTAGGTCAGGATCAGGCCCAGCAGCAGGAAGTGCCAGATGCGCCGCACCTCGGCCATGGTGAAGCCTGTCACGAACAGGAGGGAGGCCAGAAGCCCCACGCCCCCCGCCAGCGACAGAAGCTTCAGCCCGGCCACGGTGGGCAGGGGCAGAAGGTTCAGCAGCGCCGCCAGAACCGTGTCGCCGAACAGACCGCCCAGACCGAAGGTTTCCTGCCAGTCCGCCCCCGGCGCATGGGTGGCCGCGAAGGTCGAGGCGACGGCCACGGCCACGACGGCGAAGACCACGCGGCCCACGGCGCGTTCGGACCCCTGATGCAGCACGAAGCGCCCGCCCCACAGGAACAGGATCGCCGGAATCGCCCACGCACCTTTGCCCACCACCACGATCAGGGTGGAGGCGATGGCCGCCCCGAAGCCGCCCAGCATGTTCTGGATTGGCTGGTCGCTTTCAACCATCCAGCCCTTGTCCTGCGGGGAATAGCTGCCCAGCATCATCACGAAGATCAGGCCCAGAACCACAAGGCCGACGCCCAGAAGTTCGCGTCCCCGCTTTTGCAGCATCTCCTGCGTGGATTCGTCCAGAAGCGGATCGCGCTGCCTGACGTGATAGGAAGCCATGCGTCAATCCTTCCGGTAAAGGCAGTCGTGGATCCGTTCCAGACCGCGCCGCGTGTCGTCTTGGGGGGCGACCAGTGCCACCCGGATGTATCCGTGGCCGGGGTTTTCGCCCCCGACCTCGCGCGAGAAGTAGGCGCCGGGCACGACCCGCACGCCGGTTTCCGTCCACAGCTTCAGGGCCGCCGCCTCGCCATCCTCGACCGGAAGCCACAGGAAGAAGCCGCCTTCGGGCGTGCGGTAGCCGGGGACGTTGCCGAAGATGCGCTCCGCCAACTCGAACTTGCGATGATAAAGGGCGAGGGACGCCTGCACATGCGCCTCGTCGTTCCAGGCGGCGGTGGCCACGGCCTGAAGGGGCGCCGGGACCGGCGCGCCCGAAAAGGCGCGCAGCTTGCGGATGTGGCGGATGCCCTCGGGCCCGCCCGCGACGAAGCCCGACCGCAGGCCCGGCAGGTTCGACCGCTTGGACAGGGAATGGAAGACGAAGACGCGTTCGGGATCGGCGCCAAGTCCGGCCGACACCTCCAGCGCCCCGGGGGGCGGGGCCTCGCGCCAGATCTCGGAATAGCATTCGTCGACGAACAGGCGGAAATCATGCGCCTCGGCCAGACGGATCATCTCGGCCAGCCGGTCGCGCGAGGCGATGGCCCCCTGCGGATTGGCGGGGGAGCAGAGATAGGCGATCGTCACCCGGTCCAGCACCTCGGCCGGAAGGGCGGCGTAGTCGGGCAAAAAGCCCGTTTCCGCCGTGGCAGGAACGTAGACCGGTTCGGCCCCCACGGCCAGCGCGGCGGCGGCATAGACCTGATAGAACGGGTTGGGCATCAGGAAGACCGGGCGCTTGCCGTTCTTGGTTTCCGGCGACAGGGCGAGCGCGGCGTTGAACAGCCCTTCGCGCGTACCGTTCAGCACCATCAGCCGGTCCGCGCCGACCTCCACGCCATAGCGACGCCCCAGCCAGCCCTGGATCGCCGCCAGATGGGCGGCCGTGCCGTCATTGGCCGGATAGATCCCGAATCCATCCAGACTCGCGGCCATCACTTCCGCCACGAAGGGCGGCATGGGATGTTTCGGCTCCCCGATGGACATGTGGATGACGTCGCCGCCCGCCGGATGCGGATCCAGCAGCGCGCGAAGACGCGGGAATGCGTAATCTGGTAGGTCCAGGAACCTTTCGGGGAACTGCATCGACTGCCTCGTATCCGGGGTCTTTTGCCCCTTTTGTCCGCAGGATAGCGGGTTCGCCCGCGCGGGTCCAGAAATTACCCCGGCCGGAGGCATGGTTGTGGCGGATGGGCGACGCCCGTCAGCGCACCGCGCGTTCGGCCGCCATGCCCAGCCGCAGCAGCCGCTCCTCCTGCATCGGGGGGCACATCAGCATGATCCCGCAGGACGGCGTGTCGGTGGGCAGGCTGAGCGCGCAGAGCCCCAGAAGGTTGCCGATCCGCGTGTTGCGCAGCGCCAGAAGGTTCATGCGGGCGTAATAGGCCGCATCCTCCATCAGGCGCGCGGCATGGGGCGGCAGGATGGCCGAGGTGGGCAGGATCACCGCGTCAAAGGGGGCCGTGACGGCGCGCCATTCCGCCTGGATGCGCTTCAGCCGCCGGACATGGTCGATGTAGTCGGCGGCCGCGACGTCCCGTCCCGCACGGAACCTTTCCAGGATGGGGGGGAACATGCGCTCCGGCGCCGCTTCGATCCGGTCGCGCCAGATGGCATAGCCTTCGGCGGTGAAAAGAGCGCCGGAAAAGCCCATCGCCTCGCGAATCGGTTCAAAGGACAGGCGGGTGACATGGGCCCCCGCCTCGGCCAGCCGCTGGCAGGCGGTGTCGAACGCGCGGGCGGGGGCGTCCTCCAGATCCTCCATCCCCATCGTGTCCAGAACCGCCAGCCGCACGCCCGACAGGGTCATGCCCGTCATGTCGCCCGGACGACGCCCTTCCAGCGCGGCCAGCAGCAGGGTGCAATCCTCGGTCGTGCGGGCCAGCGGGCCGACCGTGTCCAGCGTGTCGCACAGGGGCACGACGCCCTTGTTCGACAGCCGTCCATGCGTCGTCTTCAGGCCCACGAGGTCGTTCCACGCCGCCGGGGTGCGGACCGAACCCCCCGTGTCCGACCCGATCGCCGCCGCCGCCAGCCCAAACGCGACGGACGCCGCCGCCCCCGAGGAGGAGCCCCCCGCCACCGCGTCGGGGTCGTTCACGTTGGGCGCCGTCGCCGTGACGGGGTTGAGGCCGAGGCCGGAGAAGGCCAGCTCGCTCATATGCGTCTTGCCAAGGCAGATCAGCCCGCCCGCCGTTGCCGTGGAAAGGACGCAGGCGTCGCGGTCCGGCACGCGGCCGGCCAGAAGGGCCGATCCGGCCTCGGTCGCGATACCCGCCGTGTCGAACAGGTCCTTCCAGCTGACGGGCACGCCGTCCAGCGGGCCACGCCGGCGGCCATCCTTGGCGCGGGTGGCGGCGGCCAGCGCCTCGTCCCGGGCGCGTTCGGGGGTCAGCCGGGCATAGATGCGGTCCCCGTCGGGATGGGCGGCGGCGGTGTCCAGAAACGCCTCCACCAGTTCGACGGCGTTGATGCGTCCTTCGTGGATGCCGCGTCCAAGATCCGCCGCACTGCGCCCGAGCCACTCCATCGTCTTCGCCCCCCTGCCGGTTCGGCGCATGCTATCGCTCGCGGAACGGATGGACAATCCCGACATCCCGTCGCTAGATCATGGGCATGAGCGATATCGTGATCATCGGCGGCGGCCTGAACGGCCTGCCATTGGCCCTGGCGCTGGCGCAGGGCGGGTTCGACGTGACGGTGGCGGACGCGCGTCCCGCGCCCGACCGCGCGGCGGTGGGGTTCGACGGGCGGGCCTATTCGCTGGCCGCCGCGTCCCGCAACCTTCTGGGCGCGGTCGGCGTCTGGAGCCGGGTGGAGGATCGGGCCCAGCCCATCCGCCGCATCCGCACGGCGGGCGGGCGGGCGGGCCTTGGCGCCTCGCCCTTCTCCCTCACCTTCGACGGGGCGGAGATCGAGGGCGGGCCGATGGGCACCATGCTGGAGGACCGGTTCCTGTACGCGGCCCTTCTGGACGCCGTTCATGCCGAACCGCGTATCCGCCTGATCTCGGGCGACCGGGCGGTGGCGCAGAGCGAAGGGCGCGTGACGCTGGCCAGCGGCACCGAGCTGGAGGCCCGGCTGATCGTCGGCTGCGACGGGCGCGGCAGCGGCATGGCCCAGCGGGCGGGCGTGCACCGGACGGGCTGGGACTATGGCCAGATGGCGCTGGTCGCGGCGGTGGAGCATGAGCGCCCGCACGAAGGCGTGGCGCACCAGCTGTTCCTGCCCTCGGGGCCGCTGGCGATCTTGCCCTTGCCCGGCAACCGTTCGTCCATCGTGTGGAGCGAGAAGACCGAGATCGCGCAGGCCGTGCAGGCCTTGCCGGACGCGGAATACCTGGCGGCGTTGCAGCCGCGCTTCGGGGACTTTCTGGGCCGTCTGACACTGGTGGGCCGGCGTTACAGCTACCCCTTGTCGCTGAGCCTTGCGGACAGCTTCGTCGCCCCCCGGCTGGCGCTGGTCGGGGATGCGGCGCACGGGGTGCATCCCTTGGCCGGGCAGGGGCTGAACTTGGGGCTGCGCGACGTGGCGGCCCTGGCCGAGGTGGTGATCCACGCCCGCCGGCGGGGCGAGGACATCGGCGCCCCCGGCGTGCTGGCCCGATATCAGGACTGGCGCCGGCCCGAGACACGGGCCTTGGCGCTGGGCATGGACGCAATGAACCGCCTCTTTTCCAACGAGAACCCGATCCTGCGGCTGGGCCGCGATCTGGGGCTGGGGGCGGTGAACGCGGTGCCGGGGCTGCGGCGCGGCTTCATCCGGCAGGCCGCGGGCCTGTCCGGACGGCTGCCGGCGCTGCTGCGCGGCGAACGGCCCTGATCAGTCCAGGCGCCGCGCTTCGGTGACCAGCATGATCGGGATGCCGTCGCGGATCGGGAAGGCCAGATGGGCCGCCTGCGACACCAGTTCCTGCCGATCCGCGTCATAGGACAAGACAGATTGCGTCACGGGGCAGACCAGCGCTTCCAGCATGCGGCGGTCAAAGGCGATTTCGGTCATTGCAGGATGTCTCCGTTCGGGCCGCCGCGCAGGGCGAATTCGATCAGGGTCACCAATGTCTCACGCCGGGTCGAAAGGGAAGGCGCTTCCAGCAGCGCCTGCTTGTCCTCGGACGGGAAGGGGCACAGCATGGACAGAGAGTTGATCAGCAGCTCCTCGTCCGCCTCCTTCAGGCTGGACCAGTCGGTGGACAGTTCCATCGTCTCGAAGTAGCGCGACAGGCGGTCCATGAAGACGTCGCGGTCAAGGCCCGGATCATGCTCCACCGACCCCAGATCGCGGCCAAAGCTGGACCAGTCCACTTGCCCGCGGCGATAGGGATGGAAGCCCTCCTCCTCGGCCATCAGGCGAAAGCGCGAGATGCCGGTCAGCGTGATCATGTAGCGCCCATCCTCGGTTTCCGAGAATCCGGTGAGCCGGCCCGCGCAGCCGATGGCCTGAAGCCGGTCGCCCGCCGGACCTTCGCGCAGCTGGATCAGGCCGACAAGACGCTGCGGCGTCTTCATCATGTCCTCCACCATCTGCAGATAGCGGGGTTCGAAGATGTGCAACGGCAACCGGGCGCGCGGCAGAAGCAGCGCGCCGGGCAGCGGAAACAGCGGAAGGGTGTGGGGCAGGTCTGCGGCCTTGATCATAGCCGCGGACTTAGCCCGCCTTTCCGGCAGGAAAAGCCGTCAGGCGAAGATCATCGAAGACAGCCGGCGCCGCCCCTTCAGAACGATGGGGTCCGTGGGCTTCAGCGCGTCGAAGATGGTGAACAGCTGGGCCCGTGCCGCGCCGTCGTTCCAGTCGCGGTTGCGGCGGAACAGGTCCAGAAGCTCGTCCACCGCCTCCTCCACCTTGCCCGAGGCGTGGAGCGCCTGCGCGAGGTCGAAGCGGGCCTGCGGATCCTCGGGATCGGCCTCCACCTTGGCGCGCAGTTCGGCCTCCGGGCCGGCATTCGCGGCTTGGCGGGCCAGCGCGATCTGGGCGCGGACGGCCTCAATTTCCTTGCTGCCGGCAATCTTGGCGGGGGCGGCGTCGGCCATGACCTGCGCCTGATCCAGATCGCCCACGGCCAGCTGGCAGCGGATCAGGCCCGCATAGGCGGCGGCGTTTTCCGGCTCCTCGCCCAGAATGGCGGCGAAGGTTTCGGCAGCGTCGGTCACGGCGCCTTCGGCCAGCATCTGCTCGGCCACCTCAAGCGCCTCGGCAAGGCCGCCATCCCCGGCCAGAGCCGAGAGCTTCTCGACAAAGGCCTTGATCTCGGACTGGGGAACGGCGCCCTGGAACGCGTCGACCGGCTGGCCCTGCCAGAAGGCGTAGACGGTCGGGATGGACTGCACGCGCAGCTGGGCGGCGATGCGCTGGTTCTGGTCCACGTCGACCTTCACCATCTTCACCTTGCCCTTGGCAGCGGTCACCGCCGCTTCAAGTTGGGGGCCCAGCGTCTTGCAGGGGCCGCACCACGGTGCCCAGAAATCGACGATGACGGGAACCTGCTGGCTCGCCTCGATCACGTCCTGCATGAAAGTGGCTTCGGTGGTGTCCTTGATCAGGTCGCCTTTGGGTGCTGCGGTGGTGTCGCCAAGCCCGAACATCTGTGCCTCCGTTTGGATCTGGCCCCTATATGCGCGTCCGCGCCGCGAAGGCCAAGGGGATCACAGGTCGAAGGTCGCGAAAACCGGCACGTGGTCCGAGGGCTGCTCCCACCCCCGCACGGGGCGCAGCACACGGCTGGAATGGGCCGCCGCCGCGATGTCGCGGGTGGCCCAGACATGGTCCAGACGCCGGCCCTTGTCGGCCGCATTCCAATCGGCGGCGCGGTAGGACCACCAACTGTAGAGCTTGCCTTCGGGGTGGTCCTGCCGGGTGATGTCCACCCAGGTGCCCGCGTCCTGCGCCATGCCCAGATGCTCCACCTCGATCGGGGTGTGGCTGACGATCTTCAGAAGCTGCTTGTGCGACCAGACGTCATCCTCGCGCGGGGCGACGTTCAGATCGCCCACGAGGATGGATTTCGCGGGCTTGTGGGCATGGGCCCAGTCCCGCATCTCGGTCAGGAAGTCCAGCTTCTGGCCGAACTTGACGTTCTGTTCGCGGTCGGGAATGTCGCCGCCCGCGGGCACATAGCAGTTGTGGATCGTCACGCCGTTGTCCAGCGTGGCCGCGACGTGCCGCGCATGGCCAAGGGAGGCGAAATCGCGGTCGCCCGCATCCACCAAGGGCAGACGCGACAGGATGGCCACGCCGTTGTAGCCCTTCTGCCCCCGCGCCACGATCCAGTGGTAGCCAAGGGCGCGGAACTGCTCCAGCGGGATCTTCTCCACTGGGCTCTTGCACTCCTGCAGGCACAGGACATCGGGCAGCTCTTCGGCCAGAAGGCGCGCAACAAGGCCTTCGCGCAGACGGACGGAGTTGATGTTCCAGGTGGCAAGCGTGAACGGCATCGGCGTCTCCCTTTGACCCCCCGCATTAGCCATAAAAAGAGGCCGGGCGAAAGCCCGGCCCAAGTCCAACAGGGAGGTGCTGCGCCGAAGCGCAACGGGAGAGAGATATGATCGCCCCCGCGCCGGACAAGAGGCGCGTCAGACGACCAGCCGGTATCCGCCACTTTCGGTCACCAGAAGCCGCGCGTTCGAGGGGTCGGGCTCGATCTTCTGGCGAAGGCGGTAGATGTGGGTTTCCAGCGTGTGGGTGGTGACGCCGGCGTTGTAGCCCCAGACCTCGTGCAGCAGCACGTCGCGCGGGACCACGCCCTGCGTCGCGCGATACAGGAACTTGAGGATGTTGGTTTCCTTTTCCGTCAGGCGGATCTTCTTGTCCTTGTCGTCGACCAGCAGCTTCTGCGCCGGGCGGAAGGAATACGGGCCCAGCTGGAAGACGGCATCCTCGGACTGTTCGTGGGTGCGCAGCTGCGCGCGGATGCGGGCCAGCAGCACCGGGAACTTGAAGGGCTTGGTGATGTAGTCGTTAGCCCCGGAATCGAGGCCGAGGATCGTGTCGGCGTCCGTGTCATGGCCCGTCAGCATCACGATCGGCGCCTTGACGCCCGCCTTGCGCATCCGGCGGCACAGCTCGCGCCCGTCGGTGTCCGGCAGGCCCACGTCCAGGATCACGAGGTCGTGGTGCCCGGCCTTCGCCTTTTCCATGCCGTCCGCGCCGGTGGCCGCCTCGAAGACGTCGAAATCCTCGGTCATCACGAGCTGTTCGCTCAGCGCCTCGCGGATGTCGTCGTCATCGTCGACCAACAGGATCTTTTTCAAGGCTGCCATCGGGCCCTCCATTGCTTTCGGGACTGACATGCAGATCGCGGCGGGGGCCGGCAAGGAACGTGACAATCCTTCACGCGGACGTGTCGGATGCGCGGGATATGTTTCAAATTCCGGCGCCGCGGCGTATCCCTTGGCCGCAGAAGGAGCCGCCATGCTGTCGTTGACCATCACCGAACGTCTTGCCCGCGCCCGCAGCGACCTGCGCCTTGGCCTGCCCGTCGCGCTGACCGGGGGCGCCCCCGCACTGGTCGCCGCCGTGGAGGCGCTGACGCCGGAGCGGCTGGAGGAGATGCGTGCGCTAGGCCCACTGGAACTGGCGATCACCGCGCGGCGGGCACAGACGCTGAAGGCGCATGCCTATGACGGGGACGTGGCGCGGATTGCCGTGGGGGATGCGCCCCTGTCCTGGTTGCGCGCCGTGGCCGATCCGGCGGGGGATCTGGCCAACCCGCTGAAGGGGCCGTTCCACGGGGTGCGTGGCGGGGACGCGGTGGCCCATCGTGCGGGCGTGCAACTGGCCAAGACGGCGCAGCTGCTGCCGGCGGTGGTCGTGGTGCGCGCGCCCGCGCCGGACATCCTGACCGCGCTGCCCGCCGACGTCGCCTTGGCCGAGATGGCGCGCGAACACGCCCTGACGCCCGTGATCTCGGCCCGCCTGCCGATGGTGGCGTCGGAAGCGGGGCGGGTGCACATCTTCCGCCCGCACGACGACACCGCCGAACACTACGCGATCGAGATCGGCCGCCCGGACCGCGACGCGCCCGTGCTGGCGCGGCTGCATTCGGCCTGCTTCACGGGCGACGTGCTGGGCAGCCTGAAATGCGACTGCGGCCCCCAGCTGCGCGCCGCGCTGGCCGAAATGGGCGCGCAGGGGGCCGGTGTCCTTCTGTATCTGAACCAGGAAGGGCGGGGGATCGGGCTGGCCAACAAGATGCGCGCCTATGCCCTGCAAGATCAGGGCTTTGACACGGTGGAGGCCAACCACCGGCTGGGGTTCGAGGATGACGAGCGGGACTTCCGTCTGGGCGCCGGCATCCTGCGGCAGATGGGCTTTTCCGCGGTGCGCCTGCTGACGAACAACCCGGCCAAGATCCGCATGATGGAAAGCCATGGGGTGACCGTGGCCGAGCGCGTGCCGCTGAAGGTGGGACAGACGGCGCAGAACTCGCGGTATCTGGCGACCAAGGCCGCGAAGTCGGGGCACCTGCTGTGATCCGCGTCACGCCCACGGGCGCCACCTTTGCCGGCCGCCGTTTCGCCTGCACCCTTGGCCGGGGCGGCGTGACGGATCGCAAGCGGGAAGGGGACATGGCGACGCCGCGGGGCGATCATCGGATCGTCGGAATGCTCTATCGTCCGGACCGTCTGGTGGGGGTGCCGGACTGGGCCCAACCCATCGGGCTGCGCGATCTGTGGTCGGACGATGTGAATGATGCGGGCTACAACCTGCCCGCCCGCGCGCCCCACCCCTTTAGCCACGAGGCGTTGCGGCGGCCCGATCCGCTGTACGATCTGGTGCTGGTGACGGACTGGAACATGCCGGCGGTGCCGGGTCGCGGGTCAGCCATCTTCGTGCACACGTGGCGGCGGCCCGCCTATCCGACGGCGGGTTGCGTCGCCTTTGCGCAGCCCGACCTTCTCTGGATCGCCCGCCGCATCCGCTGGGGCGAAGTGTTGCGCGTTCAGTAGCCGCGCGCGCCGAACAGGGCGCTGCCCACGCGCACATGCGTGGCGCCGTGGGCGATGGCGGTCTCGAAATCCGCGCTCATCCCCATGGACAGGTGGGGCAGGCCGTTGCGTTCCGCGATCCGCGCAAGATGGGCGAAATGGGGGGCGGGGTCTTCGTCCTCGGGCGGGATGCACATCGCGCCGATGACGGGCAGATCCAAGGCCCGCGCCGCGGCGATGAAGGCGTCGGCGTCGGTAGGCAGGATGCCGGCCTTCTGCGGCTCCTCCCCCGTGTTCACCTGCACGAACAGGTCGGGGCAGCGGCCCGCCTCCTGCGCCAGACGCGCCAGCCGTTGCGCCAGCGAAGTCCGGTCCAGCGTGTGGATGGCGTCGAACAGCTGCAGCGCGGGTTTGGCCTTGTTCGTCTGGAGAGGGCCGATCAGGTGCACCTCCACCTTTCCGAAGGTGTCGCGGAAGGCGGGCCACTTGCCCTGCGCTTCCTGCACGTAGTTTTCGCCGAACAGGCGATGGCCAGCTTGCAGCACCGCCTCCACCCGCGCGTCGGGCTGGACCTTAGACACCGCGATGAGCTTCACGGAGCCTGCGGGGCGCCCATGGGCGGCTTCGGCGGCACGGAGGCGCTGGAGGATATCGTCATATGCCATGAGGAAAGGCGTAGCGGGGGGCGGGCCAAAAGAAAAGAGCGGGCTTTCGCCCGCTCTCTCCAAAGAACGCTGATCCGAAGGATCAGAAGTTCAGGCGGATACCAACGTCGGCAACCGTCTGACCTTCGCCTTCGATGTCGTAGATCAGGTCGGTGTCGACCACACCGGCGCGCAGCGAAGCGCCACCGCCGAGGTCGTAGACAGCGCCGATGCCATAGGTGGTCAGCGAGTCCTCGCCGAAGATGTTTTCGCCATCAAGTTCGTCGCGACGGAAGAAGCCGTCAAACTGGATGGAGTTCACTTCATACGAAGCGTTGATGCCGAAGGTCTTGTCCAGTTCGACATCACCTTGCAGGACCACATCGCCGTCGAGGCCTTGATACGACGTCCACACGTCGTCGTAGCTGGTGTAGTAGGCTTTCAGCCCAACGCCAGACACTTCGGTTTCACCCGAAATGATCCACTGGCTGCCGCCGTAGTTGCCGTTGTTGTCGTCGTAGTCGCCGTTATCAAGGTAGCCAAGACCGACCTTGAAGTTGTCACCGGCATAGGCCAAAGCAGCCGAGTAAGTCGGATCGCGATCATCCTCCACCGTGACCGCAATCGGCTCACCCAGCTCGTCTTCGCCAATCTGACGACCGTTCAGGCCGAACTGGCGGCTGCCGTCCGTCATGCCCAGGTGGAACTCGAAGCCGCCCATGGTGTACGAGTACAGAGCGCCCGGACCTTGGTCCAAGTTGTCCGAGGCATCGCCGTTGATGTACGGAATGTCCGTCAGGTCGCCAAGGCCGGAGAAGCCGATGGCATTGAGATCGCCGAACGCTTCTTCGGCGGCCGAGTTCACGTCGCCCATTTCCAGCTTGCCGAAGGCGCCCGAGATCCAGACGGTGCCACGCTTGCTGGTGTCGCTGTTGCCGAACGAACCGCCCGACGCCGAACCCGAAGCCTGGTCAGCACGGAACGAGGCGCCGAATTCCAAACCCGTGTCGGTTTGGCCCGACAGGTTGAAGCGAACGCGGGCGCGCTCGGAGAACTGCACGTCCTCACCGTCATAGACCACACCCATACGTGCGTCACCCGTCAGGGCGACTTCGGCGGCGGCGTAGCCGGTCGTTGCGGCGAGGATCGACGTCGCCAGAAGAAGCTTTTTCATGTTTTTCCCTCGTTTACCTAAAAAGGCGGCCCGGCCCGTTGGGCGGGACTGGAAATTGTTCTCGGCTCTCAGCTTCGTGAAATCAACGATTTCGAACGGGGGTTCTGCCGCGAGTGCGCCACTGATGCAGCGATGCAACACCCAAGGCGGAGGGGAAAGTTCTTGTCCGGTTCGGAGCGGTCGGATACCACAGCCCGAGAGATGCAGAATGAGGATCGCATGACCTTCAACCGTATTGCCCGGGTCGTTTCCCTTGGGGGGCTGGTCGTCCTGGTCGCCGCTTGCGGAAACCGCGAGGCCGCGGACCGTCAGCGCGAGGAACTGGCTGCGAACGAACCCTATCGCAGCGATGTCGTCGGCGGACAGCGGAGGGAGGGGAACATCTGGACCCTGTTCCGCAACAACGACGATCCCAACACGCGCATCGCGGTGAACCGCTACATCTGGACGGCGGCGCTGGACGTTCTCAGCTTCCTGCCGGTGCAGACGGTGGATCCCTTCTCGGGCGTGTTCACGACGGGGTATGGCACGCCGCCCGGTGGCGGCCGCGCCTATCGCGCCACGGTCTATGTGCAGGACGCGGCGCTGGACGCCCGGTCGTTGCATGTAGCCCTTCAGACGAATGGCGGGGCGACCGTGTCGGCCGAAACGACCCGCGCGATCGAGGATGCGATCCTGACCCGTGCGCGCCAGCTGCGTCTGGCCGACGGCAAACGCTAGGCGTTTTCCCGCAGGATCGACCCGGCGAGGTAGAGGGAGCCGCAGATCAGGACACGTGCCTGCGGCTCTTTCGCCACGATGGCTTGCAGTGCTTCGGCCACCGAGGCCGCCACCGTGGCGGGCAGGCCCACGGCGAGGGCAGCGTCGCGCGTGGCTTCAGCGGGCAGGGTGTTCGCTTCCCCCGGAATGGCGACGGCGGTGAGGGTGGTCGCGATGCCGGCGAGCGGCCGCATGTAGCCGGTCACGTCCTTGGTGTTCAGCATCCCGCAGATCAGATGCATCGGACGCGGCGGCATGGCCGCCAGCGTCGCCGCCACGGCCTGCCCACCTGCGGGGTTGTGGCCGCCATCCAGCCAGACCTCGGCCTGAGGGGCAAGATCCACCAGCGGGCCTTGGCGCAGGCGCTGCATGCGGGCGGGCCAGACGGCGCGGGTGACGGCGGCCTCGCAGGCGGATTCCCCATGGACCAGGTGGCGCAGGGCGGCCAGCGCGGTGCCGGCGTTCTGGATCTGGTGGGGGCCGGGCAGGACCGGCAAAGGCAGGTCCAGAAGCCCGTTTTCATCCTGAAAGATCAGGCGGCCATGTTCGGTGAAGACGTGCCAGTGCTGACCATGCACCAGAAGCGGCACGCCCAGACGGGCGGCGCGGGCCTCGATCACCTCCAGCCCCTCGTGCGTCTGGGGGGCGACGACGCAGGGCACGCCGCGCTTCAGGATGCCGGCCTTTTCGCCGGCGATCTCGGCCAAGGTCTCGCCCAGATACTGCTGGTGGTCGATGGAGACGGGGGTGATGATCGTCAGGCGGGGCCGGTCGATCACGTTCGTCGCGTCCAGCCGTCCGCCCAGACCCACCTCCAGCAGGGTGGCGTCGGCGGGGGTGCGGGCGAAGGCCAGAAGGGCCGCCGCCGTCGTGATCTCGAAGAAGGTGATCGGGTCAGTGCCGTTCGCAGCGGAACATTCGTCCAGCAGCGCGGTCAGTTCCGACTCGGAAATCAGCTCCCCCGCCAGTCGGATGCGTTCGTGGAACCGCGCCAGATGCGGCGAGGTGTAGGCGTGCACGCGCAAACCGGCGGCTTCCAGCCCCGCACGGATCATCGCCTGGGTGGATCCCTTGCCGTTCGTGCCCGCCACATGGATCACCGGGGGCACGCGGCGTTCGGGATGGTCCAGCGTGGCCAGAAGGCGGTGCATCCGGTCCAGCGTCAGGTCGATGACCTTCGGGTGCAGCGCCATCATGCGCTGCAGGATGACGTCCGACCCGGTCACGCGTGCGGCGGGGCCGGAGGGGTGATCGGCGCTTCGGGCGGCGGGGCGGGCAGGTCGGCGCGCACGGCCGGGGTCTGACGCGTCAGCATGCGCAGGATGGTGACCAACTCTTCGCGCAGCGCCTTGCGGTGCGTGACGCGGTCCAGCATCCCGTGATCCAGCAGGTATTCGGCGCGCTGGAAGCCTTCGGGCAGCTTTTCGCGAATCGTCTGTTCGATCACGCGAGGTCCGGCAAAGCAGATCAGCGCGTTGGGTTCGGCAATGTGCACGTCGCCCAGCATCGCGTAGGACGCGGTCACGCCGCCCGTGGTCGGGTGGGTCAGCACCACGATGTAGGGCAGGTTCGCTTCCTTCAGCATCTGCACGGCGACCGTGGTGCGCGGCATTTGCATCAGCGACAGGATGCCTTCCTGCATCCGCGCGCCCCCGGCGGCCGAGAAGAGGACCAGCGGACGCTTCAGCGCCACGGCGCGTTCGGCCGCGGCGACGATGGCGTTGCCGACATACATCCCCATGGAGCCGGCCATGAAGCTGAAGTCCTGCGCGGCGGCCACCACCGGCGTGCGGGCGATGTCGCCCTCCACCACCAGCATGGCCTCTTTTTCGCCGGTGGACTTCTGCGCGGCCTTCAGGCGGTCGGGGTATTTCTTCTGGTCGCGGAACTGCAGCGGGTCAACCACCGGCTCCGGCACCGAGATCTCGGTGAAGATGCCGCCGTCGAACAGCGCCTTGAACCGGTCGCGCGGGCTGATCGCCATGTGGTGATCGCAGTTGGGGCAGACGTTCAGGTTTTCGGCCAGCTCCCGGTGGAACAGCATGGTCCCGCATTCCGGGCACTTCGTCCACAGGTTCTCCGGCACCTCGCGGCGCGAGAAGAGCGAATTGATCTTCGGGCGTACGTAGTTCGAGATCCAGTTCATGGGCGGTTGGGCCTTCTGCTCGCGTCTGACCGACCCGAGATAGCCGCCAGCCGACCGAATTGCAATTCTACCCGTGCAGGGGGACGAAGCGGACGCTGGCGGGGTCCAGCCCGGTGACGCCCTTCAGGATGGCCAGCGGCTGCCCGTCCACGAAGACATGGGTCGCGCCCTGCATCTCCCGCATCTCCACCACCGGAAGGCCCTGGGCGGGATCGTAGCTTAGGTCCAGCTGATCCTGCGCAGGGTCGTAGTCGGTCAGGGTCACGGGCTTGTCCGCGCGCCCTTCGCCCAGCACGAAGGTGTCGAGGCCTTCGCCGCCCGTGCCGTAATCGTCCGACGCCAGCACCAGCCGGTCGTTCCCCGTGCCGCCGTTCAGGAAGTCCCGCTCCGCATCGTCGCCGCCGAACAGGGTGTCGTCGCCGTCATTCCCGTCCAGCGTGTCGGACCCGGTGCCGCCGTTCAGCCAGTCGTCGCCGTCGTTGCCGGTCAGCCAGTCGTCGCCCGCGTCGCCCTGAAGCCGGTCCCGGCCTGCGCCGCCCATCAGGGTGTCGTGATCGTCGCCGCCGGTCAGCGTGTCGTTGCCGTCCTGCCCCTGAAGGCTGTCGGCGCCCGCGCCCCCGTCGATCCGGTCGTCGTCGCGGCCGCCGCGCAAGGTGTCGGCACCCGCGCCGCCCTCCAGCGTGTCGCGACCGTCGCCGCCTTCCAGGTGATCGCGCCCGTCGCCGCCCTGCAGCGCATCGTCGCCGCCCCGACCTTCAAGGCCGTCATCGCCCGCGCCGCCGGTCAGGGTGTCGTTGCCGCCCGCACCGTTCAGCGTGTCCGGGCCGTCCGTTCCAATTTGCGTCACCGGGGCGTCCACGAGGTCAGGCAGGTCGTCCGACTGTGGCATCCCCGCGTTCGGAGGGTCGATCATGTCCATGAAGTCGCCGCGCGGTGCGTCCTCGTCCGAGGTGTCCTCGGCCGTGGGCTCCTCGTCCTCGGGCAAGTCCTCCTCCACCGGGCGGAAACGGCCTGCCACGGCGTCGGCGGCGGCGCCCGCCATCATCGCACCCATGATCCCGATCAGCCCGATCATCGTTCCACCCCGTTAACCATCGCGTGCACCCGCGAACCCGTTCTGCAACCACAGATAGCCCGAACTGTGGTCTGCGCGAAGCGCGTTCTTGAAACGTTCTTACAAAATGGTTAACTGCGATGCGGGCGAACGCCCCTTCACAGGAAGGGGGTTTTCCTGTATGTGCGCGTATCCCTCCGCGTTCGCGGCGGGTCCGGGCCCTGCTGGACGACATCCTGGCTTGCGCCGTCACACCGAACATCGAAGGAGACCCCGATGTCGATCACCGTTGAAGAAAAGAACCG
The DNA here is from genome assembly GCF_028307215.1 of Falsirhodobacter sp. 20TX0035. Lineage (GTDB taxonomy): Bacteria > Pseudomonadota > Alphaproteobacteria > Rhodobacterales > Rhodobacteraceae > Falsirhodobacter. The sequence goes on along the minus strand of NZ_JAQMHV010000001.1, from coordinate 486,899 downwards.
CCTCATCAAGGAATACGCGACCAAGGAAGGCGACACCGGTTCGCCCGAAGTCCAGGTCGCCGTCCTGTCGTCGCGGATCGCCACGCTGACCGAGCACTTCAAGACCCACAAGAAGGACAACCACTCCCGTCGTGGCCTTCTGATGATGGTGGCCCAGCGCCGCAAGCTGCTCGACTATCTCAAGGGCAAGGACGAAGGCCGCTACACGACCCTGATCGGTCGCCTGGGCCTGCGCCGCTGACCTTTCCGACGCGCCCCCCTGCGGGGCGCGTCGCCGTTTTCGCATCGCGCGGGGCAGGTCCGTCCGCACGGCAGAACCCAAGGACCCCGGACGAACGCCGTCCGGACGCCAAGCCGGGGGAGGGTCCCCCGGCCAGAACAGGAAAACACATGTTCAACGTTACGAAAAAGTCGATCGAGTGGGGCGGCGAGACGCTGACCTTGGAGACCGGCAAAGTGGCCCGTCAGGCCGACGGCACCGTGATCGCCACGCTTGGCGAAACCTCGGTCATGGCCAACGTGACCTTTGCCAAGGCGCAGAAGCCCGGCCAGGACTTCTTCCCCCTGACCGTCCACTACCAGGAAAAATACTACGCGGCCGGCAAGATCCCCGGCGGCTTCTTCAAGCGGGAGGCCCGTCCGTCCGAGAAGGAGACGCTGACCTCGCGCCTGATTGACCGCCCCTGCCGTCCGCTGTTCGTGCCGGGCTTCAAGAACGAAGTCCTGCTGATGTGCACCGTGCTGTCGCACGATCTGGAAAACGAACCTGACATCGTTGCAATGATCGCTGCCTCGGCCGCGCTGACGCTGTCGGGCGTGCCCTTCATGGGCCCGATCGGCGCGGCCCGCGTGGGCTTCGTTGATGGCGAATACGTGCTGAACCCGTCGGTCGACGACATGCAGAACCTGCGTGGCAACCCCGACCAGCGTCTGGACCTCGTTGTCGCCGGCACCAAGAACGCCGTGATGATGGTCGAATCGGAAGCCTATGAGCTGTCCGAAGCCGAGATGCTGGGCGCGGTGAAGTTCGGTCACGACGCCATGCAGCCGGTGATCGACCTGATCATCGACTTGGCCGAGGACGCGGCGAAGGAGCCGTTCGACTTCGAGCCGGCCGACTACTCGGCGCTTTACGCCAAGGTGAAGAAGGCGGGCGAGGCGCAGATGCGCGCGGCCTTCGCCATCAAAGACAAGGGCGACCGCGTCGACGCGATCGACGCCGCCCGCACCGCCGTGAAGGCCGCGCTGTCCGAGGAAGACCTGGCGGATGCGAACCTCGGTTCCGCTTTCAAGAAGCTGGAATCGGCCATCCTGCGCGGTGACGTCGTGAAGAACGGCACCCGCATCGACGGGCGCGACACGACCACCGTGCGCCCGATCGTGTCGGAAACCGGCATCCTGCCGCGCACGCACGGGTCGTCGCTGTTCACCCGCGGCGAAACGCAGGCGCTGGTCGTGACCACGCTGGGCACGGGCGAGGATGAGCAGATCATCGACGCGTTGCACGGCAACTCGCGCTCCAACTTCCTGCTGCACTACAACTTCCCGCCCTATTCGGTCGGCGAAGTGGGCCGTGTCGGCTCGCCCGGCCGTCGCGAGATCGGCCATGGCAAACTGGCCTGGCGCGCGCTGCAGGCCGTCCTGCCGTCGCCGACCGACTTCCCCTACACGATCCGCGTCGTGTCGGAGATCACGGAATCGAACGGCTCCTCCTCGATGGCGTCCGTCTGCGGCGGCTCGCTGGCGATGATGGATGCGGGCGTTCCGCTGAAGGCGCCGGTCGCGGGTGTGGCCATGGGCCTGATCCTGGAAGATGACGGTTCCTACGCCGTGCTGACCGACATTCTGGGCGACGAGGATCACCTCGGCGACATGGACTTCAAGGTGGCCGGGACCGAGAACGGGATCACCTCTCTCCAGATGGACATCAAGATCGCCGGCATCACGCCCGAGATCATGGAGAAGGCGCTGGAGCAGGCCCGCGACGGCCGTCTGCACATCCTGGGCGAGATGTCGAAGGCCCTGACCTCGGCCAACGCGTTCTCTGCCTACGCCCCCAAGATCGAGACGCTGACCATTCCCACCGACAAGATCCGCGAAGTGATCGGTTCGGGCGGCAAGGTCATCCGCGAGATCGTGGAAACGTCGGGTGCCAAGGTCGACATCAACGACGACGGCATGATCAAGATCGCGTCGAACGACGCGGACGCGATCAAGCGCGCCTACGACATGATCTGGTCCATCGTGGCCGAGCCGGAAGAAGGCAAGGTCTACACCGGCAAGGTCGTGAAGCTGGTCGATTTCGGTGCCTTCGTGAACTTCTTCGGCAAGCGTGACGGTCTGGTTCACGTGTCGCAGATTGCCAACAAGCGTCTGCAGCACCCGAACGAGATCCTGAAGGAAGGCCAGGAAGTGAAAGTGAAGCTGCTGGGCTTCGACGATCGCGGCAAGGTGCGCCTTGGCATGAAGATGGTCGATCAGGAAACCGGCGAAGAAATCGCGCCCGAGGCCAAGGCCGAAGGCGACGGGTAAAAAGAAAGGCCCCGCCATTGTGCGGGGCCTTTTTCTTTCGGCGGGACAGAACGTCAGTTCAGCAAGATCAGCGCCCCGTTCAGCGCCAGCGCCACCGTGACCCAGGCCAGATAAGGCACGAACAGCAGGGCCGACAGCTTGTCCCCCGCCCACGCCCGCCCGATGAAGGCCACGATGGTCAGCCAGAGGGCTGCGATGATCGCCACCCCCGCCACCATGTTGTGCGCCCCGAAGAAGACGGGCGTCCAAGCGAAGTTCAGCACCAGTTGCAGCGCCCACAAGAGGCCCGGCCCGCCTTGCGTGAAGATGCGCGCGCCGACAAAGCCGATGATGACGTACAGCGCGGTCCAAACCACCGGGAACCAGGCGTTCGGCGGCGTGAAGAAGGGCTTCTGCAAACCGGCATACCACTCGCCCGGCTGCCAATGGGTGCCGATGAACATGCCGATCCCGACAACAACCACGACAAACAGGATATAGGTGATCAAGCTACGCATCTGAGGCCTCCGCACGTCCGGGGCGACCCTTGCGTTTCCCCGGCCCGAAGGTCAACCCGCGCGCGGCGTGTCGGCGGGAATCGGCTTGCGTCCGGCGGGGGTCAGCAGGAAGGCCTGCCGCCCTTCGAGGACCACGGCCGACAGGGGGCCGCCATAGGCCGCGCTGCTGTCGAGGTTGATGCGGTTGCCGTAATGCGTGGCGTGGTCGATGGCGGTGTGGCCGTGCACGATCAGCGCCTCGAACGGCTCCGTCACCTCCAGAAAGCCGCGGCGGATCCAGCACAGGTCCTGTTCGTTCTGCGCGGAAAGGGCGGCGGAGGGGCGGATCCCCGCATGGCAGAAGAAGCACTCCCCCCGCCGGAAGCTGACGGGGCGGGAGGCGAGGAAGTCGCGATGGGCCTGCGGAACGGCGGCCACCGCCTCGGCATGGACCTTGGCCACGGGGCGATCGGCCGCGTTGAGGACGCCATAGCTCGCCAGCGTGGTCGCGCCGCCGATTCTGGGATGCAGATAGCTGTGTTCCACCTTCAGACCCGGATCGCGCCAGGCGGGATCGTCCAGAAATCCGGAGAGCATCCGGTCATGGTTGCCCTTCAGCACGATCCAGTCCCGCCCGGCGGCGATGCCCGTGCGCAGCAGCTCGATCACCCCGGCCGAATCCGGCCCCCGGTCCACGAGGTCGCCCACATGCACCACGGGGGCGGCGCCATGTTCGGCCATGTCGCGGGCGATCAGGTCATGGGCGCCGCGCAGAAGGTCGATCTGGCCGTGGATGTCGCCGATGGCATAGGTGTGCATGGTGCCTCATGAAAAAAGCCGGGGGCGGAAGCCCCCGGCTTCATAGGAGTGCGGCTTGCGCGAAGGTCAAGCCACGTCGAAGGCCAGCGGGCGGACCTGCTGGAACTTGCCGGTGGCCTGCAACGCCTCGATCGCGGTGCTGTTCAGCGGTTCGTCCAGATAGATGATCGCGATGGCCTGACCGCCCGCATCGGCGCGGCCCAGCGTGAAGTTCGCGATGTTCGCCCCGTGCTGGCCCAGCGTCATGCCAAGGATGCCGACCACGCCCGGCACATCCTCGTTCGTGGTGTAGAGCATGTGGGGCCCGATCTCGGCGTCGACGTTGATGCCCTTGATCTGGATGAACCGCGGCTTCCCGTCCGAGAAGACGGTGCCGGCGATCGACCGTTCGCGATCCTCGGTCACCACGGTCACCTTGATGTAGCCATCGAAGACGCCCGACTTTTCCTGACGGGTGGTGGAGATCTGGATGCCACGTTCCTTGGCCACCACGGGGGCGGAGACCATGTTCGCGTCCGGGTTCGCGACCTTCATGATGCCCGCGATGGCGGCGGCGTTCAGCGCGGCCAGGTTCATCTCGGCCACCGTGCCGTCATAAAGCACGTTGATCGCGGTGATCGGCGTGTCCGTCATCTGGCCAATGAAGGTGCCGATGTGGCCGGCCAGCTTCACCCAAGGGCCCATGACGGCGGCTTCCTCGGCCGTAACGGAGGGCATGTTCAGCGCGTTCTGCACGGCGCCCGTCAGCAGGTAGTCCGACATCTGCTCGGCCACCTGCAGGGCCACGTTCTCCTGCGCCTCGGTCGTGGAGGCGCCGAGGTGCGGCGTTACCACCACGTTCGGCAGGTTGAAGAGGGGGGAGTCGGTGGCGGGCTCCGTCTCGAACACGTCGAAGGCGGCACCGGCGACATGGCCCGATTGCAGCGCCGCGGCCAGCGCCGCCTCATCCACCAGCCCGCCACGGGCGCAGTTGATGATGCGGACGCCGGGCTTGGCTTTCGCCAGCGACTCGGCGTTCAGGATGCCCTTGGTCTTGTCGGTCAGGGGCACGTGCAGGGTGATGAAGTCGGCGCGGGCCAGAAGCTCGTCCAGTTCGACCTTCTGCACGCCCATCTTGGCCGCGCGTTCGTCCGACAGGAAGGGATCGTAGGCCACGACCTTCATGTGCAGGCCCAGCGCGCGGTCGCAGACGATGCCGCCGATGTTGCCCGCACCGATCACGCCCAGCGTCTTGTTGAACAGCTCCACCCCCATGAAGCGGGTCTTCTCCCACTTGCCGGCATGGGTGGAGGCGGACGCCTCCGGCAGCTGCCGCGCCACGGCGAACATCATCGCGATGGCGTGTTCGGCGGTGGTGATGGAGTTGCCGAAGGGCGTGTTCATCACGATCACGCCTTTTTTCGACGCGGCGGGGATGTCCACGTTGTCGACGCCGATCCCTGCGCGGCCGATGACCTTCAGGTTCGTGGCTTCGGCCAGCAGCTTGTCGGTCACTTTGGTGGCGGACCGGATGGCAAGGCCGTCATACTGGCCGATGATGCGGGCCAGCTCTTCCTTGTCCTTGCCGAGCTTGGGCATGTAGTCGACCTCGATCCCGCGGTCGCGGAAGATCTGGACGGCGGTTTCCGATAGGGCATCGGACACGAGAACGCGGGGGGCCATGATGGGCTCCTTGTGCTTGAAAAGGAGGGGGGAGGGGAGAGAGGCGCTTACTGCGCCTCGATCTCCGTGTTGAAGGCGTATTCGATCCACGGCATCAGCGCCACCACGTCCGAGCTTTCAACCGTGGCACCGCACCAGATGCGCAGGCCGGCAGGCGCGTCGCGATAGGCCGCGACGTCCAGCGCCACGCCTTCCTTCTCCAGCCGCTTGGCCACGGCCTTGGCGAAGGCGGCATCGTCCTTGATCCGCGCATCCGTGAACTTCAGGCAGACCGAGGTGCAGGAGGCCGTTGCCGGATCCACGGCGAGGTTCGCGATCCACGGACGGGTGGCGGCGAAGTCGGCCACCGCCTTGGCGTTGGCTTCCGACCGCGCGATCAGCGCGGGCAGGCCGCCCAGGCCTTGGGCCCATTTCAGGGACATGAGGTAATCCTCGACGCACAGCATCGACGGCGTGTTGATCGTCTCGCCCTTGAAGATGCCTTCGATCAGCTTGCCGCCCTTGGTCATGCGGAAGATTTTCGGCAGGGGCCAGGCGGGGGTGTAATGCTCCAGCCGTTCGACCGCACGGGGGCTCAGGATCAGGACGCCGTGGCCGCCCTCACCGCCCAGCACCTTCTGCCAGGAGAAGGTGACGACGTCGAGCTTGTCCCACGGCAGGTCCATCGCAAAGGCGGCGGAGGTCGCGTCGCAGATCGTCAGGCCCTGACGGTTCGCGGGGATCGCGTCGCCGTTCGGCACCCGCACGCCCGAAGTGGTGCCGTTCCAGGTGAAGACCACGTCCTTGTCGAAATCGACCGTGTTCAGGTCCACGATCTCGCCGTAAGGGGCCTTCTTGACCTCGGCATGGATCTTCAGCTGCTTGACCACGTCGGTGACCCAGCCTTCGCCGAAGGATTCCCAGGCCAGCATCTCCACCGGGCGGGGACCCAGCAGCGACCACATGGCCATTTCCACGGCGCCGGTGTCGGAGGCGGGAACGATGCCGATGCGGTAGTCCGCCGGAACGTTCAGAACGGCGCGGGTAAGGTCAATCGCCTCGGCCAGCTTGGACTTGCCAACGGCGGCGCGGTGCGAACGGCCCAAGGGCGCGTCGGACAGCATGTCGAGGGTGAAACCGGGGATCTTGGCACAGGGGCCGGAAGAAAAGCGCGGGTTTGCCGGACGCGTGGCCGGAGCTTCGAGAGCCATTGCTGGTATCCTCACAGATATTCGCCCTTCGTTGGGGAAGGGTGTCCCGCCCCGATCGATACTTGGTCGAAACTTCCGAGGCAAGAGAAAAGCCATCGTGCCGGGCGACGCCGTGGGCCTGACCCAGTGGCATGCATCTTCTGCACAATTCATGATCAATAAGTGGCGTCAGTGATCAATGGATGAACAAAAACCTTCGGCACCTTGGGCGAGATGCAAATATATTTTCACAGATGAGGTTTCAGGGTTCTATGGTTTCACAAGGGGACCACTCGATACATGACCGACCTGAAGACATTCATCGAAGCCGGATGGGCCGATCTGTCGGCGACTCACAAGCGTGTGGGCGCTTATGTCCTGTCCAACCCCTTCCTTGTGGCCACCATGGGGATCGAGGATCTGGCGCAGGGGGCCGAAGTGTCGCCCGCAACCATCACCCGCTTTGTCCGGCATCTGGGCCTTCGGAACTATGCCGAGTTCCGGGCGATCGCGATCCGGCAATACCAGGACCTTCTTCAGCCGATTGAGAACATTGGCCGCGCCCAGCAGACCTCCACCGCCGAGATCGTGGAGCAGACCGTCCGGGCGTCGCTGGACAATGTGGAGGCGATGGCCCGCGGCCTGTCGCCGGAGCAGCTGGAACCACTGGTCGACCGCATGGTGGCGGCCGGGCAGGTCGGCATGCTGGGGTTCGGCAGCAGCGCGCGCTGCATGAACTACCTCTTCGGGCTGACCGAGCCGTTCCTGCGCAACCAGATCCTGCTGGACGGGACGGGCGGGCATGAACGGATGGCGCGGCTGATCGGCCGGATGGGCCCGCGCGACCTGATCCTCGCGATGAGCCTGCCACGCTATTCCGTGGCCACGATGGAGTTCGTGCGGCTGGCACGGGCGTCCGGCGTGCCCTGTGTGGCGCTGACCGACGGCCTGCATTCGCCCCTGCACGACCTGTGTGACCAGACCTTCGTCCTTCCGGCCGCGCATCCGGTGCTGAACAGTTCCGCCATGGCCGGCTTCGCCTTCATGGAGGCCGTCGCCTCCGTGCTGAATGCCCGCTACCAGAGCACGTCGGAAGCGACGGCCGTCACCCGACTGATCTTTCCCTACCTCTACACGGACGACATCGCCTCGTCTTCAACTCCCGCCAAGGATTCGCAATGACGACCACGATGCAGACGCGCCCGGACCCCACGATCCTTGTCGAGGGGCTTGATGTCGAGTTCCGGGGCGAGAACGGCGTCTTCCGCGCGGTCAAGGACCTGTCGTTCGAGATCCGGGCCGGGGAAACGCTGGCCGTGGTGGGGGAATCGGGGTCGGGCAAGTCCGTCAGCTCCTTGTCGGTCATGCGGCTGGTGGAATTCGGTGGCGGCCGGATCGTGGGCGGGCGCGTGCGCCTGACGGGCCGCGACGGCACCACCCGCGATCTGGCGCAGACCCCGCTGCACGAGATGGAGCGCATCCGCGGCAACGACGTCGCGATGATCTTCCAGGAGCCGATGACCTCGCTGAACCCGGTCTTCACGGTGGGCGAGCAGATCGCCGAGGCCGTGCGCCTGCATCAGGACTGCACGGCGGCCGAAGCGCGGGCCGAAGCGCTGCGCATGCTGGAAAAGGTGCGGATCCCGGACGCGAAACGGATCCTGGACCGGCACCCGCACCAGCTGTCGGGCGGGATGCGCCAGCGCGTGATGATCGCCATGGCGCTCAGCTGCAAGCCGCGCCTGTTGATCGCGGACGAACCGACAACGGCGCTGGACGTGACGATCCAGGCCCAGATCCTGCGCCTGATCCGCCTGCTGCAAGAGGAGATGGGCATGGCCGTCCTGTTCATCACCCATGACATGGGCGTGGTGGCCGAGGTGGCGGACCGGGTTCTGGTGATGCGCCACGGCCAGAAGGTGGAGGAAGGCACGGTCGAGCAGATCTTCGACGCGCCGCAGCACCCCTACACCCGCGCCTTGCTGGCCGCGGTGCCGCGCCTGGGCGCGTTGAACGGTCAGGACCTGCCGCGCCGCTTCCCCCTCTTGAAGGCCGAGGGGGACCATCGCGACGCGACAAGCTTCGAGGAATACGCCCCGCAGAACACCGTGACGGCGGAGGCGCCGGTGCTTCAGGTGCGCGACCTCGTCACCCGGTTCGACATCCGCAAGGGGCTGCTGTCGCGCGTGTCGGGGCGCGTCCACGCGGTGGAAAAGGTGAACTTCGACCTGCGTCAGGGCGAGACGCTGGCCCTTGTGGGGGAATCGGGCTGCGGGAAATCGACCACGGGCCGCACCCTCATGATGCTGCAGGAGGCGACCTCGGGTTCGGTCCTGTATCACGGCAAGGACATCTTCACGCTGCCCGCGCGCGACCGCAAGGCCGTGCGGCGCAAGATCCAGTACGTGTTCCAGGACCCCTTCGCGTCGCTGGATCCGCGGCTGACCGTGGGCTTTTCCATCGCGGAACCGCTGATCACCCACGGTCTGGCCAAGGGGCGCGAGGTGGACGAACGGGTGGCCGAACTGCTGCGCGACGTGGGCCTGCAGCCCGAACACGCGCAGCGCTATCCTTACGAATTTTCAGGCGGGCAGCGGCAGCGCATCTGCATCGCCCGCGCCTTGGCGGGGGAACCGGACGTCCTGATCACGGATGAGGCGGTGGCCGCGCTGGACGTGTCGATCCAGGCGCAGGTCATCAACCTGCTGATGGAGCTGCAGGAAAAGCGCGGCCTGTCCTACATCTTCATCAGCCATGACATGGCGGTGGTCGAACGCGTCAGCCATCGGGTCGCCGTGATGTATCTGGGCCAGATCGTGGAGATCGGACCCCGCCGGCAGGTGTTCGAAAATCCGCAGCACCCCTACACGCGCCGCCTTCTTTCGGCGGTGCCCATCGCGTCACCCCAGGCGCGCAACCGCGACCGCCCGCTGATCGAGGGGGAGATCCCCAGCGCCATGCGCCGCGTGGACGATCCCCCGCAGGTGGAACCGCTGGTGGAGGTGGCGCCGCAGCATTTCGTCGCCCGCCACACCGTCGGCACCTTCGGCTGACATTCCCATAAAAACAGGAGAGGCACACATGAACATGAAATCCCTGCTCGTCTCGACCGCCCTCGGGCTGGCCATGCTGGTCCCGGGAACGGTCCTGGCCAAGGACCTGACCGTCGCGATCCAGAACAACCTGACGGGGCTGGACCCGACCAACGTCAACGACACGCTGTCGCAGACCTCGCTCCGCCTGATCTACCAAGGGCTGTTCGGCTTCGACAAGGACATGAAGCTGGTCCCGCTGCTGGCCGAGGATTACGACAGCAACGCCGACGCGACCGAGTTCACCATCCGCCTGCGCCATAACGTGACGTTCCACGACGGCACCGCCTTCGACGCCGAAGCGGTGAAGGTCAACCTCGACCGGCTGCGCGACCCGGCCAACAACCTGTCGCGCCGCAGCCTCGTGTCGATGATCTCGGACGTGCAGGTGGTGGACGACCATACGGTGAAGCTGATCCTGTCGCAGCCCTTCGGCGCGATGATCGCCTCGCTGGCGCATCCGGGCGCGATGATGATCTCGCCCGCCGCGCTGAAGGAATACGGGTCCGAGATCGGCCGCCACCCGGTCGGCACCGGCCCCTTCGTCTTCGACCGCTGGTCGGCCGACACGCTGGAGGTCAAGCGCAACGACGCCTACTGGAAGGAACCGGCCAAGGTGGACGGCGTCATCATCCGTTCGGTCCCCGAATCCGGCGCGCGGATGGCGATGCTGCAGACGGGCGAGGCGCAGTTCGTGCCGAACTTCCCGCCCGAACTGATGAAGGTGGTGGAGAACAACCCGAAGCTGGAGGTCACCACCTCGCCCTCGATCGTCGAGTATTACGTCTCGCTGAACAACAACAAGGCGCCGTTCGACAACAAGCTGGTGCGTCAGGCGCTGAACCATGCCGTGGACAAGGACGCGTTCTGCAAGATCGTGTTCAGCGGCCTGTGCACGCCCGCGGATTCGATCATCCCCTCGGGGCTCGCCTTCCACGTGACGGCCGGCGAATACGCCTATGACGTGGAAAAGGCCAAGGCCCTGCTGGCCGAGGCGGGCTATGCCGACGGGTTCACCGCCGACATCTGGGCGAACTCCAACACCGAATCCCTGCGCGCGATGCAGTTCATCCAGCAACAGCTGGCGCAGGTGAACGTGACGCTGAACGTTGTTCCGCTGGAAGCGGGCGTGGCCGCCCAGCGCATCTGGTCCATCGAATCCGCCGACAAGGCCGAGGTGCAGATGTATTACGGCGGCTGGTCCTCCTCCACCGGCGACGCCGACTGGGGCATCCGCCCGCTGCTGCTGAGCGAGAGCGCCCCGCCGGCGATGTTCAACGTGGCCTACTTCAAGGACGCGGACGTGGATGCGGCGATCAACGGCGCCATCGGCACGGCCAACCCCGAGGAGCGGGCCGGCTTCTACGCCACGGCGCAGGAACTGGCCTGGGAAGGCGCGCCGTGGATCTTCCTTGGTGTGGCCGACCTCATCTCGGCCCAGACCAGCGACCTTTCGGGCGTGCACATGCTGCCCGACCGCGGGTTCCTGCTGGAAGACGCCGCCTTCGCCGAGTGAGTCCCGCCGGGGCGGCCCCGCCGCCCCGGACCGCCCAAGCCCCGCCCCTGCGTCCCGCGCCCGGGGCTCGACCGACTGGTATGAGAACCAATGCTTTCCTATCTGATCAAACGACTGCTCGGGGCGATCCCGGTGGTCCTGATGGTGACGCTGGCCGTCTTCGCGTTCGTGCACCTTCTGCCGGGGGATCCCGCGCGGCTGGTCGCGGGCCCCGAGGCGACGGCGCAGGACGTGGAGGCGGTTCGCACGGCGCTGGGCCTCGACAAGCCGCTGCCGCAGCAGTTCGCGACCTATCTGTCGAACACCGTGCAGGGGGATTTCGGCACCTCGCTGAAGACCCGCCGCCCGGTGGCCGAGGAGATCGGGATGCGCCTGATGCCCACGATCTGGCTGACGGTGTTCGCCATGGTCTGGGCGGTGGCGGTCGGGCTGCTGATCGGCGTGATCTCGGCCGTGCGGCGCGGGCGCTGGCCCGACTACACTGGCATGATCGTCGCGGTGTCGGGCATCTCGTTCCCGCCGTTCTGGCTGGGGCTCCTGCTCATCAACCTCTTTTCCGTCCGGCTGGGCTGGCTGCCCACGGGCGGCTACGGCACGTGGCAGCATTTCATCATGCCGTCCTTCACGCTGGGCCTGGGCGTCGCGGCCGTCATGGCCCGCTTCACCCGGTCCGCCTTCATCGAGATCGCGCGCGAGGATTACGTCCGCACCGCCCGCGCCAAGGGCGTGCCGGAACGCCGGGTGATCTGGCGCCATTCGCTGCGCAACGCGCTGATCCCGATCATCACCATGGTGGGCCTGCAGTTCGGCTTCCTTCTGGGCGGGTCGATCGTGGTGGAAAGCGTGTTCTCCTGGCCCGGCGTCGGCCGGCTGCTGGTCGACAGCGTCAGCTACCGCGATTACCCCGTGATCCAGGCGCTGGTGCTCATGTTCTCGCTCCAGTTCATCCTCATCAACCTGCTGGTCGATGTGCTCTACGTCTTTGCCAACCCGGAGATCCGTTACAAATGACCGCCCTCAGCCCCACAACGGACACCGTCGGCAAGACCCGCAAACCCTTTGCCGAGTTCTGCCGCCGCTTCCTGCGGCAGAAGGTGGCCCTGCTGGCGCTGGCCTTTCTGGTCGCGCTGGTGTTCACCGCGGTCTTCGCGCCCTGGGTGGCGCCCTACGACCCGTCGGCCCCCGATTACATGAACGTCCTGCAAGGGCCCAGCGCCGCCCACTGGGCCGGGACCGACACCTATGGCCGCGACATCTTCAGCCGCATCCTGTGGGGGGCGCGCATCTCGCTGGCGGTCGGGTTCCTGTCGGTCACGCTGGGCGCGATCGGCGGGGTGGGAATGGGCATCGTCGCCGGATACTACGGCGGCTGGACGGACAGCCTCGTGATGCGGCTGTGCGACCTGTTGCTGGCTTTTCCGGGGATCCTGCTGGCCATCGCCGTTATCGCCATCCTAGGGCCGGGCATCACCAACGTGATCTATGCCGTGGCCATCTTCTCCATCCCCGTCTTCGCCCGTCTGGCGCGGGGCACCACTCTGCAACTGAAGCAGGCGGTCTATGTGGACGCCGCCCGCGCGGTCGGGGTGGCCGATCCCGTGATCATGCTGCGCCACATCCTGCCCGGCACCCTGCCCAACGTGATCGTCTACTTCTCCATGCGGATCGGGACGTCGATCCTGACGGCGGCGGCCCTGTCCTTCATCGGGCTGGGCGCGCAGCCGCCGTCGCCGGAATGGGGGGCGATGCTGGCGGACGGGCGGACCTATATGGGCGTGGCCGACCACCTGACGCTGTTCCCGGGGCTGGCGATCTTCCTGACCGTGCTGGGCTTCAACCTGCTGGGCGACGGGCTGCGCGACGCGCTGGACCCCAAGCTGCGGTCGCACTGATGCGCGCCTACATCTCGGCCGACATTGAGGGGGTGGCGGGCGTCGTCGCCCCCACCCAGTGCCAGGCGGGCCATGCCGATCACGAAAAGGCCCGCATCCTGATGACGCGCGAGGTTAACGCCGTGATTGAGGGGCTGCTGGAAGGCGGTGCCACCGACATCGTGGTGAACGACAGCCACGGCCCCATGATCAACCTGCTGCCGGACCTGCTGCATCCGGCGGCGGACCTGATCCTTGGCAAGCCGAAGCCCATGAACATGGCGGCGGGGCTGACGGCGGACCACGACCTGTTCTGCATGATCGGGCATCATTCGCGCGCGCGGGGCGGCGGCGTGCTGTCCCACACCACCAACGGCTTTGCCTTCCACGAGGTGCGGATCAACGGCCTCGCCTGCGGAGAGCCCGCGATCTACGGCGCCTATGCGGCGGAACTGGGCGTGCCCGTGGGCCTGATCTCGGGCGACGACCGGACCGAGGCGGAGAACGCCCCCCTCTTTCCCGGCGCCCGCTTTGCCGTCGTGAAGCACGCGCTGGGCGAACGGGCGGCGCGGCAGCTGTCGGTGGCCCGGGCCCACGATCTTCTGCGGCGACAGGCGGCCGAGGCCGCGCGCGGGGCAGGGCACCTGACGGTGCGCAGGCCCGAAGGTCCGTTCCGTGCAGAGTTCGTGGCCGTCCGCGCCGCGCTGGCCGACCAGTTCGCCGTGCTGCCACCGGCCGTGCGCGTGGACCCCGTCACCGTGGCCTTCGACTGCGCCACGATGGCCGAGGTCGTCGGCTGGATGACCGCCCTTTCGGCGATGAGCTTCGCCGTTCGTTGACCCCTTTTTCCGGAGACTGGCCATGACCCCCGTGATCGCGCTGCATGGCGGCGCCGGCACCATCCTGCCCGAACGGATGACGCCCGAACAGGAAGCCGCCTATCACGCGGCCCTGCGCGCCTGCCTGAAGGCCGGCCTCGATGTGCTGCAGCAGGGCGGGGCGGCGGTGGACGCCGTCACCGCCGCCGTCATGGCGCTGGAGGACGAGCCCCTGTTCAACGCCGGGCGCGGGGCGGTCTTCACCTCGGACGCCACGCACGAGATGGACGCCGCGGTCATGCTGGGCGACACGCGGGCCTGCGGGGCGGTGGCGGGCATCTGCGGCCCGCGCCACCCGATCCTTGCCGCCCGCGCGGTGATGGAGCGGACGGAGCATGTCCTGCTGACCGGGGCCGGCGCGGCCACCTTCCTGGCCGGAGCGGATCTGGAGATGATGCCCCCCGACTGGTTCGGCACCCCCGCCCGCCGCGCCGCGCTGGAGGCGGAGCTGGAGCGGCGCCGCCTGAACCTGCCCGATGACGGGGATCCCGCGCGCAAGCACGGCACAGTGGGCGCCGTTGCCTGCGACGGGGAGGGGCATCTGGCCGCCGCGACCTCCACCGGCGGAATGACGGCGAAGCTGCCGGGCCGGGTGGGCGACAGCCCCGTCATCGGCGCGGGCACTTGGGCCGACGACGAAACGGCGGCCATCTCGGCCACGGGGCATGGCGAATACTTCATCCGCTGGGCAGCGGGGCACGAGATCGACGCCCGGATGCGCTGGGCGGGGCAGGATCTGGTGCGCGCCGCGGGCGACGTGGTGTCCGAACTGGGCGCGCGCGGCGGGTCGGGCGGGCTGATCGCAGTGGACCGTCAGGGCAACGTGACGCTGCCCTTCAACAGTCCCGGAATGTACCGGGCGTGGTCCGACGGCGAAGGGCGCATCCACACCCGCATCTTCCGCGACTGATTCCGGGGCGGAGCGGTCTACCGGAAGTCCCGCGTCTTCATCCGGATCGTGTCCAGATGCAGGTCGGGGATGTAGATATCGCGGACTCTCGGCCCTTCGGGCGGGGTCCCTGCGCGAGGATGCGCGTCCGCGGCGCGGCGATCGCCTTCCGGCCCGGCGTCGCCCCTTGCGCCGACGCTGGCGAGTTCGGCCGACAGGTCCGTGATCCGCCGCGCAACCAGATGCACGACCTCGCCTTCGCGCTGCACGTGGCCCTGCACCCCGATCAGGCGCGCGCCCAGGATGATGCGGCGGTGCGCCTCGAAGATCTTGGGCCAGACCACGATGTTGGCGATGCCGCTTTCATCCTCCAGCGTCAGGAACATGACGCCCTTGGCCGATCCCGGACGCTGGCGGACAAGAACAAGGCCCGCCACCTCGCACCAGCGGCGGCGGCTTCGCGTGGCCATGGCTTCGGCGCAGGGCAGCAGGCCCCGCCGGGCCAGGTCCTCGCGCAGGAAGGCCACGGGATGGCGGCGCAGGGACAGGCCGGTATGGCTGTAATCCTCTACCACCTCGCGCCCGTCGGGCATGGGGCGCAAGGCGATGGCCGGTTCGGCGATGTCGGGCCGGCTGTCCCGCCGGGCCGCGGCGAACAGCGGCAGGTCCGTGTCCGGCAGACCCTTGAGCGTCCAGAGCGCCTCGCGCCGCGCAAGGCCAAGGGCGGGGCGGAAGGCGTCGGCCTCGGCGATGCGATGAAGGGCGGCCATGGGCACGCCCTCCACCCGCTGCCACAGATCCTCGAGCGAGGCGAACGGCGCGTCCCCCCGCGTCAGGACGATGGCCGCGGCATGAAGGTTGGCCAGGCCCTTGACCATGCGCAGCCCCAGCCGCACGGCGAACCCCTCGCCCGCAGGCTCCAGCGTGCAATCCCAGCGGGAGGCGTTGACGCAGACGGGCCGGATCTCCACCCCATGCTCCTGCGCGTCGCGCACGATCTGGGCGGGGGCGTAGAACCCCATGGGCTGGCTATTCAAAAGGGCCGCGCAGAAGGCGTCGGGATGGTGGCATTTCAGCCAGCTTGAAGCATAGGCGATCAGCGCGAAGCTGGCCGCATGGCTTTCGGGAAAACCGTAGGAGCCGAAGCCTTCCAGCTGCCGGAAGGTGCGTTCGGCGAACTCGCGGTCATAGTTCCGCTTCACCATCCCCTCGATCAGCTTGTCCTTGAAGGCGCTGACCCCGCCGGTGAACTTGAAGGTGGCCATGGACTTGCGCAGCATGTCCGCCTCACCGGGCGTGAAGCCCGCGCAGTCGATGGCGACGCGCATGGCCTGTTCCTGGAACAACGGTACGCCGAGGGTCTTGCCCAGCACCTTCTTCAACGCGTCTGTGGGATAGTCCACCGCCTCCTTTTTCTCGCGCCTCCGCAGGTAAGGGTGCACCATGTCGCCCTGGATCGGGCCAGGGCGGACGATGGCGACCTGCACGACAAGGTCGTAGAATTCCGTCGGCTTCAGGCGGGGCAGCATCGCCATCTGGGCGCGGCTTTCGATCTGGAAGGTGCCCAGCGTGTCGGCCTTCTGGATCATCGCATAAGTGGCCTTGTCCTCCTGCGGGATGGAGGCGAGGTCGTGATGGACGCCCTTGTGGTCCGCGATCAGCTCCAGCCCCTTGGCCATGCAGGTCAGCATCCCCAGTGCCAGCACGTCCACCTTCATGAACTTCAGCGCGTCGATGTCGTCCTTGTCCCATTCGATGATCTGCCGGTCGGCCATGGCGGCGGGCTCGATCGGGACCAGATCGTCCAGCCGGTCCTGCGTCAGGACGAACCCGCCGGGATGCTGGCTCAGGTGCCGGGGCACTCCCTGCAACTGGGCGGCCAGCGACAGGGTCAGGCGCAGGCGGCGGTCGTCGGGATTCAGGTTCAGCTCCCGGATCTGGGCGTCGCTGACGCCCGTTTCGGACCAGGCCCAGATCAGGCCGGACAGGGCGGCGATCAGATCCTCGGGCAGGCCCATCGCCTTGCCCACGTCCCGCAGCGCCCCCTTGGCGCGGTATCGGATCACGGTGGCGCAAAGGGCGGCACGTTCCCGCCCGTAATGGCGGTAGATCCACTGGATCACCTCCTCGCGCCGTTCATGCTCGAAATCCACGTCGATGTCGGGCGGTTCGTGGCGCTCTTCCGAGATGAAACGCTCGAACAGGAGGTCGTTGAAGGACGGGTCGATGGAGGTGATGCCAAGGACATAGCACACGGCGGAGTTCGCGGCCGAGCCGCGGCCCTGACACAGGATGCCCTGCGAACGGGCGTGGCGCACGATGCTGTGGACCGTCAGGAAATAGGGCGCGTATTCAAGGGTGCCAATGAGCGTCAGTTCGTGGTTCAGGGACGCCGCGACCTTCTCGGGAACACCCTCGGGGTAACGGGTGGCGGCGCCTTCCCATGTCAGGCGGGCCAGCGTGTCCTGCGCGGTCAGGGCGGGGTCCTCCCGCTCCTCGGGGTATTGGTATTTCAACTCGTCCAGCGAAAAGCGGCAGCGGTCCATGATCTCGCCCGTGCGGGCCAGCGCCTGCGGATAGCGGGCGAACAGGCGGTGCATCTCCTCCGGCGGTTTCAGGTATCGGTCGGCGTGGCGTTCGCGGCGAAAGCCCAGCGCCTCCACCGTGGTGGTGTGGCGGATTGCGGTGACCACGTCCTGCAGGATGCGGCGCGAGGGGTCGTGGTAGAGGACGTCGTTCGTCACCACCGTCGGCACCCGCATCCGCGCGGCCAGCGTGGAAAGTTCGTGCAGCCGCAGCTGGTCGTTCGGGCGGCGGCGCAGCGTCAGCGCCAGATAGGCGCGGTCGCCGAACAGGTTGCGCAACCGGCGCAGGCGCAGGGCGCAGGTGTCGTCGGCGGTGTCCGGCACCAGCACCACGATCAGCCCTTCGGCGTAAGGCGCAAGGTCGGCCCAGTCCAGATGGCAGCCGCCCTTGCCGGCGCGGGCCTTTCCAAGGCTGAGAAGGCGGCACAGCCGCGACCATGCGGCGCGATCGGTGGGATAGACCAGCAGCGACATTCCGCAGGCCAGATCCAGCCGACAGCCGACCACCAGCCGGACGCCGGTGGTCTTGGCCGCTTCCCACGCCCGCACCACGCCCGCGACCGAATTGCGGTCCGTCACCGCCAGCGCCTTGATGCCCATCACGGCGGCGGTGGCGAACAGCTCCTCGGCCGAGGAGGCGCCGCGCAGGAACGAGAAGTGCGACGTCACCTGAAGTTCGGCATAGCGGGTCATGGGCGTGGCTGCGCGGGGTGGCGGCCGTGCGGGACGCGGACCCTTCCGCCCTGACCCGGCGAAGGGCGCGCAGGTTCGGGAAAGACATCGTCCCGATCCGGGAAGGTGTGGACGCGCGTCATCCGAACACCCCGTGCAGGAACCAGCGGTGCGATCCGGTGGCCCGGCTTTCCCCGTCGCCCGCGCGGAAGATCCAGAAGCGTTCGCCCGCCTCGTCCTCGATCCGGAAATAGTCTCGCACCGCCATCCGTTCGGCGTCGCGCGTCCACCATTCGCCGAAGATCCGTTCGGGCCCATCGGCGCGGCGTATCCGGCGGCGGATGCCGCGCCAGCCGATCCAGTTCGGGGGGTGGTCGGGCAGCAGGGCCATCGTCTCGATCGGTTCGGGTCTGCGCAGCAGGCGGGAAGGGCGCGGCCAATGGTCGGGCCAGCCCGGATCCGCATCCGTCGCCAGCGCCGGGATGCGCCGGACCGACCGTTCCGGCACGTCACTGGCCACGGGGGCCACGCGGTAGATGGCCCGCGCGCCCAGGCTGTTGGACAGGGTGTCGATCAGGCCCGACAGGTCGGCGGCGGGGGTGTCCAGCGTGCTGGCCTGCCGGGCGTCCAAGGGTTCGGTCAGGGTGGCCGCCAGCGTCATGACCTCGATCCCGAAGCCGGGGGCGATGGTTTCGATTTTGTCGCACAGCAGGTGGGTCAGGCGCTGCGGGTCGCGCTGCGGCACGGCCAGGCCGATCCGCACCGTTTCCACCCGGTTGTCGACGCGGGTGCACAGAAGGTCCATCCGGCGGACGCCGAGGCCCCGTTCCTCCAGCGACGCGCACAGCTGCACCACCAGCTTTCCGACATAGCGGGCGATGGTTTCCGCCGCGCCGATGGGTTCGGCAAAGGCGCGGCGCACCTGGATCAGGCCGGGGGGGCGCAGGGGGTCGATAGGCTCCGCCGCCTCGCCCAGCGCCTGATCCAGACGGCGGCACAGCTCCGGCCCGAAGCGACGGGTCAGCGGCCCGCGCGGCTGGCCCACCAGGTCGCTGATGCGGGCAAAGCCCAGATCGCGCAGCCCGGCGGCGGTGGCGGGGGGCAGGCGCAGCGCCTCCAGCGGCAGGGGGGCCAGCGGGTCGGGGCCGTGGGCGATCAGCGTCGGATCGGCCGCATGCCGCGCCAAGGCGTGCGCCGCGCCCCAAGTGTCGGCCAAGGCCAGCCGGGCGGTCACCCCCGACAGGGCGAGCCGGCCCATCAGCGCCTCCAGCATCGCCTCCTCGCCCCTGTGCAGGTGATCGGTGCCGGTGGAGTCGATGACGATCCCGTCCGGCGGATCCACGGCCACCACGGGCGCCAGCCGTTGCAGCACCCAAAGGGCGAGGCGTTCCAGGCTGGCCAGATCCGCCGCCGGATCCGCCTTTTCCACCAGAAGGCCGGGCACCAGCGCCTGCGCCTTGCTGACCGCCATGCCGACGCGGAGGCCAAGCGCGGCGGCCGCCGCATCCACACCGGTGACCAGACGGCGGTTGCCGACGCGCCCCGCCACGATCAGCGGGGCGTCCTCGGGCGGGGCATGGTCCGCCTGCCGCCGTAGCCGATCGGTCGGCCAGGCGGGAAGGAAGACGGACAGGATCCGGGCCATCGTCAGGCCCCCGTCCGGTGTTCGGGGGACCACCGGCGCAGGTCCGGGTCGAAGGATGGCAAACGGCACCCGCGGCGCAAGGCGACGCGGGCGAAAGGCAAGGGGGGCACGGACATGGCAGTGTCAGGCTCCGGTGGAAGAAGACGGCAGTTATTCGTTCACTATTTGTTCCATATTGACCAAATGTCAATCCGGGATCTGCCGGCCTGTCCAGCCGGCAGAAGGGGCCTTCACCCGACCCGCACCAGCGTCTTCATCGCGTGCCCGTCGCTGTCCTTGCGGCGAAAGGCGACGATGTCGTTGTGAAGCTCCCGATGGATCAGGCTGGCGATGCGCGGCTGTTCGGCCCGCGACCGCGCGGCGGCCGTCAGGGGGTCGATGCGCCTTGGCCGACGCTGACGCGTTTCGTGTTCCATGTCGCCCACCTGATTCTTCGACAATACTAGTATGTTTGTAAGAAGCGAGGGAAGCGTTTCTTTCTGCCATGCCACCTGCCGTGGCCTTTCGAATCCCGATCAGCCGACGTGTCGTGTTACGCCACAAGCGCCATTCCGACACCCGCCAAGGCCCCAAGCGCCACCACAACCCAAGGTGGCGCCTTCCACATCGTCAGCGCGACCAGCCCAATCAGCGCCAGCGCGAAATCGATGCGGCTGGTGATCCCCGTGGTGAACACCGGGTCATACAACGCCATGGCGAGCACCCCCACCACGGCGGCGTTGGCGCCCGCGACGGCCGAATGGGTCCAGGCGGACCGCCGCAGCCAAGTCCAGCCGGGCAGGGCCGCGATCAGGATCAGGAAACCAGGCAGGAACAGCGCCAGAAGCGCGAGTAGGGCTCCCGGCGGGCCGGACATCGACGCTCCCAGCCACGCGGCAAAGGTGAACAACGGCCCCGGCACCGCCTGCGCCAGCCCATAACCGGACAGGAACACATCCTCGCTGACCTGCCCCGTGGCCACCACCTCGGCCTGCAGAAGCGGCAGCACCACATGCCCGCCGCCGAAGACGAGCGATCCGGCACGGTAGAAGCTGTCGATCATCGCGGCCATGTTTCCGGACGACCGCAGGGCCGGGAGCAGGACCAGCAGCAGCAGGAACACCGCCAGCGCCCCCAGGCCGACGGCGCGCGAAACGGGAAAGGACAGGCCCCGCCCGCCGGTGGCTGCGCCGGGCACGCGCCACAGGCCCAGCGCCATGCCCATCCCGATCGCGCACAGCATCGCCGCCGGACCCGAGATCACGGCCAGCAGCGCCACGGAGGCCACGGCGATGGCCGCCCGGTCCTGGTCCGGGCACAAGGACCGCGCCATCCCCCAGACGGCCTGCGCCACGATCGCCACCGACACGATCTTCAACCCGTGCACCAGCCCTGCCGCCGCCGGCCCGTCGACAGCCGCCGCCGTCAGGGCCAGCCCCCCAAGGATCAGCGCCGAGGGAAGGGTGAAGGCCAGAAACGCGGCCAGCGCGCCGCCCCAGCTCGCGCGCCCCAACCCAAGGGCAAAGCCGACCTGGCTGGAGGTGGGGCCCGGCAGGAACTGGCACAGCGCCACCAGTTCGGCATAGGCATCCTCGTCCAGCCAGCGGCGGCGGAGCACCAACTCCTCCCGGAAATACCCCAGATGGGCCACCGGACCCCCGAAGGAGGTGAGGCCCAGCTTCAGGAACGCGCCGAACACCTCGGCCACGGAGCCCGGGCGCGTTTGGGTCTGTGGTGTCATGCATGTCCCCCGCAGCGTGATCCTGAGCACGGGTATCCGGCGGGCCGTGGCCTCTGGGCAAGCCCGCCCTTTGCCGCATCCGAAGGTGTGCACCTGTCACATCCATGTGATCTTGGGGCCCTAGAGGGGGGGCGTTCCCCCCGGCCAGCAAGGATGTACCAGTGCCCGTTTCCCTTTCCGCGCCTCGGCTTGCGAGCCTGACCTTCACGCTGCTCTGCGCCACGGCCCTGTCCAACGCGGCTTTTGCGCAATCGGCCTGCGACTCCTCGGCCAGCGGCGTGACCTGCTCGGGCTCCGGCACGGGCCTTGTGGACAAGGATCTGGACGACGCGATCCTGACGGTCCAGCCCGGCGCGCAGGTGGAGGCGGAGGACGCGCAGGCGTTCCGCTTCGGCGACGGCGTCACGCTGGTGAACGCGGGCACGGTGCGGTCGGCCTTCGACCACGCCATCCAGGGCGGCGATGACGCCACGGTCACCAACAGCGGCACGATCGAAAGCACGGGCAAGGACGGGATCAACCTGAACGCCGGGGCGCGTGTCGGGAACGCAGGGGTCATCACCGCCACCGATGATGGCATCCAGACCGAGGGCGCGGCCACCATCATCAACATCGGCGCGATCACGGGGGGCGCTGCGGGTGTCAAGGCCGAAGGCGACGACGCCGTCGTGATCAACGCGGCCGGGGCGACCATCACCGCCGGGGAGGATGGCATCCGCATCGAAGGCCTGCGTGGGTTGGTCAGCAATGAAGGCACCGTGACCTCGGGCGAGGATGGCATCAAGATCGACGATGACAACGGCATCGTGCAGAACATCGGCACGATCACGGCCGGACGCTTCGACACGTCGGGCGCGGTGCTGGTCGAAGGCGACGGGATCCAGACGGAAAACAATGGCCTTGTCCTCAACCGTGGCACGATCGGCGCCAGCAAGGACGGCGTCAACGTGGGCGACAACAGTGGAGTTGCCAACTACGGCACCATCACCGGCGCCGACGATGGCGTGCAGATCGGCGTCGACAGCACCTTTTACAACGACACGACGGGCACCGTCGTGGCGGTGGGCGAAGGCATCAACGCCAACGAGGATGGGATTCTCGTCACCAACCTCGGCACAATCCGGGCCGGGGATGACGCGATCAACGCCGGCCGCAACGCCACCATCGAGAATTCGGGCACCATCCTGTCCGACGGCGGCGAACAGGACGGCATCGACCTCGATTCCGGAACGGTGGAGAATACGGGCACGATCTTGGCGCTGGGCAGCCAGGACGGCATCGACTTCGACCCCAGCACGGACGCGTCGACCGTGACCAACAGCGGGCGGATCGAAGGGGCCATCGGGATCAACACCGATCCGGCCGACACGGGCGCGCAGACGGTGATCAACAGCGGCACGATCACCGGGCGCGACGGCACGGCCCTGAACCTGGGCGCGGGCGACGACCGGTTGGTGCTGAACGACGGCTCGCAGATCGACGGTACGATCGAGATGGGCGAGGGAGCCGACACGCTGGAAGTGACCTATGCCACCTTCGATCGCCTGACCCTCGGCTCGGCCGTGGAAACGGTGACGACGGCGGGGGCGGCCCTTGTCGGCACCTCGGCCATCGTGCTGCTGGACGAGGACGCCCTGCGGGCCGAGGATCGCGATACGCAGGCTTTGGCCTATGGCCTGTCGCGTCAAATTCTCTTGGCCCCGATGGGCGAGGGGCTGTGGGCCGCCGGGCGCGGGCAGGACGGTGAATCCGGCAGTTCCCTTGCGCTGGGCGTCACGGGCTATGACATGGCCCTGGGCGGCGGTACGGCGGGTGCGTTCCTGAGCCTGTCGAAAAGCGGCGACGTGACGGCCAAGGTCGCCGGCCTGCGCTTTGGCGTGACGAACGACCGCCTGACCGCGGTGGCCATGGCCTTCGCCGGCCAGACCGAGGGCGAGGACATCGCCGGCACGGCGGGCGCCGAGGGCGACATCGCGGGCGTCGCGGGTCGCGTGAAGGTCCTGATGCGCGCGCCCGAGGCCGGGCAGATCGGCTTCGATCTTGCCGCCGAGGGCGGGTGGAGCCGCAACGCGCTGGACGGCTATGACCTGTCGCGTCTGGACACGGACATCGACTCCCGCGATGTGGACAGCCGTTATATCCGGGCGGAAGCGGGTGTTCCGGTGGTGCTGGGCGGAACGGATGCGTTGCGCGGCTATGTGGCCGTCACGCGGATGGACGGCGACGCCGACGACATCACCGCGCGCTTTGACGGGCAGGCCATCACGATTGAGGGCGCGGGGCTGGACCGGACCGTCTACGGCTTGGGCGCCAGCTGGTCGCGCCAGTTTGCCGGCGACGCGGTTCTGGACGCGCAGGTGGAAGCGAGCTTCGGCAACGACACGGAAAACGACATCGCGCTCGGCGTCTCGTTCCGGATGCCGCTGGGCCGCTGATCGGGCCAAGGGAATGCGAAAGGCCCCCGGTGTTCCGGGGGCCTTTTTCGTGCCGGCAGAGGTTCCTTTTGGCCGGACCGACCTGTTGGGATCAGTTCTCGCCCCAGATTGCTTGGGCGGTGTTCACCACCAGCTCCAGTTTACGCTTCTGGTCGTCCTCCGTGATGGCGTTGCCATGTTCGGTGGAGGCGAAGCCGCATTGCGGTGCGATGCCCAGCTGGTCGAGGTCCACGTATTTCGACGCTTCGTCGAACTTCGCGCGCAGCCAGTCGGGGCGTTCCAGTTCGCCCGTCTTGGTGGTGATGAAGCCGGCCATGACGCGCTTGTGGCCCTTGGGCAGCAGCCTCAACGGCTCCAGCCCGCCGGCCCGTTCCGTGTCGTATTCCATGAAATACACGTCGACCGAGGTGCGGTTGAAGATCGCGTCCGCCGCCAGATCGTAGCCGCCTTCGGCCACGTGCGAGGAGCGGAAGTTGCCGCGGCACATGTGCATCCCGATGACCATGTCCTGCGGGCGGTCCTTGATCGACTCCTCCAGCATCCGGGCGTACTGGTCGATCAGCCAGTCGGGGTCCTGACCCAGGGCGCGGCGCTGTTCGCGCTGCTTCGGATCGGCCAGATAGGCGAAGAAGATGTCATCAAGCTGCAGATACCGGCAGCCCGCGTCGTAAAACGCTTGCACCGCCTTCTTGTAGGTCTGGGCGATGTCGGCGAACAGCACCTCGGCGTCGTTGTAGGGGGCGTGTTCGATGTTCTCCGGCTCCATCCGGAAATGGATGGCCGACGGTCCGGGGATGGAGATCTTGGGCACCTCGCCCGCCTGCACGAGGCCCTTCACGAAGGTGAAGTGTTCGATCATCGGATGGTCGGCTGGGAAGTCGAGCGGGCCGGTCAGATGCGCCTCGATCGGCGGGGTCTTGTGTTCGGTCTTGAAAGGCAGGCTGCGGGTGGAGGGCTTCATCTCCAGCCCCGTCAGCATGCCCATGAAGTCGTAATGCCAGAAGGCGCGCCGCGCCTCGCCATCGGTGAGGACCTTCATGCCGGTGTCGCGCTGCAACTGCACGAGGTCGCGGATGCCCGCATCCTCGACCGGGCGCAGGTCGGCGGGGGCCAGATGCGCGGCGCGGGCGACGGCCACCGGGGCCGGACGCAGGAGGGAGCCGACATGATCGGCCCGGAAAGGTGCGGTGCGGGTGCTGGTCATGATCGTCGCCTTCTTTGTGGATGCGGGGAAAGTCGTGCCTCCTCCGTGGGTTGTCAACATGGGGCAGGGCGCGGGAAGCCCAACATCCCCGTGACTGGCGAAGGGGGCCGATTGGCTGTAATCCTGCGCAAAGCCCTTCAAGGATCGGAGCGATCATGCATGTTGTCACCCTCCTGACCCGTCCGGACACGCCCCGGCTGACGGCGGCGCTGGCCGAGGACATCCGCCGCACCTGGGGCGGCGACGCCCTGCGCTGGCTGGAGCCGGCGGTCGCGGCCGAGTTCGCGCTGGCGCAGGTCCCCCCCGACCGCTGGGACGTGTGGGAAGCGCTTCAGGCGCAGGGCATCGACATGGCCGTCGTGCCGCAGGCGGGGCGGCGCAAGCGCCTGCTGCTGGCCGACATGGACTCCACCATGATCCAGCAGGAATGCATCGACGAACTGGCCGACATGGCCGGGGTGGGGGCCTTCGTGTCGGCCATCACCGCCCGCGCCATGAACGGGGAACTGGATTTCGAGGCGGCCCTGCGCGAGCGCGTGGCGCTGCTGAAGGATCTGCCGGTGTCCATCATCGATCAGGTGATCGCCGAACGGATCACCTTCATGCCGGGCGGGGCCACGCTGATCGCCACGATGAAGGCGCAGGGCGCGCGGGCGGTGCTGGTGTCGGGCGGGTTCGTGGATTTCACCGCGCGCGTGGCCGCGACGCTGGGCTTTGACGAAAACCGCGCCAACATCCTTTTGGCCGAAGGGGGCAAGCTGACCGGCAAGGTCGCCGAACCCATCTTGGGCCGCGAGGCGAAGGTGACGGCGCTGGAGGAGATGAGCCGCCGGATGGGCATCACCGCGGCGGAGGTGATCGCCGTGGGCGACGGGGCCAATGATCTGGGCATGCTGGGCCGCGCCGGCATGGGCGTCGCGCTGCACGCCAAGCCCGCCGTGGCCGCGCAATGCGAGGTGCGGGTGAACCATGGCGACCTGACGGCGCTTCTGTTCCTGCAGGGCTATGCGCGGGAAGACTTCGTTCAGGCCCGGGCGTAGCTGTCGGCATAGCGGGTGATGTCATCCTCGGCCAGATAGCTGCCGGTCTGAACCTCGATCAGGATCATCGGCACCTTGCCGGGGTTTTCCAGCCGATGCAGCGCGCCTAGGGGGACGTAGATCGACTGGTTTTCCGTCACCAGCCGTTCGGCCCCGTCAATGGTCACGCGGGCGGTGCCGGACACCACGATCCAGTGTTCGGACCGGTGCACGTGGCTTTGCAGCGACAGCGCCGCGCCGGGATGCACGGTGATGCGCTTCACCTGAAAGCGGTCGGCCAGGGCCAGAGTCTCGAACCAGCCCCACGGACGGTGGGCGCGGGGAAAGGTGTCGGCCTGCACGGCGTTGCGCGCGCGCAGGGCAGTGACGGCCAGACGCGCCTCTTGCGCGCGGTGGCGGTCCATCACCAGAACGGCGTCGGGCATGGCGACGGCCACGATGTCGCGCAGGCCGATCCCCACGATCTCTTGCCCCGGCGACTCCGATCGCAGCAGGCTGTCCTGGCAGTCGATGGCGGTGGCGGGACCATGCCGCGCCACGCCTTGGGCGCAACGGGGGCTGCCCTGCCACACCGCGTCCCAGCCGCCCATGTCGGACCAGGCCCCGCCAAAGGGCACGACGGTCAGGTTCTCCGCCCGCTCCATCACCGCATAGTCGATGGACAGGTCGGGAAGCCCGGCCCAGGCCTCCGCGTCCAGCCGCAGGAAGCCGAGGTCGGGGCGGGCCGCCTGCACCGCCGCCCGGACGGCGGTCAGGATGTCGGGGCAATGCCGGTCGGCGGCGGCGATCAGGGTGTCGGCGCGGCACAGGAACAGGCCCGCGTTCCACAGGAAACGGCCGTCCCGCAGCATCGCCTGCGCGTCGGCCAGCGCCGGCTTTTCCACGAAACGCCTCAAGGGGGACACGCCCGGCCCTTCCGCCTCCAGCCAGCCGAAGCCGGTTTCGGCGCGGTCGGGCGTGATGCCGAAGGTCACGATCCGGCCCTGCCGCGCCGCGTCCACCCCTTGCGCGATGGCACCGTGGAACGCCTCCACATCCGGCAGGGCATGGTCCGAGGGCGAGACCAGCAGCAGCGCCTCGGGCGGAAGGTGCAGGGCCGCGGCCAGGATCGCGGCGCAGGTGTTGCGCGCCTGCGGTTCGATCAGGATGGCACCGGGATCCACCGCCACGCCCGCCAGCTGTTCCGTCACGATGAACCGGAAGTCAGAGGCGGTGACGATCACCGGCGGCGCGAAGCCCGGCCCCGTCAGGCGCAGCGCGGCCTGCTGGAACAGGCTTTCGTGGCCCAGAAGCGGCGCGAACTGCTTGGGATAGCTGCGGCGCGACAATGGCCATAGACGCGTGCCCGACCCGCCGCATAAAAGAACCGGAGTGATCACACCCAACCCCCAACCTGCCTGACCCACCCTTTCCACGGATCGCTTTAAAAAGGGTTAACGATTTCTTTCCAGCCCGGAGCCAGAATGTCCGCCACGCACAGCCACCACCTGAACATGACCGAACTGATGACGCCGGACATGGCCAACTTTAGCGGAAAGGTCCACGGGGGGGAGTTGTTGAAGCTGCTGGACCGCGTGGCCTTCTCGCTGGCGTCGCGCTATTCCAAGCATTACGCGGTCACGCTGTCGGTGGATCAGGTCGTCTTCAAGCAGCCGATCAACGTGGGCGAGCTGGTGACCTTTCTCGCCTCGGTGAACTACACGGGCCGCACCTCGATGGAGGTGGGGATCCGGGTGGAGGCGGAGAACATCCGCACCGGCGAACGCCGCCACACGAATTCGTGCTATTTCACCATGGTGGCGGTGGGCGATGACGGGCGGCCGGTGGGCGTGCCGCAGCTGGAGCCCACGAATGAGACGGAGCGCCAGCGCCACCGCGCCGCCGAATTGCGCCGCACCCTGCGCCGCGAACATGCCGAACGCATGCGCGCGGCGGCCGAGGATCAGGCCTGACCCCAGCGGGCGTCCTGCATCTCCCTCAGGCGCGAGGCGGTGCGTTCGAACTCGAACGCGCCTTCGCCTTCTTCGTAAAGCTTTTCGGGTTCGTCCGCGGCGCTGGCGATCAGGCGAACCTTCGCCTCGTACAAGGCGTCGATCAGGGTCACGAGGCGCTTGGCCTCGTTGTTGCGGGCGCGGGACAGGCGGGGGATGTCCTCAAGGATCAGGACGCGCACCGCTTCGGCCAGCGCCAGATAATCGCCGGGGCCGTGCGGCTTGACGCACAGGTCGTTGAACGTCGCCCGCGCCACGCCATTGGCGAAAAGGGGCACCGACACGGTGCGCCCGTTGACGGTCAGGACCAGCGGCTCGCCCTTGGCGTCGCCGGTCAGGTGGTCCCAGATCTCGTCCAGATGGGGCTTGGCACCTTCGGCCGGCTGGAAATAAACGGGCTGGCCGGTTAGCCGGTGCTGGCGGTAATCATGTTCGCTGTCCAGGCCATGCACCACCAGCCGTTCCTTCAGAAGGCCGATGAAGGGCAAAAACAGCTGCCGGTTCAGCCCGTTCTTGTACAGGTCGTCCGGCACGCGGTTGGAGGTGGTGACGATCGTCACCCCCCCTTCGAACAGCTTCTGGAACAGGCGTCCCACGATCATCGCGTCGGTGATGTCGGTGATCTGCATCTCGTCAAAGGCCAGCAGCCGCAGCTTCGACGTGATGTCGGCGGCCACGGGCGCGATGGCGTCGTCCACGCCGCGCTTGCGCGCCTCGTGCAGGCCGTGGTGGATTTCCTGCATGAAGGCGTGAAAGTGGACGCGGCGCTTGGCCGGGATGTCCACCGCCTCGATGAACATGTCCATCAGCATCGACTTGCCGCGCCCGACGCCGCCCCAAAGATACAGGCCTCGGATCTGCGGGGTTTCGGTGTGCGTGAACCGCGCGAAGAAGCCGCGTTTGGCCGGGGGCGGGGGGGCCGCCTCCAGCGCCGTCTTGATGCGTTGCAGTTCCGGCAGCACGGCGCGCTGCGCGTCGTCCGGTTTCAGCAGACCGGCGGCCACCCGCTGGTCGTAAAGCTCAGCGAGTGTCGGCACGTCAGGTATCCAGGTTTTCCACGTTCAGGGCGTTCTGCTGGATGAACTCGCGGCGCGGCTCCACCACGTCGCCCATCAGCTTGGTGAAGATGTCGTCCGCCTCGGCCATGTCGTCGACCTTGACCTGCAGCAGCGTCCGCGCGTCCGGGTCCAGCGTGGTTTCCCACAGCTGGTCGGGGTTCATCTCTCCCAATCCCTTGTAGCGTTGCAGGCTCAGGCCCTTTTCGCCTTCCGACAGGATGGCCTTCAGCAGGTCCACGGGGCCGTGGATCAGCTGTTCCCGGTCCTTGCGGATCAGGCGGGACGTGCCCTGATAGACGTTGCGGTGCGGCTGGGACACCGCCGCGATGCGCCGCGCCTCGCCCGAGCGCAGGACGGCGCCGTCCAGCGTCCGCAGTTCTTCGACCCCGCGCAGGATGCGCGACAGGCGGATGCCGTGATCCTGCGTGATCCGGCCGGACCAGCCGCGTTCGTATTCGCGCGCCACCTCGTCCAGACGCTTGGCCACCGTGTCGGCCAGCGCCTGAAGATCGCCCGCATTGGCGTCAAAGGCGCCGGCCAGCGCCGCCTGTTCGACGATGTGACGTGGGTAATGGGTGGGGAACGCCTCCAGCACGCGGCGGAACTGGCGCGCGCCCTCGATCACGCGGATCAGGTCCTGACCGGCCAGCACCTCGCCGCTGCCCAGGCGCAGGGTGGCGCCGTCGGTGCCCTGCTGGATCAGGTAATCCTCCAGCGCGGCCTGGTCCTTCAGGTAGACCTCGGACTTGCCGCGGGCCACCTTGTACAGCGGCGGCTGCGCGATGTAGAGGTATCCGCCCTCGATGATCTCGGGCATCTGGCGGAAGAAGAAGGTCAGAAGCAGCGTCCGGATGTGCGCGCCGTCCACGTCGGCGTCCGTCATGATGACGATCTTGTGGTAGCGGAGCTTGGCGATGTTGAACTCGTCCCGCCCGATGCCGGTGCCCATGGCGGTGATCAGCGTCCCGATCTCCTGGCTGGCCAGCATCCGGTCGAAGCGGGCGCGTTCCACGTTCAGGATCTTGCCCTTCAGCGGCAGCACGGCCTGGTTGGCGCGGCTGCGGCCCTGCTTGGCCGACCCGCCGGCGGAGTCGCCCTCGACCAAGAACAGTTCGGACTTCGCCGGATCGCGTTCCTGGCAATCGGCCAGCTTGCCGGGAAGGGATGCGACGTCCAGCGCCGTCTTGCGCCGCGTCAGGTCGCGCGCCTTGCGGGCGGCCTCGCGGGCCAGCGCCGCCTCGATGATCTTGCCGACGATGATCTTGGCCTGCGCGGGGTTCTCCTCGAACCACTCTGCCAGCTTCTCGTTCACGAGGTTCTCCACCGCCGGGCGCACCTCGGAACTGACCAGCTTGTCTTTGGTCTGGCTGGAGAATTTCGGGTCCGGCACCTTCACCGACAGCACGCAGGTCAGCCCTTCGCGGGCGTCGTCGCCGGTGAAGTCCACCTTCTCGCGCTTGGCGATGCCGGAGGTCTGGGCGTAGTTGTTGATCGTCCGCGTCAGCGCGCCACGGAAGCCCGCCATGTGCGTGCCGCCGTCGCGCTGCGGGATGTTGTTGGTGAAGGGCAGCACCGTTTCGTGGTAGGTGTCGTTCCACCACATCGCGACTTCCACGCCGATGCCGTTCTTTTCGCCGGTCATGAAGATCGGCTCGGCCATGACGGAGGTCTTGGAGCGGTCCAGATACCGCACAAACTCCTTCACGCCGCCTTCGTAGAACAGTTCGGTCTTCAGGGGGTCGGCGGGGCGTTCATCCTCGATGATGATCCGCACGCCGGAGTTCAGGAAGGCCAGTTCCCGCAGCCGCGTTTCCAGCGTCTTGAAGCTGAAGTCGAGGTTGGAGAAGGTGCCTTCCGGGTCCGTTTCCTTCGACGACGCGAAGAACCGCACTTCCGTCCCGCGCTCGCCCGGGGCGTCGGCCACGACGCGCACATGCTCCACGCATTCGCCCTTTTCGAACCGGGCGTAGTATTCCTTGTCGTCGCGCCAGACGCGCAGCTCCAGCCACTCGCTCAGCGCGTTCACGACGGACACGCCCACGCCGTGCAGGCCGCCCGACACCTTGTAGGCGTTGCCGCTGTCGTCGGTGTTGTTGAACTTCCCGCCCGCGTGCAGCTGGGTCATGATGACCTCGGCCGCCGAAACGCCTTCTTCCTCGTGCAGGTCGACCGGGATGCCGCGGCCGTTGTCGCGCACCGACACGCTGCTGTCGGCGTGAATCTTCACCGTGACGGCGGTCGCATGGCCGGCCAGCGCCTCGTCGATGCCGTTGTCCACCACCTCGTACACCATGTGGTGCAGGCCCGACCCGTCGTCCGTGTCGCCGATATACATGCCGGGGCGTTTCCGGACGGCTTCCAAGCCCTTGAGAACCTTGATGGAACTGGCGCCATAGGCGTCGGGTTGCCGTGCTGCTTCGGCCATGCGGAAATACCTTTTCTTACACTCCGATCTTATACAGGCGGGCGGGGGGAATGTCACGCGATGGGGGGGCTTTTTCGCCTTTATCCGATGGATTTCACACCGGATTCGCCTGCGCCTTCCGTCACGTGCAGCCGCTGCGCCCGGGGGCCGAGGCTGTCGAAGAGTTCCGCCCCCGTGCCCGTCATCAGGACCTGCGCGTCCAGCGCCAGAAGCGCCTCGTACAGGGCCGCGCGACGATCCGCGTCCAGATGGGCCGCCACCTCGTCCAGAAGGATGACGACGGGCGCCTCGCCCGACAGGGCGCGCGCGTTGGCCAGGATCAGGCTGATCAGCAGGGCCTTCTGCTCACCGGTGGAACACTGGGCGGCGGGCATGTCCTTGGCGGCATAGACGGCGCGCAGATCGGCCCGGTGGGGCCCCGCCAGCGTACGCCCCGCGGCCATGTCGCGGCGGCGGTCGGCCCAGGCGTCGGGCCAGCCTTCCTCGTCCGTGATCTGCAGGTCGGCGCGGGGGAACGCGCTGTCCGACTGCGCCTGTGACAGGCGGGTCAGGGCCTGCGCGCGGTTCGCGGTGATCGCCTGCGCCGCATCGGCCATCTGCGTTTCCAGCGCGGCGTACCAGGCGGGGTCCGACACCTCGTCCCGCAGCAGGCGGTTGCGTTCGCGCATGGCCTTTTCATAGGCCAGCGACGCGTCGGCATGGTCGGGCAGAAAGCTCATGGTCATGCGGTCCAGAAAGCGCCGCCGCCCTTCGGCCGCCTCGATCCACAGCCGGTCCATCGACGGCACCAGCCAGACCTGCCGCAAAAGGCGGGACAGCGCGATCTGGGGGGCGGGCTTGCCGTCGATGCGCACCTGCCGCGCCTCGCCCGGCCCGGCCCAGGTTTCCAGCTCGTGCCCCGGCATCTCGGCCTGGATCTTCCAGCCCAGCGCCTCGGGCTTGCGCGACAGATCCTCGGCCCCCGCGCGGCGCAGGCCGCGGCCGGGCGACAGAAGGGACACCGCTTCCAGCACGTTGGTCTTGCCGGCGCCGTTCGGGCCATAAAGCGCCACCGGCCGCCCGTCGAACCGCAGCCGCGTGTCGCGGTGGCTGCGGAAATGCGACAGCCTCAGCCCGGCGATCGCGGGGCCGGTCCGCTGCGTCTCAGACACGCATCGGCATCACGACATACACGGCGGAGGCGTCGTTGCCTTCGCGCATCAGCGTCGGATCGCCCGAGGAGTTGAAGAGGAAGACGGCGTTCTCGCGGTCCACCTGGCTCGCGATTTCCAGCAGGTATTTCGCGTTGAAGCCGATCTCCAGCTTCTCGTCGCCGTAGGCCACCGCCAGCTCTTCCTCGGCCGCCCCGGAGTCCGGGGCGTTGACGGAGAGGACGAGGCGGTCGTCCTCCATGCTCAGCTTCACGGCGCGGCTGCGTTCGGACGACACCGTGGCCACCCGGTCCACGGCCTTCGCGAATTCCGTCGCGTCCACTTCCAGACGCTTGGCGTTCGCCTGCGGGATCACGCGGGTGTAGTCGGGGAAGGTCCCGTCGATCACCTTGGAGGTCATGGTGATGTTGGGCGTAGCAAAGCGGACCTTGGTTTCCGACACCGACACGGCGATGTCCGCGTCGTCATCGTCCAGCAGCTTGCGCAGTTCGCCTACCGTCTTGCGCGGCACGATCACGCCGGCCATGCCCTGCGCCCCTTCGGGCAGGGGCGCGTCGATGCGCGCCAGCCGGTGGCCATCCGTCGCCACGCAGCGCAGCACAGGCCCGTCCTCTCCGGTGGCCACATGCATGTAGACGCCGTTCAGGTAATAGCGGGTTTCCTCGGTCGAAATGGCGAACTTCGCCTTGTCGAACAGGCGGCGCAGCATCTTGGCCTTGGCGGTGAAGCTGGCGGCGTATTCCGACGACGCCATGACCGGGAAATCCTCGCGCGGCAGGGTGGTCAGGCTGAAGTTCGATCGCCCGGCCATGACCGTCAAACGGCCCGCCGCCGCATCCTCGGTCAGGTTCACCAGCGCGCCGTCGGGCAGCTTGCGGACGATCTCGTGCAGCATGGTGGCAGACACGGTGGTGGCGCCCGCGCGTTCCACCTGCGCCGGGGCGCGGTCGATCACCTCGATGTCCAGGTCGGTCGCGCGGAAGGACACGGTGTTGCCCTCCGCCTCGATCAGGACGTTGGCGAGGATCGGGATCGTGTTGCGGCGTTCCACCACCGACTGGGCCTGAGAGACCGCTTTCAGAAGTGTGCCGCGTTCGATGCTGATCTTCATGGACGTCTTTCCCGTTCCCGGCCTGCGGCCGAATTGTCGTCAGGGACTTTCCGATTATCCAGGCCGGGCGTCAAGGTCACGCCTGAAGCAGGCGGCGCAGCATCTGAAGATCGTCCGACAACTGAGAATCGGTGGACATCAGCTCCTCCACCTTCTTGACGCCGTGCATGATGGTGGTGTGGTCGCGCCCGCCGAACCGGCGCCCGATCTCGGGCAGGGAGCGGGGGGTCAACTGTTTCGCCAGATACATCGCGACCTGCCGGGGACGGGCGATGGTGCGCACGCGCTTCGGCCCGATCATGTCGGACAGGCGGACGTTGTAATGCTCGGCCACCTTGCGCTGGATCTCCTCGATCGTGACCTTGCGGTCCGAGGCGCGCAGGATGTCCGACAGGCATTCCTGCGTCACTTCCAGCGTGACGGGGCGCCCGACCAGGTTGGCAAAGGCGAACAAGCGCGTCAGCGCGCCTTCCAGCACGCGGACATTGGTGGTGATGCGGTGGGCCAGGAACTCCAGAACGCCGTCCGTGATCACCAGATCGCCCATCTGGCGACGGTAATGTTCGGCCTTCTGCTGCAGCACGCCCAGACGCAGTTCATAATCGGTCGGATGCAGGTCGACCACCAGCCCGCATTGCAGACGGGACTTGATGCGGTCCTCCAGATCCTTGATCTCCCCCGGCGCGCGGTCGGCCGAGATGACGATCTGCTTGTTCTGGTCCACAAGGGCGTTGAACGTGTGGAAGAACTCCTCCTGCGTGGAATCCTTGCCGGCGATGAACTGCACGTCGTCGACCATGAGGACGTCGACGCTGCGGAACATCTCCTTGAAGTCCATGATCTGGCGTTCGCGCAGGGCCTGCACGAAGCGGTACATGAACTGTTCGGCCGACAGGTAGAGGACGCGCAGATGCGGCTGGCGCAGTTGCAGTTCGTGCGCGATGGCGTGCATCAGATGCGTCTTGCCAAGGCCCACCCCGCCATAGAGGAACAGCGGGTTGAAGGTCACGGGGCCTCCTTCGGCCACGCGGCGCGCGGCCGCATGGGCCAGCGCGTTCGGCTTGCCCACGACGAAGCTGTCGAAGGTGAAGCGGGCGTCCAGGGGGGCGCTCGCGATCTCCTCCTCGCGCCGGGCGGGGGCGGCGGCTACCGGGGCAGGGGCGGGCGTAACACGGGGGGCAGGGGCGGGAGCTGCCGGGGCCGCCGCACGGGCGACGGAGAAGTCGATGCGCGACACGTCGATCCCGGCCTCGTTCAGGCGATGGCGGATCTTGTCGGCGAAGTTGCGCTGCACCCAGTTGCCGAAGAACGAGGTCGGCACCTCGAACTCCGCCCGGCCTTCGGCCAGATGCGTCAGCTTCAGCGGCTCGATCCAGGTGACGTAGTTGTTCCGGCCAACATGAAGCAGCAGGTCTTCACGCAACTTCGTCCATGTGTCGTTCGTCATGCCTGACCGCTCCAAATCCACCGCGCGGGCCTTTGCCCGATTTTTCTTGTGCTTCACCCGACCCCGAAGGGCGGCAAGCCGCAGGGGAGGACCGGCCGGCACAAAGCCGACGGCCGCAACAACAGGACAACCTCACGGGAAACGCGTCCCGTGAGGATATCGGGGCGCCAAAGGCACCCTGTTCGATCGTGCAAGGATCGCATCCCGCTGGCGGCCCTGGTCGCGCATGCGCGACGTACTGGCAGCCGGGCCCCAATGGGATGCGATCACGTCATGTCCCCCAGGACAGGTGAATCGCTTCAAGGACGCTAGCCCCGGAGCCGAGGCCTCCGCAACCGAACTTCGCTGTTGACAGAAATTTGGCAGGGCCGAATCCGGAACCTGCGATTTTGCCGCATCAGGCCGAAATAAAAACGAAAAAGCGCGCCCGAGGGCGCGCCATTTCAGCGGAATTTCTGTGGACTCAGGCCGCGGTGGCGCTAAGCGCTTTGACGCGCGACGACAGGCGCGACATCTTGCGGGCCACGGTGTTCTTGTGCAGCACACCCTTGGTCACGCCACGCGCCATTTCGGGCTGGGCGGTGCGCAGGGCTTCAGCGGCAACGGCCTGATCGCCGGAGGCGATGGCTTCCTCGACCTTGCGCAGGAAGGTGCGGATCCGCGACCGGCGCGCTTTGTTGATTGCAAAACGTGCTTCGGACTGCCGGGCGCGCTTCTTGGACTGGGGCGTATTTGCCATTAATCGGTTTCCGGTTCTGTCGGGGTTCTATTCTTGAAGCCGGGTCTTTATGCCCGACTCGGCGCCAAGTCAAGCGGTTTGGCACTGCGGGCAGAAGAAGGTCGACCGTCCGGACTGCACGATCCGCCCCACCGTGTGGCCGCATTCGGGGCAGGGCGCGTCTTCGCGGCCATAGACGCGGAAGCTGTGCTGGAAATAGCCCAGCTCCCCGCCTGCCTGGCGATAATCGCGCAGGGAGGAGCCTCCGGCGGCGATCGCCTCCTCCAGCACGTCGCGGATGATGGGGACCAGACAGGCCACCTCCTCCTCCGTCAGCTGCCCGGCCATGCGGCGAGGGTCAAGGCGGGCGCGGAACAGCGCCTCGCACACGTATATGTTGCCAAGGCCCGCCACGATTCGCTGGTCCAGAAGCGCGGACTTGATCGGCGTGTTGCGCCCCTTCAGGCGCGCCGCGAGGTAGTCCGCGTCAAAGCCGTTGCCCAGCGGCTCTGGCCCCAAAGCCGCCAGAAGGGGGTGGTCGTCCCCGGTGGGCAGCAGGTCCATCGCGCCGAAGCGGCGGGCGTCGTTGAAGGTCACGCGGGCGCCCGTTTCCATCGTTAGCACCACGTGATCGTGCTTTTCGGGGGCGGGATGGTCGTGGTGGAACTGCCCCACCTGCACGCCCGAGATCAGCATCCGCCCCGACATGCCCAGATGGATCAGAAGCGTCTCGCCCCGGTCCAGATCGGCCAGGATGTATTTCGACCGCCGCCGCAGCCCCAGCACCCGAGCGCCTGTCAGCCGCGCCGCCATGTCGGGCGGAAAGGGCCAGCGCAGGTCGGGGCGGTTCACCGCGGCGTCAGCGATCACGTGTCCGATCAGCACGGGCGCAAGGCCCCGGCGAACGGTTTCGACTTCGGGCAATTCGGGCATGGGCGACCTCCGGCGCATCGCTATATATGTGCGAAGCGCGGGCGACAAAGCGGTTTTCCTTTGCGCCGGCACCATATACCCATTCGGGCGAACGACGGCCAACTTCGACATGAGGGCGCAGCATGAGCGACAAGACCACCCATTTCGGCTTCCGCACCGTGGATGAAACCGAGAAGGCGGGCCTCGTGCATGGCGTCTTCTCCTCGGTCGCGTCGAAATACGACGTCATGAACGACCTGATGTCCGCGGGCGTCCACCGCCTGTGGAAGGACGCGATGATGGACTGGCTGGCCCCGCGCCCGGGCCAGCGTCTGCTGGACGTGGCCGGCGGCACGGGCGACGTGGCCTTCCGTTTCCTCAAACGCGCGGCGGGGTCCAAGGCCGTGGTGCTGGACATGACTGAATCCATGCTGGTCGCGGGCCGTCAGCGCGCGGATGCGGGCAACATGGCCGACCGGCTGGACTGGGTCGTGGGCGACGCGATGGCGCTGCCGCTGCCCGACAACAGCTTCGACGTCTACACGATCAGCTTCGGCATCCGGAACGTGACCCGCGTGCAGGACGCCCTGAACGAGGCGCACCGCGTCCTGCGCCCCGGCGGCCGCCTGATGGTGCTGGAGTTCAGCCAGCTTCCGAACGCGATGATGCAGAAGGCCTACGACCTTTACAGCTTCAACGTCATCCCGCCGATGGGCAAGCTGGTGACGGGCGACCGCGACAGCTACCAGTACCTGGTGGAATCCATCCGCAAGTTCCCCGATCAGGACACCTTTGCCGGCATGATCCGGCAGGCGGGCTTCGATCTGGTGAAATACCGCAACATGTCCATGGGCATCGCCGCGCTGCATTCCGGCTGGAAGGTTTGAGTTGAGGGGCCCGCACAACATCCTGCGGCTGATCCGCACCCTGGCCACGTTCCAGCGGACCGGCGCGCTGCCCGTCATCCTGCAACAGGCCGAGGCGCCCGCCCGCCTGCGCCTTGTGGCGCATCTTCTGGCCTGGCCCTTCACCTGGCTGGGGCTGAAGGGGGACCCGATCCTGCCGCCGGTGGTCCGCGCGATCACGGCTCTGGGCCCGGCCTACATCAAGTTCGGCCAGATCCTGTCCACCCGCCCCGACATCGTGGGCGGCGATCTGGCGATGCAGTTGCGCTATCTTCAGGACCGGCTTCCGCCGTTCCCCACGACGGTCGCCCGCCAACAGATCGCGGCCGAACTGGGCCCCCAGGCGATCGAGGCCTTCACCGAGTTCTCGGAGCCGGTGGCCGCCGCTTCCATTGCGCAGGTGCACCATGCGCGCCTGATCGACGGGCGCGAGGTGGCCGTGAAGGTCCTGCGCCCCGGCATCGAGCGCGCCTTCCGCGTGGACGTGGACGCCTTCTACACCGGCGCCCGGATCGTGGAGGCGCTTCTGCCCTTTTCGCGCCGGTTGCGCCCGATGGACGTGGTGCGGCACTTTGACGGTGTGGTGACGGGCGAACTGGACCTGCGGCTGGAAGCCGCGGCAGCTGGGGAATTCGCGGTGAACACGGCGGCCGACGAAGGCTTCCGCGTGCCGGCGCCCTTGTGGAACCTGTCGGGCCGCACGGTCATGACGATGGACTGGGTGGACGGTATCAGCTTAGCCGACACGGCCGCGATCGACGCGGGCGGCCATGACCGCGTCGTGCTGGGCGCGCGCGTGCTGCAACTGTTCCTGAACCACGCCCTGCGCGACGGGCTGTTCCACGCCGACATGCATCACGGCAACCTGAAGGTCGGCCCCGACGGCGCCATCGTGGCCTACGATTTCGGGATCATGGGTCGGCTCGACCCCTACACCCGGCGCGTCTATGCCGAGATCCTCTACGGCTTCATCCGCCGCGACTACCGCCGCGTGGCCGAGGTGCATTTCGAGGCGGGCTATGTCCCCCGCGACCGCGACATCGACGAATTCGCCCGCGCCCTGCGCGTGATCGGCGAGCCGATCTTCGGCATGGACGCAACCCACATCTCCATGGCGCGGTTGCTGTCCTACCTGTTCGAGGTGACGGAGCGTTTTGGCATGCGCACCCGGACCGAACTGATCCTGCTGCAGCGCACCATGGTTGTGGTCGAAGGCGTGGCCCGTTCGCTGGACCCGCACATCAACATCTGGCAGGTCGCCCGCCCCGTGGTGGAGGCCTACATCCGCGAGAACGTGGGCCCGCGCGCCGCACTGCGCGATCTGGCGCAGACGGCACGGGTGCTGGCCCGGTTTGGTCCGCGCCTGCCCGGTCTGGTCGAACAGCGGCTGATGCGCGACGATGCGGAGCCCACTGTGATCGTCCGAACCCCGTCACGCCTGAAGCCGATGGTGGTGGGGGCGGCGATCGCCCTGATCGGCGTCGCCATCGGCGCGCTGATCTAGCGCTTCAGCCGGGTCACGTCGGCCGCGGCCACCTCCGTCCCGTCCTTCAGCACAAGGACGGTGCCATCCGTCCCGATCTTCGCCTCCGCCACCTCGGCGTAATGCTGGACGGGGGTGACGGACAGCGCGGTTTCGCCCGAATAATTTTCCATGCTCAGCGTGTAGCGGCCGGAGGGAAGGGCGGCGCCCGTGGCGTCCTGCGGGGTCCATTCGACGGTTTCCGCCGTGATGTCCAGGGTGTTGCGCGCAACCGTGTTCCCCGAGGCGTCCTTCACCACCAGAACCGCCCCGTCCGCCTTGGCGTCGAACTGCGGATACAGCGTCACCGGACTGCCATCAACCGTCACAGGGGCCGTGACCATCGCCTGCGCCCCCAGCCACGAGGACAGGTCCGACAGCGTCATCGCGTCCATCTTGCCGCCCATCGCCTCTAGGATCTGGTTGGTCAGCGTCTGCTGTTCGACCCCCGAGAAGGTGGCCAGCTGCACCGCGAAATCCGTCGATTCCATGGGCGAGGTCGGATCCTGGTTCTTCAGCTGCGTGGTCAGCATGGTCAGAAAGGTCTGATAGTCGGTGCTGCCCGACTTCGTGGCACCGCCCGAGGAGGTGCGCGTGGTGACGGAGGTGGTGCTGGTGACGTCCATGGTCCTGTCCTTAAAGCCGAAGATCCAGCCCGGAAGAGGGCAGAAGGGGCGAATGCGTGTAATGGGCCACCTCGGCCCGGGGGGCGAAGGTGCTACCTTCGGTCTCGGGCGGCGGTTCGGGCGCAGGCGGCTCCGCCCAGTCCGAGAAATCGAGCTGTGCCCCGCCGAAGCCCTGCTGGGCCAGATCCTGCTGCAACTGGTCGGCGTGCCGCCGCATCAGGTCCAGCGTGGCGGGGTTGTCGGAACTGACCACGACGCGCCAGTCGTCGCCGTCGCGGTGCAGGGTAACGTGGACGCGGCCCTGATCGTCGGCCCCCGTGTCGCGGGACAAGGCGTCCGCATGGGCGTGAACCACCGCCTCCGCCTGCTTGCGGGCGGGTTCGGGGGCGGCGGCGTCCTGCCCCGTGCGAAGGGGGTCGGTGGTGGGCGGAGGCGCGGGCGCGGCAGGGGGATCGGCCGGCACCTGCGGAACATCCAGAGGCAGCTCGGCCGACGCAGGCGCGGCGCCCGCCGGATTGGCGGCCGGCACTTCCGAGGGTTCGGCCTCCGTTGGCAGAGGCGACGAGTGGAGGACCTTGCGCACCGCCATCTCCGGCCCCGCCGCGCCGGGATTGGCCGCGGGCAGGCGGGCAGACGTTGCGGAGTCAGCCGCCAGAACGGGCGTTGCCGCAGGTTTTCGCTGGGGGGCTGGGAGGCTTGGAGAGGTCACCATTTCAGGTCGGACAGACGCTGCGCCGGGGATGGAACTCTCTTGCGCCGCCACTTTGACCGGACGCGCCGGAACGGCCGCCGCCATACCGGAGGAAGCGGCCGAAGGCACATCCACCTCAGCCGCTGACGGCAAGGGTTGTGCGCCAGTCACCGCACCGGCATCCGCCGTAGCCGTAGCCGTAGCCGTAGCCGTAGCCGTAGCCGTAGCCGTAGCCGTAGCCGTAAGGGTGGCCTGCACAGATGATGCATCTGGCGGTGCATCTGCCACGGGGGGCATGGCAGGCGCTGCACCGACATCCGCCGCGTCCATGGGCACTTCCTTCGGCGCAGGTGCCGGATTCTCCGGCTGAAGCCATGGGCCGGACGCCGGCGCG
The DNA here is from genome assembly GCF_028307215.1 of Falsirhodobacter sp. 20TX0035. Taxonomy (GTDB): domain Bacteria; phylum Pseudomonadota; class Alphaproteobacteria; order Rhodobacterales; family Rhodobacteraceae; genus Falsirhodobacter. The sequence continues at coordinate 445,743 of NZ_JAQMHV010000001.1, read as the reverse complement.
GAGGCGGGTGCGACGGGAACCGGCACGGTCGGATCGACGGGTGGTGCAACGGCCTCCTCAGGAACATCGTCCGTCTCGCCTTCGGCCTCTTCCGCCGGAGGGTGCAGTTCGGGCGGCAGGGCGGCCACCTCGGACGCGGCCTTTTCACCTGTCGCGTCCTCTGGCGTGATTGCCGCGGCTGAGTCCGTCCCGATGCCCGGCGCAGATGCGTCCAGCGAAAAGGGCGCTGCCCCGGCCGGCAGGGCCTGAGTCGGGGAAAGGCGTGGCGCGAACAGCGCCTGAAGAAGATTCGCGGCCACCAACATCAGGACATCTCCGGTAATGGCCTGCAGGATGCCACGGGGATCATTACCGCTTTCTTTACCGACCCCCGCGAGACTGCCGGAAATCTCAGGAGGCTTCATGATTTCCACCGTTTCATCCCCCCTCGCGTCCCGCCCCGCCGATCCGCTGCGCGAAAAGGCCGCCCAGCTGGAAACCGCCTTCCTGTCGCAGATGCTGGGGGAGGCAGGCCTTGGCGCCGCCTCCGGCACCTTCGGCGGCGGCGCGGGGGAGGCGCAGTTCGCCTCCTTCCTGCGCGATGAACAAGCGCGCGCCATGGTCGATCACGGCGGCATCGGCCTGACCGAATCGCTGTTCCGCGCCATGGGGGGCAAGGAATGACCGTTCTTGCGCTTCTGACCCGGATCGACGCCGCCCTGGACGCTGGACGCTTCGACGAGATCGCCGCCTGCGCCCCCCTGCTGGAGGAGGCCGTCGACACCCTGCACCCGGACGACGACTTGGCCGGCCTGCGCCAGCGCGCGCAGCGCCTGTCCTCGCGGCTGCAAAGCGCGGCGGAAGGGGTGCGCGCCGCGCGCTGGCGCCTGGCCGACATCCGTTCCATGGGGCAGGCGGGGGACCGACTGGTCACCTATGATGGTACGGGGCGCAAGCACGACTCGGGCGGGGCGGGGCTTCTGACCCGGCGCTATTGATTCAAATGCACCGCATCGGGGGATTCGCCATTAGCACGCCTTTAATCATTGCGGCCCCAGAACAGTCCTGCGCCCCACGGTTGGGGCGGCGCGTCGGATCACACCGCCGCAGGGTAGAAGCCCGTCAGATGCCGCACCCGCGGCAGGACCACGCAAAGCCGTGGAACAAGGGAATCAAAAATGTCTTCGATCCTGACCAACACCAGCGCCATGGTTGCCCTCCAGACGATGAAGGGCATCAACAGCAACCTGAACCAGGTTCAGAACGAAATCTCGACGGGAAAATCCGTCTCCTCCGCCAAGGACAATGCCGCGGTCTGGGCCATCTCGAAAACGATGGAATCGGACGTCTCCAACTTCGAGACGATTGGCGAGAACCTGTCGCTGGGCCAATCCACCGTTTCGGTCGCGCGGGAAGCCGCAACGTCTGTGACCGACCGTCTGACCGAGATGAAGAACAAGATCGTCTCGGCCCAAGGCAAGACCGGCGAAGACCAGGCGACCATCCAGGCGGACATCGATGCTCTGAAAGAGCAGATCAAGTCCACGGTCGCTTCGGCACAGTTCAACGGCGTGAACCTCGTCGCCGACGACACCTACAAGGTGGACGACGCCGACCCCAAGTCGGGCTACCAAGTCCTGTCCTCGCTGAACCGCGGGACGGACGGCACCGTCACCACCGGCAAGATCACCGTGTCCGGCCAGAACCTGAGCCAGGACGCGGGTGGCGGTCTTGAAGCCCTGGCCAACATCACGCTGACGCCGGCCGATCCGGCCGATCTGGACATCGACGCGCTGCTGACCTCGATGGACACGCTGATCGGCGTGGCCACCGATGCGGCCGCCTCCTTCGGTTCGAAGGAAAATCAGCTGACGATGCAGTCCAGCTTTGTGTCCAAGCTGTCGGATGCGGTGGAAACCGGCATCGGTGCCATGGTGGATGCTGACATGGAAGAAACGTCGGCCCGCCTTCAGGCCCTTCAGGTGCAGCAGCAGCTGAGCACGCAGTCGCTGTCGATCGCGAACCAGGCGCCGCAAAGCATCCTGTCGCTGTTCCGCTAAGCGCAAACGGGGGCCGGGCGGATGTCCGGCCCCCACCTTGAACCCAATCGGGAGAAACCGGATTGAACGCCTATACGTCGCAAAACGCCTATGGGCGTGCGGACGCCCCCCTGCGCGACGCGCGCAGCATCGAATACGACGTCTTTGCCCGCGTGACCCGCGCGCTGACCGCCGCCACCGCGCAGCGTGACACCGGGTTTCCCGCCTATGCAAAGGCCCTGCACGACAACCAGCGGCTTTGGATGGCGCTGGCCGCCGATCTGGGCCGCGAAGGCAACGGCTTTCCTGCGCCCCTGAAGGCGCAGCTGTTCTATCTGTTCAAATTCACCGCCCAGCACACCCCGAAGGCCCTGAAGAAAGAGGCCGGGCTGGAGGTTCTGATCGAGATCAACACCTCCGTCATGCGCGGATTGCGGGGAGAGGCGGCATGAGCGGTCTGGTCCTGAAGCTTGGCCCCAACGAACGCGTGCTGATCAACGGCGCTGTGATCGAGAATGGCGACCGTCGCACCCGACTGGCCGTAAAGACGCCGAACGCGCATATCCTGCGCCTGCGCGACGCCATCGCCCCCGATCAGGCCAACACGCCCGTGCGACGCGTCTGCTACATCGCGCAGCTGGTCCTGTCGGGCGATGCCGAACCCATGCTGGCCCGCCGCCAGCTGCTGATGGGGATCGAGCAGTTGAGCCAGGTGCTGACCGACCATGACAGCCGCGCGCTTCTGACCGAGGCCACGAGTGCCGTCCTCACCCAGCAGTTCTACAGCGCGCTGAAGACCCTCCGCTCCCTCCTCCCGCGCGAGGAGCGTTTGCTGGCCGCGGGCGAGGCATGAGCTTCACCCCTGTCGTCCCGATGTCCGGCTATGCCGGATGGACCTTCCTGCAGCGCACGATGGACAAGCAGAAGGACGCGTTCGACTCCTCCGCCACGATGCAGCGGGACGAAGCCTATTTCCGCGAGAAGATCGGCAACGTCCGCACCGCTGAGGATCTGGTGTCCGACCGCCGCCTGCTGAAGGTGGCGCTGGGCGCGTTCGGACTTGATGGGGACATCAACAACAGCTTCTTCATCCGCAAGGTGCTGGAGGAGGGCACGACGGAAAAATCGGCACTGGCCAACCGCCTGTCCGACAAGACCTACCGCGCCCTGTCCGAAGCTTTCGGCTTCGACAACGCCAAGGCGCCGGAAACCACCAAGACCGGTTTCGCGGACAAAATCCTGTCCCGCTATTCCGACAAGCAGTTCGAAGCGGCGGTGGGCGAGCAGAACACCAGCATGCGCCTGGCCCTGAACGCGCAGCGCGAACTGGGCGAACTGGTCAAGAAGGATTCAAGCGACCTGACCAAGTGGTACACGGTGCTCGGCTCCGAACCGCTGCGTCAGGTGATGCAGACGGCGTTCAACCTCCCCACGGCCTTCGCCTCCATCGATCTGGACCAGCAGGTGCGCCAGATCCAGGACAAGTTCGACAGTCTGATGGGGACGGAGTCGCTGTCGACCCTGTCCGACCCCAAGCAGATGGACAAGCTGCTGAAGCGCTTCCTGACCATGTCGCAGATCACCGAAAGCGCCAACACCGTCACGTCGCCCACGTTGCAGATCCTGCAATCGGGTGGGTCGGCCTCCAACATCCTGTCAATTCTGCGCTAACGCAACGCTTCCTCCAGCCGCTGGAAGGCGTGGGTGGTGCTGGACGAGGATTCCGCCAGGAACGCGTCCAGCTTCGGCCACAAGCGCACGGCCAGATCGACCTGCGGGTCCGATCCCTTTGCGTAAAGCCCTGCTTGCACCATCATCTCGGCCCGGTCCCAGGCGCCCAGAACCTGCCGCGCGCGGGCGATCTGCGCGTTTTCCGCCGGCGTTGCCGCCTTGGGCAGACTGCGCGACACGGACCGCAGCAGGTCGACGGCCGGGAACCGCCCGCGTTCGGCGATGCTGCGATCCATCACCACGTGACCGTCGATGGTGCCGCGCAGGATGTCGGCCACCGGCTCCTCCATGTTGGAACCGGCCACCAGCACGCTGAAGACCGCCGTGATGTCGCCCTGACCCTCGGCCCCCGGGCCCGCGCGTTCGGCCAGCGACATGATCGCGTGGCTGGTGGACGGAGGGTAGCCGCGCAGGGACGCGGCCTCGCCCCCGGCCACGGACATTTCGCGATGCGCCTCGGCAAAGCGGGTGATGGAATCGGCCAGCAGCAGCACATGCAGCCCCCGGTCGCGGAAATGTTCGGCCACCGTCATCGCGGCCAGCGCGCAGCGCCGCCGAATCGCGGGCGACCGGTCCGAGGTGGCGGCCACGACTACGGCGCGGGCCATGCCCTCGGCGCCCAGCACATGTTCCACGAACTCCCGCACCTCGCGCCCGCGTTCGCCCACCAGCGCGATCACCACCAGATCGGCCTGCACGCCGCGTGCGAAGCCCGCCAGCAAGGTGGACTTGCCCACACCGGAGCCTGCAAAAAGCCCGATCCGCTGCCCCCGCACCAGCGGCAGCAGCGTGTCGAACACCGCCATGCCCGTGGCCAGCCGCGCCCCCATCGGGCGGCGATGGGCGGGCGGCGGCGGGGCGGCGCGCAGGCTGCGGGGCAGGGGGCCCTCCATCAGCGGCCGGTCGTCCAGCGGACGGCCCAGGGGGTCGATCACCCGGCCGATCCAGCTGTCATCGGGCGACAGCACGGCCGCCCCCTCCAGCAGCACCGGATCGTCGATGGCCAGCCCTTCGGTCGCGTCGTCGGCCATCACGGTCAGGGCGTCCGCGGCCAGTTCCACAACCTCCCCCCCGCAGCGGTCGGAGATGGTCACTCGGTCCCCCAGCGCGGCCACGTCCGACAGGCCCGCGACGCGGATCGCGCCGCCCCCCAGCGAGGCGATGCGCCCCACGCGGCGTTGGGGGGAGATGCGGGCCAGACGCGCGGTCAGCCGGTCGAACGATACGGACATGGTCGCTCCTTTCCGATGCTTACCTTTTCTAAAGGAATCACCCTTAAGCCAAGGTGAAAGGTGATCGAGGGAGAAGCCCCGATGTTTGAAAGTCTGAAGATCGTGAAGATGGCGCATGCCATGGCCGAACATGCCGGGGCCCGGCAGGGGCTGGTGGCGCAGAACATCGCCAACGCCGACACGCCCGGCTACAAGGCGCGCGACCTGGCCGATTTCGGCCAGAGCTATGCCGAAACCGGCGGCCTGCGCGCCACGCGTCCGGGCCATGTCGGCGGCGGCGCGTCTACCACCGCGCAGGTCGTGCAATCCTCGCTGAGCGAGGATCCCAACGGCAACACCGTGTCGCTGGACCAGGAGATGGTCCGCGCGGTGGAGATCCGGCAGGAGCACGACATGGCCCTGTCCATCTACCGCGCCACGTCCGACATCCTGCGCGCCAGCCTTGGCAACAAGGGATGAGCGATCTTCTCCAGTCCCTTTCGCTCTCCGCCTCGGGGATGACGGCGCAAACGCAGCGCCTGCGCCACGTGTCGGAAAACATCGCGAACGCCGACACCCCCGGCTATCACCGCAAGACAGTCAGCTTTGCCGAAACGCTGCAGGGCGGCGTTTCCACCGGCCCCGTGCAGCTGGACCGCAGCCCGCTGACCAGCGTCTACGACCCCTCGAACCCGCTGGCCGACGACACGGGCCATTTCGACAGTTCCAATGTCGATCTGGTGGTGGAGATCGCCGACGCCCGGGAAGCGCAGCGCAGCTACGAGGCCAACCTTCGCATGTTCGACCAGGCACGTCAGATGACGCAGGGCCTGTTCGACCTTCTTCGCCGTTAAAAAGGGTCCGCAATGGATATCAGCGCAACATTCGCCGCGCAGGGCTACGTCAAGGCCCGCCCCGCGACGGAACCCGCCGCCGGCGGCCTTCTGGGCGCGGCCAGCGACTTCGCCAAGGTCCTTCAGCAGGGCGAAAGCACGGCCGCCGCCGCCATGACGGGCGGGGCCGATCCCCACGCCCTGGTGCAGGCGCTGTCGGCGTCCGAGATGGCCGTCGAAACCGCCGTGACGGTGCGCGACAAGGTGGTCGCGGCCTATCAGGAAATCCTGCGGATGCAGATCTGACCATGGACGAGAACGCGCTCTTCGACATGCTGCGCCAGGCGCTCTGGATCTCGGTCCAGATCTCGGCCCCGCTTCTGGCGGTGGCGCTGATCGCCGGCGTGGTCATCGGCCTCTTCCAGGCCCTCACCTCGGTGCAGGAGATGACGCTGACCTTTGTGCCCAAGGTGGCCACGATGCTGGCCGTCTTCTGGGTGTCCATGAGCTTCATGACCTCCACCCTCGTGTCCTTCTTCCAGAACGGGGTGCTGCCCCGGATCGTGGGGCCCTGATGGACGCGTCGGGATACGTCACGCTGACGCGGCAATCAGGCCTGATGCACCAGATGCAGACGGTCGCGAACAACATCGCGAACCTGTCCACCACCGGCTTCCGGCGCGAAGGCGTGGTGTTTTCCGAACACGTGAAGCGGCTGGAGGAGGCGCCGTCGCTGTCCATGGCCACCGCCTCCACTCGCCAGATCGACCTGACGGAAGGGGGGCTGACCGCCACCGGCGCCGCGTTCGACTTCGCGATCCGCGGCGACGGGTTCTTTGCCGTGCAAACCCCGCAGGGGGAGCGTCTGACGCGCGCCGGCAGCTTCACCCCCTCGGCTGAGGGGATGCTGGTGAACGCCGACGGCCACTCGCTTCTGGACGATGGCGGCGCGCCCATCATGGTGCCGCCCGATGCAGGCCTCGTGTCCGTGGCGCAGGACGGCACCCTGTCGGCCGAAGGCCAGCCCCTGGCGCGGATCGGCCTGTTCCTGCCCACCGACCGCAACGCCCTGCGCCACGAAGGCGGCACCCTGTTCGAGGCGGGGGAGACCGAACCCGCCGAAGGCACGATCCTTCAGGGCAGCCTCGAAGGGTCGAACGTGGATCCGATCGCGGAGGTGGCCCGGATGATCCAGGTCCAGCGCGCCTACGAGATGGGGCAGAGCTTCCTCGACCGTGAGGACGACCGCCTGAAAACCGCCATCCAGACCCTTGGACAATAAGGACCGCCCATGAACGCCCTTCAGATCGCGGCCTCCGGCATGGCGGCCCAGCAGATGCGGGTTGACACCGTGTCGAACAACCTCGCGAACATGTCGACCACCGGCTACAACGCCCGCCGCGCGGATTTCGCGGACCTGCATTACCAGCAGGTCGCCCGCCCCGGCACCATCGCGGCCGAGGATGGGACGATGCTGCCCACCGGCGTGCAGATGGGCATGGGCGTGCGCCCGTCTTCCGTGTCGATCGTGCTGGCGCAGGGGTCGCTGGCGCAGACCGGCGGCGATCTGGATTTGGCCATCGAAGGCGCGGGTTACCTTGAGGTGACGCTGCCCAACGGCACCGCCGCCTACACCCGCGACGGGGCGATGAAACGGTCGGCCGACGGCCTGATCGTGAACGCCGACGGGCATGAGGTCGCTCCCGGCATCACCATTCCCGACGACGCCAGCAGCGTGTCGATCAACGCGGCGGGCGAGGTCTACGCCTATTTCGCGGGCGCTGTTCAGCCGCAGCTTCTGGGCCAGATGAACCTCGTCAACTTCACCAACGCCAAGGGGCTGGAGGCGCAGGGTTCGAACCTCTTCCTTGAAACCGAAGCATCGGGCCCGCCGATGCAGGGCGTCCCGGGCGAGGACGGTTTGGGCACCCTGCGCCAAGGCTATCTGGAGGACAGTTCCGTCGATGCCGTGCGCGAGGTGACGGAGCTGATCAAGGCGCAGCGCGCCTACGAACTGAACTCCAAGGTCATCACCGCCGCGGACGAGATGCTGTCGGCCACGGTGCAGGTGAAATGATCCGTCCCGCCCTTGCCCTGATCCTGTGCCTGTCGCCGCTGGCGGGGCAGGCGGACACCGTTCTGGCCGCCCGCACCCTGCGGGCCGAAACCGTAATTTCCGAACAGGACGTCAAGCTTGCCCCCGGCGCCGTGCCGGGCGCCTTGGACGATCCGCTTCTGGCCGTCGGGATGGAGGCGCGGGTCGCGCTTTACGCCGGCCGCCCGATCCGCCCCGAGGACATCGGCCCACCCGCCATCGTGGACCGCAACCAGCTTGTCCCTCTCAGCTATCACGCGGGAGGTCTGTCGATCCTGACCGAAGGCCGTGCCCTTGGGCGCGGCGGGGTGGGCGACGTGATCCGCGTGATGAACCTTCAATCCCGCACCACCGTGACCGGCCGCATCGCGAACGATGGCCGGGTGGTTGTCGGCCCCGGCCTGTAGGAGAACCCATGCGCGCCGCCCTGATCTGCCTGATTGCCCTGTCCACCGGAGTGTCCGCCTGCGGCCGCCTGTCCCAAGTGGGCAAGGCCCCCGACTTCGCCGCCCAGCAGGACAGCTACCAGTACCACGCCCTTTATGCGACGCCCCTGCCGGAATCGAGCCAGCAGGCCACCCCGGCGGCCACCTCATCGCTCTGGACCGGGAACCGCACGGCGCTTCTCAGCGACCGGCGGGCGGAACACCGCGGCGACATCCTGACCGTCGTGATCGAGATCGACGACCGGGCCGAGATGTCGAACACCTCGGGCCGGACGCGCGCGGGCAGCGACACGATGAAGGTGCCCTCGCTGTTCGGCATCCCGCAGCGCGTGGACCGTCACCTGCCGGACGGGGCGTCGATGGCCAACGCTGTGGATACCGCCTCCACCAGCAGCTATGAAGGCGACGGGTCCACCAAGCGGAACGAGACGCTGGAACTGCGCATCGCCGCCACGGTGGTGGAGGAACTGCCCAACGGCGTCCTGCGGATCGAGGGCCGGCAGGAGGTTCGGGTGAACTACGAACTGCGGGACCTGAAGGTGACGGGCTACGTGCGCCCCGCCGACATCACCCGCCAGAACGAGGTGACCTATGACAAGATCGCGGGGGCCCAGATCTCCTATGGCGGGCGTGGCCAGATCACCGACGTGCAGCAGCCCCGCTATGGCCAGCAGGTCACCGACATCCTGATGCCGTTCTGATGAAGAAGATCCTTCTGCCCCTGATCCTGATCTTGGTGGGCGCCGGTGCCGGCGTGGGCGCGGGCCTGTTCCTGCACACGCCGCCCGAGCCGGAAGAGGACGCCCCCGCGGCCCCCGAGGCCAAGGCGACCGACCACGATTATGTCAAGCTGAGCAACCAGTTCGTCATCCCCGTGGTGGCCACCGGGCGCGTCACCTCCATGGTCGTGCTGTCGCTAAGCCTGGAAGTCACCGCCGGTGAGACAGAGGCCGTCTTCGCGCGCGAACCGAAGCTGCGCGACAGCTTCCTGCAGGTCCTGTTCGATTTCGCCAACACCGGCGGCTTCCAGGGCAGCTTCACCGACGCCGACAACCTGGTCGTGCTGCGCCGGTCCCTGCTGGAGGCGGGGGAGCGCGTGCTGGGCGACATGCTGAGCGATGTCCTGATCGTGGACATCATGCGGCAGGACAGCTGATCACAGCTTCCGCAGAACCTGCGCCCGGCCAAAGGCCAGACGGGCACGGTCCTGCGCTTCCAGCCATTCGGCGGTCTGGCGGGCCAGGGTCACGTTGATCTCGGCCCGCCGCGCGTCGGCCCATTGTTCATAGCGCAGCGCGACACGGGCGCTGGCCGGATCCTCGATCACCATCGGCACCTGCAGGCTGTCCAGATGCCCCAGGCTTTCGCGCCGCGCGCGGTCGGCGGCCTGCACCTCCGCCAGCTTGGTGTCCAGGATCAGGTCCGCGATCTTCTTCAGCCGGTCCAGACGGTTCATCCGCGTTCCTTTGCCTTCTTGCGCATGGCGTCGGCGAAGCGGATCGCAGCGGCGACGGCACGGTAATGATCGGGGTGGATGGTGTCCCCCACCTCCAGCGAGGCGTGGAGCGCGCGGGCCGCGGGCGGATCGCGGTGGATCGGGACGCCCGCCTCGGCCGCGCGTTCACGGATGCGGGCTGCCACCTCGTCCACGCCCTTGGCCACGCAGACGGGCGCGCGCCCCGCCGCCCGGTCCCATTTCAGGGCGACGGCGTAATGGGTCGGGTTCACCAGCACGACATCCGCCTTCGGCACCTCGGCCAGCATCTTGTTCATCGCGATCTGCATGCCCCGCTGGCGGCGCTGGTGCTTCATGTGCGGATCGCCTTCGGAGGATTTGTGCTCGTCCACCACCTCTTGCCGGGACATGCGGTTGCGCTTGGTGAAGCGCAGGCGCTGCCACAGGAAGTCGGCCCCCCCGATCACCAGCGCCACGCCGAAGGCCAGCCCCAGGAACCGGGTCACCATGCCCAGCATCACCGACATCGCCCCGCTGGGATCCAGATACAGCATCCCCATGATCCGGTCGGATTCACTGCGCAGGAACCAGACCAGCAGCGCCCCGATGATCAGCATCTTCCCAAGGCTCTTGCCGAACTCGACCAGACCCTCCGGTCCGAACTTCTGCTTGGCATTGGACAGGGGGGAGATGCGGGATGACTTGGGGGCAAGGTTCTTCGGTGTCACCACGACGGCGCGCTGCACCACCAGCGCCAGCATCGCGGCCACCATCGGGATCAGCAGGAACGGCCACATGGCCAGCCCCAGTTGCAGGATCAGCCCGGCGATCGGCGCGCCGGCCCTGGTGGACATCAGGGGGGCCAGCCGGTCCGCCTGATCCAGCAGAACCTCCGCCGTCTCGCCCGCCTTCTGAAGGGCCGCCGGCCCCGCCATCGCCGCCGCAAGGACGAAGCCGCCCAGAACCGCCGCCCATGTCAGATCCTGGGACCGCGGTATGTCGCCTTCGGCGCGCGCGTCGTCCAGCTTCTTCTGGGTCGGTTCGTGTTCCTTCTCGGCGCCCTCGCTCATCCGAAGGGGCGCTCCAGCCAGCCGTTGAGGTGGGACAGCCAGACCGTCAGCACCAGCGGCGTCAGGATGGCCAGAAGGATCAGCACGCCCAGACCCAGCGCGGGCGCCCCGATCATGGACACCATCAGTTGCGGCATCGCGCGGTTGATGATGCCGATCGCGACGTTGTAGATCAGCGATCCCGCGACAAAGGGCGCGGCTAGCACGAAGGCGAGGTGGAAGGCCTGCGCCACCTGCGCCGTCCCCCACTCCGCCATCCCGCCCGAATCGGGCAGCAGGCCGACGGGGAAGAGGCGATAGGACAGGATCAGGAACTCTGCCACCCGCAGGTGCAGGTCGGCGGCCATGGCCAGCGCCAGCCCCCCCATCGTCAGAAGATGGCCGATGGCGGGTTGGGGTTCGCCCGCCCCGCCCAGGATCTGCGACAAGGATGTGGCGTTGGCGATCATCGCCCCCGCCGTTTGCAGCGCCAGCACCAGAAGGCGCAGCCCCAGACCCAGGGCCAGACCCACCACCACCTCGGCGCCATAGCCGCCAAGGGTCAGCGCCGGAACCTCCACCCCCGGGGCGACAACCAGCGTGAAGGCCAGCGCCAGACCCAGCTTCACCCGCTGCGGCACCGCCGCCTCGCCAAAGCCCGGCAACAACGCCGCGAGGGCCCCCAGCCGCAGGAAGATCGCAAAGCCCTGCCGCCAGATCTCCTCACTTTGCCCCGTCAGCTGGGTCAGGATCGCGAACAGTTCGGTCACGCCGCCACCACGCCGATCATCGCGGGCTTGGCGTCCAGACCGATCTCGTCATAGGACAGGACCGGCGCCCCCAGACCCTTGGCCGCCACCACCGTGCGCAGGAACCGGCGACGAAGGGTGGAGGTGACGATGGCCGGATGGGCCCCCATCTCGGCCGCCTTGTTCAGCTGGCCGGCCAGGTTCGCAGCCAGGCGGTTGAACAGGTCGGGGGGCAGGGCCACGTCGCGCGCGCCGTCCATCGTGTGGCGGGCAAAGGTCTGCTCCCATTCCTGCGCCAGCTGGATCAGGGGGATCGTCCCGTCGCCGCGCCGCAGCTCGGCCACCATTTGGAAGCCGAGGCGCTGGCGCACATGCTCCGTCACCGCCTCGGGCGTGCCGAGACTGCGGCCTTCGGCGATCGCCTCCAGGATCAGGGGCAGGTTGCGGATGGACACCCGCTCTTCCAGCAGCAGGCGCAGGACGGACAGCAGCAGATCGACCGGCACCTTGTCGGGCACCAGTTCGTCCAAAAGGCGGCGGTTCGCGGCGGACCGGGCGGGATCGGACAGGTTCGTGAATTCGTCCAGAAGGCGGCGCAGGCCCTTCAGCGTCAGAAGACGGCCAAGGTTGATCTTCAGCACCTCCAGCAGGTGGGTCGCCAGAACCTCGGCCGGGCTGACCACGGTCATGCCGGCCAAGGCGGCATCCTCGTGCCGGTCGCGGGGGATCCAGCGGGCGGCGGCGCCATAGACGGGTTCGCGCACGTCTTCCCCGTCGGGGGCGAGAACGCCGTCCACCAGCAGCGCCAGCGCCCGGTCGGGGCGCAGACGGTCGCGCGCGCGTTCCACCCCGTGCAGGCGGATGCGGTAGGTGCCGGGGGGCAGGGCGGCCTCGTCCGTCAGCCGCATCTCGGGCAGGATCAGGCCGAAGGCGCTGGCGATGTGGGTGCGCATGTTGTTGATGCGTGCATCGAGCCCCGTGGCCGGGTCCAGCACCATCGGCACCAGGTCGGGGGCGAATTCGATGTGGATGTCGTCGAAATCGAGGATGTCACCCATGGAACGTTGGGCCGGGGCCGCCTCCACCTCGGCCACCGGGGGCTGTTTCTTCCGCTTCGCACCGAACCACGCGCCGGCGGCCAGCGCGGCGGCGGCGCAGATGAAGGGCAGGAAGGGCATGCCCGGCACGATGGCGAACATGGCCATCAGCGCGGCCACGGTTCCCAGCGCTGCCGGATAGCGGCCCAGCTGTTCGAAGAAGGCGATGTCGGCCGTGCCCCGCGCATCGCCGCGTGTCAGCAGAAGCGCCGTCGCGATGGAGATGAGGACCGCCGGGATCTGCCCCACAAGGCCGTCGCCCACCGTCAGGATGGCGTAGGTTTCGAACGCGCGGCCAGCGGGCATGTCGTGCAGGAAGATGCCTGCCATCAGCCCGACGACGATGTTCAGCCCGGTGATCAGCAGGCCCGCCACCGCATCGCCCTTCACGAATTTCGACGCGCCGTCCAGCGCGCCGAAGAAGTTCGTTTCGGCCAGTTCGCGTTCGCGGCGGGCCTTTGCCTCGGTGTGGTCGATGGCGCCGGCGGCCATGTCGGCGTCGATCGCCAGCTGCTTGCCGGGCATCCCGTCCAGCGCGAAGCGGGCCCCCACCTCGGCCATGCGGCCGGCGCCTTTCGTGATGACGATGAAGTTCACGATCAACAGCACGCAGAAGATCACGATCCCCAGCAGGATGTTGCCGCCCATGACGAAATAGGCGAACTGCTCGATCACGTGGCCGGCGGCGTCCGTGCCGGTGTGGCCCTGTCCGATGATCAGCTTGGTGGAGCTGACGTTCAGCGCCAGACGCAGCACGAGCGAGGCCAGAAGGATCGTCGGAAAGGCCGAGAAATCCAGCGGCCGTTCGATGAACAGCGTCACCGTCAGCATCAGGATCGCCAGCGCGAACGAGATGGCAAGGCCCACGTCCAGCGCCCAGGCGGGCACGGGCAGGACCATCATCACGATGACCGCCGTCAGTGCCAGCGCCAGAAGAACCGTGGGGTGATAGAGCGAGCGGACGGTCATCTCAGTTTCCGATCAGGCGCAGGCCAAGGCCGCCGGCAGGCACCAGCGATCCGGCACTTCCGCGCCCGCCGCGCAGAAGGGGGAAGTTGTTCACGCGCGGTTCGATCAGCGCCACCTCCTGCGGGACGCCCAATCCCTGACGCAGCTGGGCGAAGCGGGCGCTGTAGCGGGTGGCGTGTTCCGGCGTCAGCGAGTGATAGGCCCCGGCGGCCCGCGTCCAGTCGCCCGTCTGGTCGTACTGGCGGCGCAGGAAGCGCGCGGCATAGAGCGCGTTTTCCACCGGGTCGAACATCATGCGCAGGTTGGGAAAGCCGTCGGCGTGCCAGCGGTGGTTCAGCTGGAAGCATCCCACGTCGAAATTGCGTGCACCTTGGGCAAGGGTGGAGGTGGCGAAGGCCAGCGCCTCGGCTTCCGTCTGGAACCAGTGGCCTTCGCCCGCGCGGTTGATGGCCCAGGGCCAGGGGCGCAGCGCGCCGTCGCGGCGGTGGCCGGTTTCCGTCAGCGTCAGTGCGCGCATCACGTCCAGCGGCACGCCTTCGCGGCGTGACGCGACTTGGGCCGCCTGTTCGCACAGCATGGACGGATCGCGCGCGGCCAGCGCGGCCTGCGGAAGCAGCAGCATCACAAGGAAGCACAAGGCCTTCACGGGTTTCACCCAATCGTCGCGCGGCTTTGCCGCTGTCCGGGGCAGGTTAGGGCGGGAATCCTTTCCGCCCGGTTACTGCAGGGCCGTCGCGTTCAGCAGCGCCTCGATCCGGGCGCGGGCGTCGGCGGCGTCCGTGACCAGCGCGCGGCCCTGCGCCAGCGCGCCGGCGGTGGTGTTGGGCGCCGCGTCCAGAAGATCCTGCGCTTCGATCACGCGGGGGGCGGCGGGGTCCGACAGCTGCGCCTCGGCGGCGGTGCGGATCGCCTCCGCGTCGTCGCCGTCCAGTCCGGCGATCAGGCGCAGCGCCTCGCGCGCGTCCCGGCGCGCCATTTGCGCGCGGGCGGCGGACAGGCGTTCCGGCGGCGTCACGGGATCGGCGGGCAGCCAGCGCAGCGCCGGATCGGGCAGGCCCAGCGCGGTCAGCCGGTCGGCCAGCGTCAGGCGCGTGGCGGGCGGTAGGGCCGGGGGCACGGCGGATTGCGGCAGGACCGCGTGGCGCAGAAGCGTGTCTTCGCCGCCCGTGCGGGCCAGCCAGTCCCACAACTCCGCCTCGGCGTCCGGGGCCTTGCGCAGTTCCGCGAACGCCTCGTCGAATCGGGTCAGGGAGGCGAGGCCCAGCGTCACCAGACGCCGCAGATGCGCCTCCTCCTCTCCGCCCGTGCGTTCTTTCAGCAGGGCCTGGATCGCGACCAGCGTGCCTTCGTCCAACGGCTCCCGCCCGGTCAGGCGGCGGTCGGCGAGGGCGATCAGCGCCTCGTCCGCGTTGTGGCCGCCATCGGACACAATGGCGGCCAGCTTGGCGCCGTCATCCTCGGCCTGGCGAGCCACCAGAAGGCGGGTGGCGGGATCCGGGTCGGGCTCGGCCCGCAGCACCGCATCGCGCGCGATCCCGGCGGAGGTCACGTCGCCGCGCTGCGTGAACCGTTCCACCAGCTGCGGCGCGAGGTTGCGGCGCAGATGCTGGGGCAGCGCCACAAAGGCCTGAAGGGCGGCGCCCGCGTTCTCCGGCTCCCCCACCCGGGCGCGGGGAAGGGACAGGATGCCCCACAACGCGGCCGCCCCGTCGCAGCCGGCCATGGGTTCCAGCAGGGGATCGGTCACCGGTTCGTTGTCCATGATCCGGCCAAGGGCGTCAAACAAACGGCGATCTTCGGCATCGATAGGGTAGATCGCGGACAGCTGCCGCGCTTCCGCTCCGAAGCCGAGGAAGAGGTAGTAGCGCACCGCGCGTTCCACCGCGTCCGGATCGGGAACGTCAAACTCCCCCTCCAGCGCGTCTCGGGCGGGGCCGAAGCCCTGCGCTACCGGCATTTCGTTCCCCCAGGAGGCGAGGTCCAGCTGGTCGTTGGCGATGCAGGTCCGGCCTTCCGCCGTCAGGGGCGCGTCGGGATCCTCGATGAAGCCCGGCTCCTCCCCCATCCGCATCTGGGGGGGCAGGGGGCCGGAGGCGGGGCGGGGCGGAGGCGTCTCCACCATCTCCACCACGCCGCGGGCGGCGCCGTCGGCCAGCTGCCGCAGCACCGCGTCGCGGAAGGGATCGAGCGCCGGGGAGATCGGGACATCCACCGGCACGCGCGGTATCTCCGTCCAGTCGTAACCGGCGACGGGGGGGAGGGCGGGGCCGTCCGGCCGATCCGGGCGGGCGCGCGGACGCAGGGGCGCAAGGGCCAGCCGTTCCTCGAACCGGGAACCGGAGGGGGGTGTGCCGTCCTTCACGTCGATCACGAGCGTGCCGTTCCCGGTTTCGAACGCGATCGCGTGGCAGGTCCGGCAGCCAAGGGAAAGATGCAGGCGGTCCCCTTCGGTCCGCAGGCCGGCAATGCGGTTGCGCCCGATGGCGGGCCAGACGCGGGACAGGTTCAGGTCCACACCCGGCGGTAGGCTGAGGACATAGCCCGCATCGTCGCGCCCAAGCTGCCACGGACGCGGAACCGGCAGATCGAAGGCCAGCCGGGAATATCCCGGATGCGCGCCCGATCGCACGGTGACCGTCTGCGCCGCGACGCTCGTGGCGGCCAGGCAGAAGGCGGCGGCCAGAAGATGTCTCATGCCGCCTCTTTCAAGCTGCGCAGGGCCGCGTCCAGATCGTTGAAACCGGGGCGGAAATGGTGGGGCGCGTTCTGGCGGCCCACCTCGATGCAGATGTTGGCCGGGTGGGCGTGCAGGTTGGCCACCAGAACCTCGCGGATCAGGGCGTAGAAATGGCCGTCCTCCTCGGCCACGGTCTTCAGGCGGGTGGCGAAGGGGCCGACCAGGCCATAGGCCAGGAACACGCCCAGAAAGGTGCCGACCAGCGCGCCGCCGATCATGCCGCCCAGAATCTCCGGCGGTTGATCGATGGAACCCATGGTCTTGATCACCCCCAGCACGGCTGCGACGATGCCCAGAGCGGGCAGCGCGTCGGCCATGGTCTGAAGCGCGTGGCTGGTGATCTGGGCGTGGTGGGCATTCGCCTCCATCCGCTTTTCCAGCACCTCCTCCACCTGATGGGGATCGTCGTAGTTCATGGAGGCCGCGCGCAGCGTGTCGCAGATCAGGTCCACTGCCTCATGGTCGGACTGGATGCGCGGATAGCGCCCGAAGACGGTGGAGCTGGCAGGATTCTCGATATGCTCCTCCAGCGCGATGGGGTTGGAGCGGGCGATGCGGATCAGTTCGAACAGCAGGCACAGCAGGTCCTGATAGTCGGCGGGCTTCCAGTGGGCGCCCTTGAACACCTTCTTCACGTCGCGCAGCGTGGCCCTCACCGTCGCCATGTCGTTGCCCAGGAGGAACGCCCCGATGGCCGCCCCGCCGATCATCGCCATCTCATAGGGGAGGGAGTGCAGGATGACGCCCATCTTGCCCCCGGCGACCACGTAGCCCCCGAAGACCATCACGAAGATCACCGCGATTCCGACAATACCCAGCATCCGCTATTCCTTCGGGACAAGTGCGTTGCGCCCGGCCAGCAAGAGGCTGATGGCATAGGCGGTGTCCGAGGGCATGCCCGCCATGACAGCGCCCGCAGCCTCGGGTTTCATGCGGCCGACGAAGCCCGCGGCGAAGTCGGGCTCCATCTGCGTGAAGAGCGCGGCGGCGTCCTTGGGCTTCATCGCCTCGTAGACCGCGGTCAGCCGCGCGAGGTCGTTTTCGGACGCGCCATCCGCGCGGGCCAGCGTGTCGGACAGACGCGCCTCGGCGGAGGACAGTTCGGCCAGACGTGCGTCAATCGCCTGCGCCGCCAGATCCAGCGCGGCGCGACGTTCGGCCAGCGCGGCCTCCTGCGTCACGATCTGCGCCTCGCGCTGGCGCAGCGCTTCGACCAAGGCGGCGGGCGGGGGTGGGCAGATGGCGGGCGTGGCTTCGGCCGTGACCGCCGGGGTGGGGTCCGGCACCCGGGCGAGCGCCGAGCCCACGCCCGATCCCAGCCGCATCGCCCCGGCCGAGGCCAGAAGCAGCGCCGTGATGACAAGGGCGCGGCCGCCGGTCATTGCGCCGGCTCCTTCGGAAGGTCGTGCAGCGAGGCCAGAAGCAGTTCCAGCCGCTTGGCCGCGGCCTCAGCCCGGGCCACCCGCTCCTCCAGCCGGTCGGCCGAATCGCCGGCGGTGGTCTGAGCTGCCGCCAGCGTGCGCGTCATGTCGTCGACCTGCTGGGACAGCACGGCGATCGCGCCGCCCATGCCGCCTTCCAGCCGGGCGAAGGCGCGCAGCCGGCGCCCCAGGATGTGGCAGTAGAAGGCCGCCCCGAACGCGCCGGCCGCCAGCAGGATGTCTGCGATCACGTCCATCGCCGCGCCCCTTCAGTTCAGAACGAATTCGGTGACAAGAAGGTCGCGCACGCGCCCCTCTCCGGTCACGATCTGGATGCGGCGCAGCATCTGCGCCCGCAGGCGCACCAGATGCGCGGGGTTGTCGAGGTCGTTGACCGATACCGCGCGCAGGTAGCCGTTCAGCACGTCGAGGATGCGCGGCTTCAGCAGGTCCACCTCGGCCTGATGTTCGGGCGCCACCTCCAGCTGGGCGGCGAAGCGCAGGTGCTGGCGGCTGTCGGCCTGGCCCAGCGACACGACCATCGGGTCCAGCGCGACAAAGGCCACGGGCGGCAGTTCGGCCACCGATTCGTCGTGCTTGCCGGGCAGGGTCAGAAGCCCCGAATAGGCGGCGTAGAAGCCGCCGCCCCCCAGCACCAGCGCCAGCACCGCCCCCAGGATCAGGGGCAGGCGCGAAGGCTTCGCAGGTGCGTCCTGCTGAACCGCGATATCCGCCATCTTCGTCTCCGCCTTTCTGCGTCGAGGGGGTTATAGGCGGCATTCCACTAACCGATTGTTAAGGCCGATGCGGCAAACAGGCCCAAGGGCAGAAGCCCATGAAGGCGTTGAAAGACAAGGTGTTGCGACATGCAGAACGTGCTGTCCCTGTGGAAGGCCATGACCCTTGCACGCAAGGCGGTGGTGGTGGGGGCGACCCTGGCGATGTTCGCCGCGATCCTGATCCTGTCGCGCGTGGCCACCACGCCGGAGATGGGGCTTCTTTATTCCGGCCTTGATCCCCAATCGGCGGGGGAGGTCGTGACCGCGCTGGAACAGCAGGGCGTCGCCTATGTGATCGAAGGCGATTCGATCCGCGTGGACGTGACGGAACGCGACCGCCTGCGGATGATGCTGGCCAGCCAGGGCCTGCCCGATTCCGGCGCCGCAGGGTATGAGATTCTGGACGGACTGTCGGGCTTCGGCACCACGTCGCAGATGTTCGACGCGGCCTATCTGCGCGCCAAGGAAGGGGAGCTGGCCCGGACGATCCTGGCCATGCCCGAGGTGAAATCCGCCCGCGTGCACATCGCGGCCGAAAACGGGCAGGTGTTCCGGCGCGAGATGACGCCCACCGCCAGCGTGACGCTGACGGCCAGCCGTGCGGGGCTGACGCCTGCGCAGGCCAAGGCCGTGCAGTCGCTGGTCGCAGGCGCCGTGTCCGGCATGCGGGTGGAGGATGTGGCTGTCATCGACAGCCAGCGCGGGCTGATCGACACCAACGCCACGCCCCCCGCCACCGACCGCGCCGAACAGCTGCGCCAGAACGTCGAACGCCTTCTGGCCGCCCGCGTGGGCCCCGGCCATTCGGTGGTGGAGGTCGCGGTGGAGCTGGAAACCGAGCGCGAGCAGATCGTGGAACGGCGATTCGATCCGCAGGGCCGCGTTCCCGTAAGCCAGGAAACCACGGAAAAGACGTCCAGCGACACCCGGCCTTCGGGCGCGGTCACGGTGGCGTCGAACCTGCCCGACGGGGACGCTGCGCAGGAAGGCGGGGAAGGGCGCAGCAACACCTCTGAAACGCAGGAAACGGTGAATTACGAGGTGTCGGAAACGCAGCGCGACCTGCTGCGCCAGCCGGGCGACATTCGCAAGATCAGCGTGGCCGTCCTTGTAGACGGGCTGCGCACCGACGACGGCTGGGCTCCGCGCCCGGAAGAAGAGATGCAGGCGCTGCGCGACCTCGTTGCCTCGGCCGTGGGGCTGGACGAAAAGCGGGGCGACGCGCTGACGCTGCGCAGCCTGCAGTTCGACGCCAGCGCCGCGCCCGAAGGCACGCTGGCCGAGGCGGGGATGCTGTCGTCCCTGGGCAACCTCAACCTCATGCAGATCGTGCAGATTGGGGTGCTGGCGCTGGTGGCGCTGATCCTGGGCCTGTTCGTGGTTCGCCCGATCCTGACGCGCCGCCCCGAACCGCTGGCGATCGAGCCGCCGCTGCTGGCCCTGCCCGGCACCGCCCCGCTGCAGGGCGAGATCGCCGAGGCCGAGGCCGTGGAGGAGGCGCCCGATCCCGTCGCCCGCCTGCGCCGCCTGATCGAGGCGCGGCAGGTCGAATCGGTGGAGGTCCTGCGCGGCTGGATGGACAAGGAGGAACGGGCATGATCCCCCTGCGGCTTGAATCCTTCGACGAGAACGAGGTGCTTCTGACCGACGCGGCCGAGCTGGAGGAAATCCGTCGGCTGGCCCGCGCCGAAGGCCGGGCCGAGGCCGAGGCGGATCAGGCGGCGCAGATGCAGCGCGCCGGCATGGAACTGGCCGAAACCCTGTCGCGCAGCCTGCAGGACATGGCCTTCGCTTGGAACGGTGCACGGGAGGAGATGCTGGCGCAATTCGACCCGCTGCTGCGCCAGATCCTTGGGGCCGTGCTGCCCGAAGCGGCCTCGGCCGCGCTGGGCCCGCTGGTGGCGGAGGCCGTGGCCCCGCTGGCCGCCGCCGCCACGGCACGCCCGGTCCGCCTTGTGCTTCACCCCGAGGATCTGGCCGCCCTGCGCCCCCACCTGCCCGCCCCGACCTTCCCCCTGACCGTCGACGTCGATCCGCAGGCCCCGCGCGGCACCGTCCGCGTGCTGGGCGGCGCGGCCGAGACGCGGATCGACCCGTCGGCCGCCGTGACCGAGATCCTGTCGGCGCTGGACGACCTTTTCACCCTGAATCAAGAGCTTCGCCATGGATGACAGCCCCTTTTCCCACGTCCCGATCGAGATCACCGTGTCGGTCGGAAAGGCCCGCCCGCAGGTGCGGGAGCTTTTGAAGATGCAGCGCGACGCCGTGCTGACGCTGGACCGCCGCGTGGAGGACCCGGTGGAGCTGTATGTGGGCGACCGTCTGATCGCGCGGGGCGTCCTGCAGGAAGGCGAGGGCGATCAGACCGGCCAGCTGGCCGTGCGCCTGACCGAGGTGGCCAGCGGCGGGGGCGCGCTTTGACCCGTCTGGCGCTGCTGCTGGTCCTGCTGGCGGGGCCGGCCGCGGCGCAGCAGCTGACCCTCGACATGGGGGCGGGGGGCGATTCCCTCACCGGACGCACGGTCCAGCTGATCGCCCTTGTCACGGTGCTGAGCCTGGTGCCCGGCCTTGCCATCATGGTCACCTGCTTTCCCTTCATCGTGACGGTGCTGTCGATCCTGCGTCAGGCCATCGGGTTGCAGCAGGCGCCGCCCAACATGCTGATGATCAGCCTCGCGCTGTTCCTGACCTGGTTCGTGATGGACCCGGTGCTGACCGATGCCTGGGTGAACGGCGTCCAGCCGCTGACCGAGGGGCGGACCGATCTGCAGACCGCCTGGCCCGCCATCACCGGACCCTTCCGCACCTTCATGGCGGCCCGCCTTGATCCCGACGCTTATCAGGCGCTGGCGGCGCTGCGTGACGGGCCGGTCCCCGCGGTGTCCGACGCGCCGCTTTCGGTCCTCGTGCCGTCCTTCCTGTTGTCCGAGATCCAGCGCGCGTTCGAGACGGGGTTCCTTCTGTTCCTGCCCTTCCTCGTGATCGATCTGGTCGTGTCGGCCGTGCTGATGTCGATGGGGATGATGATGGTGCCGCCCGCCGTGGTGTCCCTGCCGTTCAAGCTGGCCTTCTTCGTGGTGGCCGACGGATGGTCGCTGGTGGCCGCTGCATTGGTGCGCAGCTATGGCTGAAACGGTGGCTTTCGGGTCACGCCTTTGGCCCAAAGGGCACAAGGCGGGTTGACCTTCCGGCCCCCCGGCGCAGTTTCCCCAGCGTGAGAAGTCGAGAATGGGGAAATAAACCGGTGCGTCTCAAGATCCGCCACGTCGCTGTCATCCTGTCGATGGCGCTGCTGTCCGCCTGTGCCTCCACGCCGCCCCAGGCGACGCGCCCGGCCGTTCACCCTGATTATGCCCCGATCCAGGACGGCGACATCCTGATCCCGGCCGTCGACCCGACCCTGCTGTCCGAAGAGAAGGTCCGCCAGGAAGTGGCCTATACCGGCCCCGAGGCCGCCAACACCATCGTCGTCGATCCCTTTGCGCGCCGGTTGTACTACGTTCTGGGGAATGGGCGCGCGATGCGCTATGCCGTGGGCGTCGGCCCCGAGGGCAAGGCCTTCCGCGGCAACGCCACCGTGGGCATGAAGCGCCAGTGGCCGAACTGGACGCCGACGCAGAACATGATCCGCACGCAGCCGGAACTCTACGCCGAATATGCGGGCGGCCTGCCGGGCGGTCTGGAAAACCCGCTGGGCGCGCGCGCGCTCTACCTCTACCGCAACGGACGCGACACCTATTACCGGATCCACGGCACGATCGACAACCGCTCCATCGGGCGGGCCAGCTCGGCCGGGTGCATCCGCCTGTTCAACCAGGACATCATCGACCTTTACAACCGGGTCGAGACGGGAACCCGCGTCAAGGTGCGCACCGAGGCCGAAAGCCTGTCCTATGAAGGCCAGTGGGTCGAGGATGCGGACGGCGACATTGAGCCCGCGCCGCAGCTGGCCTTGGCCGGCTGAGGCTGGCCTCGGGACGGGCGCGCCGCTATAAGCCTTTCCGCACAACCATCGGAGGGGCCACATGAGCGCGAATGTCCAGATCCGGAGCCTGACGGCGTCCGACATCCGGGGCCGCAAGGGTGGCGAGCCCATCGCCTGCCTGACCGCCTACACAACGCCCATGGCGAAACTGGTGGACGCGCATTGCGATGTGGCGCTGGTGGGTGACAGTCTGGGCATGGTGCTGCACGGGCTGCCCTCTACCCTTGGCGTCACGATGGAGATGATGATCCTGCACGGGCAGGCGGTGATGCGCGGGTTGTCCCGCGCCCTGTGCGTGATCGACCTTCCCTTTGGCAGCTACGAGGGTAGCCCCGAGCAGGCCTTCCGCAACGCCGCCCGCCTGTTGCGTGAAACCGGTGCCGCGGCAGTGAAGCTGGAGGGCGGCGTCCCCATGGCCGAAACGGTGGCCTTCCTGACCGCGCGCGGCGTGCCGGTGATGGGTCATGTGGGCCTGACCCCGCAGGCGGTGAACACGCTGGGCGGCTACAAGGTGCAGGGGCGCGACGCGGATGGCGACCGGGTTCTGGCCGACACCGTGGCCGTGGCCGAAGCGGGGGCCTTCGCCGTGGTTCTGGAAAAGATCCCGCAAGGTCTGGCGCGGCGCATCACCGACGCCGTGGCCGTGCCGACGATCGGCATCGGGGCGGGCGCCGACTGCGACGGGCAGATCCTGGTGGTGGACGACATGCTGGGCCTGTTCGCCGATTTCCGTCCCAAATTCGTGAAGCGTTTCGCCCATCTGGCGGGTGAGGCCGATCAGGCCATCGCCGCCTATGCCGCCGAAGTGCGCGCGCGGACCTTCCCGGCCGCCGAACATTCCTTTGCGGACAGCGCGAAATGATCGTCCGGACGGTGGCGGAGCTGCGGGCGCAAGTGGCGGCGTGGAAGGCGGACGGGGCCGTGGTCGGGCTGGTTCCCACCATGGGCGCGCTGCATGACGGGCATCTGAGTCTCGTGGAACGGGCGCGGGCCGAATGCGGCCGCGTGATCGTGTCGATCTTCGTGAACCCCAAGCAGTTCAACAACCCCGAGGATCTGGCCAAGTATCCGCGGGACGAGGCGCGGGATCTGGCCCTGCTGGAGGGTGTGGACGCCGTGTTCCTGCCTTCGGTGGAGGAGATGTATCCCGCAGGCTTCGCCTCCACCGTGCATGTGGAGCGGCTGGGCGACCGGCTGGAAGGCACGCACCGGCCGGGGCATTTCGACGGCATGGCGACGGTGGTGACAAAGCTGTTCACCATGTCGCAGGCCGATGTCGCGTTCTTTGGCGAAAAGGACTGGCAGCAGCTTCAGATCGTGCGCCGCTTCGTGACGGACCTGAACCTGCCCATCCGCATCGAAGGCTGCCCGACGCTGCGCGAGGCGGATGGCCTTGCCATGTCCTCGCGCAACCGCCGTCTGGGGGCGCAGGCACGTGCCGCGGCGGTGGCGATGCACGACGCGCTCCAAGGGGCCGCACGGGCGGTTCGGCGGGGCGAAGGGGCCGACATGGCCCTGCGCGTCGGGGTGGAGGCCCTGCACGTCGCGGGCTTTGCCACGGTCGACTACCTGGAACTGTGCGACGCCGAAACCTTGGAGCCGGTCGGAACCCTGTCCCGTCCGGCCCGTCTTCTTGTGGCGGCCAGCATCGACGGCGTGCGTCTGATCGACAACATCGCCGTCTGAGAGGCCTCAGGCGCGCAGGGTCGCGCCCGTGGCCTTTGTCACCTTTTCGATGATCCTGGCGCTGACCGCTTCGATGTCCTTGTCGGTCAGCGTCTTCTCGGTCGGTTGCAGGCGCACGGTCAGGGCGATGGACTTCTTGCCCGGCCCCATCTGCGCCTCGGCCTTGTCGCCGGTGAACTGGTCGAACACGCGCACGCTGTCGATCAGGGCCTTGTCGGCCCCGGCGGCGGCGTTCACCAGCGTCAGCGCCTCGGTCCGGGCGTCCACCACGAAGGCGAAGTCGCGGTCCACCGCCTGCAGGTCCGACAGCTTCAGCGCGGGACGCGTGGGCGTCTTCACCTTGGGCTGCGGGATGGCGGCCACATGGATCGTGAAGGCCAGCGCCGGCCCCTTGACGTCCATGGCCTGCAGGATGCGGGGATGCACCTCTCCGAACGTGGCAAGGGCATTGGGGCCAAGGCCGATCACACCCGAACGGCCGGGATGCCACCAGCTGCCCACCTTGCGGGTGATCTGCACCTTGGCGGGCGCGCCAAGGGCAGCCAGCACCGCCTCGGCATCCGCCTTGGCGTCGAACACGTCCACCGGGCGGCGCGAGGCGAAGGGATCGCGCGCGGCCGAGGCACCGACCAGAAGGCCGGTGGCGTGCAGCACCTGTTCGCCCGGTTCGCCGCCGGTGAAGGCGGGCCCGACCTCGAACAGTGCCAGATCCGTGAAGCCGCGCGCCTGATTGCGGGCTGCGGCGCGCAGCAGGCCCGGCAGCAGGTCCGGCCGCAGATGCGTCATCTCGGAGCTGATGGGGTTTTCCACCCGCACCGCGTCCGCACCCCCTCCGAACAGCGCCGCATCGCCGGCATTGATGAAGCTGTAGGTCACGCATTCGTTGTAGCCGAGCGAGGCCAGCGTCCGCCGCGCCATCTTTTCGCGCTGTTGCAGCGGGGTCAGGATCGGCAGCGGCACGCCCGGCGCGGTGCGGGGCAGGGGCTTGCCCTCCAGCTTGGTCAGCGAGGCGACGCGGGCGATCTCCTCGACCAGATCCGCCTCTCCCAGAACATCGGGGCGCCAGGAGGGGACGTGCGCCATGTCGCCGTCCAGCCGGAAGCCGAGGGCTTCGAGCGTGGCGCGCTGCTGGTCGGCCGGGATGTCCATGCCCACCAGCGACACGACGCGGTCAGTGTCCAGACGGTAGGCGCGGGCGGTGTCGGGCACGCTTCCCGCGACCTGCACCTCCGACGCCTCCCCCCCGCACAGGTCAAGGATCAGGCGCGTGGCCAGCTCCATCCCGTCCACCGTGAAGGCGGGGTCGATGCCGCGTTCAAAGCGATAGCGCGCGTCCGAATTGATCTTCAGCGCGCGGCCCGTGGTGGCCGTGGTGATCGGGTCGAAATAGGCGGCTTCCAGATAAACGTCGGTGGTCGCGTCGTCGCAGCCCGACACCTCGCCGCCCATGATGCCGCCAAGGGATTCGACGCCGTTATCGTCGGCGATCACCACCATGCCGGGACGCAGGGCATAGGTCTTGCCGTCCAGCGCCAGCAGTTCCTCGCCCTCCCGCGCCTCGCGCACCACCAGATCGCCCCGCACCTTGGCCGCGTCAAAGACGTGCAGCGGGCGGTTCAGGTCGAAGGTGAAAAGGTTCGTGATGTCCACGAGCGCCGAGATCGGCCGCAGCCCGATCGCCTTCAGCCGCTGTTGCAGCCAAGCGGGGGAGGGGCCGTTCGTCACGCCGCGGATCACCCGACCGGCAAAGAGCGGGCAGGCCGGCGTTTCCAGACGCAGCGCGATCGGGTTGGGGAAGGCACCCGGCACGGGTTCGACCGTCAGAGGCTTCAGCGTGCCAAGGCCGCGGGCCGCCAGGTCGCGCGCGATGCCGCGGACGCCCAAGGCGTCGGGGCGGTTCGGCGTGATCTTGATGTGGATCATCGGATCGACCGTGCCCGGACGGTGCGCGGCCAGCCAGTCGACGAACCGCTCTCCGACCTCGCCCGTGGGCAGTTCGATGATGCCGTCATGCTCTTCCGACAGCTCCAGCTCCCGCTCGGACGCCATCATGCCGTGGGATTCGACGCCGCGGATCTTGCCCACGCCCAGCGTGATGTCGATGCCGGGGACATAGTCGCCGGGCTTGCAAAGGACAACCGTGATGCCTTCACGCGCGTTCGGGGCGCCGCAGACGATCTGCTTTTCGCCCTCGTCCGTCAGGACACGGCAGACACGCAGGCGGTCCGCATCGGGATGCTGTTCGGCGTGCAGGACCTTGGCCAGCGTGAAGGTTTGGAGCTTCGACGCGGGGTCGGTGATGCCTTCCACCTCCAGCCCCAGATCGGTGAGGGCATAGGCGATGTCGTCAAGGCTCGCCTGCGTGTCGAGATGGGTCTTGAGCCAGGATAGGGTGAATCTCATTGTATTTTCCTTTTAGCCTGCTCAAGAGCATCTACAGGTAAACGTGTCTTTCCGCGGTGTCCGAAGGCTGACCAAGCTAGTCCATCACGTCTCATCTCTAGGATGACATCGTTGTGGGCCACCGATGCAGATTTGAAGGACGTGTGCAGCGGAGCAGTGTTAGGCGAGATGGCAGCATCAGCGGCGGCGAACTTCTCAAGATAGATGCTGACCGCTATGACTACACTTGGAGCGGCATAGAGCAGCATTGTCTGATAAGCGTCTTGGAAGTTCTTCATTCGCTTTAGGCGTTCTGGATCATCTTCGAGCAGGTAGACGTCGTTGGGAACTGGGCAACTTACGAGAAACTTCTCATAAACTCGGCGTTTGTCTGCTAAAATGGCTTCAGATTGACTGAAGACTCGGCCGGCGACAAACGAGATCGCCGAGATGCTTAGCCCGCCAATCGCTCCAAGCGTCCAAAGCATTACCGGCTCAACCCGCCCGCCAGATCCGGCATGTCAAGCGCGGCAAAGCCGTAATGGCGCAGCCAGCGCAGGTCGGATTCGAAGAAGGCGCGCAGGTCGGGGATGCCGTATTTCAGCATGGCGATCCGGTCGATCCCCATGCCAAAGGCGAAGCCCTGCCACTCGGTCGGGTCCACGCCCGCCGCCTGCAGCACCTTCGGATGCACCATGCCGGAGCCGAGGATTTCCATCCAGCTGTCCCCCTCACCGATCTTCAGCTGGCCGTCCTTCCACGAACAGCGGATGTCGACCTCGGCCGAGGGTTCGGTGAAGGGGAAGTGCGAGGCGCGGAAACGCAATTCGACCGAAGGCACCTCGAAGAAGGCGCGGCAGAACTCCTCCAGCACCCATTTCAGGTTCGCCATGGAGATGTTGCGGTCGATGGCGAGGCCTTCGACTTGGTGGAACATCGGCGTGTGGGTCTGGTCCATGTCCATGCGGTAGACGCGGCCCGGCGCGATCACGCGGATGGGCGCGCCGTTCGCTTCCAGCGCGCGGATCTGCACGGGGGAGGTGTGGGTGCGCAGCACGTGGGGCGGGCGGGCATCCCCTTCGGCGCGGTGCATGAAGAAGGTGTCATGCTCCTGCCGGGCGGGATGCTCGGGCGGGATGTTCAGGGCGTCGAAGTTGTACCAGTCGGATTCGACCTGCGGACCTTCGGCCACGGAAAAGCCCATGTCGGCGAAAATCGCGGTCAGTTCGTCCATGACCTGGCTGACGGGGTGGATGGTGCCGGTGCGGCGCGGGCGGCCAGGCAGCGTCACGTCCAGCCATTCGGAGGCGAGGCGCTGTTCCAGCGCGACATCGGCCAGACCGGCCTTGCGCGCGCGCAAGGCGGCGTCGATCTCGTCCTTCAGGATGTTCAGGGCGGCGCCGGTGGTCTGCCGCTCCTCGGGCGTCATCTTGCCCAGCTCGCGCATCTTCAGGCTGATCTCGCCCTTCTTGCCAAGGGCGGCAAGGCGAAGCTCCTCCACCGCAGCCTCATCCCCGGCATCCTTGATGCGGTTGAGGTATGTGTCGCGAAGCGTGTCGATCCCGTCCATGCCGGCCTCCTTGGTCCGGCCTTGGATTAGCCGTAGGGGCGCTTGGTGGCAAGGCAGGCAATGAAAAACCCCGCCGAAGCGGGGTTTGTCGAAGATCAGACGAGCGCTTTTTTCGCCTGGGCCGCGATGGCGTTGAACGCCTCGGGCTCGCGCACGGCGAGATCCGCCAGAACCTTGCGGTCCACTTCGATCCCGGCCAGGGCCAGACCGTTGATGAAGCGCGAATAGGTCATCTCGGCGTCGAACAGACGGACGGCCGCGTTGATGCGCTGGATCCACAGGGCGCGGAAGGTGCGCTTGCGGGTCTTGCGGTCGCGGGTCGCGTACTGGTTGGCCTTGTCGACGGCCTGGGTCGCGGTGCGGAAGTTCGTCGAACGGGCGGCGTAGTAGCCTTTGGCCGCCTTGATGACTTTACGGTGACGGGCGTGCGTGACAACGCCGGATTTGACGCGGGACATCTACGCTCTCCTTACCGGTTGTAGGGCATGTATTTCTTGACGATCTTCTCGTCCGAGGCGCACAGGATCATCGTTCCCGTGACGTCGCGGATGAATTTCGTCGAGCGTTTGATCATGCCGTGGCGCTTGCCGGCGGGGCCAGCCTTCACCTTGCCGGAAGCCGTGAAGCTGAAACGCTTCTTCGCGGCCGATTTGGTCTTCATCTTGGGCATTTTCATCTCCTCTTGCGAGTTGTGAACGTGCGCCACGGCAATGCCACGTCGGCCGGGCGCACGGGTATCAGGGGGCGGCGTATAGGTGGAAAACGCCGCCCCCGCAAGCCTCATTCGCTTTCGGCGCTGACGATCAGGCGCTCGTCGCAGGGGGCCACGCGCAGGATGTTCGTGGTGCCCGCGCGGTTGAAGGGCACGCCGGCCATGACGACGATGGATTCGTCGATCGTCGCGAAGCCGTCGTCGCGCGCGGCCTTGGCGGCGGCGAGGACCGCGCCCTTGAAGCGGTGCTGCACGTCGGTGATCGCGCTGTGCGTGCCCCAGGTCAGCGTCATGCGGCGCGCGGTGGACATCAGGGGCGTCAGGGCCATGATCGGCACGCGGGGGCGTTCGCGCGCCACCAGCGACACGGTGGTGCCGGTCTGGCTGAAGCAGCAGATCGCCTTGATCGGCGTGCTTTCCGCGATCTCGCGCGAGGCTGCGACGATGGCGTCCGCCACGGTCGAGCGTTTCGCGCGGCGGCTGGCCTCGATCACCTCTCGGTAGGTGCGGTCGCTTTCAACCGAGATGGCGACGTTGTTCATCGTCGTCACCGCCTCGATCGGATAGCTGCCGGCGGCCGATTCGGCCGACAGCATCACCGCGTCCGCGCCCTCGTAGATCGCGCCGGACACGTCCGACACCTCGGCCCGGGTGGGGATGGGCGAATCGATCATGGATTCCAGCATCTGCGTGGCCACGATCACCGGCTTGGCCGCCGCGCGGGCGCCGCGCACCAGACGCTTCTGGATCGGCGGCACGGCGTGCACGGGCAGTTCCACGCCCAGATCGCCGCGCGCGACCATGATGCCGTCGGACACCTCAAGGATGGCGTC
Source organism: Falsirhodobacter sp. 20TX0035 (assembly GCF_028307215.1). Taxonomy (GTDB): domain Bacteria; phylum Pseudomonadota; class Alphaproteobacteria; order Rhodobacterales; family Rhodobacteraceae; genus Falsirhodobacter. The sequence goes on along the minus strand of NZ_JAQMHV010000001.1, from coordinate 415,984 downwards.
ATAGGCGTTGACCGCCGCCGGCTTCTCGATCTTGGACAGGATGGCGGCGCGGCCCTTTGCCAGTTCGCGCGCCTCGATCACGTCCTCGGGGCGCTGCACGAACGACAGGGCCAGCCAGTCGCAGCCCAGTTCGCACACGAACTCCAGATCGCGGCGGTCCTTGTCGGACAGGGCCGCCACCGGCAGCACCACGTCCGGCACGTTCACGCCCTTGCGGTTGGAGATGGTGCCCCCGACCTCCACCACGCAATCGGCGAAATCGGGACCGCAGTCGCGCACGCGCAGGCGGATCTTGCCGTCGTTCACCAGAAGCGAGGTTCCCGGCTCCAGCGCCGCGAAAATCTCGGGGTGGGGCAGGTTCACGCGGACGGCGTCGCCCGGCACGTCCGACAGGTCCATGCGGAACGGCGTGCCGACGGCCAGTTCCTCGGCCCCGTTGGCGAACACGCCCACGCGCAGTTTCGGCCCCTGGAGGTCGGCCAGGATGCCGATGGGGCGGCCGGTGTCCGTCTCGATCCGGCGGATGATCTCGTGCCGGGCGCGGATGTCGTCATGGGTGCCATGGCTCATGTTCAGGCGGAACACGTCGGCTCCGGCCTCGAACAGGGCGCGGATCACCTCGTAGCTGCTGGAGGCAGGGCCCAGGGTGGCCACGATCTTGACGTTGCGAAGGCGTCTCATTCAATTCTCCCATTCCTCGACGAACGTTGTGCCCGCATTCGTGTTAGCGCACAACATCCGTCGGCTGGCATCTGTCGCGTCCCCGGGCCATATAGGCCGAAGTGCAAGGAAATGCGACAAGGAGTGGCCGTGACCCCCTTCACCATCCATGGCGAATCCCGGGATGCCCGAATCCTGATCACCTGCGACCACGCGACGAACCGCGTGCCGCCCGATGTGAACGGCGGCGATCTGGGCGTGGCGCCGGCCGACATGGAACGCCACATCGCCTTTGACGTCGGGGCGGCGGGGCTGTCGGTCGCGCTGGCGGACCGTCTGGGCGCCACGGCGATCCTGTCCGACTTCTCGCGCCTCGTGATCGACCCGAATAGGGGGGAGGACGATCCGACGCTGGTGATGCGGCTTTACGACGGCACCATCATCCCCGCGAACCGCCACGTCGACGCGGCCGAGGTGGAGCGGCGGCTGGATACCCTTCACCGTCCCTATCACGCCGCGCTGGCGCGGCTGGCGGCGCGGCGGGACGACACGGTGATTGTGGCGATGCACAGCTTCACCCCCTGCCTGAAGGGGCGGCCGCCGCGGCCCTGGCAGGTGGGGGTGCTGCATTCGCATCTGGACAGCCGCCTGTCCCGTGCCCTGATCGATCGCCTGCGGGCGGAACCGGACCTGTGCGTCGGCGACAACGAACCCTATGACGGGCATCTTCCGGGCGACGCCATCGACCGCCACGCCCTGCAGGCCGGTCGCCACAACACGCTGATCGAGTTGCGCAACGACCTGATCCGGACCGAGGCGGATCAGGCGCGCTGGGCGGACCGTCTGGCCCCGATCCTGGAACGGGCGGTGGCGGATGTCGCCGATCACGCAACGGCGTTTTGACGTGAAGGGCAGGCGGCGCCAGTTTCGGATCATCGAAGCGGAGGGATCCGAGATGATGCGATTTCTGGCCGCCGTGATCTGCCTGGGCCTGGGTGGCCCCGCAATGGCCGAGATGCCGTCCGACGGCCCCCGGCTGGAGCGTGAGGCCCCGCGCATGGAACGCACGCGCGAGGATGTGGCCGACCTGTGGCTGCGCGAAAGCGCGCCACGGCCGACCGCGGGCCGTTAGATGGCGGCCTTCTTGCCTTCGGCGATGTAAAGCTCGCGCAGGCGCTGGGCGACGGGGCCGGGCGCGCCGGTGCCCACGGCCTTGCCGTCCACTTCCACCACCGGCGTGATGAAGGTCGAGGCGCCGGTGACGAAGGCCTCGTCCGCGTTCTGCGCTTCCTCGATGGTGAAGGCGCGCTCCTCGATCTCGTACTGTGTCTCGGCCGCGTATTTCAGCAGCGTGGCGCGGGTGATGCCGTGCAGGATGTCGTTGGACAGGGGCCGCGTGATGATGCGGTTGCCCTTCACGATGTAGGCGTTCGACGACGAGCCTTCCGTCACCATGCCGTCCTTGACGAAGAACGCGTCCTCGCAGCCGGCCTTCTTTGCGGCCATCTTGGCCATGGACGGCCACAGAAGCTGCACGGTCTTGATGTCGCGGCGGCCCCAGCGCAGGTCATCGAACGAGATGACCTTGATGCCCTTCTGCGAGGCGGGGGTCGTTTCCAGATCCGGCACAGACTGGGTGAACAGCACGACCGTGCCGGGCACGGACGCGTCGGGGAAGACGAAGGAGCGGTCCCCGGCGTTCCCGCGCGAGATCTGGAGGTAGATCAGCCCGTTTTCGATCCCGTTGCGGATCACCAGCTGGCGGTGCACTTCCAGCAGATCCTCCGCCGACACCGGGTTCGTCATCTCCAGTTCGGACAGCGAACGGGCCAGGCGCGCCTCATGGCCCGCATAATCCAGAAGCTTGCCGCCGAGGACGCTCGTCACCTCGTACACCGCGTCGCCCATCAGGAAGCCGCGGTCGAAGATGGAAACCGTGGCTTCGGTTTCCGGCAGGTAGTCGCCGTTCACATAGACGGTGCGTGTCATGGTTTATCCCCAGAGAGTGGCTTCGGACGGGTGTACGCCGGCCTCGTCGAAGCGCAGCGGGTGTTCGCGGTCTTCGGCCAGAAGCAGGGGGCCGTCAAGATCGGTGAACTGCGCACCTTGGGCCACCAGCAGCGCCGGGGCCATGGCAAGGCTGGTGCCGACCATGCAGCCGACCATCAGGCCGTAGCCTTCGGCCAGCGCCGCACGCTTCAGTTCCAACGCCTCGGTCAACCCGCCGGTCTTGTCCAGCTTGATGTTGATCACGTCGTACTTGCCCTTGAGGTGGGGCAGGCTGGCGCGGTCGTGGCAGGATTCGTCGGCGCAGACGGGCAGGGGGCGGGCAATCTCGGCCAGCATGTCGTCGGCGGAGGCGGGGAGCGGCTGTTCGACCATCGCCACGCCCAGACGCAGAAGGTGGGGGGCAAGGTCGGAATAGACCTCCGCCGTCCAGCCCTCGTTCGCGTCCACGATGATCTTCGTCTTCGGCGCGCCCGCACGAACGGCCTCAAGCCGGGGCATGTCGTCAGGGGTGCCCAGCTTGATCTTCAGGAGCGGACGGTGCGCGTTCTTTGCCGCCGCCGCCCGCATGTTCTCGGGCGTGTCGAGCGACAGGGTGTAGGCCGTGATCTCCGGCCGAGGGGCGGGCAGGCCGGCCAGTTCCCAGACGCGCTTGCCCGTGGCCTTGGCCTCCAAATCCCACAGGGCGCAATCGACGGCGTTGCGGGCGGCGCCGGCGGGCAACAGGCCCTGCAACTGCGCCCGCGTCACGTTTTCCGGCACGGTGGCGATCTGGTCGGCCACGCTGTCCAGCGTTTCGTCATAGCGGGCATAGGGCAGGCATTCGCCCCAGCCGGTGATGCCACCGCGCGTGATCCTGACGGTGATGACGCGCGTTTCGGTGCGCGAACCGCGGCTGATGGTGAAGACCTGCGCCAGCTTGAAGGTCTCGGCCAGAACGTCGATCATGCCGACCTCCTTTGGAAAAGGGGCGGGGGCCCCGAGGGTGCTGAGGGCCTTGGGACAGGCCGCGGGATCTTGTTCGGGCCAAGGCGGCCCGCACGGGGGCGGACGTCCCGACCGGAAGGGCCGGGACGTCCGCGCAAGGGTTTCAGATCGCGTCCAGCGCGTCCACCAGCTTGCCCGCGCCAAAGCGGAAGGGGTCGGTGGCGGGCAGGCCCAGATCGGCTTCGACCTTCGAAAGGTAGGCCTTCGCGTCGGCCTCTCTCATGTGCTGGGTGTTGATCGAATAGCCCACGACCTTGCAATCGGGGTTTGCCACCTTGGCAAGCGCCAGCGCCATGTCGCGCACGGCCTCAAGGCTGGGCAGCTTGTAGTCCGGCAGGCCGCGCATATGGTCGCGCGTGGGTTCGTGGCACACCACCAGCGCGTCGGGCTGCCCGCCATGCACCAAGGCCAGCGTCACCCCCGAATAGGACACGTGGAAGAGCGAGCCTTGCCCTTCGATCAGGTCCCAGTGATCGGCGTCGTTGTCCGGCGTCAGGTATTCGACGGACCCCGCCATGAAGTCCGCGATCACCGCGTCGAGCGGCACGCCGTTCCCGGTGATCAGGATCCCGGTCTGGCCCGTGGCGCGGAAATCAGCCTTCATGCCGCGGGCGCGCATTTCCTTTTCCACGCACAGCGCGGTGTACATCTTCCCGATCGAACAATCGGTGCCCACGGCCAGCATCCGCTTGCCGGTCCGCTTCTTGCCGTTGGCGATGGGATACTGCACCGACGGCACGCGCACGTCATGCAGCTGGCGGCCGTTGGCCGATGCCGCGGCGACCAGATCCGCCTCGTCCCGCAAAAGGTTGTGCAGGCCCGATGCGATGTCGAGGCCCTTTTCCAGAGCCTCCACCAGCACCTTCTTCCACGAGGCGCTGATGACGCCGCCGCGGTTGGCCACACCGATCACCAGCGTCTTGACGCCGGCGGCCACCGCCTCGTCGATCGTCATGTCGGTCAGGCCCATGTCGGCCTTGCAGCCGTCCATGCGGAACTGGCCCTTGGCGTATTCCGGGCGCCAGTCCTTGATTCCCTGCGCGACCTTGGCGGCAAGGGCGTCGGGCGCATCGCCCAGGAACAGCAGGTAGGGAGTCTCGATCATCGGGGCGAATCCTTTGCGGGTTTCGGCCAGACTAGGATGACGTTGCGGAAATCGGATTTCAAAATCCGCGAAGTGCGGACAATGAAGCGGAAGATTCTTCGATAGATAAGCACATAAGCGGGATATTGTCCGATCCATATTCAAAACTGCGCAAGGTTGTATGGCCAGGTAAGTTGCCCGCTGCGTTACCCTTCTTTGTAAACTTTTGTTGACAGACTGCCTGAATCGCGGTCACTCTCTCGTTATGGCTGATCGTTTGATTGGCCGCACAGATACCCGGCCGCCGATGCGGGGAGGCTTTGGCGGCATAAAGGGGAGGATGGCACGCCCTGGGGGAAACCCTAGGGCGTTGTCGTTTCCGGCGCCGCGGTTGCATCAGCCGTGCGACACGGGCATATAACCCGCAACATCCATCAGGGACCCATGCAATGCAGTATCTGGAATTCGAAAAGCCGCTTTCCGAGATCGAGGGCAAGGCCGAGGAACTTCGTGCCATGGCCCGCCAGAACGACACGATGGATGTGGAGAAAGAGGCCGTCGCGCTGGACCGCAAGGCCGAAACGATGCTGCGCGACCTCTACAAGGGGCTGACCGCCTGGCAGAAGACGCAGGTGGCGCGTCACCCCGAACGGCCGCATTGCAAGGATTATATCGAGGCGCTGTTCACCGAATACACCCCGCTGGCGGGCGACCGGAACTTTGCCGACGACCACGCCGTCATGGGCGGGATCGCGCGCTTCCACGACCAGCCGGTGGTGGTGATCGGGCATGAAAAGGGCCACGACACCAAGTCCCGGATCGAACGGAACTTCGGCATGGCGCGCCCCGAAGGGTATCGCAAGGCGATCCGCCTGATGGACATGGCCGACCGCTTCGGCCTGCCGGTCATCACCCTGATCGACACGCCCGGCGCCTATCCCGGCAAGGGCGCGGAAGAGCGTGGCCAGTCCGAGGCCATCGCCCGGTCGACCATGAAATGCCTGGAAATCGGGGTGCCGGTGCTGGCCACCGTGATCGGCGAGGGCGGATCGGGCGGGGCCGTGGCCTTCGCCGCCGGCAACCGCGTCGCGATGCTGGAACATTCGGTGTATTCCGTGATCTCTCCCGAAGGGTGCGCGTCGATCCTGTGGAAGGACGCCGAGAAGATGCGCGAGGCCGCCGACGCCCTGCGCCTGACCGCGCAGGACCTGCAGAAGCTGGGCGTGATCGACCGCATCATCCAGGAACCGCTGGGCGGCGCGCAGCGCGGACGGGCCGAGACGATCGACGCCGTGGGCAAGGCCATCGCCACCATGCTGAAGGAACTGGCCGGTCAGGACGCCAAGACGCTGGTCAAGGACCGCCGCCAGAAGTTCCTGAACATGGGCAGCAAAAGCCTCGCCGCCTGAGGACTACCACATGGTGCGGGCGGCGCGGGCCGCCCATTCGCGGTCATAGGTCTGGCCGTCGAAGGTTCCGCCCGTCACCTCGCGCAGCATGTCGCCCACGGTGGGCAGGCCTTCGGCGTCCGGGCCGCGCGACCACAGGCCCGACCGCAGCAGCGCCCGCGCGCATTGGCTGTAGACTTCCCCTACCCGGAACAGGATGACGCTGCGGGGCAGCAACTCGCCCCGCGCGAAGCTGGCGCGCAGGGCGTCATCCGCCGTCAGCTTCGCCGTCGCGTTCACCCGCATCGCGTTGTTGGACCCGTGCACCAGAAACATCAGGCTGCACCGCCCGTCCCGCACGATGTTGCGCAGCGAATCAATGCGGTCGTTGCCCTTCCAGTCCGGCATCGCCATCGTCCGTTCGTCCAGGATCCGCACCACCGGGCCATCGTCGCCGCGCGGGCTGCCATCCGTTCCTTCGGGCCCCACGGTGGTCAGCACGCAGAAGCGGCTGCGCTGGATGAAGGCCGCGTAGGCCGGCGTCAGGTGATCCGTCACCTTGGTGCGGGCGGCCTCGCCCGGTCGGCCGTAGAGGGCGTGAAGGTCGTCAAGCGTGGCGATGGGGGTCATGGTCGGCGTCCAGAAGGGCGGAGGAGGAGGCTTCGATCCGGGCCTGAAGCTCGGCGAGGAAGGATTCGGGGGGAAGGCCGGGGGGGATGGGGTCCAGAAACTCCACCACCGTGAGGCCGGGATGGCGGCGCAGGCCCAGAGGCCAGAACCGACCGGCATTGGTGGCGACGGGCACGCAGGGCTGGTCCAGATGGGCGTAAAGCGCGGCCACGCCTTGGCGGTAGGGCACCGTCCGGCCCACCGGCACGCGGGTGCCCTGCGGGTAGATGACGATCTGGCCGCCGGGATTGCGGCCCACGGCCCCGACCATGCGGGCGGTGCCTTCGCCCTTCCGGCCGGGTTCCACCGGGATGCAGCCCAGACGGCGGACATACCAGCCGAAGACGGGCAGGCGCAGCAGCTGCGCCTTCAGGATGAAGCGGGGCCGGGGCAGGGCCGCGAAGATCAGGATCACGTCTAGGAACGACTGGTGCTTGGCCGCCACCAGCACAGGGCCTTCGGGCGGGGCGCCCCGCACCTCGGTCCGCAGGCCGATCATCCAGCGCGCGGTCCAGCGCACCCAGCGGCACCACAGCTTGCAGGCGCGCAGGGCGCCATCGCGCGACACCAGCGCCGCCGGCAGGAAGATCAGCCCCAGCACCCCCATCGCCACATACATCTGCACCGCGAAGAGGAGGGAGCGGATCATGGCATCTCTGCCAGCTTGCGGAAGGCGGCCGCGCGGGTGGCGGCAAAGGCCACGGCCCCGCACAGGGGCGGCAGCAGCCAGGGCAGCAGCCAGCCCGCCCCTGTGAACCCGAGGCCGGTCAGGAACCCTTCCGCCGCCTGCGCCGAGGGGGTGAGCCAGATCGCCACCAGCGCCACCAGCACGCCCGTGGCCGATCCGCCCAGCGTGCGCAGCGTGAAGCGCCGCACGAAGGCCCGGGCGATATAGCCGTCCTGCGCCCCGATCTGGCGCAGCACCCGCAGCACCGGCGCGTTCGCCGCCAGCGAGGCGTTCGCCGCCAGCGTGATGACCGCCCCCGTGGTGGCAAGGATCAGGATCAGCGACCCCCAGCCCAGCAGGCGCAAGCGGCTGGCCGCCGCCGCAAGGGGCTGCCGCCAGCGGGCGTGGTCGTCCAAGGTGGCGCCCGGCGCCTCGGCCGCAAGGCGCTGGCGCAGGCCTTCGGGGTCGTAGCCGTCGCCCCCTTCCGTGATCTCCACCAGCTTGGGGATGGGCAGGGTGTCCAGCGGCAGGTCGGCGCCGAACCAGGGGGCCAGCAGGGCGCGCTCCTCCTCGTCCGACAGGGGGCGGGCGTCGGCGATGCCGGGGGTCGATTGCAGGACCGCCATCACGGCGTCGACCTGGGCCTGCACCTGCGCCGCCTCGGCCGAGATGCGGATGGTGGAGGTGCGGGCCAGCGCGTCCGACCAGCGGTCGGCCAGCCGCCCCGCGGCCAGCGACAGGGCCAGCGCGAAGACGGCCAGAAAGGCCATCACGCCGGCGCTGAAGATGGTCAGCCACGCGCCCGTGCCCGTGGGGGGCACCAGCCGCTCGGCGCCAGGATCGGGGCGGGTCAGGTCGCGCAGGACGGAACCGAGGGATATCACAGGTCCGCCCCCGCCAGTTCCAGACGTCCGGCCCGGATGCGCAGCACGCGCGCGTTGACCTGCGTCTTGGCGGCCCGGATCAGGTGCAGGTCATGGGTGGCGATCAGGATGGTCTTGCCCATGCGGTTCAGCTCCACCAGCAGGGTCAGAAGGCGCAGGGACATGTCCCAGTCGAGGTTGCCCGTGGGTTCGTCCGCCAGCAGAAGGTCAGGAGACATGATGATGGCGCGGGCCAGCGCCGCCCGCTGGCGTTCGCCGCCCGACAGCTGCGGGGGCAGGGCGCCCGCGTGGCGCGTCAGGCCCACCCAGTGCAGCAGGTCCGACAGGTCCTGCGGATCGGCCTCGCGGCCTGTCACGCTCAGCGGCAGGGTCACGTTGGTGGCCACGGGCAGATGGTCGAGGAAGCGGCAGTCCTGCTCCACCATGCCCACGCGGCGGCGCATCCGTGCCAGCCCGTCGCGGTTCACGCCGCGGATGTCGCGGTCGAACAGCGTGACGGTGCCTTGCGTCGCCAGCAGTTCCCCATGGCACAGCTTCAGGAAGGTGGATTTCCCCGCCCCCGAAGGTCCGGTCAGGAAATGGAAGGACCCGGGCTGCAGGGCCAGCGTGACGCCGGACAGCAGTTCCGCCCCTCCGTAGCTGTAGGCGACATTGTCGAAGGCGATCACCCTGTTCCCCTGTTGCGATGCGACGGCTCCGGCCTTGGATAGCATTCCCGTCATTGCTACAACACCCGAAAGCGAAGGGAAAAACGATGCGGCTTGGCTGTCCGGGATGCGGCGCACAATACGAGGTGGGGGCGGACGCCATTCCCGGGGCCGGGCGCGAGGTGACCTGTTCCGCCTGCGGCCACCGCTGGTTCCAGGACCGGCCCCCGGCGGCCAAGCCCCTTGAGCTTGTCCGTCCCCTTGCGCGGCCGGTGCAGCCGCCGCCCGCGCCTGCGGATTTCCGCGCCTTCCTGCGCGAGGAGGCCGAGCGCGAGACGGCGCAGCGTCGCCGCGACGGCGTGCCTCCGCCGACGGCCCCGGCACCGGCGCGCCGGCGCCGCGGGTTCCTGACAGGGGTTCTTCTGGCGATCGTCCCGCTGGGCTTGCTGGCCGCGCTTTACGTCACCGCCCCGAGGCTGGAGCGGGAGGTGCCTGCGCTCGCGGTGCCGCTGGACCGCTATGCCGATCACGTGGACGCCCTGCGCCTGCAGGTCCATGACTGGCTGCGGCAGGTGCGCTAGAAGAAATCCAGAAGCCGGCGCAGGTAGTCGCGCTCCTCGGCGGGGCGCTGCTGTTCGCCCGCGCGGCGGCGGATCTCGCCCAGAAGTTCCTCGGCGCGCTGGCGGGCCTGATCCTCGCCGTTCAGGAGGTTGCGGTCCGACCCGATCCGCGCCGAATCCCCCGGCGGGCGGCCCAGCGGATCGCGGCCCTCGCCTTCGTTCCGGCCCTGCTGGTCGGAGGGGTCGCCCCCCTGCGGTTCGCCCTGTTCCCGGGCCAGCGCCTCGTTCATCTGGCGCATCCCGTCGCGCAGGGCCTCCATCGCTTCGGCCTGACGGTCCAGCGCGCCGGACATGTCACCGTCGCGCAGGGCGCGTTCGGCTTCCTCCATCGCGCGGCCGGCGCGATCGATCTGCCGCTGGCCTTCCTGCCCCGGTTCCGTGCCCTCTCCCGGAAGCTCGCCCAGCTGCCCTAGGCGTTCGCGCAACTCCCGCTGACGATCCGCCAGACCCTGAACGTCGGGCTGACCTTCCTGCAACCCCTGGAAGCCTTCGTCCGACAGGTCCTGCTGGTCGCGCAGCGTGTCCTGCAACTGGCGCATCGACGGCGGGCCGGAGCCTTGGCCCCCTTCGCCCTCGGTCACCTGAAGGTTGTCCATCATCTGGCGCAGCTGGTCCATCAGGGCCTGCGCCTCGGCCATGCGGCCCTGCTGCATCAGCGACTGGATCTGGTCCATCATCTGCTGCAACTGGTCGCCGGTCAGTTCTTGGCCTTCGCCCTGCGCCTGCTGCTGGTCGGGGTTGCGCCGGGCGTTCTCGGCCAGTTCGCGGATGTAGTCGTCAGTCGCCTCGCGCAGCTCCTGCATCAGGCTCTCGATCTCGGCCGGGTCGGCGCCGTCGCGCATCGCCTGGCTCAGCCGGTCCTGCGCGCGCTGCATCCGTTCGCGGGCGGAATTCGCGTCACCCTCCTCGATCAGAAGGGCGATGGCCCAAAGCTCCTCCGCGATCCGGTCCCGCATTTCCACCGACAGGTCCGTGCCCGCGGCCGCAAGGTCGCGCATCACGGCCCGCAGGCGCAGGAAGACGCGGTCGTTGCGGAAAAGGCCCTCAGGCCGGTGGGTGATGGCGCGCAGCACCTGGTCCACACGGGGGGCGTTGCCGCGCGACCACAGAAGATCGCGCCGCATCTCCACCAGCGCTGCCGCCAGCGGGTCGAAGAAGCGCTTGCCGGGCAGGGTCGTGTGGACTGGCTCCGCCGTTCCCGTCTGGCCTGCGGCGTCGGTCGCACTCAGCCGGATGGTGACGGGAAGATTTGCGAAGGGATGCTGCGACAGGTCCTGCACCAGCACGTCGGAGAATTCCGTCCGCTGGCCGGTGACGGGCAGGGGAAGGTCGATGCGGATGGGATCGCGCGGCTCCGGCTCGGCCGCCAGCCCATAGCGGCGCTCGATGGCGGGCAGGTCCAGCGCGATCTCGGCCTGTCCGCCGGTGACACCGTAATCGTCGGCGGCCTGGAAGGGCAGGCGCATCTTGCCGTCGGCCTCGCGCGTCAGATCGCCGGTGCCGGACACCGTGGGGGGCGTGTCGGGGGTGGCCGTAACGGGCCATTCGCGCCCACCGTCGCCGGAAACGGTCAGGACTCCGGACTGCCGGATCTCGAACTCCTGCTGCGGGGCCGACGCCGTGGCGGCTTCCGTGCGGGCCGAGACGGTTTCCGCCACGGTCAGATCGCCCACCCCCCCGTAAAGGCGCAAAAGGACGCGGCTGCCCACCGGCACGGTGATTGGTCCGTTCAGGTCGTTCAGATACAGGGCGGGCTTGCCGGTATGGGCGGGGGGCTGGATCCAGCCTTCCCACATCGGCCCCGTGGCCGCCACCGAACCGCCCGGAAGCCCCGCCACGGTGGCCACCCGCCAGACCGATCCGAACAGCAGCGCCACGACCAGCGCCGTCAGCGCGACGTAGCGCAGCGCGAAGGGATCGCGGCGGGCCAAGTCGGGGTTCGGGGCCACAGGGCGCGCGCCCTCGGCCCGTTGGGCCATGCGGCGGCGATGCGCTTCCCACACGGCGGCGGAGGCGGGGTCGGTGCTGCCGACGGCCTGCGTGTCGGTCAGCGAGGCGATGGGCTGGCCGGGAAGGGAGGCGTCCAGACGGGCCACCGCCTCGGCCCGGCGGGGGATGCGGAAACGGCGCAGGCCGCGGACCAGCAGCGCAAGCCCGCCCACCACGATGACGACCATCCAGCCCCAGACCACCTCCAGCGGCAGGCGGTCCTGCACGCCGAAGGCCAAGGTGGCGAAGGTGATGAGGGCAATCGTCCACAGCGGCCAGAAGGACCGTGAAAGCCGCTCGGCCCAAAGGCCCGCCAGGGTCAGCCGGATCGGCCACCGCAGCCGGCGGAGGGTCGCATCAATGTCGGACATCCCACCTGCCTAGCCTGGCCGCATCTACAGCCAGTCCGGTATGGTATCGCGCGAAAGGATTTCGTCAAACGTCGGACGGGCGCGAATGACGGCATAGTGATCGTCCTTCACCAGAACCTCGGGGATCAGGGGACGGGTGTTGTATTCGGACGCCATCACAGCGCCATAAGCCCCGGCCGAGCGGAAGGCGACCAGATCCCCTTCGGCCAGCGCGGGCAGGGGGCGGGCCTTGGCAAAGGTGTCGCCGGTTTCGCAGACCGGGCCCACCACGTCGTAGGGCTGCTGGTCGGCGCCCACGACCGGCTCCTCCACCGCGACGATGTCGTGATGCGCGCCGTACATGGACGGGCGGACAAGGTCGTTCATCGCGGCGTCGAGGATCAGGAAATCCCGCCCCTCGCCGTTCTTGACGTAGATCACGCGGCTGACCAGAACCCCGGAATTGCCCGAGATCAGGCGCCCCGGCTCGATCTCGATCTCGCAGCCCAGATCGCCCACGGTGCGCTTGATCAGCGCGCCGTAGTCGGTGGGAAGGGGCGGCGCCTCGTTCCCGCGGGCGTAGGGGATGCCAAGGCCGCCGCCCAGATCCAAGCGGCGGATGTCGTGGCCTTCGGCGCGCAGGCGGCGGGTCAGGTCCGCGACCTTGAGATAGGCCTGCTCGAACGGCTCCAGCTCGGTCAGCTGGCTGCCGATGTGCACGTCGATGCCCACCACGTCCAGACCGGGCAGGCGGGCGGCTTCGGCATACACCTCGGACGCGCGGGCGATGGGGATGCCGAACTTGTTTTCCGACTTGCCGGTCGCGATCTTTTCATGGGTGCGGGCGTCCACGTCGGGGTTCACGCGGATGGTGATCGGGGCGACCTTGCCCAGCGACACCGCGACCTCGGACAGGGCGCGCATCTCGGGCTCGGATTCCACGTTGAACTGGCGGATGCCGCCTTCCAGCGCGATCCGCATCTCCTCGCGCGTCTTGCCGACGCCGGAAAAGACGATCCGGTCGCCCGGAACGCCCGCGGCCTTGGCCCGCAGGTATTCGCCGGCCGACACCACGTCCATGCCCGCGCCCAGATCGCCCAGCGTCTTCAGCACCGCCACGTTCGACAGCGACTTGATGGCAAAGCACACAAGATGCGGCAGCGGCGACAGCGCTTCGGTGAACAGCCGGTAGTGGCGCGTCAGCGTGGCGGTGGAATAGCAGTAGAAGGGCGTGCCGACGACGCGGGCGATGTCGGCCAGCGCCACATCCTCGGCGTGCAGCGTGCCGGAGCGGTAGGCGAAGTGATCCATTTAGCGGTTGATCTCGGGCTGGGTGTCGGCAGGGAAAATCTCGGTCCCGTTGGGCGCGACGGGTTCGCCGTCGACGCCGCAGCCGGACAGGGCGACAAAGGTGGCAAAGGCCAGCAGGCAGGCCAGAAGGATCGGGTGGCTCATGAAGACCTCAGGGGCTGACCGCCACGCCGACACCGCCCATGCGGCCGCTGACGGAAGGGGCGGCATAGACGCCGCCCGGCCCGATGCCGATGCCCGCGTTCAGATACGGACCCGTATCGCAGGCGGCCAGCAGCAGCAGGGCAAGGACGGCAACGGGTTTCATCGGAGGATGTCCTTCCAGCGGGCGACCTGCGCGCGGACCTGATCCGGCGCGGTGCCCCCGTAGGATTGCCGCGAACGGACGGAGTTGTCCACGCCCAGAACGTCGAACACGTCGGCCCGGATGCCGGCATGGACCTCCTGCATGTCGGCCAGCGTCAGGTCGGGCAGGTCGCAGCCCTTGGCTTCGGCCCGCGCCACCAGCGTGCCGGTGACGTGGTGGGCGTCGCGGAAGGGCAGGCCCAGTTCGCGCACCAGCCAGTCGGCCAGATCGGTGGCGGTGGAGAAGCCCGAGGCCGCGGCCCTTTTCAGTTCCGCCGTGTTGGCCTGCATGTCGCCCACCATCCCCGTCATCGCGGCCAGGCACAGCATCAGGGTGTCGGCGGCGTCGAAGACCTGCTCCTTGTCCTCCTGCATGTCCTTGGAATAGGTCAGGGGCAGGCCCTTCATCACGGTGAAGAGGGCGACCGTTGCACCGAGGATGCGCCCGATCTTGGCGCGCAGCAGCTCGGCCGCGTCCGGGTTCTTCTTCTGCGGCATGATCGAACTGCCGGTCGTCCAACGGTCCGACAGGCGCACGAAACGGAACTGGGCCGAGGACCAGATCACCAGCTCCTCGGCAAAGCGGCTCAGGTGCATGGCGGTGATGGCGGAGGCGGACAGGAACTCCAGCGCGAAATCGCGGTCGGCCACGGAGTCGAGGCTGTTGGCCGTGGGCCGGTCGAAGCCAAGAGCCTTGGCCGTCGCATGACGGTCGATGGGGAAGGAGGTGCCGGCCAGCGCGGCGGCCCCCAGCGGGCATTCGTTCATCCGCGCGCGGGCGTCGCGGAAGCGGGACAGGTCGCGGCCCAGCATCTCGGCATAGGCCAGCATGTGGTGGCCCCATGTCACGGGCTGCGCGGTCTGCAGATGGGTGAAGCCGGGCATGACCCAGTCGGCCCCCTCCTCGGCCTGGGCCACGAAGGCGCGCAGCAGCGCCTCGATCCCGGTGATGGCGGCGTCGCACTGGTCGCGCACCCACATGCGGAAATCGACGGCCACCTGGTCGTTGCGCGACCGTGCGGTGTGCAGGCGTCCGGCCGGCTCTCCGATGATCTCCTTCAGGCGGGCTTCCACGTTCATGTGGATGTCCTCCAGATCCTCGCGGAAGGGGAAGGCGCCGCCCTCGATCTCTGACAACACCGTGAGAAGGCCTTGGCCGATCGCCTCCGCATCGCTATCCGTGATGATGCCCTGTGCCGCGAGCATCGCCGCATGGGCCCGGGATCCGGCGATGTCCTGTGCCGCCATCCGCTGGTCGAACCCGATCGAGGCGTTGATCGCCGTCATGATCGCGTCCGGACCGGCGGCAAAGCGCCCGCCCCACATGGCGTTGGCAGAGGACTGATCGGATGCGGTCATGGAAAAAGCCTTCGGAGGTTCTGATGCTGCGCGTCCTGTTCGTCTATACCGCCTTGGCGCTTGGCGCAAATACGGCGATGGCCGATGTGCCGGCGGCGCAGGCCGTGCAGGCGGGCGACATGCGCAAGCTGGCCTTCGAGGAGGCGAAACCCTTGCCCGCCGCCGATCTTCTGACGCTGGAGGACGAGGTGCAGGCCCTTCCGGCCGGCAAGTGGACGGTGCTGAACTTCTGGGCCACCTGGTGCCCACCTTGCCGGAAGGAGATGCCATCCTTGGACCGGTTGCAGGCCGCGCGTCCCGACCTTGCGGTGGTGACGGTGGCCACGGGGCGCAACCCGGTGCCGAAGATCCGCCAGTTCTTCGCCGAACAGTCCGTCACCCACGTGACCGCCTTGCGCGATCCCGATCAGGCGCTGGCGCGCAAGGTGGGCGTGATCGGCCTGCCGGTGACGCTGATCCTGAACCCCGAAGGACAGATCGTGGGCCGCCTGACGGGCGACGCCGAATGGGATTCACCCGACGCGCTGGCCGTTCTGGATGCGCTGTCCCGCTGACAGGCAGCGCGCACGGGCGGGGCAGCCGACCAGATGGTCGTTGATCAGCCCCGAGGCCTGAAGGAAGGCGTAGGTGATCGTCGGCCCGCAGAAGCGGAACCCCCGCTTGCGCAGGTCCTTCGAGATGCGGTGTGACAGGTCCGTGGCCGCCGGAATGTCGGCCGGGGTTTCGGGCGCGTTCACAAGGGGCGTGCCGTCCACGTAATCCCACAGGAAGGCGCCGAAGTCGGGCATGTCCAGATAGGCGCGGGCGTTCAGGATCGTCGCCTCGATCTTGCCGCGGTGGCGGATGATGCGCGGATCGGCCAGAAGGCGCGTCACCTCCGCTTCCCCCCATCCGGCGATGGTTTCGGGGTGGAAGCCTTCGAAGGCCGCGCGGAACCCGTCGCGCCGCCGCAGGATCGTGATCCAAGACAGCCCCGCCTGAAACCCGTCCAGGATCAGCTTTTCCCACAACACGCGCGGATCGGTGTCGGGCATGCCCCATTCGGTGTCGTGATAGGCGACATAGACGGGGTCCGTCCCGCACCAGTGGCAGCGCTGCCCGTCCATGTGCCGGTCCGCCCAATTCGATGCAAATGCGAAATCTTCAGCTTTTGTTTACGAGGCATGCCCCAAGTTGTCCAGCGTGGGACTCGGAGAGGATTCGATGGCTGAGAACAAGCGCAAGGCGGCGATCGAGGGCACGCCTCTGGGATTCGCGATCTCGGAAAACGACCGGCAGACGTTGGCGATGGTGTCGCAGGCGCTGGATCAGAAGCGGGTGAAACTGGCCTTCCAGCCGGTCGTGCTCGGCTCCGATCCGACGCGGGTGGCGTTTCACGAAGGGCTGATCCGCATTCTGGACCCCACGGGCCGGGTGATCCCGGCGCGGGATTTCATGGCGGCGGTGGAGGAACAGGAAACTGGCCGGCGCATCGACGTCGCGGCGCTGGAGGCGGGCCTGTGGACGCTGTCGCAGAACCCGACCCTGCGGCTGGCGGTGAACATGTCCGCGCGGTCCGTGGGCTATGCCCCATGGATGCGGGCGCTGCGCCACGGGCTGAAGCGCGACGCCACGGTGGGTGAGCGGTTGATCCTGGAGATCACCGAAAGCTCCGCCATGCTGGTGCCGGAGCTGGTGGTGTCGTTCATGGACGAACTGCAGCAATACGGCATCGCCTTTGCGCTGGACGACTTCGGCGCGGGCTTCACGGCCTTCCGCTATTTCAAGGACTTCTTCTTCGACATGGTGAAGATCGACGGGCAGTTCGTCCGCGGCATCGCGCGGGACCCGGACAACCAGGTGCTGACGCGGGCGCTGCAATCCATCGCCCAGCAGTTCGAGATGGTGACGGTGGCCGAATCCGTCGAAACCGTGGCCGAGGCGGAGTTCCTGCGCGGGATCGGCATCGACTGCCTGCAGGGCTATCTGTTCGGCGCCCCGACCACGAAGCCGGACTGGTCGCGGGACGCGATGTCCCTATCGGCGTAAGGCTGGTGCGCTGGCGCAAGGACGCCAGCGCCGCGCGGATCAGATCCGCGTCAGACGATTGATTTCTTCCTTGAGACGAAGCTTCTGCTTCTTCATCTCGGCAACCTTGATGGCGTCGGCGGCGGGTTGGCGCTGTTCCCAGACCACCGAGTTCGAGAGAGAATCGTGCTTGCGGCGCAGTTCTTGCAGATGCGAGGCAACAGACATGACGGTCTCCTGTGTGATTGCGTGTAAAAGAATTGCAACACGCTCTTTGAGTCGTGTCACGCGTTCTTTTCGCCGATGCGCGATCCGCTGCGCGAAGGCGCGAAAAGGGGATGCGGAAAGCCGCCGCCCTGCCGAAGTATGGTGCGGGCCAAGGGTGTGACATCCTCGCCATCGTGATTATGTGCGGGCGCCGCGTGCAGAATGGCAGGGGCGGCCAGCACGAAGGCCGCGCGTCCGCCCTTGCGGGCCTGCAGGATCAGCCGCTTCGGCGCCCGGCCTGCGCGCGCGGCCAGCGGCAGCACCACGACCGACCCGACCGAAGGGGGCATCCCGCACAGCGCATCCGGCAGCCGGTCCGCCCCGAAGATCAGCGTCATCGTCCCGCCGGGGCGCAGACGCC
This sequence comes from Falsirhodobacter sp. 20TX0035, assembly GCF_028307215.1. Taxonomy (GTDB): domain Bacteria; phylum Pseudomonadota; class Alphaproteobacteria; order Rhodobacterales; family Rhodobacteraceae; genus Falsirhodobacter. The sequence continues at coordinate 398,382 of NZ_JAQMHV010000001.1, read as the reverse complement.
GGGCCATCACCTCCATCCAGCGGGCCAGCGGCAGATCCTCGCGCAGCGCAAGATCGCGCCCGGGGTCGCGGGACGGGGTGCCGCCGGCGTAATAGGGTGGATTGGCCATCACGTGATCGAAGCTGTCCGTAAGGGCAAGGCGGTCCAGATCGCCCTCGATCACCTCCAGCGGCAGGGCGTTCGCGTCGGCGTTGCGCCGCGCAAGGTCGGCGTAATCGGCCTGAACCTCCACCCCCGTCAGATGCGCGCCTGTGCGGTGCGCAAGGCACAAAGCCGCGACACCCACGCCGCAGCCCAGTTCCAGAACGCGCTGTCCGGCCTTCGCCGGCACGGCGGCGGCCAGGAACACCGGATCGGTCGCGGCGCGGTAGCCGTCCCGCGGCTGCAGGATGCGCAGGCGGCCGTCCAGGAACCCGTCCTCGGTCAGGGCGGCGAACATCAGTGGCCCAGAAGGACGCCGTTGTCGGTCAGGGCGCGGGCGGCGGCGGCGTGGTCATCCTCGTGCACCATCATCCGGCGGGGCAGGGCGCCGATGCCGCCGTCCAGGATGCTCATGTGGACGTCCATGACAAAGACGTCTATACCCTCGCCCTGAAGCAGCGCCTGTGCGAAGGCGATCACTGTGGGGTCGGTGGTGCGCAGAAGCTCTTTCATCGCAAAAGGATATGCGGCAGGCGCAGGTTTGTCGAGGATCGGGGACTGACGTGGACGACGTTTCGCAAAAACCGCATGACCGGCTGGGCGACTGGCTGGGATCGGACATGGATCGGGTCAACGTCCTGATCCGGGAACGGATGGCCTCGGAACACGCGCCGCGCATCCCCGAGGTGACGGCCCATCTGGTGGAGGCGGGCGGCAAGCGCCTGCGCCCGATGCTGGTTCTGGCCGCCGCGCGGATGTGCGGGTATGACGGGCCCTTCCACATCCACCTGGCCGCCACGGTGGAGTTCATCCACACCGCGACCCTGCTGCACGACGACGTGGTGGACGAAAGCGCCCAGCGGCGCGGTCGGCCGACGGCGAACCTGCTGTGGGACAACAAATCCTCGGTCCTGGTGGGCGACTACCTGTTCGCGCGGTCGTTCCAAACCATGGTCGAACCCGGGCGGATGGACGTGCTGGACGTGCTGTGTAACGCTTCCGCCACCATCGCCGAGGGTGAGGTGCTGCAACTGACCGCCGCGCAGGATCTGGCGACGACGGAAGCGATCTATCTTCAGGTGGTGCGCGGCAAGACGGCGGCCTTGTTCGCCGCCGCGGCCGAGGTGGGCGGCATGATCGCGGACGCCGCACCTGAACAGGTCAAGGGCCTGCGCGATTATGGTGACGCGCTGGGCATCGCCTTCCAGATCGTGGACGACCTTCTGGATTACGGCGGGGTGGCGGAAACCATCGGCAAGAACACCGGCGACGACTTCCGCGAACGCAAACTGACCCTGCCCGTGATCAAGGCCGTGGCCCTTGCCGATGCCGAGGAGCGGGAATTCTGGGACCGCACGATCGCCCAGGGCGATCAGCGCGACGGCGATCTGGACAAGGCGCAGGCGATCCTGGCCCGCCACGGTGCGCTGGACGCCGCGCGCGCGGACGCGCTGGCCTGGGCCGACCGGGCCAAGGCCGCGCTGGACCCGCTGCCCGAACACACGCTGCGCGGAATGCTGGTCGATCTGGCCGATTACGTCGTGGCGCGCATCCGCTAAGTTTCCAGCGGCGCCGCGGCCCGCCACCAGCCTTCGGGCAGGGCCCCGGCCCCGGCACGGGCTTCGGCTTCGGTCGCGAACAGGCCGAAGCAGGTGGCCCCCGACCCCGACATGCGCGCGAACAGGCAGCCCGGCAGGTCGGCCAGCGCGTCGCGCACCGTGGCGATGACCGGGGCGATCGCGATGGCGGGCGCTTCCAGATCGTTGCGGGTCGCGCGCAGCCAGCGGGCCAGTTCCATCACCGTGGCAAAGGCCGGAATGTCCGGAAGCGGGGCGCCGAACCCCGCCAGCCCCTTGAACACCGGGCCGGTGGGCACGGGCACGCGCGGATTGGCCAGCACCAGCCACGCCTTCGGCATCAGCACCGGGTCCAGCCGTTCGCCGATCCCCGCCATCCGCGCGGGCGAACCGTTGAGGCAGACCGGCACATCTGCGCCAAGCGCCAGCACCTGTTCGGGCGGGGGCAGGGGGCGGCCCGTCAGGCCCGACATGATCTTCAGCGTGGCCGCCGCATCCGCCGATCCGCCGCCGATGCCCGACGCCACGGGCAGCACCTTGTCCAGCCGCAGCCGCGCCGTGCCCATCAGGCGCGCGGCGCGCAGGACAAGGTTGTCGTCTTCTCCCTGAAGGCTGGCCGCTTCGGGGCCCGTCACCTCCAGCGTCAGGGCGTCGGCAGTCTGGCCGACCAGCCGGTCGCCCACGCCCGCAAACACCACAAGGCTGTTCAGCAGGTGATACCCGTCCTCCCGCCGCCCCGTCACGTGCAGGGCGAGGTTCACCTTGGCGCGGGCCAGCGCCTCAATGGTCGTCATGGACGGCCTTGGTCAGCGTGGCGGCGAAATCGGTCTGCCCCTCGTCGGTCAGCACCTGCGTCAGGCCCTTTTCCAGCTTGAGGTTGATGCGCTCCACCTCCGCCGCCTCGGGGGCGAAGACCAGCGCGCGGCGCCACTGGAACCGCGCTTCGTCCCGCCGGCCCACGGCCCAGTAGATGTCGCCCAGATGGTCCGTCAGGATCGGATCGGCGGGTTCCAGAAGAACCGCCGTTTCCATGGGCGCCACCGCCTCGTCAAAGCGGCCCAGCTTGAAGAAGGCCCAGGCGAGGCTGTCCTGGATCGCGCCGGATTCGGGCATGGCGGCCACCGCACGCTCGATCATGTCCAGCGCCTCGTCCAGCTTGCGGTGCTGTTCGACCAGCGAATAGCCAAGGTAGTTCAGCACGTCCGGCTGGTCGGGCATCAGGTCCAGCGCGGCGCGCATGTCGGCCTCCGCCTCCTCTTTCCGGCCAAGGCGGTCGTTGGTGATGCCGCGGCTGAACAGGACTGGCCAGTACTGCTTGGAGGGGGAGCCGATCATCTGCAGCGCCTTGTCGTATTGCGGCAGGGCGGCGACGAAATCCTCGGTCTGGCGCAGGGCGTCGGCCAGCGCCACCTGCACGCCAAGGGCGTCGGGGCGTTCGGCGGCCAGCGCCTTCAGCGTGTCCACCGCCTCGCGGTCCTGCCCGTTGGTGAACAGGGCGTCGGCTTCGGAGATGTTGGCCGCCTCGTGCAGCGGATCCGTGTCGGGGACGGCGCCATAGGCGGCGATGGCCATGGCCGTCTGCCCCTGTCCCCCCAGAAGATCGCCCACCAGGATCTGCGCCTCGGCGTGATCGGGGCGCAGGTCGGTGGCCACGCGGGCGTAGACGAGGGTGAACGTGTCGCCCGCTTCGGCGGACAGGGCGGAGGCGAGGGTGTAGAACACCTCGGCCATACCCTCCTGCGGGGTGCGGACGATGTCCCAGGGCAGGGATTCGCCGGCGTCCAGCGCGGTGGTCAGCATGCGCCGAACCGGATCGGATTCGGCGAAGCTCTGGGCCAGAAGCTCCCGCGCCTCGTCCTTGCGGTCCAGCTGCGACAAAAGCTGCACGCGGGCCAGCGTGCCGCGGCGGGTGACGGCGACGGGATGATCGGGATCGGCCAGAATGGCCTCCGCCCCCTCCAGATCGCCCACCATCGCAAGGGCCAGCGCCTTGTGATACAGCCCGAAGGCCTGCAGGCCCTGCGATTGCGCCACCTTGTCGAAGGCCGTCATCGCGGCGTCGGCCTGCCCGCGCCCCAGTTCCGCCCAGCCGGTGATCAGCTGCTGCATCACGGCGCCCACGGCTTCCAGATCCGTGTCCAGCCCGATGATGCCGTCCCAATCGCCGGCCTTGGCCAGCTTGTCGACCAGCGCCACATACATCGTCGGGCTTTGCAGGTTCAGCGATCCCATGGTCTGCGCCACGGCCGAAGCCTCGTCGAACTGGCCGGCGGCGATGTGGGCGATCAGGGTGCCTTCCAGCAGCGCCGGATTGGCGGTGTCGGCGGCCGTGGCGCGGGTGTACCAGGCGGCGGCCAACGCATGATCCCCCTCTTCGGCCGCGATGCGGGCGGCCAGATAGGCCCCTGCGTCCTGCGCCATGGCACCGGCGGGAAGGCACAGCGCCAAAGCCAGCGCGGCAAGACGGGAAACGGACGTGTCGGGCATGGGGCCTCCGGCTGCAACCAGGCGACGATAGGGCGCATCGCGGCGGATCGCAAACCCTTCCCCGGTCCTGACGCGGCCGGGATCCTCACATGTTCGGGTAGTTGGGCCCGTCGCCGCCCTGCGGCGTGGTCCAGACGATGTTGCGGGGGGGGTCCTTGATGTCGCAGGTCTTGCAGTGGACGCAGTTCTGGAAGTTGATGACGAAGCGCGGCCCGGCGGCGTCCTCCACCACCTCGTAGACGCCCGCAGGGCAGTAGCGTTGCGAGGGTTCGGCGTAGGTCGGCAGGGTAAAGGCGATGGGGATCGCGGGATCCTTCAGCTTCAGATGGCAGGGCTGGCTTTCCTCGTGGTTGGTGAAGGAAAAGGCCACGTTGGTCAGCCGGTCGAAGGACAGCACGCCGTCGGGTTTGGGATAGGCGATGGGCGTGAAGTCCGCCGCCTTGCCGGTGGCGGCCGCGTCCGTCTTGCCATGGCCCAGCGTGCCCATCAGCGAGCGGCCGAACCGCTCGTTCGTCCACATGTCGACGCCGCCCAGCACCAGCGAGCCGAGAAGCCCGAACCGCGACCACAGCGGCTTGACGTTGCGGACCGTCTTCAGGTCTTTCCCGATCGCGCCGGTGCGCACGGCGGTGTCATAGGCGTCCAGCGTGTCGCCCTCGCGGCCTGCCGCGATGGCCTCGCTGGCCGCGTCGGCCGCGGCGATGCCCGACAGCATGGCGTTGTGGTTGCCCTTGATGCGCGGCAGGTTCACCATGCCCGCAGCGCAGCCCAGAAGCGCCACGCCCGGCGCCACCAGCCGGGGCAGCGACTGCCAGCCCCCCTCGCTGATCGCGCGCGCGCCGTAGGACACGCGCTTGCCGCCTGCGAGCAGGTCGGCCACCATTGGGTGGTGCTTGAAGCGCTGGAACTCCTGATACGGGGACAGATACGGGTTCTCGTAGCCCAGATGGACCACGAAGCCGATCAGGATCTGGTTGTTCTCGGCGTGGTAGATGAAGGACCCGCCGCCCGCGTTCTTGCCCAGAGGCCAGCCCAGGGTGTGGGTGACCGTCCCCTCGCGGTGCTTGGCGGGGTCGATCTCCCAGATCTCCTTCATGCCGAGGCCGTACTTCTGCGGCTCGGACGCTTCCAGCCCGTGCCGGGCGATGACCTGCTGGGACAGGGATCCGCGCACGCCTTCGGCCAGCAGCACGTACTTGCCGTGCAGCTCCATCCCCGGCTCGTATCCCGGGCCGGGGGTGCCGTCGGGGTTGCGGCCGAACTCGCCCGCCACGACGCCCTTCAGCCGGTCGCCCTCGTAGACGAGTTCCGAGCAGGCCATGCCGGGGAAGATCTCCACCCCCAGCCCCTCGGCCTGTTCGGCCAGCCACCGGCAGACGTTGCCCATCGACACGATGTAGTTGCCGTGGTTCGACATCAGCTTGGGCATCGGGCCGTTCGGCAGCCGCGTCTGCCCCGTCTCGGTCAGGTGGAAGAAGTGGTCGGCGGTCACGCCCACGGTGACGGGGGCGCCCATGTTGCGCCAGTCGGGCAGCAGCGCGTCCAGCCCCACCGGGTCCAGGACCGCCCCCGACAGGATGTGGGCGCCCACCTCCGACCCCTTTTCCAGAAGCACCACCGACAGATCGGGGTTCACCTGCTTCAACCGGATCGCCGCCGACAGCCCCGCCGGACCACCCCCCACGATGACAACGTCGTAGTCCATCGATTCGCGCGTGATCTCGGCAGGCATGTCGCTTCTCCGGCTTGGGATGTTCCCGGGCTGAAGGCCCGTTTGTGACGCAGGCGTGGCGCGGGGTCAACGCGGCAATCCCCCTTGCCTGCCGGGAAACAAGGTGGCGATGGGACATGTTTCGCGCAAGGCGGGGCAGGGCGCTTGCAATTCAGGTCCCGCTCTGTGCAGTCTGCGGACGAAGAACCCAAGGTCACGGCTCCCTCGCGGACCGTGGCTTTGCTTTTACGGTAAAGGCCCATGGACAAGATCCCGATGACCCGCGCGGGGTTCAACGCGCTCGACCAAGAACTGAAGACGCTGAAAACGGTGGAGCGTCCCTCCGTGATCCGCGCCATCGCCGAGGCGCGCGAACTGGGCGACCTGTCCGAGAACGCCGAATACCATTCCGCGCGCGAGAAGCAGAGCTTCATCGAAGGGCGCATCAAGGAGCTTGAAGGCACCCTGTCGCTGGCCGAGGTCATCGACCCGACCAAGCTGTCGGGCGCCATCAAGTTCGGCGCGACCGTGACCCTGGTGGACGAGGACACGGACGAGGAGCGCACCTACCAGATCGTGGGCGAGGCCGAGGCCGACATCGAGAACGGCCTTCTGAACATGCGCTCCCCCCTTGCGCGGGCGCTGATCGGCAAGGACGAAGGCGACAGCGTCGAGGTGAAGACCCCCGGCGGCGATCGCAGCTACGAGGTCGTTTCGATCCGTTACATCTGAGGGCGGCATGGCAGACAATGACAGGCAGGGCCATGGTGCGGGACGACCCGGCGCCGAGGGACCGTTGATCGAGATCGCGGGGGCGGCGGGCATCGTCCTGTGGCTGGGCGCCGTGATCGGCTGGTGGGTGTCGCAGCCCGAAGGGCAGGGGCCGGGCCTGTTCATGGCGCTTCTTCTGATCGGGGGGCCGCTGGCGCTGATGGTGGGGCTGATCTCCACCCTCCGGGCGCTGCGGGATCTGCGGGCCGAAACCGCCCGCCTGCACGGCGCGCTGGACGCGGCCCGGACCGAACCGCAGGGCATGACGCGTCCGGCCGTGGCACGGACCGAACCACCGCGCGCGATGCCGGTCGACGTTCCGGCGGCCGAGCCGGTCTGGGAGGAGGAGCCCGTTCCGTCCGAACTGACGCTGGACGATTACCTGCGCGCCCTGAACTTTCCCGATTCGCCCGACGACGTCGAAGGGATCGCCGCGCTTCAGGCCGTCCTGAACGATCCGGAGGCCGCGCGCCTGATCCGTTCGGCGCAGGACGTCCTGACCCTTCTGGCCGAGGACGGGGTGTTCGTGGACGATCTGGTGCCCGAAGCGCCGCGCCCCGACCTGTGGCGCCGCTTTGCCGGGGGCGAACGGTCCCCGGCCACCACGGCCATCGCCGCGATCCGCGACCGCGCGGCCCTGGGCACCGTGGCGGCCCGTCTGCGCGAGGATCAGATCTTCCAGGACGCCGCGCACCACTTCCTGCGCAGCTTCGACCGCAGCCTGCCCGCCTTTGGCGAATACGCCACGGACGGGGAACTGGCGGCGCTGGCTGAAACCCGCACCGCCCGCGCCTTCATGCTGGTGGCGCGCGCCGCGGGTTCGTTCGAATAAGGCGCGGGTCAGTCCGGACAGGGACGCTTGGTCCGGACCATGGTCACGGTGGCGGCAAAGCCGAACAGCGTGGCCGCCGCCCGCGCCCGGTGCATCCCGACCGCGCGAAAGCCCAGACGTTCGTAAAGCCGCCGCGCGTCCAGGTTCGTGTCCACCACATCCAGCCGGACCGCCGCGTATCCCTGACGACGGGCCTTGGTGCAGATCGCGCCGATCAGGGCCGTGCCCACGCCCCGGTTCCGCGCACCTTCCGCCACGCACAGCCCGTCGATCAGAAAGCGTTCGTTGTCCGTGTCCTGCACCAGCAGTCCCAGCGCGTGGCGCCGCCATAAGGCGCCCAGCGTGCCGTAGCTGGCGCGCATGACGGACGCGTCCGCCGCCACGAAGGCGCCCCGCGCGGTCTTGAAGCCGCAGATGCCCAGAAGCCGATCCCCCTCCACCGCGGCCAGAACGTGATCGGCGCGGATGGCGCGGCGGACGAAGTCCCGGCCGCGATCGTCCGGGCCCAGCACGCGGCCCAGTTTCCCCCCGAAGGCCTGCCAATAAAGCTCTGCCGCGGCGGATCGATGCCGTTCGGGCAGCCCGTCCAGGATCTTCATCCGCACCTCCCCGTGCCGGCGATTGCAATGGCCCTGCCAAGCGCCTATGCCAGCGGCATCCTTGCGTAAAGCGTGAACCGATGCTGCGCCGTTCCTTTCTTCTGGGCCTGCAGGCCTCTGCGCCCTTCATCCTTGTTATCGTGCCCTTTGCCCTGCTGTTCGGGGTCGTGGCGACCGAGGCTGGCCTGAACCTTGCGCAAACGATGGGCTTTTCCATCCTTATGGTGGCGGGGGCCGCGCAGTTCGTGGCCCTGCAACTGTCGCAGGAGAATGCGCCCACCCTTGTCATCCTGATCACGGCGCTTGCGGTGAACCTGCGCCTGATGATGTATTCGGCGGCGCTGGCCCCGTTGGTGGGGCAGGCCAGCCTTTGGCAACGGATCGTCATCGCCTACACGCTGACCGATCAAAGCTTCGCGCTGACGATGGACATGGCCGAACGGGCGCCGCGCCCCTTGCCCGAGATCCTGGCCTTCTATGCCGGAACGGCGGTACCGACCGTGCTGCTCTGGTATGTGTTCACGCTGGTCGGGGCCGTGGCGGGCACGGCCATTCCCGAATCCTTCGCGCTGGATTTCGCCTTGCCGATCACCTTTCTTGCGATGCTGGCCCCCATGCTCCGGACCTTGGCACATGTGGCCGCCTGCCTGACCTCGGTCCTCGGCTCGCTCGCGCTGGCGGGGGTGCCCTACGGGATGGGCGTGCTGGTGGCGGCGCTGCTGGCGATGGCGGTCGGGGCGCAGGTCGAAACGTGGCAGAAGCGGGAGGCCGCGTGATGGACGACCTCTGGACGCTGATCCTCGTGCTCGGTCTGGGCACGTTCCTTCTGCGCTTTTCGTTCCTGGGCCTGATGATGGGGCGGCAGTTCCCGCGCTGGGCCCGGCGGTGGCTGCGCTACACCCCAGTTGCGGTGCTGCCGGGGCTGGTGGCGCCCATGGTCCTGTGGCCCGACATCACGGGCGGAGAGGTCGATCCCGCCCGTTTGTGCGCCGCCGTGATCACGGTGCTGCTGGGGGTGGTGACCCGCAGCACGCTGTACGCGATCCTGGGCGGCGCGGCCATGCTCTATGGCCTGCTTTGGATGCTTCAGTAGGCGGCGACCTGCGCGCGCGGATCGCCGGGCTGCACCAGTTCCACGCCGTAATCCTTGCGGGCGGTGGCGTCGGTGATCCGGCGTTCCTGCACGCCCGGAACCTCGGCAAACTCTTTGCGCAGGTTGGCCGGGAACCACGTGCCGCCGACGGATTCAAAGCCCGGCACCCCGTTCAGCATGGCCGAGATGGAATGCGCGCATTGCGCCTTGCCCACGGCACCCCAGCCTTCGGCCCGCCGCGCGACCATGTCGGCCACCTCACGCGACACGGGCACGGTCTGTTCGATCATGTCCCAGTTTTCACGCGCGTGATAGTCGATGTAGAAGTCGACCATCTTGTCGTTCATGCCATAGATCACGTCGTTGCGTTCCGGCAGCTGCGGGTGCGAGAAGGTGCCCGCCGGGTCGAACAGGATGCGCTGACTGCCGTTGATCAGCAGGCCCGAATGCCCGCCTCGGCCCGTGCTGGGGCGCACCACGGTGAACAGCGTGATCGAGGGCGGGTCGTCGCTGCGGAAGGCCGCGCGCTGGACGGCGGCCTCGGGGGCCCATTTCGGCTCCGCGCAGGCCGCAAGGCTCAGCACGGCCAGAAGGCTCAGAAAGATGTTGCGCATGAAAGCTCCGGGATGTCGGTCGAACTGGGGTGTAGCGCGCGGAAGGGGGGCTGTCACCCTTGCGAGCCCCGGGATGTGGAGGTAGCGAGGAAGGTGTGTTGCAAAGGCCATGATATGGACACCCGCCTGATCCTTCCCGACGATGCCGGTCTGCGGGACGCGGCCGCGATCCTGCGCGCGGGCGGGCTGGTCGGGTTTCCGTCGGAAACGGTCTATGGACTGGGGGGCGACGCGCGCAGCGACCGCGCCGTGGCCCGCATCTACGAGGCGAAGGGACGTCCCAGCTTCAACCCCCTGATCGTGCATCTGCCGGATGCGGAGGCCGTGGCGCGCTATGCCGTGTTGCCTGCGGACTTCGAACGTCTGGCCCGGTTCTGGCCGGGGCCGCTGACGCTGGTACTGCCCCTGCGGGCCGATGCGGGGCTGTCGCCTTTGGTGACGGCGGGTCTGGACAGCGTGGCCGTCCGGGTGCCCGCCCATCCGGTGACGCGCGGCCTGCTCCGGGCCTTTGGGGGGCCCATGGCCGGCCCTTCGGCCAATCCGTCGGGGCGCATCAGCCCGACGCGGGCCGCGCATGTTCTGGACGGGCTGTCCGGCCGGATCGAGGCGGTGCTGGACGGCGGGCCCTGCGCGGTGGGCGTGGAATCGACGATCCTCGGTCTGGTGGGGCGGCCGCAGTTGCTGCGCCCCGGCGGCGTTTCGGCCGAGGCGCTGGAGGCGGTGCTGGGTCCGCTGGCCACGGGCGGGGACGCGGCCAAGCCCTCGGCCCCCGGCCAGCTTTTGTCGCACTATGCCCCACGAGGCCGGGTGCGGCTGAACACCCGCGCCACGGAACACGAGGTCGGGATCGGCTTCGGCCCGGGGCCGGAGGCGCTGAACCTTTCGCCCGCTGCCGACATGGTGGAGGCGGCGGCCAACCTGTTCCACATGCTGCGTCTGGCCGACGGACAGGCGGGGGAGGGCGGCACGATCGCCGTCGCGCCCATCCCCGACAGCGGCCTGGGCCGCGCGATCAACGACCGCCTGCGCCGCGCGGCCGCCCCCCGCTGATCTGCGGGGGGCCCGACCTCAGGACCGGCGGCGCGGATAGCTGCCGAGGATGGTGATGTTGGTCGTGAAATAGGCCAGTTCGTCCAGCGCCAGCTTCACGTTCGGATCGTCGGGATGGCCCTCGATGTCGGCATAGAACTCGGTCGCGACAAAGGCCCCGCCGACCATGTAGCTTTCCAGCTTGGTCATGTTGATGCCGTTCGTCGCGAACCCGCCCAGCGCCTTGTAAAGGGCGGCCGGAATGTTGCGGACGCGGAAGGTGAAGGTGGTGACCATCCGGTCGGCGCGGCGCGACAGGTCCGCCTCGCGCGCGCACAGAAGAAAGCGCGTGGTGTTGTCGGCGTTGTCCTCCACCCCGTCGGCGAGGATATCAAGGCCGTAGATCTCGGCCGCGAGCCGCGGGGCGAGGGCGGCGAGCGCCGGATCGCCCCGTTCCGCGACCACGCGGGCGGAACCGGCAGTGTCGGCGCCGGTCAGGGTGGTGATGCCGTGCTGGCGCAGGAAGCCGCGCACCTGTCCTAGGAGGACCGCATGGCTCATGGCCTGGCGCACGCCGGACAGGGTGGCGCCGCGCGGGCCCATCAGGGCCACCTCCACCCGCACGAAGGCTTCGTCGATGATCTTCAGGCCGGAATTGGGCAACAGGGCGTGGATGTCGGCCACGCGGCCATAGGTGGAGTTTTCGACCGGCAGCATGGCCAGATCCGCCTCGCCCGACAGGCAGGCCTCGATCGCGTCCTCAAAGGTGGGGCGGGGCAGCACCTCCATGTCGGGACGGGCGTTGCGGCAGGCGGCGTGGGAATAGGCGCCGAGTTCCCCCTGAAAAGCGATGCGTGCGGTCATATGTCCCCCCTTTTGCCTTGTTCGTATACCTTGCGAGGGAAGGGGGGAAGCCGCTACATCCCCCCGGATGGCACCGAAGGGGACACGCATGATCCGGCTGATCGCGGCGGGGGCCGGGGCGCTTCTGGTCTATGGGGGGCTGACGGGCCTCGCCTCCGTCCTTTATGCGCCCCCCGTCGTGCCGCTCGCCTATGCCATCGCCCCGGTGGAGGCGCCGCCGCCCCCGCCCAGCGCGGCAGAGGTTCTGGCGCAGGGCGATCCCGCCCATGGGCGCGACGTCTTCGTGCGCTGTCAGGCCTGCCACAAGCTGGGCACCAACGGCATCGGCCCGCATCTGGACGGCGTGGTGGGGCGGGCCAAGGCCTCCGTTCCCGGGTTCGCCTATTCCGGCGCGCTGCGGGCCACGGCGGACCAGGCCTGGACGCCGGAGGATCTGGACGCCTTCCTGACCAACCCGCGCGGCTATGCCCCCGGCACGAAGATGGCCTTTGCCGGGCTGCCCAATGCGCAGGACCGGGCGGACGTGATCGCCTATCTGCAAACACAGCCGTGAGATTTCGCCGCGCACCCTCACACAATCGCAACTTGAGGGGGGCGCGGGCGAAGGATAGCATCCCCGGAACGCTTTGAAGGAGAACGGGATGATCTTGTCGCGCCGGACGATGATGGGGGCCCTTGGCCTTTCGGGCTTCGCGATGGCGTATCCCGGCCTGCGGCCCGCGCCCGCAGGGGCGCAGGAACCGGCGGGCGATCCGTCGGAAATCCTGTCCTCGCACGGATTTTCCACCTTCGGCGACCTGAAGTACCCGGCCGATTTCGCGCATCTGGATTACGTGAACCCGCAGGCCCCGAAGGGGGGCGAGATCTCCATTTGGGCGGCGGGCACCTTTGACAGCTTCAACCCCTACGCCCGCGTCGGCCGTGCCCATGCCGTGTCCGTGCTGCCCTATGAAAGCCTGCTGGAGTCCGTCGCGGACGAGGTGAGCGGCAGCTACGGCCTTGTGGCCGAACGCTTGGAATATCCCGAAACGCAGGACTGGGTGATCTTTCACATGCGCCCCGAGGCCACCTTCTCGGACGGCACGCCCGTCACGGCGCAGGACGTGGTGTTCAGCCACAACCTGCTGCTGGAACAAGGGTTGCCCTCCTATGCGCAGGCCGTGAAGGCCTCGATCCCGCTGGCCGAGGCGCTGGACGATCACCGCGTGCGCTTCGTCTTCGCAGACGGAGTGCCGCGCAAGAACCTGATCAGCCAGGCCGGCGGCGTGCCGATCTGGTCGCGGGCGTGGTACGAAAAGACCGGCGCGCGGCTGGATGAAAGCCGGCTGGACACCTCGCCCGGGTCCGGCCCCTACCGGATCGACAGCTGGGACGTGAACCGGCGCATCGTGATGCGGCGCAACCCCGACTACTGGGGCCGCGACTTGCCGATCCGGCAGGGCCGCGCCAATTTCGACACCATCCGGGTGGAGTTCTTCGCCGACACCTCCGCCGCGTTCGAGGCGTTCAAGGCGGGGCAGTTCACCTTCCGGCAGGAAAACAGCTCCATCACTTGGGCGACGGGCTATGACTTCCCGGCCCTGACGCGCGGCGACGTGGTGAAGGAGGAGTTGCCGGACGGCTCTCTCCCGCCCGCGACGGGGTTCGTGTTCAACCTGCGCCGCCTGCAGTTCCAAGACCGGCGGGTGCGGCAGGCGCTGGCGCTGATGTACAACTTCACCTGGACGAACGACACGCTGCAATACGGCCTGTTCCAGCAGCGCGAAAGCTTCTGGCAGAACAGCGATCTTCAGGCGCAGGGCGTGCCGCAGGGCCGGGAACTGGAGCTGCTGCAGGAGGTGCGCGACCTTGTCGCCCCCGAGATCCTGACCGATCCCGTCACCGTGCCCCACAGCTCGGGCGACCGGCAGGTGGACCGGCGCAACCTGCGCGCGGCGCTGGCGCTGATGCAGGACGCGGGCTGGACGCCCGACGACAAGGGCCAGCTGATGAAGGACGGGCAGGGTCTGGTGGTGGAGTTCCTGACGGGCGACCCGCAGATGGACCGCTACATCCTGCCTTACGTGGACAACCTGAAGGCGCTGGGCGTGAACGCCACTTATCGCCGCGTGGACCCCGCGCAATACACCAGCCGCGAACGCGACCACGACTGGGACATGATCGTGGACGGCTATTCCAACGGCCCCGAGGAGGGGACGGGCATGGAGCAGCGCTATGGCAGTGCGGCAAAGGACGACCTCTTCAACCCAGCGGGCTATGCCTCGCCCGCGGTGGACCACCTGATCCGCCGCGTGATCGAGGCGGAAACGCAGGAGGACATGGCCGCCGCCGTTCGCGCCGTGGACCGCATCCTGCGCCATGAGACGATCATGGTGCCCACATGGTATCTGGGCAAGCACTGGGTCGCCTACTGGAAGGAATACGGCCGCCCGGAGACGCTGCCCCCCTACGATCTGGGCCAGCTGGACTTCTGGTGGTCCACGAAGGCCGCGTGAATGGGAGCCTACATCCTTCGCCGCCTTCTTCTGATCGTGCCCGTGCTGTTCGGGATCATGGTCATCAACTTCGCGCTGGTGCAGTTCGTGCCAGGCGGCCCGATCGAACAGATCATCGCCAACATGCAGGGGCAGGGCGATGTCCTTCAGGGCGTGACCGGCGGGCAGCAGGATGCGGGGGTGACGTCCGACGTGACCTCGGGGCTGACGGGCACGACCTATGTCGGATCGCGGGGCCTGCCGCCCGAATTCATCGCCCAGCTTGAAGCGCAGTTCGGTTTCGACAAGCCGCCGCTGGAACGCTTTCTGCTGATGATCGGCAACTACCTGCGGCTCGATTTCGGGGAAAGCTACTTCCGCTCCATCTCGGTGGTGGACCTGGTGCTGGAAAAGATGCCGGTGTCGATCTCGCTCGGCCTCTGGTCGACGCTGATCGCCTATCTGGTGTCGATCCCGTTGGGCATCCGCAAGGCGATGAAGGACGGGTCGCGCTTCGACACATGGACCTCGGCCCTGATCATCGTGGCCTATGCCATTCCGGGCTTTCTGTTCGCGATCCTTCTTCTGGTGCTGTTCGCGGGCGGAAGCTACTGGCAGTGGTTCCCCATCCGGGGCCTGACCTCGGACAACTGGGAGAGTTTCGGCCCCCTGCACAAGATCGCGGACTATTTCTGGCACATCGCGCTGCCGGTTCTGGCCTCCACCATCGCCAGCTTCGCCACGCTGACGCTGCTCACCAAGAACAGCTTTCTGGACGAGATCAAGAAGCAGTACGTGATGACCGCCCGCGCCAAGGGCCTGACGGAAACGCGCGTGCTGTACGGCCACGTCTTCCGCAACGCGATGCTGATCGTGGTCGCGGGCTTTCCGGCGGTCTTTGTCAGCGTCTTCTTCGGCGGCAGCCTCATCATCGAGACGATCTTCTCCCTCGACGGGTTGGGGCGTCTGGCCTACGAATCCGCCGTGGGGCGCGATTATCCGGTGGTGTTCGGGACGCTGTTCATGTTCAGCCTGATCGGGCTGGTGGTGAACCTGATCTCGGACCTCATGTATGTCTGGATCGACCCCCGCATCGATTTCGGGAGCCGCGGATGACCCCCCTGAACCAGCGCCGCTGGCGCAATTTCCGGGCCAACGGGCGGGCCTTCTGGTCCCTGTGGATCTTCGTCGTGCTGTTCGGCATCTCTCTGTTCGCCGAGGTGGTGGCCAACGACAAGCCGCTGCTGGTCAGCTATCGCGGCGAATGGCGGATGCCGGTGTTCAGCTTCTATCCCGAAACCGCCTTCAACGGCGACTTCCGGACCGAGGCCGACTACAACGCCCCCGAGGTGCAGTGCCTGATCGTGACGGGCGGGTCGGACCTGTGCCTTGACGATCCCGACACTTACAAGGCCGAGGCGGAAGCGCATGGCACCGTCGACGGGCAGCCCGTGCAGGCCGGCTGGCTGCTGTGGCCGCCCATCCCCTACAGCTACGACACGGTGAACAACCTCGAAGGGGCGGCTCCGTCGGCCCCCGACGCGCGGCACTGGCTGGGCACGGACGACACGGCCCGCGACGTGCTGGCGCGCGTGATCTACGGCTTCCGCCTGTCGGTGGCCTTCGCGCTGATCGTGACGCTGCTGACCTCGGTCATCGGGATCGCGGCGGGGGCGGTGCAGGGCTTCTTCGGCGGCTGGGTGGACCTGACCTTCCAGCGCATCATCGAACTCTGGTCCTCCACCCCCATGCTTTATGTCATCATCATCGTGGGCGCGATCTGGCAGATGGGGTTCTGGCTGCTGGTGATCCTGTCGGTGCTGTTCGGATGGACGGCGCTGGTGGGCGTGGTGCGGGCCGAATTCCTGCGGGCGCGCAACTTCGAATACGTGCGTGCGGCGCGGGCGCTGGGCGTCGGCAACGCGCGGATCATGTTCCGCCACGTGCTGCCCAACGCCATGGTGGCCACGGTCACCATGCTGCCCTTCATCATCGCCGGCGCCATCGGCAGCCTCGCGGCGCTGGACTTCCTCGGCTTCGGGCTGCCGTCCTCCGCCCCCTCGCTGGGGGAGTTGACGTTGCAGGCCAAGCAGAACCTTCAGGCGCCGTGGCTGGGCTTCACCGCCTTCTTCACCTTCGCGCTGATGCTGTCGCTCCTTGTCTTCATCTTCGAAGGCGTGCGCGACGCCTATGACCCCAGAAAGACCTTCAAATGACCGTGCTGGAGGTGTCCGACCTGAACATCCGCTTCCGGCAGGAAGGGGCCACGCATCACGCGGTGCGCGGCGTGTCCTTCACGGTAGAAAAGGGCGAAACGGTCGCGTTGGTGGGCGAAAGCGGGTCGGGCAAGTCCGTCACCGCCCTGTCCACCGTGTCCCTTCTGGGCGACGCGGCCGAGGTGACCGGCTCCGTCCGCTATCAGGGGCGGGAGATGGTGGGCGCGTCCGAGCGCGAATTGCGCGCCGTGCGCGGCAACGACATCAGCTTCATCTTCCAGGAGCCGATGACCTCCCTCAACCCGCTGCACACGATCGAACGGCAGCTGGCCGAAAGCATCGCGCTGCATCAGGGGCTGCGCGGGGCAGCGGTGCGGGCGCGGGTGCTGGAACTTCTGAAAAAGGTGGGCATCCGCGACGCGGAAAGCCGGCTGGGCGCCTATCCGCACCAGCTGTCGGGCGGGCAGCGGCAGCGCGTGATGATCGCGATGGCGCTGGCCAACGGGCCGGAACTGCTGATCGCGGACGAACCCACCACCGCGCTGGACGTCACCATCCAGGCGCAGATCCTGGAACTGCTCGCCGACCTGAAGGCGCGCGAGGGGCTGAGCCTTCTGTTCATCACCCACGATCTGGGCGTGGTCCGTCGCATCGCGGACCGTGTCTGCGTTTTGCAGAACGGCGTGATCGTCGAACAGGGGCGGACGGCCGACATCTTCGCCAACCCGCAGCATCCCTACACGCAAAAGCTGCTGGGGGCCGAACCGCGGGGCGTGCCCGATCCGGTCGCCGCCGACGTGGCCGAGATTCTGCGCACCGACGATCTGCGCGTGTGGTTCCCGATCCATGGCGGTTTCCTGCGCCGCGTCACGGGCCATGTGAAGGCGGTGAACGCGGCCAGCCTGTCGGTGCGCGCCGGTGAAACGCTTGGGGTGGTCGGGGAATCGGGGTCGGGCAAGACCACGCTGGCGCTGGCCGTGCTGCGCCTGATCGACAGCGAGGGGCCCATCGTCTTCATGGGGCGCGACGTGCAGAACCAGCGCGGGCGCGCCCTGCGGGACCTGCGCCGCGACATGCAGGTGGTGTTCCAGGACCCCTTCGGCAGCTTGTCCCCCCGCATGACGGTGGAGGAGATCATCGCCGAAGGTCTGGGCGTGCACGGCACCGAAGGCAACCCGCGTGATCTGGTGGCGCAGATCATGACGGAGGTTGGCCTCGATTCCGCGACCATGAACCGCTATCCGCACGAATTTTCCGGCGGACAGCGCCAGCGGATCGCCATCGCCCGCGCCATGATCCTGCGCCCGAAGCTCGTGGTGCTGGACGAGCCGACCTCGGCGCTGGACATGACGGTGCAGGTGCAGATCGTTGAACTGCTGCGGGGGTTGCAGCGGAAATACGGGCTGGCCTACCTGTTCATCAGCCATGACCTGCGGGTCGTCCGGGCGCTGTCGCACCGCATCATGGTGATGCGCAACGGCGACGTGGTGGAGGCGGGGGAGGCGGCGCAGGTCTTCGCCAACCCGCAGTCGGATTACACCCGCGCGCTGCTGAAGGCGGCCCTGTCGTGAAGATCCTGCTGGTGCACCAGAATTATCCGGGGCAGTTCCTGCATCTGGCCCCGGCGCTGGCCGCCCGGGGGCATGAGATCCGGGTGCTGACCGACGCGCGCAACACCCGGCCCGCGGGGTTTCCCCGGACCACCTACACCTTTGCGCCGGATCCCGTGGATGCGGGGGCGACGCGGCTGGGCCGCAACTACACCACCCACAGCGACCGGGGCGTGGTGGCCGCCCGTGCCGCCCGACAGATGCGGGCCGAGGGCTATGTGCCGGACGTGATCTTCGGCCATTCCGGCTGGGGGGAAACGCTGTTCCTGAAGACCGTCTGGCCCGAGGCGCGGCTGATCGTCTATGCCGAGTTCTACTACAACGGCGTCGGCCAGGACGTGGGCTTCGACACGGAATGGAACAAGGCCGGGTTCGACCAGGTGATGATCGCGCAGGGCCGCGCCGCGCATCTGGGGCAGGCGCTTCTGCACGCCGATGCGGGCCTGTCGCCCACCGAATGGCAGGCCGGCACGCATCCGCCCGCCCTGCGCCGCATGATAAAGGTGATCCACGACGGCGTCGACACCGCCCGCATGGCCCCCGATCCCGACGCCGTGGTGACGCTGCCCGATGGCCCCACCCTGCGCGCGGGGGACGAGGTTCTGACGCTGGTGAACCGCAACCTCGAACCCTATCGCGGATATCACATCTTCATGCGCGCCCTGCCGGCGATCCTGAAGGCGCGGCCAAAGGCGCAGGTGGTGATCGTGGGCGCCGACGGCGTCAGCTATGGCCGCGCGCCCGATCAGGGCACCTGGCGCAACCTGATCCTTGAGGAGGTGCGCGACCGCATCGACCTGTCGCGCGTCCATTTCACCGGGCATGTCAGCTATCCCGTGTTCCGCAGCCTGATGCAGGTCACGCGGGCGCACGCCTACCTGACCTATCCATTCGTGCTGTCTTGGTCGATGCTAGAGGCGATGTCGGCGGGGGCGCTGGTCATCGGATCGGACACCGCGCCGGTGCGGGAGGTGATCCGCGACGGGGAAAACGGCCTTCTGGTCGATTTCTTTGACGTGCCCCGCTGGGAACAGGTGCTGACCGAGGCGCTGGCCGAGCCGGAGCGCTTCGCCCCCCTGCAGGCGGCCGCGCGGCGCACGGTGCAGGAGCGGTACGATCTGCACGACGTGTGCCTGCCGCGCATGATCGCCTTCGTGGAAGAACAAAGGCCGGGCTGACACCCGGCCTTTTCGTTACGGTCCGATCTCGAAGCATTCCTGCGATCGCGCCCTCAGCCGTCGGCAGGCGAGGCTGGCCTGATCTTCGGACAGGCCCATGATGTTCGCGTCATAGCCGTCCGCGCGCTTCACGATCTTGCGCAGCCCTTCGTTCAGCGAGGCGCTTTCCGTCAAGGCGATCTGCGTCATCGCCCGATCGGCCGCGTAGCTGGAATTGAAGCGTCCGACATTCACGCCCCAGTGCCGCCCGCCCGAGGTGGACACCATGGTCACCACCTCCTGCGGCTGCGCTTCGGCGACCTTTTCGGCCACCACCTCGAACGGCAGGGGTTCGGCCGCCGCGGCCGCCACGGCGGCGTTGATCGAATCGGTGTCCGTCACGGGAAGCGGCGCGGCCGAGGCGACCTGAACCGCGTCGTCGATGCTGTCCTGCATCCCGATGCCGGGACTGCCCGGACGCAGGCGCGGGCGCAGGGAACTGGCGACCAAGCTCGCCTCGGCCGCCGTCGGCGTCGTGGGCTGCGGGGCCACGGCCTGCGGTGCGCTGGCCACCAGCGGCGCGCTTGTGCCCGAATAGTTGGGCGCGGGCGGCGGGATGATCGGCGCGTTGGCAGGGGCCTTCTGGAAGCCCAGATCCAGCAGCTTCGCCATCTTGGCGTTCCGGTCGGCGGTGGAGGTGCCGCCCATGACCGTCGCGATGATTCGCGTGTTGCCGCGCAGGGCCGAGGCGGTCAGGTTGAAGCCCGCGGCCGAGGTGTAGCCCGTCTTGATCCCGTCCGCGCCTTCATAGGCATCCAGGAACCGGCGGTTGGTGCTGGCGACGGTGGCCATGCCCGCATCCGTGCTGCGCCGCGAGAAGAGGTTGTAATAGGCCGGGAAGTCGAAGAACAGGTGCCGCCCCAGCGTCGACAGGTCGTGGGCCGAGGCGAGGTGACCCGCCCGCGTCAGGCCGTTCGCGTTCTTGAAGGTGGAGTTCTGCATGCCCAGCGCCCGCGCGGTGCGGGTCATCATCTGGGCGAACGCTTCCTCGTTCCCGCCGATCGCGTCGCCGATGGCCGAGGCGGCGTCGTTGGCCGATTTCACGGCTGCCGCGCGGATCAGGTAGCGCAGGGCGATCTTTTGACCGGCCCGCAGACCCAGGCGCGAGGGTGGCTGCGACGCAGCGTTCTTGGACACCGTGACCAGCGTGTCCAGCGTGATCTTGCCCTGCTGGATGGACTGGAACGCGATGTAGAGCGTCATCATCTTGGTCAGGGACGCCGGGTTCAGCGGCGTCTCGGCGTTTTGCGAATAAAGTGTCTCGCCGGTGCGCGCGTCCATGACGTAGGCGGCGTAAGGCGCGGCGCGCGCCATGCCGGCCAGCCCAATGGCCACCCATGCGGCAAGAAGTGCGATACGGACGCACTGCCCCAGAAGCGAAGTCATCGCCTGTCCCTTGTCTGTTCTGCCTTCGACGCCCCTTTCATTGATCGAAGGGGCTTTGTCCCGGAAACGGTAACACAGGGTCCGCCCTGTCGAAACCCTTATTCCTCTGGCATTTTCGTGACGTCGCGTAGGGTCAAGATGATGTGTTTGCACCGTCCAGCGCCGCAAGAAGTGCGGGCAGCCCGGACAGGTCGGGCAATTCGTGGAAGCGGGGGGCCGCCTCGGGGGGTTCGGCATGGTCCAGGGCCCAGACCGGGCCGTGCGGCACATGCACGCCGTGGCCCCCCGCCGCCAGCATCGGCAGCACGTCGGAGTTGAGGGAGTTGCCCACCATCACCCCCCGTTCCGCCCCGTCGCCGTGGCGGCAAAACAGGCGGGCATAGACGGCGGGCGTCTTGTCCGACACGATCTCCACCGCGTGGAACAGATCGCCGAGGCCGGAAGCCGCGAGCTTGCGTTCCTGGTCCAGAAGGTCGCCCTTGGTGATCAGGATCACCTTGTGGGTGCCGGCCGCCGCCTCCACCGCCGCGCGGGCATGGGGCAGCAGATCCACCGGATGGGCCAGCATCTCGCGTCCCGCCGCCAAGATCTCGGCGATGACGCCGGCGGACACGCGGGCCTCCGTCACCTCGATCGCGGTTTCGATCATGGACAGGGTGAAGCCCTTCACCCCGAAGCCGTAGCGGCCGAGGTTGCGGCGCTCGGCTTCCAGCAGCCGGTCGTTCAGGTGATCGACGGGGGCATGATCCGCCAGCAGTTCGACGAAGCGGTCCTGCGTCAGCCGGAAGAAGCTTTCGTTGTGCCACAGCGTGTCGTCCGCGTCGAAGCCGATGGTCGTCAGCATGCGTCCCCCTTTTTCCCGGCCGCCGAATGGGCTATATTCCATTCCATCCCCCTCCGTGAACCGTCAAGGGCCCGCTTTCATGGCAATCACTCCGCTTTTCATGGCCGGATCGCCCAATCAGCCGGGCGACGACGCCTCGATCCTGACGAAGACCAAGCCGAAGACGCAGCGCCCGCCCTTGTACAAGGTGATGCTGCTGAACGACGATTACACGCCGATGGAATTCGTGGTCCACGTGCTGGAACGCTTCTTCGGCCTGACGCACGCCCAATCGTTCGAGATCATGCTGACGGTCCACAAGAAGGGCCTCGCGGTCGTGGGGGTGTTCAGCCACGAGGTGGCGGAAACCAAGGTGGCGCAGGTGATGGATTTCGCCCGCCGCCACCAGCATCCTCTGCAATGCACGATGGAAAAGGAAGAATAAGTGCGATCAGCCCGACTGGAGCTTGCCCTTGGCAGTCTTGACCTGCCGGAAGGGCGGATCGCCGTTCTGCGCCCGCGTCTGGGGGACGACCTTTCGGCCCTGCCGAAGGATCGCGTCACCGTGGTCACGGGCTTCAAGCCGGACTACGAACACTTCGCCGCCCAAGGCTGGCAGGTGGCGACCGACTGTCCTGAAGATGCGGCGACCGTGATCGTCTGCCTGCCCCGCGCCAAGGCCCACGCCCACGCGATGCTGGAACGTGCGTCCCGCGCCGCGCTGGCCGTGGTGGACGGCCAGAAGACGGACGGCGTCGATTCGATCCTGAAGGACCTGCGCAAGCGGGGCGAGGTGTCGGAGCCGGTCGTGAAGGCGCATGGCAAGCTGTTCACCTTCCGCGCCGACCTGTCGGAATGGGCGTCGCGGCCGGTGATGGTGGACGGGTTCCAGACGGTGCCGGGGGTGTTTTCCGCGGACGGCCCCGATCGCGGGTCGGTCCTGCTGGCGCAGGCGCTGCCCGCGCTGAAGGGCCGCGTGCTGGATCTGGGCGCCGGTTGGGGATACCTTGCCCGCGCCGCGCTGGAAAAGGGCGCCAAGCAGGTCGATCTGGTGGAGGCTGAGGCCGACGCCCTGGCCTGCGCCCGCGTGAACGTTGCGGACGAACGGGCGCGGTTCCACTGGGCGGACGCCACGGCGTTCCGGCCCGACCAGCTGGCCCATCACGTCATCTGCAACCCGCCCTTCCACGTGGGGCGCGACGCCGATCCGCGTTTGGGCATGGCCTTCGTCATGGCGGCGGCCGGAATGCTGGTGCCGGACGGGACGCTTTGGCTGGTCGCCAACCGCCACCTTCCGTACCGCGAGGCGCTGGACGCCCGCTTCCGCAAGGTGGAGGAGATCGCCGGCGACAGCGCCTTCCGCGTGATCCGAGCCGACGGTCCGATCCGTCAGCGCGTGGCGGGATAGGTCGCCGCGCATTGCGCGACGGCCGCGTTGGCGGTGCGCGCAAGGCTGGCGCGCTTGTCGCGCAGGCTTTTCAGGGTCGCCGCCTCCTCGTTCAGGTTGACGGCGACGGCGCGTTCCCGCGTCTCGATCTCGTCCTCCCAGCACATGCGGGGGGCGCCGCGCACGATGTGGCCGTCGCGGGTGCGGACGGGATACCAGCCGCATTGCCGCCATGTCGGGCGCGTGACCTGGTACTGTTCGACGCCATAGCCGCGGGACAGCGTCCCCTCGGTCTGCACGATCAGGCGGTCGACCACGCGCAGGTTGCGGGTCGCTTCGGACACGCAGCGTTCGCGGGGGGTGGCGCAGGCCGCCAGCGCGGCCATCAGGGGCAAGACGAACAGGGCTTTCATCGGATCCTCCACTGCGACGAAATATAGCGTGGGCGCGTGGCGCTTCCAATGGTCCTTGCAGCGGCTTCCTGCTACGGATTCGCTCCAAGGAGTGCATGCCATGGACGAATTGAAGACCCGCGCCTCGGACTGGTTCAACCAGCTTCGCGACACCATCGTCGCCGCCTTCGAGGCGGCGGAAGACTCGACCGCTTCCGCCGCCCCGGCGGGCCGGTTCGAGGTGACGCCGACCACCCGCGCCGAGGGCGGTGGCGGAGGCCGGATGAGCGTGATGCGCGGAGGCCGCCTGTTCGAGAAGGTGGGCGTCAACATCTCCACCGTGCACGGAACACTATCACCGGGGGCGGCCAAGGCCATGGCCTCGCGCGGGGTGCCGGGAATCGAGGACGATCCGCGCTTCTGGGCTTCGGGCGTCAGCCTCGTGGCACACATGCAGAACCCGCATTGCCCGGCCGTCCACATGAACACTCGCATGTTCTGGACGCCCGGCGCGTGGTGGTTCGGGGGCGGGTCGGACCTGAACCCCTGCATCGAATACGATCAGGACACGGCCCAGTTCCACGACACGCTGAAGGGTGGCTGCGACCGGCACGACCCGACCTACTATCCCCGCTTCAAGGCCTGGGCGGATGAATACTTCTACATCCCCCACCGCAAGCGTGCCCGGGGCGTGGGCGGCATCTTCTATGACGACCTGAACACCGGCGATTGGGAGGCGGATTTCGCCTTCACGCAGGAGGTGGGTCGCACCTTCCTGCTGGCCTTCCTGCCGCTGTGCGACCGCCGCCGCGACACGCCGTTCACGGAGGCCGACCGCGAAACGCAGCTGATCCATCGCGGGCTTTATGCGGAATACAACCTCGTCTACGACCGGGGCACGAAGTTCGGTCTGGAATCCGGCCACGACGCGAACGCCGTACTGATGAGCCTGCCGCCCTTGGCCCGCTGGCCCTGATCCGACGGAAAGGCGCCCTGGTCGGGCGCCTTCGAGTCCTGCAGGGGCGCTTCATCGCGTGCAGCTGCGTTCCGGAAGTCGGTCACCTTCGGGGCAATGAGCGCTCTCCTACCGTCAAGGGCATCCGGCTGGAACGGCTGGCGGCCGTATCGGCATCACCCGTTTCGATCACAGGGTGGACAGACCGGACTCCGCCATCAACCGTTCGGCCTCCGCCTCCATCAGCCGTTCGCGTCCCGCGCCGGCCACCGGCACCCGTCCGCGTTCCAGCATCAGGGGCGCGGCCAGCGGGGTGACGCGGTCGCGGCGCACCAGGTCGATCTGGCCGTGGACGCGGGTCAGCATCTCCTCGATCCGGCCGAAATCGACAAGGCCGCGCTCCGCCTCCTCGCGCGTGACCTGAAGCATCAGGTGGTCGGGGTCGTAGCGGCGCAGCGTGTCGTACAGAATGTCCGAGGAGAAGGTCGCCTGCCGCCCGGACTTGCGCCGCCCCTGATGGGTGCGTTCGATCAGCCCCGCGATCACGGCAGAGTTTCGGAAGGTCCGCTTCATCACCGCGTTGCCGTGCAGCCACGTTTCCAGCCCGTCGCGCAGGTCGGTGGGGTCGAACAGGGGGGCGGGGTCGGTCACCTCCTCCAGCCCCCAGATCAGGACGGCGTAATCGGTGGGCACGAAACCCAGCGGCGCCAGTCCCGCCACCTCCATCCGCCGAGTCAGCAGAAGGCCCAGCGTCTGCATCGCATGGCGGCCGGCAAAGCCGTAGACGCACATGTATTCGCGGCCCGCGTCGGGAAACGTCTCGATCAACAGGCGGTGCTCGGTGGGCAGGCGCGACACCTCCTGCTGCAGGTTCAGCCATTCGACGGTGTGGCGGGGCAGGGCGTGGAAGCCGCCCGCCTCGAACATCTGAAGGATGCGGTGCGTCAGCAGGATCGAGGTGGGGGCCTTCACCCCGCCATACATCGCCACCCGCGGCTCCTTCGCGGGGGAACGGGACACCTCCACCGTCAGCTCGTTCAGCCCTTCGTAGCGGACGATCTGGCCGGCCAGCAGGAAGGTGTCGTTCTTGGTCAGGCTGGCGGCGAACATCTCCTCCACCTCTCCCAAAGGCGCACCGCCGCGGCCCTTGAAGCGGACCTTCAGCTTGTCCGTGTCGATGATGGTGCCAAGGTTCTGGCGGATCACCAACGCCGACCGGGGATCGCGCAACTGCCACATGCCGTCCCGCTCCATCAGCCGGCGCCAGCGGTCGTAGGCGGCCAGCGCGTAGCCACCCGTGGCGCAGAAATCGAGACAGTCGTCGAACTCTGCCCGCGTCAGGTCGGCATAGGGGCCGGCAGTGCGCACCTCGGCGAACAGGGCGGTGGCGTCGAACGGGCCCGCGCAGGCGGTGGCGAGGATGTGCTGGCACAGCACGTCGCGCGGACCGCGCCCGCGCGGCTCCCCGTCCAAGTCATGGGCCTTCACGGCTTGCAGGGCGGCCACGCATTCCACCACCTCGAACCGGTTGGCGGGGATCAGCAGCGCCTTCGACGGCGCGTTGTAGCGGTGGTTCGCCCGGCCGATCCGCTGCACCAGCCGCTTGACGTTCTTCGGCGCGCCGACCTGGATGACCAGATCCACATCGCCCCAGTCGATGCCCAGATCGAGGCTGCCGGTGCAGACGATGGCCCGCAACGCGCCGGCCGCCATCGCCGCCTCCACCCTTTGCCGCTGTTCGCGCGACAGCGACCCGTGGTGGATGCCGATGGGCAACGACTCCTCGTTGGCGAGCCACAGGTCGTGGAAGAACAGCTCCGCCTGCGCCCGCGTGTTGTGGAAGATGAGCGTGGTGTTGTGGCGCTTCACCTCGGCCAGCACGTCGGGGATGGCGTAGCGGCCGCCTTCGCCGGCCCATGGGGGGCTGCGTTCGGTGTCCATCATCCGGATGTCGGGATCGGGGCCGGGATCGGCGTGCAGGATGCGGCAGGCCGTGGGGCTGAGGAAGCGGGCCAGCGCAGGCGGGTCTTCCACGGTGGCCGACAGGCCCACGCGGCGCAGACCGGGCGCCAGCGTCTGCAGGCGCGACAGGCCCAGCATCAGCTGGTCGCCGCGCTTGCCTTCGGCCAAGGCGTGAATCTCGTCCACGATCACCCGTTGCAGGCCGGCGAAGATGCGGGGCGCATCCTCGTAGCTCAGCAGCAGGGCCAGGCTTTCCGGCGTGGTCAGCAGGATCTGCGGCGGGTCGGCCCGCTGGCGGCGGCGGGCGGAGTAGGAGGTGTCGCCGGTCCGATCCTCCACCCGGATGTCCAGATGCGCCCCGTCGATGGGCGCGGTCAGGTTGCGCCGGATGTCCGCCGCCAAAGCCTTCAGGGGCGAGATGTAGAGCGTGTGAAGCCCCTTGTGGCCCGCCGCCTCGGCCAACGTGGGCAGGAAGCCCGACAGCGTCTTGCCCCCGCCCGTGGGCGCGATCAGCAGCGTGGCGGGTTCGGCCGCCACGTCCAGCATCGCCTGCTGGTGCGGGTGCAGCGCCCATCCGCGCAGGGAAAACCAGTCTGACAACGCGCGGGGCAATTCCATCCGCCATAGATAGGTCTGCCTGCGTGCCGCGGAAAGACAGCAAGAATGTTCTTGCCTGCCCCGTGCCCCGCCCCTAACGCTTTGCGCATGAAAATACTCTTTCTGGGCGATGTGATGGGGCGGGCAGGACGTACGGCGATTGCCGAGCGTTTGCCGAAACTTCGGGCCGATCTTGGGGCCGACTTCGTGATCGTGAACGGCGAGAATGCCAGCGGCGGCATGGGCCTGACGGGGGGACACGCGAAGCTGATCCTCGATTCCGGCGCCGATTGCGTGACGCTGGGCGATCACGCCTTTGACCAGAAGGACATGCTGCAGTTCATCGAAAGCGAACCGCGGGTGATCCGGCCGCTGAACTTTTCCAAGATGGCGCCGGGCAAGGGCGCGCGGGTGTTCACCGCGGCGGGCGGCCGCAAGGTTCTGGTGGCGCAGGTGCTGGGGCAGGTGTTCATGAAGCGGCCCTTCGACGATCCCTTCTCGGCCATCGACGCGGCGCTGAAGACCCATGGCGGCGCCGTGCAGGCCAGCGTCGTCGACATGCATTGCGAGGCGACGAGCGAGAAGATGGCCATGGGCCACTGGTGCGACGGACGCGCCAGTCTTGTCGTGGGCACTCACACCCACATCCCCACCGCCGACGCGCAGATCCTGCCGGGCGGCACCGCCTTCCAGTCGGACGCCGGCATGTGCGGCGATTACGACAGCGTCATCGGCATGCAGAAGCTGGAGCCGCTGCGCCGCTTCATCACCGGCATGCCGAAGGAACGGTTCGAACCTGCCAACGGCCCCGCCACACTGTCCGGGGTCTTCGTGCAGACGGACGACCGCACCGGCAAGGCCCTGTCCGTGACCATGATCCGCACCGGCGGACGCCTGCAGGAGTCGCTTCCGCATGTTTGAGCTGTCCGCTTCGGTGATGCCCTGGGTCGCGCTGGGCATCCTGTTCGTGATGCTGGTTCTGTTCGTGGCGGAAACCTTCCCGGTGGAGGTGACGGCCATCGGCGGCGCGGCGGTGATGCTTGTGCTCGGCATCCTGCCGATGGGCGACACGAAGGCCATCCTGTCGAACAACGCCCCCTGGACCATCGCGCTGATGTTCATCGTCGTGGGGGCGCTGGTGCGGACGGGGACGCTGGACACCATCACGCAGGTGGCGAACCGTTGGGTCGCCACCCATCCGGCGCAGACGGTGGCGGTTCTGGGCATTGGCATCGTGGCGCTGTCGGCGGTGGTGAACAACACGCCGGTGGTCGTCGTCTTCCTGCCGGTGTTCATGCAGCTGGCCAACACGATGAAGATCGCGCCGTCGAAACTGCTGATCCCGTTGTCCTATCTGTCGATCATGGGTGGAACGGTCACGCTGGTCGGAACCTCCACCAACCTCGTGGTGGACGGCGTGGCCCGGCAGGCGGGTCTGGAACCCTTCGGCATCTTCGAGATTACGCCCGTCGGCCTCCCGATCGCCATCGTCGGCATGCTCTACCTCGGCCTTTTCGGGCGCTGGTTGCTTCCTTCGCGCGAGTCGATGAGCGCGATGCTCGGCAACCGTTCCAAGATGAAATACTTCACCGAGGTGGCGATCGCGCAGGACAGCTCCCTTGTCGGCACGCCGGTGCTGGAGGCGGACCTGTTCAAGCGCAACGGCGTGCGGGTGATCGACGTGCTGCGGGGCGACGCGTCCCTGCGCCGCGATCTGGCGGGGATCGTGCTGTCGCCGGGCGACCGGGTGGTTTTGCGCACGCCGCTTCAGGAACTCCTCAGCTTTCAGGGGCACAAGGACCTGACCTCGGTCGACAAGCTGTCCTCGGTCCAGACCTCCACGGTGGAGGTGCTGATCACCCCCGGCTGCCGCCTGATCGGCCGCCGGCTGGGAGAGATGCGCCTGCGCCGCCGCTACGGCGTCTACGTTCTGGCGGCGCACCGCCGGAACCAGAACATCGGACGGCAGCTGGACGACCTGGTGGTGGCCGTGGGCGACACGCTGCTGCTGGAGGGCCGGATGGAGGACATCCAGCGCCTCGCCTCCGACATGGACATGGTGGACCTGACCCAGCCGGTGGAACGCCCGTTCCGGCGCAAGCGCGCGCCCATCGTGATCGCGGTGCTGACGGGCATCATCGTGCTCTCTTCCCTCGACATCGCCCCGATCGAGATTCTGGCCTTCCTCGGCGTGGCCATCGTGCTGCTGACCCGCTGCATCGACGCGGACGAGGCGTTCGCCTCCATCGACGGGCGGTTGCTGGGCATGCTGTTCGGCATGATCGCCGTGGGTGCGGGCCTTGAACATTCCGGCGCGGTGGAGCTGATCGTGGGCTATGCCCAGCCCTATATGGGCGATCTTCCGGGCTGGGCGCTGATCTTCTGCGTTTACGCCCTGACCTCGCTGCTGACAGAGCTTTTGTCCAACAACGCGGTGGCGGTGGTGATCACGCCGGTGGCCATCGCACTGGCGCAGGGTCTGGGCGTCGATCCGCGACCGATCCTGATCGCGGTGATGCTGGGCGCCTCCTTCGGGTTCGCCACGCCCATCGGGTACCAGTGCAACCTGCTGGTCTACGGGCCCGGCGGCTACACCTTCGGGGACTTCCTACGCATCGGCGTGCCGCTGAACGTGCTGATGGGGGTGGTGGCGGCCATCGTGATCCCCTTGCTCTACGGGCTCTAGGGCTTGCGGGGGGCGGCCCCCGCTGGCATATGGAAACCGGATTTCACGGGACGGAGTAACGGGATATGGCAGGCCATTCCAAATGGGCGAACATCCAGCACCGGAAGGGCAAGCAGGACAAGTTGCGCTCCAAGATGTTCTCGAAGCTGGCGAAGGAGATCACCGTCGCCGCCAAGATGGGCGATCCCGATCCCGACAAGAACCCGCGCCTGCGCCTGGCCGTGAAGGCCGCGAAATCCGTGTCCATGCCCAAGGACGTGATCGACCGCGCGATCAAGAAGTCGCAGGGCGGCGACGCCGAGGATTACACCGAGCTGCGCTATGAAGGCTACGGCCCGAACGGCATCGCGGTGATCGTGGAAACGATGACGGACAACGTGAACCGCACGGCGTCCAACGTCCGCAGCTACTTCACGAAGAACGGCGGCAACCTTGGCACCACCGGATCGGTGTCCTTCATGTTCGACCGGGTGGGGGAGATCACCTATCCCGCCAGCGCCGGCGACGCCGACACCGTGATGATGGCCGCGCTGGAAGCCGGCGCCGAGGATGTGGAGTCCGACGCCGACGGCCACTGGATCTATTGCCCGATGGACGATCTGGCCGCCGTGTCCGACGCGCTGGAAAAGACGCTGGGCGAGGCGGACGAGGCCAAGCTGATCTGGAAGCCCCAGACGCGGACCGAGGTCGATCTGGACACGGCCCGCACGCTGATGAAGCTGATCGACACGCTGGAAGAGGACGACGACGTGCAGAACGTCACCGCCAACTTCGACATCCCCGAGGATGTGGCCGCGCAGCTGGACTAGACCAGCACCTCGTTCCACGGGTGGAGGGGCATCTCCTCCACCTCGATCGACCGGGGAAGGTCGGGCAGCAGGCGGGCGAGGATCGGGCGCGTCGCGCGGTCGCCCATCCACTCCCCGGCGAACCACGCGTCCATCTGCGGGCTCCAGACCCACGTGTCGTTTTCGGTCGTTTGCGGCATTCTGCCGGTCCTTTTTCTGAAGATGGCGCCTGATACCCTTCTTTGCTGAACGAAGCGTGAACGCATGATCTCCGGTTTCCTGACCTCCTTGTCCCTGATCCTAGCCATCGGCGCGCAGAATGCTTTCGTGCTGCGCCAGGGGCTGCGGCGCGAGCATGTGGGCACGGTCGTGCTGCTGTGCGCGCTGTCGGACGCGATCCTGATCTCGGCCGGGGTGGCGGGGTTCGGGGCGGTGGCGCAGGCGGTGCCGTGGCTGGGGCAGGTCATGCTGTATGCGGGCGCCGCGTTCCTGCTGATCTATGGCGCGCTGCGGTTCCGCGCCGCGTGGCAGGGGGCGGGGGCGCTGGATCTCTCGGGCGCAGCCCCCGTGTCGCGCGGGCGGGTGGTGGCGATCTGCCTGACGCTGACATGGGCCAACCCGCATGTCTATCTGGACACGCTGGTCCTGATCGGGTCCATTGCCGCGCAGGCCGAGGATCGACTGGCCTTTGGCGCGGGCGCGGTGCTGGCGTCGTTCCTGTTCTTCACGCTGCTGGGCTACGGGGCGCGCTGGCTGGCGCCGCTGTTCCGCAAACCGGCCGCCTGGACCCTGTTGGAGATTGCGATGGGCCTTCTGATGTGGACCTTGGCCGCTGGGCTGATCCTGGATGCGTGACCGTCCGGTTCAGGGCATCCTGTGGATGCTGGCCTCCGGCCTCGCCTTTGTGGCGGTGAACGGGGCGGTGCGGGCGGCGGGCAACGACCTTCCCTCGGTTCAGGGGGCGTTCCTGCGGTTCGTGTTCGGGATCGTGCTTCTGCTGCCGATGCTGCCCTTGCTGCTGCGGCAGCGCTTTTCGGCACGGATCTGGCGGCTGTTTGCGGTGCGCGGCGTCTTTCATGCGCTGGCGGTGATCGGCTGGTTCTATGCCATGGTCCACATCCCCATCGCCGAGGTGACGGCGATCAACTACCTCAACCCCGTGCTGGTGACGCTGGGTGGGGCGCTGCTGTTCGGCGAACGCTTCACATGGCGGCGGGCGGGGGCGGTGGCCATCGCGCTGATCGGCACGCTGATCGTGCTGCGGCCGGGGCTGCGGGCGATCGAGACGGGCCATCTGGCGCAGCTGTTCGCCGCCTGCATGTTCGCCGGAAGCTATCTTTCGGCCAAGAAGCTGAGCGGTGAGGTCTCGGCCGGGGTGATCGTGGCGATGATGTCGATCAGCGTGGCGATCCTGCTGGCCCCGCCGGCGCTGATGGTCTGGGTGACGCCGTCCATGGGCGATCTGGCGTTCCTCGCCATGTCGGCGGTGTTCGCCACGCTGGCGCATTACTGCATGACCCGGGCCTTTGACTGCGCCCCCGTGACGGTGACGCAGCCGGTGGTGTTTCTTCAGCTCGTCTGGGCGACGATGCTGGGCGCCATCGTCTTCGGCGAGGCGGTGGACGTCTACGTCCTGCTGGGCGGCGGGCTGATCATCGCGTCCATCGCCTACATGGCGTGGCGCGACGCCGCCCGCGCCCGTCAGGCCCGGACGTAGGCGCTGGAGGACTGCCAGTTCAGCCGAACGGCACCGCTGCACGGCTCGTGGCAGGCCACTGGGTCCAGCGCGGTGTCGATGCGCTTGATCCAGTTGCCTTCGGGCAGCGTGAACGTCCCCTCATCCCCGGCGTTCAGGATCAGGAAGACTTCTGAATCCGGGGTGGTCAGTTGCATCCCGATCACTTCCAGCCCGGCATCGGCCCAGTCGCCTTCGGACATGTCCCGGCCTTCAGGGTGGTGCCAGGTGACGGTCGGGCCTTCCACGCCGCTTTCGGGATCGGTGGCCCAGCGAATGCGGGACAGCGCCGTTTCCTTGCGGAACGCCATCAGGTCGGCCACCGCCTGGGTCAGTGTGTCGCGCGCCTTGTCCCAGTGCAGCCAGGCGGTTTCATTGTCCTGGCAATAGGCGTTGTTGTTGCCGTTCTGGCTTTGCCCGATCTCGTCCCCGGCCAGGATCATGGGAACGCCCTGGCTGAAGAACAGCGAGGCCAGCATCGCCTTCACCCGCCGCTCGCGCGAGGCGTTGACGCCTTCGTCCTCGGTCGCGCCCTCGATCCCCATGTTGTCGGAAAGGTTGTGGCCGTGGCCGTCGCGGTTGTCCTCGCCGTTCGCCTCATTGTGCTTTTCGTTGTAGGACACGGTGTCCCACAGCGTGAAGCCGTCATGCGCCGCCAGGAAGTTGATGGAGCTGGTGGCCGGGCGGTGCGAATGGTTGAACTGGGTGGGGGAGCCGGTGAGGCGCTGGCTGACCCGCGGGATCTTGCCGCCTTCGCGTTTCCAGAAGGCGCGCAGGTCGTCGCGGGCCTTGTCGTTCCACTCGCGGAAGGGCCAGGGGAAGCCGCCCACCTGATAGCCGCCTTCGCCCACGTCCCACGGTTCGGCGATCAGCTTCACCTTGGACAGGATCGGGTCCTGACGGATGGCGGCAAAGAACGCGCCGTCCCGTTCGAAGCCCTGCGCCTCGCGACCAAGGGTGGAGGCGAGGTCGAAGCGGAACCCGTCCACATGCATCACCTGCACCCAGTAGCGCAGCGAATCCAGCACCATGCGCAGCACCATCGGATGGGCGACGTTCAGCGTGTTGCCCGTGCCGGTGGTGTCGAAGGCGTGGCGCGGATTGTCGGGCGACAGCACGTAATAGGACGCGTTGTCGATGCCGCGGAAAGACAGAGTCGGGCCGTTCTCGTTGCCCTCGGCCGTGTGGTTGTAAACCACGTCAAGGATGACCTCGATCCCCGCGCGGTGCAGCTTCTGGATCGCGGCCTTCACCTCGCGCGGCTTGCCGGACTTGAGGTAGCCGCGATGGGGCGCGAAGAACAGGAGCGAGTTGTAACCCCAGTAGTTGTTCAGCCCCTTTTCCTGCAGGTGACGGTCGTGCAGGAAGCCGTGGATCGGCAGCAGTTCCAGCGCGGTAGCGCCGATGCGGTGCAGGTGGTCGATCACCGCGTCCGAAGCGAGGCCCGCGAAGGTGCCGCGATCCTCTTCCGGGACGCCCGGATGCAGCTGGGTCAGGCCCTTCACGTGGCCTTCCACGATCAGGGTGTCTGACCAGCGATATTGAAGGGTCCAGTCGGCGTCCCAGTCGAAATCGGGATCGGTGACGACGGCCTTCGGCATGAAGGGGGCCGAATCCCGTTCGTCAAAGGTCAGGTCGTCGCCGGGCAGGGCGTAGCCGAACAGGGCGTCGTCCCACTTCGTGTGGCCGATCACCTCGCGCGCATAAGGGTCCAGCAGCAGCTTGTTGGGGTTGAAGCGGTGGCCCTTTTCGGGTTCGTACGGGCCATGGACGCGGTAGCCATAGGCCTGACCCTTGCGGATGCCCGGCACATAGCCGTGCCAGATCCCGCCTTCCATCAGCGGCATGTCCATGCGCTGGATCTCGTTCTCGCCGGTTTCGTCGAACAGGCACAGTTCAATCCGGGTCGCGTTTTCAGAGAAGATGGCGAAGTTGGTGCCGTCGGCATCCACTTCCGCACCCAGAACGTCCGAGCGGGAAGCCTCACGGTCAAAGGCGAATGTCATCAAATACGGCCTGAATTAAGGGTGGCGGAGGGTTGGATGCGAACCCGCGCGGTGGCGCGCTGGTCGATCATGGCTTGGGTCAGAAGGGTGGTGCCGGCGCTGGTGACGCGGAACCAGCGGGCGTCCTCGGCCATGTCCTCGCCCACGGTCAGGTCGCCGGGCACGGTGGTGCCGGGGGCGACGATCGCGCGGGTCAGGCGTGCGCCGGGTTCGATACGGGCGCCGGGCATGACCACGGTGTCGTCCAGCATCGTCCAGCGGCGGGCGCCCAAGGCAGGGGGCGTCAGCTTCAGGCTGCCCGCGCGCAGGGCGTGGCCGTAGAAGCCGTCATGGCCGGGGTCCAGATCGCGGCGCAGGCCGACACCTTCGGGCAGGCGGCAGCGGGCGTGGCCGTCCTGCAGGTCCAGCCAGGTGCGGCGGAAGGCGTCCAGCGTGCCCACGTCGCGCCAGTAGGGGGCGCGGCCTTCGGCGTCGACCGGGCGGGTGTGGGCGTAGGCATGGCCCGAGGCGACGGCGCGCGGCAGGATGTCCTTGCCGAAGTCGTGGCCGGAGCGCGGATTGGCCATGTCCTCCACCAGCACCGGCTTCAGCCAGCGCCACTGGAAGACGTAGATGCCCATGCTGGCCAGCGCCCGCGACGGATCGCCCGGCATGTGCGGGGGATCGTCGGGTTTCTCGACGAACATGCGGATGCGGCCGTCCGCGTCCGTGCCCATCACGCCGAAGCCCGACGCCTCGCGCCGCGGAACGGCGTCCACCGCCACGGTCACGTCCGCGCCGGTCATGAGGTGATCGGCGATCATGGCGGTCAGGTCCATGTCATAGACATGATCGCCCGCCAGAACCACGATCTCCTCGGCGCCCGAGGCGTCGATCTCGGCGATGTTGGCGGCCAGGACGGCGGCGGTGCCGGTGTATCCGGCGGAATGGCCGGTGACGGTTGGGCCATGGCGCAGCGACAGCGTGTCGAAGGCCTGCCCCCAGCGGTGACGCATGTGCATGTTCAACGTTTCAGGCCGATATTGCGTCCCGACAAGCATGTTGCGGAGGCCGGCGCGCACGGCGCCCGCTACGGTGAAGTCGATGATGCGGCGGGTGTCGCCGAAGGCGAGGGCGGGCTTGCATTCGTTGCGCGTCAGGTCGTACAGGCGCGATCCTTGCCCCCCGGCCAGAAGGACGCCCATCGTCCGGCTGAAATCAAGCTTGGTGGGGGTGTTCATCGCTTCAGCCTCCGCATCTCTGGACCGACGAAGAACCGCCGGACCGCGCACAAGTTCCGTGGTCCGCGTGAAACTTCGCGCGGACCCGGCCGGAATGTCACACCTGCGGTGCGGGGGCGCTACACCCCGCTCCAGTTCATGCGAACGGCGCCCGTGTCGGTGGCGATGTTGCCCGCGGGCAGGTCCGTGCCGTCCAGCGCCACCGTCACCTCCAGCCGCCCGTCGCCGTCGCGGATCAGGCGCAGGCGGTTCGGCGCCGGGGCGTCGGCATGGGCGGAGGCGTTTTCGAAGAACGCCGGATGCGCCTGCCGCAGGGCCATCATCGCGCGGGTCAGACGCGCCTTGGGCGTGTCCAGCGTGTCCAGAAGGCTGTAGTCCACCGGCAGGCGGTTGTCGGGGTCCGTCAGGTGGTAGGACAGGCTTTCCGTTCCCTGATAGATGTAGGGGATGCCCGGCATCGCGAACTTCAGCGCCACCTGTGCCAGGCTCAGCTGGTCGGCGCGGCGCATGAGGACGGTCGCCGCCTCGGGCAGATGCGCGGTCCAGCGGGCCAGCAGGGCGGCCGCGAAGGCCTGCGCCTTGCCTTCCGCCTCTTCGCGCGGATGGGTCCAGTTGGTGATCTCCTTGGCCTCGCGCATGGCCTTTTGCAGATGGTCGCGCAGGCGGGGGCCCAGATCATCGCGGTCCTGCCACACGGCCAGCAGGGTCTGCACGATGAACCAGCGCAGGTTCGGATCGACGCCCTCCGCCTCGGGCAGAGTGGTGGAGTCCTGCCACAGCGCCGCGAACTGCCGGGGCAGATGGCTGATCGCCACAAGGCGCATCCGCGCATCCTCGGCCCGCTTGGTGTCGTGGGTGGAGGTGAGGTTCACGTGGCTGGGGGCCATGCCCTGCAGGAAGGCGTCGAAGCCGGCCACGTCCAGTGTCGCCTCGTCCGGAAGGCCGCCCACCTCGTTCGTGGCCAGATAGCGGTTCCAGCGGAAGGCGGCCGTGTCCTCGTGCGACTTGGCCAGAAGCGCGCCCGTCACCTGCTGGAAGCGCATGCGGAAACGCTCGGCTTCGGGCGTGGGGGCGGTCAGGAGGGCGTCCACCAGAAGGCGCGCCACGCGATCCGTGCGCAGGTCCTGCGCGGCGGCGGCCAGCGTTTCCTCCATGATCCGGCGGTCCTCGTCCCGTGCGGTGTCGGCGTTGAAATAGGTGCGGTAGCGGGGGAAGTGGCGCAGAAGGGCCACGATCGCCTCGCGCAGCCAGGCGTCGCCCGCCTCGGCCTTGGGGCCAAGGGCGGCGCGGCCCAGTTCCACCAGTTGCAGCAGTTCGGCGGCCAGATCGCCCTCGATCACCTCTTCCTTGGCCAGATCCAGTGCCGTCTCGAAATCGCCGGTGCGTCCCGTCGCCTCGCGCCACATCGCGTCGATCGCCTCGAAGCCTTTCGCATCCGTCAGCACGCGGGCCAGCGCCCGGGCAGATTCGTAGCCGGTCGTGCCCATGGTCTTCCACTCGTCCGGCAGGCATTCGGGCCCGGTCAGGATCTTTTCCACCCAGACGGGCGTGTCGGGCAGGGCGGCCGCCAGACGGTCCAGATATTGCTTCGGATCGGCCAGCCCGTCGATATGGTCCACGCGCAGACCCTGCACCTCGCCCGAACGCACCAGTGCGAAGATCAGGGCATGGGTATCTTCGAAGACCGCCTCGTCCTCCACCCGCATGCCGATCAGGCCGGTGACGTTGAAGAAGCGGCGATGGGTGATGCTGTCGCGCTCCATTTCCCAGAACGTCAGGCGGTAGGCCTGATCCTCGTGCACCTTGGCGATGTCGTCGCCCGCCGTGCCGGGGCGCAGCGGGAAGGACAGGGTGCCGTCCGTCAGCTGGTCGCCTTCCACCCGGAAGCGGGCGGCGTCGAAGGGCTCGCCGAGGAACGGCACGACCAGCCGGCCCTTGGACCAGTCGATGTCGAAGTGCCGGGCATAGCGGCTGTTCTGCCCGTGCTTCAGCACGTCCAGCAGCCAAGGGTTTTCCAGGTTGAAGGCCGTGTGGTTCGGCACGATGTCCAGCACGATGGCGATGCCGGCCTCTTTCGCCGCCCGCGCCAGTTCTGAAAAGCCTTCGCGCCCGCCCAGACTTGCGTCGATGGCCGTGGGATCGGTCACGTCATAGCCGTGGGTGGACCCTTCCGTCGCCTGGAAGATGGGCGACAGATACAGGTGGCTGATCCCCACGCGCTTCAGTCGCGGCAGAAGGTCGATGGCGGTCCGGAACGTGCGGCCCTCGCGCAGAAGCAGGTGATACAGGGCGGT
Organism: Falsirhodobacter sp. 20TX0035; assembly: GCF_028307215.1. GTDB lineage: Bacteria > Pseudomonadota > Alphaproteobacteria > Rhodobacterales > Rhodobacteraceae > Falsirhodobacter. Next base: position 360,916 of record NZ_JAQMHV010000001.1, on the reverse strand, counting down.
GGGAAGCGGCATGAAAACCTCGGACAGGGGGAACTGCCTCAGCAACACTCCGCGCATCCGCTGGTTCCGGCGGTTCGCCCGCTGCGGAACTTTTGGGCCGGACGAAAGGTTGTCCCCCCGATCGCGATGCAGAACCGCATCGGGAATGAGAAGGAGTTACGCATGAAGACGCTTGCACTTTCGACCGCAATCCTGGCCCTTGTGTCGGGCGCATCTCTTGCCCAAACCGCCCCCGAGTCCAGCAGCCCCACCACCGGAACCGGCGCCCCGCAGGCCCCGATGACCGGCAACGACGCCTCGCCCTCGGCCGATCCGGTGAACACTGGCAACACCGGCGGCGATCCGGCCATGAACTCCACCCAGACGCCGTCGACGCCCTCGGACGCGCCGTCCACGTCGGAGCCGACCGGAACGCCCGCCCCGATGACGGGCACCGAATCCGGCACCGCCGCGCCCACGACGGGTGCCACGACCGGCGCCACCGCCCCGATGGGCGCTGAAACCGGCACCTCCGCCGACATGGCCGGCATGACCCCCCCGGAAGGCTTCTCGCCCGTCATGGCCGAGGAAGTCACCGGCGAGATGCTGAACGACGTCACGGTCTACGACTCGGAAGAAAGCTCGGTCGGAACTGTCGCGTCCGTGATGCCGGAAACCGGCACGCCCCAGCAGGTGATCGTCGATGTGGGCGGTTTCCTCGGGATCGGCGCGAAGCCGGTGGCCCTGAACGTGTCGGAACTGATGTTCTTCAAGCAGAACGACGGGGAAGAGGTTCGCGCCTACACCTCGATGACCGAAGAGCAGATCAAGGACCTGCCCGAACACGAGGGCTGATCCCTTTGGACAAACAAGAAATGGCGGCAGGGTTCCTGCCGCCATTTCGCTTTGGTGGAACACTCGTCACAGGATCACTCGTCAACACGCCCCGTGTAGCGCGCGTTTTTCCGGTAATGAACCGTTCATCAAAGTTAACAGAAGCCTAATGACAGACATGGTTTACGGCCCCATCTTGTAAACCGCCCTTCGCGAACATATTGTGAACATATGCCACGCACCCTGACTGAAAAACTCGCCATCCTGTCGGACGCCGCGAAATACGACGCGTCCTGCGCCTCCTCGGGTGGGGAGCGGCGGGATTCCCGTGACGGCAAGGGCGTGGGCAGTTCGGGCGGGTCGGGCATCTGCCACGCCTATGCGCCGGACGGGCGCTGCATCAGCCTGCTGAAGATCCTGATGACGAACTTCTGCATCTACGACTGCGCCTATTGCGTGAACCGGGTGTCGTCAAAGGTGGAACGCGCGCGCTTTTCCGTGGAGGAAGTGGTGCGGCTGACGATGGAGTTCTACCGCCGCAACTACATCGAGGGGCTGTTCCTCTCCTCGGGAATCATCCGAAGCCCGGACGACACGATGGCCGACATGGTGCGCATCGCGAAGACGTTGCGCGAGGTGGAGAATTTCCGCGGCTACATCCACCTGAAGACGATCCCCGACGCTTCGCCCGAGCTGATCGATGAGGCGGGGAAATATGCCGACCGTTTGTCGATCAACATCGAACTGCCGACCGAACGTTCGCTAGCCGATCTCGCGCCAGAGAAGTCGGTGCAGGGCATCCGGCAGGCCATGGGCGCCGTCCGCCTGAAGCGCGAGGAATCGCGCGAAAAGACCCACACCGGCAAGGCGCGGGCGAAGTTCGCCCCCGCCGGCCAGTCGACGCAGATGATCGTGGGGGCCGACGCCGCCGACGACCGCGCCATCCTTGGCAACGCGTCGAACCTTTACGCCAATTACGGGCTGAGCCGGGTCTACTATTCCGCCTTCTCTCCCATCCCCGACGCGTCGAAGATGCTGCCTCTGGTGAAGCCGCCGCTGATCCGCGAGCATCGCCTGTATCAGGCGGATTGGCTGCTGCGTTTCTACGGGTTCGAGGTGGACGAGGTGGCGGGGCAGGGGATGCTCGACCTCGACATCGATCCAAAGACTGCTTGGGCGATCGCCCATCGCGACGCGTTCCCCGTGGACGTGAACCGCGCCACGCGCGAGGCGCTTTTGCGCGTGCCGGGCTTTGGGGTGAAGACGGTGGACCGCATCCTTGACACACGGCGGCGGGGGCTGGTGCGCTACGAACATCTGGTGGCGATGGGGGCGATCCTGAAGAAGGCCAAGCCCTTCATCACGCTTCCCGGCTGGCAGGCCAAGGGGCTGGAGGTGGCCGACCTGCGCGCCCGCTTCGCCCCGCCCCCGGAACAGTTGAGCCTGTTCTGATGCGGATCGTGCTGCCCCTTCTTGGAACGGTGGCGGCTTGGCGCGATCACGTGCGGCGGCTGGCGGCCGAAGGCGTCGCCCCCGAAGCTGTCCGCTGGACCGTGGGGGAGGAGGCGCGCGACCTGCTGACCGTGGACCTGCCCCCCGTCCCCTCGCGCCAGCTGAAGATCGCCCGCGACGCGCTGGAGGAGATCGAGACGGCGCTGTGCCATTCCGATCCCGAACGCTTCAACCGGGCGCATGCGCTGGTTCTGCGCCTGAACGACGGGCTGGCCTGGGGCGACCGGACCAACCCCGCCCTGCGCAAGCTGATGGAGCAGGCCAAGACCGTCCGCCGCGACATCCACAAGATGCACGCCTTTGTCCGCTTCCGCGAGGTGCCGACCGAAGGCCCCCGCCGCGCCTTTGCCGCGTGGTTCGAACCGGACCATCACATCGTGGAACGTGGAACACCCTTCTTTGCCAAACGTTTTGCCGACATGGACTGGGTGATCGCCACCCCGGCCGTGACGGCGCGGTTCGACGGCACGCTTCATTTCGAGGAAACGGCCGACACCGCCCGCCCGCCGCCGGACGCGACCGAGGATCTGTGGCGCACCTATTACGCCAGCATCTTCAATCCCGGTCGTGTCATGGTGAAGGCGATGCAATCCGAGATGCCGAAGAAATACTGGAAAAACCTGCCCGAGGCCGACCTGATCCCCGACCTGATCCGCGGCGCCGATGCCCGGGTGCGCGAGATGCAGGCCCGCGAGGCCGAGGAAGCGCCCGAACGTCGCCGCGCCGTGGCGCGCAGCATGGCCATGCCCGAACGGCCCGAGCCCGAGGCGGGCACGCTGGACGCCCTGCGGGCCCAAGCCGCCGCCTGCACGCGCTGCCCGCTGTATGCGCCTGCCACGCAGACCGTGTTCGGCGAAGGGCCGCGCGATGCGAAAATCATGGTCGTGGGCGAACAGCCGGGCGATCAGGAGGATCTGGCCGGGCGTCCCTTCGTCGGCCCCGCCGGCAAGTTGTTCGATGAGGAGGCGGAGGCCGCCGGTCTGGACCGCCGTCAGGTCTACGTCACCAACGCTGTGAAGCATTTCAAGTTCACCCCGCGCGGCAAGCGCCGCATCCACCAGAGCCCCGTCGCCGGGGAAATCCGCGCCTGCCAGACATGGCTGCAACACGAGATGGGGCTGATCCGGCCGCAGCTGATCGTCTCCATGGGGGCCACGGCGCTGCAATCGCTGACGGGCAAGGGCGCGGGCATCCTGAAGCGTCGCGGCGGGATCGAGGAGGCGGGGGACGGCACGCCGATCCTTGTCACCGTGCACCCCTCCTATCTTCTGCGCCTGCCGGACCCGGAACTGGCGCGGGTGGAGCGGGCGAAGTTCCGCGAGGATCTGGCCCGCGCCGCGACCTATCTGTGAAAAAAGCGCCCCGCGGGGCGCTTTTTCCTTGGGTCAGGTGGTGGCCTTGGAGACGGCCTTGCCCTCGATCTGGGGGCCTCCGGCCAGCATCTTCTCGAACCCTTCGGGCAGGTGAAGCTGGCGTTGGGGGAAGGGGATCTCGATGTGCCATTCGTCCATCACCTCCTTCACCAGTTCAGTATAGCGGCGGCCGACGCCCCAATGCTTGGCCGGCAGCGTCTTGATGATGACGCGCAGATTGACGGAATCCGGGCCCAGCCCCATGACGCCCTGCATGTCCAGGGGCGCGATCACCGCCTCGGCGAAGTCCGGCTCCTTGATCAGGCGGTCATAGGCTTCCTGAAGGGCCGCCTTGGCACGGGTGATATCCTCGCGGTAGGCCACGCCGATATCCATGACATGCGCGCCGAAGTCGCGGGTCATGTTGGTCACCGTCGTCACCGAGGAAAAGGGCACGATGTGCACCGAGCCGTTGGCTGCCCGCAGGCGGACGGTGCGGATGTTCACCTTCTCCACCCCTCCGGACACGGCGCCCACTTCCACCACGTCGCCTACGTTGATCGCGTTTTCCAACTGGATGAACACGCCGGTGATGACATCCTTGACCAGCGTCTGCGCGCCGAAACCGACAGCCAGGCCGATGACCCCGGCGCCCGCGATCAGCGGCGCGATGTTGATGCCGATCTGCGACAGGGTGATCATGGTGGCCACCACCACCAGCGCGATGGTGAAGCCGTTGCGGAACAGCGACAGCAGGGTGCGCGTGCGGTTGGTGGCCGACTGGCCGTTGATGCCATGCGTCAGCTTGTATTCGATCCAGCCGTCGACCATGGCCCAGATCACGGCCGCGATCACGGCCAGCAGCAGCGCCGACAGGACACGCCACAGCACCGCCTGCGCGATCGGGTCGCCCAGAAGGCTGGCATCCACCCAGCCCCAGCCCGACAGCGCCAGCGACAGCGCAAACAGCATCAGGAAGACGGAAGCGACCCACAGCAGGATCATCGCCACCATGTTCGTGCGCCGCGCCAGCGCGGGCGACAGGGCCAGAAGCGTTTCGGGCAGCGACACGTTGACATGCGCGGCCGACCGCATCAGGCGCATCCCGATCAGCAGCAGGAACACCGCGAGGATGGTATAGACCGTGCCGCGCAGGATCACCGTCTCGATCAGGGCGGGGCGCGTGACGACAATGAACCAGCTGTAGGCGATGTAGATCAGCGCCAGCGCCGGCCAGATCGTCCGCCAGGTCCGCTGCGCGCCCATCGCGACGGCGGATCCTGCGTCCATCTCTCCGGTGAAGCGGTCGCCGCGGGCCAGATCCAGCGCGCGGGCGATGCGGCGGATGGCGATGATGGCCGCGATGGCGGCCAGAGTCGCCACAATGGTGCGCACGGGGCGGACGGCGGCAAAGCCGATCCAGACGCGCATCAGGGGCACGACGAACAGAAGCCCCTGGATGACGATGCCCGACACGATGACGAGGTTGCGGTAGATGATCGCCTGCGCCCCGGGGGCCAGAACGCTCATGGTGGGCTCGTCATCGGCGTTGGGACTGCTGATGGCGCGCAGGATCACGCGGACCCCGCCGAACAGCAGGAACGCGTTGAGGTAGAGCGTCTGGGCCGCGCTGGGGCTGCCTGTGCGCGAAAAGACGAAGCTGGCCAGCGCATAGCCCGCCGTCCAGGCCAGAAGAATGCCCGCAGCGCGCACCAGCGTGATCAGCAGCGCCGTGCGCGTGCGCTTCCAGAACCCTGCGGTCGGGGGCGGGGAATGCCGCCCGGCCAGAATGTTGGCGCCGTGCATCAGAAGGGCGGCGATGACGATCGTGGTGAAGATCGTCATGAACAGCTGGATCGCCTCGGCCCGATGGGCGCCGCCCACCTGCATCTCCGTGAAGATGCCGAAGCCCGCCACAAGCTGCTGCCCGACACGCGCCAGTTCGCCCACCAGCTCCCGCCCGGCCGCGGCCGTGCTTTCCGCCACCTGCTGGGCCAGCGCCGGCGGGGGCTCTTCCTCGGCGGTGGCCGGGGTCGCGGCCCCGGCGGCCGTCGTGTCGGCCTTCAGCGTGTCGATCAGCGCAGTGCGGGCCTGATCGTCCTGCAGGACGTCCAGCAGGCGCTGGACGGCCTCTTCCGGTGGAATGGTGGGGGCGGTGGTCGTGGCCGCGCCCGGAAGCGCTTGCGCAAGGCCGGTCAGGGGCAGAAGCGCAATCGCAAGGGCGGCCAGGAGGGTGCGAAGGGTCATGTCGCGCCTTTTTCAGCTTTCATTTCCGGCGTGTGGGCGCCGATCCGGTGTCCTGATGGCCTGTTCGGCCACCCGGTTCAACCCCCGGCGGGGCCCTGATCGTGGATCAGCCGCAGCATGTAGCCGATCTTGGCGGCCACCGGCGGCGGGATCACGAAGGGATAGAAATCCCCGTGACCGATGGAGCGGTTCATCGCGTTCAGCGCCTCGGCCACCGGTGCCCAGGCGGCCAGAAGGGTGGGCGCGTCGTCGATCGCATGGGCGTCGGACAGGCCGTTCCCCGAAGGATCGACCCCATGATTGCGCGCCGTGTCCAGACCGTCCACGATGTGCAGCATGTGTGCCCAAGTTTCGGCCCAATCCTCCCACGGATGGGCGGCAGCATAGCTGGAGATGAAGTGCTCCGCCCAATCTGCGGGCGCACCTTCGGCGTAGTGACGCTTCAGGGCGGCGGCGTAATCCTGGTTCGCGTCGCCGAACAGGCGGGCGCATTCCTCCTCGCGCCCCGCGTCGCGGATCAGCACCTCCCAGTAGTAATGGCCCACCTCGTGCCGCAGATGGCCCAGAAGCGTGCGATAGGGTTCGCCCATGGCCACGCGCCGCGCCTCCCGCTCGTCATCGTCGGCCTCGGCGATGTTCAGGGTGATGGCGCCGTCCTCGTGCCCCGTCAGCACGCGTTCGGCCACCGACCCATCGGGCGCCAGCTGGTCCCCGAGGAACGAGAAGCTGAGGGCCTTGCCCGAAGGCGCGACGCGGGGCAGGCCCAGCGCCAGAAGCGAGTAGTAAAGGCGGCGCTTCTCCGTCTCCAGCCGCCGCCAGCGGTCCAGGTTGCCGGGGATGGTCAGGTCCGGGATCACGTGCGAGGCCGCGCAGCATTCGCACAGCCCCCGGTCCGTCGCGGGCCAGTTGCAATCGATCAGCTCGCGATTGCCGCAGGGCTGGACGTCGGCCATGGCGATCATCGTGGCCGCCTCCGGATCATAGATCAGCTGCGTCTGGCAGCTGAGGCAGACGGTGTTCTTGAAATATGTCCGCTGTTGGCAGACGGGGCAGGAAAATCGTTTCATGTGGGATGCTACCTCGGGCTGCCGTGGGGAACGGCCCGGTGGCGCGGACGGTTCCCGCGAAGACGCACACTCGGCCGCTTGTCGCGAAGGCTTGCCCTTTGACGGGAAAGTGGGTTTCAGGAAGCGAACCGTTCGGCATAGAGATTGCGTATGGATATCACCCTGATTGTCGGCGTCACCGCGCTGTTGTTCCTCGTCATTGCCCTGTCCGAACCGTTGTCGGCGCGGTTGCGCTTGCCGTATTCGGTGGTGCTGGCCGTGGTGGGGGCGGCGCTGGGATCGGCCGCGCTGATCCTTCAGACGATGGATGCGGGCTTCGGCCCCGACCTGCGCGAGGCGCTGGCTTTGCCCATCAAATCCTCGGTCTTCCTTGTGGTGTTCCTGCCCACCCTTCTGTTTGAGGTGGCGCTGTCGCTGAACGTCCGCCGGATGGTGGACGACTGGGTGCCGATCCTCGTGATGGCGGTGCTGGCCGTGCTGGCGGCCACGCTGGTGATCGGCTTTGCGCTGACGCCGTTCAGTTCGATGCCGCTGGTGGGCTGCCTTCTGCTGGGGGCCATTGTGTCCACCACGGACCCCTCGGCCGTGGTCGGCATCTTCCGCAACGTGGCCGCCCCCCAGCGGCTGATGCGGATCGTCGAAGGCGAAAGCCTGCTGAACGACGCCGCGGCCATCGCGCTGTTCGGCTTCTTCCTGACCTATGTCATGGCCGGCGTGCCGAACCCGACCCTTTTGTCGGGGCTGAGCACGTTTCCCTGGCTTCTGGGTGGGGGGCTTCTGGTCGGGCTCGTGGTCGGGCGCGGAGGGGTGGAGCTGATGCGCCTGATGCCGGGCCACCCGCTGGCCCAGATCTCGGTCAGCGTGGCGCTGCCCTACATCACCTACATCGCGGCGGAAGAGCTTCACGTGTCCGGCGTGGTGGCCGTGGTGGGGGCGGGGCTGCTTCTGAACGTGTCCGGCCCGTCGCGGTTGGCGCCGTCCACCTGGGCGCAGCTGCGCGAATTGTGGGGTCTGCTTGCGCATTGGGCGGGGGCGCTGATCTTCGTTCTGGCCGCGCTTTTGATCCCTCGCCTTCTGGGCGACGTGCGGTGGCACGACCTTTTGCTGATCCTGGTGGTGGCGGGGGCGGCCTTCGCGTCGCGCGCGCTGATCCTGTGGGGGGTGATCCCGGCGTTGCGCGCGCTGAAGCTGTCGCCGCGGGTGGAGCCGGCCTATCGCGCCGCGCTGCTGTGGGGTGGGTTGCGCGGGGCCGTGACGCTGGCGCTAGCGCTGGCCGTAACCGAAAATGCGCTGGTTCCCGCCAACATCAAGCGCGAGATCGGGATCCTTGCCACCGGCTACGTGCTGTTCACGCTGTTCGTGCAGGGCACGACCCTGCGCCGCGTGATCCACCGTCTGGGCCTAGCGCGCCTGTCGCCGCTGGACATGGCGCTGTCCAACCAGGTGATCGCCGTCGCCCTTCAGAACGTGCGCGAGGAGGTGGCAGGCTCCATCCGCGAACACGAACTGTCGCGCGACATCGTCCGATCCGAGGCCAAGCGCTTCGGCCAGCGGCTGGAAAGCGCCGTCCAGCGGGCCGAGTCGACCGAGGAAATCCCCGACCGCGAGCGCATCACCCTGGGCCTTGTCGCCCTCGCGGTGAGGGAGCGGGAGGAGATCCTGAGCAGCTTCCACGAACAGCTGATCACCCCGCGGCTGGTGGAGCTGATGCTGTCGGACGCCGACTACCTGATCGAGCGGACGCGCCAGCAGGGGCGGGACGGCTACCGGTCGGCCGCGCGGCGGGGGCTGACGGCGGGACCGATGGCGCGGGTCGCGGTGGTGCTGCACAACCGGCTGCGCATCTCGGCGCCGCTGGCCAATGTGGTGGCGGACCGGTTCGACACGCTTCTGATCCAGCGCACGATCCTGCGGCACCTGCACCACTATATCGACCAGAAGGTGCGGCGCCTTTACGGCCGCCGCGTGTCGGACCTGCTGCACGAACTGCTGAAACGCCGGGGGGAGGAGACGGAGCGGGCGCTGGAAAGCCTTCACCTGCAATACCCCGTCTACACCGAGGAGATGGAGCGCCGCTACATCCGCCGCACCGCCCTGCGCATGGAGGAACGGCAATACGCCGCCCTGCTGGAGGACGGACTGATCGGCCCCGAACTGCACAAGACCCTGTGTGACACGATCGCCGCCGAACGCGCGCAAAGCCAGGAACGCCCCCGGCTGGATCTGGCCGTGCACAAGGACCAGCTGATCCGCCAGTTCCCCCTGTTCGCCGGCATGGACGAAGATCAGCGCGCCGCTTTGTCCAAGGCGATGTACACCTTCTATGCCCAGCCGGGCGAGGTTCTGGTGCGGCGGGGCGATCCCGCGCGGCGGGTGTTCTTCATCGCCTCGGGCGCCATCGAATCCGAGATCGCAGGCGAGAAGCGCCGTCTGGGACGGGGCGACATGTTCGGGCAGCTGTCGATCCTGATGCGCAAGACGCGGGCGGCGCAGGTGACCTCCATCGCCTATTCGACGCTGCTGGCGCTGGACGAAAACCGGTTCCGCGACCTCTTGGCCCGGAACCGCGAACTGCAGGAAGCCGTGATCGAAAGCGCCCGCGCGCGCGGCGTGCAGCTGGACATGGACCTGCTGCCGGGCGCGACGGGCTGATGTGAAAAAGGCGCCCGCAGGGGCGCCTTTCGGTCAGGTGCGGATGCCGGCGAAGCGGGTCTGCCATTCGGCCCGCTCCTCGTCCGTGATCTTGCGGAAGGTGACGTCCGGCACGGTGAAGGCGTGGCCGGCGGGCAGGGTGGCCAGCGCCGCGCCCACATCCTCGGGCCAGGACCAGTCGTCGCATCCCATCGCGTCCATCATCGACTGCGCGGCGTCCGGGATGAACGGGCGCGACACGACGGCGTAAAGCCGGATCAGGTTCAGGGCCAGACGCACCATCGCCTCGGCCGTTTCCGGATCGGTCTTGATGACGGTCCAGGGTGCGGCCGATTGCAGGTATTCGTTGCCCGCGACCCAGATGGCACGCAGTTCGGTCGCGGCCTTGCGAACCTCCATCGCCTGCATGTTGCCCTCATAGGCGCGCAGGCGGGTGGTCAGCTCGGCGATCAGCTCGGCCTCGCGCGGGCCGGTCTGGCCGCCCGCAGGAACCACCTCGCCGAACTTGGCCCGGCAGAACTTCGTCACGCGCGACACGAGGTTGCCCAGAACGTCCGCCAGATCCTTGTTGACGGACCCTTGGAAGTTTTCCCACGTGAACTCGCTGTCCGAGGATTCGGGCGCATGGCTCAGCAGCCACCAGCGCCAGTAGTCCGAGGGCAGGATCGACAGCGCCTGATCCATGAAGATCCCGCGCCCTTGGCTGGTGGAGAACTGGCCGCCGTCGTAGTTCAGGTAGTTGAACGACTTGATGTAGTCGACCATCTTCCACGGTTCCTGCGAGCCGATCTGGGTCGCGGGGAACGAGAGGGTGTGGAAGGGCACGTTGTCCTTGCCCATGAACTGCAGGTAGGTCACGTCGTCCGCGCCCTTGTCGGTGCGCCACCAGCGTTCCCAGTCGGCGTCGGTCTTGCCGTTCGCCTCGGCCCATTCGGCGGCGCAGGCGATGTATTCGATGGGCGCGTCGAACCAGACGTAGAAGACCTTGCCTTCCATGCCCGGCCAGTCCTGGTCGCCCTTCTTCACGGGCACGCCCCAGTACAGGTCGCGCGTGATGCCGCGGTCCTGCAGCCCGTCGCCGTCGTTCAGCCATTTCTTGGCAATGGAGGTCGTCAGGATCGGCCAGTCGGTCTTGCTGTCGATCCAGGCCTGCAGCTCGCCGCGCAGGGCGGACTGGCGCAGGAACAGGTGCTTGGTTTCCCGCACCTCCAGATCGGTGGAGCCCGAGATGGCCGAACGCGGATCGATCAGGTCCGTGGGGTCCAGCTGCTTGGTGCAGTTTTCGCACTGGTCGCCGCGCGCCTTGTCATAGCCGCAGTTGGGGCAGGTGCCCTCGATGTAGCGGTCGGGCAGGAAGCGGTTGTCGGCGATGGAGAAGACCTGCCGCTCCGACACCTCCTCGATATACCCGTTCTCGGCCAGCTTGCCGGCGAAGTGCTGGGTCAGCGCCCGGTTCTGCGGGCTGGAGGAGCGGCCGAAATGGTCGAAGGACAGCCGGAAGCCCGCAGCGATGCCGGCCTGCACCTCGTGCATCTGGGCGCAGAACGCCTCAACGGGCTGGCCGGCCTTGGCGGCGGCAAGCTCGGCCGGCGTGCCGTGTTCGTCGGTGGCGCAGAGGAACAGAACCTCGTGCCCGCGGGCGCGCAGGTAGCGCGCGATCAGGTCGGCCGGAAGCTGGCTGCCGACAAGGTTGCCCAGGTGCTTGATCCCGTTGATGTAGGGGAGTGCCGAGGTGATCAGATACCGTGCCATGCCCGCGCCTTTTCGTCCGATTTCCCCGGGGTGTATCCTGCACGGGCCGAACGCTCAAGCGGGGCTTGTCATCGGCGCGCGGACCTCTAGGCTTTGACCGGCAACAAAAGGGCCGGACATGAAGCAGATCGCACTTGGGCAAACGGGACTGAACGTGTCGGAACTGTGCCTTGGCACCATGACCTGGGGCACCCAGAACACCGAGGCCGAGGGCCAAACCCAGATCGCCATGGCGTTGGAGCACGGGATCAACTTCCTCGACACCGCCGAGATGTATCCGGTGAACCCGGTGTCGGCCGAAACGATGGGCCACACCGAGGCGATCATCGGCAACTACTTCGCCAAGGGCGGGCGCGACCGAGTGGTGATCGCCACCAAGATCACGGGCGAGGGGAGTGCTGCCACGGGCGGCGCGCCCATCACGCCCGCGCGGATGCGCCAGGCGGTGGAGGATTCGCTGAAACGCCTGCGGACCGACCACATCGACCTGTACCAGATGCACTGGCCCAACCGCGGATCCTATCACTTCCGCAAGATCTGGGGCTATGCCCCGCCGCGCGACAAGGCCAAGATCGAGGCGGAGATGCTGGCCGTCCTTCAGGAATGCCAGCGCCTTCAGGACGAAGGCAAGGTGCGCCACTTCGGCCTGTCGAACGACACGGTCTGGGGGGCGGCGGCCTGGCTGCGGCTGGCCGACCAGCACGGCCTGCCGCGCATGATGACGGTGCAGAACGAATACTCGCTGCTGTGCCGCCATTTCGACAGCGACTGGGCCGAGTTCGCCGCGTTGGAGGACATGCCGCTGCTGGGCTATTCCCCGCTGGCGACGGGCCTTCTGACGGGCAAGTATGCGGGTGACGTGGTGCCTGCGGGGTCGCGCCGTGAACGGTCGCCCGAACTCGGTGGTCGCATCACCCCCTTCGTGTTCGAGGCGGTGTCGGCCTATCTGGGCGTGGCGAAGGAACACGGGCTTGACCCGGCGCAGATGGCGCTCGCCTTCTACCGCACGCGGCCCTATCCCTGCCTGCCGATCATCGGGGCGACCAACCTGAAACAGCTGAAGACCTGCCTCGAATCCGTTAACGTCACCCTATCCGAGGAGGTTCTGGAGGACATCGCCTTGGTGCGCCGCCAATACCCGGCGCCCTATTGATGCGCCGCCTCCTGTTGCTGCTGGCGCTGGCCGCCTGCGCCCGCACGCCTGACCCGGGCCCCGCCGCCGTGTTCCGCGACACGCAGGTGCCGATCTATTCCAACGCGGGGTTCGATCCGGCCGGGCTTTCCGGGACGTGGCGGCAGGTGGCAGGCTTCGGCGCCGCCTGCGCGCCGGGTGGGCTGACCTTCACCCCCGGTCGGGTGGACGGTGCGCTGTGCCTGAACGGGACCACGCGCCGCATCTCGGGGCCTTTCGCGGTCACCGGCCCCGCCCGCATCCTTCCCGCAGGCGAGGGGGAGCCGTGGTGGATCCTGTGGATCGACTACGACCGGCGCAGCATGGCCATCGGCACGCCGTCGGGGAACCTCGGCTTCGTGCTGGACCGGACGGGCGCGATCCCGGCAGACCGGATGAAGGCGGCGGCCAGCATCATGGACTGGAACGGCTATAACATGGCGCGTTTCCGGCCGCTGTAATTATTTGCGACGGAACGGGCGGGCTGCGGCGTTTCATCTTTCGGAAGGCGGATGCACCGCCGCCACCGCACACACGGAGTGACATGATGAAAACGTACCTGACCGGCGCCGCCCTGATTGCCGTCTCGATCGCCAGCCTGTCCACGGCCTTCGCCGAACCGGGCGACCGCCCCGGCCGCCCCGGCATGCCCCCCTTCGAGATGCTGGACGCCGACGAGGATGGCCGCATCACCGCCGAGGAAGCGGAGGGCGATCGTGCCGAGCGCGTGACGGCGATGGACGCCAACAACGACGGCAAGATCTCGGCCGAGGAACTGGCCGCGGCGGACATCGCCCGCGCCACCGAACGCGCCAACCGCCGCGCCGAGGAGAAGGTGAAGCGCATGGACGTGGACGGCGACGGCCTTCTGTCGGCGGCCGAGCTGGCCACCCCGCCCGAAGGTCTGGATCCGCGCCTGCTGGAGCGTCTGGACACCGACAAGGACGGCGCGATCAGCCGCGAGGAGGCCGACGCCGCCCGCACCTTTATGCGGGAACGCCACCAGCCGCATCCCGATCACCGTCCGGAGTGACGTGTTCCGGCAGGGGCCCTTGCCGGCCCCTGCACCACAAGGCTGCTGACAGGCGATGACCGTGCCCCTCGACACCCTGCCCGACATTCCGGACGAGGCGCTGCTGGTGCTGTACGCCAATGGCGACCGCGCCGCCGCACGCGCCCTGACCCTGCGGCTGACGCCGCGGGTGCTGGGCTTTGCCGCCCGCATGCTGACGGACCGGGCCGAGGCCGAGGACGTGACGCAGGAGGCGATGCTGCGCTTGTGGCGCATCGCCCCCGAATGGCGGCAGGGGGAGGCGAAGGTCACGACCTGGCTTTACCGCGTCACCTCCAACCTGTGCACGGACCGGCTGCGCCGCCGCCGCGGCGTCCCGCTGGACGATGCCCCCGAGGTGGAGGACGACGCCCCGACGGCTGAGCAGGACATGATGCAGGGCGAACGCATGGCCGCGCTGGACGCGGCGCTGGCCCGTCTGCCCGACCGGCAGCGTCAGGCGGTGGTTCTGCGCCACATCGAAGGGCTGACCAATCCCGACATCGCCCGCATCATGGACATTGGGGTGGAGGCGGTCGAAAGTCTGACCGCGCGCGGCAAGCGGACCCTGGCGGCCCTTCTGTCGGGGCAGCGTGAACGCATTGGCTATGAGGAAGGTTGAATGATGGAACAGGATCTGGACGATCTTCTGGCCGCCGCCCGCACCCGCGCGCCCGTCCCATCGCCCGCGCTGATGGCCCGCATCCTGACGGATGCCGAGGCCGAACAGGACCGGTGGCAGACCCGCACCGCGCTGAAGCGACGCTGGACGCGGTTCCTGCCGTTGTTCCTGGGCAGCGTGGGCGCCACCGCCGGCATGGCCACGGCGGCACTGGCTGGTGTCTGGATCGGCTATGCCCAGCCTGAAACCCTGACCACCGTGACGGCCGCGCTGTGGGCCGACCAGCGCGTGGACCTTCTTCCCACCTACGCCTTCGTGACGGAATGACGCCCATGCTTTCCCCCCGCACCCTGCGCCTTCTGCTGATCCTGTCGGTCACCCTGAACCTTGCCATCGCCGGCATCGTGGCGGGGGCGGCCCTGCGCCATCCGCCACCGCCCGATCCCGGCCGCGGCCCGGCCTTCGGGGCCTATGACCGCGCGTTCAGCGAAGAGGATCGCAAGGCCATGCGCGACGCTTTCCACCGCGAGGCGCCGGACTTCGGCAAGGGCTGGCAGGCGATGAAGGACGACACGGCGGACTTGCTGACCACCCTGCGGACCGAGCCTTACGATCCGGCGCGAACAGAAGCCATCTTTGCGCGGCAACGGGAACGGGGCGGGCAGATGATGGCGCTGGGCCAGCGCCTGATGGCGCAGCGCCTGGCCGAGATGACGCCGGAGGAACGGCTGGCCTTCGCCAACCGTCTGGCCGAACGGATGGAGCGTGACCGCCCGCACCCGAAGGATCACTGACCCTTCAGGCGCTGCGGGCGGTCGTCCATTCCGCGGGGGAAGAGGCGACGGTCACGCGGTTGCGCCCGTCGCGCTTGGATTGCAGCAGCGCCCGGTCGGCACGGTCCAGCGTGTCGGCCATGGATTCACCGCCCATCCGCCGCCGCGTCGCCAGCCCGATGGAGATGGTGACGTCCACCACCTCTCCGGACGGAAGATGGACGGGATCGGCCGCCATGCGCTGGCACAGCTGGTCCGCAAAGCCGATGGCCTGCGCCAGTTGGGTGTCGGGCAGGGCGATCAGAAACTCCTCCCCCCCGATGCGAGCAGCCAGATCCTGCGGGCCAAGGCGTTCCGTCAGGCGCGAGGCGACCTTGCGCAGAACCGCGTCCCCCGCCGCGTGGCCGTAACGGTCGTTGACCGACTTGAACCAGTCGAGGTCGATCTGCAGCACCGCCAGATCGCCATGCGCCATCGTTTCCAGACGCGGCATGGCAAAGCGGCGGTTGTGCAGGCCGGTCAGCGGATCCACCATCGCCATGCGCAGCCCCTGCGCGACGGATGCGCGGCGGCGGTCCTGTCGGCGTTTCATACGCAGCAGGATCGACAAGCGCAGCGCCAGTTCGGGCGCGCCGATCTGGGCGGGCACCACCTCATCCGCGCCAAGGTCCCAGGCCATGGCCACGCCCTGCGCGTCCTGATCCGAATCGAGGATGCAGACGGGCACGTTGCGCGTTTCGGCTTGCGCGCGCAGTTCCGACATCAGGCGCAGGCCCGCCGCCGAGCCGCCCAAGCCCGCCTCGATCACGAAGAGGTCGGGGACGGTGCGGCCGGTCAGCGCTTCTTCGCGCGTCAGGCGCAGCAGCCGATCGCTCATGTACGGGACAAGGTCGGTGCGCAGGCGGGCGGTGCCATCGGTCCGGTCCGCGATGAACGCGACGGAGGCCGGCATCTCGAATCCCGCGCCTTCTTCGGCCAAGCCGGTGGAGGTGTGCTCCTCGTTCTGGGCGCGTTGGCGCAGCATGGCGCGCAGGCGGGCCAGCAGGACCGATTCGTCCACGGGGCGGGTCAGCACGTCCGTGGCGCCGGCCCGGATTAGGGGCAGGCGGTCCTGTTCGTCCGACAGGACCAGAAGGGGCACGTCGCGCAAACGCAGGTCGCGGCACAGGTGCTGGAGCAGCGCCACCGCGTCCGGCATGTCGATCAGGACCACGTCGGGCCGGGTCTGGCGTGCGTCGATCAGCGCCTCCTCGGCCGAGGCGGCGAAGGAGGTCGTGTAGCATCCGGTCGCCAGACGACGCTTCAGCGTCGTCCGGTTCGCATGGGAAACATCGATGACAAGCACGTGTCGGGTCATTCTGCCTCTTTCCCGGTGGGTCCTCATGTCGCAGGTTCCCCCCTATTGGTTAAGAAATCCTTTCGCGTCTTTGGGGCCCTTGCAATCGCCGCGCCGATCGGCACGATGTCGCCCATGAAAGACGATCTTCCCAGCCGCGACGCGGCCGAACGCACGGCGCTTCAGGCCCTTGGCTGGCTGGCGGGCCAGCCGGACCTTCTGCCCGATTTCATGGCCGCCACCGGCGCCGCGCCCGACAGCCTGCGCGAAGCGGCGGCGCGTCCCGAATTCCTGGGCGCGGTGCTGGATTTCCTTCTGGCCGAGGATTCGCGCGTCATCGCCTTCTGCGATGCGGCGAACCTGCCCTACACGCTGCCGATGCGCGTGCGGGCGGTGCTGCCCGGCGGCGATCTTCCGCACTGGACCTGAGGATGATCCGCGGCATCCTGTTCGACAAGGACGGCACGCTGTTCGACTTTCAGGCCAGCTGGGGCGCCTGGGCGGCCGCGCTGCTGCACCGGCTGTCCCCGGATCCCGAACCTTTGGCCCGCCGGATCGGCTTCGATATGGCCACCCAGCGCTTCGCCCCGGACAGCCCGGTCATCGCCAGCACCTCGGCCGAGGTGGCGGACCTGATGCTGCCCGATCTGCCGGGCTGGACGAAGGACGATCTTCTGGCGCTGATGAACCGCCTGTCCGCCGACGCCCCCATGGTGGAGGCCGTGCCCTTGGTCGCCCTGCTGGACCACCTGCGGGCGCGTGGCCTGCCTTTGGGCGTCGCGACCAACGATGGCGAGGCGCCGGCCCGCCGGCAGCTGGAACGCGTCGGGGTCGACGGGCGCTTTGCGTTCATTGCGGGATTCGACAGCGGCCACGGGGGCAAGCCCGCGCCGGGGCAGCTTCTGGCCTTCTGCGCGGCCACGGGCCTTGATCCCGCCCACGTCGCGATGGTGGGCGACAGCGCGCACGATCTGCACGCGGCGCGGGCGGCGGGCATGGCGGCGGTCGCGGTGCTGACGGGTCCGGCCCTGCGCGGCGATCTGGAACAACTGGCCGACGTGGTTCTGAACGACATCGGCGAACTGCCCGCCTGGCTGGACGAAACCGGCTGAAAAATTCGTTCGCCTTGTCCGGAAAGCCGCGATAGCATCCCTTCAAGGGGCCGATCGGGGGGAGGAGGGAACCCGCTTTCGGCGCCGTCGAAGGAGGAGTGCCATGCTGGATCAAGCCTGCGGGATCCATGTCCCGTCGCCCGAAACCGTCGCCCGCGCCCATGTGACCGCCGCCGACTACGACCGGCTGTACGCCGAGTCCATCTCCGACCCCGACGCCTTCTGGGGCCGCGAGGGTCAGGGCCTGGACTGGATCAAGCCCTTCACCCGCGTGAAGAACACCGACCTGACGCACGGGCAGGTGTCCATCCGCTGGTTTGAGGACGGGGTGCTAAACGCCTCGGTCAACTGCATCGACCGACACCTGCCGGCCCGGGCCGACCAGACGGCGATCATCTGGGAACCGGACGATCCCGCGCAGCCGGCGCTTCACATCACCTATGCCCAGCTGTCGGAAAAGGTGAACCGCTTCGCCAACGTGCTGCTGAGCCAGGGGGTCATGCGCGGCGACCGGGTGGTGATCTACCTGCCCATGATCCCCGAAGCGGCCTACGCCATGCTGGCCTGCGCGCGCATCGGGGCCATTCACTCCGTGGTCTTCGCGGGCTTTTCGCCCGACAGCCTTGCCAACCGGATCAACGATTGCCAGGCAAAGCTCGTGATCACCGCCGACACCGCGCCCCGCGGCGGCAAGCGCACGGCGCTGAAGTCGAACACGGACGCGGCCCTGCTGCGCTGTTCGGAAAAGGTGCGCTGCCTGGTCGTGAAGCACACGGGCGACCAGATCAGCTGGATCGACGGGCGCGACGTGGACGTGAAGGCGCTGATGGAAACGGTGGCCCCCGATTGCCCGCCCCGGCCCATGGGGGCGGAGGATCCGCTGTTCATCCTCTACACCTCCGGCTCCACCGGTCGGCCCAAGGGGGTGGTGCACACGACGGGGGGATACCTTCTTTATTCCGCGATGACGCACCGGCTGGTCTTCGACTATCACGAGGGCGACGTCTACTGGTGCACGGCGGATGTGGGCTGGGTCACCGGGCACAGCTACATCGTCTATGGTCCGCTGGCCAACGGCGCCACGACCCTGATGTTCGAAGGTACGCCCAATTATCCCGACGCGGGCCGGTTCTGGGCCACGGTCGAAAAGCACAAGGTCAACCAGTTCTATACCGCGCCCACCGCCATCCGCGCCCTGATCGGGCAGGGGGAGGCGTGGCCCGCGAAACATGACCTGTCCTCGCTCCGTATCCTCGGCACGGTGGGGGAGCCGATCAACCCCGAAGCGTGGAACTGGTTCGACACCCATATCGGCAAGGGCAAATGCCCCATCGTAGACACTTTCTGGCAGACGGAAACCGGCGGCCACATGATCACGCCCCTGCCGGGCGCCATCCCGACGAAGCCCGGATCGGCCACGAAACCCTTCTTCGGGGTGAAGCCCGTGGTTCTGGACCCCACCTCGGGCGAGGAGCTTTCGGGCGAGGCGGAGGGCGTCCTGGCCATCGCCGACAGCTGGCCCGGCCAGATGCGCACCCTGTGGGACGATCACGAACGGTTCGAGGAGGCGTATTTCAGCCAGTACAAGGGCACCTACTTCACCGGTGACGGCTGCCGGCGTGACGCGGACGGCTATTACTGGATCACGGGACGGGTCGACGACGTGCTGAACGTGTCCGGCCACCGGATGGGCACGGCCGAGGTGGAATCCGCGCTGGTCGCCCATCCCGACGTGGCCGAGGCCGCGGTCGTGGGCGTGCCGCACGACATCAAGGGGCAGGGCATCTACGCCTATGTCACCCTGATGAACGGGGTGGAGCCTTCGGATGCCCTGCGCGCCGATCTGGTGAAATGGGTCCGCGCGGAAATCGGGCCCATCGCCACGCCCGATTTCCTGCAATGGGCGCCGGGCCTGCCGAAGACCCGGTCGGGCAAGATCATGCGCCGGATCCTGCGCAAGATCGCCGAGGACGACTTCGGATCCTTGGGCGACACCTCCACCCTGGCCGATCCGGCGGTGGTGGACGACCTGATCGCCAACCGCCAGAACCGGGGCGAGGCATGAACTGCCCCTCGGTGACCCAGCCCGCCGTCCTGATCCTGCTGGGCCCGCCCGGCGCGGGAAAGGGCACGCAGTCGCGCGCGCTGGAACGGAGGTTCGGTCTGGTCCAGCTGTCCACCGGCGACATGCTGCGCGCGGCGGTGAAGGCGGGCACGCCTGCGGGTCAGGCCGCGCAGGCGGTGATGGAGGCCGGCGGCCTTGTGTCCGACGCCATCGTTTTGCAGGTGCTGTCGGAACGGATGGCCGATCCCGACACCGGGCGGGGGGTGATCCTCGACGGGTTTCCCCGCACGGCCGCGCAGGCGGCGGCGCTGGACGGGCTTCTGGCCGCGCGCGGCCAGTCGGTCGGCGCCGTCATCAGCCTGGAGGTGGACGACGACACGATGGTGGCCCGCGTGTCGGGCCGCTATACCTGCGCCACCTGTGGCGAAGGGTATCACGACACGTTGAAGCGGCCCGCCATGGCAGGCGTCTGCGATGTGTGCGGCGGGACGGAGTTCCTGCGCCGCAAGGACGACAACGCCGATACCGCGCGCCAGCGGCTGGACACCTATCACGCCCAGACCGCGCCGCTGATCGGCCATTACCAGCGGGCGGGCGTGTTGCAGCGCCTGGACGCAATGCAGGACATCGCGGCCGTCAGCCGCGATCTGGAAGGGATGGTCAGACCCGTCCTGCGATCCAGAACCCCCTGACGGGGGCATGCGAACCGGCGGATGCAGGGGCTTGGGAGGGCCCTTCGCCGGATCGAATGGGGAAAGGGGCCGCCAAGGCCCCGACATGGGAGGGAAACGACATGGCAGACAACGCTGTGAACGTGGGGCACGTACGGGCGCGCCCCATGACGCGCGAGGAAAAGAAGGTCATCCTGGCCTCCTCGGCCGGGACGATCTTCGAATGGTACGACTTCTACCTTTACGGCTCGCTTGCGGCGATCATCGGGGCGCAGTTCTTCACCGCGTTCCCCGAGGCCACACGCAACGTGTTCGCGCTTCTGGCCTTTGCCGCGGGATTCCTGGTGCGGCCCTTCGGCGCGCTGGTCTTCGGCGCGGTGGGCGACAAGGTGGGGCGGAAATACACCTTCCTGGTCACCATCCTGATCATGGGGATCTCGACCTTCATCGTCGGCCTGCTGCCCGGCTATGCCAGCTGGGGGATTGCCGCGCCCATCCTGCTGATCGCGCTGCGGATGCTGCAGGGGCTGGCGCTGGGCGGGGAATACGGCGGCGCGGCCGTTTATGTGGCCGAACACGCGCCTGCGAACCGGCGCGGCTATTACACCGCCTTCATTCAGACCACGGCCACGCTCGGCCTTCTGCTGTCGCTGATCGTGATCCTGATCGTGCAAAGCTACGTGAACGGCAACTACCCGATGCAGCCGGTTCTTGACCTGTCGGGCAACGCGGTGCTGGCCGCCGACGGCACGCCGCAGATGATCAGCGCCTTCAACGCCTGGGGCTGGCGGATCCCGTTCCTCGGCTCCATCGTGCTGCTGGGCATCTCCCTCTACATCCGCCTGCAGATGGAGGAGAGCCCCGCCTTCAAGAAGATGAAGGAAGAGGGCCGCACCTCCAAGGCGCCGATGAAGGAGGCGTTCGGGACGTGGAAGAACGGCCGGATCGCCCTGATCGCGCTGTTCGGCCTGACGGCGGGGCAGGCGGTGGTCTGGTATTCGGGCCAGTTCTACGCGCTGTTCTTTGTGCAGAACGTGGTGAAGGTGGACAGCTTCAGCGCGAACGTCTTCATCGCCTGGGCGCTGATCCTGGGCACCGGCGGCTTCCTGTTCTTTGGCGGGCTGTCGGACCGGATCGGCCGCAAGCCGATCATCCTGGCCGGCTGCCTTCTGGCCGCCCTGACCTACTTCCCGGTGTTCAAGGGCATCACCCACATCGCGAACCCCGCGCTGTATGACGCGCAGATGGTGCCGGTGAAGGTGACGCATGCCCCGGACGACTGTTCGTTCCAGTTCAACCCGACGGGCACGGCGAAGTTCA
Source organism: Falsirhodobacter sp. 20TX0035 (assembly GCF_028307215.1). GTDB lineage: Bacteria > Pseudomonadota > Alphaproteobacteria > Rhodobacterales > Rhodobacteraceae > Falsirhodobacter. Next base: position 339,400 of record NZ_JAQMHV010000001.1, on the reverse strand, counting down.
CCTCCTCGTGCGACATCGCGAAGGCGGCGCTGGCGAAAGCCTCCGTCAACTACCAAAGCGATGAGGGGGCGGCAGGGGCGCCCGCCACGGTGTCCGTGGGCCCCACGCAGATCGCGGCCTATGACGCGGCGTCCCTGACGGGGCCGGCGCTGGCGGCGGAAAAGGCGCGCTTTGAAGGGGCGCTGAACACCGCGCTGGGCGAGGCGGGCTATCCCTTGGGCGGTCAGAACGCCACGGTGGCCAAGGCCAACCACTTCTTCGACATCTTCACCGTCCAGAAGCTGAGCCTGATCGCCATCCTGACCTATCTGATCCTGCTGGTGACCATGGTCTACGGCCCGATCGCGGCGGCGCTGGTGGAGATGTTCCCCACGCGCATCCGCTATTCCGGCCTGTCCTTGCCCTATCACATCGGGAACGGTTGGTTCGGGGGGCTGCTGCCCGCAACGGCCTTCGCCATCTCGGCCCAGACGGGCAACATCTATGCGGGGCTGTGGTACGCCATCACCGTGGCGGTGATGACGCTGGTGATCGGCACATTGTTCGTGCCGAACAACACCCACAAGAAGGACATCTTCGCGGACGATCACGCGAGATGAGGTCTGAGGGCGGGGGGAAACCCCGCCCTTATTCCACCTTCACGGCGGTGTAATGCACCAGATCGAACTGGATGTTCACCGCCAGCGCGGCCGGGGCCTTCACCTGCGGGCGGATCACCTCGGCCAGCCGCTTTCCAAGTTCCGCCGCATAGGCGTCGTCACGATGGGGTTTCGGCAGCAGCGACAGGCGCAGAAGGACGTGGCTGTGGTGATGGTCGGCCACCGGATGGGCGCGCCCCTTGCAGACGCCCGCGCCGCTGTCAAAGGCGGCGATCGTGCGTTCGATGGCGGGCAGGATGTCGGTCAGGGTCTGGTCGGTCGTGAAATACAGGTCGGCCTGCGGCATGAGTGTCTCCTCCTCAGTTTGCGGGATCAACCCTGGAACGGATCGACGGGATAGCCAACCCCCGTCAGGTACAGCCCCTGCGGCGGACAGACGGGTCCGCAGGCGGCGCGGTCCCTTGCCTCCAGCGCGTCGCGAACGCGGTCGGGATGCCAGCCGCCCGCGCCCACCCGTTCCAGCGTGCCCACGATGGACCGGACCTGGTTGTGCAGGAAGCTGCGCGCGCGCAGGCGGAAGCGGTATTCGACGCCCGCGTCCAGCGCCACCTCCTCGATCGTGATCTCGTCGATGGTCTTCACGGGCGATTTCGCCTGGCACATCGTGCTGCGGAAGGTGGTGAAGTCGTGATGCCCCACCAGATGCGCCGCCCCGTCGCGCATGGCCTGCGCGTCCAGCCGGTGCGACACCTGCCACGCAAGGCCCCGGTCATGCGTCAGGGGCGCGCGGCGGGCGATCAGCCGGAACAGGTAGCGCCGTTCATGCGCCGAGAAGCGGGCATGAAAGTCATCCGGCACGGCGGCGCAAGCCACCACGGCCACCGGCAGGGGCTTCAGGTGATGGTTCAGCGCCCCGGCCAGCTTGAAAGGATCCCAAGGCTTTGTCAGGTCGCAATGGGCCACCTGTCCTGTGCCGTGCACACCAGTGTCCGTCCGGCCCGCCGCCGCGATAGTGTGGGGGCCGGGCTCCAGCCGGGCCAGCGCGTCCTCGATCGCGCCCTGGACCGAGGGCTGGCCCTGCGCCTGCCGCTGCCAGCCGTGGAAGGGGCCGCCGTCGTAATCGATTTTCAATGCGTATCTGGGCATGGGCTTTCGCCTAGCACCAACCGCGCGCCCTACACAAGCGCCGCGCAGGGGCCTACATCAGACCGGCAACCGGAGAAACGTACTTGGCCCTATCGACCCTGACCGACACCGTCACGCGCCGCGTGGAAGGCACGATCTCCAGCGTCGGGGGGCTGTTCGGCGATCCGGTGATCCGGCTGGGCGTTACGGGCCTGTCGCGGGCGGGCAAGACGGTGTTCATTACCGGCCTTGTCGCGAACCTGCTGGACCGGGGCCGGATGCCCCAGCTGAAGGCTGAGGCCGAGGGCCGGATCGAAAGCGTCTGGCTGCAACCCCAGCCCGACATCACCCTGCCGCGCTTCGAATACGAGGCCCATCTGGCCGCCCTGACCGGGGACGATCCACGCTGGCCGGACTCCACCCGCTCCATCTCCGAACTGCGGCTGTCGTTCCGGGTGCGGCCGTCGGGGATGTTCAGCGGCCTGCAAGGGATGCAGACGGTGCATCTGGACATCATCGACTATCCCGGCGAATGGCTGCTGGACCTGGCCCTTCTTGATCGCAGCTTCGAGGAATGGTCCGACGCCACCTTCGCCCGCATCGCGAAACGCCCGCAGGCGCGGGACTTCCTGGCCACCGCGCGGGCCGAGGACGGGGCCCTGCCGCTGAACGAGGCCCGCGCGCTGGCGCTGGCGGAAAGCTTCACCGCCTATCTGAAGATGGCGCGCAAGGACGGCTATTCCGACTGCACGCCGGGGAGGTTCCTGCTGCCCGGTGATCTGGCCGGTTCGCCCGTCCTGACCTTCGCACCCCTGCCCAAGCCGTCAGAGGCCGGGCGTGGCACGCTGTGGCACGAGATGGCCCGGCGCTACGAAGGCTACAAGGACAAGGTGGTCCGCCCCTTCTTCCGCAACCATTTCAGCCGGATCGACCGGCAGGTGGTGCTGGTGGACGCGCTGACCGCGATCCATGACGGCCCGCAGGCGCTGGAGGATCTGCGCCGCACCATGGCCGACATCCTGACCGCCTTCCGCCCCGGCGCGAACAGCTTCCTGAGCCAGATCCTGCTGGGCAAGCGGGTGGAACGCATCCTGTTCGCCGCCACCAAGGCCGACCACGTCCACCACGCCCAGCACCCCCGCCTGACCGCCATTATGGAGGCGCTGCTGCGCGACGCCCGCGACCGCGCCTCTTTCGCCGGGGCACGGACCGAGGCGATGTCGCTCGCCTCCCTCCGCGCCACGGTGGAGGAGGAGATCACCCGCCACGGCGAGGTGCTGGAGGCCGTTCGCGGCCGCCTGCCCGACAACCGCCAGGTCGCGATGTATCCGGGCGAACTGCCCGCCGATCCCGCGCGCCTTCTGTCCCCCGCGCGCGAGGGGGTGGAGAAATGGCTGGACGCCGAGTTTTCGATGATGAGCTTCGCCCCCGCCCGCAGCACCCTGCGCCCTGGCGAAGGCCCGCCCCACATCCGCCTGGACCGCGCGGCCCAGTTCCTGATCGGAGACCGCCTATGAAGAAGCCCGTTGTTCTGGACTGGGAAGAGCCCGCCGATCCCGCCCTGGCCGCCCCCGTCCCCGAGGACAGCGAGGGCGCGCTGGCCGTCGCGATCCGCGTGGGGGCGAAAAAGCCGTCGGGATTGTGGAAGTTCGCGCTCTGGGCCTTCGGAACGGCGGGCGGGTTCATCCTGTCGGTCGCGGCCTACGACTTCATCGACTCCCTTCTGAACCGGAACACGGTGCTGGGGCTGGTGGCCTTCGTGCTGATCGGGCTGGCGATCCTGGCCGCCGTGATGCTGGCCGGGCGCGAGGCGTTGTCCTATTTCCGGCTGGCGCGGCTGGACCATCTGCGGCTGGCGGTGGACGCGGCGCGGGCCAAGGGCGACGTGAAGGCCGCGCGGTCCGCCAGCGGGGGCATCGCCGCCGTCTATGCCCCGCACCATCCGCAGGCCGTGGCCCGCCTGCGCGAACGTCAGGACGAGACGTTCGACGCCGACGCCCTTCTGGACATGACCGAGACCGAGCTGCTGGCCCCGCTGGACCAATACGCCCGGCGCGAGATCGAGCGGGCGGCCCGGCAGGTCGCCATCGCCACGGCACTGGTGCCGCTGGCCCTGGCCGACGTGGCGACGGCCCTTTTCGCCAACCTGCGCATGGTGCGCCGCATCGCCGAGATCTATGGCGGGCGGTCCGGCACCGTTGGCAGCCTGAAGCTGATGAGCCGGGTGTTCAGCTATCTGGTCGCCACCGGCGCCTTGGCGGTGACGGACGATCTTGTGCATTCGGCGGTGGGCGGGGGCCTTCTGTCCCGCGTGTCGCGCCGGTTCGGCGAAGGGATGATCAACGCCGCCCTGACCGCGCGCATCGGCGTGGCGGCGATGGAGCTGTCGCGCCCCATGCCGTTCCACACCGCCCCCCGTCCGCGCATCCCGAACCTGTTGTCGCGGGCGCTGACGGGGTTGTGGGAAAAGGACGCCGAGTGATCCGGCGTCCTTCGGGATCTTACTCCGCCGCCAGTTCGAACTGGTAGGTTTCGGGCATGAAGCGATAGCCGTCCTCGGTCTTAGCCACATAGCCCACGGCGGGGAAGGGCATGTGATGGCCGATGAAGGGGATGCGTTCCTCGGCCAGCATGGCCAGCACCTTCTTCCGGCTTTCGATCGCCAGGGGCTTGTCCATGTCGAAGCGCACTTCCCATTCGGGACGCGCGAGCGACCAGACGTAGTGGTTCGCCGTGTCCGCCGTCAGCATCAGCCGCTGGCCGCCATCTTCCGTCAGCATGAAGGCCATGTGTCCCGGCGTGTGGCCGGGGACCAGCATCGCGCGGATGCCGGGCACGACCTCCTCGCCATCCTCCAGCAGGCGGAAATCGTCGATGAAGGGGCGCACCTTGGCCTCGAACGTCTCGTTCCCGGCCTGGGACCAGTGGGCCATCTCGGCCTTGCCGGTCACCAGATCCACGTCGGGGAAGGTCAGGGCGCCATCGGCCGACAGGCCGCCGATGTGATCGCCATGCATGTGGGTGATGACCACGGTGCGGATCGTTTCCGGCCCCATGCCGGCGCTAGCCAGCGCGGCCTTCAGCCCTTCGGGGTTCAGGCCGGTGTCGAACAGGATCACCGCGTTGCCCGCTTCCACCACCACAGGGCAGAAGTTGCCCATGGCGCGGTCGGACGGGATGAAGTTCTCGCGCGACAGGGCCACGAACTCCTCTTCCGAAGCGTTCAGGCCAAAGGTGCCGTGCGGGTTGTCGCTGGGCGACCGGCCGGCCAGCAGGACCGTGATCCGCATGGAGCCCAAGGGAAAGCTGTGATGCAGCGGCATGGCGGGGGCCTCCGGCGTCGGGGTGGCCGTCTGGGCGGCCAGATGGGCGGGAACAAGGGCGGCCAGGGGCAGGGCGGCCCCGGTCGTCAGGGCGGCGCGACGGGTGATGGTCATGATCTCTCCTCCGGGTGGGTCGGGGAAAGGATAGCCTATTCCCACCACGGGTCTATGGCGGCGATGTCATCGTCGGACCAGCCGAAGTGGTGCGCCAGTTCGTGCACCATCACATGCGTGACCAGTTCGCGCAGCGTCACGTTCCCGCGGTCCACCCATTCGTCCAAGATGGGGCGGCGAAACAGGCGGATCAGGTCCGGGCCCATCGGCTGGTCCATCACCGACTTTTCCGTCAGCGGAATGCCTTCATAAAGGCCGGTCAACTCGTAAGGATCGGCGATCTCCATCTCGGCCAGCAGGGCCTCGGATGGGAACTCCTCCACCACGAGGACGACGCTGCGGGCCGGGCCCTGCCAGGCGGGGGGCAGGCCCTCCACCGCCTCATGGGCGAGGGCTTCGATCGTGTCGAGGTCGGGTGCGGTCTGGTCCATGAGGGCAGTGTGGCATGGTGGCGGGGGAAAGGCCAATCCTGTCGTCGCGCCGAGGGGCGCCTGACATGTGTGACGCCCTGTGCGGGCAGACGCGAACAGACGCGGCCGAAGTTGCAGGCCGCCCATAAGGCACTCGTGTATGTCCCGCAGGAGTGGTGTTCCCTGAGGGTTAGCGCGTCGGTTAGGTCGCTCGTGGCATGGCTTTGTCTGACGGCATGATGCAGATCCCGGGCGACATTCCGGGCGCGTGGGTCGTGCCACCCCCGGGTGACGACATCCACGTGCGGATGGCATGGCGGGTCGGGCATGAAGGCCGGCCCGTGTGGCGGCATCTGCGATGTCGCTGAGGCTTGAGGCGCCCATCAAGGCCAGGCGGCGATGCCGAAGGCGGCGCGCCCACCGCCACGCCCGTGGCAGCGGTAGCGCCGGCGTTCGGCCTCAGCCGCGGACGGCGGCCAGCATCCGGTGCACGTTGTCGGGATCGGCGTCGGGGGTGATGCCATGCCCTAGGTTGAAGATGTGCGGCCCGTTGCGGAAGGCCGCGACGATGCGCTTCGTCTCGGCCTCCAGATGCGTGGGATCGACCAGATGGTGCGGCGCGAGGTTGCCCTGCACGCAGCCCGCCACCTGCACCTGCGCCGCCGCCCAGTCCGGCTGGACAGAGTTGTCGAGCGCCACGGCGTCGGCACCCACGGCCTGCGCGAAGCCCACATAACGCTCCTTGGCCTCGCGCGGGAAGGCGATCACGGGCAGGGTGGGGTGGCGGCGCTTCAGCTCGGCGATGATGGTCTTGGCCGGGGCCAGCGCGAAGTCGTCGAAATCGGCGCCTTTCAGCGATCCGGCCCAGCTGTCGAACAGCTTGATGACCTCGGCCCCCGCGCGCACCTGGCAGTCCAGGTATTCGATCGTGGCTTCCGTGATGCGGTCGATCAGCGCCTGGAAGGCCGGGCGGTCCGTGTCCTTCAGTCGATGCGCGGGCCCTTGGTCCGGCGTGCCGCGGCCCGCGACCATGTAGGTGGCCACCGTCCAGGGCGCGCCGGCAAAGCCGATCAGTGTCACCGGATCGGGCAGTTCGCGCGACAGGATCTTCACCGTTTCATAGACGGGGGACAGCGTGTCGTGGATCGTGTAGGTCGGGCGCAGGGCCTGAACGCCCGCCATGTTGGTGATCGTCGACAGGCGCGGCCCTTCGCCCTGCACGAAGCGCAGGTCCAGCCCCAACGCCTGCGGGATCAGCAGGATGTCGGCGAACAGGATCGCCGCGTCGAAGCCGTAGCGGCGGATGGGCTGCAACGTCACCTCGGCCGCAAGGTCGGGGGTGTAGCACAGGGACAGGAAATCCCCCGCCTGCGCCCGCGTCGAGCGGTATTCGGGCAGGTAGCGCCCGGCCTGACGCATCATCCAGACGGGCGGCGTGGGCAGGACCTCGCCCGCAAGGGCGCGCAGGATCGGCTTGTCGGTCATGGTCGGATCTCCTTCGGGCCCATCTCGGGGGGTGGGCGGGCAGAGTCAAGGTTGCCCGCCCCCTTCCGGCACGGTAGATGGAGCGCATGACCCAGATGCCCACCCCTGACGCGCCGCTTCGCATCGGCACCCGTGGATCGCTTTTGGCCCTGGCCCAGGCGCATGAAACGCGCGACCGGCTGGCGCAGGCGCATGACCTGTCGCCCGACGCCTTCCAGATCGTCCCGATCAAGACGACGGGCGACCGCGTGCAGGACCGCGCCTTGCGCGAACTGGGCGGCAAGGGCCTCTTCACAAAGGAGATCGAGGAGGCGCTGCTGGACGGCACCATCGATCTGGCCGTGCACTCCATGAAGGACATGCCGGTGGAACAGCCCGTGGGCCTGATCCTGGACACTTGGCTGCCGCGCGAGGATGTGCGGGACGCCTTCATCGCCCCCGGTCCGGGCGGCATCGCCGACCTGCCGCAGGGCGCAGTCGTCGGAACGTCAAGCCTGCGGCGCCGGGCGCAGTTGCTGGCGCGGCGCCCCGACCTTCAGGTGGTCGAGTTCCGCGGCAATCTTCAGACCCGGATGCGCAAGCTGGACGAAGGCGTGGCGCAAGCGACGTTCCTGGCCATGGCGGGCCTGAACCGGCTGGGGATGGCGGTGGGCCAAAGCCCCATCGCGCCCGAGGACATGCTGCCCGCCGTGGCGCAGGGCGCCATCGGGATCGAACGTCGGGCGGCCGATGACCGCGTCGCCGCCATGCTGGCGGCAATCCACGATGTGCCGACGGCCGCCTGCATTCAGACGGAGCGCGCCTTCCTTGCCACGCTGGACGGGTCCTGCGAAACGCCGATTGCGGGGCTCGCCTTGCTGGAGGACGGCGGGCTTTGGCTGCGGGGAGAGATCCTACGCCCCGACGGGACCGAGGTGCTGGCGGGCGAGCGTCGCGGCCCGGTCGCCGACGGCCCCTGGATGGGCGAGGATCTGGCCCGCGATCTCCTCTCGCGCGCAGGTGATCGGTTCTTCGGTTGAAAGGCCGAAACGCCGGTCTAGCTGCCTGATCCGTATCCCCATGCGAAGGAGACGATCATGGCTATCGTGAAAAAAGGCTCGGCCCAGTGGTCCGGCGGCATCAAGGACGGCAAGGGCACCATCTCCACCGAGAGCGGCGCGCTGAACGCGCAGCCCTACGGTTTCGCCATCCGGTTCGAAGGCGTGAAAGGCTCCAACCCCGAAGAGCTGATCGCCGCCTCCCACGCGTCCTGCTTCACCATGGCGCTGTCGCTGGTTCTGGAAAAGGCCGGCTTCAAGGCCGACAACATGGACACGGTCGCCGCCGTGACGCTGGACAAGGACGGCGAAGGCTTTGCCGTCACGAAGTCCGAGCTGACGCTGAAGGCCAGCATTCCGGGCATCTCGGAGGATGAGTTCCAGAAGGCGGCTGCGGACGCCAAGGCGAACTGCCCGATCTCCAAGCTTTTGAACGCCGAGATCACGCTGAACGCCTCGCTGGTGTAAAAACGTCGGCCGCAAGGCAAAACCCCCGCCGGTTGGCGGGGGTTTTTTCGTTTCAGACGACCCGTTCGACGATCATCTTCTTGATTTCGGCGATGGCCTTCGCCGGGTTCAGACCCTTGGGGCAGGTCTTGGCGCAGTTCATGATCGTGTGGCACCGATAGAGCTTGAAGGGATCCTCCAGCTCGTCCAGACGCTCACCCGTGGCTTCGTCCCGGCTGTCGATGATCCAGCGATACGCGTGCAGCAGCGCCGCCGGACCCAGATAGCGATCCTGGTTCCACCAGTAGGACGGGCAGGCGGTGGAGCAGGAGGCGCACATGATGCACTCGTACAACCCGTCCAGCTTCTTGCGGTCGTCGATCGACTGGCGCCATTCCTTGGCCGGGCGGTTCGTCTTGGTTTCCAGCCACGGCATGATGGAGGCGTGCTGGGCGTAGAAGGTCGTCAGGTCGGGGATCAGGTCGCGGACCACCGGCATGTGGGGCAGGGGGTAGATCTTCACGTCGCCCTTGATCTGGTCCAGACCGTAGATGCAGGCGATGGTGTTGATCCCGTCGATGTTCATCGCGCAGGACCCGCAGATGCCTTCGCGGCAGGACCGGCGGAAGGTCAGCGTGGGATCGATCTCGTTCTTGATCTTGATCAGCGCGTCCAGGACCATGGGGCCGCACTTGTCCATGTCTAGGAAGTAGGTGTCGACCCGCGGGTTTTCCCCGTCCTCGGCGCTCCAGCGATAGATCTGGAACTTGCGGACATTGGTCGCGCCCTCGGGCTTCGGCCAGGTCTTTCCGGTGCGGATCTTGGAGTTTTTCGGCAGTGTGAACTGAACCATAGGATCATCCCCTCCAATCAGGGCGCTCGTATAGCGGACGCGTCGGCATCTCGCCCGATTTGTTGTAGACGCAGGTCTGGTAGACGGCTGCCGGATCGCGTCCCATGAAGAAGTCCGACGACGCGTTGATCTCGACGCCGGTATAGGTGTGGCCGCCCGAACCCGTGCCGATTTCCACGTAGCCGCGCGGATGCAGGGCGAGTTCGGCGCGGCGGAAGCAGGCGGCTTCGGCATCCTCGCGCGGGATCGGCCCGCAGGCCGCCACCGCCAGAAGAAGAAGCGCCGCGGCCCGCATCAGTAGCTCAGCCCCGTCAGGGCGGGCACGCCCTGTGAACCAAGGCACTGCACCGTCGAGGGCCGGGACAGGATCCGCGCCACGACCTGCACCGTGGTGGTGCCGGCGCGCGTGCCGATGTCGCGGGCCAGGGTGGAGATCTCGCCCGCGTCGGCGTTGTCGATGACGCAGTTGGTCGCCGCCTCGGCCTGCCCGGATGGCATGTATTGTGCCACGACCGGGTTCACAACCGACCGGGCCGCACTGCGTGCGACATTGTCGGCCACCGTCTGCGGAGAGCAGGCGGCAAGCATCAGGGCAGAGGCGACGATCCGGCGCATCAGTAGACCCGGGCCTTCGGCGCGATCTTCTTCAGATCGATCCCGCCATCCTCGAACGCGGTCAGCGGGTCCAGACGCACGGGACGGTAGTCCAGCCGCACGTCGTTCCCGTCAACCCAAGCCAGGCTGTGCTTGCGCCAGTTCACGTCGTCGCGGTCCGGATAATCCTCGTGGGCGTGAGCGCCACGGGATTCCTTGCGCGCCTCGGCACCCACCACGGTGGCCAGCGCGTTCGGCATCAGGTTCGCAAGCTCCAGCGTCTCCATCAGGTCGGAGTTCCAGATGAGGGTGCGGTCGGTCACCTTGATGTCGGCCATCTTGGCGGCGATTGCCTTCATCTTGGCCACGCCTTCGGCCAGCGTCTTGTCCGTGCGGAACACGGCGGCGTCGGCCTGCATGGTGCGCTGCATCTCCAGCCGCAATTCGGCGGTGGGGGTGCTGCCGTTGGCGTTGCGGAACCGGTCGAACCGTTCGAAGATCGCGTCAACCGCGGCCGTGTTCAGCGGCTCGTTCCGCTCCTTCGGATCCACGACCTCGGCCGCGCGGATGGCCGCGGCGCGTCCGAAGACCACGAGGTCGATCAGCGAGTTCGAGCCGAGGCGGTTCGCCCCGTGCACGGAGGCGCAGCCGGCCTCACCCACGGCCATAAGGCCGGGAAGGGTCGCGTCCGGGTTGTCCGCCGTCGGGTTCAGCACCTCGCCCCAGTAGTTGGTGGGGATGCCGCCCATGTTGTAGTGGACCGTCGGCAGGACCGGGATCGGTTCCTTCGTCAGGTCCACGCCGGCGAAGATGCGCGCGGATTCGGAAATCCCCGGCAGGCGTTCGTGCAGCGTTTCCGGCGGCAGGTGGTTCAGGTGCAGGTGGATGTGGTCCTTGTGTTCGCCCACGCCGCGGCCTTCACGGATTTCCAGCGTCATGCAGCGCGAGACCACATCGCGCGAGGCCAGATCCTTGTAGGTCGGGGCGTAGCGTTCCATGAACCGCTCCCCTTCCGAGTTGGTGAGGTAGCCGCCTTCGCCGCGCGCGCCTTCGGTGATCAGGCAGCCCGACCCGTAGATGCCGGTCGGGTGGAACTGCACGAACTCCATGTCCTGCAGCGGCAGGCCCGCGCGCGCCACCATCCCGCCGCCGTCGCCGGTGCAGGTGTGGGCCGAGGTCGCGCTGAAATAGGCGCGGCCATAGCCGCCCGTGGCCAGCACCACCATCTTGGCGTTGAAGACGTGCATCGTGCCGTCATCAAGCTTCCACGCCACGACGCCCGTGCACTTGCCGTTCGTCATGATCAGGTCGAGCGCGAAGTACTCGATGTAGAACTCGGCGTTGTGCCGCAGGGACTGGCCGTAGAGCGTATGCAGGATCGCGTGGCCGGTCCGGTCGGCGGCGGCGCAGGTGCGCTGCACCGGGGGGCCTTCGCCGTATTCGGTCGTATGACCGCCGAAGGGCCGCTGGTAGATCTTGCCCTCTTCCGTGCGGGAGAAGGGGACGCCGTAATGCTCCAGCTCGTACACGGCCTTGGGGGCTTCACGCGCGAGGTATTCCATCGCGTCGGTGTCGCCCAGCCAGTCCGACCCCTTCACGGTGTCGTACATGTGCCATTGCCAGCTGTCCGGACCCATGTTCGACAGCGACGCGGCGATGCCGCCCTGGGCCGCCACGGTGTGCGAACGGGTCGGGAAGACCTTGGTCACGCAGGCCGTGCGCAGGCCCTGTTCGGCCATGCCCAGGGTCGCGCGCAGGCCCGCGCCGCCGGCGCCGACCACGACCACATCGTATTCATGGGTTTCGTATTCGTAAGCAGACATCGCTTTTCCTTCAGAGCGCAAGCTTGACCAGCGCGAACAGCACCAGCCCGATGCAGACATAGCTGAACGCCGTCGACAGCAGGATCAGCGAGATCCGCAGCTTGGCCTTGGTGTAATCCTCGAACATGACCTGCGCGCCGTTCTTGAAGTGGATCAGGCCCACGATCATCGTCAGCGCCGCGATCACGACCGGCAGGGGGCGCGAGTAGTATTCGACCGCGTCCTCATACTCCATCCCCAGCGCGTGGCCGAAGGTGAAGATGAACAGCGGAACCAGAATCACCAGCGCGGCCGAGGAGACCTGCGTGTTCCAGTAGTGATGCGCGCCGCTGTGGGCCGAGCCGTGGCCGTGGACGCGCTTGTAGTCGGTCAGGTAACGCATAATGCCTCCTTACAGCGCGATCAGCGTGATGAGCGTCAGGACGACGGAGCCCACGAGGCAGACGATGCCCAGCATCTCGGCCTTCTTGATCTCCAGCGCGTAGCCGCGGTCCCAGATCAGGTGGCGGATGCCGGCGAGGAAGTGGTACCACATGCCCAGAAGGGACAGGGACATCACCAGATCGCCGAACCACGAGGTGATGAAGCCGTTCGCGGTCTCATACGCCTCTTCGCCCAGGGCCGCAGCCATCAGCCACCACACGATCAGCGCCACGGCCACCATCATCGCGTTGCCCGTGATTCGCGTCAGGATCGAGGTGATGGAGGTGATCTGCGGGCGGTAGATCTGAAGATGGGGGGAAAGCGGTCGCTGAACCCGTTTCGCTTCAGCCATGTTCGAACCCTTCTTGTGCTTGCACGCCCGCAGGACTTCAAAGGGGGGCGGGCTGGCTGGTTTTCGCAATTCCGTCATATACGATTGTACGCCAAAGTCACGCGGACAGAAGCCCCTCTTCGCCCATTTGATGGGCAAAGAGAAAGAAAAAGGCTGATGTGATCACGGACATGAAGCCCGTGATCACGGACTTACTGTTCGCCCAGCTTGGTGTCCGGCGTATAGGTTCCGGGCGCGTCCTTCACCACGGCCTGACCGCACCGCATCACGCCCCGAGCGGCGTCGAAGGCATAGGTGGGGCTGCCGTAAAGCTCCCACCCCTTGTTCAGGGCGGCGGTCACCTTGTGGCAGAAGGCGGAGGTGTCATCCTCGGTCAGCAGGCGGTAGAGCTTCATGGATCCTCACAGGCTCTCGATGGCGTCGTTCAGGGCCAGCGTGCGCCGCGCCATGGCGACATGCAAGGCCTCCACAATGCGGCCATCCACGACGGCGATGGCGCTGCCCTCGCGCTCGGCGGCGGCATGGGCCGCGATCTGGCGGCGGGCAAGGTCGACCTCGGCCGCGGACGGACGGAAGATCTCGTTCACCACCTCCAGCTGGGCCGGGTGGATCACGGTCTTGCCGTCAAAGCCGAGGTCGAGGCCCTGTTCCGCCTCGTGCCGCAGGGCGGTCCTGTCGTGAATGGCCGCCTGCACGCCGTCGAGGATCGGCTTGCCTGCCGCCTTTGCCGCAAGGACACAGGCGCCCAAGGCGTGGATCAGGCCCAGTCGGTCCGGCCGGGGGCGCAGGTGCAGTTCGCGTTCCAGATCGTTGGTGCCCATAATCAGCCCTTCCACCCGCGGATGGGCGGCGATGGCCGGGGCGTTCAGGACAGCCTGTGCGGTTTCCATCATCACCCACAAGGGGTGCGGACTGTCCGGCAGGTCTGCCGAGCGCACCTTGGGCAGAACCAGCGCGTCCAGCGGCACGTCGGCAAGGGCGTCGATGTCCGTCGCATCGTTTACTCGGACTAGCCGCAGGCGATGACCGTAGTCAGTGGTCCGCAGCGCGGCGATCAGATGCGCCCGCGCCTCGTCCTTGCGGTCGGGGCTGACGGCGTCCTCCAGATCGAAGATGATCGCGTCGCAGGGCAGGGTGCGCGCCTTTTCCAGCGCGCGGGCGTTCGTGGCCGGAACATACAGCGCCGAACGCAGGGGGCGGATGGGCATGGCGTTCCTCCCTTGAAGGTTGCGGACACTGGACCAGCTTGCCCGACCATCCGCAAGCACTTGCGATGTGAAAGACGGTTGGCTACCAACAACGCCAAGCGGTGGAAGGAGGAGCCCTGCGAACTTGCGCGACCGCAATTCAGGGGCTACCCCATTCAGCGTCAATCCTCATGGACCGGAGACAATTCATGGCCAGACCCAAGATTGCATTGATCGGCGCGGGACAGATCGGCGGCACGCTCGCCCATCTCGCCGCGATCAAGGAACTCGGCGACATCGTTCTGTTCGACATCTCGGAAGGGACGCCGCAGGGCAAGGCGCTGGACATCGCACAATCGGGCCCGTCCGAAGGCTTCGACGCCGTGATGAAGGGCGCCAACAGCTACGAGGACATCGCGGGCGCGGATGTCTGCATCGTCACCGCCGGCGTGCCGCGCAAGCCGGGGATGAGCCGTGACGACCTTCTGGGCATCAACCTGAAGGTCATGAAGGCCGTGGGCGAGGGCATCAAGGCGCACGCGCCGAACGCCTTCGTGATCTGCATCACCAACCCGCTGGACGCGATGGTCTGGGCGCTGCGCGAATTCTCGGGCCTGCCGCACAACAAGGTCGTCGGCATGGCTGGCGTGCTGGATTCGGCGCGCTTCCGTCACTTCCTGTCGCTGGAGTTCAACGTCTCCATGCGCGACGTGACGGCCTTCGTGCTGGGCGGCCACGGCGACACGATGGTGCCGCTGACCCGCTATTCCACCGTGGCCGGCATTCCGCTGCCGGACCTGGTGCAGATGGGCTGGACCACGCAGGAGAAGCTGGACGCGATCGTGCAGCGCACCCGCGACGGCGGGGCCGAGATCGTGGGCCTGCTGAAGACCGGTTCGGCCTTCTACGCGCCCGCCACCTCGGCGATCGAGATGGCCGAAGCCTACCTGAAGGACCAGAAGCGCCTGCTGCCCTGCGCGGCCTATGTCGACGGCGCCTTCGGCCTGAACGGGATGTATGTCGGCGTGCCCACGATCATCGGCAAGGACGGGATCGAGCGGATCGTCGACATCAAGCTGTCGGGTGACGAGCAGGTGATGTTCGACAAGTCGGTGGACGCGGTGAAAGGCCTTGTGGCCGCCTGCATAGAGATCGATCCCTCGCTGGCCTGATCTTCACCAGCCACGATTCTTGGGGCGCGTCCGGTTTTCCGGGCGCGCTTTTTCGTATCAAGCACGCCGCGGTGCGAAAAGCCACGCCGCAGCCACGCCGCGGTGCGAAAAGCCACGCCGCAGCGCAGCGTTTCGTGATCACACATTTTCAGGCTGTGATCACGAAGTGCAGATTCCGGCCATCTTGCGCTCATTCCGCTCGAAATTCGTTTCAACGCGGGCCGGATCCATGTCATCGATGTGACAAATCACCAGCATGGGACATTGCCATGAACATCCATGAATACCAGGCGAAGGCGCTTCTGCGCGAATACGGTGCGCCTGTCTCGGACGGTCGCATCGTGCTCAAGGCAGATGAGGCCAAATCGGCAGCGGGTGAGCTGGGCGGCCCGCTCTGGGTCGTGAAATCGCAGATCCACGCCGGCGGGCGCGGCAAGGGCAAGTTCGTCGAGGCTTCGGCCGGCGAGAAGGGCGGCGTCCGTCTGGCCAAGTCCGTGGCCGAGGCGGAAGAGCTGGCCAAGCAGATGCTGGGCCGCACGCTCGTCACCCACCAGACCGGCCCCGCCGGCAAGCAGGTGAACCGCATCTACATCGAGGACGGTTCGGACATCGAGCGTGAGCTGTATCTCGCGCTGCTGGTGGACCGCGCCACCTCGCGCGTGTCCTTCGTCGTGTCGACCGAAGGCGGCATGGACATTGAGGAAGTGGCCGAGCACACGCCCGAGAAGATCGTCTCCTTCTCCGTCGATCCGGCGTCCGGGCTGTCCGACTTCCACGGCCGCCGCGTCGCCTTCGCTCTGGGTCTGCAAGGCGCGTTGGTCAAGCAATGCGTGTCGCTGGTCAAGCTTCTCTACAAGGCCTTCCTCGAGAAGGACATGGAGATGCTGGAGATCAACCCGCTGATCGTGACGCCCCAAGGCCAGATCAAGGTGCTGGACGCGAAGGTCAGCTTCGACAACAACGCCCTGTACCGCCACCCCGAGATCATGGCGCTGCGCGACGAGACGGAAGAAGACTCCAAAGAGCTGGCCGCCTCCAAGTTCGACCTGAACTACATCGCGCTGGACGGCGAGATCGGCTGCATGGTCAACGGCGCCGGTCTTGCGATGGCCACGATGGACATCATCAAGCTGTACGGCGCGGAGCCGGCCAACTTCCTCGACGTCGGCGGCGGCGCCACGAAGGAGAAGGTGACCGAGGCGTTCAAGATCATCACCTCGGATCCGAACGTCAAAGGCATCCTGGTCAACATCTTCGGCGGCATCATGCGCTGCGACATCATCGCGGAAGGCATCATCGCCGCCGTGAAGGAAGTGGGCCTGCAGGTTCCGCTGGTCGTGCGCCTGGAAGGCACCAACGTCGAACAGGGCAAGGAGATCATCGCGAACTCCGGCCTGAACGTGATCGCGGGCGACAACCTGTCGGACGCGGCGCAGAAAATTGTCAAAGCGGTGAAGGGATAATCCATGGCCGTTCTCGTCAACGAAAACACCAAGGTCATCTGCCAGGGCATCACCGGCTCGCAGGGGACCTTCCACTCGGAACAGGCGATCGCCTACGGCACGAAGATGGTCGGCGGCGTGACGCCCGGCAAGGGCGGTCAGGAGCATCTGGGCCTGCCGGTCTTCGACAGTGTCCATGACGCCATCGCCAAGACCGGCGCGAACGCGTCCGTGATCTACGTCCCGCCGCCCTTCGCGGCCGATTCGATCCTGGAGGCCATCGACGCCGAGATGGAGCTGATCATCTGCATCACCGAAGGCATCCCGGTGCTGGACATGATGAAGGTGAAGCGCGCCCTGCTGAACTCCAAATCGCGCCTGATCGGGCCGAACTGCCCCGGCGTCATCACGCCGGACGCCTGCAAGATCGGCATCATGCCGGGCCACATCCACAAACGTGGCTCCATCGGTGTTGTTTCGCGTTCGGGCACGCTTACCTATGAGGCCGTGAAACAGACATCCGACCTCGGCCTCGGCCAATCCTCGGCGGTTGGCATCGGCGGCGACCCGATCAAGGGCACCGAGCACCTCGAAGTGCTCGACATGTTCCTGTCGGACCCGGAAACGGAAGCCATGATCATGATCGGCGAAATCGGCGGTTCGGCCGAGGAAGAAGCCGCGCAGTTCCTGGCGGACGAGCGTCAGAAGGGCCGCTGGAAGCCGACTGCCGGCTTCATCGCGGGCCGCACGGCCCCCCCCGGCCGCCGCATGGGCCATGCCGGTGCCATCGTGTCCGGTGGCAAGGGCGATGCGGAATCCAAGATCAGCGCCATGAAAGAGGCCGGCATCATCGTCGCCGACAGCCCCGCCCACCTGGGCGAAGCGGTGATGAAGGCGCTCGGTCGCGCATAACCCATAAGCGCCGCCCTTTCGGGGGCGGCGCACCCATTTGTCAGGTGCAGCCATGACGGAACAAAGCCCCAACCAGCAATTCCAAGCCTCCTCCTTCATGGACGGGGCCAACGCCGATTACATCGACCAGCTTCAGGCGCGGTACGCCGCCGATCCTGCGAGCGTCGATCAGCAATGGGCCGAGTTCTTCGCCGCGCTTGGCGAAAGCGACCAGGATGTGAAGCGCGCCGCCGCAGGTCCCAGCTGGGCCCGCGCCGACTGGCCGCCGCAGCCGGTCGACGATCTGACCGCCGCCCTGACGGGCGAATGGCCGATGCTGCCCGCCGCCGATGCCAAGGCCGCCGCGAAGAAAATCGCGGGCAAGGCCGCCGAGGCGGGCGTTCCGGTCTCCGCCGACCAGATTCAGCGCGCCGTGCTGGATTCGATCCGCGCCATCATGCTGATCCGCGCCTACCGGATCCGCGGCCATTTCGCCGCCGATCTGGACCCGCTGGGGATGCGCGACATCAGCACCGCCAACCATCCGGAGCTGGACCCGAAAAGCTACGGCTTCACCGACGCCGACTATGACCGTCCGATCTTCCTCGACAACGTGCTGGGGATGCAGGTGGGCAGCCTCCGCCAGATCCTCGACATGGTGAAGCGCGTCTATTGCGGCACCTTCGCGCTGCAATACATGCACATCTCCGACCCCGAGCAGTCGGCCTGGCTGAAAGAGCGGATCGAGGGTTACGGCAAGGAGATCGCCTTCACCCGCGAAGGCCGTCGCGCTATCCTGAACAAGCTGGTCGAGGCCGAGGGCTTCGAGAAGTTCCTGCATGTGAAATACATGGGGACCAAGCGCTTCGGTCTGGACGGCGGTGAGTCCCTGATCCCCGCGATGGAGCAGATCATCAAGCGCGGCGGCCAGCTGGGCGTGAAGGAGGTCATCGTCGGCATGCCGCACCGCGGCCGCCTGTCGGTCCTCGCCAACGTGATGCAGAAGCCCTACCGCGCGATCTTCAACGAATTCCAGGGCGGAAGCTTCAAGCCGGACGACGTGGACGGTTCGGGTGACGTGAAGTATCACCTCGGCGCCTCGGCCGACCGGTCCTTCGACGGCAATTCGGTCCACCTGTCGCTGACGGCCAACCCGTCGCATCTTGAGGCCGTGAACCCAGTGGTGCTGGGCAAGGTCCGCGCCAAGCAGGACCAGTACAACGACACCGAAAGCCGAATGGCGGTCCTGCCGATCCTGCTGCACGGCGACGCGGCCTTTGCGGGTCAGGGCGTCGTGGCGGAATGCTTCGGCCTGTCGGGCCTGCGCGGTCACCGCACCGGCGGCACGATCCACATCGTGGTGAACAACCAGATCGGCTTCACGACCGCACCGTCGTTCAGCCGTTCGTCGCCCTATCCGACCGACATCGCCCTGATGGTGGAAGCGCCGATCTTCCACGTGAACGGCGATGATCCGGAGGCCGTGGTGCACGCCGCACGCGTCGCGATCGAATACCGCCAGAAGTTCCACAAGGATGTCGTGATCGACATCTTCTGCTACCGCCGGTTCGGACACAACGAGGGCGACGAGCCCATGTTCACGAACCCCGCGATGTATCAGAAGATCCGCAAGCAGAAGACGACGCTGCAACTGTACACCGACCGTCTGGTCGCCGACGGGCTGATCCCGGAAGGCGAGATCGAGGACATGAAGGCGCAGTTCCAGTCTATGCTGAACGGCGAGTTCGAGGCCTCCAAGGACTACAAGCCGAACAAGGCCGACTGGCTGGACGGCCGCTGGAAGAACCTGTCCCGCGAGGGCGAGGAGTATCAGGCCGGCCAAACCGCGATTTCCGCCGACACCATGGCCGAGGTCGGGAAGGCGCTGACCGCCGCCCCGGAAGGGTTCGAGCTGCACAAGACCGTGGCGCGCCTTCTGGAAGCCAAGGGCAAGATGTTCGAGACGGGCAAGGGCTTCGACTGGGCCACGGCCGAGGCGCTGGCCTTCGGATCGCTGGCGGTCGAGGGCTTCCCCGTCCGCCTGTCGGGCCAGGATTCGACCCGCGGCACGTTCAGCCAGCGGCACTCGGCCTTCGTCAACCAGTCCACGGAAGAGCGGTACTATCCGCTGAACAACATCCGCCAAGGCCAGTCGCGTTACGAGGTCATCGACTCGATGCTTTCGGAATACGCGGTGCTGGGCTTCGAATACGGCTATTCGCTGGCCGAACCGAACGCCCTGGTGATGTGGGAAGCCCAGTTCGGCGATTTCGCCAACGGCGCGCAGATCATGTTCGACCAGTTCATCAACTCGGGCGAATCGAAGTGGCTGCGGATGTCGGGCCTGACGATGCTGCTGCCGCACGGCTATGAAGGGCAGGGGCCGGAGCATTCCTCCGCCCGTCTGGAACGCTTCCTGCAGATGTCGGCGAACGACAACTGGATCGTGGCCAACGTCTCGACGCCGGCGAACTACTTCCACATCCTGCGCCGCCAGATGCACCGGACCTTCCGCAAGCCGCTGGTGCTGATGACGCCGAAATCGCTGCTGCGCCATCCGATGTGCATTTCGGACGCGGCTGACTTCACGGACGGATCCACCTTCCACCGCATCCTGTGGGATGACGCGGAACGTGGCCATTCCGAAATGACGCTGCGCCCGGATGCCGAGATCAAGCGCGTCGTCATCTCCTCGGGCAAGGTCTATTACGACCTGCTGGCGGAGCGCGACAAGCGTGGCGCCGACGACGTCTACCTGCTGCGGCTGGAGCAGTTCTATCCCTTCCCGGCGCTGTCGCTGGTCAAGGAACTGGAACGCTTCAAGGACGCCGAGATCGTCTGGTGCCAGGAAGAGCCCAAGAACCAGGGCGGCTGGACCTTCGTGGAGCCGAACCTGGAATGGGTGCTGACGCGCATCGGCGCCAAGCACAGCCGTGCGGTCTATGCCGGGCGCGCGGCCTCGGCCTCGCCCGCGACAGGTCTTGCCTCGCGCCACAAGGCCGAGCAGGACGCGCTTGTGAACGAAGCTTTGACGGTAGGGGGCTGATATGGCGACCGAAGTACGTGTTCCGACACTGGGTGAAAGCGTCTCCGAGGCGACGGTGGCCACCTGGTTCAAGAAGGTGGGCGACAGCGTCGCGGTCGACGAGATGCTGTGCGAGCTGGAAACCGACAAGGTGACGGTGGAAGTGCCGTCGCCCGTCGCCGGCACGCTGACCGAGATCGTGGCGGCGGAAGGCGAAACGGTGGCGGCGAATGCCCTGCTGGCACAGATCGGCGAGGGCGCGGCGAAACCCGCCGCCCCGGCCAAGACGGAGGAGCCCGGCGCGAAGGCCGGTTCGAACGAGGCGAAGATGGTCGATGTGATGGTGCCCGCTCTGGGCGAAAGCGTGTCCGAGGCAACGGTGGCGACCTGGTTCAAGAAACCGGGTGACACGGTCGCGCAGGACGAGATGCTGTGCGAACTGGAAACCGACAAGGTGTCGGTCGAGGTTCCGTCCCCCGCCGCGGGCGTGCTGGGCGAGATCATCGCTAAGGAAGGCGACACTGTTCCGGCCGGCGCCAAGCTGGCCGTGATCCAGGCAGGCGAGGGTGCGGCACCTGCCGCGTCCACTGGCTCCGCCCCGGCCGCCGGTGCACCGGCTCCGGCCTCTTACGGCGCGTCGGCCGAACCGGCCGCCGCCGCGGGCGCTGGGAAATCGGGTGAGGATGCGCCGTCCGCCAAGAAGGCCATGGCCGAAGCCGGTCTGAGCGCCGATCAGGTTCAGGGTACGGGCCGTGACGGCCGCATCATGAAGGAAGACGTGCTGAAGGCGATGAACGCGCCCAAAGCCGCCCTTGCCGCCGCCCCCGCGCCCCGCGCGCCGGTCGCGGCCGACGACGCGTCGCGCGAAGAGCGTGTGAAGATGACGCGCCTGCGTCAGACCATCGCCCGCCGCCTGAAGGAAGCGCAGAACACCGCCGCCATGCTGACCACCTATAACGAGGTGGACATGTCGGGCATCATGGGCCTGCGTAACGAATACAAGGACGTGTTCGAGAAGAAGCACAAGGTGAAGCTCGGCTTCATGTCCTTCTTCGTGAAGGCCTGCTGCCACGCGCTGAAGGAAGTGCCCGACGTCAACGCCGAAATCGATGGCACCGACGTCATCTACAAGAACTACGTCCACATGGGCGTGGCCGTGGGCACGCCCTCGGGCTTGGTGGTTCCGGTTGTCCGCGACGCCGACCAGATGAGCTTCGCCGCGATCGAGAAGAAGATCGCCGAACTGGGCGCGCGCGGCCGTGACGGCAAGCTCTCCATGGCCGAGATGCAGGGCGGTTCGTTCACCATCTCCAACGGTGGCGTCTACGGCTCGCTCATGTCCTCGCCGATCCTGAACCCGCCGCAGTCGGGGATCCTCGGGATGCACAAGATCCAGGAACGCCCCGTGGTCGTGAACGGGCAGATCGTCATCCGTCCGATGATGTATCTGGCGCTGTCCTACGATCACCGCATCGTCGACGGCAAGGGCGCGGTGACCTTCCTTGTCCGCGTCAAGGAGGCGCTGGAAGATCCCCGTCGCCTGCTGATGGACCTGTAAGCGCGGTTCACGGTTGATCCCGAAAGGGCGCGCGATCCCCGCGCGCCCGTCATGGGAAAGGCACCACGATGCAGCTGCTTCTTCAGATCGACACGCCGGACTATGAAGGCTGGAAAGCCGCTTGGGACGACGGCGCGGAAGACCGCGCCAATTCCGGGCTGACCCAGCTGCAGCTGTGGCGGGCCGTGGACCATGGCGCGGCCTTCGCGCTGATGGAGGTCCACAATCCGGCCAACGCCAAGGCGTGGCTTGAAAAGGAAACCGCCTTTGGCGGCGCGACCACCGCAACCTTCCTGAGGACCGCATAACATGGCCGAGATCATCGTTCTTTGTCTGTCGGCGCTGCTGTATGTCGCCATCATGCTGTTCACGTCCCGTCTTCAGGACCGCGACATGGGGCACGAATACAACCTCAGCCCCCGCGATGCGGAGCCGAGCTATGCGACCGACACCGGTCGCATGCAGCGCGCCATGCGCAACCACCTCGACAACTTCGTGCTGTTCTCGGCGGCGGCGCTGGCGGTGTATGTCACCGACAGCGACTTCTGGCTGACGGACCTGTGCGCCTGGATCTACCTTCTGGCCCGGCTCGCCTATGTTCCGGCCTATTATCTGGGTCTGGCGCCCTGGCGCTCGATCTTCTTCATGTGCGGCCTCGTGGCGACGCTCGTCCTCTTCCTCGCGGCCCTTTTCTGATATCTCTCAAGGAGTGACTTCATGGCCAGTTTTGATGTGATCGTGATCGGCGGTGGCCCGGGCGGATATGTCTGCGCCATCCATTGCGCGCAGCTTGGCCTGAAGGTCGCATGCGTCGAGGGGCGGGACACGCTGGGCGGCACCTGCCTGAACGTGGGCTGCATCCCGTCCAAGGCGCTTCTGAACTCCACCCACCACCTGCACGAGGTTCACGAGAACTTCGAGAAGATGGGCCTGATGGGCGCCAACGTGACCGTCGACTGGGCCAAGATGCAGGCCTACAAGCAGGACGTCGTCGACGGCAACACCAAGGGGATCGAGTTCCTGTTCAAGAAGAACAAGGTCACCTGGCTGAAGGGCTGGGGTTCGATCCCCGAAGCGGGCAAGGTCAAGGTCGGCGAGGAGGTGCACGAGGCGAAGAACATCGTCATCGCCACCGGATCCGTCGCCACGACGCTGCCGGGCGTCGAGGCGGACGAGAAGAAGGTCGTCACCTCCACCGGGGCGCTTGCGCTGGACAAGATCCCGGAATCGCTGGTCGTGATCGGTGCGGGCGTCATCGGGCTGGAGATGGGCTCGGTCTACAAGCGTCTGGGGTCCAAGGTCACGGTGGTGGAGTTCCAGGACAAGATCCTGCCGGGCACCGACGCGGACACCGTGAAGGCCTTCCACAAGATCCTGACCAAGCAGGGGTTCGAGTTCATCCTGGGCGCCGCCGTTCAGGGGACCGAGGTTTCCGGCGACAAGGTCACGGTCAGGTACAAGCTGAACAAGGACGGGTCCGAGGCGACGATCGAGGCGGACACGGTTCTCGTCTCCACCGGTCGCAAGCCCTACACCGAAGGTCTGGGTCTGGAAGCGCTTGGGGTGGAGATGCTGCCCCGCGGCGTCGTGAAGGTGGACGAC
This sequence comes from Falsirhodobacter sp. 20TX0035, assembly GCF_028307215.1. GTDB lineage: Bacteria > Pseudomonadota > Alphaproteobacteria > Rhodobacterales > Rhodobacteraceae > Falsirhodobacter. The sequence continues at coordinate 315,938 of NZ_JAQMHV010000001.1, read as the reverse complement.
CACTTCCAGACCAACGTGAAGGGCGTCTACGCCATCGGCGACGCGATCCCCGGCGCGATGCTGGCCCACAAGGCCGAGGATGAAGGCATGGCCGTGGCCGAGATCCTGGCCGGCAAGCATGGCCATGTGAACTACGGCGTGATCCCCGGCGTGATCTACACCACGCCCGAGGTCGCCTCGGTCGGCATGACGGAAGAAGCGCTGAAGGAAGCGGGTCGCAAGTACAAGGCCGGCAAGTTCCCCTTCATGGGCAACGCCCGCGCCAAGGCCATCTTCCAGGCCGACGGCTTCGTAAAGCTGCTGGTGGATGCGGAAACCGACCGCATCCTTGGCTGCCACATCATCGGCCCGATGGCGGGCGACCTGATCCACGAAGTGTGCGTGGCGATGGAATTCGGCGCCTCGGCCCAGGATCTGGCGCTGACCTGCCACGCGCATCCCACCTTCTCGGAGGCCGTGCGCGAGGCGGCGCTGGCCTGCGGCGATGGCGCCATCCACGCCTGATTGCCGGACCCTGCGGGCACCATTAAGGTGCCCGCATGACCGCGACCATTGAACTTCCCGTATGGCTGCTTGTTCTGGTTCTGGCCTTCGCCCTTGTGGCGGCGCTGGACCGTATCCTTGTTCCGTCCGCTCGCTGGTATCTGCGGCGGCGCATGGAACGGGTGGTGGCCCGGCTGAACCTACGGCTGGAACGCCCGATCGAGCCGTTCAAGCTGATGCGCCGTCAGGACATGATCCTGCGGCTGGCCCATGACCCGGACGTCAGCGCCGCCGTCGCCCGCCACGCCCGCAGCACCAATACGCGCGAGGATGTGGTCTTCGAACGCGCCCGCGTCTATGCGCGCGAGATCGTGCCCGCCTTTTCCGCCACCGTGTATTTCGGCTTCGCCACGCGCTTTGCCCGCAAGTTCAGCCGCGCCTTTTACGATGTGAAGATCGCGGCGTCGGCCCCGAAGGGGGAACTGGTCAACCGCGACGCCACCGTGGTCTTCGTGATGAACCACCGGTCGAACATGGATTACGTGCTGGTGACCTGGCTTGTCGCGCAACGGTCCGCCCTGTCTTATGCGGTGGGGGAATGGGCGCGCATCTGGCCATTGTCGTCCCTGATCCGGGCAATGGGGGCCTATTTCATCCGACGCAACGCGCGCAGCCCGCTGTATCGCCGGGTGCTGGCCCGCTATGTCCAGATGTCGACCGAAGCCGGGGTGACGCAGGCCTTCTTTCCCGAAGGGGGCCTCAGCCTTGACGGCCGCATTGGGGCGCCGAAGGTGGGCCTTTTCAGCTATCTGATGGCGGCCGAGGGGCGGGATCTTCTGTTCGTGCCCGTGGGCATCGCCTATGACCGCGTGCTGGAGGACCGCATCCTGACCGAGGCCGACCGGGTGGGCGAACGCCGCTTCCGGGCGGGGCCGGTGCAGTTCGTGGGCTTTCTTCTGCGCAACCTGTGGCGGCTGGTGCGGGGCCGGTTTCCGGGCTTCGGTGCGGCGGGCGTGGCGTTCGGAACGCCCGTCTCGCTTCAGGCGTGGAAAGCAAGCCATGCGGGGGATCCGGGACCCGACGCGCTGGCCCGCGACCTGATGGACGAGATTGGACGCAACGTTCCCGTCCTGCCGGTGCCGCTGGTGGCGGCGGCCCTGTCCCGCGGGTCGGTCAGCCGCCGTGGTCTGCCGGCGGCGGTGGCGCAGCTACGCGCCGAACTGGCGCGGGTGGGGGCGGTGACGCTGTTGCCCGAGGATCCGGTGGCGGAGGGACTTCGCGCTTTGGAAAAACGCGATATCGTGATTGAACAGGGGGGCCGGCTGATCCCCGCCGCCGGCAAGGCACGCCTGCTTGCGTTCTATGCCGCAAGCGTGCTGCAACGTCTGGACCGTGGCACCGAAGGAAGACCGGATGGAACCGAAGTTGGCGCATGACTGGATCCTGGACGTGCTTCGGGATCTGCAAAGCTATGCGATGCAGAACGGCCTGACCGAACTGGCCGAACGTGTGGACGCGCTGCTTCCTGTGGCCGAGGCGGAGATCACGGCCCGCGCGATGGACCCCGACACGCCCGTCCACTGACTGGCGCCGGGGGCGCGGGGCGGCTATGGTCGCGGCATGAACGCGCCCGCCATCACCTTTTCCGAAGACCAGGCCGAAGCCTGGGACCGTTTGTCCGAACAGCTGCGGGGCATGGGGGTCGATCTGGAAAACGGATCCCACCAGCCGGCGGTGGAGGGGAAGTCCACGGTTCTTGCCGTCATCGGTAAGGCAGGGTCGGGCAAGACGCTGCTTCTAGCGCAGCTGACCAAGGCCATGCGCGAGGCGGGGGTGGACATCGTCTCGGCCGACTGGGAGGGCAAGAAGCGCAAGGAGCGGCGCACGCTGGCGATCCTGGCCCCGACGAACAAGGCGGCCTCCGTCCTGCGGATGCGCGGGGTGCCGGCGACGACCATTCACCGCATCCTCTACACCCCCGTCTATGATCCGCATTACGAGGCGCTGGCCGAATGGCTGGCCGGCACCGGCAAGCGGCCTGTGGACGTCGAAGGCATGACGGAGGCCGCGCTGGACCGCGCCAAGGCCTTCTACGACACCGTGCCGTCGATCCCCGGCGCGCTGGCGGCGGCGGGGCTGCGCGGGTCGGACTTCATCCGCGGCTGGAAGCGGCGGGAGGAGCCGCTGGACGTGGGCTTCGTCGACGAATCCTCCATGCTGGACGAACGCCAGTTCGACGACCTGCGCGAGATCTTCCCGACGCTGGTCCTGTTCGGCGATCCGGCGCAGCTAGCCCCCGTGAACCAGTCCGGGCAGATGGTGTTCGAACGGCTGGGCGAACCGCGCAAGCTGATCCTGAACCGCATCCACCGCCAGTCCGAGGACAACCCGATCCTGGATCTGGCCCATGCGCTGGCCGATCCCGATATCGATTTCCACCGGTTCGAGCGGATGGTGGAAGACGCCGCCGCGCGCGACGAACGCGTGGTCTGGGCGCAGCGCGTGGACAGCGACCTGATGGCGCGATCGCCCGTGCTGGTCTGGCGCAACGCCACGCGCATCCGGCTGATCACGGCCTTCCGGGGGGCGCATGGCGCGCCGGGGGATGCGCTGCTGCCGGGGGAGCCCCTTGTCTGCGACGGGATCGAACTGCCGCTGAAGCACCGCAAGAAGCGCATTGACCTGGAGGCGCGGGGCCTGATCAAGGGTGCGCAGGTCATATATCTGGGCCCCGGCACACGCGACGGCTTTGCCCGCCTGCACGTGGTGGGCGCGGAGGATCCCCAGATCTCGGCCGCGTCGATCATCAAGATCGAGAAGCCGGACGAGGAAGAGCCCTTCATCCCCGCCGCCGCCCGGATGGGCGCCGCCTTCCTGCACGGGGCCGCCGTGACGATCCACAAGGCGCAGGGGTCGCAATGGGACCAGGTGCAGGTCTTCGCCCCCGACCTTTACGCCGCAGCCCAGGCCGGCCGAATGGAGGCGGGCGTTCCCCTGTGGAAGCGTCTGGCCTATGTCGCGATCACGCGGGCGGAAAACCGGCTGTTGTGGATCGTCCGCAACCGTCTGGCCCGTCCGCAGCAGAGCTTGGGCATCGACGACCTGCCCAAGCCCACCCCCCGCCTGAAACTCCAACCCGAGGAGACCCCATGATCTGCGTGTTCGTCCAGTTCCGCTGCGCCCCCGGCAAGACCTATGAGGTGGCGGACGCCATCTATGACCGCGAGGTGGTGTCGGAACTCTATTCCACCTCGGGCGAATGGGACCTGATGGCGAAGGTCTACATTCCCGAAGGGTCGGATGTGGGGCACTGGCTGTCGGAACGCCTGTTCGACATTCCGCACATCCAGCGGACCCTGACGACGATGACGTTCAAGGCGTTCTAAAGCCAGCGGTCGCGGTCCGTCCCCACGGCCTCGGCCACGTTGGCGAAGCCGTCGCGCGCCAGCAGCGCGTCCAGGTCGCGCGCGATCCGGGGGATGAGGGACAGCCCTTCATACACCATGGCGCTGTAGACCTGCACGGACGAGGCGCCGGCGCGGATCTTGGCATAGGCCTGTTCGCCCGATCCCACGCCGCCCACGCCGATCAGCGGCAGGCGCCCCGCCACCCGCTGCGACAGCTGCGCCAGCACGCGGGTGGAGCGTTCGAAGAGCGGCGCACCCGACAGCCCGCCCGCCTGTTCGCGCTGGGCGTCGGACAGCCCGTCGCGCGACAGGGTGGTGTTGGTGGCGATGATGCCCGACAGGCCGGAGGCGACGGCCACCTCGGCGATGTCGTCCAGATCCGCTTCGGTCAGGTCGGGCGCGATCTTCAGGAAGACGGGGATGGGCCGGGCCAGCGTCGCGCGCACGTCCATCACGCCGCCCAGAAGCGCGGCCAGCGCCTCGCGCCCCTGAAGGTCCCGCAGCCGTTCGGTGTTGGGCGAGGACACGTTCACCGTCACGAAATCCGCGTGAAGCCCGCAGCAGGCCAGCACGGCCGCGAAATCGGCCGCCCGGTCGGCGCTGTCCTTGTTCGCGCCCAGGTTCAGGCCCACCGGCACCGCGCCCTTGGGGCGCATCGCCAGACGGGCGGCGATGGCGGCGGCCCCTTCGTTGTTGAAGCCGAAGCGGTTGATGACCGCGCGATCCTTCGACAGGCGGAACAGCCGGGGCTTGGCATTGCCCGATTGGGGCCGGGGGGTGGCGGCGCCCACCTCAAGAAAGCCGAAGCCCGCGCGCATCAGGGGCGCCACGGCAACGGCGTTCTTGTCGAAGCCCGCCGCAAGGCCGATGGGGTTGGCCAGCGGCAACCCGGCCACCGTCGTGGCCAGCCGCGCGCCCGTAACAGGCCCGCCATGCAGCGGCGCCAGACCCGCGCGCAGGGCGTTCAGCGACCAGTGATGGGCGGTTTCCGGGTCCATCCGGTGCAGAAGGCCCAGACCGGCACGTTCCAAGGCTGTCATATCACGCCCTCGGGGAAAATGTGGCCGCTGGCGCCCAGCGGCAGGGACTTGTCCCACACCACGTCGTCCAGCGTCAGATCACGATACAGATGCGGGAAAAGTTGGCCGCCGCGCGACGGTTCCCAGTGAAGGGCGGGCCCCAGAGCCGCGTCGTCCAGCGCGACCAGAACCAGATCGGCCTCGGCCCCGAAATGCTTGGCGGCCGTTTCGGCCACCTGTTCCCGGGTGGAAATGTGGATGTAGCCGTCCGCCAGATCGACCGGGGCACCGGCCGTCTTGCCCGAAGCGCGGAACGCGTCCCATTCCGGACGCCGGAAGATCTTGTAAATCAGCATGATGTCTCATGCGCCCAATCGGGCTGTCGGTCAATCCCGCTTTGACATGGGACGCGGGCCCACGCAGTCTGGACGCGCATGGCACATGGAGCTTTCGATGCGGACAATCCTTCTGGCCACGGCCGGCGCGCTGGCGCTGAGCGCGGGCGCGGCGCAGGCCGACTTCACCCTGACGATCCTGCACACCAACGACGTGCACGACCGGTTCGAGCCGATCACGGCCACCGGATCGACCTGCGCGGCCGAGGATGACGCGGCGGGCAAGTGCTTTGGCGGGATGGCGCGGCTGGTGACGGCCGTGACGCAGGCGAAGGACCGCGCAGTCAACCCGCTGCTGCTGGACGCGGGCGACTGGTATCAGGGTACGCTGTTCTACACCCAGTACAAGCACGAGGCGGCGGCGGAGTTCATCGGCAAGCTGGGTTATGGCGCCATGGCGGTGGGCAATCACGAATTCGACGACGGCCCGGCCGAACTGGCCGCGCTGGCTGACGCCGTGGACGTGCCGATCCTGGCCGCCAACATGGACGCCACGAGTGAACCGCTTCTGGCGGACAAGATCGCCCCGCACGCGGTGGTGGAGGTAGGGGGCCAGAAGGTCGGCATCATCGGCCTGACGCCCGAATCCAACCCCGAGCTGTCCAGCCCCGGTCCGAATGTCCACTTCCAGGCGCCCATCGCGGTCGTGCAGGCGCAGATCGATGCGCTGACCGGACAGGGGATCGACAAGATCATCCTGTTGTCGCATTCGGGCTATCTGCTGGACCAGCAGATCGCGGACCACACCTCCGGTCTGGACGTGATCGTGGGCGGGCACAGCCACACGCTTCTGTCCAACATCGATCCGGCGGCAGCGGGGCCCTACCCGACGCGGGCGAACGGCGTGCCGATCGTGACGGCCGAATCCTACACCAAGTATCTGGGCGAACTGGTCGTGACCTTCGACGATCAGGGGCGTGTCACCAAGGCGGAAGGCGCGCCGATCCTGCTGGACGCCAGCGTTGCGCCCGATCCGGCCACGGTTGAACGCGTAGCGGCCCTTGCCGCCCCGCTGGCGGCGATCCGGGCCGAGGTGGTGGGCCAGACCCGTGCCCCCATCGACGGCAGCCGCGAAACGTGCCGCGTGCGCGAATGCACGATGGGCAACCTCGTGGCCGACGCGCAGCTGGCCCGCGTGGCGGACCAGGGCGTGCAGATCGCGCTGGTGAACGGCGGCGGGCTTCGCGCCTCCATCGACCAGGGGGAGGTGTCGATGGGCGACGTGCTGACGGTTCTGCCCTTCCTCAACACCCTGTCCACGTTCGAGGTGACGGGCGCCGACCTGCTGGCGGCGCTGGAAAACGGCGTCAGCCAGATGGAGGAGGGCGGCGGCCGCTTCCCGCAGGTCGCGGGCTTCCGCTACACGGTCGATCCCGCGGCTCCGGTGGGCAGCCGCATTTCAGACGCCGTGATCGGCGACGCGCCGCTGGATCCGGCGGCGATCTATCTGGCGGTGTCGAACAACTACGTCCGCAACGGCGGCGACGGATATGCGATGTTCAATGACGCGCGCAACGCCTACGATTACGGGCCGGATCTGGCGCAGGTGGTGGCGGACTACCTGCGGGCCCATCCCGACTACGCCCCCTACATCGACGGGCGCATCACGGTGAAATGAGGTTGCGCCCTCGGTCCCGAGGGCGTATATCCACCCCCAGCGCGGGCGTTGTGTAATGGTAAGACCTTAGCCTTCCAAGCTAAAGACGCGGGTTCGATTCCCGCCGCCCGCTCCAATCCTCTCATTGATGTTCACGCAGCCTTTGGCCTCGGGTGTCGTCTTTCCGTCGTCCCCGTGTCATCACGCATTTGCGAAAGTGGCCGGTTTTTCTTGGTTGCAGACGTTTTCGAGGAATTCGGACCAGAATAACGGGTCTGTCACAAAACGATCTTATTCCCGCCATCTCTCTGTCGTGTGAATGAGGGAAAGCGCTCCGCAAGGCAAAGGAGCGCAGAATGACGCCACAATCCGTCGACCTCACCGGCATCGGCAAGGGGTTCGGGGGGACCGAGGTCCTGAAGAACATCGACCTGTCGGTGCGACCGGGGGAGTTCCTGTCCCTTGTCGGCATGTCGGGCTGCGGGAAATCGACCCTGCTGCGCATCCTTGCCGGGCTGGAGGCGGCCGATCGTGGCACAGTGTCCATCGGCGGGCGCGATGTGACGGGGATGGATCCCAGCGACCGCAACCTTGCCATGGTGTTCCAGTCCTACGCCTTGTATCCGCACATGACGGTGCGCCAGAACATCGCGACGCCGCTGCGCATGCGCCGGCTGCCCTTGTCGGCGCGGCTTCCGCTGGTGGGGCGCATGATGCCCGGCCATGCCCCAGCGCGCGCCGCCATCGGTGCCGCCGTCCTTCAGGCGGCCGAGACGTTGCAGATCGCCCATTTGCTGGACCGCAAGCCCGCCCAGCTTTCGGGCGGTCAGCGGCAGCGTGTGGCCTTGGCGCGGGCGCTGGTGCGTGATCCGGCGGCCTTCCTGATGGACGAGCCGCTGTCGAACCTTGACGCCAAGCTGCGCGCCCACATGCGCGAGGAGCTGTCGAACCTGCACCGCCGTCTGGGCGCGACCTTCATCTACGTCACCCATGACCAGGTCGAGGCGATGACCATGTCCGACCGGATCGCCCTGATGGTGGAGGGCCGGATCGAGCAGCTGGGCACCCCGGATGAGCTCTACTGCGCGCCCGCCTCGCTGACCGTGGCGCGCTTCATCGGATCGCCCACGATCAACCTGCTTCCGGCCGAGATCGCGGGGGGCCGCGTCGTGGCCTTCGGGGTCGACACCGGCCTGCGCGCGGCGGGGCAGGGGCCGGTGACGCTGGGCGTCCGGGCCGAGGATCTGGCGCTGGCTGATCACGGCCTCGCCTTGCGAGTGGACCGGGCCGAGGCGCATGGCGCCGACCGGTTCCTGAGCGGTTCTCTGGTGGCCGACGCCACCCTGCGCGTCACAGTGCGGCAGCCCGCTTCGCAGCCGGTGGGGGAAGGGGTGGTGCATCTAGCCTTCGCGCCCGAACGCGCGCATCTTTTCGGCGCGGATGGGCTGCGGATGGCGAACACCGCCGACGACCGAGTGGCCGCATGACCGCCGCCGCACTGACGCAGGGGCCGGCAATACGGCGTGGCCGCAGCCGGGCAGCCCGCGGGATGATGTTCGCGGCCCCCGCGGCGTTCCTGCTGCTGGCAATCTACATCCTTCCGATCGTGGTGCTGGGCGTGTTCTCCGTCACGGATTACCAGCTGGGCGCCTTGTCCTTCGGCTTCGTGGGGCTGGACAACTTCCGCGCCGCTTTTGCCGATCCGGTCTTCCTGCGGGCCTTGTGGAACACCGCGCTGTACGCGCTGATCGTCATCCCTTTCGGCGTGTTCGGGGCGCTGGGGATCGCGCTTCTGGTGCACGGCCGCACCCGCAGCCGCGCTTTCTGGGAGGTGGCCTATTTCCTGCCCGTCACCGCCACGCTGGTGGCCATGGCGACCGTGTGGCAGTTCCTGCTGCACCCCACGCTGGGGCCGGTCAACAGCGTCATCACCTGGTTGGGCTTCGATCCCGTATCCTTCCTTGGCACGCCGTCGCTCCTGATCCCGACCATGGCGCTGATGGGGGTGTGGCAGATCCTCGGCTTCAACATGGTCCTGTTCCTGGCCGGCCTGACCGCCATCCCGAAGGACCTGCACGAGGCCGCGCGTCTGGACGGCGCCCGGAACCCCTTGGACCGGTTCCTGACCGTGACTTGGCCGATGCTGGGCCCGACGACGATGTTCGTGGTGGTCACCACGTCGATCAGCGCCTTCAAGGTGTTCGAAACGGTGGCCGTCGTCACCAAGGGGCGCGCGGGGGCCGAGACGCTGCTGTTCGCGCTGTATCTGGAAGGCTTCGAATATTCCAACACCGGATACGCCGCCGCCCTGACCCTGATCTTCCTTGCGATCGTGCTGGTCCTGTCCATCGGCCAGACGGTCCACATGGACCGGAAGGTGCATTACTGATGCGTCGTTTCCTTCCCCACATCGTTCTGGCGCTGGGTGCGGGCGTCATGCTGCTGCCCTTCTACTGGATGGTGTTGACCTCCATCCGCTCCCCGTCCGAGATCTTCGACGTCTCGCTCTGGCCCGTCCCAAAGCAGTTCGACGCGGCCGAGAACTACGCCCGCGCGGCGGGGCAGGTGCCGATGGCGCGGTTCATGCTGAACGGCGTGATCGTCTGCGCGGGCATCCTGATCGTGCAGGTGCTGACGGCGGTGCCGGCGGCCTATGCCATCGCCAAGCTGCGCTTTCCCGGGCGGCGCCTGCTGCTGACGCTGGTGATCGCGGCCCTGTGCGTGCCGATCCAAGCGCTGGCCCTGCCTCTGTTCGTGGGGCTGGCGAAGGCCGGGCTTCTGAACACCTATTTCGCGATGATGGCGCCCTTCTTCCTGTCCGTCTTCGCCATCTTCCTGTTCCACCAGTCCTTCCGCTCCTACCCCGACGAGATCATCGAGGCCGCCCGCATGGACGGCTTTTCCGAGATGGAGATCTGCTGGGGCCTCGTGCTGCGCGGCTCTCTGCCCTCGCTCGCGGCGTTCTCGGTCTTCTCGGTCGTGGCGCACTGGAACGACCTCTACTGGCCCATGATCGTGGTGTCGGACACCGCGCTCGCCCCGCCGCCGCTGGGCATGCTCTTCTTCTCGGACGTGGAGACGGGGGCGAATTACGGCGCGCTGATGGCAGGGGCCACCCTGATCACGGCCCCGATGGTCGTCTGCTTCCTGCTGGCACGACGGCACTTCATCGCGGGCATCACCATGACCGGGGTCAAGTGACCCCCCATCCGGAGACGACGATGACCCTGACCCGACGCTTCGCCCTTGGTGCCCTGGCGCTGCTGGCGACCCCCGCCGCCACACTGGCGCAGGACGTGACGCTGAACGTCCTCTACAACCTGCCGGGCTTCACGAAATTCCACCAGCCGCTGGCGGAGGAGTTCATGAAGAACAACCCGGACGTGAAGATCAACTTCCTGGCCCCAGCCGCCGGCTACAACGAAGGCCAGCAGCAGGTGCTGCGGTCGGCCGTGACGGGCGATCTGCCGGACATCTACTTCTCGGGCTACAACCTGACGGGGGAGCTGGTGCACACGTTGGCGCCCCGCGAGCAGATCACCGACCTAGGCCCGTTCATCGAGGCCGAGGGTGGCCAAGCCTTCCTCGACGCCAACTTCACCCCGAACATGGTAGCGCTGGGCAATGTCGACGGCACGCAATACGGCCTGCCGGTCAACGCCTCTTCGCCCATCATGTACATCAACGCCGATCTGGTGCGTTCGGTGGGCGCCGATCCGGAGAACATGCCCACCACCTTCCCCGAACTGATCGAGATCGCGAAGAAGATCCACGAGGCCGATCCCAAGGTCGCGGGCATGGCCTATGACATCGCGGGCTGGGCCGACGACTGGCTGTGGCAGGCGATGATCACCCAGCAGGGCGGCACGCTGGTCGATCCCGCCACGGGCAAGGTCGCCTTCGACAACGAGATCGGGTTGAACAGCCTGCGCCTCATCCGCCAGATGGCGGCGGAGGCCGGGGCGCCCGTCATGGACTGGGACCAGGCGCGCCAGCAGTTCGGCGCCGGAATGACGGGCTTCATGTTCTCCACCCCCGCGCATGTCCAGACGATCGAGGGGCTGGTCGGCGACCGCTTCCCGCTGATGACGACGACCTTCCCGCTGCAGGACAAGGAAAAGGGCGGCGTGCCGACGGGCGGAAACTCCGTCGTGATGCTGACGCAGGACGCGGCGAAGCAGAAGGCGGCCTGGAACTACATCAAGTGGATCACGGGACCCGAGGCGCAGAACGTGATCGTTCGCATCACCGGATATCTGCCGACGAACATCCGCGCGACGGGCGAAGACTATCTGGCGCCCTATTACGCCGAGCATCCGAACGTCGCGACGGCGGCCAAGCAGGCCACCCGCTCGCTGCCTTGGGCTGGCTATCCGGGCGGCGATTCAGTCCGCATCTGGCGCACGCAGCGCGACATCATCGGCACCGTGATGCGCGGCGAGGTCACGCCCGAGGACGGTCTGGCGCAGATCGTCGAAGCGACCAACGCGCTGATGAAGTGATCGGACGCGGCGCGGGATCCGTCCCGCGCCCCCTACTGGAGACGAGTCTTGAAGATCATCCAGATCACCGACACGCATCTTGTGCCCTCGGGCCGGATCGTGAACGGCGTGGACCCGGAGGCGCAGCTGCGCGCCGCCGTCGCCGACATCCTGACGCGTCATCCCGACGCGGACCTGCTGACCCTGACCGGCGACCTGTGCAACGACGGAGAGCCGGAGGCCTACGCGCTGCTGCGCGACATCCTTGCGCCCGTGCCGTTCCCGGTCCGCCTGATGCTGGGCAACCACGACCGCCGTCCGGCCTTTGCCGAAGCGTTCCCCGACCATCCCCGCGACGCCACCGGTTTCATCCAGTCCCACATGGACACGGCGTTCGGCCGCCTGCTGTTCCTTGATACGCATGAGGCGGGGGTGATCGGCGGCATCTACGGGCCGGATCGGCTGGCCTGGCTGGACGAAGCGCTGGCGGGGGCAGGGGAGGCACCGGTGACGGTGTTCCTGCACCATCCGCCCATGGCCGACGGGCTGGCGCATTTCGAACATATCGGGCTGCACGATGAAGGCGCGCTTCTGCAACGGCTGGAGGCGCATCGTCCCGGCATCCGCCATGTCGTCTTCGGCCATATCCACGTGCCGCTGGTGGGCGTGACGGCGGGCGGGGTGGCCTTCAGCTCGGGTCAGGCCTGCTCGCACCGCTTCATCACGGATCTGGCGGATCCGACGCCGTGGTGGACGGGCGGCAACCCCTGCTACCGCATCCTGACGCTGGGATCGTTCGGCCTGCGCGCCTATGGGGCCGAGGTGGGGCAGGTGGCCACGCACCGGGCCATGGCCTGCGCCGGCCCCTGAAACGCAAACGGCGCCCGCGAAGGGCGCCGTTTCGTCAATGTCCGTTCATGTGTTCGGGCTGCGGCATGCCCAACACGTGGTAGCCGCCATCGACGCGGATGATCTCTCCGGACGTCATGGCGCCGTAATCCGACGCAAGATAGACGGCCGTGCCGCCGATCGTTTCCAGCGTCGCGTTCGCGCGAAGGGGCGCGTTCGTTTCGGTGTGGCGGAAGGTGGCACGGGCGCCTGCGATGGCAGAGCCGGCCAGCGTTTTCATCGGCCCGGGCGAAATGGCGTTCACGCGGATCCGCTGCGGACCCAGATCGTTCGCCAGATAGCGGACGGACGATTCCAGCGCCGCCTTGGCCACACCCATCACGTTGTAATAGGGGGTGACCGCGTTCGAGCCCTGATAGGTCAGCGTCAGGATGGTGCCACCCTCGGGCATCAGATCCGCCGCACGCTTGGCCACGTCGATGAAGCTGTAGCAGGAGATCGTCAGCGAGTTGCGGAAGTTCTCGCGCGAGGTGTTGATGAAGCGGCCCGCCAGCTCGTTCTTGTCCGAATAGGCGATGGCGTGGACGATGAAGTCGATCGTGCCCCATTCGTCCTTCAGCCTGGCAAAGGCCGTGTCGAGGCTTTCGTCCCGCATCACGTCCACGTCCAGCAGGATCGAGGAGCCGACCGAGGCCGCCAGCGGCGCCAGCCGCTTGCCGAACGCGTCCCCCTGATAGGTGAAGGCCAGTTCCGCACCTTCGGCCGCCATGGCCTTCGCGATGCCCCACGCGATGGAGCGGTCGTTCGCGACGCCCATCACGACCCCGCGTTTTCCCTTCAAAAGCTCGGCCATTGGCGTTCCTTACAGATATTTGCTCATGACAAGCGTGGCGTTCGTGCCGCCGAAGCCGAAGCTGTTGGACAGGACAGAATCGAGTGTGACGTTTTCGCGCAGGGTTGTCACGATTTCCCCCTCGCGCAGTTCGGGATCGGGCGTCGTGACGTTGGCCGAGGCCGCGATGAAGTTGCCGTTCATCATCAGAAGCGAATAGATCGCCTCGTGCACGCCGGTCGCGCCCAGCGAATGGCCGGTCAGCGATTTGGTCGACGCGATGGGCGGGGTGGAGCCTTCGCCGAATACGCGACGGATGGCCTTCACCTCGGTGATGTCGCCCACGCCGGTAGAGGTTCCGTGGCTGTTGATGTAGTCGATCCGGCGGCCCTCGGGCAGCGTGGCCAGCGCCACGCGCATCGACCGCTCCCCGCCCTCGCCCGAGGGGGCGACCATGTCGTAGCCGTCGGACGTCGCGCCGTAGCCCGTCACCTCGCCATAGATCTTCGCGCCGCGGGCCAAGGCGTGCTCCAGCTCCTCCAGCACGACCACGCCGCCGCCGCCCGCGATGACGAAGCCGTCGCGCGTCGCGTCATAGGGGCGGGAGGCGGTGGCCGGCGTGTCGTTGTATTTCGACGACATCGCGCCCATCGCGTCGAACAGGCAGGACAGGGTCCAGTCCAGTTCCTCGCCGCCGCCGGCGAAGACGATGTCCTGCTTGCCCAACTGGATCTGTTCGACCCCGTTGCCGATGCAATGCGCCGAGGTGGAGCAGGCGGAGGTGATGGAGTAGTTCACGCCCTTGATCTTGAACGGCGTGGCCAGCGTGGCCGAGTTGGTCGAGGACATGCAGCGCGTGACCATGAACGGCCCCATGCGCTTGGGCGCGCCCTTTTCGATCACCGTGTTGTGGGCTAGGAAGAAGTTGGAGGTTGACGGACCGCCCGAGCCCATGATCAGGCCCGTGCGCTCGTTCGACACCTCGTTCGGTTCCAGCCCTGAATCCTTGATCGCCTGTTCCATGGCGATGAAGTTGTAGGCCGCCCCCGGACCCATGAAGCGCAGGTCGCGCTTGTCGATGTGATCTTCCAGCACGATCTGCGGCATGCCGTGGACCTGGCTACGGAAGCCGTGTTCGGTGTATTGCGGGGCGGCGACGATGCCCGAACGGCCCGCGCGCAGCGAGGCTTCCACCTCGGCTGCATCGTTGCCGATGGGAGAGACGATGCCGAGGCCGGTGATGACGACGCGACGCATGGACGATGTTCCTTTCGGTTCCCGGATCAGCTCTCGGAAAGAGCGACCTTCATGTCCTTGACCTGATAGATGACTTCGCCATCCGCCTCGACGCGGCCATCGGCCACGCCCATGGTCAGACGACGGGTCTGCACGGCTTTGGTGAAATCCACGAAATAGCGCAGCATCTTGCGCTCGGGGCGGACCATGCCGGTCAGCTTGACCTCGCCCACGCCCAGGGCGTAGCCGCGGCCCTGCCAGCCACGCCAGCCCAGGTTGAAGCCCGTCAGCTGCCACAGCCCGTCAAGGCCAAGGCAGCCGGGCATGATCGGGTTGCCGGGGAAGTGGCAGGCAAAGAACCACAGGTCCGGGTGGATGTCGAATTCGGCCACGACATGACCCTTGCCATGCGCACCGCCATCCGCGGAAATCTCCGTGATGCGGTCCATCATCAGCATCGGCGGTTCGGGAAGCTGGGCATTGCCGGGGCCGAACAGTTCGCCGCGCGCGCAGGCCAGAAGTGCTTCCTTGTCGAAACTCGTCGGATAGTCCGCCATAAAGGCTCCCCATAGATATTCCGCCCCCCTGTATCACCGCAGCCGAACATGTGGCAAGGGCAGGGGGATTCCGTTTGAATCCCGGCGGGCCGTCACGATATAGGGAGACGGAAAGGTGACGCAACAATGACCCAGACGGCAATTGAACGCGGAACACATTGGCTGGCCTCGGCCGGACTGCGTCCGACACGGCAGCGACTGGCCTTGGCGAGCCTGTTGGTCGGGGACGGCCAGCATCGGCATGTCACGGCCGAAAGCCTGTTCGCCGCCAGCACCGACACCGGAGAGAAGGTGAGCCTTGCCACCGTCTACAACACCCTGCGCGCCTTCTGTCAGGCCGGCCTGATGCGCGAGGTGGTGATCGACGGCGCGAAAAGCTATTTCGACACTCGCATGGACGATCACCCGCATTTCTTCTGGGAAGACACGGCCGAGATCGTCGACGCCCCCGCCGACCAGTTCCGCATCGCGCAGTTGCCGAAACTGCCCAAGGGCGCCACGCTCAGCAAGGTCGATGTGGTCATCCGTCTGAAGCGCGGCTGACCGGAACCGGCAGGGCCCTGCCGCGTTCTTCCTCCGGTCCAGAGGAAGAGTGTCATGTTTATCAGGTTCGGCTACGACATCACCGTGGCCTGCGCGCAGCCCACCCATTTCGTCAGCCGCATGGCGCTGCGCCCCGAACGTCGTGGCGATCTGGTTCAGGACGAGGTGATCGAGCTGTCCGAAGGCATTCAGGCGCACCCCTTCCTAGACGGGTTCGGCAACCATTGCCTGCGCTTCACCGCCCCGGTGGGCGAGACGCGCATCAAGGCCACCGGGCTGGTGCGCGACAGCGGGAAACCGGACGACGTAGCCCCCGGTGCGGGCGAAACCCCGTTCGAGCAGCTTCCGGACGACGTCCTGCCCTTCCTGCTGCCCAGCCGGTATTGCGAAAGCGACAGCCTGATGAACATCGCCTGGGAAATGTTCGGCCATCTGCCCCGCGGCTGGGCCCGCGTTCAGGCGGTCTGCGACCATGTGCATGGCCGCATCAAGTTCGACTATCAGAAGGCCAGCGCCACCCGCACCGCGCAGGGCGCGCTGTCGGACGGTTACGGCGTGTGCCGCGATTACGCGCATACCGCGATCGCCCTGTGCCGCGCCCTGTCCATCCCCGCGCGCTACGTCAACGGCTATCTGGGCGACATCGGCGTGCCCTATGCCGGCGCCATGGACTTTTCGGCCTGGTTCGAGGTGTGGCTGGACGGGCGCTGGTATGCCTTCGACGCGCGCCACAACGTGCCGCGCATCGGGCGGGTGAACATCGCCGTGGGGCGCGATGCGGCGGATGTGGCCATGCTGCACAGCTTCGGCCGCCACGACCTGCCGATCTTCACCGTGGTCTGCGAAGAGGAAGAGGCCGACAGCGTGGCCTAGCCCACGGGCGTCCACATCACTGCGTCGATGTCGGGCGCGCCGGTGGCCAGCATCACCAGCCGGTCGAAGCCGAGGGCGATCCCGCTGGCCGGTGGCATGATCGCCAGCGCGGCCAGCAGATCCTCGTCCAGCGGATAGCGTTCGCCATAGATGCGGGCCTTCTCGTCCATCTCCGCCCCGAAACGGCGGCGCTGTTCGACGGGATCCGTCAACTCGCCAAAGCCATTGGCCAGTTCCACCCCGCAGGCGTACAGCTCGAACCGTTCGGCCACGCGGGGATCATCGGCGGGCCGCGCCAGGGCCGCCTCGGCCACGGGGTAGCGGTCGAGGATCGTGGGGCGGTCAAGGCCCAGCGTCGGCTCCACCTTTTCCGACAGGATGCGGGAAAAGATGTCGGACCAAGTGTCGTCCCCCGCCACGCGCACGGGCGACAGGCGGGCAAGGGCGTCGCGGTCTGTGCCCTCCGGCGTCAGGGTGGACATCAGGTCGACCCCCGCGCGGGCGAAGGCGTCGGCTACTGACAGGCGTTCGGGCGCGGCGAAGGGGTCGCAGGTCCGGCCGCGGTGACGAAACTCCCGCACTCCCGCCGCTTCGGCCGCCATGCGCATCAGGGCGGCGCAATCGTCCATCAGGACGGTGTAGTCCTGTCCGACGCGGTACCATTCCAGCATTGTGAATTCGGGACTATGGCGTGCCCCGCGTTCACGGTTGCGCCAGACATGCGCAAAGGCCGCGATACGCGTTTCGCCCGCCGCCAGCAGCTTCTTCATCGCGAATTCGGGGGAGGTGTGCAGATACATCGTGCGTGGTTCGCCGTCGTTGCCGATGGCCGTGGTGGCGAAAGCGTGCAGATGCGTCTCGTTTCCCGGGCTGACCTGAAGCGCGGCGGGATTGACCTCCAGGAATCCCTCCTCGTCCAGCCAGCGGCGGATGGCCGATTGCAGGCGGGCCCGGGCCAGAAGGGCGGGGCGGCGGTCGGCGTGGCGGTCGGGATGCCACCAGGGGCTGTCTGTCATGTCTCGGGGCTTCCGATTTGCGGTGATATGCGTTAGATCACGCGGGATTTCCCGCGCGTCGGGACCCGCATATCAAGGACATCTTCGTGAAAGTCATCGCATCCTCGCTCCGCAAGGGCAACGTCGTCGACATGGACGGCCGTCTTTATGTCGTTCTGAAGTCGGAGAACTTCCACCCCGGCAAGGGCACGCCAACGACGTCGGTCGACATGCGCCGCATCTCGGACGGGGTGAAGGTGTCGGAACGCTGGCGCACGACCGAAATGGTGGAAAAGGCCACCGTGGACGAACGGGAATACGACTTCCTGTACGAGGATGGCGAAGGCTACCACTTCATGGAGCCCGCGACCTACGAACAGCTGGCCGTGTCCCCCGACGTGGTGGGCGAGGACAAGTGGTTCCTGACCGAAGGCTCCAAGGTCTATCTGCAGACGTTCGAGGGCGTGGCCATCGCCATGACCCTGCCGCAGCGCGCCGTGGTGGAGATCGCGGAGACCGAGCCGGTCGTGAAGGGTCAGACGGCGTCGTCGTCCTACAAGCCCGCCATGTGCACGAACGGCCTGCGCGTCATGGTGCCGCCGCACATCGGCGCCGGCACGAAGATCGTCATCAACACCGAAGACAAGACCTATGTGGAGCGTTCGAAGGAGTGATCCTTCGCGCCGCCGCAACGCGAAAGGCCCCCGGAAACGGGGGCCTTCGTCATTCGGGGGTGTCGTCCTTGCCGTAGAACATGGTGCCGATCTTGATCTTCTCGCGCCCCCTGGACAGGCGGAAGTCGTTCGTGTCGCGCAGCGAATAGATGCAGCCGCAATATTCCTGCATGTAGAACTCCTCCCGCTTGGAGATGTCGATCATGCGGGACGATCCGCCGCCCTTGCGCCAGTTGAACTCCCAGTACTTCACGCCGTCATAGGGCTTGGCCGCCCGCACGCCACAGTCGTTGATCTGCGTCATGTTCTTCCAGCGCGAGATGCCGAGGCTGGAGGTGATGACCGGAAAGCCGTTTTCGTAGGCATACAGCGCGGTGCGTTCGAATCGCATGTCGAAGCACATGGTGCAGCGGATGCCGCGCTCGGGCTCCCACTCCATCCCCTTGGCGCGCTGGAACCAGTTGTCCGCGTCGTAATCGGCATCGACGAAGGGCACGTCGTGCTTTTCGGCAAAGCGGATGTTCTCGTCCTTGCGCAGAAGGTATTCCTTCTTCGGGTGGATGTTCGGATTGTAGAAGAAGATGGTGTAGTCGATGCCGGACGCGGTCATCGCCTCCATCACCTCGCCCGAACAAGGGGCGCAGCAGGAATGGAGCAGGACCTTCGTCTTGCCGTCGGGCGGGGTCAGTATGGGGCGTTCCACGGTCATGATGCCATCCTAATCCGGTCGCGCGATAACGAAAAGGCCCGCGACAAGCGCGGGCCGTTTCGTGATGGTAGCGGAGGAGGGATTTGAACCCCCGACCTAAGGATTATGATTCCTCCGCTCTAACCAGCTGAGCTACTCCGCCATCGGGGCGGACAATTATGCGACCTCGCCGGGGGCGTCAAGCGGCTTTTTGCGAAATCATCCCGGCTTTGCCGCGTGCTGCATCTTGTACTGCTGCGCGACGTTGCGCGCCCATTGATCGACACGCTGGTCCAGCTGGTTCTGCACCTTGCCCTTGGCCAGCCGCAGCGACTGGATCAGCAGGCGTGCGGTCAGGTTGCGGGGCCGCAGTTCCAGCGACACCGCGATGCGCGACCGCTGGGGCGCCAGTTCCACCAGATCCGCGATGATGTCCACGTCCAGCGAGGTGTCGGCCAGCGTCGCGTGCACCTGCCGGCCCGGGGTTTCCGACAGCAGCGTCAGCAGCATGTCACGGTCGCGCCCCTTCAGCCGGAACTTCGTGTTCCAGGTGGTGCCGGGGCGGATGGGGCCGGGGCCGCGGACAAGGGTCGTGTTGCGCTTGGCAATCGCGCGCTCCCACCCCTCGTAATCCGACATGCGCGCGAAGACGAAATCCGGGGGCGCCCCGATGTCGCTTTTGCTCGTGATCTTCATGCAGCCTCCCCCAACGATCGTCGGGCGGAGTGTGCGGTCAATCCAGATCGTCCGCAAGCCAGCGCGTGATCAGGTGGCGGGCGATGGTGCCCGGTTGCGGCAGAACCAGATCGGGGTGACGGCCGATGACGGCCTCCATCACCTCGTGCTTGTCGGCCCAGCGCGCGGCCTCGATCTCCACCGGGTCGATCGTCAACTCGGTGCTTTCGGCCTGCGCCACGCAGCCCAGCATCAGAGAGGCCGGGAAGGGCCAGGGCTGGCTGGTCAGGTAGCGGACGGCGCCGACGCGCACGCCCGTCTCCTCCATCGCCTCGCGCCGCACGGCGGTTTCGGGCGTTTCCCCGGGTTCCATGAAGCCCGCAAGGCAGGAATGCATCCCCGCCGCCCAGCCCGGGGACCGGCCGAGGAGCAGGCGTTCGCCCCGCAGGATCAGCATGATCACCACCGAATCCGTGCGCGGGAAGTGGGACGTGCCGCAGGCCGGGCACAGGCGCTGCCAGCCGCCCTGCACCATGTCCGAGGGGTGACCGCAGGCCGAACAGAAGCGGTGGCTGCGGTGCCAGTGGATCAGAGCGCGTGCGGTCGCGGCACGTTCCGCCTCGGCCGGCGAAAGTTGCGTCATCATGTCGCGCAGGTTGCGCAGCCCTTCGGCCGGCCATTCGGCAACGTCGCGGGCGTGAAGGGGGACGTCCCCGTCCAGCCCCAGAAAGATGTCCCCGCCCGGCGGAAGGGCGTCAGGCGGAAGCCAAGTCAATCCCTCGGCGCCGGCCGACACTTGTCCGCCGCACAGGATCAGGAGGCGGCGGGGCGAGGGCGGCGCTGCGCGCAGATGGGCCGCGCGATCCATTCCGGTTGTTCCGAAGGCCAGAACCCTGTTCATCGCCACATCCCTTGCTGATACGGCTTCAGCATCGCAGGATCGGCGGGCAAGTCAAATCACACAACCCCTAGTGGAAATTGAATTTTTTCGCGCAAAATGCGTGGGTTGGGGTATCTTTTGCCCGCCATCTCAGCAAGACTCACGTCGGCGTGACATGCGGGTGAGGCGGAATGCAGGGCGATTGGGACGGCAGGATCCAAGGCAAACGGGCCGGGGGCAGGGCAAGCCTTCCGCCGGTGCCCGCCGCCCGGCCGGATCTGGTTCACCTGCGCCTTCTGGCCACCAGCGACGTGCATGGCTGGCTGGCGCCCTGGGATTACCATGCCGCGCAGCCCTTGCCCGACGCGGGCCTCGCCCGCACCGCCCGCCTGATCGATGAGGCGCGGGCCGCCTCCGACACCCTTCTGTTCGACAATGGCGATTTCCTGCAGGGCAACCCGCTCAGCGACCGCCGCATGGCCGAGGGGGAGGCCCATCCCGTGATCGCCGCCATGAACCAGTTGAACTACGACGCGGTCACGCTGGGCAACCACGAGTTCAACTTCGGTCTCCCGGCGCTGAGGGAGGCGCTGGACGCGGCGCGCTTCCCGGTCGTGTCGGCCAATATCTCGGACATGAAGGGTGGGGAGATCGTGCCCCGTTCCGTGGTTCTGGTGCGGCCGGTCACGGACGGGGCGGGCGGGCGGCATGATCTGCGCGTGGGTGTGATCGGCTTTCTGCCGGTGCAGGTGATGATCTGGGACCGGGCCCATCTGGAGGGCCGGGTGACGGTGGAACCGATCTTGGCCGCCGCCCGTGCGCAGATCGGGGCCCTGCGCGCGCGGTGCGATCTGGTCGTGGCCCTGTGCCATGCCGGCATCGGCGCGCCGACGGTGGCCTGCGACAGCGAGGATGCCTCCACCGCCCTGGCCGGGCTGGAGGGGATCGACGTCGTGGTGACGGGGCACAGCCACCTCGTCTTCCCCTCGGCCCGGTTCGAGGGGATGGAGGGGGTGGATGCCCGGCGCGGCACATTGCAGGGCAAGCCCGCCGTCATGCCCGGATCGCGCGGGTCGCATCTGGGGGTGATCGACCTTCAAATGCGCGTCGGGGACTGGCGGATCGTGTCCTCCTCCAGCCATGCGGTTCCGGTGGCGCATGTTCCGGCGGCCCCGGCGGTGGTGCAGACCGTCGCCGCCGCGCATGAGGCGACGCTGAGGGAGATAGAGCGCCCCTTGGGCCATACCGACCGGCCGCTGAACAGCTTCTTTGCCATGGTCGCGCCGTCGCCCGCCGCCTCGCTGATCGCCGAGGCTTCGGCCGCCCATATCCGCAATCAGCTGGAAACGGATGAGGTGCCGGTTCTGGGCACGGGCCAGCCCTTCCGCTGCGGTGGCCGCGGCGGGCCGCGCCATTACACCGACATCCCGGCGGGGCCCCTGACCCTGCGGCACGCCAGCGACATCTACAGCTATCCCAACACGGTGGCCGCCCTGCGCCTGACGGGCGGGGACGTGCATCGCTGGCTGGAACGGGCGGCGCGGGTGTTCCGTCGTCTGCGCCCCGGAGCGGAGGACCAGCCGCTGCTGGATCCCGAGGTTCCGTCCTACAACTTCGACCTGATTCATGGCCTGAGCTTCGTGGTGGATCTGGAGCGTCCCGCGATGTTCGCCGCCGATGGCCGGGTGGTGGGGGACGGCCGCATCCGCGAGCTGACCTATAAGGGAAAGCCCCTTGATCCGGAGGCGGAGTTCATCGTGGCCACCAGCAGCTATCGTGCTGGCGGGGCCGGGGGCTTTGCACCGCATCCGCCCATGTATGCCGGCACTCGGCGGATGCGCGACGTGCTGTCCGATCATCTGGCCCGGCGGCCCGTTCCGCCAACCGCGCCGTTCTGGAGCTTCGCCCCGATGCCGGGCACGACGGCGGTCTTCCCAACCTCACCCCGTGCGGCCGACCACTTGGACGAGGTGCCGCATCTGAGCCTCACCCCCTTGGCCGAGGATGACGCGGGCTTTCTGACCCTCCGTCTCAGCCTTTGACTTGCACGCCCGGCGCATTGCTTCTATATCGGGCGCCGAGAGGTTGGCGCGGGCAGGCGCCTCGCCAACCCGGTCAGGTCCGGAAGGAAGCAGCCGTAACGATCCCCGTCTGGGTCGCTGTCCAGCCTCTCACCTTTCCCTCTGAAGCATTTCTCTGAACGAAGCCGCCTTTCTCGCCGGGGCTCCAAGGGTTCCGCCTTGCGAATGGGCCATGCCGGACCAACGGCATCGGGGCTCATTCCGTTCAGGACTGATCTTAACCCATCTTGTCATTGGACAGACCGGACGTCGTTGACCGACCCTTGTGAAAATATACAGGGGATGACGATGCAGAACAGCGACCCGATCTGGGATCACGTGGAAACGCACCGGGCCGACCTGATCGGGTTGAGCGACCGCGTCTGGGGCATGCCGGAACTGCTCTATGGGGAATACCGCTCTTGTGCGGAGCATGTCGCGGTGCTGCGCGACAAGGGGTTCATCGTGCAGGAGGAGGTGGCCGGGATTCCGACCGCCGTCATGGGCGAGGCGGGGACGGGCGGCCCGGTCATCGCGATCCTGGGCGAATATGACGCGTTGCCGGGGCTGAGCCAGGTGGCCGGGATCGCGGAACCGCAGGCGGAAGAGGCGGGTGGGGCCGGCCATGGCTGCGGGCACAACCTGCTGGGATCGGCGGCCCTTCTGGCGGCCTGCGCGCTAAAGGACTGGCTGGCCGAGACGGGAACCCCCGGCCGCGTCCGTTATTACGGCTGTCCCGCCGAGGAAGGCGGCGCGGCCAAGGCCTTCATGGTGCGCGACGGTGCCTTCGATGACGTGGATGCCGCAATCACGTGGCATCCCGCCACCATGACCAAGGTGGATGAGGCGCAGTCCCTTGCCAACACTCGCATGGACTTCGTCTTCACGGGCCGCGCCAGCCACGCCGCTGCCGCTCCCCATCTGGGCCGATCGGCGCTGGACGCGGCGGAACTGATGGCTGTCGGCGTGAACTACCTGCGCGAGCATGTGCCGCAGGAAAGCCGCATCCACTACGCCTATCTGGACGCGGGCGGCACCGCGCCCAATGTGGTGCAGGCACGGACGAAGGTGCGCTACGCCATCCGCTCCACCACCCTGGCCGGAATGCTGGCCCTGAACGAGCGGGTGAAGAAGGTTGCGCAAGGCGCGGCGATGATGACGGAGACGCAGGTTGACATCTCCATCATGTCGGCCGTGTCGAACATGCTGGGCAACACCCCGCTGGAGGAGGCGATGCAGGCGGCGATGGACGAGCTGGGCGGCGTGCCTTTCGACGACGCCGACCGGGCCTATGCCGCCGAGATCCAGAAGACGCTGACGCCCGAGGACATCGCCGCCTCCTATCGCGGCAATGGCATGGAAGTGCGTGAAGGCGAACCTTTGTGCGACTACGTCGTCCCGCGCACGGCGCCGGGGTCGAAGATGATGGGCTCCACCGACGTGGCTGACGTGTCGTGGAAGGTGCCGCTGGTGCAGGCGCGGGTGTCTACGGTGGCGATCGGCACGCCGGGGCACAGCTGGCAGATCACCGCACAGGGCAAGTCCCCTGCCGCGCACAAGGGCATGACCTATGCCGCCAAGGTCATGGGCGTTGTCGGCCGCATGCTGATGACCGACGAGGTGCTGCTGGCCCGCGCCAAGAAGGACCATGCCGAGCGGCTGGCGCGCGAGCCCTACATCTGCCCGATCCCAGAGGATGTGCGCCCGCCGCTCGTCCCCCGTCCTGTCGCCGCCGAATAAACGCGCGCCGGATCAACCGGCCGCACCATCAACAGGGAATCCGCCATGAACCTCCGCACCCGCCTTCTGGCCGGCGCGGCCTGCCTTGCCGCAGCGCCGAGCCTGGCCGCCACCCCCGACAACGCCCTTGTCATGGCGTGGAACATCGACGCCATCTCCACCTTCGATCCCGCTCAGATAGGCGAGGTCGTGACGAGCGAGCTGATGGACAACATCTGCGACCCGCTCGTGAACTTCGCCCCCGAGGAGGAAAGCCGCGTCATCCCCGGCTTCGCCGAAAGCTGGGACGTGTCGGAGGATGGCAAGACGCTGACCTTCCACCTGCATCAGAGGGCGACCTTCCCCTCGGGCAACCCGGTCACGGCAGAGGACACAGTCTGGTCGCTGAAACGGGCGATCTCCCTCGGCTTCGGCAACGCCTCGGCCCTAACGGATTACGGCTTCACGACGGAAAACATGGACACGCGCATCACCGCGCCCGACGACCATACCGTGGTCCTGACCTTCGAGACGGCTTATCCGACTAACCTGCTGCTTCAGGCCGTCGGCGCCGACGGCATCTCGGCCACGCTGGACCGCAAAACGATCCTCGCAAACGAGATGAACGGCGATCTCGGCAACGCCTGGCTCAACGCGCATACGGCCTGTGTCGGTCCCTACAGCCTTGTGCAGTGGAACCAGGGTGAGGGTGTCGTGCTGCAGGCCAACAAGGAATACTACGGCGACGCCCCGAAGATCCCGCGCATCCTGATCCGCCACGTGGCCGAGACGGGAACGCAGCGCCTGCTGGTCGAACAGGGCGACGTCGACGTGGCGCGCGACCTGACGCCCGACGATCTGGCGGCACTGGACGACACCGTCGGGATCGAGATCGTCTCGGCCCTGAAGCCGCAGCTGATCTTCAACACCATGAACCTGTCCCGCCCGCCCTTCGACAACGAAAAGGTGCGGCTGGCGATGAAATACCTCATCGACTACCAAGGCCTTGGTGACACGGTGATGCAGTATCTGGGCAAGCCCTGGAACAGCTTCGCGCAGTCCGGCGCATGGGGTGCGCTGGAAGGGGAGGAGGGCACGCCCTTCACCCTTGATCTGGAAAAGGCCAAGGCGCTGATCACCGAAGCCGGCTATCCTGATGGGTTCGAAACCACGCTGCTGATCGGCTCGCTTCCCTGGTCCTCCCCCCTTGGCCAGCACCTCCAGCAGAACGCGGCCAAGATCGGCATCACGCTGAACATCGAGCAGATGGCGAACGCCCAGCTTTTCGCCCGCGCCCGGGCCCGCGATTTCGACAGCATCATCATGGCGTGGCAGACGAACATTCCCGACGCGCATGGCAACGCTTCGCGGCTGGTGATGAACCCCGACAACTCGGACGAAGCGAAGCTGACGCAATATCCCGCTTGGCGCGCCCATTACCAGGATGTCGGTTACAACGAGCGTGTGGAGGCCGCCGTATCCGAAACCGATGAAGCGAAGCGCCGCGAGATGTATCGCACCCTGCAGCAGGACTGGATGCAGACGGGCGAGATGGCCGTCATGTTCCAGACCTACAACGTGGCCGCGATCCGCGACACGGTGAAGGACTGGACGTGGAACGGCTTCCGCACCTACTACCCGATGGTCTCCAAATGACGGTCGCGCTCGCCACACCCGGGCGGCGTCGCAAGCGGGGCAGGGCGCCGTCGAAGGCGCTGGCCGTCCTGTCGCGGGCGGGCTCCGTCCTCGTGACCCTGCTGGGGCTGGCGGCGCTGACCTTCATGATCGGGCGGCTCCTGCCGCTCGATCCCGTGCTGGCGGTGCTGGGCGACAATGCCACGCCCGAGGCCTATGACCGCATGGTCGTGCAGATGGGTCTGGACCAGCCACTGATCGTGCAGTTCGGGAACTACCTTTGGGATCTGGCGCGGCTGGACTTCGGGAACTCGCTTCTGTCGGGCCGCCCGGTGGGCGAGGAGATCGCCCGCGTCTTTCCCGCCACGCTGGAACTTGCCACGGTGGCGATGATCCTTGGCACCGGCATCGGCGTGCCGCTGGGCGTCGTGGCCGCCGTCTACCGCAACCGCTGGATCGACCATCTGGCTCGCATCCTGTCGCTGGTGGGCTATTCCGCGCCGAACTTCTGGCTGGGGCTGATGGGCCTCGTGCTGTTCTATGCCACGTTGGGCTGGGTCGGCGGGCCGGGGCGGATCGACTTCATCTATGAATTTGACCTGCAACCCGTGACCGGCTTCTTCCTGATTGACGCGCTTTTGTCCGGAAACCTCGCGCTGTTCGGCAACGTCTTCAGCCACATCATCCTGCCCGCCTCGATCCTCGCGCTGTCGTCGCTGGCCTATATCAGCCGCATGACCCGGTCCTTCATGATCGAGCAGTTGGAGCAGGAATACGTCGTCACCGCCCGCGCCAAGGGCCTCGGCTTGTGGCGGATCGTCTGGCTGCACGTGTTTCGCAACATCGCCGTGCAGGTCATCACCGTGGTGGCCCTTTCCTACGCCTTCCTGCTGGAGGGGGCGGTGCTGACGGAAACCGTCTTCGCCTGGCCCGGCTTCGGCCGCTACATGACGAACGCGCTGTTGTCGGGCGACATGAACTCCGTCGTCGGCTGCACGCTGCTGATCGGCGTGATCTTCGTGGCGCTGAACCTGATCTGCGATCTTCTCTATCGCATCCTCGACCCCCGCACGCGCTGAGAGGTGACCATGACCGCAATTCCCGCCACCCTTGGACCCCGCACCCCGGCCGAGGCCCGGATGCAGCAGTTGCGCATCACCGTCTCAAAGCTGCGCCGGAACGGGTCGGCCATGCTGGGGCTGATCCTGCTGGTGATCATCTTCGGCGCGGCGATCTTCGCCCCGTGGCTGTCCACCCACGACATCTACGCGCAGGACCTGACGAACCGCCTCGCCCGCCCCTCCGCCGCGAACTGGCTGGGCACGGACGAGCTGGGCCGCGACATTTATTCGCGCCTGCTGCATGGCGGTCGCATCACGCTTTACATCGCCTGCCTGACGGCGGTGATCTCCGCGCCCATCGGGCTGGTGGTGGGGATGGTGTCGGGCTGGTTCGGCGGCTGGGTCGACGTCGTGCTGATGCGCGTGACGGAAATCTTCCTCGCCTTCCCATCGCTGATCCTGGCGCTGGCCTTCGTCGCGGCGCTGGGCCCCAGCATCGAGAATGCGATCATCGCCATCTCACTTGCCACTTGGCCACCCATCGCGCGGCTCGCGCGGGCCGAGACGATGATGGTTCGCCGGTCGGACTACATCGCGGCCGTGCGTCTTCAGGGGGCAAGCGCGTGGCGGATCATGGTGGGGCACATCGCGCCGATGTGCGTGCCTTCGGTCATCGCGCGGGTGACGCTGAACATGGCCTCGATCATCCTGTCGGCGGCCGGTCTCGGCTTCCTTGGCCTCGGGGCGCAACCGCCCAGCCCGGAATGGGGGGCGATGCTGTCCTCGGCCCGGCAGTTCATCCTGTCGAACGGGCATGTGGCGGCGGCACCGGGCATCGCGATCCTGATCACCTCCATTGCCTTCAACCTCGTGGGCGACGGCCTGCGCGACGTATTGGACCCGCGCCATGACTGATCCCGTCCTGACGGTCGAAAACCTGAACATCCACTTCCACGGATCCGCTCGTACCACCCATGCCGTGCGGGGCGTCAGCTTCACGCTGGGGCATGAAAAGCTGGGCATCGTGGGCGAAAGCGGCTCGGGAAAAAGCCAGACAGGCCGGGCGATCATGCGCCTGTCGCCGCCTTCGGCCCGGATCACGGCGGATGCGCTGCGCTTTGGTCGGACCAACCTACTGGCCGCGTCCGAAAAGCAGATGCGCGCCATCCGCGGGTCGGAGATCGCGATGATCCTGCAGGACCCGAAGTTCAGCCTGAACCCGCTGATGACCGTGGGCAAGCAGATCGCCGAAGCCTATCGCACCCACCACCG
This sequence comes from Falsirhodobacter sp. 20TX0035, assembly GCF_028307215.1. Taxonomy (GTDB): domain Bacteria; phylum Pseudomonadota; class Alphaproteobacteria; order Rhodobacterales; family Rhodobacteraceae; genus Falsirhodobacter. Next base: position 288,007 of record NZ_JAQMHV010000001.1, on the reverse strand, counting down.
CGTGTCGAAGGCCGAGGCGAAGGAGCGGGCGCTGGCCATGCTGGAAAGCGTCCACATCCGCGACCCGAAGCGCGTCTACGACATCCTCCCGCACGAGGTGTCGGGCGGGATGGGGCAGCGCATCATGATCGCGATGATGCTGATCCCCGAACCCAAGCTGATCATCGCGGACGAGCCGACCTCGGCGCTGGACGTGACGGTCCGTCGGCAGGTGCTTTCGGTTCTGGACGAACTGGTGGACCGCACGGGCGCGAGCCTGATCTTCATCAGCCACGACCTGAACCTCGTGGCCGATTTCTGCGACCGCGTGCTGGTGATGTATGCGGGTCGGGTGATGGAGGATCTGCCCGCCCGCGACCTGGGCCGCGCCAATCATCCCTACACCCGCGCGCTGCTGGAAAGCCTGCCAAGGCTGGATCAGCCGCGCGCCGAACTGCCGGTGATCCGGCGCGACGACACATGGCGGACGGGAGCATTGGCATGAGGGACACGGTTCTGGAGGCGGTCGATCTGACCATCAGCTTCAACGACGGCGCCGTGACCGCCGTGAAAGGGGCAAAGTTCCGCATCGAACGCGGCGAATCCTATGGCCTGATCGGGGAGTCCGGCTGCGGCAAGTCCACCATCCTGCGGGCGGTGGCGGGGCTGAACACCGACTATGACGGTTCGATCCTGTTCGAGGGGCGCGAGCTGCCCGAACGCCGTCGGAAGGAGCATTTCCGCGCCATGCAGATGGTGTTCCAGGACCCCTACGGCTCGCTCCATCCGCGCAAGATGGTGCAGGCCGTGCTGGCCGAACCCGTGCGCCTTATGGGGCTGGGGGACGAGCAGCGGCGCATCGACGAGGTGCTGCGGAACGTGGGCCTCGGCCCCGAATTCCGCTTCCGCTATCCGCATGAGTTGTCGGGCGGGCAGCGCCAGCGCATCGCCATCGCCCGCGCCCTGATCGTGGAGCCGAAGGTGCTGCTGCTGGACGAACCCACCAGCGCGCTGGACGTGAGCGTTCAGGCAGAGATCCTGAACCTGCTGACCCGCCTGCGCCGCGAGCTGGGGCTGACCTATCTGATGGTCAGCCACGACATCGCCGTCATCGCCCACATGTGCGACCGCGTGGCGATCATGCAGCACGGCCGCATTCTGGAAGAGATCACCGCGCCGGACGTCCGCGCGGGCCGGGTGGCCGAGGATTACACCCGCGAGTTCCTCGCAGCCTCCGCCCCCGCCATCACCGCCTGAGGGAAAGACATGACCGTTCTGGAACAGATCGCCGCCCGTGTGACGGGCGGATGCCGGATCACGCCCGCCAACCGTCGCGCGGCGGTGGATGCGATCCTCGACACCGTCGCCTGCATCGTCGCAGGGCGCGATGACATGGCAACCCGTGCTGTTGTTGCCGCCCGCACACCGACAGGCGGGTCCTGCGACACGCCGCACGGCCGGACCACCGCCGCTGAGGCGGCGCTGCTGAACGGCGTCGCGGCCCATGCGCTGGATTTCGACGACAACTTCGGACCGGGGATGAGCCACGCTTCGGCCGTGATGGTGCCCGCGCTGATCGCGGTGGGGCAGGCTGTGGGGGCCACAGGGCGGCAGCTGGTCGACGCCTATCTGGCGGGGTTGGAGGCGCAGGCGCTGGTGGGGCAGGGCGTGCGACCGCACCACTACACCGCCGGATGGCATGGAACGTCCACCGTGGCGCCCATTGGTTCCGCCGCGGGGGCGGCGCTGCTGGCGGGCGCGGATGTGGTGCAGGCGATGTCGCTCGCCACCTCCACGGCCTGCGGCCTGAAGGGGCAGTTCGGGACCTCCGCCAAGCCGTTCCATGCGGGCGTTGCCGCACGCAACGCGACCGAGGCCGCGCTGTTCTCCAAGGCCGGCCTGCAGGGCCGGGCGGACATCCTGGAACGCCCGCAGGGGTTCGGTGAGCTGTTCGGCGCGGGCGTTCCTGCGACATGGAGCATCGAGGATGGGCCGCATGTCATCGGGGTCGAAGGGCTGTCGCCGAAGCTGCATCCCTGCTGCGGGTCCACCCACAACGCGATCGACATGATCCACGACCTGCGGCACACGCACGGCTTCGGCTCCGAGGATGTGGAGCATGTGGAGGTCGCGGTGGCGCTTGCGAACTACCGCAACCTTGCCTTCCCGGATCCGCAGGACGAGATGGAGGCGCGGTTCTCCATGCAATACTGCCTTGCCCGGGCCTTGCATCAGGATGTGCTGTCCCTGGCCGACTTCACGCCCGAGGCGACACAGGCCCCGCACATCCGCGCCCTTCTGCCCCGCATCGCGATGGTCCTGTTGCCGGAGGAGGAACAGAAGGCCGCGCTAAAGGCCGCACATCGCATGACCGTGCGGCTGAAGGACGGACGGCGGTTGGAGGCGTCGCGCAGCCATGCCCGCGGCACCCTCCTCGACCCGCTGACCGAGGCCCAGCGCCGGGCGAAGTTCGCGGACTGCACCGGCCGCGCAGAGGACTACGACCGCCTTATGTCGCTGGACGATCTTCCCGACCTGTCCCTGATCGGCGGCATCATCAATGCGCGGGCGTTGCAGCCGGCCTGACGCTTACCCACGGCGACGCAGGGGGGTGACGTTGGCGGATTCCTCGGCCAGAAGGCCTTGCGCCGCCTGCCAGACCCGCTCCGTCACCGGCCGCTTGGTGCGGCGGTGACGGAAGAGCCTCACCTCCAGCTCCAGCACCCATTCGGGACCGCCGGCAAGCACCAGTTCGCCGGATCGCAGGTCGGGAAGGGCCAGCGACTCGGGGATCCAGGCAAGGCCGCATCCCACCTTGGCCAGTGATTGCAGCCCCACGCTCATCGCATTGGTGGCGGCGACGTTCAGCGCCCTGGGCCGCTCGCTCAGCAGCGGGGCCAAAGCGCGTGCGAAGAACGACGAGGTGCCGTAGCTCAGGAAATTGACGACGCCTCCGCTATCCAGCTGGTGCAGCGGCCGCCCGTCCGTTCCGGGTGCGGAAACGGGCAACAGGCGGTCCTGCCCAAGAAGGCAGGATTCAAACTCTTCCGAACATAGGCCGTTCGCGACCGAGTCGTGGGTGTATGTCAGCAGAAGGTCCGTCTCTCCATTCCGGAACTGGCGAAGCGTCTGGGCGTAGGCGGCGAAGGAGCCGGTGCTCTCGATCACAAGGGGGCCGGTCGCCGCCTCAATCCTTTGGCGCCATTCGGGCAGGAACGCCACGCGCAGCGTGTGCAGCGCGGCCAGCCGGATGCAGTTGCGCCCCGGCGTGGCAAAGGCCCGGATGCCCGAGCGCATGCCCAGAAACGTGGCCACCAATTCGCGCGCCTGCGGGACCATGGCCGCCCCTTCCGGCGTCAGCTCGATCGGATAGGAGGAGCGGTCGACCAGCGTCGCACCCACCCAGTGTTCCAAGGTTCGGATGCGCTTGGACAGCGCCGACTGGGTGACGTTGCGCGCTTCCGCCGCGCGGGAAAAGTTGCGCGTGTCGTTCAGACAAAGAAAATCCTCAAGGAGCTTGAGTTCCATGACGTGCCTCCGGCGCAGGGTTGATCCCGTCAGGAGGCGACCCGGGGCCAGCCGGGGTCAATGGCCGACTGGCGCCACACGGACGCCAGACCGGCTTTGGGCAATCACTGAGCAGGATTGGTCCCCCGTTGGCCGCGAACAGGGCGGGCAGCAGGCGGCCAAGCCGTGCGTGCTGATCGTCCGCTGATGCCCACTGGTGAACGATCCGCCTGTCAGCCTCCCCTCCGCCGCGAGGTTGCGCGTTCCTGAAGCTGGTCCAGCGCGTCGGCGTTCGTGCGGCCCCAGTCGTAGACCAGATCCACCAGACCCACGAAACGCCGGCCCAGCGGGGTCAGGCGGTATTCGACGGCGGGGGGCACAGTGCTTTCCACGTGGCGTGTCAGCAGGCCGCTTTCCTCCATCTCGCGCAGGGTCTGGACCAGCATCTTCTTCGAGATGCCGGGCAGGCTGCGGTGCAGGACGCCGTTGCGCGCGGCCCCGTCGTGGCGGGCCGACAGGGTGTGCAGGATCATGCTGGTCCACTTCGTGGCGAACACCTCCATCACCCGGCGCGGCGCGCAATCCTCACGCCATTCATGATCCTCGCTGCCTACTTTCATGGTTACCTCTTGGTGCCTACGTCCCGTTTTGGTGCCGTCTGGCATGGATCGCGGACGGACACTAGGTCTGTCGGCAAAGGAGATCCACATGAACAAGACCGCACTTATCGCCGGCGTTACGGGCATTCAGGGCAGCGCCATCGCCGCGCAACTGGTGGAACAGGGCTGGACCGTCCTGGGCTTGGCCCGCTCGCCGCAAGACATGCCGGGCGTCACCCCCGTCGCCGCCGACCTGCTGGACCCGGCCAGCCTGGCCACGGCGCTGGAAGGGCTGCGCCCGACGCACCTGTTCCTGACCACTTGGATGCGCATGCCGACCGAGGCGGAGAACATCCGCGTCAACGCCGCCATGGTGCGCAACCTTCTTGACGCGCTGCGCCCGGCGGGCAGCCTGCGGCACGCGGCGCTGGTGACGGGCCTGAAGCACTACCTCGGCCCGTTCGAGGCTTATGGCAAGGGCACCCTCCCGAAGACCCCGTTCCGCGAGGATCAGGGGCGGCTGGATGTCGACAACTTCTACTATGCGCAGGAGGACGAGCTGTTCGCCGCCGCCGCCCGGGACGGGTTCGGGTGGAGCGTGCACCGCCCCCACACCGTTATCGGCAAGGCGCTGGGCAACGCGATGAACATGGGCACGACGCTGGCCGTCTATGCCACGATCTGCCGCGACACGGGCCGCCCCTTCCGTTTCCCCGGATCCGAGGCGCAGTGGAACGGGCTGACCGACATGACCGACGCGCGCCAACTGGCCGCACAGGCGATCTGGGCGTCGGAAACACCTGCCGCGCGCGATCAGGCGTTCAACATCGTCAACGGCGACGTCTTCCGGTGGAGCTGGATGTGGCACCGACTGGCCGACGCCTTCGGGATCAAGGCCGAGGAATTCGACGGCACCCCGCACCCGCTGGAGGAGCAGATGAAGGACGACGCCCCGATCTGGGCGAAGATCGCCGATCGTCACGGGCTGGCCGAGCGCGACCTGTCGCGTCTGGCCTCCCCTTGGCACACCGACGCCGACCTCGGCCGTCCGATCGAGGTGGTGACCGACATGTCGAAAAGCCGCGCGCTGGGCTTCACCGGCTATCAGGCGACGGACCAGTCGTTCCTCGACCTCTTCGCGCGGCTGCGGACGGACCGGATCCTTCCGGAGATGTGAGGGCTGCGCTTGTTTTCGGAAGGGGCGGCGGCACGCCTGCGTGATCAACGCGCGCGGCATCGTGGTGAAGGGGGCAACATTGCCACCCTTCCCCCGCACGCCTATCGGAAGCCTTGGACGGGGGGGTGGTCAGCCTCCCAGACGTTGGGGACAAGGGGCGCCTTCATCCAGTGAACCTCCGACTGGACATGCCCCGGCCGGACGTATTTTCCCATCCGTTCCGGCATGGCCGTTTCGGGAAAGGCGCCGGCGATCCGGACCACGAAGCCTTCCTGCCGGTTCAGGTCGAGCGGGCTCGCCAGATCCTCGAACAGGCCGGGCCGGTAGGGGCCGCGATACAGCGTGGGGACCGCAGGGATGCCCAGCTCTTCGAACCGCGTCAGCGTCCGGTCCCAGGCCTGCACCTCGTCCCCCACGATCCAGGCGAAGCGAGGAAGTAGGAGGGCAGGGCGTCATAGGGGATGGAATGGCGGGCGTAGAAATTCTCGCCCACGATCCGCTCACCCTCGCTCAGACGCGGCGAGATCCCGGCGGCGAAGGCCTTCAGCCAGTCGCGGGACGGGTGATGGCGGCTGTCGGGGCTGCGGGCGTGGGAGCCGCCCCGGTGGATCGTGGTGTTTTCGCCGTCTATCTTCTCGGTTACGATCAGGTCGTCGACCATCAGCCCCTTCAACGAAGACATGATCTTGTCATCGCTCGTCGCGCCGGGGGAGGAGGGCAGGTGAAAGGTGCGGCCATACTTCTTCATGCCGGAACGCTGGCACGCCGACTTGTGCTGCGGCCATGGGTCTGGAACCTCCGCGCCAATTGATAGGGGCATGGCCTTGTCCTGCACGCCCTTCCGGCTAGGATTCACGCCAACCCCGCACATGGAAGGACACCATCATGCAGACGCTCGGATACGGTGCGAAAACCAGCGACGGCGCATTGGAGCCCATGGCCTTCGAACGGCGCGACCTGCGGCCCGAGGATGTCGCGATCGAGATCCTGTATTGCGGGGTCTGCCATTCCGACCTGCACACCGTCCGGAACGATTGGGGCTTTTCCAGCTATCCCGTCGTGCCGGGGCACGAGATCATCGGCCGCGTGACCGAGGTGGGCTCGGCCGTGACCGACTTCCTGGTGGGCGATCAGGTGGGCGTGGGCTGCATGGTGGACAGCTGCCAGCACTGCGACCAGTGCCATGGCGGCGAGGAGCAGTATTGCCGCGAGGGCATGACCCAGACCTATGGCAGCCCCGACCGCATCACCGGCGACATCACCAAGGGCGGCTATTCCAGGCATGTCGTGGTGCGTCAGGAATTCGTGCTGAACATCCCCGAAGGGCTGGACCTGTCGCGCGCGGCCCCGCTGCTGTGCGCCGGGATCACCACCTATTCGCCGCTGCGCACCTTCGGTGTCGGCCCCGGCAGCCGGGTGGGCGTAGTGGGCATGGGCGGTCTTGGCCACATGGCGATCAAGCTCGCGGTGGCGCTGGGCGCGCATGTGACGGTCATCTCCCGCTCCGCCTCCAAGCAGGGCGATGCGGAGGAACTGGGCGCGCACGCGTTCCTGATCTCGGCCGACGAGGCGGCCATGGGCGAGGCCGCGAACGGCTTCGACGTCATCATCGACACGGTGCCGGTGAAGCACGACATCAACCCCTACATGCCGCTTCTGGACATCGACGGCACGCTGTGCCTGGTCGGGCAGGTCGGTCCGCTGGACGAACCGATGACCGTGCCGATGATCATGGGCCGCCGCCGCGTGGCGGGGTCGCTGATCGGCGGCATCACCGAAACGCAGGAAATGCTGGATTTCTGTGGCCGCATGGACATCCTGCCAGAATGCGAGATGATCCGCATGGACGAGATCAACGAGGCGTTCGAGCGGATGGAGAAGTCCGACGTGCGCTATCGTTTCGTGATCGACATGGCCTCCCTGTCCGCGTGACGGGTGGACGAAGGCGCGCCGGGTCCTTACCTTGGGGCGACGATCAAATCGGGACCCACGAATGACCGACGCCTCCGCCACCGCCTATCAGGTGCTGGCCCGCAAGTACCGCCCCGAAACCTTCGCCGACCTGGTCGGGCAGGAGGCGATGGTGCGCACGCTGAAGAACGCCTTCGCCGCCGACCGGATCGCGCATGCCTTCATCATGACGGGCATCCGCGGCACGGGAAAGACCACCACGGCGCGGATCATCGCGAAGGGGCTGAACTGCACGGGGCCGGACGGAAACGGCGGCCCCACCACCGACCCCTGCGGCACCTGCGACGCCTGCCGCGCCATCGCCGAAGGCCGCCATGTCGACGTGATGGAGATGGACGCGGCGTCCCGCACCGGCGTGGGCGACATCCGCGAGATCACGGAATCGGTGCATTACCGGGCGGCCTCGGCCCGCTACAAGATCTACATCATCGACGAGGTTCACATGCTGTCCACCAGCGCGTTCAACGCGCTGCTGAAGACGCTGGAGGAACCGCCCGCCCATGTGAAGTTCATCTTCGCCACAACGGAAATCCGCAAGGTGCCGGTCACCGTCCTGTCCCGCTGCCAGCGGTTCGATTTGAAGCGGATCGAGCCGGAGGTGATGATCGGCCTTCTGCAGCGCATCGCGGGGAACGAGGGCGCGCAGATCACCGACGACGCGCTGGCCCTGATCACGCGCGCCGCCGAAGGGTCCGCCCGCGACGCGACCAGCCTTCTGGATCAGGCCATCAGCCATGGGGCCGGGGAGACGACGGCCGATCAGGTCCGCGCCATGCTGGGGCTGGCGGACCGGGGCCGCGTGCTCGACCTGTTCGATCTGGTGATGAAGGGCGACGCGGCGGGCGCGCTGTCGGAGCTTGCGGGCCAGTATGCCGACGGGGCCGATCCGATTGCCGTGCTGCGCGACCTGGCCGAGATCACGCACTGGATCTCCGTCATCAAGATCACGCCGGAGGCGGCGGACGATCCCACCACCTCCCCCGACGAACGCAGCCGGGGGCTGGAGATGGCCGGCAACCTGCCGATGCGGGTACTCACCCGCGCTTGGCAGATGCTGCTGAAGGCGCTGGAGGAGGTGGCCGCCGCGCCGAATGCCATGATGGCGGCCGAGATGGCGATCATCCGGCTGACGCATGTGGCCGACCTGCCGGATCCCGAACAGTTGATCCGCCGCATCCAGTCCCTGCCGCAGCCCACGCACGCGCCGGCCCCGGCCGCGCCGCAGGGCGGGGGCGGCGGGACGCGCATGGCCCGCGCGGTGGGCGGCGGCACGGTGGCCAACGCCTTGCCGGCCACGTTCGACTCTGTCGTGGGCCTGATCCGCGACAAGCGCGACATGACCCTGCTGTACGAGGTTGAGAACAACCTTCGCCTTGTCAGCTACCAGCCCGGCCGGATCGAGTTCGAACCGGGCCCCACCGCCCCCCGCGATCTGGCCTCGCGGCTGGCGCAGCGGTTGCAGGGCTGGACCGGGCAACGCTGGGGCGTGTCCGTGGTCGGTTCGGGCGGCCAGCCCACCATCGCCGAACAGCAGGCGGTGGAACAGGACGAGGCGAAGGCGCAGGCGATGGACCTGCCCCTCGTGCAGGCGATCCTCGCGGCCTTTCCGGGCGCGCAGATCGCCGAGATCCGGGCGCCGGTGGCCGATGCCGCCGCCGAGGCGCTGCCGGAAGTGGAAGATGAATGGGACCCCTTCGAGGAGGAATGAGATGTTCGGGTTGAACGGTTTGGGCGACATGTCCAAGATGATGAAGCAGGCGCAGGATCTTCAGGTGAAGATGACCGAGCTTCAGGAAGAGCTGGGCCGCACCATCGTGACGGGCGAGGCCGGGGCCGGTCTGGTCAAGGCGCGCTGCACGGTGAAGGGCGACCTGACAGGGCTGGACATCGATCCGTCCATCTTCGTCGCGTCGGAAAAGGAAGTGGCGGAGGATCTGATCCTGGCCGCCATCAAGGACGCGCAGAAGGCCGCCGCCGACCGTCATCAGGCCGAGATGGCGAAGATGACCGAAAGCCTGGGCCTGCCCGCCGGCATGAAGCTGCCCTTCTGACATGGGCGAGGCACCGGGCGACATCCAGACGCTGATCGACCTGATGGCCCGGCTGCCTGGCCTTGGGCCGCGATCGGCGCGTCGTGCGGTGCTGACCATGCTGAAGAAGCGGGGGCAGGTGATGGCCCCGCTGGCGCAGTCCATGGCGCAGGTCGCCCTGTCGGCCCGCGACTGCGTGCGCTGCGGCAACATCGGCGATTCCGACCTGTGCCACATTTGCCGCGACGACCGCCGCGCCAACGGCGAGATCTGCGTGGTGGAGGACGTGGCCGATCTTTGGGCCATGGAGCGGGGCCGCGCCTTTCGCGGCCGCTATCACGTGCTGGGCGGCACCCTGTCCGCCCTGGACGCGATCGGTCCCGACGAACTCCGCATCCCGGCCCTGATCGAACGCGTGGGGGATGAAGGGGCGACCGAGGTGATCCTGGCCCTGAACGCCACCGTCGACGGCCAGACCACCGCCCATTACATCGCGGAACGTCTGGAAGGGCGGGTGCGCGTCACCTCGCTGGCGCAGGGCGTTCCCGTCGGCGGGGAACTGGACCATCTGGACGACGGCACCATCGGCGCCGCCTTGCGGGCCCGTCGCAGGGTCTAGAACGCGTTCTGGATCAGGAACACGGCGCCGGCGACCAGCGCCCAGATCACGCCCCAGACGATCACCAGCGATACCACGCCCAGCACCAGCCCGATGATGACCCACAGCCCGTCACGCTCCAGCACGCCAAGCGAGATGATCGTCATGGCCAGCGCCGGAAGCATGTTGCCCAGGGGGATCGGCAGGGCCAGCACCAGCGCCAGGATCAGCAGCGCCGCCCCCAGAAACCGCTGGGAGAGGGGGGAGATCATGAAGGCCAGCCGCGGCACCAGCAGCTTTTCCGCCCGGCCCAGGATCGGGGTCATCTTGCCCACCAGCGTGGCGAAGGACGCACGCTCCATCGACCGTGTGGCGATGAAGGCGGGCAGCCACGGCGTCTTGCCCAGCATCAGTTGCGCGGCCAGGAACACCAGCGGCAGCCCCAGGATGCCCGAGGTTCCGGGCGGCGTCGGCAGCACGTTGGGCAGTGCGAAGATCAGCAGCAACGCTCCGAAGGCCCGCCCGGCCATCGCGTCGATCAGGTCGGAGATGGACACGCGGGTCCGGGCCGGGTCGTGCGCGATCTCTTCCAGCACCTCCGACAGGCGGCGGCGTTTCAGCTGGGGGTCATCGGTCATGGCTTGGTCCCGGGGGTCTGGCATGACGGCCACTGTGGCCAGTCCCGCCGCCCGGCGCAAGCGGACAAACGGTCACGTCCAGGTGCGCGCCGCGTCCTTCAGATGGGCCAGGAAGGTCTGCACCTTCAGCGTGCGGTGCAGGTCCACATGGGTCACGACCCACAGGGGCGCGTCCCATTCGGGGCGGGGGGGCACCACCTCCACCAGATCGTCGCGGCCGGCGGCTTGGAAGGTCGACAGAAAGCCGATGCCGGCCCCGCTGGTCACCGCCGCTTCCAGCGCCCGGCTTTCCGAGGCGCGGACCATGATCCGTTCGGGGGGAATGACCTCCACCAGCCAGCGGTGGAAGGGCGCGCGCGCGATCGGGCCTTCGGCGGTGATGAAGCGGTGGCGGTTCAGGTCCGTCAGCCCCTGCGGCATCCCGTAGCGTTCGACATAGCCTTGCGAGGCGTAAAGCCCGCTGCGCATCCGGGGCAGGGGCTGGGCCACGTTGTCCGGCTCCTCCGGCGCGGCGCCGGCGCGGATGGCGACATGCGCCTCGCCATAGTCCAGGCGGAAAACGCGCATGTCGGACAGAAAGCGCACGACCAGCGCCGGGTGCAGGGCCTGGAAATCGGCCAGCACCGGCATCAGCCGTTCGGCAACACCGGTGATGGAGGTGACGACCAGTTCCCCCGCCACCTTTTCCCCCTGACCGCGGATGCGGGACGCGAGCTGACCGAACTGCTCCTCGGTCGTCTGGGCGACGGACAGGAGGTCGCGCCCGGCTTCCGTTGGGGTGTAGCCGCGGGCGTGGCGCTGGAACAGCTTCGTGCCCAGACGCTTTTCCAGGGCGTCGATGTGGCGGATCACGGTGGCGTGGTGCACGCCCAGCGCCTCGGCCGCGCCGGACACAGTGCCCATGCGCGCGACCTGAAAGGCCGTCCGCACCTCGTCCCAGTTGTCAAAGCCCACGCGATCCCCCGGCTGTGCATCCGTGAACACCATACCGCCCCGGGGTGCAGATGCAACGCCGCGCTTGACTCCGGGCACGGGGCGACGTAAACGCACCCTGATTTTTCCGGAGTTCCAATGACTCCGGTCCCTCGCCGATCGGGGGATCGCCATCCACCAGCGCGTTGCGCCCGTGGGTGCCGTTGGTGTTTGGAGCGTTCCGGCCTATGTCGGGGCAGGTAATTTGGAAAGGGATGCCGATGTTCGAGAATCTGTCTGAACGGCTTGGCGGCGTCTTCGATCGCCTGACCCGTCAGGGCGCGCTGACCGACGAGGATGTGGCCACCGCCCTGCGCGAAGTGCGCACCGCCCTGCTGGAAGCCGACGTGTCGCTGCCCGTGGCGCGCGACTTCGTCAAGCGGGTGCAGGCCAAGGCCGCGGGCCAGCATGTCACGAAATCCGTGACGCCGGGCCAGCAGGTCGTGAAGATCGTCCATGACGAACTGGTGGCCGTGCTGTCGGGCGACGGTCCGGCCGACGCTCTGAAGATCGACAACCCGCCGACCGCGATCCTGATGGTGGGTCTGCAAGGTTCGGGCAAGACGACGACGACAGCCAAGATCGCCCGCCGCCTCAAGGAACGCGAAGGCAAGCGCATCCTGCTCGCCTCGCTGGACACCAACCGCCCCGCCGCAATGGAGCAGCTGGCGATTCTGGCCGGCCAGATCGGCGTGGACAGCCTGCCGATCATCCTGGGCCAGTCGGCCGTGGACATCGCCAAACGTGCGAAGACGCAGGCCGCAATGGGCGGCTACGACGTCGTGATGCTGGACACCGCCGGCCGCCTGCACATCGACGAAGTCCTGATGTCCGAGGTTCAGGCCGTCCGCGACATCGCCCAGCCGCGCGAAACGCTGCTGGTGGTCGATGGCCTGACGGGGCAGGACGCGGTGAACGTGGCGACGCAGTTCGACGGGCAGGTCGGCATCTCGGGCGTGGTCCTGACGCGGATGGACGGCGACGGGCGCGGCGGTGCGGCGCTGTCGATGCGCCACATCACCGGCAAGCCGATCCGCTTCGTGGGCCTGGGCGAAAAGATGGACGCGCTGGAGGCTTTCGAGCCCGAGCGCGTGGCCGGCCGCATCCTTGGCATGGGCGACATCGTGGCGCTGGTCGAAAAGGCGCGCGAAACGTTCGAGGCCGAGCAGGCCGAACGCATGGCACGCCGCTTCTCCAAAGGTTTGTTCAACATGAACGACCTGAAGAACCAGCTGGACCAGATGCTGAAGATGGGCGGCATGCAGGGCGTCATGGGCATGCTTCCGGGCATGGGCAAGATGCAGAAGGCCGCGGCCGAGGCCGGCATGGACGACCGCATGCTGCGCCGCCAGATCGCGCTGATCAATTCCATGACGAAGAAGGAACGGGCCAATCCCGACCTTCTGCAGGCGTCGCGCAAGAAGCGCATCGCCGCCGGGGCGGGGCTTGAGGTTGCCGAGCTGAACAAGCTTCTGAAGCAGCACCGCCAGATGGCGGACATGATGAAGAAGATGGGCAAGGGCGGCGCCATGAAGCAGGCCCTGAAGGGCATGATGGGCGGCAAGACGCCGGATCTTGCCAACATGGACCCGGCCGAGCTGGAGGCCGCCGCCAAGGCGATGAAGGGCGGGCTGCCCGGCGGCATGGGCCTGCCCCGCGGCATGACGCTGCCCGCCGGCCTGTCGGGGATGATGCGCAAGAAATGATCGCGCTGTCGAACACTCCGGTTCTGGAAACGGAACGCCTGATCCTGCGCGCGCCTGTCGCCACGGACTACCCGGTCTATGCCGCCTTCATGGCGGGCGACCGGTGCCGCTGGGTCGGCGGTCCGCAGGCGGAACGGGAAAGCTTCCGCAGCTTCGCCGCGATCATGGGGCACTGGATCCTGCGCGGCTTCGGCCAGTTCGTCATCACCGACCGCCGTTCGGGCGCGGTGCTGGGGCAGGCGGGGGCGTGGTTCCCGGCTGCAAAGCCCGAGCAGGAGATCGGCTGGCACATCTGGGCGCCCGAGGCCGAAGGCCAGGGCATCGCCTACGAGGCGGCCCTAGCCGCGCGCGAGTATGTCTTCGGCCCCTTGGGCTGGACCACCGCCGTCAGCTACATCGCCACCGACAACACCCGGTCGGCGGCGCTGGCCGCGCGCATGGGCGCCGTCATCGACCGTGACGCCACCCCGATGGAGGCACCGTTCCCCATCGACGTCTGGCGCCACCCCAACCCGAGGAGCCTTGCATGACCGATAGCGCCCAACGCGCCGAAGCGCTGCTGAAGGAACATCGCGCCAGCATCGACCGGCTGGATGCGATCCTCGTCTACACCTTGGCCGAGCGCTTCAACCAGACGCAGGCCGTGGGCCGGCTGAAGGCGGAATACGACCTGCCCCCCGCCGATCCCTCGCGCGAGGCGCGGCAGATCGAACGGCTGGAATGGCTGAGCCGCGAAGCCGACCTCGACCCCGAGTTTGCTAAGAAATTCCTGAACTTCATCATCGCCGAAGTCATCAGGCATCACGAACAACACCAGAAATGACCTTCTTCGGTCCATGCCATCTTAAAGGAGAAACCCAATGGCCATGAAAATCCGTCTCGCCCGTGGTGGTTCGAAAAAACGCCCTCACTATTCCATCGTCGCCACCGACACGCGCATGCCGCGCGACGGCCGCTTCCTGGAGAAGCTGGGCACCTACAACCCGCTGCTGGCCAAGGACGACGAAAGCCGCATCGTCATGAACGTGGAGCGTGTGCAGTACTGGCTGGGCCAGGGCGCGCAGCCGACCGACCGCGTGGCCCGCTTCCTGGAAGCCGCCGGCCTGAAAGCCAAGACCGAGCGCAACAACCCCAAATCCGCCGTTCCGGGCAAGAAGGCCGCCGATCTGGCCGCCAAGAAAGCCGCCCGCAACGCCGCACCGGCCGAAGCCGAGTGATGGGACCGGGGGGCCGCGTGCCCCCCGTCTTTTTCCGGAGAGGGTGATGGACAAGATCTGCGTGGGCGCCATTGCCGGGTCGTTCGGTGTCCGGGGGGAAGTGCGGCTGAAAAGCTTCTGCGCGGAACCGGCGGCCATCGCCGATTACGGCCCCCTGACGACCGAGGACGGGCGCAGCTTCGGCGTGACCCTGACCCGCCCGGTGGCGGGCGGCCTTGGCGCGCGCCTGACCGGCGTGACCACGAAGGAAGCCGCGGACGCCCTGAAGGGCACGCAGCTGTTCGTGGGGCGCGACCGTCTGCCCGCCCTGGGCGATGATGAATTCTATCACAGCGACCTGATCGGGCTGGAGGTGCGCGACACCGGCGGCCAGCTTCTGGGGCGTGTCAGCGGCGTGCACAACCACGGCGCCGACGACATCCTGGAAGTGCAGGGCAAGGGCGAAAGCCTGCTGTTCCCCTTTACCCGCATCGTGGTGCCCACGGTGGACCTGACCGTCGGCCGCATCGTGGTCGACCCGCCCGAGGTGTCGGAATGAACGATCTTCACCCCGAACGCCGCAACTTCTATGGCCGCATCCACGGCAAGACCCTTCGGCAGAGCCAGAAGGGCTATCTGGCCGAGGATCTGGACAGCCTGCGCCCGCGCGGCATCACGTGGGACGAGAATCCCGAACGAACGCCCCTCGACCCGTCCGCCCTGTTCGGAGGCAAGGAGGTCTGGCTGGAGGTCGGTTTCGGCGGGGGCGAACACATGGTCGCCATGGCGGCCGCCAATCGCGACATCGGCATCATCGGCTGCGAACCCTATGTCAACGGCGTTGCCATGCTGCTGGGCAAGATCCGCGCGGCAGAGGTGACGAACGTCGCCGTCCATCCCGGCGATGCGCGGGACCTGATGGACGTGCTGCCCGAGGCGTCTATCGCGAAGGCCTTCCTGAACTATCCCGATCCCTGGCCCAAGGCGCGGCACCACCGCCGCCGCTTCGTGACGCCGGATCACCTGATCCCGCTGCACCGCGTGATGAAGCCGGGGGCAGAGTTCCGCGTCGCCTCAGACATCCCCGACTACATCCGCCAGACGCTGGAAGAGGGGCCGAAGGCCGGCTTCACGCTGGTGCAGGAAGGTCCCGACGCGTGGGACGACTGGCATTCCACCCGGTATGAACAGAAGGCGCTGCGCGAAGGCCGCGCGCCCCATTACGTGACCTTCCGTCGTTAGGCCAATCGTGCTACGGGCGTTTCCAGCAAGAGGAGACGCCCCATGTCCGGCCACGGCACGCCCAAACCCATGACCGCCCAACGCTCCGGGCCCCTGACGGGCACGGCCGAGGTTCCGGGCGACAAGTCCATCAGCCACCGGTCGCTGATCCTGGGCGCGATGGCCGTGGGGGAAACAAAGGTCACCGGGCTTCTGGAAGGGCAGGACGTGCTGGACACGGCCGCCGCCATGCGCGCCTTCGGGGCCGAGGTGATCCGCCACGGGCAGGGCAGCTGGTCGGTCTTCGGCGTGGGCGTCGGCGGCTTTCGTGAGCCGGAGCAGGTTCTGGACTGCGGCAATTCTGGCACCGGGGTGCGGCTCATCATGGGGGCCATGGCCACGTCGGACATGACGGTGACGTTCACGGGCGACGCGTCGCTGCGCAAGCGCCCGATGGCGCGGGTGACGGATCCCCTGGCGTTGTTCGGCACGCAGGCTTACGGGCGCAAGGGCGGGCGGCTGCCGATGACGCTGGTGGGTGCGGCCCGTCCGGTGCCCGTGCGCTACGAGGTGCCCGTCCCTTCGGCGCAGGTGAAATCGGCCGTGCTGCTGGCCGGCCTGAACGCGCCCGGAGAAACGGTCGTGATCGAGCGCGAAGCGACGCGCGACCATTCCGAACGGATGCTGGCGGGCTTCGGCGCGCAGGTGCATGTGGAAAAGACGGCGCAGGGCAACGTCATCACCCTGACCGGCCAGCCCGAGCTGCGCCCGCAAGAGGTGGCGGTGCCGCGCGATCCGTCCTCGGCCGCGTTCCCGGTCTGCGCGGCGCTGATCGTCGAAGGCTCCGACATCTTCGTGCCGGGCGTCAGCCAGAACCTGACGCGCAACGGCCTTTATCCCACGCTGGTGGAGATGGGCGCCGACATCACCTTCGAAAACGTGCGCGAGGAGGGCGGAGAGCCGGTGGCCGACCTGCGCGTTAAGTTCTCCTCCCTCAAGGGCATTGAGGTGCCGCCGGAGCGTGCGCCGTCGATGATCGACGAATACCCGATCCTGTCGGTGGTCGCGGCTTTTGCCGAAGGGAAGACCGTGATGCGCGGCGTGAAGGAGCTGCGGGTGAAGGAATCCGACCGGATCGACGCGATGGCCCGCGGCCTCGAGGCTTGCGGCGTGCGCATCGAGGAGGACGAGGACACGCTGATCGTGCACGGACGGGGCGGCGACGTTCCGGGCGGCGCGACGGTGGCCGTGCATCTGGACCACCGCATCGCGATGAGCTTCCTCGTGCTGGGGATGGCCGCGCAGGCGCCGGTGACGGTGGACGACGGCGAGGCGATCTCCACCTCCTTCCCGATCTTCGGGGCGCTGATGACGGGTCTGGGCGCGGACATCCGGGCATGATCTTCACGGTGGCCATCGACGGGCCGGCGGCGGCGGGCAAGGGCACGATCTCGCGCGCCGTGGCGGAACGATTCGGGTTCCGGCATCTGGACACCGGCCTTCTGTATCGTGCCGTGGGCGCCAAGGGCGGCGATCCGGTGGCGGCGGCGCAGGCGCTGCGGCCCGAGGATCTGCTGCGCGACGACCTGCGCAGCCTTGGCGCAGGGGAGGCGGCGAGCCGCGTGGCCGTGATCCCCGAGGTGCGGGAGGCGCTGATCGCGTTCCAGAAGCGTTTTGCCCGGGCCGAGGGCGGGGCGGTGCTGGACGGGCGCGACATTGGCACCGTTATCTGCCCCGAGGCGGAGGTGAAGTTGTTCGTGACCGCCAGCGCCCCGGTGCGCGCGCACCGCCGCTGGAAGGAAGTGGGCGGGGACGAGGCCGAGGTTCTGGCCCAGGTGATCGAGCGTGACCGGCGCGACGTCGAACGCGCCACGGCCCCAATGGTGGCCGCGCCCGATGCGCTCTTGCTTGACACGACGGAAATGAGTATATCCGCCGCAGTCGAGACGGCCGCGAGAGCCATCCGCGAGGTGATCGAACAGGGTCGGGCGTAAGCCTCGGCCCTTTCGTGTTTCCCGCAGTTGTTTCGAAAAGACCGGCGGAGCCAACCGCAAGGCCAGAAAACCGTATAAAGGAAACTGAAACCGCATGTGCGCTAAATCTACCATGGAAGAATTCGAAGCCCTTCTGAAGGAAAGCTTCGAGATCGACACCCCGGACGAAGGTTCGGTTGTCAAAGGCCGCGTGATCGCCATCGAGGCGGGCCAGGCCATCATCGACGTCGGCTACAAGATGGAAGGCCGCGTTGATCTGAAAGAATTCGCAAACCCCGGCGAAACGCCCGACATCAATGTCGGCGACGAAGTCGAGGTGTATCTGGACCGCGTCGAGAACGCGCGTGGCGAGGCTGTCATCAGCCGTGAGAAAGCCCGTCGCGAAGAAGCGTGGGACCGTCTGGAAAAAGCCTACGCTTCCGAAGCCCGCGTCGACGGCGCGATCTTCGGCCGCGTCAAGGGCGGCTTCACCGTGGATCTGGGCGGCGCCGTGGCGTTCCTTCCGGGTTCGCAGGTTGACGTGCGCCCCGTGCGCGATGCCGGCCCGCTGATGGGTCTGAAGCAGCCGTTCCAGATCCTGAAGATGGACCGTCGCCGCGGCAACATCGTTGTCTCGCGTCGCGCCATCCTGGAAGAATCGCGCGCCGAACAGCGTGCGGAAGTCATCTCGGCGCTGCACGAAGGCCAGACGGTCGACGGCGTGGTCAAGAACATCACCGAATACGGTGCGTTCGTGGACCTGGGCGGCGTGGACGGCCTGCTGCACGTGACGGACATGGCCTGGCGCCGCGTCAACCACCCGTCCGAGATCCTGTCGATCGGCGAGACCGTGAAGGTCCAGGTCATCAAGATCAACAAGGACACCCACCGCATCAGCCTGGGCATGAAGCAGCTCCAGTCCGATCCGTGGGACTCGGTGGAAATCCAGTATCCGCTGGGTTCGGTCCACAAGGGCCGCGTTACGAACATCACCGACTACGGCGCGTTCGTGGAACTGGAAGCCGGCGTCGAGGGTCTGGTTCACGTCTCGGAAATGTCCTGGACGAAGAAGAACGTGCACCCCGGCAAGATCGTCTCCACCTCGCAAGAGGTTGACGTCATGGTTCTGGAGATCGACTCCGCGAAACGTCGCGTGTCGCTCGGCCTGAAGCAGACGCAGCGCAACCCGTGGGAAGTGTTCGCTGAAACGCACCCGGTCGGCACGAACATCGAAGGCGAAGTCAAGAACATCACCGAATTCGGTCTGTTCGTCGGCCTCGACAACGACATCGACGGCATGGTTCACCTGTCGGACCTGTCGTGGGACCAGCGCGGCGAAGACGCGATCCAGAACTACCGCAAGGGCGACACGGTCCAGGCCGCCGTCACCGAAGTGGACGTCGAGAAGGAGCGCATCTCGCTCTCCATCAAGGCTCTGGGCGAGGACACCTTCACGGACGCGGTGGACGGCGTGAAGCGTGGTTCGATCGTGACCTGCACCGTGACGGCGATCGAAGAGGGCGGCATCGAGGTTGAGTACAACCAGATGAAGGCCTTCATCCGTCGTTCGGATCTGGCCCGCGATCGTGGCGACCAGCGCCCCGAGCGCTTCCAGGTCGGCGACAAGGTCGATGCCCGCGTGACGAACGTGGACAGCAAGACCCGCCGTCTGGGCCTGTCGATCAAGGCACGCGAGATCGCGGAAGAAAAAGAAGCCGTGGAACAGTACGGCTCCTCGGACTCCGGCGCTTCGCTGGGCGACATCCTGGGCGCCGCGCTCAAAGATCGTCGCTGATCGATCGACCGCTTCCGGAAAGGCCCCGCCGCTTGGCGGGGCCTTTTTGCATTCGCCGGTTGGTCTTGGGAACAACCTGTCCTATAATCAGTCGGATAGAGGGTCCATCATCGCATGTGGGGGGACGATGATCCGATCGGAACTTATTCAGAAGATCGCGGACGAAAACCCGCATCTGACGCAGCGGCATGTGGAACGCATCGTCCACACCGTCTTCGACGAGATCATTCAGGCCCTGTCCCGCGGCGACCGGGTCGAATTGCGGGGCTTCGGCGCGTTTTCCGTGAAGGACCGCGATGCACGGGTGGGCCGCAATCCCCGGACGGGTGAGGCCGTGGATGTCGATGACAAGAGCGTGCCCTTCTTCAAGACGGGCAAGCTGCTGCGCGATCGCTTGAACGGAAGGTAGAACTTTGCGCTGGATTCGAATTGCCCTGCTGGTCATCCTGGCCGTCCTGCTGCTGAGCGTGGCGATCGCCAACCGGGAACTGGTGACGATCAGCCTGCTGCCCGACGGCATCTCGGCCTTCTTCGGCTGGGACTGGTCGTTCCGGATGCCGCTGTTCCTCGTGATCCTTTTGGCAGCGGCGGTGGGCCTGCTGATCGGCTTTGTGTGGGAATTCCTGCGCGAACACCAGATCCGCACGGGGGCGATCCAAAGCCAGCGCGAAGCGTCGAAGCTGCGGGCCGAGGTGGCGACCCTGCGCCAGGAACAGCCCAAGGACGAGGTTCTGGCGATCCTGGACAACAAGACCGTCTGATGGCCGACATCCGCGTGAAGATCTGCGGCCTCCGGACGGAGGCCGACATGGCCGTCGTGGCGGCGTCTGGGGCTCAGTATGCGGGCCTTGTCTTCTTTCCCAAATCCCCCCGGCACCTGACGCTGGAGGAAGGCCGGGCCGTGGCCCTGGCCGCCCCCCCGGGCGTGGCGAAGGTTGCACTGGTCGTGGACGCGGACGATCAGGCGCTGGACGCCATCGTGGAAGCCGTGCCGCTGGACATGCTTCAGCTTCATGGCCACGAATCGCCCGAACGGGTGGCCGAGGTTCGGGCCCGCTACGGCCTTCCCGTGATGAAGGCGATGGGCGTCGCGGATGAAGGCGATCTGGCCGGCCTGATTGAGATGAGCCTTGCCGCCGACCAGCTTCTGATCGACGCGAAGCCCCCGAAGGACGCGGCGCTGCCCGGCGGCAACGGGCTGGCCTTCGACTGGCGGCTGGTGGCGCGCCGCCGCTGGCTGAAGCCGTGGATGCTGGCCGGCGGACTGACGCCCGAGAACGTGGCCGAGGCGATCCGGCTGACGAACGTGCGGCAGGTCGACGTCTCCTCGGGCGTGGAGGCGGCGCGCGGGGTGAAGGATCACGGCAAGATCGCGGACTTCGTGCGCGCGGCCACGGGCCCGGCGGTTCCGCGCCTGCGTTGAACTGCGCCCCGAACGGGTATAGACCACGCACGTCACACGAGGAGAGACGTCATGGCCGACGACGGTATCAACAGCTTCATGAACGGTCCGGACGAACAGGGACGTTTCGGCATCTTTGGCGGGCGCTTCGTGTCCGAAACGCTGATGCCGCTGATCCTGGATCTGCAGGCGCGCTACGAACACGCCAAGACCGATCCGGACTTCTGGGCCGAGATGACGGACCTGTGGACGCATTACGTGGGCCGCCCTTCGCCGCTGTATCATGCCGAGCGTTTGACGGAACATCTGGGCGGGGCAAAGATCTACCTGAAGCGGGACGAGCTGAACCACACCGGCGCCCACAAGATCAACAACGTGCTGGGCCAGATCATCCTGGCGCGCCGCATGGGCAAGACGCGGATCATCGCGGAAACGGGTGCCGGCCAGCACGGCGTGGCGACGGCGACGGTCTGCGCGAAGTTCGGGCTGAAATGCGTGGTCTACATGGGCGCGCATGATGTGGAACGGCAGGCGCCCAACGTCTTCCGCATGCGCCTTCTGGGGGCCGAGGTGGTGCCAGTCACTTCGGGCCGCGGCACGCTGAAGGACGCCATGAACGACGCGCTGCGTGACTGGGTGACCAATGTGCGCGACACCTTCTATTGCATCGGCACGGCTGCCGGCCCGCATCCCTATCCGGCGATGGTGCGCGATTTCCAGTCCATCATCGGCAAGGAAGTCCGCACCCAGCTGGCCGAGCAGGAGGGCGAGGGCCGTCTGCCCGACACCCTGATCGCGGCCATCGGCGGCGGGTCGAACGCCATCGGCCTGTTCCACCCGTTCCTTGACGACCCTTCCGTGCGGATCATCGGCGTGGAAGCGGGCGGCAAGGGCGTGGACGCCAACATGCAGCATTGCGCCAGTCTGACGGGCGGGCGCCCCGGCGTGCTGCACGGCAACCGCACCTATCTGCTGCAGGACAGCGACGGGCAGATCCTGGAGGGCTTCTCCATCTCCGCTGGGCTCGACTATCCCGGGATCGGGCCAGAGCATGCCTGGCTGCACGACACGGGTCGCGCGCAATACGTCTATGTCACGGATGTGGAGGCGCTGGAGGCGTTCCAGCTGTGCTGCGCGCTGGAAGGCATCATCCCCGCGCTGGAGCCGAGCCATGCGCTGGCGCACGTGATGAAGATCGCGCCGACGCTGCCCAAGGACCACATCATCGTCATGAACATGTGCGGCCGGGGCGACAAGGACATCTTCACCGTTGCCAAGCACCTCGGCTTCGACATGAAGATCTGATCAGGCGTCCTGCGCGTATTGGCGCAGGACGTCCAGCGGGACGATGTCCAGCGTCCGCTGGTGGGTGGAGGCGAGGCGCACCTGCGGCGCGGCCCCTTCCTCATGCGCCTGAAGGAAGCGCCCGGCGCACAGGCACCAGCGGTCGCCGGCCTTCAGCCCGGCAAAACCGAAGTCCGGCCGCGGCGTGGACAGGTCGTTGCCGAGATATTTCGACATGGCCAGAAACTCGTCCGTCAGGATGGCGCAGACGGTGTGGACGCCCCGATCCTCCGGCCCCGTGTCGCAGCAGCCGTTGCGGTAGAACCCGGTCAGCGGTGAAACCGAGCAGGGCTGAAGCTCCTCTCCCAGAACGTTGAGCGACGGTTCGATCATCGGAACTTCTCCATCAGCTTCTGCATGGGGCTGCGCGTGTCTTCGGGCACGGCGGCCGGGTTGGGGACGGGCGCAGGCCGCGCCGCACCCGTGGACGGGCGAGGCGGGGCCACGCGCTGCGCCACGGCGTTCAGGAAGCGGGGGGCATCCCCGTCGCCCAGCGCCGGGGCGCCGTCGGACAGGCCGCGCATCACGTCGTCCAGCCACTCCGCCTCGGCCTTGGCGAAATCGGCAAGAACATAGCCCGCCACGCGGTCCTTGTGCCCCGGATGGCCGATGCCTAGCCGGATGCGGTCATACGCCTCGCCAATATGGGCGTGGATGGACCGCAGCCCGTTGTGGCCGGCATGGCCGCCCGCCGTCTTAACGCGCACCTTGCCGGGAGCCAGGTCCAGTTCGTCATGAAAGACCACCACATCCGCTGGCGTCAGCTTCCAGAAGCGCATCGCCTCGCCTACCGACTGGCCGGAGTTGTTCATGAACGTTTCGGGCTTCAGCAGCGCGACCTTGCCCGCGCCCAGCCGCCCTTCGGACACCAGCCCCTGAAATCCCTTCCGCCAGGGCGCGAAGCCGTGATCCGCGGCGATCCGGTCCAGGGCCATGAAGCCGATGTTGTGACGGTTGCCGGCATATTTCGCACCGGGATTTCCAAGGCCGACCCACAGCTTCATCGCATCCTCCGTTTCCCCGGTTCTAGCAGCCGCGCCCGTTCTTGCAAACCTTGCGCCCAAACCCATGCAAAAAGGGCGCGGAGAACCGCGCCCTTTCCATCGTCGATCCGCGAAAGGATCACTCGGCCGCGTCGTCGCTGGCCGCGTTGTCTTCCGACACCAACCCCGACGGCGCCGACACGTTCGCGATCACGAAGTTGCGGTCGATCGTGGGCTTCGCGCCGTTCGGCAGCGTCACGTCGTTGATGTGGATCACGTCGCCGATCTGCTTGCCGGTCAGGTCCACGGTGATGTGGTCCGGGATGTCCGACGCCAGAACCTCCAGCTCCACCTCGTTGCGAACCACGACCAGGGTGCCGCCGCGCTTGATGCCGGGCGACGCTTCGTGATTCACGAAGTCGACGTGGATGAACAGGTTGATGCGGCTGTTGCGGTGCAGGCGCATGAAGTCGACGTGCGTCGGCAGGTCCTTCACCACGTCACGCTGGACCGAACGGCAGATGACGCGGACGTCGTCCTGGCCTTCGACCTTCAGGTTCCACAGCGTGGACAGGAAGCGGCCCTGCTTCAGGCGCTTCAAAAGGTAGTTGAAGTTCATGTTGATGGACACGGGCTCTTTGCCGTCGCCATACACGATGCCCGGAACGAGTCCGTCACGACGAGCTTGACGGGCGGCCCCCTTGCCTGTCCCCGCGCGCACCGTGGCCTGAAGATCAGGGATCTCTTTCGCCATTGGTTTATCTCCAATACTGGTTGATCGCCCCATCCTCCAAGGGTGCATGGGGTCGAAGGATGCGCCTATAGGGTGAATTGGGAAAAAAGGAAAGGGGTCACGCGCCCGGGGGCATCAGGAAATGCCCCGTGGCCTGGGCGAACAGGCGGTCGCGGTTGTCCTGCCACGCCTCCACGTGGACGCTGGCGTAGCGGCGGCCGAAGCGGACCACGCGGGCGCGGGCATAGGCGTCGCGGGGCAGGCCGGGGCGCAGGTAGTCCATCGTCATGTTGATGGTGCGCGGCAAGGCGGGGCGCGGGGCCCCCGCCTCCATCTGCGTCCAGGTGGAGGTCCAGGCCAGCTCGATCAGGGACGTCATCTCCAGAAACGCCGCGGTGACGCCACCGTGGATCGCGGGGGGCACGGGCACGCCGATCAGGCTGTCGCGGAAGGGCAGGATGGCCGTCAACTCGTCCCCCCGGCGGTCGAAGCGCATGCCGAGGAAATCGAGATAGGGCACGCTGGCCAAGAGGTCGGCCAGCGCCCCGTCACGGCGGGCCTTCACGGTGTGGACGGGTTCGATCATGTCCCCTCGCGCAGGATGGTGAAGGTCCCGGTCGCCACGGCCACGGGGCGGTCTGCGTCGTCGTCATGGGTCACGGCGCGCACGAAGGCCACGTGCTGGGTGACGTGATAGCATTCGG
Organism: Falsirhodobacter sp. 20TX0035; assembly: GCF_028307215.1. Classification (GTDB taxonomy): domain Bacteria; phylum Pseudomonadota; class Alphaproteobacteria; order Rhodobacterales; family Rhodobacteraceae; genus Falsirhodobacter. The sequence goes on along the minus strand of NZ_JAQMHV010000001.1, from coordinate 263,479 downwards.
CCTGCGCAAGGATCGTCTGGCCCGGCGTCGCCGCCCGCAGATAGTCGATGCGCAGATCGATCGTGGAGGTGAGGCCCTCTGCCTCCGGATGCGCCATGACGGCGGCTCCGGAAGCCGAGTCCAGCAGAACCGACACCGCCCCGCCGGCGATGACGCCGGTGGCCGGATCGCCAATCAGGCGCCGGTCATAGGGCAGGGCCAGCGTGGCGCGGCCGGAGCCGACGTCCCGGACGGTGATACCCAGAGCGGCGCAGTGGGGAATGACGGCGATGAAGTGACGGGCGCGGTCCAGCAGTTCCATGGCACGATCCTGCCGCCAATCAGGATGTGACGCAAGGCGGATTGCTGGCCTGCCCCCGGGCGCTATCTGATCGGGCAGGAGGGCGGGATGACCGACGATCTGCTGAGTTTCAAGGACATGTGCGCCCGGTTCGACGTGACCCCGCGCACCTTGCGTTATTACGAGTACATCGAGCTTCTGCAGCCGCACAAGGAAGGGCGCGCCCGGTTCTACGGCCCGCGCGAGGTGCGGCGGATGGAGGTCATCCTGCGCGGCAAGCGGTTCGGCTTTTCGCTGGAGGAGATCCGGCAATGGCTGATCCTGTCGCAAAGCCAGGGCGCCGAGGCCGAACGCCGCTCCATCGTCGACATTGCGGACCGCAAGCTGGGCGAGCTGGTCCGCCAGCGCGAGGCGCTGGACCGGGCCATCGTCGATCTGCGCGCCATGCGCGACGAGGCGGCCCGGACGCTGCAGGGTTAGGCGAAGCCTTCCTCGCGCGCCTTGTGGCGCGGGCTCCACAGGGCCAGGGCGATCAGGGCAAGGCCCGGGGGGATCGCGAAGTTCCAGCCGATCATCCCGTGACCCACGGCGCCCAGGATGCCGCCGATGATGAAGGCCAGCACCAGCTGCACATACAGCCACAGACGCCCCGTGTCGGCCACCACGCCCGAACGCGGCGCGACCAGCCGGTAAAGCGAACGTCCGATCTCGATCCCCATGTCGGTGATCAGGCCGGTCGCGTGGCTGGTGCGGATGCGTGCGCCGGAAATGCGGGTGATCGTGGCGTTCTGAAGCCCCATGACGAAGCAGACGTTGATGATGGCGATCCGATGCTCCACCCCGTCGGGCAGGGTGGTGATCAGGGCCAGCGCCGCCAGCAGCACGCCCTGCACGCCCAGCGGCAGCGCATAGCAGAGGCGGGAGTTGTTCAGCTGCCCCCAGGCGATCATCGCCGCCGACAGGGCCGCGCCCAGCACGAAGCCCGTCACCGCCGCCAGACTGTCCAGCAGCATGATGAGATTGGAGAAGACGAGCCCGCCTGACATATTCGACAGGTGCCCCGTCATGTGGGAGGTGTATTGCGACAGCAAAAGAAAGCCGCCGGCGTTCAGGCTGCCCGCGATGGCCGCCAGAAGGATGCCAAGGGTTCGGTCCGTTTCAGGTGTGCGCTTCTGTGCGGCGGCCAGTCGGGCCACACGATAGGCACGGCTTTGTCGAGCAATCATGCGATCACCTTTCCCAGTTCAAGTGGCCTCCCCTGTCTTTAAGTTGGGGCAGGACCGGCAACAGGGCAATGACCTGTCGCGGAACGGGAGGGGTGTTGACGCTAACGCGGGGCGGCTTTGAGCGGGGAATCGTCAGAAAGCTGATTTCATTGGCGAAAAGGCGCTTCCCTCTGCGACAGGATGCCACGTCAGAACAGGCGCCCTCCCAAGGGCACATCCCGGTCGGGCGCGATCAGGACGACCTCGCCTTCGGCGTCGGGGACGCCCAGCACCAGCACCTCGGACATGACCGGCCCGATCTGGCGCGGGGGAAAGTTGACGACCGCCAGCACCTGCCGCCCGACCAGTGTTTCGGGCGCGTAGTGGCGGGTGACCTGGGCCGAGGATCGTTTCTCCCCCAGCTCTCCGAAGTCGATCCACAGCTTGATGGCGGGCTTGCGCGCCTCGGGGAAGGGTTCGGCGCGGGTGATGCGACCGGTCCGGATGTCGAGCTTGGCGAAATCGTCGAAGGTGATCATGCGCCCAGTTCCCGCCCACGTTCGGCGGCGGCGCGCACGGTGCGGTGTATCAGGTCGGGCAGGTCCTGCATCAGGACGGCCAGCCCGGCCGCCGTCATGCCGCCCGGCGAGGTAACGTTCACCCGAAGCTGCCGGGCGTCGTCCGGGGACTGGTGGGCCAGTTCGCCCGCACCGGTGATGGTCGCGCGGGCCAGACGCATCGCCAGATCCGGGGACAGGCCTTCGGCCACGCCCGCCTCCGCCAGCGCCTCGATCAGGTGGAAGACATAGGCGGGGCCGCAGCCGGAGATGGCGGACACCGTGTCCATCTGGTCCTCGTGCTCCAGCCGCACGGTGTCGCCCACGGCCGACAGCAGGGCCTCGGCCAGTTGCATGTCCGCTTCCGTCACCTGTGAATTCGCGACCAGTGCGGTGATGCCCCGCCCGACGGCGGACGGGGTGTTGGGCATGGCCCGCACCACCGGCGTGCCGGCGCCCAGCATCGCCTCGTATCGCGCCAGTGTCAGGCCGGCGGCCACGCTGAGGAACAGGGTCGCGCCGCCGCCCAAGGGCGCAAGACGCGGCAGGGCCTCGGCCATCTTCTGCGGCTTCACGGCCAGAAGAGCGATGGCGGCGTCCAGCGGCACGGCCCCGTTGATATGGACGCCGGTGCCCTTCAGCCAGTCCGAAGGGTTCGGTGTCATCACGTGAACCGACGCGGGCGGCAGCCCCCCTTCCAGCCAACCGGCCAGCATGGCCGATCCCATCTTTCCGCATCCCAGCAGAACAAGCCCGCGCTGCGCCACCTGGTCCAATGTCATTCTCGTCTCCCTTCAGGCGCGGCCACAGGCCTCGGCGATTGCGATGTGCAGGGCCTTGTCCGGCGCGGCGTCGCCCCAGGCCACAAGCTGGAACGCCGGATAGAACCGCTCCGACGCGGCGACCGCGCCTTGCATCAGGTGTTCGATCTGCCCGGCCCCCACGGCCAGTCCGCCCGGCAGCGCCAGTCCATAGCGCCAGACCATCAGGCGCTGGTCGGGCCAATAGGTGAAGGCCCCGGTCCAGACGCTGTCATTCGCGCGGTTCAGCAGGTCGAACAGGGCGGGGTGGCGGGCCGGGGGCGGGTTCATTTCGAAGGTGCACAAAAGGCGCAACGTCTCGTCCGCGGGCTGCCAGGTCAGCGTCAGCGTATACAGGCGCCACAGCCCTTCCACGGTCAGGGCGATGCGGTCCTCGCTCAGCCGGTCGAACTCCCACGCCTTGCGGGAGGCGAAGACCTCCACCGCGTCAAGCGGGTGCAGGTCGCCGTCAAAGTTGAAACCGTCCAGCATGTCGCCCCCAAACCATCAGGAGGCCATACTAGGGGCACCGATTCGCGCTGTGAATCCTCAATCGGACTGCGGACCCGAATCTCTTGGGGATAAATCTGGGGGAAGAGTCAATCCGATTCGATGCGGCGTCATTCCGGTTCGGCGGGAACAGTCGCCCGCGCGGTCAGGGCCGCCTGCAGGCGCGCGGCCAGATCCAGGATCGGCGGGGGGACGGGCTCGTTCCGCAGCGCGTCGATCAGTTCGGCTGTCAGCCGTTTCAGATCCTCGTCCAGGTCGCGCACGTCGTTCATTCCCATATCCCTGCATGACGGAACCAACGGCCCCAAGTCACGTTGACCCCGCATCAAAGACAGCAGGGTGACAGGACATGGATCAGCAAGCAGGAGGGAAGGTGGTTCCCGATGTGCTGGAGCTGATTCCCGCCCTGAGGGCCTATGCCCGTTCCCTGTGCCGAAACGCCGCCGATGCCGACGACCTTGTTCAGGATACACTGGTAAAGGCCCTTGGCAACATCGACAAGTTCGAAGAGGGAAGCCGCCTGCGCGCCTGGCTTTTCACCATCATGCGCAACACCTTCTTCACCTCGGTCAAGATTCGCACGCGTGAGGCGCCGGCCGGCGAGGATTGCGTCTCCGCCACCCCAATCAGCCCCGCCACTCAGGAATGGTATGTCCGCGGGAAAGAACTGATGGCCGCCGTGGACCGCCTGCCATCCCATTACCGCGAGATGCTGATCCTGGTGGTGATGCTGGGCGAAAGCTATGAAACCGCGGCGGAAATCTGCGATTGCGCTATCGGCACCGTGAAAAGCCGCGTCAACCGCGCCCGCCAGATGGTGATCGAGGATCTGGGCGTCGACGCCCTGTGATCCCCCGCGTTTGGGGGTCCTGAACGGCGATGTGTCAATTGTCTAAAATTTAGTATATGCTGAACGAGCGGCTGGCGGAAAAGCGTCTGGCCTCGCAATCAGGATTGGAAACACCATGTCGACCTTTGCGGGCGTCGTGGCCGTGCTGCCGGAGCTTCTGTTCGGTCTGCTTGGCATCAGTTCCGCTTGGTGGGTGATGCACCACTGGTGGTGAAGGCCGGACCTTGCCAGAACCACTTCATTCGGGAGGGGTGATGCAGGGTGATACGCTTCAGTTCGTGGGCCTTTCCCGGCCGCCGGCGGGCGTGGACGTGGACCTCCCGAAAAGCCGCTTGTTTTCCTGAATCCCCACCCCTATACGGGTCAGCGGAGACGTGGCCGAGTGGTCGAAGGCACACCCCTGCTAAGGGTGCAGGCCCGGAAGGGTCTCGAGGGTTCGAATCCCTTCGTCTCCGCCACCCACATCCCCGGAATAGAATGCAGGCAACACGGTCCTCAGGGGGCGAGGATCACGGAAGTGATGCAGCTTCGCACGTAAGACCGCCGCACCCTCTGCCTGCGGATAACGCCTGATGCGGGAGGTATTCCTTCCCCCGCCTATGGACCAGCGCCCAGGCGGCAGGGTTGATCCTGATCCGGGGGCTGCGGCCACTGTCCGAAGCACACCGTGGGCATGATTTGGTAGTCCATCTTCCGCTGCTGTTGCAGGGCGTCCGGGTGCAGACACGAATCCGCTGTAAAAACGCCCTCTGACGTGCAACGTCGATGAAAAGATGTTCAAGGCGACTCCGGATGAAGACCGACACCCAGCGCGGCATGACGCTGATGCTTTTCGCGATGGCGCTGTTTGCCGTCGAGGACACGTTCATCAAGCTTCTGTCGGCCAACATGCCCTACACGCAGATCGTGGCGGTGCTGGGTGCCATGGGCTGCGCGACCTTTTTGGGTCTGGCAAGGGCGAAGGGCGTGCGGATCGGGCGCAGCGGGCTCTTTCGCCCGATCGTCTTGTTCCGGAGCGTTTGCGAAGCCTTCGGTTCCATCTGCTTCGTGATCGCGCTGGCGTTGACGGAACTCTCCTCCACCACCGCCATCTTTCAGGCGCTTCCCTTGGCCATCCTGCTGGGCGCGGCGCTGTTTCTGGGGGAGCCTGTGGGCTGGCGGCGCTGGATCACCATCATCATCGGGTTTCTGGGCGTCATGATGGTGATCCGCCCGGGCTATGAAGGGTTCCAGCCCGTCTCGTTGCTTGCTCTGGTGTCCGTGCTGCTGCTGGCCGCGCGCGATCTGGTGACGCGCCGCATGCCGGCGGATGTGCGTTCGGAGATTTTGGCCGCCGGGGCCTTCGGCGCCACGCTGGTCGCGGCGCTTGTGCTGGCGGTCTCTCTGGGGCAGGTCTTCCTGTGGCCCGGCCTGACGCAGTGGATGTTCCTGCTGGGCTGCTGGGCGTCGGGCGTGGTGGCCTATGCCGCCTTGGTCGCCGCCACCCGGCAAAGCGAGGCTTCGGCCCTCGCGCCACTGCGCTACGCGCGGTTGGTCTTCGCGCTGATCTTCGGCGTCCTGATCTTCCACGAGCGGCCGGACCACATGACCCTGATCGGCGCGGCCATCATCGTCGGGTCCGGCTGCTATGCCATGTGGCGCGAGGCGAAACTGCGGCGGCGCCATCAGGAGACGATGGGCCCCGCAAGCTCGCTTTGAAGCCGCCCTCAGCGCGCGCCCCAGGTGTCCGACAGCCGGTAGCCGCCGGGCCAGGGATCGGCCGGATCCAGCATGTGCTGGTGCATCCCCGTGATCCAGGCGCGGCCCGAAATCTCGGACAGGATGGCCGGACGTCCCCCCACCATCGTTTCCCCCAGGATGCGTCCCGTGAAGGTGGATCCGATCAGCGACTCCACGGTCAGCCGATCCCCGATCCCCATCTGGCCCCGGGCGTGCAGCACCGCCATGCGCGCCGACAACGCCGTGCCGGTGGGAGAACGGTCGACCTTGCCGGGCTGGATCGCCACGGCGGCCCTGGCGCGCAGTTCATGCCCTTCGCGCGATACCGGGCCTGCGAACAGGCAGAAGGAAAAGTGACGCCAGTCCGGGTTGTCCGGATGGTGGAAGGCCAGCTGCGCATTGGCCGCATCGGTGATCCGAACGCCCAGCGTCGCGATCCGGTGCGCGTTGTCGGGCGTCAGCGCGAGGCCCATCGCCTCGGCGTCCACGATCACGAAGCTGTCGCCGCCATAGGCCGTGTCCACCGTCAGCCGCCCGATCCCCTCCACCTCCAGCGCCGCGTCCAGGGTGGCGGCGAAGCTGGGCAGGTTCTGCACGAAGATCCGCTCGGCCTTGCCATTCCGGCAGTCGGCCCGCACCCGCACCAGCCCACCGGGGGCTTCCAGCACGATCTCCGTCACGGGTTCGGTCATGGGCAGGATGCCCCCGTCCAGCAGCACTGTCGCCACGCAGATGGAGTTGGAGCCGGACATGGGCGGCGTGTCCTCCGGCTCCATGATGATGAAGGCGGCGTCGGCGCGCGGGTTCTTCGGCGGGACCAGCAGGTTGACGTGGCGGAAGACGCCGCCGCGCGGTTCGTTCAGGACGAAGTTGCGCAAGGTGCCGTCGCGGGCGATCCAGCGGCTCTGCTCCCACAGCGTGTCGCCGGGGGGCGGGGCCACGCCGCCGACGATGACGTCGCCGACCTCCCCCTCGGCATGGGCGGAAATGACGTGGACGGTCTTCACGCTGCGCATGGCGGCTCCTTCAGCCAGGGGGGAAGTCCGGGGGCGCGACCGGTGACGGCGGCACGGGCGCAATCGGCAAGGCTGCCGAAGCGCACGGCGCGGCCCGACAGGCCCGGCGCGTAATGGGCGTACTTGCCCGAATTCGTCAAAAGAACGCGCGTGTCGGGCGGGAACACCGGTTCGGAGATGGAGCACCAGCAAAGATCCGGCACCACCTGCGCGCCGAACGCTTCCAGCACGGCCAGCGTGCCTTCGGCCCGGGCGGCGGCAAGGATGTCATGGCCGCAGGTGACGATCACCTTTACCCTGGCGCGCGTGCCCGTCACCAGCGCCGCGAGCGTCCGGCACTCCCCCAAGGACGCGTGGGGGCTGCCGATGGCGATCAGGTCCACCTCGGCCGGGCCCGCGTTGAACTGGCGCCATGCATCGGCAAGGTCGGCGCGGGTGATGGTGGCGCGGTCGGCGGTGTCGGGCATCGCCGCCTCGGGCGTCAGGCCGTCGATGTGCAGCATCGGCGCGGCGGAGGTGGTGCCGAAGGCCGCGCACATCGCCTTCAGCGCGTCGGTGTCGGCGGCAGGGAGGTCGGTCAGGATCGGGATGCGGTCCGGCGCGCGCAGTCCCGCGACATAGCCGATCAGCGGCCAGAGGGCGTCGTCGTGACCGGGCGGAACCTCCACCCCGATGATCCGCCGGGGGACGCGGTCGGCGTCGCGATAGACGCCTGACAGGGGCGCGCGCCCGGTCAGCGCGATCATCAGGTCGAGGAAATCCGGATGCTTCACCGTGCGCGCGCCGATGACGGAGTTGGCGTAGACCACCGCGTTCGATTCCGCCCAGGCCACCCGGTCGCCCCGCTTCGGCGTGCTGTCCAGAAGATAAGGCGCGCAGGTGAAGCTGGGCCGCGCCCCCATCCGCACATAGGCGTCGGCGAGACGGCTGGCCGGGCCACCGAAGGACGGCGGAACCCCCTGCGCCCGCCAGTTCGCCCGGTCGACCGAGATGGCGTTCATCGTGGTGGGGATGCAGACCTGCGCGCCCATGTCTGCCATCGCCTCGGCGAACAGCAGGTTGGCGGGGCTGGCATAGATGCAGCCGTCGACATGGGCCTGGCTTACGTCCACCAGTTCGGTGGCACCCTGCTGGGCGGCCATGGCGCAGATCACCTCCATCGCCAGCCGTCGGGCGGGCGGGCCGGCCAGCCTCGCGCGGTCGGCGTCCGACAGGGTCAGCGCGGTAGGGAGGTCGGTCAGGGACAGCGACAGGTCATCCGCCACCAGATGCGTCGCGGTGATCGTCGCGCGTTCGGCGCGCGCCAGCGCGTCATAGGCCGACGCGTCCAGCCGCAGCACCGGCAGAGTCCGGTCGAACATCCGCCCCGCGATCAGCGCGCCAAGGGTCAGCACATCCTCGTCCGTGCGGAACACGAGGGCGGCGGGAGCGCGGCCGGTCATCGCCAAATCCAGCAGGACCCCGCTGCCGGTGCAGGATCCGCGGCTGGTGGGCATCATTAGCACCGCCCCGGTCAGGCAAACCCCCGCCAGCGGATGATGCGCGTCGATCACGCGCCCCGTGGCAGGATCGACACCACCCCAGAAGCTGAGCCCTTCCTTGGCCACGATCACGGGGCCTTCGGCGGTGCCCGCGACGATCCGGCGGGCGATCATTTGACGACGAAGCCATGCGCGAAGGGATCGCGATCGTCGATGAAGATGGTGTTGTAGCCGGTCATCCGCGCCCATCCGGCGATGGAGGGGATGATGGCCGGCGTGCCCGCCACGGTGATCGCCGCTTCCACCCGGCCCTTGAACAGGCTGCCGATGATGGATTCGTGGATGAATTCGTCCCCCACCGCCAGCCGGCCCTTCGCCGACAGTTGCGCCATCCGGGCCGAGGTTCCGGTGCCGCAGGGCGACCGGTCGATCGCCTTGTCGCCATAGAACACGGCGTTGCGCGCATGGGCGCCGGGAACGGTGGCCGCCCCGGTCCACAGGATGTGCGACAGCCCGCAGATCGCCGGATTTTCGGGGTGCAGGAACTCATACTTGGCGTTCAGGGCCGCGCGCAGCTTGGGCGACCAGTCGATCAGCTGCCCCGCGGTGTGGTCGGCGATGTCGCGGAAGGCGGCCTGCGGCTCCACGATGGCATAGAAGTTGCCGCCATAGGCCACGTCGACCACGATCTCCCCCAACCCTTCCACCTGCGCGGTCAGGCCTTCGGAATGCAGGAAGCCCGGAACGTTGGTCAGGCGCACCTCCTCCACGAAGCGGCCTTCCTGGACATAGGTGATGTCGACCTTACCGGCCGGGGTGTCGATGGACAGGCGGCCGGGGGTGCGGGGGTGGATAAGGCCGTTCTCGATCGCCATGGTGATGGTGCCGATGGTGCCGTGGCCGCACATCGGCAGGCAGCCCGACGTTTCGATGAACAGCACGGCCACGTCGCAGTCGGGGCGGGTGGGCGGATACAGGATGGAACCCGACATCATGTCGTGGCCGCGCGGTTCGAACATCAGGCCGGTGCGGATCCAATCGAACTCGCGCAGGAAATGGGCGCGGCGTTCCAGCATCGTCGCCCCCTCCAGCCGCGGCCCGCCGCCCGAGACGAGGCGGACCGGGTTGCCGCAGGTGTGCCCGTCGATGCAGGAGAAGGTGTGGGTCGTCATGTCAGAACCTTTGGGGCGAGAAGGGGGCGAGGTCGACCGCGGGCGGCGCACCGGTGACGAGGTCGGCCACGAGGCGGGCCGTGCCGACCGACTGCGTCAGGCCCAGATGGCCGTGCCCGAAGGCGTGGATCACGCGTGGGCTGGTGCGGGCCCGCCCGATGGCGGGCAGGCTGTCGGGCAGGGACGGGCGGAAGCCCATCCACTGGGTGCCGCCCTCGGTCTTCAGGCCGGGCAGGAAGGTGGCGGCCTTGTCCAGCATCGCCGCCGCGCGGGCGTAGTTCGGGGGCAGGGCCAGACCGCCCAGTTCCACCGCGCCACCCACCCGGATCCCGGTGGACAGGGCGCTGACCACGAAACCGTGGCCGCCGAAGGTGACCTGCGTGCGCAGGTCGAAGGCGCCCGGGGGCAGGGTGGTGTTGTAGCCGCGCTCGGTTTCCAGCGGGATGCGGTCGCCCGTCAGCGCCGCCAACCGGTGTGAAAACGCGCCGGCCGCGATCACGGCATGGGCGGCGCGGTGAAAGCCGACCTGCACATGATCCGCGTCCGCCCGCAGCTCGGTCACGTTCGCAAGGGCGATCACGCCGCCCTGCGCGCGGAACCGTTCGGCCAGCGCCAGAACATACAGTTTCGGATCGGCGATGGAATGCCAGCCGGGGGTGAAGGTGCCGTGGGTGAAGCAGGGGGACAGGCCGGGCTGGATCCCGGCCATCTCCTCGGCCGTCATGTGGGTGAAGGCGATGCCGTGGGCCGCGCGGGCGTCCCAGCCGGGCTGCGACGCGGCCAGTTCCCCCGCGGACTCGTAGACCTGAAGGTTGCCGTCGCGACGCAGCATCGGCAGCGTGCCGGTGGCAGCCAGAAACGGCTCCAGCTCCTCCTTCGACAGGTCCATCAGCGCCGTCTGCGCGGCGGTGGAGGCGGCGACCCGCGACGGGTGGCACGCGCGCCAGAAGCGGTACATCCACGGCGCGATCCGGGCGGCATAGGCGGGCGGGACCGACAGCGGCCCCAGCGGGTCCATCAGCCAGCGCGGCGCCTTGCGCAGCAGACCGGGGGAGGCGAGCGGCAGGATGTCGGTGAAGGCGAAGGCCCCGGCATTGCCCGCCGACGCCCCCGCCGCCGGGCCTTCGCGGTCCAGAACCGTCACCGACAGCCCCCGCGCCTGCAGCGCCAGCGCGGACGACAGGCCGACGACCCCCGCGCCGATGACGATCACATCCGCCATGTCAGTGCGTCGCCGACAGGAACTGCTGCAGTTCGGCCGTCCGCGGGGCGCCGAAGAAGGTGTCGGGCGGCCCGATCTCGGCCATGACGCCCTTGTGGAAGAAGGCGACACGGTCCGACACCTCGCGCGCGAACTTCATCTCGTGGGTGACGCAGATCATCGTCATCCCCTCGCGCGCCAGCATCCGCAGGGTGTCCAGAACCTCGCCCACCAGCTGCGGATCGAGGGCGGAGGTCACCTCGTCGAAGAGCATGTATTCGGGCGACATGGCCAGCGCGCGGGCAATGGCCATGCGCTGCTGCTGGCCACCTGACAGGCGCGAGGGGTAGACGCGCAGCTTGTCGCCCAGACCCACATGGGTCAGCTGCTTCACGGCCATCGCCTCGGCCTCCGCCTTCGGCTGCTTCAGCACCTTGCGGGGGGCCAGCATAACGTTTTCCAGCACCGTCAGATGCGGAAAGGCATTCCACTGCTGGAACACGATGCCCACCTTGCGCCGCAACCGGTTCAGGTCGGTGCCCTTGGCGTGCACCTCCGTCCCGTCCAGAAGGATGCGGCCGCTGTCGATCGGCTCCAGCCCGTTGATGCAGGTCAGCAGGGTGGACTTGCCGGAACCGGAACCGCCGATGACGGTCAGCACCTCGCCCTTCTGAACGAAAAGGTCGATGCCCTTCAGCACCTCCAGCGTGCCGAAGGATTTGCGGACGTTCTGGATCTCAATCATGGGGGGACCACCGTTTCTCGAGATAGCCGCCAAGGCGCGCTATCGGGAAGCTGAGCAGGAAGTAGATGGCGCCGCAGATCATCAGGATGAACAGCGGCTCCTGCAGCCGGGTCACGAGGATCTGGGACGCGCGCAACAGCTCGATCAGGCCCAGCCACAGCACCAGCGCGCTGTCCTTCAGCACGCCCAGCGTCAGGCCGATCCAGGCGGGCAGCGACACGCGCGTGGCCAGCGGCGCCACGATGTACCGCATGTCGCCCCACCAGGTCAGGCCCAGCGACCGGGCGGCGCGGCGGGTGGTGGGGGGCACGGCCTCGATCCCGCCGCGCACGATCTCGGTGCAATAGGCAGCGGTGTAGAGCGAGAGGATCACGCAGGAGGTCGTGAACGGCTCCCACCCCAGCCGCGCGATGGCCTGGAAGGCATTGCCGAGCACGAGCTGGATGAGGAGCGGGACCGAGCGGAAGATGTCGAGAACAAAGGTCAGCGGCAGCGACCACCAGGTGCCAAGCTGATAGCGCAGGACGCCGAAGACGATGCCCATGACCGTGCCCGCAAGAACCGCGACGGCGGTGACCATCAGCGTCATCCCCGCCCCTTGCGCAAGGAAGATCATGTCGTTCCAGGACAGGGCGGTGTCGAACATGGCGGCCTCCTCAGTACCGGAACATGCGCCAGGCGAAGGCCTGCGCGGCAAGGGTGACGGCCTTGGCGATCACGTAGTAGATGACAGCCGCGATCGCGAAGAACTCGAACGTGCGGAAGGATCGCGCGTTCAGCTCCTGCGTGATGCCCGCAAGGTCGGTGTTCATGCCCACGGTCACGCCAAGCGAGGTCATGAGGATCGCCCAGACCATCTGGTTGGTCGCGGGCAGGAAGGCCACGCGGAACATCTGCGGCATCACGATCAGCCGGAACGCCTGCCCGGCGGGCATGCCCAGCGACCGGGCGGCCCGCGTCTGCGTGTCCGGGATAGCCTTCAGCGCGCCGCGGAAATTTTCGGCGAGGTACCCTGCGTTGTTGAACGCGATCCCCGCCAGAAGCGAGGCGTAGGGGCTGAGGTGGATGCCAAAGGCCCCGAGGCCGAAATGCGCCATGTAGATCTGGAACAGGGCGGGCGTGTTGCGCGCAAGTTCAACCCATGTGGCGGCGATCGCGCGCAGGACGCGGTTGCCGGACAGGCGGAACAGCGTCAGCGCAACCGCCACGGCCACGCCGATCACCATCGACAAAAGCGCGATCTGCAGCGTGACCAGCGCGCCGTCCAACATCTGCGGCAGCGCGTTCAGCGCTTGGTTCCAGCGGAAGGTGTAGTTGAACATCGTGGCCGTCCCGGACAGGGGCGCCGGCCCGGGGCCGGCGCGAAGGCTCAGCGGTAGGTGCCGGGGACGGTCAAGTCGGGCAGGTCGCCCCCCACCCACTTCTCGTACAGCTCGGCGTAGCGGCCCGTGCGCACCTGCTGGTTGATGAAGAGGTTGAGGTAGTTCAGCAGGCCGTATTCCTCGCGCATGGCGAAGAGGGCGACGTAGTCGGTGTCGAAGGGCGCGCTGCCTACGACCGAGATGCCAGGGAAGTTGCCGGTCTTGACGTTGGCCTGCGCCACGGTGGAGGTGGACACGGTGGCGTCGATCTGCCCCTGGCTGAGGGCGAGGAACACGTCCGCCTGCGTCTGGTAAGGGCGGAACGTGCCCTCACCCCATTCCTTGACCTGCTCTTCCAGCGCGATCGCCTCGTACGTGCCGGCGGTGGCGCCGACCGTCTTGCCCTTCATGTCCTCGAACGAGGCGACGCCCGCGCCGTCCTTGGCCGTGACCGCCATCTGGAAGGCGAAATAGGGGATGGTCATGCCCACGGTCTTCGCACGCTCCAGAGTGTCGGAGGTGGAGGCGACGCCCACGTCGACCCGGCCCGACATCAGCGCGGGGATGCGCTCGGGGAAGGGCGTCTCGACGATCTCGGCCTCCACGCCCAGCGCGGCGGCCAGGTCGTTGCAGTAGTCGACGTCAAAACCGATCGGGTTGTTGTCGGCGTCGCGCGATCCCATGGGCGGGAAATCGAGCACCACAGCGCAGCGGAGCGTGCCCGAGGAGATGATGTCGTCCAGCGCATCGGCATGTGCGGCAGGCGAAAGGCATGTGGCGGCAAGCAGCCCGGCCACGACGGCGGTCTTCATGGTGACGCTCCCTGATGGTGGCCGTTGATTCGACCTTGTCACCAAACCATGACGCTGGCTTGTTTGTGAATCAACAAGAATACTGTATGTATACTCTAAGGATTCACGGCATGCCGAAGGAGTTGGAATGACACAGGCGCCCATCACCTCCCTTGATCTGACGATACGGGTTGCGGACATCTTCCGGGGGGCGGGCGTCGACGATGTTCAGGCCGACGCCCTGGCCCGCGTCATCGTTGCAGCGGAGCGGGACGCCTGCAAGTCCCACGGCCTTTACCGGATCGCGGGCTGCCTGCGGACGATCAGGGCGGGCAAGGTGGCACCCCAAGCCGTGCCGGTGCTGGCCGATGACGGCTCGGGCATCCTGCGGATCGACGCGAAGGGTGGCTTTTCCTGCGCCGGGTTCGAACTGGGCGCGCCGGTTCTGGCCGAGCGGGCGCGGGCGCTGGGCGTGGCGACGCTGGTCATCAACGACTGCACTCATTTTTCGGCCCTCTGGCCTGAGGTGGAGGCGCTGGCGTCGATGGGTCTCGCAGCCCTTGCGATGTGCCCAAGTTATGCGACCGTAGCGCCTACGGGCGGGACGCAGGCGCTTCTGGGCACGAACCCGATCGCCTTCGGCTGGCCGCGGCCGGACCAGTATCCCTATGTCTTCGACTTCGCCACCAGCGTCGCCGCGCGGGGCGAGGTGGAACTGCATGGCCGCGCCGGAACCCCCCTGCCCGAAGGCTGGGCCATCGACGCCGAGGGACAACCCACGACCGATCCCGACCGCGCGCTGGAAGGGGCGATGCTGCCCTTCGGCGGCCACAAGGGATCGGCCATCTCCACCATGATCGAGCTGCTGGCCGGTGCGATGATCGGCGACCTGACCAGCCCCGAGGCGCGCGACAGCCTGGGCGGCATGTGGCTGCTGCCGCGTCACGGGGAACTGATCCTCGCCTTCAGCCCCGAACGGTTCGCGGCCGGCCGCCCGGGCGACCCGTTTTCGCGCGCCGAAGGCCTGTTCGAGGCGATCCTGGGGCAGGGCGCGCGCCTGCCCTCGCAGCGCCGCTTCGCCGCGCGGGCCGTGTCCGAAGCCGAGGGCATCCGCCTGTCGGACACTGAGTGGGAGGAGCTGGAGCGTCTGCAGGCCTTGGGACTGGACGCCGTCTGATGCCGGGGGACGAGGGGCCCCGAAGACGGCGCGGCGAGGGGGTGGACCTTGTCCACGCCCTTCTGCGCGAGGAGATCCTCGACCTCGTCCGCGCGCCCGGCAGCCCCATCGACGAGATCCATCTGGCGCAACGGCTGTTCATGTCGCGGACGCCGGTCCGGGCGGCGATCGTGCGGCTGGCCTCCGAAGGGCTGGTGACGGTGCTGCCCAACCGCTCCGCCATCGTGTCGACGGTGGACCTCGTGAACCTGCGCCCGTTCCTTGAGGCGCTGACGCTGATGCACCGGGTGACGGCCCGGCTGGCCGCCGAGCGCCGGACGGAGGCGGATCTGGCCGCGATCCGTGTCTGCCAAGCACGGTTCACCCGGGCCCGAAGCGTGCGGGATCGGGCCATCGCGGACCGCGAGCTTCACGCCGCCATCGCCGGGGCGGGGCGCAATCCCTACTACACCACGCTCTTGTGTCGCCTGCTGGACGAGGAGCGGCGCCTTTGGTGCCTTCATCCGTCGACCGTGGATCCGCACCCCGAAGGCATGTCCCAGCACGAGGCGCTGCTGGCGGCCATCACGTCTCGCGACATCGCGCAGGCGGACCATCTGGCCCAGGCCCACACCCTGCATTTGCGAACCGCCCTGGCTCAGGATCTTCGGCGGCATCCGCCTTTTTGATTCATGTAGACTATCTGTATCCAAAAAGTATACATAAAATCTGTCCACTCATGGAGAGAGAGATGAGCATCTTTTCCGGCTGCGTCCCCGCGCTGATGACCCCCTGCACCCCCGACCGCCGTCCCGACTTCGACGCCCTTGTTGCCAAGGGGAAGGAGTTGATCGGGCAAGGCATGTCCGCCGTCGTCTATTGCGGGTCGATGGGGGACTGGCCGCTTCTGACCGATGCGGAGCGGATGGAGGGGGTGGAGCGTCTGGTGAAGGCGGGCGTGCCGGTCATCGTCGGTACGGGGGCCGTGAACACCGCGCTGGCCGTGGCGCACGCGGCCCATGCGCAGAAGGTGGGCGCCAAGGGGCTGATGGTCATCCCGCGCGTTCTGTCGCGGGGGCCGTCCCCCACCGCGCAGAAGGCGCATTTCAAGGCCATTCTTTCGGCCGCGCCGGATGTGCCGGCGGTGATCTACAACAGCCCCTATTACGGCTTCGCCACCCGCGCCGACCTCTTCTTCGCGCTGCGGGCCGAACATCCGAACCTTGTCGGGTTCAAGGAGTTCGGCGGCCTTGCCGACATGCGCTATGCCGGAGAGAACATCACGAGCGGGGAGGGCGTGTCCCTGATGGTGGGCGTGGACACCGCGGTGGTGCATGGCTTCGTCAACTGCGGCGCCGTGGGCGCGATCACCGGCATCGGCAACGTCCTGCCGCGCGAGGTGCTGCACCTCGTGGAACTCTCGCAGGCGGCCGCCACCGGCGACGCCACCGCCCGCCGCAAGGCCGAGGAGCTGGAGCGCGCGCTGGGTGTGCTGTGCTCCTTCGACGAGGGGCCGGATCTGGTCCTCTACTACAAGCACATGATGGTGCTGAAGGGCGCGCCGGAATACAGCCTGCACTTCAACGAGACCGACAGCCTGACCGACAGCCAGCGTCATTACGTCGAAGCGCAGTTGCGCCTGTTCGACGCATGGTATGCGGACTGGTCCAAGGCCGCCTGAGGCGGGCGTTTTCGACATGCAACCGCGGTGCGGGGCTGATACACGGGCCCCGCACAGTGTCAGGGGGACCGACATGACCAGCAAACCGTCCGAAACCCTTTCCGAACGCAAGCGCGGCTCGGGCGTGAAGGTCGTCTACGACACGCTGCGCGACGAGATCCTGGACCTGACCCTGCCGCCCGGCCACCCCGTGGACGAGGTGCAGCTGGCGGAACGTTTCAACATGTCCCGCACCCCGATCCGCGAGGCGCTGGTGCGGCTGGCGGGGGAGGGGCTGGTCACTACGCTGCCGAACCGCAGCACCATCATCTCCAACATCGACCTACTGAACCTGAACGCCTTCTTCGACGCGCTGACGCTGATGTACCGCGTCACGCTGCGCTTGGCGGCCCAGCACCACCGCAAGGCGGACCTTGTCCGCATCCGCGCCCTGCAGGAACAGTTCTCGGCCGCGATGCAGGCGGGGGACGCGCTGCGCATGATCGCTGCCAACCGCGAATTCCACGCGGCCATCGCCGAGGCGGGCCGCAACCCGTATTTTCATGCCCTGTGCCTGCGGGTGCTGGACGACGGACGGCGCCTGCTGCGCATCTACTACCAGTCCTATGACGACCGCCTGCCCGAACAGTATGTGGGCGAGCATGACGAGATGATCGAGGCGATCGCGACCCGCGACCTCGACCGCGCCGACCGCCTGGCGCAGATACATGCCGACCAGATCGTCCTGCAGATCCGCAAGCTGTTCATCGAGGACGTGCGCCAGACGCTGCCCTTGTGAAGGACGGTGTTGCTGCGCGGGCAACGCTGTGTTCCAATTTGCGATCTGGTCGCGTGAAAATGCGACTTTCATACTGTCGCAAAAAGATAACAATCAACATGGAGGACAGGATGCCGACTTCGGGCGTTTTCGAACCGCGCCATCTTTCCCTGCACGTCTTCGTGCTGGCCATCGTCATCGTCGCCGAGGCGATCGGCATCATCCGCATTCCCATCGGCATCGCGGCCATCGTGCTGCTGCCCATGCTGTATGCCTTCGCCATGGGGATCGCGCTGAACCCCAACATCACCCGCGCCACCGGCCGCGTGCTGACGCCGAACGTGCAGAAGTTCGCGGGCGCCATGATCACCATCGCGATCACGCCATTCGTGGCGAAGTTCGGCACCACCGTCGGCCCGCAGATTGACGCGATCATCGAGGCGGGGCCCGCCCTGATCCTGCAGGAGATCGGAAACCTCGGCACCATCGTCGTCGCGTTTCCCATCGCCGTCTATGTCCTGCGCATGGGGCGCGAAACCGTGGGCGCCGTGTATTCCATCGACCGGGAACCCAACCTTGCCCTGGTGGCCGAGAAATACGGCCTCGACAGCCCCGAGGGGGCGGGCGTCATGGGCGTCTACGCCACGGGCACGCTGATCGGCACCTTCATCTTCGCCGTCATCCCGGTGCTGGTGCACGCCACCGGCCTGTTCGACATCCGGGCGCTGGCGATGTCCTGCGGCGTCGGTTCGGGCTCGATGCTCGCGGCCTGCACGGGCGGGCTCGTCACGGCCGAGCCGGAGAACAAGGACCTGATCCTGGGCCTGGCCGGCGCGTCCAACGTGCTGACCTATGCGACCGGACTTTACGTGGGCATGTTCGTGGCTCTTCCCCTGACCCAATGGCTGTTCCGCAAGGCGCGGCCGGACCTTTACTGAGGGCGCGATCATGCAGACCACCGAACATCTGAAACTGGACATCGAACCCGTGGACGAACGCGGCA
Source organism: Falsirhodobacter sp. 20TX0035 (assembly GCF_028307215.1). GTDB lineage: Bacteria > Pseudomonadota > Alphaproteobacteria > Rhodobacterales > Rhodobacteraceae > Falsirhodobacter. The sequence goes on along the minus strand of NZ_JAQMHV010000001.1, from coordinate 245,194 downwards.
TCCGCGTGGGCGAGACCATGCTCCTGCTGCTGATCGCCTGCGTCATCGGCGGCGTGGCGAATTACGTCTCCACCGGCGTGGGCGCGGCCGAGGCGTTTCCCGGCATGGCGATCCTTTACGTCTGTTCCGTCCTCGGGCTGATGCTGGCGCGGTTCATGCCGTTCTACCTGCCATCCGTTGCCTGGGTGTCGCTGATCGCCATCGTCATCACCATTCCGGGCGTGCCCGGATCCGAATGGGTGGTGGCGCAGGTCGGCAAGATCAACTTCCTGTCGCTGGCCACCCCGGCGCTGGCCTATGGCGGCCTTGCGCTGTCGTCGAAGGAATTCGCCATCGCCCGCACCTCGGGGTGGAAGATCGTGATTGTGGCCATCTGCGTGATGCTGGGGACCTATCTCGGCTCTGTCGTGATCGCGGACCTGACGCTGCGGATGTTCGGATGATCCCGCAGGACCAGATCGCGGAGGCCATCGCCTGGCGGCGCCATCTGCACGCCCACCCCGAACTGGGCTTTGCCGAGCACGAGACGGCGGCCTTCATCGCCGGGAAGATGACCGGCTGGGGCTACGACGTGCAGACGGGGGTGGGGCGCACGGGCGTCGTCGCCTCTCTGACAAAGGGGGAAGGTCCGTCCATCGGCATCCGCGCCGACATCGACGCGCTGCCGATGACGGAAACGTCGGGCGTGGACTGGGCCTCGCGCCACGCGGGGCGGGCCCATGCCTGCGGGCATGACGGGCATGTGGTGACGGCGCTGGCCGCCGCCCGCGTTCTGGCGGAAACACCCTTCACGGGCACCCTGCGCTTCATCTTCCAACCGGCCGAGGAGAACGAGGGCGGCGCGGGCGCCATGATCCGCGAGGGGCTGTTCACCCGGTTCCCGGTGGACGCCGTCTATGCCATGCACAACTGGCCCGGCGCGGCCCCCGGCACGCTGGTGGCCCGCGACCGCGAGATGATGGCCGCCTTCGCCGTGTTCGAGATCACGGTGACCGGCGCCGGCGCGCATGGGGCAATGCCACATGAAGGCGCGGATTCGCTTCTTGCGGCCGCGCACATCGTGACGGCGCTGCAATCCATCGCGGCGCGGAACGTCAGCCCGCTGCGCAGTTCCGTCGTGTCGGTCACGCAGGTTCATGGGGGCGAGGCTTGGAACGTCCTGCCCGAAACCGCCGTGATCCGCGGCACCACCCGCTGGTTCGATCCCGCCATCGGCGACCTGATCGAAGGGCGGATGCGCGGGCTGGCGGACGGCGTGGCCGCGGGCCTCGGATGCCGGGCGGACCTGTATTACGAACGGCGCTACCCGTCCACTTTGAATTCCGCCCCCCACGCCCGGCGCGTGCGGGAGGTGGCCGCGGCCGCGGGGCTGACCGTGGCGGACACCGATCCCAGCATGGCGGCCGAGGATTTCGCCTTCATGCTGGACGAGGTGCCCGGCTGCTACTTCTGGATGGGCGCGGCGCGGGACGGGGACAATCCCGGCCTTCATTCCCCGCGGTTCGACTTCAACGACAACATCCTTGAAGGGGCCGCGGCCTTCTGGGTGGCGCTGGCGCGGGCCGAACTGGGCGCGGCTTGACAGGCCGCGCGACGGGTCATCATCCTGCGGGGATGACCCTCGACGCCCGCGACATCCGCATCTATCTGGCCGTGCACCGCCTGGGATCGATCCGGGCGGCGGCGGCGCATCTGGGGCTGGCCCCCTCCATCGTGTCGCGCCAGATCGCCGACATGGAGGCGGAGCTGGGCGTGCCCCTGTTCGACCGGACCGCGCGCGGCGTCACGCTGACCGATGCGGGCAGCCTTGTCCTAGAACACGCCCGCCGCGCGGTGGAGGAGTTCGGCATCCTGGCCGAGCAGCTGTCGGACCTGCGCGGCATCCAGCAGCGCCACGTCCGCATCCATTGCGGCGAAGGATTCCTGGCCGATTTCGTGCAGAACGGGCTGGCCGGGATCATGGCCGCAACGCCGCATGTCCGCTATGAACTGCGGATCGGATCGACCGACGCGGTGGTGGCGGCACTGGTCAATGGTGACAGCGACATCGGCATCGCCTACAACCCGCCCGTGACGGGGGCGGTGCGCAGCGTGGCGCAGGCGCGCCATCCCTTGTGCGCGGTGCTGCCGCCAGGGCACCCGCTGGCGCGGGGGCGGCAGGTCGCGCTGGCCGAGTGCCTGCGCCATCCCATCGCCCTGCTGCCCGCCGGTCACGGCACGACGGATCTTCTGGCGCGCGTCGCCTCCGACAGCGGGCTGGCGCTCTCGCCGCGGCTCATCACCACCTCCATCGACGCGCTGCGGCGGTTCGTGACCTCGGGCCTCGGGATCGCGTTCCTGCCCCGGGCCTCGGTGGCCATGGATCTGGCCGAAGGCGCGGCCGAGGTGCGGGAGCTGGAGGATCTGGCCTTCACCGGCGCCTCGGCCCACCTGATGGTGCGGGCGCGGCGGCGGCTTCCGGCCTCGGTCACGGCGCTGGTGCAGCATCTGGAAGGGGCCATGGCCAGCTTTGCCGGGCGTTCCTGAAATCGCAACGCCTTGTTCCCCGGTTGAACGCTAGCGCAACACCCCCCCGGTGCGAAATCCTGTCGCGATAACAAAAGAGGAGGCGCGGCGCATGGCGGCGAACATGACGGTCGGGGTTGTCGGATTGGGGGCCATGGGGCTGGGAATGGCCATGTCGGCGGTGCGGGCGGGCTTCCGCACGCTGGGCTTCGACCTGTCCCCCGCGCGGCGCGATCTGGCGCGGGCCGAGGGGGTGGAGCCGGTCGACACGCTGGAGGCGGTGTTCGCCGCCGACCGCATCGTCTTCTCCCTCCCCACGGCGCAGGATGTGGCCAACGTGGTCGATCAGGTGCGCGACCGGCTGCAGACGCGCGGGCGGATCGTGGTGATCGACACCTCCACCTCGGAACCCGGGGTGTCGCGGGCGCTGGCGGAAACGTTGGCGGGGATGGGGCACGGCTTTCTGGACGCGCCCGTGTCAGGCGGCCCGGCCGGGGCGGCGAAGGGCGCGCTGACCATGATGATCGGCGGCGCCACGGCGGATCTTGAGGATGCGCGTCCCGTGATCGACGCCTTGTCGGCCAAGGCGATCCATGTGGGCGACAGCGGCGCGGGCAACGTGGCAAAGCTGGTGAACAACCTTCTGTGCGCCGCGCACATGGTCACCACCGCCGAAGGGCTGCGTCTGGCCGAAGCGGCCGGGATTTCGGCCGAATCCACGCTGGCAGTGCTGAACGCCGCGTCCGGGCGGTCGATGCTGTCCGAAGTGCACTTCCCGACCTGGGTGATGAACGAAGGCTTCAACAGCGGCTTCACCATGGCGCTAATGCAAAAGGACGTGCGCCTGGCGCGCAAGCTGGCCGCCGACACCGGCACCCCCATGCCGCTGACGGAAAAGGCGGCCGACCTCTGGGTCGCCTCTCCCTATGGCCTCACCGAGGATTTCACCCGCATGGGCGATTTCCGAACGAAAGGATAAAGCGATGACCCTGACCATCACCGCGGCCGAACAGGCCGAGCGCATCCTCGCCCTGTACCGCGACGTGTTCCCGGGGGCCGGGATCGGCAGCCTGATCGGGGGCGAGATCGTCACGGGCTCCGGCGCATCGCTGGATCTGACGGACCCCGCCTCGGGGCAGGTCTTCGCGTCCTTCCCCGACGCCGGCCGGGCCGAGATCGACGCCGCCATGGACGCCGCCGAACGCGCGCAGCGCGAATGGATGGCGATGCCCGCCGCCGCGCGGGGCCGCATCATGTGGACCATCGCCGCGCAGATCCGCGCCCATGCCCCCCTGATCGCCGAGATCGAGAGCCGGTCCGCCGGCCGCCCGATCCGCGACATCCGCGGCGAGGCGCTGCGCGTGGCCGAAATGTTCGAGTATTACGCGGGCTGGTGCGATAAGCTTTATGGCGACGTGATCCCCGTCCCGTCCAGCCACTTCAACTACACCCGGCAGGAACCGATCGGCGTGGTGATGCAGATCACGCCCTGGAACGCGCCGCTGTTCACCGGCGGCTGGCAGATCGCGCCCGCCATCTGTGCGGGCAACGGCGTCGTCATCAAGCCGTCGGAACTGACGCCTCTTTCCACCCTCATCCTTGGCCGGATGTGCGAGTTGGGGGGCGCGCCCCGCGGGCTGGTGAACGTGATCGCGGGCGGCGGCCTGACGGCGGGGCAGACGGGCGTCACGCATACGAAGACGGGGCTGGTGGTGTTCGTGGGGTCGGCGCAGGCCGGATCGGCCATTGCGGCGGCGGCAGCCCGGAACACCGTGCCTTGCGTGCTGGAACTGGGCGGGAAGTCGGCCAACATCGTGTTCCCGGACGCCGATCTGGGGCGCGCCATCGTAGGGGCGCAGGCCGCGATCTTTGCGGGGGCGGGGCAAAGCTGCGTCGCCGGGTCCCGCCTGCTGGTGCACCGGTCGGTGCATGAGCGGTTTGTCGAGGCCTATGCCGACGCCGCGAACCGCATCGCCCTTGGCCATCCCTTCGACGAGGCGACGCATGTCGGCCCGATCAACAACCGCCGCCAATGGGACAAGATCGGGGAGATGGTGCAGGCGGGCGTGGCTGAGGGCGCGCGTCTGGCCGCCGGCGGGGCGCGCCCCGAACCCCTGGAAAACTCGGGCGGGTTCTACTTCGCACCCACGATCCTGGACAACGTGACCCCCGGCATGTCCGTCGCGCGGGAGGAGATCTTCGGCCCTGTCGTGTCCGTCCTGACGTTCGAGAGCGAGGAAGAGGCCGTCGCGCTGGCCAACGACAACCCCTACGGCCTGGCCGGCGCCGTGTGGACGGCCGATGTCGGCCGCGCACATCGGATGGCCGCGTCGGTACGGGCGGGCACGTTCTGGGTGAACTCCTACAAGACGATCAACGTCTGTTCGCCCTTTGGCGGGTTTGGCCGGTCGGGCTACGGCCGCTCCTCGGGGAAGGAGGCGCTGATGGCCTACACGCAGACGAAAAGCGTCTGGGTGGAAACGGCGGCCGAACCCCCGGTCAGCTTCGGCTACGCCCCCGGCTGAACGAAGCTGAGAAGGATGCCGCCCAGACGGTCGTGTTCGGGCAGCACGACCGCGCCGCCCACCTCGCGCACCGCGAAGGTGGACAGGAACGGGCGAAGGCGCGGCAGGTCTGCCAGAATGTCGAGGGAGATGACGGAGGCGGCACCGTCCGCCGCCAACCCCTGGGGCAGGGGGCCGAACAGGGCTTCGGCCCCCTGCCGGTTCCGCACCCGCCACGCGCCCTTCGCCGTCTGCACATTGAAGCCGTCCGTCCGGCCCGTGATCGCGTCGGCCCCGTGCAGGGCGGCCATCCAGTCGCGCACGGGGGCTTGATCCTCGGCCAGGATGGTGGCGGAGGCGAAGCCGATGGCGCCGTTGGGATGATCCATCCATTCCGGAAACTCGATCAGGTCGCGCCGGTGCTGCTGACAGGCGAACATCGACAGGCGCGGCAGCCCGTCGCGCGTGAACACCGCCAGCGTGGTGGAGGTGCGGTCCGGCGTCCCGTCGTCGCGCGTGACGTCGCGGCCGAAGTCGATCCGGCCGCGCACGGTGCCGCCCCGCGCGGCCACGGCCGCGGCGTCGGCCATCGCATCGTCGGATTGGAGGGCGGACAGGGCGACGCCTTCGCGTTGCGCCAGATGATCCGCGACGTGCCGGCCGAACAGGAAGTCGCCCGCCGGATAGGTGGACAGAAGATCGCGGTCCCAGACCGACACCAGTTCCAGCAGCTGGCGGTGAAAGATCACAAGCGCGGTGGATGTGCCCCAAGGGTGCCGCCCCGCAGGCTTCATCCGGAAGCCGAGCGACAGATAGGTGTCGCGCGCCCGTTCCAGATCGCGCACGGCCACCAGCGGATGGTCCAGTCCCAGCATGATCAGCTCCTGTCCGGAGGGGTCGGGAATCCGGCAAAGGCGCCCGGACGGCGGGGCCGGTCTTCGGCCCTCGGTCCCGCAACGGTGGTGTGGGCCGGGACGGACCGGGTGACGATCGCGCCCGCCGCCACGACCGCGCCGGCCCCCACCTCGATGTTTCCGATCAAAAGGGCGCCCGCCCCGATCACCGCGCCTTCGCGGACCTTCGGATGGCGATCCGCCCCCCGGTCGGACAGGTTGGAGCCGAGGGTGACGCCGTGCCACAGGCTGACGCCCGCCTCGATCACGGCGGTCTGCCCGATGACGAGGCCGAGCCCGTGATCGAACCACACCTCGCGTCCGATCCGCGCCTGGGGCAGCAGGTCCACGCCCAGCGCCCGCGTGAACTGCGCCTTCACCGCCATCGCGAGGGATCGACGGTTCGCGCCGAACAGCGCATGGGTCAGCCGGTGCGACAAGAGCGCGTGCAGGCCATGGGCGAAATGCAGCGTGCCCGCAAGGCCGCCGGGATCCACGTCACGGGTGGCACAGGTGGTGATGTCCGACAGCACAAGCTCGGCCAGCCGGGGATCCGAAAACACCTCGGTCGCCAGTCGCAGGACGCTGGCCCGCGCAGGCCCTTCGGGCAGGCAGGCCGCCAGCGCCGACGCCACGGGATGGTCGGTGCGTGGGTCGCAGCCCAGCAGCGCCGCAAGCTCCGGCTCACCCTCGAACATCTCGACCGAGGCGTCACGCAGATCGGTCATGGCAAGCACGGTCATGGCCTCCCCTTTTTCAACAGGCTTGCAGATGAGCTGGCGCTCATCAACCTGCATCTTCCCTCGGCCGGAACAAGGGCGTGCTTCCCGTGCCGCCGCCAGTGCCCATAGGAGAATCGTTCAACCATCGCGCGGAACCCACCGACGAAAAGGAAGATCAGGATTAGAAAGTCCGCTAACCCTTGATCCGGACGGTGTCGATGGGGTCGAAGCAAAGGCCGATCAGCGTTACCTGATGCTGGCTGGGGGGCAGACAGCAGCCCGGCGAGTCCCGATCGCCCGGCCGCACCGTTCGAAACTTGTCATGGGATCGACAAGGCCGAAGCCGAGGGCGCGGAACCATTCGACTGGGGCGCAAAACAGTGACAGCGCCCGGCCAACAAAACGGACGACCTTGCCCGCTGTCCGAGAGCACCATCCCAGCCTTACCCAGACGCGCCTTTGGCGGGGCAGGCCAACACAAAGCACCCGATGGCATGAAGCTCATCTCGGCAGGGGTGATCGTATTTCATCAGGACAAGAATGGTGCCCGGAGACGGGGTCGAACCGCCGACACACGGATTTTCAATCCGTTGCTCTACCAACTGAGCTATCCGGGCACTTTCGCGGCGCGCCGCGTTTGGTGTGGGTCTGATAAGCGAGTGGCGCGGGGCTGTCCAGAGGGTTTTGACAGATTTTTGGCGCCCTCATTCGGCCCCGGATGTCACACCCACTGCCCGGGTTCCAGAAGGCCCAGATCCATCAGCTGCTGCGAGTCCCAGCGAAAGGGCACGGAGTAATGCCAGCGGAAATCCTTCACCTCGCGGCGCGACCCGGGATTGGTGCGCAGGGCCTTCGCTGCGCGGAACGAGCAGACGGCCGTGGTCGCGTTGTGGTGCCAAGGGCAGGAATAGGTGTTGTATTCCTCGTCGTTGAAGGTGAAGTCGGGGCGCATCTCCAGCCCCGCCTTGGCCTGGAACAGGCTGACGCGGTCGATGCGGCGGCGGTGATAGGGGACGTGCTCCTCGAACCGCCAGCGCAGGCCGCCGTAGAAGTCCATCTGCCGGTCCTTGTGCTGAAAGCCGTTCAGCGGATCCTCGCGTCCCAGCGCGTAATAGCCGGCGCGGTCCAGATGCGCGTCCTCGGCCGATACGCCGTCAGGATGGGCGTTCAGGTCCGTCGCGTAGAGGTCCACCACGTAGGTGAGGAAGGAATAGCGCCGTTCCTCGGTGTGGAAGGCGATCAGTTCGCGCACGTCGCGCGTTTCGCAGAAGGGATAGAACAGGTATTCGCCGTTGAAGCAGTAGTGAAACCATACGCCCGGCGCCGCCGCGATCAGCCGGTTCATGGCGCGCGGCATCGCGTCTTCCGCATGCACGTCATAGGTCACGCGGTGAACGGGGGCCTCGTCCTCGGGGGCGACGCGAATCTCGTCATGGGTCAGCAGCAGCACACAGGGAAAGCCCAGCATCCGCGCATGCGCGAGCGAGGATCCGACCTCGGTCTCGTCCTCGGCCATTATGACTGCGACAGGGCCCTTGCGAAATACGTTTGCGCCAATCACCTCATCCAGATTGCGGTAACGCATTCATTCATCCATTGCCGTTTCGGGGCCAAGATGGCGGAAGCCGTTGGGGCAGGGCAAGACCTTCGATTGCGATCGGCGATGTTTTTCGGTTAGACACGCCGTCATCCCACGAAAGAGCGATCATGGCCGACGCGAAGAAACTGTTCATCAAGACCTACGGTTGCCAGATGAACGTCTATGACAGCGAGCGCATGGCCGAGGCCATGGGCGGGCAGGGCTATGTCGTGACCGACCGGGCCGAAGACGCGGACATGGTCCTGCTGAACACCTGCCACATCCGGGAAAAGGCGTCCGAGAAGCTGTATTCAGACCTTGGCCGGCTGCGGCCGCTGAAGCGGAAGAACCCCGACATGAAGATCGGCGTGGCCGGCTGCGTGGCGCAGGCCGAAGGCGCGGAGATCATCCGCCGCATGCCGATGGTCGATCTGGTGGTGGGGCCGCAAAGCTATCACCGGCTGCCGGACATGGTGCAGGGCAAGGGTCCGGCCGTGGACACCGATTTCCCGCCCGAGGACAAGTTCGACCACCTGCCGCAGCGCAAGGCCCTGCGCGGCCCGACCGCCTTTCTGACGGTGCAGGAAGGCTGCGACAAGTTCTGCGCCTTCTGCGTCGTGCCCTACACCCGCGGGGCGGAGGTCAGCCGCGCGCCGCAGCGCCTTCTGACTGAGGCGCGCGATCTGGTGGAACGCGGCGTGCGCGAGATCACGCTGCTGGGCCAGAACGTCAACGCCTATCACGGCGACGACTGGACGCTGGCGCGGCTGATGCGCGAACTGGCCCGGATCGACGGGCTGGAGCGGATCCGCTACACCACCAGCCATCCCAACGACATGGACGACGCCCTGATCGCCCTGCACGGAGAGGAGCCGAAGGTGATGCCCTATCTGCACCTGCCGGTGCAGTCGGGATCGGACCGCATCCTGAAGGCGATGAACCGCAAGCACACGGCCGACGCCTATGTCCGTCTGATCGAACGCATCCGCGCGGCGCGGCCGGACATCCTTCTGTCCTCGGACTTCATCGTGGCGTTTCCGGGGGAAACGGAGGCCGATCACCGCGCCACCGTAGACCTGATTCGCGAGGTGGGCTATGGCGCGGCCTTCACCTTCAAGTATTCCGCCCGCCCCGGCACCCCCGCCGCCGAAAAGCCCGAGCTGCCCGGAGAGGTGGGCGACGCCCGCCTGCAGGAGGTACGCGACCTGATCATCGACCAGCAGCGCGCCACGCAGGAGGCCATGGTCGGGCGCGAGGTCGGGGTGCTCTACGAAAAGCCGGGCCGGTGGGCGGGGCAGATGGTCGGCAAGTCCGACCACCTGCACGCCGTCCACGTGACGGACCCCGCCGCGAAGGTGGGCGATCTGGTGCGCGTGCGGATCACGGAAAGCACCGCGAACTCGCTGGCCGGGGTGCGGGTCTAGGGTCCGGCGGCGCGACTTTCGGGAACGCGGGCGCAAAACGCTTGCCTCGGGGCCCTGCGGCCCCCACATTCAAGGTATAGCTTCACGCCTGCAGTAAGGAGATCTCCTTGGGCATCAGTGCGCTGACTTCCCCGAAACGTCCGGAAGACGCCGTGGAAACCGTTCTGGAATTTTCCGACAACCGTCTTCTGATCGACCTGTGCGGCGAATACGATCGCCACCTGGCCAAGATCGAACAGCAGATGGGGGTTCACATCCTGCGGCGTGGCAACCGTCTGGCCATCGTGGGCGAAAAGGCCTCGCGCGATCAGGCGGAGGCGGTGCTGAACGGCCTCTACGCCCGACTGGAAGCGGGCAAGGGCCTGGCCGCGGGCGATGTGGACGGCGCGCTGCGCATGTCCGCCCCCGTCTTCGGCGACACGGTCGAGCAGATGGAGATGTTCCAGCCCGGAAAGTACGAGATCCGCACCCGCAAGAAGCCGGTGGAGCCGCGGACCGAGGCGCAGAAGGCCTATGTCGCGCATCTGTTCGACCACGAGATGGCCTTCGGCATCGGTCCCGCCGGCACGGGCAAGACCTATCTGGCCGTGGCCGTGGGCGTGACCATGCTTTTGTCCGGCGCGGTGGAGAAGATCATCCTGTCGCGTCCCGCGGTGGAGGCGGGGGAGCGCCTCGGCTTCCTGCCCGGTGACATGAAGGAGAAGGTCGATCCCTACATGCAGCCGCTTTACGACGCGCTGAACGACTTCCTGCCGCAAAAGCAGCTTCAGAAGCTGATGGAGGACAAGAAGATCGAGATCGCGCCCTTGGCCTTCATGCGCGGCCGCACCCTGTCCAACGCCTTCGTGGTGCTGGACGAGGCGCAAAACGCGACGACCATGCAGATGAAGATGTTCCTGACCCGTCTGGGCGAAGGGAGCCGCATGGTCATCACGGGCGACCGGACGCAGGTCGACCTGCCGCGCGGCACCGCCTCGGGCCTTGCCGATGCGGAACGCATCCTGAAGAACGTGAAGGGCGTGTCCTTCAACTACTTCAACTCCAAGGACGTGGTGCGTCACCCGCTTGTGGCGCGGATCATCGAGGCGTATGAAGCCGCCGATGGAACCGCTGGTTGACACAGTCATAGAAGACGACCGCTGGGAGGCCTTCGGCCTCCCGGCCCTTGCCACGCGCGCGGCGGAGGCCACCTTCGCCGCGCTGGGCGTTCACGGCGTGACGCTGGCCCTGATGGGCTGCGACGACGCCGAGATTTCCGAGCTGAACGCCCAGTTCCGCCAGAAGGGCAAGCCCACCAACGTGCTGTCCTGGCCGTCCGAGGATCGGGCCGCGGGAGAGCCGGGGGGCATCCCCGACCTGTCGGGCGGCGACGAGGACGACCCGGACGAGCTGGGCGACATCGCCATCGCCTGGGAAACCTGCATGGCCGAAGCCGCCGATCAGAAGAAGACGCCCGAGGATCACGTGACACATCTGGTCGTGCACGGAATCCTGCATCTTCTGGGCTACGACCATGTCGAGGACGCGGATGCCGAACTGATGGAGTCCACCGAGACCAGGATTCTGGCCACATTGGCCATTTCCGACCCCTACGCCTGAACGTCGGACCCTTGCCAGACAGGCCGCCCGTGCCCCATATTGGCCGTGACGCCGCCGGACGGCGTTGCATCCGACAGAAGGACACATGGGCAGTAGCATCGACGGCTCTCCTGCGGCGCAGGGCGCGCAGGACACCGCAGAGGACGATCAACAGCGCGACGTTGCGGACGTCGCCCTGGACGAGCGGGACAATCGCGGCTTTTTCGGACGGCTGTTCGGGGCCTTCGCCCCCGGCGAGGACCGTGACGCCGCCGCCGACGCGCCGGAAGAACATCACGGCATCGCCAACCTTCGCCGCCTGCGGGTGGACGACGTGGCGGTCCCCAAGGCCGAGATCAAGGCCGTTTCCATCGACATCGGCCTGAAGGAACTGGTCGCGGTGTTCCGCGAGGAGGGATATTCCCGCCTGCCGGTCTATGAAAACTCGCTCGACAATCCGCTGGGCATGGTCCTGCTGAAGGATCTGGCGCTGCGGCACGACTTCACTTCGCACGAACCTTTCGATCTGCGCACGCTTCTGCGTCCGATCATGTTCGCGCCGCCTTCGATGACGGCGGCCGTGCTCTTGCAGAAGATGCAGCGCGAACGGATGCATCTGGCGCTGGTGATCGACGAATATGGCGGGGTCGACGGCCTTGTCACGATCGAGGACTTGATCGAGACCATCATCGGCGAGATCGACGACGAGCATGACGAGGTGGCCGGCGCTCTTTGGGTGCAGGACAAGCAGGGCAACTACATCGTGCAGTCCCGCGCCTCCCTCGACGCGTTCGAAAAGGCCACGGGGCTGGAACTGCGGCGCGAGGACGACGACGAGGACGTGAACACCATCGGCGGCCTGATCTTCGTGCGCGCCGGCCGCGTGCCCCGCAAGGGCGAGGTGGTGGAGCATGAGTCGGGCGCCCGGTTCGAGGTGCTGGACGGCGATCCCCGCCGCATCAAGCGTCTGCGCGTCCATCTGCCCGAGGTGCAGCCCGCTTGACGCGCCCCCGGCCGGGGGCCACAAGCGGCACGTCTGGCGACGGAGGCTTGTGATGTGGCGTTTCCCCGGCTGGCCGCGCATGGGCGTGGCCTTTGCCCTTGGTGGCGTGATGGCGACGGGACAGGCTCCCCTTGGCTTCTGGTGGTTCACGCTGGCGGGGCTGGCTGGTCTTTGCGCCGTGCTGGTCCGCGCCGAAGGCTGGCACGCGCGGGCCTGGACCGGCTGGTTCGCGGGGGCCGGCTATTTCGCGCTGGCGCTGAACTGGATCATCGAACCTTTCCTGGTCGATCCTTGGACCTATGGCTGGATGGCCCCCTTCGCGGTGGTGCTTTTGTCCTTCGGGCTGGCGCTGTTCTGGGCGCTGGCGGCGGGGGTTTCCCGCGGTCCCCTGATCTTCGCCGTGGCCCTCACCGCGGCGGAGTTTGCGCGCGGCCATGTGCTGACCGGCTTTCCTTGGGCGCTGCCGGGGCATGTCTGGATCGGCTGGGCGCCGTCGCAGCTGGCGGCCTGGGTTGGGCCCACGGGGCTGACGCTGATGACCGCGCTGATGGCGGCCCTGCCGGTGGCCCTGCGTTGGAAGGGCGTGGCCCTGTCGGCGGTTCTGCTGGCCGGAGCCTTCGGTCTGGGCCTGTGGCGGCTGGACCAGCCGGACCCGGCGGGCACGGGGCGCATCGTGCGGATCGTGCAGCCCAACGCGGCGCAGGCCATGAAATGGGATCCGGACCGCGCGGCCATGCTGTTCCGACGCTCGCTGGACCTGTCGGCCGCCCCGGGGCCCAAGGATCTGGTGGTCTGGCCGGAGACTGCTGTCCCCTATCTTCTGGATGATTACGTCGCGCAGGAGATCGGCCTTGCCGCGGGCGTACCCGCCGCCGTCGGCATCCAGCGCACGGAAGGGCCAATGGCCTTCAACTCCCTCGCCGTGGTGCAGCCGGACGGGCGGGTGACGCAGGTCTATGACAAGCATCACCTTGTGCCGTTCGGCGAATACATGCCCTTCGGCGACACGCTGGCGCGCATCGGCATCTCGGCCTTTGCCGCCCGTCTGGGCAACGGGTACACGGCGGGGCCGGGCCCCCACGTGCTGGATCTGGGGGCCTTGGGCAACGCGCTTCCCCTGATCTGCTACGAGGCGGTGTTCCCGCAGGACGTCCGCGCCGACACCCGTCCGGGCTGGCTGCTGCAGATCACGAACGACGCGTGGTTCGGCACGCTGACGGGCCCCTACCAGCATCTGGCGCAGGCCCGCCTGCGCGCGATCGAACAGGGCCTTCCCATGGTGCGCGCGGCCAACACGGGCGTGTCGGCGATGATCGACGCGAAGGGCCGGATCCTGTCCAGCCTCCCGCTGGGGGAGGCGGGGCATCTGGACGCCGAACTGCCCGCGGCACTGCCGCCGACGCTTTACGCGCGCTTCGGCGAAGGGCCGGTTCTGGCCGTTCTGGCGTTGCTGGCGGGGGGCTTGGTGGCGCTGCGGCGGAAAAGGCGCGGTTGACCCTCGCCCCCGCGCGATATAGCGATGCGGTCATCGAACCGTCACAACGGCTTCCTGGCGTGACGGGGATATCCCAACGGAGCACACTTCCATGTCGCGCAAGAACTACACCTTCACCTCCGAATCCGTGTCGGAGGGGCATCCCGACAAGGTTTGCGACCGCATCTCGGATGCGATCCTCGACGCCTTCCTGACCGAGGAGCCGAACGCACGGGTGGCGTGCGAGACCTTCGCCACCACGGATCAGGTGGTCGTCGGCGGGGAAGTGGGGCTGACCGACAAGGACCGCCTGCACGAGCACCTGGGCAAGATCGACGCCATCGTGCGCGAGTGCGTGAAGGACATCGGATACGAACAGGACAAGTTCCACTGGAACACCCTGCGCGTGCTGAACCTGCTGCACCCCCAGTCGGCCCATATCAGCCAGGGCGTGGACAAGGACGGCGCCGGTGATCAGGGCATCATGTTCGGCTTCGCCGTCGACGAGACGCCGGATCTCATGCCCGCGCCGATCCAGTACGCCCACGCGATCCTGCGCCGTCTGGCCGAAGCCCGCAAGTCGGGCGCCGAACCCACGCTGGGACCGGACGCGAAATCGCAGCTGTCCCTGCGCTACGAGGATGGAAAGCCGGTGGAGGTGACCTCCATCGTGCTGTCGACGCAGCACCGCGACATCGGCCAGACCAGCGCCGACATCCGCGCCATCGTGGAGCCCTACATCCGCGAAACCCTGCCGCAGGGTTGGCTGACCGAGAAGACGGAATGGTGGGTCAACCCGACCGGCACCTTTGTCATCGGCGGGCCGGACGGCGACGCGGGCCTGACGGGCCGCAAGATCATCGTGGACACCTATGGCGGGGCCGCCCCGCATGGTGGCGGCGCGTTTTCGGGCAAGGATCCCACCAAGGTGGACCGTTCGGCGGCCTATGCCGCGCGGTATCTGGCCAAGAACGTCGTGTCGGCCGGAATGGCGTCGCGCTGCACCATCCAGATCTCCTACGCGATCGGCGTGGCGAAACCCCTTTCGGTCTATGTGGACACGCATGGCACGGGCGAGGTGGATGCCGCCGCGATCGAACGCGCGATCCCCAAGGTCATGGACCTGTCGCCCCGCGGCATCCGCGAACATCTGCAACTGAACCGTCCCATCTACGCCCGCACGGCCGCTTACGGTCATTTCGGCCGCGCGCCGGAAGCCGATGGCGGCTTCAGCTGGGAACGCACCGATCTGGTCGAGGCGCTGAAGCGCGCCGTCTAGGACCCTTCCGCCATCCCGGTCACGGGGTGGCGTTCACGTTTCAACGGGATGTGCATGACGCTCTCCGAACTGATCCGGCCCGAAGGGCTGCTGCTGGACATCGAGGTGTCCGACAAGGCCGCGCTTCTGGACCTTCTGGCCGACCGTGCCGCCCAGGTTTTCGGACTGGACCGCGACCTTGTCCTGTCGAAGCTGTCGAAGCGGGAGGAGCTGGGCTCCACCGGAATCGGCCATGGCATCGCCTTGCCCCATTGCCCCTGCACCCGGATCGACGCGCCGGCCCTGCTGTTCGCCCGCCTGAAGCCCGCGATCGAGTTTCAGGCCGTGGACGAACGCCCCGTGGATCTTGTCCTGATGCTGCTTCTGCCCAAGGGCAGCGCGGCCCAGCATCTGCCCGTCCTGTCCATGGCGGCCCGCGTGCTGCGCCAGCCCGACGTGGCCAAGGCCCTGCGCCACGCCACCGCGGAGGAGATTCCGGCCATCTTCCACCGCGCCGCCGCGACCGTGGACGAGGAAAAGCGCAGCGCCGACCTCTAGACCGGCCGGCGAAAGGCGGCTAGAGGCGATGGGATGAGCATTCCAACGAAATCCCACGGCCGCCTCGCGATCAGCGCCTCGACCAAGCCGCGCGACCTGATGGCGGATGTCCGCGTGCAGGGCGCGTGGCGGGCGAAGATCATCACCCTGTTCCCCGAGGCGTTTCCCGGCACGCTGGGCCTGTCGCTGACTGGCAAGGCGCTGGATTTCGGGCTGTGGGCGCTGGAAACGATCGACCTGCGGACCTTCGGCGAAGGCCGGCACCGCAACGTGGACGACACGCCCGCGGGCGGCGGAGCGGGGCTGGTGATCCGTCCCAACATCGTGGCCAAGGCGCTGGACGCCGCGGCGGAACCGGCAGGTTGGCCGGTCGTCTACCTATCGCCGCGCGGCAAACCCTTCGATCAAGCCATGGCGCAGCGCTGGTCCGAAGGGCCGGGCGTCACGCTTCTGTGCGGCCGGTTCGAGGGCGTGGACCAGCGCGTGATCGACCATTACGGGATCGAGGAGGTCTCCCTGGGCGACTTCGTCATGACCGGGGGCGAGATCGCGGCACAGGCCTTGATTGACGCCACGGTTCGACTTATACCGCGCGTCATCGGGAATCACGCGTCCACCGAGGAGGAATCCTTCTCGGATGGACTTTTGGAATTTCCGCAATACACGAAACCTTCGGTCTGGCAGGACCGCGAGATACCGGAAGTGCTTCTGTCCGGCCATCACGCGAACATCTCCCGCTGGCGGAAGGACATGGCCGAAAGGCTGACAAAGGAACGCAGGCCTGATCTCTGGCGGGCTTACTGTGCGCGGCACGGTAGGGACCCGGGCGAAGACTGAGAGCTCTCGGGCGGCATCACCATCGTGGAAAACCACGAGATTTGAAAGGACACGCGATGAACCTGATCGCACAGATCGAGGCGGAGCAGATTGCCGCCCTCGGCAAGACCATCCCGGATTTCAAGGCCGGCGACACCATCCGCGTCGGCTACAAGGTGACCGAAGGCACGCGCACCCGCGTACAGGCCTATGAAGGCGTCTGCATCTCCCGCAAGGGCGGCGCCACGCTGGCCGCTTCGTTTACCGTTCGCAAGATCTCGTTCGGCGAAGGCGTGGAACGTGTGTTCCCCCTCTACTCGACCAACATCGAGACGATCGAAGTCGTGCGCCGCGGCCGTGTGCGCCGCGCGAAACTGTACTACCTTCGTGCACGTCGTGGCAAATCGGCCCGTATCGCCGAAGACACCACGTACAAAACCAAGAACGCCGTCGAAGCGTAAGGACCGGAAAGATGAAAAACGACATCCATCCCGACTATCACTTCATCAACGTCAAGATGACGGACGGCACGGTCTACCAGGTCCGTTCGACCTGGGGCAAGGACGGCGACCAAATGGCGCTGGACATCGACCCGCTGGCGCACCCCGCATGGACCGGCGGCACCAGCCGCCTGATGGACACCGGCGGCCGCGTGTCCAAGTTCAAGAACAAATACGCCGGTCTGGGCTTCTAAGAATCGGAAAAGGGCGCGGGAACACCGCGCCCTTTGTCTTTGGGCCACACCCCGTGGCCCTTCCGCCGCCCGCCCCTTGCGCGAAGGGCTGCCAGCCGCTAGCCGATTTGACAGGCCAGAGAGGGTGGTTTCGTGGCGCACATCATCGTCGTCGGCAATGAGAAGGGCGGGTCGGGCAAGTCCACCACCTGCATGCATGTGGCCACGGCGCTGGTGCGCATGGGCCACCGGGTGGGCGCGCTGGATCTGGACGTCCGCCAGCGCAGCTTCGGCCGCTACATCGAAAACCGTGCGGCCTTTCTGGCCCGAGCGGGGATCGAGTTGCCATCCCCCCGCTATCTGGTCCTGCCCGAGATCGACGAGGCCGAGGTGGGTCCGGACGAAAACATCCTGGACCGCCGTCTGGCCCTTGGCGTCGCGCAGTTGGAGCCGGTATCGGACTTCATCCTGATCGACTGCCCCGGATCCCACACACGCCTCAGCCAGGTGGCCCACACGCTGGCCGACACCCTCATCACCCCCCTGAACGACAGCTTCATCGACTTCGACCTGCTGGCCCGGATCGACCCGGAAACGGGCAAGGTCAAGGGTCCGTCGATCTATTCCGAGATGGTGTGGAACGCGCGGCAGTTGCGGGCGCAGGCGGGGCTGAAGCCGATCGACTGGATCGTGCTGCGCAACCGCCTGGGCGCCCAGCAGATGCACAACAAGAAGAAGGTCGGCGCCGCGCTGGAGGATCTGTCCAAACGCATCGGCTTCCGCGTGGCCCCCGGCTTTTCCGAACGCGTGATCTTCCGCGAGCTGTTTCCCCGCGGGCTGACGCTGCTGGACCTGAAGGACACGGGCGTGGAAACCCTCAACCTTTCCAACATCGCAGCGCGGCAGGAGGTGCGCGATCTGGTGGCGGAACTGCAACTGCCCGGCGTGACGGTGACCTTCTAGCCGAGTTCGGCCTTCAGGAAGCGTTCGAAGGCGTCCAGATCCATCGGATCGAACTGCCCGAACCCCTGCATCCAGACCGAGGCGCGGCGCAGCGCGTCCGGTTCCAGCCGACACCAGCGCACGCGACCGTGTTGTTCCTGCGTGACCAGTCCTGCGGCGACGAGCACCTGCAGGTGCTTGGAAATGGCGGCCAGCGACATCTGGAAGGGGGCCGCCACGTCCGACACGGCCATGTCGTCCTCCAGCAGCATCGACAGGATCGCCCGCCGGGTCGGGTCCGCCAGGGCGGCAAAGATAAGGTCGAGCGGTTCCGGCATCCGGTCATCTTGCCCGATGCGATGAAGGGGCGCAACGCGCGACGATCAACCGCCCGGTTTAGGGACTCCGGGGGCCGGCGGGTGCGACATTCTGGCACATCAGCTGCCAGGGGAGGGTTTCGCCATCGGATCAGGAGGTTAGGGGCGCCCGGCCTTCCTTGACTTGAAGGGGAGGGGGCAGTAGCAACGCTTCAACTGTCACAGGGACGTGTTCATGGCGGACGACCCCGATCCGGAGCGGCTGCGCGCACTCGAGGCGCGCCTTGCCAAGGCGAAGGGCTCGGCCGTGCCGAAGCGGACCGGAAAGGCGGGCGAGGCGTTCTCGGCGGGCGAGATTGGTTGGCGCATGATCACCGAACTGGTGGCCGGGCTGCTGATCGGGTTCGGCATCGGCTATGGGCTGGATGTGCTGCTGGGAACCTTGCCGCTGTTTCTGATCCTCTTCACGATGCTGGGCTTTGCCGGCGGCGTGCGGACCATGATGCGGACGGCGCAAAGCGTGCAGTCGAAGGAAAAAACGGACGGCGACGTCCGGAAGCGAGAGGAATAGGGCGTGGAGACGGAAACGGCAGCAGGCGGTTTTGCCATCCATCCGATGGATCAGTTCATTGTCCGTCCGCTGTTCAGCGACGGTCCGGTCCAGTGGTACACCGTCACCAACGTGACGCTGTGGCTGGCGCTGGCCGTGCTGTGCGTGGCCGCGCTGATGATCTTCGGCACGCGCCGCCGCGCGCTGGTTCCCAGCCGCAGCCAGTCCATGGCCGAGATGGCCTACGGCCTCGTGCACAACATGGTCGAGGAAGTGACCGGCCCCGAGGGCGTGAAGTACTTCCCCTATGTCATGACGCTGTTCATGTTCATCCTGTTCGCCAACCTCCTGGGCCTCATCCCCGCCTCGTTCACGACGACCAGCCACGTGGCCGTGACCGTGACGCTGGCGCTGATGGTCTTCGTGGGCGTCACCGTCCTCGGCTTTGTGCGTAAGGGGCCGGGCTTCCTGAAGATGTTCTGGGTCGAGTCCGCGCCGCTGCCGGTGCGCCCCGTTCTGGCCATCATCGAACTGATTTCCTACTTCGTGCGCCCCGTCAGCCATTCCATCCGTCTTGCGGGCAACCTGATGGCCGGCCACGCCGTGATCAAGGTGTTCGCGGGCTTTGCCACCATGGCGATCCTGTCGCCGGTCGCCATCGGCGCCGTGACCGTGATCTACGGTCTGGAAACGCTGGTCGCGGTCGTCCAAGCCTATGTTTTCACCATTCTGACCTGCGTCTACCTGCGTGACGCGGTGGCGGACAATCATCACTAACGGGCACTGATGGGTCCAAACCCTCTGCCAATCCAAGGAGACACGGATATGAACGAACTCGCAATGATGGGCCAATACATCGGTGCTGGTCTGGCTGCGATCGGTTGCGGCGCCGCCGGTATCGGCGTCGGCCACATCGCCGGCAACTTCCTGTCGGGCGCCCTGCGCAATCCGTCGGCGGCCGCCGGCCAGATGGCGAACCTGTTCGTCGGCATCGCGTTTGCCGAAGCTCTGGGCATCTTCGCCTTCCTGATCGCCCTGCTGCTGATGTTCGCCGTCTGATCCAAGGCGCGACGATCCTTTGGCCGAGGGGGCTTTCCGCCCCTTCGGCCTGATCCTTGACGCCGCGGAGGGAATTCATGGAACATCAAGTTCAAGACGTGGCGGAAGCCGCGCACGGCGAGGCCCCTCATGCTGCGGGCATGCCGCAACTGGACTTCTCCAGTTGGCCGAACCAGATCTTCTGGTTGCTGGTCGCTCTGGTAGCCATCTACCTGCTGCTGACGCGTGTGGCCCTGCCACGCATCGGTTCGGTCCTGTCCGAACGGCGCGGCGCGATCACCAACGACCTGCTGGCTGCGGAAGAGCTGAAGCAGAAAGCCAAGGACGCCGAAACGGCGTATGAGGCGGCCTTGGCCAAGGCGCGCGCCGAAGCCCAGGGTATCGCGGCGGACGCCCGTGCCGCGACCGACGCCGATCTGGCCGACGCCATCGCCCGGGCCGATGCGGAGATCGCCGCACGCGTGGCCGTGTCCGAAACCCGGATCGGGGAGATGCGGGCCGGCATGCAGCAAAGCGTGACGGAGGTCGCGACGGACACTGCGGCCGCGCTGGTCGCCGCCCTTGGTGGCCGCTCGGACGGAATCGATGCGGCTGTCGCCAGCCATGTGAAGGTGTGACGTGATGAAGACGCTTTCCATCCTTCTCGCGCTGACCGCCACGCCGGCGCTTGCGGCGACCGACGCGCCGTTCTTCTCGCTCTACAACACGAACTTCACGGTCGGCATCGCCTTCCTGATCTTTGTGGGCATTCTTTTGTGGGCCAAGGTTCCGGCCCGGATCACGTCGATGCTGGACAAGCGTTCGACCGACATCCGGAGCGAGCTGGAAGAGGCCCGCGCCCTGCGCGAGGAAGCCAAGGCGCTGCTGGCCTCGTACGAGCGCAAGCAGAAGGAAGTGATCGAGCAGTCGGAGCGTATCGTCGCGAAGGCCCGTCAGGACGCGATCCACGCCTCGGAACAGGCCAAGCTGACGCTGCAGGACACGGTCGCACGCCGGATCAAGGGCGCTGAGGATCAGATCGCCGCCGCCGAAGCCGGCGCCATCAAGGAAGTGCGAGAACGTGCGATCCAAGTGGCCGTCGCGGCGGCGCGGGACGTGCTGGCCCGGCAGATGACGCCGGAAAGCCGTTCGGCCTCCATCGATGCGTCGATCGATCAGGTCGGCCAGAAGCTGCACTGACCCGAACCTTCGGATCATGAAAAAGGCCGGTCTTTCGACCGGCCTTTTTGCTTAGCGCTGGATCGGGCGGATGACGATGTCCACCCGGCGGTTCTGGGCGCGCCCTTCGGCCGTCGCGTTCGACGCGACCGGCTGGCTCAGCCCCATACCGTAGGAGGAGATGCGGTTCGCCGGCACGCCGTTGCGGATCAGCACCTGTGCCACGGCCGAGGCGCGACGCTCGGACAGGGCCTGGTTGTAGGCGGCGCTGCCGGTGTTGTCGGTGTGGCCCGCGATCTGGATGGTGGAGCTGGGATACTGCACCAGGTTGCGCGACACAGCCTGAAGGTCGGCCTGCAGATCGGCGCGCAGGTTGGAGCTGTCGGTGGCGAACAGCAGGTCCTGCGGCATGTTCACCACAAGCTCGTTCCCCGTGTTCGTCACGTTGATGTTGGAGCTGGTGGAGGCGCGCAGCTGCGCCGCCTGACGGTCCAGCTCGGCACCGGCCGCGCCGCCCAGGATGCCGCCGACGATCGCGCCACCGGCGATCTTCGCCGCGCGATCCTCACCCGACTGCGCGCCAAGGGCGCCGCCGATGATGGCGCCGGTCAGGGCGCCCATGTTGGTTTTCTGGTTGGCCGCGCCACCCGGGCCCACGCCGGTGCCATAGGGGTCGTTGCAACCGGCAAGGGCGACAAGGCCCACGGTGCCAAGGAAAAGGGGAAGTTTGAAGTTCATTCTGACGCCTCGTATCTCGCGTTCACGCCAATGCGTGGGCATATCGCTATATCAACGTCGCACGCTTTCCGATAGTTCCGCTGTCACATCGGCGGCATCGCGCCGAGCGGCTTCATGCGCCAACATCGCGCGCTTGCGCGTCAGCCCCCAGTGATAGCCGCCAAGCGCCCCGGTCTTGCGCACCGCGCGGTGGCAGGGGATCAGCCAGCTGATCGCGTTGCGCCCGATGGCCGTTCCCACGGCACGGACGGCGGTCGGCTGGCCGATGGCGGTTGCGATGTCCCCATAGGTCGTCACTTGACCGGAAGGGACCGACAGCAGCGCCTCCCACACCTTGATCTGAAAGGGGCCGCCCATCAGGTGAAGGCGCGTCGGCCGTCCGGCAAAGGCGGCCTCGGCCAGCACGGCGACCGACCCGTCCTCCTCATACACCGCGCGCGGCCAGCGGCGAGCCAGATCGGTGAAGGCGTCGAAACCGGGGTCCGTGAACCCGATCCCGCAGATGCCCCGCGCCGTCGCCATCACCACCGCTTCGCCGAAGGGGGAGGGGGTGCGCGTCCAGCCGATCCGCAGCCCGGCGCCGGCGCGGGCGTAGTCGCCGGGGCTCATCCCCTCCCACCGCAGGAACAGGTCGTGCAGGCGTCCGCCGCCGGACAGGCCCGCCGCATGACTCGCCTCCAGCACCGGGGTCTGCGCGGCCAGAAGGTGACGCGCATGATCCAGCGCCAGATATTGCGCGAATCGCTTGGGCGACACCCCCACCCAGGCCGAGAAGACGCGCTGGAAATGCGCCGGCGACAGGCCCGCCACCGCGGCCACCTCCTCCAGCGACAGGTCGGGGCGGTCGGCGATGGCGTCCAGGGCACGGGCGATGATGGCGTAATGATAGGACATGGCCCGAAGATACGCCCGCGCCCGCAACGGGGCGACCCGAATCTTGCGGCTTCGCGGGCGGGCTGTCATACCGTCGCCATGGCACGCCAGCTTCCCTATCAGACCATCAAGGCGATCTTCACCCGCCTGCACGAGATCGAGCCGGAGCCGAAGGGCGAGCTGGATCACGTGAACGCCTACACGCTGGTCGTGGCGGTCGCACTTTCGGCGCAGGCCACGGATGCGGGCGTCAACAAGGCGACCAAGCCCCTGTTCGCTCAGGTGACGACGCCCCAGCAGATGCTCGACTTCGGAGAGGAGCGGCTGCTGGAGGCGATCAAGACCATCGGCCTGTTCCGCCAGAAGGCGAAGAACGTCATGAAGCTGAGCCGGATCCTAGTGGAGGAGTATGGCGGCGAGGTCCCGTCATCTCGCGCCGCCCTGCAGACCCTGCCGGGGGTGGGGCGCAAGACGGCGAATGTTGTCCTGAACATGTGGTTCCACCAGCCGACGCAGGCTGTGGACACCCACATCTTCCGCGTGGGCAACCGGACCGGCATCGCCCCCGGCCGCGACGTGGACGCGGTGGAGCGGGCGCTGGAGGACCATGTGCCCGCCCAGTTCGCCCTGCACGCCCACCACTGGCTGATCCTGCACGGGCGCTACATCTGCATCGCGCGAAAACCCAAATGCGGCATCTGCCCCATCTATGAACACTGCGCTTACGAGGATAAAACGGCATGAAGAAGTATCACGTGACGGGCATCGGCAACGCCATGGTCGATGTGCTGGCGCGCACCGATGATGCGTTTCTTCAGGATCACGGCATCGGCAAGGGCGTGATGCAGTTGATTGACCGCGACCGCGCGGTGGAGCTGTACGCCCATATCGGCCCCGCGCGCGAAGTGTCGGGCGGGTCGGCCGCGAACACGATCGCGGGCATCGCGCATCTGGGCGGGCCCACGGCCTATATCGGCAAGGTGCGCGACGACCAGCTGGGCGCCATCTTCGCCCACGATCTGCGCGCGCAGGGCGCCACGTTCGAGACGCCCATGGCCAGCCGTGACACGGTGCAGGAAACCGGCCGCTGCCTCGTCTGCGTCACCCCGGACGGGGAGCGTTCGATGAACACCTATCTGGGCGTGTCCGAATTCCTCGGCCCCGAGGACATCGACGTGGAGATGGTGGCCCAGTCCGAATGGATCTATCTGGAAGGCTACCGCTTTGACGGGCCCGACAGCCACGCGGCGTTCGAAAAGGCCATTCGCGCCTGCAAGGCTGCTGGCGGGCGCGTGGCGCTGACGCTGTCTGATCCCTTCTGCGTGGACCGGCACCGGGACGCCTTCCGCCGCCTGATCGAAGAGGATGTGGACCTTCTGTTCGCCAACCGGGCCGAGATCCTGTCGATGTACGGCACGGACGATCTGGACACCGCCTTGGCGGCCGCCGCGGCGCAGGTCGGCATCCTTGCCTGCACGGACAGCGAAAAGGGTGCGCATGTCCTGTCAGGCGGCCAGCGCTGGCACATCCCGGCCCTGCCGACCGAAATTCAGGACGCGACAGGGGCGGGCGATCTGTTCGCGGCGGGCTTCCTGTGGGGGATCACCAACGGCCACGGGCTGGAGGAGGCGGGACGCATGGGCTGCATCGCCGCGTCCGAAATCATCAGCCATGTCGGCGCGCGGCCGGAACAGGACCTGAAGGCCCTGTTCCATCAGCACGGGCTTCTTTAGTCGCCCAGACGGCGGTGGACCTCTTTCAGGTCCACCTCGGACTTCGGCAGCTTGTTGGCCGGGTTGTCGAAGTCGTATTTGAACAGCTGAAAATCCTTGCGGTAGATTTCCCACATCAGGTGCATCGACATGTCGTCGAAGTAATCTTCCACCGGGTGGGCGCGCTTGGGGCCGTGGCCTTCGGATTCGTTGAAGCGCGGGATCGTCTTCAGGTCGATCTCGTGCTGCGGCTCCATCGCGTTCAGGACCTTCTGCATCCCGTCGTTGAACTTCTCGGTGAAGAAGATCTGGTCGTACTTGCCGCCGTTCACGATAAAGGTCGCGATGTGGCCCGACATGGCCGACCAGTGGATGTCCGGGTCCATCGGCTTCTTGAAGCGGATGGTGTCGCGGGCGAACAGCAGGAAGCGGCGGAAGCTCTTGATCTGGTCGAATTCCTCGGTCCCGTCGGGGCCGCCGACCTCGATCCCGTATTTCTGGATCAGAAGGGGCACGAGGTTGCCGCGATACCGCTTTCCGTTGCGCTGGATGCCGCAGATCTTGTCGAAAAAGGACGACAGGATGCGCGTGTAGGGGTTGCGCACGCAGGTGAAGGTCACGCTCTTGTGCTTGTAAACGTTCGCTTCGATCAGCGGCTGGCTTTCGGCCTGCGACCACTTGTGCAGCCCGCCCGTCGAATCGTGGATGTCACCGTCGAAGAAGCGGCCATGATCGGTGTAGAACATGATCTGCCCGATGGTGGAGCAGGCGCATTTCGGCACGACGCGATACACGACGCTTTCGCTTTCGGTCATCCACGTTCCTGGAAATCCCATCACCTTCTCCCGCTCCGGTACTTGCCGGACAAGCAAAAGCAGAGGACGCGGGACTTTTCAATCGCCCAGAAAGCGATTTAAATGATTTCGTTGGAACATCGGGACGGCACATGGCGAAGATCGCGTTCATTCTGCTTTGTCACAAGGATCCGGCGGGGATCATCGCGCAGGCGCAACGGCTGACGGCGACGGGCGATTTCGTCGCCATCCACTTCGACCGCCGCGCGAGCCCGGAGGATTACGCCCGCATCCGCAGCGCGCTGGCGGGCAATCCGGGCGTGGCCTTCACGCGCAAGCGCGAAAAGTGCGGCTGGGGCGAATACAGCCTGGTCGCAGCCACCCTTCTGGCCACCCGCACGGCCGAGGAATCCTTTCCGGAAGCTACCCATTTCTACATGCTGTCGGGCGACTGCATGCCCATCAAGTCGGCCGAATACGCCAAGGCCTTTCTGGACCGGGACGATGTCGACTACATCGAATCCTTCGACTTCTTCAAATCGGACTGGATCAAGACCGGCATCAAGGAGGAACGGCTGATCTACCGCCACTACTTCAACGAACGCAACCGCAAGGCGCTGTTCTACGGTTCGCTCGCGTTGCAGCAGAAGATGGGCCTGTCGCGCCCCATCCCGGCGGGGCTGGAGATCCAGATCGGCAGCCAGTGGTGGTGCCTGCGCCGCCAGACGGTGGAGGCGGTCCTGCAATACTGCGACAGCAACCCCAACGTGCTGCGCTTCTTCTCCACCACCTGGATCCCGGACGAGACGATGTTCCAGACGCTGGTCCGCCACGTCGTCCCCGACTACCAGATCCGCACGCGCACGCTGACGTTCCTGATGTTCTCGGACTACGGGATGCCTCTCAGCTTCTACAACGACCATTACGACCTGCTGTTGTCGCAGGATTACCTGTTCGCGCGCAAGATCAGCCCGCAGGCCTTGCAGCTGAAGGAACGGCTGGGCCAGCTTTGGGCGAAGGAAGGCACGGATTTTTCCATCTCGAACGAAGGGCGGACGCTTCTGACCTTCCTGCGCCAGCGCGGCCGGATCGGCCGGCGGTTCGCCCCCCGCTTTTGGGAAACCGAGGCGAGCATCGGGCGCGACCGGCAGCTGACCATCGTGATCTGCAAGAAGTGGCACGTGGCCAAGCGCTTCGTCGACAAGGCCGAGGAGGTGCTGGGCGTCAAGGCGATGCACTACCTTTTCAACGAGGCCGACACCCCGCTGCCCGCCTTGGGCGGGATCGAGACGACGCTGGCCAAGCGCACCCGCCACCGCCGGGCGCTGCTGCGCATGCTTTACGATTACTGGAAGACGGACCGGATGATGATCTGCCTCGATCCATCCTCCATCGACCTGATCCACGATTTCGTCAGCGACAAGGCCGTGGTGCGGATCATCGAGCTGGAATGCGAATTCGACAACGACTACCTGACGGGCCACGCCCGTCGGGTGGGCCTTGCCGGCGACCAGACCCCGGTGGAAACGCTGGAACGGATCATCCCCACGATCCGCTACGACTTCCGCTTCGAAAGCGACCGCATCCGCGACGCGGGCTTCGGCCGCCACCGCCGGCTGCGCCAGAAGCTGTCGCCCGAACAGAACGCGGTGGCGCTGGCCGACCTGATGGGCGTGTCCGAGGATCAGGCGCTCCAGATCACCTCCACCCATTACCTCTTCATGGATTGATCATGGCCTATGACGACCAGAACATCTTCGCCCGCATCCTGCGCGGCGAGATCCCCAACAAGACCGTGGCAGACAGCGACCACACGCTGGCCTTCCACGACATCGCGCCGCACGCGCCGCACCACGTCCTGGTGATCCCGAAGGGCGCCTACGTCGATTTCGCCGACTTCGCCGCCCGCGCCACGGCCGAGGAGATGGTGGATTTCCACCGCACCGCCGCCCGCATCTGCGAGGACTTCGGCGAAGGCTACCGCGTCATCTCGAACTCCGGCGCGCACGGGGGGCAGGAGGTGCCGCATTACCACCTGCACATCCTCGCTGGGCGCCCGCTGGGGCCGATGCTGACGCGTGCCTGACGCCCCGGGGCCGCGGCCTCAGTGGGCCGCGGCCCAGTTCGGGCCACGCCCCGCATCCACGGTCAGCGGCACGGACAGCTTCACCGCCGGATCGGCCGCACCCTCCATCACCTCGCGCGCGCGGGCGATGAGGGTGTCGGCCGCGCCTTCCTCCACCTCGAACAGCAGTTCGTCATGGACCTGCAGCAGCATGGTCGCGGGCAGCCCCGCGATGGCCTTGGGCATCCGGATCATCGCGCGGCGGATGATGTCGGCGGCCGTCCCCTGGATCGGCGCGTTGATCGCGGCGCGGCGGGCGAAGCCCGCGCCGGGGCCGCGGGCGTTGATCTCGGGCGTGTTGATGCGGCGGCCGAACAGGGTCTGGACGTGGTTGTTGGCCTTCGCGAAGGAGATCGTTTCGTCCATGTAGGTGCGGATGCCGGGGAAACGTTCGAAATACCGGTCGATGAATCCCTGTGCGTCGGCGCGCGGAATGCGCAGGTTCCGGGCAAGGCCGAAGCCCGAGATGCCGTAGATCACCCCGAAGTTGATCGCCTTCGCCTGACGGCGGATCATCGGGTCCATGCCTTCCAGCGGCACGTTGAACATCTCGGACGCGGTCATGGCGTGGATGTCGTGCCCTTCGCGGAACGCATCCTTCAGGGCGGGGATGTCGGCGATGTGCGCCAGGATCCGCAGCTCGATCTGGCTGTAGTCGAGGCTGACCAGAACCTTGCCCGGCCCCGCCACGAAGGCCTCGCGGATGCGGCGGCCTTCCTCGGACCGGACGGGGATGTTCTGCAGGTTCGGATCGGTCGACGCCAGCCGCCCCGTGTTCGCCCCGGCGATGGAATAGGACGTGTGCACCCGTCCCGTGTCCGGGTGGATGTGGTCCTGCAAGGCGTCGGTATAGGTCGATTTCAGCTTGGAGATCTGGCGCCAGTCCAGCACCCGTGCGGGCAGGTCGTGCCCTTCGGCGGCCAGATCCTCAAGGATATCCGCGCCCGTGCCATAAGCGCCGTTCTTGCCCTTCACGCCGCCTTGCAGCGACATCTCGTCGAACAGGATCTCGCCCAGCTGCTTCGGGGATCCGATGTTGAAGGGGCGACCCGCGAGCGCGTGGATCTCCTCCTCCAGCATGGCCATCTTCTGGGCGAAGGCGTTCGACATGCGGGACAGGGTGTCGCGGTCCACGCGCACGCCCGCCATCTCCATGTCGGCCAGAACGGTGACCAGAGGGCGCTCCAGCGTCTCGTAGACCGTGGTCACGCGGTTGCGGTGCAGCTGCGGCTTGAACATCTCCCACAGGCGCAGGGTGACGTCGGCATCCTCGGCCGCGTAGGGTGTGGCCTTGTCCAGCGGCACGTGGTCGAAGGTGATCTGGCTTTTTCCGGTCCCGATCAGTCCCTTGATCGGGATGGGGGTGTGGCGCAGGTACTGCTCGCTCAGCGCGTCCATGCCGTGGTTGTGCAGGCCCGCATGCAGGACGTAGGACATCAGCATCGTGTCGTCGACCGGTGCCACGTTGATGCCGATCAGCGCCAGCATCTTGCAGTCGTACTTGGCGTTGTGCGCGATCTTCAGGATCGACGGATCCTCCATCACCGGCTTCAGCTGCGCCAGCACCTCGGCAATCAGCATCTGGCCTGGCACCAGCTCCGCCCCGCCGAACAGATCGTCCGTGCCGCTGCGATGGGCCAGCGGGATGTAGCAGGCCCGCCCCGCCGTGACGCAAAGCGAGATGCCGACCAGATCGGCCCGCATCTCATCGAGGCCCGTCGTCTCGGTGTCGAAGGCCACGTGGCCCGCGTCGCGGATCAGGGCGATCCATTCGGCCAGCTGTGCAGGCTCCGTCACGGTTTCATAGGCGGCGTGGTCGAAGGGCAGGGCCTCGCGCTCCTCCGTCTCCACCACGGGGG
Organism: Falsirhodobacter sp. 20TX0035; assembly: GCF_028307215.1. GTDB lineage: Bacteria > Pseudomonadota > Alphaproteobacteria > Rhodobacterales > Rhodobacteraceae > Falsirhodobacter. The sequence continues at coordinate 216,080 of NZ_JAQMHV010000001.1, read as the reverse complement.
TGGGGGCGAGGGGCAGGGGGGCGTCCACGCCGCGCTTTTCGGCCACGCGCCTGGTCAGCGTGCGGAACTCCATCGCGTTCAGGAAGTCGATCAGCCCTTCGTCGGGCTCGCGGATCTCCAGGCTTTCCAGCGTGAAATCCAGCGGCGTGTTGCAGTCCAGTTCCACCAAGCGTTTCGACACGCGGATCTGGTCGGCGAAATCGGTCAGGACCTGACGACGCTTGGGCTGCTTGATCTCGCCCGCCCGCTCCAGCAGCGTTTCCAGATCGCCATATTCCTGGATCAGCAGGGCGGCGGTCTTGATGCCGATGCCGGGCGCGCCGGGGACGTTGTCCACCGAATCGCCGGCCAGCGCCTGCACGTCCACCACGCGGTCGGGCCCCACGCCGAACTTCTCGAACACCTCGTCCCGGCCGATGCGCTTGTTCTTCATCGGGTCCAGCATTTCCACGCCGTCGCCGACCAGCTGCATCAGGTCCTTGTCCGAGGAGATGATCGTCACCCGCCCGCCCGCGTCCCGCGCCTTGCAGGACAGGGCCGCGATGATGTCGTCGGCCTCGTAGCCTTCCGTCTCGATGCAGGCGATGTTGAAGGCGCGGGTCGCCTCGCGCGTCAGGGGGAACTGGGGCTTCAGGTCTTCCGGCAGGTCGGGGCGCTGGGCCTTGTAGGCGGGATAGATCTCGTTTCGGAAGGTTTTCGACGAATGGTCGAAGATCACGGCCACATGGGTCGGCGCGTCCCCGGACTTCGCATCCTCCACATAGCGGAAGAGCATGTTGCAAAAGCCCGCGACCGCCCCGATGGGCAGCCCGTCGGACTTGCGCGTCAAGGGCGGCAGCGCGTGATAGGCGCGGAAGATGAAGGCCGATCCGTCGATCAGGTGCAGGTGGTGGCCGCTGCCGAAAGTCATGGGTCCGCTCCTTCATATCCGTGTGGGGGATATGGCACGAAGCGGGTCCGCCTTCCACCCGTCAGTGATCGCCCGTCGCGTGGTCGCGGTCGATCACGAACCGCTTGTCGCAATAGCCGCATTCGACGAAGCCCTTGTCTTCCGGGATCGTCAGCCAGACGCGGGGATGGCCCAGCCCTCCTTCGCCGCCGTCGCAGACGACCTTCCAGCGGGTGACGGTCTGGGTTTCCGGCGGGGGAATGGGCATGTGGCGGTGTCTCCTTGCTGGCCGTATTCTATCGTGGACCGCGCCAGCTTCAAGCGGTCAGAGGTCGAGATCCCCCGCCGGGCACAGCCCCACAAAGGCGCCGCCGCTGCGAAGGCCGAACGCGTCGCCCTCCACCTCGCCCCGCTCGGCCAGCCGGTAGAAGGTCTTGCGGTCGATCCGCCCCTCCATCCCGCCGCGCACGGGGGCATAGGGCACGCCTCCGGCCATCCGCAGCGCGGACAGCGGCGCCTCGTCCCCCAGGGATGTGGTCAGCACGATCCGGTCCCCGTCCTCATGCATTTTGGTGATGACGAAGGGCACGTCGTCGACCGTGATGCCCACCTTCTCCACGGGGGTGACAAGGAAATAGGCGTCCCCCTCGCGCTTCAGGACGTTGGCGAACAGGCGCACCATGGCCGGGCGGGTGATCGGGCGGCCTTCGTGGTGCCAGTCGCCGTTCCGGTCGATCCGCAGGTCGATGTTCCCGCAAAAGGGCGGATCCCACAGATGCACGGGGGCAGGGCCCCGGCTCCGGATCAGGCCTCTCACGGCTTTTTGTGCGGCGTCGGTGTTTGGCATTTGAGCCTGCGGGCTAAAGTCGATTGAATGGGCGCGACTGTAAACGCCCGACGGAGGATTGTCATGGCCGACCCCGAGACCCTGATCGCGGACATCGAAACCCTCGGGGAAAAGCTGGCCGCGGCGAAGGCCAGCATCAACCGCCGCTTCCTCGGGCAGGACGACGTGGTGGATCTGGTGCTGGGGTCGATGCTGTGCGGCGGGCACGCGCTGCTGGTGGGCCTGCCGGGTCTGGGCAAGACGCGGCTGGTGGACACGCTCGCCACCGTCATGGGCCTTCAGGGCAGCCGCATCCAGTTCACGCCCGACCTGATGCCCGCCGACATCCTGGGGTCCGAGGTGCTGGACGCCATGCCCGACGGCCGCCGCGCCTTCCGTTTCGTCGAAGGCCCGATCTTCTGCCAGTTGCTTCTGGCGGACGAGATCAACCGCGCCTCCCCCCGCACGCAATCGGCCCTTCTTCAGGCCATGCAGGAGCAGGAGGTGACCATCGCCGGCCAACACCGCCCGCTGGGCCGCCCGTTCCACGTCCTTGCGACCCAGAACCCGATCGAGCAGGAGGGCACCTATCCCCTGCCCGAAGCGCAGCTGGACCGGTTCCTTGTGCAGGTCGACGTGGCCTATCCCGACCGGGCGACGGAACGCGACATCCTTCTGGCCACCACCGGGGCCGTGGACGATCAGGTGCACGCCGTTTTCACGGCGGACGAGCTGATCGCCGCGCAGGCCGTCCTGCGGCGTATGCCCGTGGGCGACACGGTGGTGGAGGCGATCCTGGATCTGGTGCGCGCCTGCCGCCCCCAGGAACCCGAAGGCAAGGCCTTGTCCGACACTCTGGCTTGGGGTCCGGGGCCGCGGGCGGCGCAGGCCCTGATGCTGATGGTGCGGGCGCGGGCGCTGCTGGACGCGCGGCTGGCGCCGTCGGTCGCCGACGTAGCGGCCATGGCGCAGCCCGTCCTGATCCACCGCATGGCGCTGTCCTTCGCCGCCCGCGCCCGGGGCGAGACGCTGTCCGGCGTCATCGCCCGCACCGTCGGGGGCCTGACCACGCTGGGCCGCGCCGCGTGAACGTCCTTCGCCCCCGGGCCGAGGCGCTTGGCCAGTCGCTGCCGCCCCTTCTGGCGGCGGCGGAACAGTTGGCCCACACCGTCATGCTGGGCGAACACGGCCGCCGCCGCGCGGGCACCGGGGACGAGTTCTGGCAGTATCGCGCCGCCGGTCCGGGCGACGGCAGCCGCATGATCGACTGGCGCCGTTCGGCCCGCATGGACGCGCATTTCGTGCGCGAACGCGAATGGCAGGCGGCGCAAAGCGTCACCCTCTGGGTGGACCGGGGGCAGTCGATGGCCTTTTCCGGCGCGCCGGACCGCGCGCCGAAGGGCGACGTGGCGCAGCTTCTGGCGCTGGCGCTGGCGGTTCTGCTGCTGCGCGGGGGCGAACGGGTCGGCCTGTCCGGCACCCCGCCGCGCCCTGGCCGCGCCCAGATCCTGCGCCTGGCCGAGGCCATGGCGGCCGAGGCGGCGGGGGAACATGCCTCCCCCGACCTTGCGCTGACGCCGATGCACGGGCGGGTCGTCCTGATCTCGGACTTCCTCGGCCCGATGGAGGGGGTGGAGGAGGCGATGGCCCGCGCCAGCGCCCGCAATGCGCGCGGCGTCCTTCTGCAGATCCTGGATCCGGTGGAGGAGGCGTTTCCCTTCGACGGGCGCACCGTGTTCGAATCCATGACCGGCGCCACCCGGTTCGAGACACTGGAGGCCGGGGCCCTGCGTGAGGCGTATCTGGCCCGGCTGGCCGAACGCAAGGCGCGGCTGGCCGGTCTGGCCCGCGCCAGCGGCTGGCACCACCACACCCACCACACGGGGCAACCCCCGCAGGCCGCGCTGTTGTGGCTGTACCAAGCGATGGAGCGTGCCGCCTGATGTGGATCCTTGGCCCGATCGGCTTCACCGCGCCGCTGGTCCTTCTGGGGCTGATCCTGCTGCCGGTGCTGTATGTCCTGTTGCGCGCCGTCCCGCCCGCGCCGATCCGCCGCCGCTTTCCCGGCGTGGCGCTTCTACTGGGGCTGGCGGACAAGGACGCGCAGTCCGACCGCACGCCGTGGTGGCTGATGGCCCTGCGGATGCTGGCGGTGGGCGCAGCGATCCTCGCCTTTGCCGGCCCCATCCTGAACCCGCGCCCGCAGGCCGGGGGCAGCGGCCCCTTGCTGATCGTGATGGACGCCTCGTGGGGCGACGCGCGCGACTGGCCGCGCCGCCTAGCCCGCGTCGAACAGGCGGTGGAGGAGGCGGCCCGCGACAACCGCCCCGTGGCCCTTCTGCGCGCCACCGACGCCCCGCAGGCGCCCGCCTTTACCCCCGCCGAACGCGTGGCCCCCCTTGTGCGGGGGCAGCAGCCGAACCCATGGGCCCCCAACTATGCGGGCTGGGCCGGGGCCTTGCCGGAAGGGGCGTTCGACACGCTCTGGCTGTCGGACGGGATCGACCATCCGGCCCGCGCCGACCTTCTGGAGGCGCTGGAGGCCCATGGCCCCGTCACGGCGGTGGACGTGCCCAACGCCACCATCGCCCTGCGCCCGCCCGTCTTCGACGGCGCGGCCATCACCCTGAAAGCCGCCCGCCTTCCCGTTCTGGAACCGACGGAGGCCGTGGTTCAGGCCATCGGTGCCGACCCTTCGGGGGCGGAGGCCGAACTCGCCCGCGCCACGCTGGCCTTCCCCGCCGGCGCCACGGAGGCGGAGGCCGGACTGGCCCTGCCGGCCGAACTGCGCAACCGCGTCACCGGCTTTCAGGTGGAAGGCGTCCGCTCCGCCGCCTCGGTCCAGCTGGCGGATGACAGCCTGCGCCGGCGCGAGGTGGCGCTGATCGGCGCCGACGCGCAGGCCGAGGGGGCGCAGCTTCTGTCGCCCCTGTTCTATCTGCAGCAGGCGCTGGCGCCTTCGGCCGACCTGATCGACGGCCCGCTGTCCGACATCCTGCCCGCCAATCCCGATGTGATCGTTCTGGCCGACGTGGCCCGGCTCGGCCCCGCCGAAACGGCAGCCTTGACCGACTGGGTGGATCAGGGCGGCCTTCTGCTGCGCTTTGCCGGCCCGCGCCTTGCCGCCAGCCAAGTCGCCCGGACCGAGGATGACCCCCTGCTGCCCACCCGTCTGCGCGAAGGCGGCCGCGCCCTTGGCGGCGCGATGAGCTGGGGGGAACCGCGCAAGCTGGCACCGTTCCCCGAAGGCTCCCCCTTCCACGGGCTGCCGGTGCCGGAGGAGGTCGCGGTCACCGAACAGGTGCTGGCCCAGCCGGGGCCGGATCTGGCCGCCCGCACCGTCGCCTCGCTGGAGGATGGCACCCCGCTGGTGACGCGCAAGCCAATGGGGCAGGGGCAGGTGGTGCTGTTCCACGTCACCGCCAACACCGACTGGTCGAACCTGCCCTTGTCCGGCCTGTTCGTGCAGATGCTGGACCGGTTGGCCATCACCGGCGGCGATCCGGCCGAGGCGGCCGACCTGACCGGGCAGATCTGGACGCCCGAGCGTTTGATGGACGCCTTCGGCGGGCTGGCCGACGCGGGCCAGATGTCCGGCCTCCGGGGCGAGGACATGGCCGCCCCGCTGTCGGCCGCCCTGCGCCCGGGCCTCTATCGCGGGCAGGACCGTCTGGTCGCCCTGAACGTGATCCGCGCGGACACCGCGTTCGAGGCGGCGGTCTGGCCCGACGGCATGGTCGTCGAAGGGCTGGACGCGGCGCCCGAACGCTCGCTTCAGGGGCCGCTTCTGCTGCTTGCACTGGCGGCGCTGATGGTGGACGTGCTGGCGGCGCTGGCCGTGTCGGGGCGCCTGCGCCGGGTGGCGGCGGCGCTGGTCGTGCTGGCCCTTCTGCCGCTGGCCGAGGCGCGCGCGCAGGACCAGGCGGCGGTCGAGGCGACGGAGACGCTGCGCCTCGCCTTCGTGCGAACGGGCGACCCGCGGGTGGACCGCATCTCCGAACAGGGGCTGCGGGGTTTGTCCATGCAGCTGGCCGCGCGCACCTCGGTGGAGCCGGGGGATCCGGCGGGCGTCGATCCCGCCGCGGACGAGCTGGCGTTCTTCCCGTTCCTGTACTGGCCTGTGGTGGCGGATGCGCCGCTGCCCTCGGTCGACACCTTCGCCAAGATCAACGCCTTCCTGCGCACGGGCGGGCTGATCCTGTTCGACACGCGCGACGCGGACGTGTCAGGCACCACGCCCGAAGGGCAGGCGCTGCAGCGCATCGCCTCCGGCCTCGACATCCCGCCGCTGGAGGAGGTGCCGCAGGACCATGTCGTGACCCGCACCTTCTTTCTGATCCAAGACTTCCCCGGCCGCTTCAACGGTCCCGTCTGGGTGGAGGCCGCCCCGCCGGACGCGTCCGCCGAGGAAGGCCAACCCTTCCGCCACCTGAACGACGGCGTGACGCCTGTGATGATCGGCGGGAACGACTGGGCCTCGGCCTGGGCGGTGGATGAGCTGGGCACGCCGACCCTGCCCGTGGGCCGCGGCTTCGGAGGGGAACGTCAGCGCGAGATCGCGATGCGCTTCGGCATCAACCTCGTGATGTATGTGCTGACCGGGAACTACAAGAACGATCAGGTGCACGTGCCGGCGCTGCTGGAAAGGCTGGGGAATTGAACGGTTCCATCCTCTTTGACCCAATGCTGCCGTGGTGGGCGCTTTGGACGGCCTGCGGGCTGGCGGCGCTGTTCGTGGCGCTGGGGGCGTGGCGCGGCCTGCGGGGCTGGTGGCTGCGCGGCCTGTCGCTGGCCGTGGTGCTTCTGGCGCTGGCCGGGCCTTCGGTCCTGCGCGAGGACCGGGCCCCCCTGTCCGACATCGTGATCGCGCTGGTGGATGACAGCGCCAGCCAGCGTCTGGGCGACCGGGCCGACCAGACGGCGGCGGCGCTGGCCCGCCTTCAGGCGCAGGTGGCGGCCCTACCGGACACCGAGTTGCGCGTGATCCGCCTGGCCGACGCCCCCGACAATGGCGGCACGCAGGCCATGACGGCCCTGTCGCAGGCCTTGGCCGAAGAGCCGCGCGACCGGATCGCCGGGGCGATCCTGATCTCGGACGGGCAGGTGCACGACATGGGGGTGGCGCCCGCGCTGCCCGCGCCGCTGCACCTGCTGCAAACGGGCCGCGCCGCTGACTGGGACCGTCGCCTGATCGTCCGCAACGCCCCCGCCTTCGCCATCGTGGGGGAGGACGCGCGCCTAACCCTGCGGGTGGAGGATCAGGGCCGCACGCCTGAGGGCCTTGGCGCCACGGCACGCCTGACCCTGGCGCTGGGGGCGGAAGCGCCCCTGACCGTGGATGTGCCGGTGGGGCAGGACATGGAGCTTCCGGTCCGCCTGCCGCATGGCGGGATGAACGTCCTCCAGATCTCCACCGCCGGGGTGGAGGGGGAGGTCACGGACCGCAACAACGCCCAGATCGTTCAGATCAACGGCGTGCGCGACCGGCTGCGCGTGCTTCTGGTGTCGGGCGAACCCCATGCGGGGGAACGCGTGTGGCGGAACCTTCTGAAATCCGATCCGTCCGTCGATCTGGTGCATTTCACCATCCTGCGCCCGCCGCAGAAGCAGGACGCGACGCCGGTGGACGAGTTGTCGCTGATCGCCTTCCCCACGCGGGAGCTGTTCATGGAGAAGATCAACGATTTCGACCTGATCATCTTCGACCGCTATCGCCTGCAGGGCATCCTTCCCAGCCTGTATCTGGAGAACGTCCGCGACTATGTCCGCAAGGGCGGCACGGTGCTGGTGGCGGCGGGGCCAGAATTCGCCGGCGTCGAAAGCCTGGCCCGCTCGCCGCTGGGAGAGATCATGCCCGTGAAGCCCACGGGCCGCGTGCTGGATCAGGGCTTCCGCCCCGGCCTGACGGATCTGGGCCAGCGTCACCCTGTGACCGAGGGGCTGGAGAATCCGCAGGACTGGGGCCGCTGGTTCCGCGAGATCGACATGACGCAGACGGGAGGCGAGGCGCTGATGAAGGGCATCGACGGGCGCCCCCTTCTGGTGCTGGACCGCGTGGGGGAAGGGCGGATCGCCATCCTCGGGTCCGATCAGCTGTGGCTGTGGGGGCGGGGATACGAAGGGGGCGGGCCGCAACTGGAACTGACCCGGCGGCTGGCCCACTGGATGCTGAAGGAGCCGGAGCTGGAGGAGGAGGCGCTCACCGCGACCGCCGCAGGCCAGACCGTCACGATCCAGCGCCGCACGCTGGGGGCCGCGCCGCCGCCGGTGTCCGTCACGGGCCCGGGGGGCGACACGGTCGACCTGACCCTGGAGGAACAGGCCCCCGGCCGCTTTGCCGTCACCTGGCCCGCGCCGGAACTGGGCCTTTATCGCATGCAGCAGGGCGATCTGGCCGAGGTGTTCGCCGTCGGTCCCGCCGCCCCGCGCGAGTTCGAGGAGACGATCGCCACCCCCCGCCTGCTGGAGCCGGTGATGGACCCGGTGGGCGGCGGCGCCGTGCGGCTGGAGGATCATCCCGACTTCACCCTGCGAGAGGTCGGCGAGGGCCGGGTGGCCGCCGGGCGCGGCTGGCTGGGGATCACGCCCCGCGGCGCCTTTGTCGCGCAGGACGTGACGGTGGCGCCGCTGCTGCCTGGCTGGCTCTGGCTGGTTCTGGCGGCCGCCTTCGCGCTGGGCGCGTGGTTGCGGGAAGGGCGGTCTACTCGACGCGCTGCATGACAATGGCGCGGGATTCGGACGCGAATTCGCGCCGGATCAGCGCCCCCGCCGTCAGTAGCGTCGTCAGCATCAGCGTCCACGGCCCCAGCAGCCAGCCCAGCGCCGCCAGCGCGAAATAGACCGAGCGCAGGCCGCGGTTGTAGCTGCGGGCGGCGGTCACGTTCAATTCCGCCGCCTGGCCCGCGCGGTGATAGGCGACCGGATCCTCGCTGTTGGGCATGGAGCCCATCAGCACGGCGCAATAGCCGAACAGGCGGTGCGACCAGATGAACTTCAGGAACGCGTTGGCCAGAAACAAGAGGACGAAGATCACCTTCACCTCCACCACCACGGCCTGCGCCTGAAGGTTCAGATCGTTGGCCACCAGGATCAGCTGTTCGGGATTGCCCACCAGCGCGAGCCCGGCCCCCAAGGCCAGCATCGTGCCCGAGATGAAGAACTGCGTCGCCTGCCGCAGGCTGGTGATGACGGTGCCATCCAGGATCTTCTGCTGGCGCGTCACGAAGTGACGCATCCATTCGCGCCGGTAATCCGCCATCAGCAGGCTGACGGAAGGGCGGTTCTTCGGCGGATGCTCCACCGCCCAGCCGATGGCCAGGAACAGGACGACCGTCAGCGCGACGGCGATGGCGTCCGGCCAGTCGAGGATGTTGAGTCGTGGCAGCAGTTCCATGTCTTCTGCCTAGCACGTTCCACACCGTCGAAAAGGGGTCTTGACGGGCCCTTGGGCGCTTCCCACATCACGGGTGCGCCGGTGCCACAACGGGTCGGCGCAACGACCCCGGTCCCGCCTGACGAAGGGGGGCCACTAACATCGCTCTTGGAGGATGAACATGCGTGGTTATGACTTCGCACCGCTTTACCGTGCCACGGTCGGCTTCGACCGCATCGCCGACCTGATGGACCGCGTGCTCAGCACCGACGTGCCGCAGCCCGGCTATCCGCCCTACAACATCGAAAAGACGGATGAGAGCGCGTACCGCATCTCGGTCGCCGTCGCGGGCTTCACGCCCGAGGAACTGGCCGTCGAGGTGAAGGACAACGCGCTGCACGTGTCCGCCCGCAAGGATGCCGAAGATGGCGACCGCCGCTTCCTGCATCGCGGCATCGCGACCCGCGCGTTCGAGCGTCGCTTCGCGCTGGCCGACCATGTCCGCGTGACGGGCGCCACGCACGAGCATGGGATGCTGCACATCGATCTGGTCCGCGAAACGCCGGAGGCGCTGAAGCCCCGCCGGATCGAGATCGCCGGCAGCAAGCCCGCCGCGATCGAAGCCTGATCCAGACATCCCGATCAAGAAAGGGCGCGCCAGTGGCGCGCCCTTTTTTCATTCCGTTTCGAGTTTTTCCACCAGGATCTTGTCGATGCGGCGGTCGTCCAGATCGATCACCTCGAACCGCCAGCCGTCGCGGGTGAAGCTGTCACCCTGATCCGGCATCCGGCGCAGCTGGTTCAGGACCAGACCCGCCACCGTCTCGTAATCGCCGGCAAGCTCGGTGGGGATGCGCAGCATCTCGCAGAACTCATCCACCGGCATCCAGCCCGACACCAGCCAAGACCCGTCCTCGCGCTGGCGGATCGCGGGTTCGTCGGCCAGATGCTCCTGGAAGGCGCCCGTGATCGCTTCAAGGATGTCGCCGGTGGTGATGATCCCTTCGAAGCTGCCGTATTCGTCATAGACCAGCGCCATGTGGTTGGGGGAGGCGCGCAGGATCTCGATCACGTTCAGCGCGTCGGCGGCGTCCGACACCACCGGCACCTCGCGCATCAGGGTGCCGACGTCCAACGGCTCCCCCCGGGTCACGGCGGCGAAGGCGTCGGTCACGTACAGCACACCCACATATTCGTCCGTTTCGCGACGGCGCACCGGCAGGCGGGCGCGGCGCGATTCGCGGATCGTGTCCAGCACCTCCTCGGCCGAGGCGCCGAGGTCGATGGACACCACGTCGCGCCGCTGCGTCATCAGCTGGCTGGCCTGCCGGTCGGCCAAGCGCATCACGCCGGTCAGCATGTGCCGCTCGCCCGTCTCGATCACGCCCTCGACATGCGCTTCGGCCAAGATGGTGCGCACCTCTTCATCGGTGACGCGGTTCTTCTCCTCGTTCTGGACGCGAAGAAGCTTCAGCACCAGGCGCCCCGAGATGTCCAGAACCCAGACGATGGGCGCGCCGATCTTGGACAGAAGCAGCATGGCGGGGGCCACGCTGACGGCCACGGCCTCGGGGTTCTTCAGCGCGATCTGCTTGGGAACCAGTTCCCCGACGATCAGCGACAGGTAGGTGATGGCCACCACCACAAGGCCCACGCCCAGCGTGTCGGCAGCGGGCACGTTGTTGGCCGCCAGAAAGGACGCGAAGCGTCCGCCCAGCGTGGCGCCGGAAAACGCGCCCGACAGGACGCCCACGAGGGTGATGCCGATCTGGACGGTGGACAGGAACCGCCCGGGATCGGCGGCCAGCCGAAGGGCAGTTTCCGCGCCGGTGCTCCCTCCTTCCGACAGGTTCCGCAGCCTTGCGGGGCGTGCGGACACCACGGCCAGTTCGGACATGGCCAAGGCGCCGTTGATGACAATCAGGACGGCGACGATCAGAATTTCGAGATACACTGTGTTCCCTGCAGGTGGCGCTCATCAGGGCCACCGGCCCCGAAGAACCGTCGCAGCGCAACGGTCCGCCGAAACTAAGGCCGAAGCCGTTCCACGTCGAGGAAAATCAGCGCTGCAGTCGCTCGATCTCGGCCTGCATCGCCTCCACCTCGGCCCGCGACTCGCCCAGCGCCTCCATGACGGCGCGCAGTTCGGCGTCCGTCTGGGCCAGCTGCCCTGTCAGTTCACGCTCCCGCTCCTCGCCATAGACGATGGCGGCGTTCCGGATCTCCTCGGCCTCGTGCAGGGCCTGGGCCAGGCGGTCCACCTCGTCCATGTTGCGGTTTTCCAGGGGGGAAAGGCGGGTCATCAGCCAGCGGGCGAACCAGCCCAGGGCAAAGGCCACAAGAAGCACAATGGTCGTGGCGACGATGAGGGTGGTACGGTCCAATGTCGGCCTCGGCTTCGTTACAGGTCTTCGGGGCGGCGCTCGGGCCGTTCGGTCGCCTCTGTTGGCGCGAAAGAGGGTTCGCCGTCAACCTCGGCCTCGCCGCCCTCGTCCCCGCCCTCCTCTCCATCACCCGATCCGTCGACCATGTCGGCCGGAACGCTGTCGATCCAGTCGCCCTGCGGCAGCAGGAAGCCGTCGATCCGGGCGATCGCCAGCATGGCCTTGCGGGCGGGGGTGTCCTGCGCCTTGGGGGCCGCATTGGGGTCGGGGGCGACCTCCGTCAGCTTGAACTCGATCCGACGGTTGGCCTCGCGCCCGTCTTCGCTGCCGTTGGAGGCGATAGGGTTCTCCTCGCCAAAGCCCCGCGCGGTCAAACGGTTGGCATCGATGCGGCGGCCTTGAAGGGCGATCAGCACGGCCTCGGCGCGCGCCTGGCTCAGCGCCTGGTTGCCGGTGTCGCTGCCCTGGCTGTCGGTATAGCCTTGGATTTCGAAGGACAGATTGGCGCAGTCGGTCAGGATTTCGGCCAGGCCGTCCAGCGTGGAGCGGGCCGAACCGTCGATCTCGGCCGAGCCCGGGGCGAAGCTGATCTTCTGCTTCGTCATCACGGCGTTGATGCGGGTCACGCATTCCTGGGGGGAGGGGAGGGCCGCGTAGGGGTCCAGATCCTCGTCATAGGCGGCGTCGACCGTGACGGCCGTTTCCGACCCCAGCTTGCGGGTCAGCGCGTCGGTGATCTGCGCCTGCGCCGACTGCGACCCGGTGACGCCGCTGACACGCAACTCCTCGGGGGTGATGCGAAGTTCTCCGCTGGACAGCTGGGCCAGCGCTTCCAGACCGGCGATGATGCGGGTGGTCCAGCCGGCGGGCATGTCGGGATCGATCACCGGCTCCCCGCTCACATCCGCCGCGCCGAAGCTGGCGCGGGCGAAGGAGGTGACGGCTTCCTGCCCCAACGCGTCGCGCACGCGGCCCGTCAGGGTGGCGGTGCCGTCGGGATGCGACACGGCCACGAATTCCGAGGGGCCTTCGACCTGCGCGGGCAATTCCGGCAGCACGGTCTTCAGCGAAAAACCGTCGGGCAGGGCCGATTGCAGGGTGCCCGCCGCCGCGTTGAACGGGTTCTGCGCCATGCCGGGCTGGCCCGTCAGCGTCACGTCCGCGTCCGAGAGTGTCAGGCGGCCTGCCGGCAGCGCGCCCAGCGCCGTGATCCCGGCGGTCACCGCACGCGTCCATTCGGCCGACGGCGCGCCCAGACCCACGGCGCAGGTGGCGTCGGTGGCTACGCCGATCGCCCGTGCCGCCTCCAGCACCGTGCGGGCCTGATCGTCGTCGGGGGCGGAGCAGGCGTCGAACCGCACGCCCCCCTCGTCCTTCACCAGTTGCAGGGCATAGGGCGTGATGACGGGGCGGGGGGCGGTGATGTCCACCTGCGTCTTCAGGCCCGGCGGCGTGGCCTGCGCCAGCTGCATCTTCAGCCGCTGCTGCTGTTCCATGTTGTCGGCAATGGCCGTGACCGCCACCTCGGCCGCGGAGATGGAGATCTTGGCGCGGGGCAGGATCTTCAGCGCCTCGATCCCGAAGTTCATCGCGGCGTTCCACTGGTCGGGCGCGGGATAGTCGGCCGATTCCAGCATGTCCGTCACGCGGATGCCGGGCACCAGCCCCGCCGTGTCGGCCAGCATCGCCGACGACGCCGCGGGCACAAGGCCGATCAGCGACACGCCGTCGTCGTTGCGCAGGATCTCCATCTCGAAGGGGGGCGCCTCCACGGGGCGGGAAGGGGTGACCGTCATGTCGTCGCGCAGCCGGGAGGGATCGACCACGCTGCCCGCAAGGTTCAGCACGCGAAAGCGCGCGGCCTCGTCCGGGGCGGTGCCGGTCAGGTGCACGTCCAGCCCGTCGGCCTGCGCGGTGGCGAAGGTCAGCCCGTCCTGGGCCAGCCGCTGGGACACCGCGGCCTCGGACCGGTCCTCGATCATGCCGGAGGCCAGCGTCGCCCCGCCCGCCGCCACGGCGGCCGCGCCGAGGAACATGGCAGGGGCTATGATCTTGCGGGACAAGGGCATGACAGGATCCTTCGAAGATGTGGCACCGGGCATACGCGCCGCACCGCTGGCCCGCAATTACACCAAAGCCGCACCGGCAAGAAACAGCGCAGCCACCAGTCCCGCATCACGATTGGATCGAAAAAGCGTGAGGCAGACATCCGGCCGGTCGATGTCCAGCCGCCGCATCTGCCACAGCATGTGCGCGGCAAAGGCGGCGCAGCCCGCCAGCGCCAGCAGAAGCGGCAGGCCCCGCAGGCTGCCCACGGCGGCCACGGCCATAAGACCGGCCGCCAGGATCAGGAAGGCCATCAGCCACAAGGGGGTGGAGGCGCCGAACAGGCGGGCGGTGGACTTCACGCCGATCAGGGCGTCATCCTCCTTGTCCTGATGGGCGTAGATCGTGTCGTAGAACAGCGTCCAGGCGATGCCCGACAGGAACAGCGCCAGCGTGGCCCCCGTGACCGGCGCGCCATGCGCGGCCCAGGCCACCCACACGCCCCAGTTGAAGGCAATGCCCAGAAAGACCTGCGGCCACCACGTGAACCGCTTGGCGAAGGGATACACCGCCACCGGCACCAGCGCCGCGATCCCGAAGGCGATGGCCACCGGGCCCAGCGTGAACAGGATCAGCGCCGACACGGCGATCTGGGCTGCCATCCACCACAGCGCCTGCCGCACCGTCACCTGACCCGAGGGGATGGGGCGGGACCGCGTGCGCGCCACGCTGCCGTCAAAGTCGCGGTCGGTGATGTCGTTCCAGGTGCAGCCCGCGCCCCGCATCAGGAACGCGCCCACCGTGCAGCCGATCACGATCCACAGGTCGAACCACCGTGCCCCGGTGGCCGCTGCGGCCATCGTCACGCCCCACCAGCAGGGGATCAGCAGCAGCCAGGTGCCGATGGGCCGGTCCGCGCGCGACAGGCGCAGGTAGGGGCGCCAGCCCTCTGGCGCGCTGTGGTCGACCCAGTTGCCCTTCACGGCATCGGCGACTTGTCCCTTGGTCATGCGGCACCCCCGTTTTCCGCCGTTCTAGGCTATGGCGCGGGCGGGGCCAACCCGCTACACCCTTGGGCATGAGCGAGATACGACTGTTCGTGGAGGCCCCGCTGGCCGCGGGCGCCGAGGTGGCGCTGACCGAGGCGCAGGCGCATTACCTGTTCGGGGTGATGCGGCAGGGCACGGGCGCGCCCGTCACCCTGTTCAACGGCCGCGACGGCGCGTGGCGGGCCGACGTGACGCGCGCGGCGAAACGAGGCGGCACGCTGGAATGCCGCCAACAGACAGCACCCCTGCGTCTTCCGCCCGACCTGTGGCTTTTGTTCGCGCCGATCAAGAAGGCCCGGACCGACTTCATCGTCGAAAAGGCGGCCGAGATGGGGGCCGCACGGATCATCCCCGTCAACACCCGCTTCACCAACGCCGAACGCATCCGGCAGGACCGCCTTCAGGCCCACGCGGTGGAGGCGGCCGAACAGTGCGGCGGCACCTTCGTGCCGGAGGTGACCGACCTGATCCCGCTGGATCGGCTTCTGGCCGACTGGCCCGCCGACCGCCGCATCCTGTGGTGCGACGAGACGCTGACCGGGGCCCGCGCGGGCCTGCAGGCGGCGGGCGCGGGCCCCTGGGCCATCCTGATCGGCCCCGAGGGCGGCTTTGCCGAGGCCGAGCAGACACGTTTGCGTGCGATGGAACAGGTGGTCCCCGTCAGCCTTGGCCCGCGTATCCTGCGCGCGGACACGGCGGCGGTGGCCGCGCTGACGCTGTGGCAGTCCACCTTGGGCGACTGGACCACTTGACTTACCCCCCTCAACGCGACAGGTCTGCCTTTCCAAACGCTTGATCGAGGCCACGATGTCCATTCCCCAGCAGGGCGGCGGCCCGATCGAAGATTTCTCCCAACTCGCCGCGTATATGGAGGCCGGGTGCAAGCCCGCCGACCAGTGGCGCATCGGGACCGAGCATGAAAAGTTCGGCTTCACCCCCGATCATCGTCCGCTGGATTACAAGGCCATCCACGACCTAATGGAAGGTTTGACCCGCTTTGGCTGGACGCGGGTGGAGGAGGCCGGCAAGCTGATCGGCCTGACGCGGAACGGGGCCAACATCTCGCTGGAACCCGGCGGGCAGTTCGAACTGTCAGGCGCGCCCGTCGCCACGATCCACGACACCAAGGCCGAGATCGACAACCACATGGCCGAGATCGCCGAACTCGGCGGTCCGCGCTTCATGGGGATCGGGGCCGCGCCCGAATGGCGGCACGAGGACATGCCCGTGATGCCGAAAGGTCGGTATCGCCTGATGACCGACTACATGGGCCGTGTCGGGACGCATGGCACGCAGATGATGTACCGCACCTCCACCGTGCAGGTGAACCTCGACTTCGCGTCCGAGGCGGACATGGTGAAGAAGATGCGGGTGGCGCTGGCGCTGCAGCCGGTGGCGACGGCGTTCTTCGCCTCCTCTCCGTTCTTCGACGGCAAGCTGAACGGGCACAAAAGCTGGCGGTCGCGCATTTGGCGGGGGCTGGACGACAGCCGCACCGGCATGCTGACCTTCATGTTCGAGGAGGGCGCGGGGTTCGAGCGTTACGTGGACTGGGTCCTCGATGTGCCGATGTATTTTGTTTATCGCGACGGCCGGTACATCGACGCGCTGGGCCAGTCCTTCCGCGACTTCCTGAAGGGCGAACTGCCCGCGCTGCCCGGCGAGAAGCCCACCCTGTCCGACTGGGCCGACCACATGACCACCGTCTTCCCCGAAGCGCGGGTGAAGAAATACATCGAGATGCGGGGCGCCGATTGCGGGCCGCGGTCGCACATGCCCGCCCTGTCCGCCTTCTGGGTGGGGCTGATGTATGACGGCGGGGCGCTGGACGCGGCCTGGGATCTGGTGAAGCATCTGGACGTGGACACGCGTGAAGGGCTTCGCGTCGCCGCCTCGGTCGATGCGCTTCAGGGCGAGGCAGGGGGCGTCAAGCTGCACGATCTGGCGCGCGAGGCGCTGCGCCTGTCGCGCGGCGGTCTGGCCGCGCGCGGTCAGGGCGAGGAGGCGTATCTGGACGTGCTGGACCACAGCATCGCCACGGGCCGCGTGCCGGCGGATGACCTGATCGCCGCCTACAAGGGCGAATGGGGCGGCGACCTGTCCCGCGTCTATGACGCGATGGCTATCTGATCGCGCGGCGGAAGCGGGTGGGGTCGGCCAACTGGACGAACCCGCAGGCGCGATAGGCCCCCTGCGCGGCCTTGTTGTCCGGGGCCGTGCTGGTGATCACGTAGTCGCAATGCAGGGTCGTGGCCTTCTGGACGCAAGCCTCGATCATGCGGCGGCCAAGGCCCTGTCCGCGCCAGGCGGGCCGGACATACAGGTGGTGGATGTCCAGCCCGCGTTCCCCGAACTGCAACTGCGCCCGCGGGCACAGGGCGGCATAGGCGACCAGCGCGAAATCGTATTCGGCGACCAGCCCCAGAACCCAGGGCGCCTCGCCCAGAAGGTCGCGCTGAAGGCTGTCTTCCGTCACGCGGGCCGTGTCGCCGTGCAGCTCCGCCAGCGCGGTGATCAGGTGTTTCAGGGCGGGCAGGTCATGGGCGGCAACGGGCCGGATATGGGGCATCAGGTCTTCTTGCCGATCTTCGGTTCCGTTCCCGCGATCAGGCGGCGGATATTGGCGTCGTGCCGGATCAGCACCATCAGCGCCATCAGCGCGGCGGCAAGGGCCACGGCCCCGTGCCCCGTCACCACGGCCCAGACGGGTGCCGACACCGCGGCCAGAATCCCCGCCAGCGAGGAGAAGCGGAAGATCGCGGCGACCACGGCCCAGGTGGCGCAGGCCAGAAGGCCGACAGGCCAGGCCAGCGCCAGCAGCGTGCCGAGAAAGGTCGCGACCCCCTTACCGCCCTTGAACCCCAACCAGACGGGGAACAGGTGGCCGAAGAAAGCCATGACCCCCGCGACCAGCGCCGCATCCGGCCCGACCAGCGCGCGCGCGATCAAGACCGCCATCCCGCCCTTGCCCGCGTCCAGGATCAGGGTCGCCAGCGCGGCGGGCTTGTTGCCCGTGCGCAGCACGTTGGTGGCCCCGATGTTGCCCGACCCGATCTTGCGCAGGTCGCCCAGACCCATCGCCCGGGTGATGACGATCCCGAACGGGACGGAGCCGAGGAGATAGGCCAGAACCCCCGTCAGGAGGAGGAGCGGAAGGGCTGTTTCAAAGACCGGCATCATGCACCTGCACCCCGTTCACGAAGGTCGCGAGAACCCGGCCTTCCATCCGTTGCCCGTCAAAGGGCGTGTTCTTCGATTTCGACCGCAGCGCGAAGCGGTCTATGACAAAGGGCGCGTCGGGATCGAACAGCACCAGATCCCCCGGCGCGCCTTCTGACAGGCGGCCCTGCGGCAGGCCCAGCCGTTTCGCCGGGTTCAGCGACAGGGCGCGGAACAGCTGCGGCAGGGTCAGCCCGCCCGAATGATAAAGCCGCATGGCGGCCGGCAGCAGCGTTTCCAGCCCCACCGCGCCCGAGGCCGCGTCCTCGAACGGAAGGCGCTTCGATTCCTCGTCCTGCGGGGTGTGCATGGAACAGATGATGTCGATCGTGCCGGCGGCCACCGCGTCGATCATGGCCAGCCGGTCGTCTTCAGATCGCAGGGGCGGGGTCACTTTGAAGAAGGTGCGGTAGTCGCCCACGTCCATCTCGTTCAGCGTCAGATGGTGGATGGAGATGCCGGCCGTCACGTCCAGCCCGTTGGCCTTGGCGCGTTCCAGCGCGGGCAGGGTGCGGGCGCAGGTAATCTGGTCGGCGTGATAGCGGACGCCCGTCATC
This sequence comes from Falsirhodobacter sp. 20TX0035, assembly GCF_028307215.1. Taxonomy (GTDB): domain Bacteria; phylum Pseudomonadota; class Alphaproteobacteria; order Rhodobacterales; family Rhodobacteraceae; genus Falsirhodobacter. Next base: position 197,738 of record NZ_JAQMHV010000001.1, on the reverse strand, counting down.
TCCACCAAGGCCATGTCGCGGTCGAAGCCCATGCGTTCGGCCATGGGGTGCACGTCGGGAAGGCCGCGCAGGGACGCGAACTTGCCCTTGGTGACGGCGGCCCCCTGCGACAGGCCCGGTTCCTGCGGATGGCCGATCACCAGCGCGTTCAGGCTGCGGGCATAGGTGAAGGCGCGGTTCAGGGCCTTGGTGTTGGTGCAGACGCGGTCGCCATCGGTGAAGGCCACGGCACCCGCGTCCAGCAGGAACCCGATCTCCGTCATCTCGCGCCCCTCGCGCGCCTTGGTCAGGGCGGCCATGTGGCGGATGCGGACGGGCGACGCCTCGCGCGCGCGTCGGGTGACGAATTCCAGCATCTCGGGGCTGTCCAGCGCCGGGTCCGTGTCGGGGCGCGCGATGATCGTCGTCACGCCGCCCGCGGCCGCCGCCAGCCCGGCCGAGCGCACGCTTTCCTTGTGCCGGGCACCGGGTTCGCCCACCTGCACGCCAAGGTCCACGATTCCGGGGGCCAGCACCTTGCCGCCGCAGTCGATGATCCGCGCGCCTTCGGGGGCGTCGCCGTCGATGGCGGCGATCACGCCCCCGTCCAGAAGGACGGAGCCTTCGGTTTCCGTCATCGCCTCGGGATCGATGAGGCGGGCATTCGTCAGATAGATCATGTCACTCCGCCGCGTCATGGGTCAGGCGCAGATCGTCCTGCGCGGAAGGGTCGTGGTCGAACTCGGTGCGGAAGGACTTGGAGGTCTTGGCCCCCAGCACCTTCATCGTTTCCAGCTGCGACAGCATGTTGCCCCGGCCGGAGGACAGCTTGCCCATCGCGTCGCCATAGGCCGATTGCGCGGCCCCGAGGTTGCGGCCCACCTTTTCCATGTCATCGACGAAGCCCGCGACCTTTTCGTAAAGGCGTCCCGCGCGGTCGGCGATGGCCTCGGCGTTCTGGTTGCGGCGTTCGATCGTCCACACGTTGGAAATGGTGCGCAGCGCCATCATCAGCGTGGTGGGCGTGGCGATGGTCACCGACTTCTCGAAGGCCATGGTCGTCAGGTCGCCCATCTCGCGCAGCGCCTCGGACAGCGCGCCCTCGATCGGGATGAACATCACCACGTAATCGACGGAGCCTTCCTCCATCCGGTGGTAGGCCTTTTCGTGCAGGGTCTGGATGTGGTTCTTCAGCGCGCGCACGTGGCGGACGCGGGCCAGGTTCGCGTCGCCCTCGTCCTCGCAGTTCACGCAGGTCTCGTAGTCGACCAGCGACACCTTGCTGTCGATCACCAGCCGTTTGCCGTCGGGCATGTTCACCACGACGTCGGGGCGGAAGCGGGCGCCGTCCTCGTTCACCCGATGCTCCTGCACCAGGTATTCCTCGCCCTTGCGCAGGCCCGACCGTTCCAGCAGGGATTCGAGGATCATCTCCCCCCAGGCGCCCTGCTTCTGCTTGTCGCCCTTCAGCGCGCGGGTCAGGTTGACGGCCTCGCGGCTCACCTCCTCGGACCGGCGGGTCAGGGCCTCGATCTCGGTCTTCAGGGTGGCGCGGTCCTGCAGCGCGCCCTGGTGGACGTTGCGCAGTTCCGTCTGGAAATGTTCGACATGCTGCTTCAGGGGGGCAAGGGCGGCTTCCAGCCGCTGCTTGCTTTCCTCGCCGTTCAGGCGCAGGCTGTCGGCGGCCAGCTGCTTGAACCGATGCTCCATGTCCGCACGGACCTGGGACAGCAGTTCGATCTTCTCCACGTTGGCCAGCCGCTCCTTTTCCAGCACCGTGCTCAGCCGCGACAGCTCCACCTCGGCGGTGGTGGCCCGTTCGCGCGCGTCCTCCAGCCCTTCGAGGGTGGAGCGGTGGCGGTGGTCGCTGTCGTCGGCCCGACGCTCGGCCCCGCGCAGTTCGGCTTCAAGGGTGGCGATGCGGGAATGGGCGTGGTTCGCCTCCTCGCGCATGTCGCCCACAAGGCGGCGTTCGGCGGTCAGCTGCGCCACCAGATCGTCCTTCGCGCGGCCAAGGTTGTCATGTTCCGCCTGCAGGCGGGACAGGTCGTGGGACGGACGCCCGTCGGGGCGGCGCAGCGCCCAGCCGATCAGGACGCCCACGGCCAGGCTGATCAGGACGAAGATCCACATCTGGCTCATACCATCACCTCGGCCGCGCGGGCGCCCCGTTCGGCGCGCAGGTTGCGCGCCAGAAGATCCATGCAGGCCATCCGGACGGCGACGCCCATCTCCACCTGTTCCTGGATCACCGACCGGTTGATGTCGTCGGCGATGGTGCCGTCGATCTCCACCCCCCGGTTCATCGGGCCGGGATGCATCACGATGGCGTCGTCCTTGGCATGGGCCAGCTTTTCGGCATCAAGGCCGTAGCGGTGGAAGTATTCGCGTTCGGACGGGATGAAGCCGCCGTCCATGCGTTCCTTCTGCAGGCGCAGCATCATCACGACGTCCGCGCCTGCCAGTCCCGCCTTCATGTCGTCGAACACCTCGCACCCGAATTCGGCCACGCCCGAGGGCATGAGGGTGGGCGGCCCCACCAGACGCACGCGGTTGTCCATCTTGCCCAGAAGCAGCAGGTTCGACCGGGCCACGCGGCTGTGCTGCACGTCGCCGCAGATGGCGATGGTCAGCCCGCGGATGCGGCCCTTCGACCGGCGGATCGTCAGCGCGTCCAGAAGCGCCTGCGTGGGATGTTCGTGCCGCCCGTCGCCCGCGTTCAGCACGGCGCAGTTCACCTTTTCGGCCAGAAGGTTCACCGCGCCCGACGCGCCGTGGCGCACCACCAGCAGGTCGGGATGCATGGCGTTCAGCGTCAGCGCCGTGTCGATCAGCGTCTCGCCTTTCTTCACGGAGGACTGGGCCATCGCCATGTTCATCACGTCCGCGCCCAGCCGCTTGCCAGCCAGTTCGAAGCTGGCCTGCGTGCGGGTGGAATTCTCGAAGAACATGTTGATCTGGGTCATGCCCGCCAGCGCGTTCGACTGCTTCACCGTGCGGCGGTTGAAATCGACGTAACGTTCGGCGAGGTCGAGGATCGTCATGATCTCGTCCGGGGCCAGATGCTCGATCCCAAGAAGGTGGCGGGCGCGGAAACTCATCGGCGGCTCCTTTGGTCCGGGACGTTGGGGGGCTTATAGGAAGCGGCGGGGATTCCGACAAGTCGCCTTGTTCCCGGGCGGGGGGCGGAATACCTTGGCGCCATGACTCGGGATGCCTGCGATCTGGACTTCGACACCGCTGCGGCCCTGCTGGCCTGGCAGTTCGATCTGGGCGTGACCGAAGGCATCGGCGACGCCCCCCTGAACCGGTACGAGCTGGAGGCGGTGGTTCCAAAACCCGCCGCCGTGGCCGCCCCGCCCGTGATCCCGGCCGAAACGGATCCCGTGGCCGAGGCGCGGGCCATGGCCGCCGCCGCCCACGATCTGGACGCGCTGCGCGAGGCCGTCACCGCCTTTCCGCATTGCGAGCTGAAGCGCGGCGCGCGCAGCACCGTCTTCGCCGACGGCCGCCCCGGCGCCCAACTCATGATCATCGGAGAGGGGCCAGGCCGCGAGGAGGATCAGGCCGGGCGTCCCTTCGTGGGCAAGGCGGGGCAGCTTCTGGACCGGATGCTGGCCGCCATCGGCCTGTCCCGCGACAACCCCGATCCGGCACGTGCCGTCTACATCACCAACGTGATGCCGTGGCGTCCGCCCCACAACCGCGACCCGCTGCCCGAAGAGGCCGCGATGATGCGCCCCTTTCTGGAACGGCATGTGGAACTGGCGGCGCCCGACGTTCTGGTGGTGCTGGGAAACACCTCGGCCAAGACGGTGCTGGGGCAGGCGGGGATCACGCGGCTGCGCGGCACCTGGAGGGAGGGGTTCGGCCTTCCTGTCCTGCCGATGTGCCATCCGGCCTATCTTCTGCGAAACCCGGCTGCCAAGCGCGACGCTTGGGCCGACCTTCTGGACCTGAGAGCGAGGCTGAAATGAGCGACTTCAAACCCGTGCGGATCGCCGTGCTGAGCGTGTCGGACACGCGCACGCTGGACACCGACAAATCCGGCAAGGTGCTGGCCGAACGGATCGAAGGTGCGGGCCACGTGCTGGTCGACCGCGTCATGGTCACGGACGACCGCGCGGCCATCGCGGACCACCTGCGCCGATGGTCGGACGATCCGGCGGTGGACGTCGTGATCTCCACCGGCGGGACGGGGCTGACGGGGCGCGACGTGACCGTGGAGGCGCATCGCGACGTCTATGAAAAGGAGATCGAGGCCTTCGCGTCGATCTTCGCCATGGTGTCCATGCGCACCGTCGGCACCTCGGCCATCCAGAGCCGCGCGACAGGCGGGGTGCGCAAGGGCACCTACCTGTTCGCGCTGCCCGGAAGTTCCGGCGCGTGCCGGGACGCGTGGGACGAGATCCTGCGCCACCAGCTCGATTCCACCAACGGCCCGTGCAACCTGGTGGAGATCATGCCCCGCCTGACGGAGCGCTGACTCCTCAGGGCGCGGGGCAGCCGGTCACCTCGACCGCGCGGCCCGCACCCAGAACGGTCAGCCGTAGGCCGGACCGGTCCAGCCCGAACGGCTGGCCGGAGGACGCGACCAGATCGCTGGTGGCCGTCAGGGTGCCGCCCTGCCGCTGCACCGTGGCGGGGGCGGCCCAAATCGACGGGTCCACCGGTTCCATGACCACCGTCTCCTCGGGGCCCTGCACGGGAACGTTCAGGCGGGCGGTGACGCGCAATCCGTCCCCGGTCGGCTGGACGGTGCAGGTGGCTTTGGCGCGGCTGCGTTCGGGCTGATGCGCGAGCGCGGTACGGATCGCGGCATCGGGGGCGCCGGGGCCTTCCAGATCGGCGGTCAGCGCCACCTCGGTCGGGACGCAGACATCGCGACAGACGCCCATGTCCACCCGCGCCCGCAGGTGCACGGGGCGGGACGGGTCGGCGGGCACAACCTCGATCGGCAGAACAAGCTCTCGGTGGTAGCCGATGGTCTGCATGCCGGCCGTCTCGAACACCTCGGGTACGGGCCAGTGGAAGTGGACGGCCCGGACGTTGGTCGATCCCTTCCAGTTGAAGGTGGGGGGGATGCCCGCGTCGCCGGGGCTGCGCCAATAGGTCTTCCACCCGTCGGCCAGCCGGATCTGGAAGGCGGCCATGCGGCTGCCCCCTTCGGTCTGCCAGCCGGGCAGAAGGCGCGCCTGCACCAGATCGGGCGGCAGCGATTGGGCAAAGGCGCCAGCGGGCAGAAGCAGAAGGGCAAGGGCGTATCGGATCATCCCGCGAACATAGGGATGCCCGCGCCAATGGAAAATCACTTTCGGGTCACGTGCGGGTTGAGTGGCGGTCGCGACGTGCCATATCTGAAGGATGGAACATGAACTGAACCTGTCGGGGGCCGTCCTGATCGCCATGCCGGGTCTTGGCGACACGCGGTTCGATCATTCGGTGATCCTTGTCTGCGCCCATTCGGACGAAGGCGCGATGGGGCTCGTCATCAACAAGACGGTGGAGGAGCTGGAGTTCTCCGACCTCCTTGGCCAGTTGGACATTCCCCTGTCGCCCGAGGGGCGCGACATCGTCGTCCACATGGGCGGCCCGGTGGAGCGGGGGCGCGGCTTCGTGCTGCATTCGTCGGATTACCAGTCCGCCGGGTCGATGCCGATCGAGGGTGGGCTGGGGATGACCGCGACGCTGGACATCCTTCAGGCGCTGGCCCAGGGCGAAGGGCCGGAGCGCGCGCTTCTGGCCCTTGGCTATTGCGGCTGGGGCGCGGGCCAGCTGGAGGCGGAGATCGCGCGCAACGACTGGCTGATGCTGCCCGAGGTTCAGCCCGACCTGCTGTTTGCTGCCGATGCGGATGGCAAATGGGCCAGCCACCTGCGCGCTATCGGGGTGGACCCGCTGTCGCTGTCCACCGCCGGGGGCCGCGCCTAGATCAGGGCGAAGCGGTCCACGTCGACCAGGCCGCGATCCGTGATCTTCAGGTGCGGGATCACGGGCAGGCACAGGAACGCCAGCTGCAGGAACGGCTCCTCCAGCCCGACGCCAAGGCTTTGCGCGGCGGTTCGCAGGTCGGTCAGCCGGCCATGCACCACCTCAAAGGTCTCAAGGCTCATCAGGCCCGCGACGGGCAGGGGCAGTTCGGCCAGCACCTGCCCGTCCGCCACCACGACGAAGCCGCCCTCGATCTGGCCCAGCCGGGTGACGGCCAGCGCCATGTCCTCGTAATCCGCGCCCACCACCGCGATGTTGTGATGGTCGTGGCAGACGGTGGAGGCGATGGCCCCCCGCTGCAGCCCGAAGCCTTTCACGAATCCGGTCGCGATGTTGCCGTTCCGGCCGTGCCGTTCCACCACCGCGATGCGGACCAAGTCCCGCGAAGGGTCGGGATGCTTGTCGCCGTTTTCGGGCGCAATGACCTCGACCAGATGCTCGGTGATGATCTTGCCGGGCACGATGCCGATGACCGGGGTTTCGGCGGTGGTGGTGGCGGAATGCCGGAACGAGGCGGGGGACACGACCGGCGCATGGACCGAAGCGCGGGCGACCGGGGGCACGGTGTCGCGGGCGGCAAAGGCCCCGTCATCCGCCACGACGCCGCCCGACAGCACCAGCGACGCGCGGCAGGAGGCCAAATCGTCGATCACCGCGATGTCGGCGCGCAGGCCGGGCGCGATCAGCCCGCGGTCCTTCAGCCCGAACGCCTCGGCCGCCGACAGGCTGGCGGCGCGATAGACGGCCAGCGGCGGGCAGCCGCGCGCGATCAGCGTTCGGATCATGTGATCCAGATGGCCGTGCTCGGCGATGTCCAGCGGGTTGCGGTCGTCCGTGCACAGGCACAGATAGGGGGAGGTCCGCTCCGTCAGGATGGGGGCCAGCGCTTCCATGTCGCGGGACACGGAGCCTTCGCGGATCAGCACGCGCATGCCCTTGCGCAGCTTTTCCATCGCCTCTTCGGGGGTGGTCGCCTCATGTTCGGTCCGGATGCCGGCGGCGATGTAGGCGTTCAGGTCGCGCCCGCCCAGCAGCGGGGCGTGGCCGTCGATGTGGCGCCCGGCGAAGGCCTCCAGCTTGGCCATGCAGCCCGGATCCTTCATCAGCACGCCGGGGAAGTTCATGAACTCCGCCAATCCGATCACGCGGGGATGGTCGGCCAGCGGGATCAGATCCCCAGCCCCCAACTCCGCCCCCGCCGTTTCCATGTGGGTGGAGGGGACGCAGGACGACAGGTTCACGCGGAGGTCCATCACCGTCCGGGACGAGGCCTCGAGGAAGTAGCGGATGCCCTTCAGCCCGCAGACATTCGCGATCTCGTGCGGATCGCAGATGGCGGTGGTCACGCCGCGGGGGGTCACGCAACGGTCGAATTCGAACGGGGTGACCAGGGACGATTCGATGTGCAGATGCGTGTCGATGAAGCCGGGGACGAGGATGCGGCCCGTGCAGTCGATTTCCCGCACGCCGTCATAAAGCTGATACGTGCCGACGATACGGTCACCGCAGATCGCAACGTCACTTTCGGTCAGCTCTCCGGTGACGAGGTCGAAAATGCGACCGCCCTTCAGCACGAGGTCGGCGGGCACGACCCCGCGTGCCTGGTCGATGCGCCGGGACAGGTCGCTCATTTCGTTCTCCTTCGTCTTGCGCCTGCAAGGGAACAGTGCTGATCTGGGGCGTCAAGCCAGAAGGTTCCGTTTCATGGACGCGCCGACCTCCCGCCCGCCGATTGCGCGCCCGATGCGCGGCATTGCCCTGAAGCTGTGCTCGGTCCTGATCTTCATCGTCATGTCGGCGCTGATCAAGGTCGTGTCGGACCGGGTTCCGGTGGGGCAGACGGTGTTCTTCCGGTCGTTCTTCGCGATTCCCGTCATCCTGATCTGGCTAGCGATGACGCAACGGCTGGTAAGCGGCCTGCGCACGCGCAACCCGCTGGGCCATGTCTGGCGGGGCCTTGCGGGCACGATGTCCATGGGGCTGAACTTCGCCGCGCTGGCCTATCTGCCGCTACCCGAAGTCACGGCCCTCAGCTATGCCGCGCCGATCCTGACCGTGATCCTCGCCTCCATGTTCCTGGGGGAGGAGGTGCGTCTGTTCCGGCTGAGCGCGGTGGTCATCGGCCTTGGCGGGGTGATGGTGATCCTGTGGCCGCGCCTGACGATCGTAGGGGGCGGGGCCATCGACGACACGGCCGCGCTAGGCGTGACGCTGGTTCTGACGGCGGCTTTGTGCACAGCGCTGGCCATGGTGTTCATCCGCAAGATGTCGGCCACCGAATCGACGGCATCGATCGTGTTCTGGTTCACCATCACTTCCACCGTCCTGTCGCTGCTGACGATCCCCTTCGGCTGGGTGATGCCCACCCCGACCGAGGCGGTGCTGCTGGTGCTGGCGGGCATTCTGGGCGGTGTGGCGCAGATCTTCATGACACAGGCCTTCCGTGAGGCCGACGCGTCCGTCATCGCGCCCTTCGAATACGCGTCAATGCTGTTCGCGCTGATCATCGGCTATGTCGTGTTTTCCGAGGTGCCGACGCCGGCCATGCTGACGGGCGCCGCGATCATCGTGGCGGCGGGCTGCCTGATCATCTGGCGCGAACGGGCGCTGGGGCTGGAACGGTCCCGGCAGCGCAAGGCCATGTCGCCGAACGGGTAGGGGCTGCTGCCGAAAGGGGAAGGGCGGAACCGGGACGGCTGAAAAACAAAAGCCGCCCCGAAGGGCGGCCTTGGTTTATTTTGGTGGAGCCAGGCGGGATCGAACCGCCGACCTCTTGAATGCCATTCAAGCGCTCTCCCAACTGAGCTATGACCCCACCGGGTGTGCCCGCCGTTCCCGGCGTGCTCGGGCCTTTTATGAAAGGTCGCTGCGGGGTGCAAGAGCAAAAATCACACCGCAGCAACCTTTTCGACGATCAGTTCTCGTCCTCGTCCCCGGCGACGTCCGCCAGGTCGTCCAGCGAGACGTTGTCGTCGGCATCGTCTTCCAGCAGATCGTCGTCCGTCTCGGCGGCGGCGTCGTCTTCCAGCAGCTCGTCGCCCTCCAGATCCTCGACCAGCGGGCTGTCGTCCTTGTCATCCACCACACGGCTGATGACAGCGGAAGCGGCCTTGCGGCGCGCGCTTTCGATGTCCACAACCTCGCCCGTGTAGGGGCTGACGATGGGCGTGCGGTTCAGGTCGTAGAAGCGTTTGCCGGTGGTGGGGCAAAGACGCTTCGTGCCCCATTCCTCTTTGGGCATGTCAGTTTCCTTCAAAGGGGTGGATGATGCCGTCGCTTGCCACAGGTGCGCCCGGCTGTCAAAGGCATTTCGAGTGCGCGAAGATGGGGGTTACGCCGGCCGATTGCAAGGCTAATCTGCGCCGCGAAGAGGGAGGTTCCCATGCCTGTGCTGCCCGGTTTGCCCGAGGTCGATCTGGTCCTGCGGCGTTCGGCGCGCACGCGTCGCTTTTCGCTGCGCGTGTCGCGACTAGACGGAAAGGTGACCCTGTCGATGCCCGCCCGCGCGCGCGAGGCCGAGGCGATGGCCTTTGCCGGCGGCCATGCCGACTGGCTGCGCGACGTACTGGCGGACCTGTCGCCGGCGGCGCTGGTGGCGCATGGCACTGTGCTTCCGGTGGACGGGCGGGCGCTGGTCCTGACCCCGGGCCGGGGCCGCGTCCGGGTCGAGGGCGATTCGCTGATCGTACCCGATCCGGTGCCCGCCCGCGCCGCCGCCTGGCTGCGCACGCTGGCGCGGGACCGTCTGGCCGCCGCCTGCGACCGGCATTCCGCCACGCTTGGCCGCCCCTACACCCGCCTGACACTGCGCGACACCCGCAGCCGCTGGGGAAGCTGCACCAGCGACGGGGCGCTGATGTTCAGTTGGCGCCTGATCCTCGCGCCGCCCCCCGTCCTCGATTACGTCGCCGCGCACGAGGTCGCGCATCTGGACGAGATGAACCATTCCCCGGCCTTCTGGGCGGTCGTGGCCCGGTTGTGCCCGGATTACGCCGCCCTGCGCGGCTGGCTGCGCGGGCCGGAAGGTCAGGCCCTGCAGGCGTGGCGCTTCGCATGATCACGCCGCGCATCGACACCACCGCCGCGCATGAACGGGTCTACCGCGTGCTGCGCACCCGCATCATGCACGGCGAACTGGCGCCCGGTCAGGCGCTGACCCTGCGCGGCATCGGCAAGGATTTCGACGTGTCCATGACGCCGGCGCGCGAATCCGTGCGGCGGCTGGTGGCGGAAGGGGCGCTGACGCTCTCCTCCTCCGGCCGGGTCGCGACGCCGGAACTGTCGCCCGAACGGATCGAGGAACTGGCCACCATCCGGTCGCTGCTGGAGCCGGAGCTGGCCTCCCGCGCGCTGCCGCGGGCGCATTTCGCGCTGATCGACCGGCTGACCGCCATCAACGCGGCCAACGCCGAGGCCGTCGCCAAAAGCGACGCCGTGGGCTACATCCGCACGAACCTTGAATTCCACCGCACCTTGTATCTGCGCGCGCAGGCGCCGGCGATGCTGGCGCTGCTGGAAACCGTCTGGCTGCAGCTGGGCCCCACGATGCGCGCGCTTTACAGCCGTCTGCGCCGGAACGAACCGCCCGCCCACCATCGCCACATCCTGGCCGCCCTGCGCGCGGGGGACGAGCCCGGGCTGCGGCTCGCGATCCGCACGGACGTGACGCAGGGCCTGCGGCATCTGGCCGGGTGGGAGCGGACGTGACCGTCCGCGCTTGACCAGACCGATTCGCGGGGGTTCATTGGCCCGATTGCGAAAAGGGAACGGCGATGAAACAGCGGCAACTTGGGGCGAACGGCCCGATGGTGGGCGAAATCGGCTTCGGCGCGATGAGCTTCGGGGGCATGTTCGGCGAAACGGACGAGGCGACGTCCCTGCGGGCGCTGGATGCGGGGCTGGAGGCGGGCATCACGCTGATCGACACGGCGAACATCTACGGCCTTGGCGTGTCGGAAAGCGTCATCGGAAAATGGGGCCGCGCCGTCACGCTGGCCACGAAATGCGGCATCGTCGCGGGCCCGCCGCGCAGCGTGGACAATTCGGAACCCTATATCCGCGCCTGTCTTGAGGAATCGCTGCGCCGCCTGAAGCGCGACCACATCGACCTGTACTACCTGCACCGTTTGGACCCCAAGACGCCGGTGGAGGACGTCGCCGGCACCATGTCCCGTCTGATCGCCGAGGGGAAGATCGGAGGCTACGGCCTGTCCGAGGTGGCGCCCTACACCCTGCGCCAGGCCCATGCCGAGTGCCCGGTGACGGCGGTGCAGAACGAATATTCGCTGTGGACGCGCCTGCCGGAACTGGGCCTTCTGCGCACCTGCAAAGAGCTGGGGGTGGCCTTTGTCGCCTTCTCCCCCCTTGGCCGCGGGATCTTCGGGGAGCGCGAGATGCGGCGCGAGGATTTCCGGTCCGGCGTTGACTTCCGCCACACGAACCCGCGCTTTGTCGAGCCGAACTTCAGCGCCAACAACGCGGCCATCGCCCCCTTCCGCGCCTTCTGCCAAGAACGGGGCTGGTCGGTGTCGGGCACGGCCATCGCCTGGGTTCTGGCGCAGGACGACCACATCATCCCGATCCCCGGAACGCGCACAGCGGAACATCTGCGCCACTGGCTGGACGTGACCCTGACGGCCGACGATCTGGCCGAGATCGAGCGCATCCTGCCCGCCGGCTTCGCTTGGGGCGACCGCTATGGCGATCACCAGATGAACGCGATCGGACGTTACTGCTGACGCAGGCAGTGGCGGGGCTGTTCGCCCTTCGGCAGGTCGGTTTCCGCCCCGCACACCATGCAGTGGTGGAAGGACCGGCCGGGGGCGGCGCGGCTCCGGTCCTCTCGCCAGGTGCAGTCGCGGGTCAGGGTGCGGCTGCGGTGCCACCACCACGACAGCACGAAGAACGCGATCAGCCCAAGGATCAGAAGGATCGGCATCAGGCGGCGTAATAGCCGAACATCTGGTCCAGATCCGTCGGCGCCGGGGTGTTGGCGGGCTTCGCCGCCTCGCGCCGGTAATAGTCGAGGGCGGCGGTTCCGGCGTCGGTCTTGGCGGGGGCAGGGGCGGTGGTCATGGCGATCTCCATCTTATGGGATGAAGATAAGGGCTGGGGGCCACGTTCGCCACGCGACATTCCGCACCCCCGCCATGTGCCCGGCGAAGGGCTGGTCAGGCCACCACGGGACGGGCCGAGGCGAGACGGTAGCCCACCGCCTCGGCCACATGGGGCTGGCGCACGTCGGCGCTGCCGTCCAGATCGGCGATGGTCCGCGCCACCCGCAGGATGCGGTGATAGCCGCGAGCCGACAGGCCGAACCGCTCCGCCACCCGGCCCAGAAGCGCCCGGCCCGCCTCGTCGGGCGTGGCGATGGCGTCCAGAAGCGCGCCCTCGGCCTCGGCGTTGGTGCGGATGCCGTGATCGGCAAAGCGCGCCGTCTGCACCGCGCGGGCGGCGGCCACGCGCGCGCCGATGGTGGCGGAACTTTCGCCCGTGGGCGCGCCCTGCAATTCGGTCCAGGCCACGCTGGTGACGTCCAGCCGGATGTCGAACCTATCCATCAGCGGGCCGGAGATGCGGCCCAGATAATCCTCTCCGCACAAGGGCACGCGGGCGCAGGCGCGGGACGGATCGGACATGTAGCCGCAGCGGCAAGGATTGGCCGCCGCCACCAGCAGGAACCGGCAGGGATAGCGGACATGGGCATTGGCGCGCGCCACCATGATCTCCCCGGTCTCGATCGGCTGGCGCAGGGTTTCCAGCACCTGGCGCTGGAACTCGGGAAACTCATCCAGGAACAGGACGCCGTTATGGGCGAGGCTCATCTCCCCCGGCTTGGCCGAACGGCCGCCGCCCGTGATCGCCGTCGATGTGGCGGTGTGGTGGGGCGCGCGGAACGGGCGGTCGCGGCGGATGCCGCCCTTCAGCAGCCCCGCCACCGAATGGATGGTGGAGGTTTCCAGCGCCTCCACTGCCGACAAGGGCGGCAGGATCCCGGGCAGGCAGGAGGCCATCATTGACTTGCCCGAACCGGGCGTGCCCACCATCAGGATGTGGTGCCGGCCCGCCGCCGCGATCTCCATCGCGCGCTTGGCCCGTTCGTGGCCCTTCACCTCGGCAAAGTCGCGGGCTGGGGTGACGGGGGCGGCTTCCCCGACCTCCACCGGCGGCAGATGCGCCTTGCCGGTGAAATGCCGCACCACGTCCAGCAGCGACGGCGCGGCCAGCACCTCGGTCGCGCCGACCCAGGCGGCCTCGGCCCCGCAGGCGCGGGGGCAGACCAGCGCGCGGTCGGCTTCGGCGGCGGCCATGGCGGCGGGCAAGGCGCCCACCACCGGCATCAGGCGCCCGTCCAGCGACAGTTCGCCCAGACTGACCGTGCCTTCCACCTCCTCTTTCGGAAGGATGTCCATCGCGGCCAGCAGGGCCAGCGCGATGGGCAGGTCGAAATGCGACCCTTCCTTGGGCAGGTCGGCCGGGGCCAGGTTGATGGCGATGCGGCGCGAGGGCAGGGCGATGGACATCCCGTCCAGCGCGGCGCGGATTCGCTCCTTCGCCTCGCTGACCGCCTTGTCGGGCAGACCCACGATGGCAAAGGCCGGCAAACCGGGAGAGATGGCGCATTGCACCTCCACCAGGCGCGCCTCCACGCCTTCGAACGCGACGGTGTATGCGCGGGTGACCATGCTGCCCCTCCTTCCGGTTCCAGAGGGGACTAGCCGCGCGTGGTTACCGGAAGGTTAACGGATCATGGCCATAAAGGCGGGCCAGGCCTCGGGGTCGTTCATCGTCTTGTCGCGGCAGGTGGCGTTGCAGAAGCCCCAGCGGCGGCCGTCCAGTTCCAGCACATGGGTGACCGGCTTGCCGGAATAGGGGCAGGCGGCGTTTTCTGCCTCCGTCCCCTCAACCGCGCGGGCGGGCAGGGGGGCGGGGCCGGGCCAGTCCACCTGCGGCCAGTCGCGGTCATAGGCGGGCAGGACCGGATCAATCGCCCGCCCCAGCGCGCGCCAGCGGCGCAGCGACGGATGTGCCAGATGCCGCGCCACATAGGCCTGCGCCACCGGCCCGACCGGCAGGCCATGCCCCGCGATCCGCAGGGCGACCGGCGCGAAGAAAGCGTCAGCGGCGGAATAATCGCCGAACAGCCAGCCGTCCCCGGACCGCGCCCACGATGCCTCGATCCGGTCCAGATCGGCACGGACGGCTTCGGGCACCGGCACGTCGCGATAGGCGGTCCGCAGGTTCATCGCGCAATGGCCGCGCAGCGCGGTGAAGCCCGAATGCATCTCGGCCGCCATGGACCGGGCGGCGGCGCGGGCGGCGGGATCTTGGGGCCAGTGGCCCGCCCCGGGATGGCGGGAGGCAAGTTCCTCGGCGATGGCGAGGCTGTCCCAGACGACCACCTCCCCCAGCCTGGCCGCGGGTGCCGTGCGCGCGGGTGCGAAATCCTGCAGGACGCGGGCAAAGTTGGACGTGTACATGGGCGCGGAAACGGTCGTGACGGGCAGGCCGAAGGCGTCGAACAGCAGCCAGCCGCGCAGGCTCCAGCTGGAATAGCACCGTTCCCCGATCGCCAGTGTCCAGCCCATGCCATCCCCCCGAAGTTCGGCGGCAGGATGCACAGCCCGTAAGACCTGTCCAGAAAAATATCGGCCGAAGGAAAAATTAACCTTGAAGCAACTTTTTCAGGAACTAGGGCGCCGTCCACGCCGTTAGCCCTCCGAAAACGGATGCAACCTCGACCGGGAAGGTGGGGCGAAAGCATCAGGGGTCAAGAGACCGCCTAAGAAAGAGGGAACGCCACATGCCGCTCGACGCCTTCAGCGATCAGACAATGTCCCGCCGCGCGATGAAAGCCGAATTGCTGGACGCCGAGACGGAACTGCGGCTTGCCTATGCCTGGCGCGATCAGCGCGACGAACAGGCGCTGCACCGGTTGATCACGGCCTACATGCGGCTCGCCATCTCCATGGCCGCGAAGTTCCGCCGCTATGGCGCCCCGATGAACGATCTTATCCAAGAAGCGTCCCTCGGCCTCATGAAGGCCGCCGACAAGTTCGACCCGGACCGCGGGGTCCGCTTCTCCACCTACGCCGTGTGGTGGATCAAGGCATCGATCCAGGACTACGTGATGCGCAACTGGTCGATGGTGCGCACCGGCTCCACGTCGTCGCAGAAGGCGCTGTTCTTCAACATGCGCCGCGTTCAGGCCAAGCTGGAGCGTGAGGCCGAGGCCATGGGCCAGAGCTTGGACGGCCACCAGCTGCGCCAGATGATCGCGACCGAGGTCGGCGTTCCGCTGGCGGATGTGGAGATGATGGAAGGCCGCCTGTCGGGCACGGACTTCTCCCTCAACGCCACGCAGTCGTCGGACGAGGAAGGGCGCGAATGGATCGACGCGCTGGAGGATGATGCCGTTCAGGCCGCCGAACAGGTGGAAGGCGCCCATGACGCCGAATGCCTGCGCGGCTGGCTGATCAGCGCGATCCAGGGGCTGAACGCCCGCGAACGCTTCATCGTGACGGAGCGCAAGCTGCGCGAGGCTCCCCGCACCCTCGAATCGCTGGGTGAGGAGTTGGGCTTGTCCAAGGAGCGTGTGCGGCAGCTGGAAGCCGCTGCCTTCACCAAGATGCGCCGCGCGCTGGAATCGCAAAGCCGCGAAGTGCATCACTTCCTGTGACGGATGTTCCCTGCTAGGCTTCCTTTCATGCAGGGAAAACGCATTCTTCTGATCATCGGGGGCGGGATCGCCGCCTACAAGGCGCTGGATCTGATCCGGCGCCTGTCCGAACGTGGGCACGCCGTCACGCCGGTGCTGACCCGCGCGGCGTCCGAATTCGTGACGCCGCTGTCGGTCGCCACGCTGTCGGGCAGCAAGGTCCACCAGGATCTGTTCGACCTGACGCAAGAGGCGGAGATCGGCCATATCCAGCTGTCCCGTTCGGCCGACCTGATCGTGGTGGCCCCGGCCACGGCGGACCTTCTGGCCCGGATGGCGCAGGGACGGGCGGACGACCTCGCCTCCACCCTTCTGCTGGCGACGGACACGCGGGTGCTGGTGGCGCCGGCGATGAACGTGCGGATGTGGGATCAACCCGCCACGCAGCGCAATCTGGCGACGCTGCGGGGGGACGGCATCCTGTTCGTCGGCCCGAACGACGGGTCCATGGCCTGCGGCGAATACGGCCCCGGCCGCATGGCCGAACCGCTGGAGATCGTGGCCGCCGTTCAGGCCGCCTTTGCCCAAGGGCCGCTGGCGGGGCGCCATGTCCTCGTCACCTCCGGGCCCACGCAGGAACCGATCGATCCGGTGCGCTATATCGCCAACCGATCCTCGGGGGCGCAGGGCACGGCCATCGCGCGGGCGCTTCTGGCGCTGGGCGCGCGCGTCACCTTCGTCACCGGCCCGGCCGAGGTGCCGCCGCCCGAAGGCGCGCAGGTGGTGCGCGTCACCACCGCGCAAGAGATGCTGCGCGCGGTAGAGGCCGCCCTTCCGGCCGATGCCGCGATCTTCGCCGCCGCCGTGGCGGACTGGCGGGTGGCCGATGCCCGGACGTCGAAGATGAAGAAGGTCGCGGGCGCGCTGCCCACGCTGTCCTTTGCCGAAAACCCCGACATCCTGCACACCGTCTCGCACGCCGCGAACCGGCCGGGGCTGGTCATCGGCTTTGCCGCCGAAACCGATGACGTGATCGCCAACGCCGCGGCCAAGCGGCGGCGCAAGGGGTGCGACTGGATCGTGGCGAACGACGTGTCCCCGGCCACCGGCATCATGGGCGGCACCGAAAACGCCGTGACGATCCTGCGCGAGGAGGGGGCCGAGACCTGGCCCCGCATGGCCAAGGACATGGTCGCCCGCCGTCTGGCCGAGGCGGTCGCCGACGCCCTGCGGAACCCGAAGCCGCAGGACATCGTTTCCTGAGGAACAGGAGTGTCCGTCATGTTCCGCCTCGCCCTTGCCTTTTCGATCCTTCCCATTGCCGCCCTTGCACAGGAGCGGATCGTCCTGCCGGAAGGCGCCACGCACACCGTGGTGCAGGGCACGGGCGACGTGACCTATGTGCTGAACGCGGGTGCCGGGCAGACGCTGAACCTGACGCTGTCCGACGGCACGTTGGCCATCTTCCCCCCGGGGGATGAAACGCCGTCGTTCCAGGGCGCCGTCTTCTCGGGCCTTCTGCCCGAGGAAGGGGATTACACCGTGGCTGTGCAAAGCGCGGCCCCCTTCGCGCTGGACATCGCCATCACGAATGACACCGCGCCCGGTGCCCCTGTCCTGCCGCAATAGGTTGTCCTTCACCGCGCTCGCGCCTATCGTCCGCGCGCACAGATGAAAGGGCGCAGCATGACGACGGTCGAGGTGAAGGTTCTGGACACCCGCATCCGGGAATGGGGGCTCCCCGCCTACCAGACCGAAGGTGCGGCGGCAGTGGATCTGTTCGCCTGTCTGGACGCGCCGCTGGAAATCGCGGCCGGATCGCCGGCCGTTCTGGTGCCCGCGGGCATCGCCCTTTTCATGGACACCGACAAGATCGCGGCGCTGGTGCTGCCGCGGTCTGGCGCGGGGCACAAGAAGGGGCTGGTGCTGGGCAACCTCGTGGGCCTGATCGATAGCGATTACACCGGCGGGATCATGATGTCCCTGTGGAACCGCAATCCGGAAGGCGCCGCCATCACCATTCAGCCCGGCGAACGTGTGGCGCAGCTGATGTTCGTGCCCGTCCTCCGTCCCGAATTGCGGATCGTGGACGAACATTCCGGCGTCACCGTCCGCGGCGCCGGGGGCTTCGGATCCACTGGATGACGCCCGAGGAGCTTCAGCGCTATTCCCGCCACATCCTGCTGCGCGAGATCGGCGGCACGGGCCAGCAGCGCCTGAAGGCGGCGCATGTGCTGGTCGTGGGGGCGGGGGGGCTCGGGGCCCCGGCGCTGATGTATCTGGCGGCGGCGGGCGTGGGGCACATCACGGTGATGGACGGTGACGTGGTGGAGGCATCAAACCTTCAGCGTCAGATCGTGCATCTGGACGCGGTGGGGCAGAACAAGGCGGATTCAGCCGCCCGCACGCTGCAGTCGCTGAACCCCCATGTCACCGTGACCGCGATCCCCCACCATTTCACGGATCAGGCCATTACGCAGGATCTGGTGCTGGACGGAACCGACAGCTTTGCCACCCGATATGCCGTGAATAGCGCCTGCGTCGCGGCGGGCGTGCCGCTGATCGGCGCGGCCCTGACACAGTGGGAAGGGCAGATCGGCCTCTTCGGCAACGGCTCCGCCTGCTACGCCTGCGTCTTCCCCCGGCCTCCTGCTGCCCATCTGGTCCCCACCTGCGCCGAGGCGGGGGTGGCCGGTCCGCTGCCCGGCATCCTGGGCGCCATGATGGCGATGGAGGCGGTGAAGCACCTGACCGGCGCGGGCCAGACCCTGCGCAACCGCCTGCTGATCCACGACGCGCTGTACGCCGAGACGCGGACCATCACCACCCGGCGCCGCGCCGATTGCCCGGTCTGTGGAACCCCGGCCCACCTCTGACGGTTGACCGCGGCAGAGGAGCCGCGCCATGCCCAACGATCTCAACGTCCCGCAAGGGCTGGTTTACGTCGAGGATTCCATTCCGGGCATCCGCCGCCGGAAGTCCGGCAAGGGCTTCTGCTTCCTTGCCCCCGACGGCACGAAGCTGAGCGGGGAGGAGCGCGCCCGCTGTCTGAAGCTGGCCGTGCCGCCGGCCTATCAGAACGTGTGGATCTGCCCGATGCCGAACGGCCATCTTCAGGCCACCGGCATCGACGCGCGCGGCCGCAAGCAGTACCGCTATCACCCCCAATGGGCCGATTGGCGGGCCGAGGCGAAATACGGAAACCTGCCCGCCTTCGGTGCGGCGCTGGGCCAGCTGCGCCGCCGCGTGGACCGCGACCTGAAGGGCGAGGCGGGGGATCTGTCCTTCTCCCTCGCCGCGATGGTGATGCTGATCGACCGGACCTATCTGCGCGCAGGCACGCCCGCCTACACGCTGGAAAACAAGACGTTCGGGGCGACGACGCTTCTCAGCCGGCACCTGACGCTGGCGGATGGCGAGGTGCGGCTCAAGTTCCGCGCCAAGGGCGGCAAGGCGGTGAACCGTGCCCTGCGCGACCGGCGGTTGCACCGGATCATGCACCAGATCGGCGACCTGCCTGGCAGGCATCTGTTCACTTGGGTGGACGAGGAAGGCGAGGTGCGGGCCGTGTCCTCGCATCACCTGAACGATTATATCGCCGAGGCGTCGGGGCTGTCGGGGGCATCGGCCAAGACGTTCCGCACCTGGGGCGGGTCGCTGGCAGGCTTCTCCGCCGCCCGCGCGACCGATGGCAAGCTGTCGGTCAAGGACATCGCGCTGGCGGCGTCCGAGGCTCTGGCGAATACTCCGACGATCGCCCGGAAGTCCTACATCCATCCTACAGTTCTGGGCTTGGCCGATCTTCCCGTGGACAAACGCTTGGCCCTGATGGAAGCGCTGCCGACCGAAGGCGACAGCGCCCTGAAGCTGGACGAACGGCGTCTTCTGGCGCTTCTCAGCGCCGGAAGCGCGGTTCAGCCATAGATGGGGGGATTGACCTCGCCCGGATTGGGCAGGTCGGGGTCCTGGCCTGGAGGGATCGGCTCCGGATCCGGCATCGGATCGGGATAGGTGTCCGGATCGGGCAGGGGCGGCAGGTCGTTGGGCGGCAGGTCGCCCGGCTGCGGGATTCCAACGGCATCGGTCATCGTGATCTCCTCCTTGGGTTCGGGGATCAACCCGCAGGGGGTGGGACCTGTTCCCGAAACGGCTTCGAAAGAAAGCGCGACCCCTTTGCACCGAAGCGCCAAGGCAGGTCCACGGCCCGGGTGATTCCGATGCGCGGACCCGCGACAACTGGCATGTCCGGTCCGGGCAGGATCGTCAGGATGTCCCGGCCGCTGTCGCTGCCGTCCAGCCCCAGCGCCTGCCCGATGCAGCCCGGACCGTTGCACAGGCGCCGAACGTCCGAAACACCGCGCCGTTCGGCCATGACCTCCAACCCCGCCAAAGGCTCCAGCGCGCGGATCAGGACGGCGCTGCCCGGCGTGCACACCACGTTCAGGCACCAGTGGATCCCGTAGGAGCGGTAGACATAGGCCAGCCCCGGCGCGCCGAACATCGCGGCGTTGCGCGGGGTCGGTCCGCGAAAGCTGTGCGAGGCGGGATCTTCGGGGGCATAGGCCTCCGTTTCCGTGATGCGACCGCCGACGCCGCGCACCAGAAGCTGCGCGCCGATCAGGTCGCGGGCGACGATGGGGGCGGGGCGGGCGAACCAGTCGGGGTCAAGGCGCGTCATGCCGGGGAACATAGGGCGCGCGCGGTTCGGGAACATCCGCACCTTCCAGCCGTTTTAACCATGACAAAGGAGCGCATCATGCTGGACCATCCCCATCGCGACCTCGGCCCCTACGCGGACGAACCGGCCAGCCCCTTGGTCGATGCGGGCGCCGTATCCGGCATGCCGGAGGCGGACGGCTTCGGCCGCAGCTACGACGTTCCTTATGACGGGAACGCCAAACGTGGCCTGATGGACCGCGCCGCGGACGAGCTTGCGTCGTGGTTCGCGCACCGCGACGGCCACCACTAAGCCGGGCGCAACCCCGCGGCGGCGCGCACGGCCGGAGCGGCCAGACGGGCGATGCTCAGCACGATCAGGTAGTAGCAGACAGCTTCCAGCACCTCCTCGCTGCGTCCGGCCAGCATGTCGACGGAGCCGGGGATGTGGATGCCCAGATCCAGCAGCTTGCGGCCAAGGCCGTCGAAGGTCTTGGCCAGAACCCCGCACAGTCCCGCGACAAGGATCATCCACGCATCGCCCGTGCCGCCTTTCAGCCGCACCCACCATACCGGCAGGTTGCGGCGCAGAAGCCGACCCATCACCCACAGCGTGAACAGGATCGCGATCCCGCCCACCAGCTTGGTCATCACCGGCGCCGGCTGGGTGTAGGTCGTCAGCTTCAGCAGGCCGTGTTCCGTGAAGCGCTTGTCGAAATCCATCTCTCGCGCCATCATCAGCAGCAGGGCGGCCGGGATCTGCCACTCGCGCCAGCGGTGATGGCCGGCCAGCAGGATCCACAGGGCCACACCGGCCGGCAGCAGGCCGAGGGAAAGTTCCTCTACCCCATGACCCTCGTGGAAGAACTGGCTTGGGTCTGGTGTGATGAAGAAGGAGAAGGCCAGATAAAGGACGCTCGCCACGGTCACGACAGTGGCGATACGTTTGAAGGAGGGGAGGCGCATGGAATTCTCCTGTGGGCGCAGGATCGGGACATCTCGGGGGCGGGACATTCCGCCGGGCGTATTTGTCATATAAACTTTACAAAGCCAACCGCGCCGTTTTCTTTTACCACCCGCCCGTTTGCGAGGACATCGTTTGACCACTGCCCTGATCGTGGCCCATGGCCAGCCTTCCGACCCCGCACCCGCCGCGGCCGAGATTGCCGCGCTGGCCGCGCGTGTGGCCGACCATCTGCCAGGCTGGGACGTCCGTTCGGCCACCCTGGCCGAGCCGGACGCACTGGTGCAGGGCGTGGCGGGTGCGCCGGGCCTCGTCTATCCGCTGTTCATGGCCGAAGGCTGGTTCACGCAGACCCATCTGCCCAAGCGGCTGGCCGAGGCGGGGGGCGAGGACTGGCACATCCTGCCGCCCTTTGGCACCGATCCGGCCATCGCCGCGCTGACCGTGGATCTGGCGCGCGCCGTGGGCCGGTCGATCCTGCTGGCCGCCCACGGATCGTTCCGCAGTTCCGCGCCGTCGCAGATCGCCCATGACATGGCTGCGCGGATCGCGGCGGAAACGGGCCTTGCGGCCCGCGCCGCCTTTATCGACCAAAGCCCGCAGATCGCGGAGGTGGCCGCGACCATGCGTGATGCCGCCTGCCTTCCGTTCTTCGCTGCGCGGGGCGGCCACGTGATCGAGGATCTGCCGACGGCGCTGGATCAGGCGAACTTCACCGGCCCGCGTCTGGATCCCGTGGGTCTGGATCCGCGCGTGCCCGCGATCATCGCCGCGGCCCTTCAGACGGTGTGCAGGTAAAGGTCGTAATCCACATCCGCGATGGTGCGCGCCACACGGGCCAGTTCGGCGGCCTTGATCGCGCAGAAGGTGCG
Organism: Falsirhodobacter sp. 20TX0035; assembly: GCF_028307215.1. Lineage (GTDB taxonomy): Bacteria > Pseudomonadota > Alphaproteobacteria > Rhodobacterales > Rhodobacteraceae > Falsirhodobacter. The sequence continues at coordinate 175,618 of NZ_JAQMHV010000001.1, read as the reverse complement.
GTGCATCTCGGTGCCCAGCGCGTCCTTCAGGAAGGCAGAGCCGTCCGCCCGCCGGATCGCATCCCGCCAGTCGGCGGGCATGTCGGGATCGGCGGGGGCGTCATAGCCGTTGCCCGTCACCTCCGGCCCCGGATCGATCTTGTTCCGCAACCCGTAACGGATCCCCGCCAGCACGGTGGCCGCCACCAGATAGGGATTGGCGTCGACGCCTGCGGGGCGATGCTCGATCCGCCGTGACGCCTTTGGCCCCTCAGGTATCCGCAGCGCGACCGACCGGTTGTTCACCCCCCATGTGGGCGACACCGGAGCATAGCTTTGCGCGGCGAAGCGCCGCCAGGAGTTGGCGTGGGGCGCGAAGACCAGCATTGATTCCGCCATCGTGGCTTTCAACCCGCCCAAGGCGTGCAGGATGCGGTCGGACCAGCCCGTGCCATCCTCGCCGAACAGGTTGTTCCCTTCGGCGTCGTTCAGCGACACGTGGAAATGCATGCCGGATCCGGCCACATCCTCCATCGGCTTGGCCATGAAGCAGGCGGTCACGCCGCGCGCCCGCGCCTGCGCCCGGACGATCCGCTTCAGCCGGATCAGGTCGTCGGCCGCGCGCAGCACGTCGTGGCGATAGTGCAGGGTCAGTTCGTACTGCCCCGGCGCGAATTCCGAGATCATGGTTTCCGCCCGAATTCCCGCCGCCTTCGCCCCCGCATAGATAGCGTCGAACAGCGGCATCATCCCGTGCAGGTGATCGACGGAATACACCTCGGTCCGCTTGGTGGCGCGGCCGTCCAGCACGTCCCGCGCAGGCTGCACCCGGCCAAGAGAGTCGCGCTCGTTCGCCAGGAGGAAGAATTCCAGCTCGAACGCACCGGCGGGGTGCAGGCCGTCATCGGCCATCGCCGTCACCTGCCGGGCCAGCGCGTGGCGGGGGTCCGGTCCCATGGGCGCGCCGTCCAGGTCATGGACCGCCATCAGAACCTCGGCCCGGTTCGTGCCATGCAGGGGCACCAGCGTGCCGGGGATCGGCCAGGCGCGCACGTCGCCGTCGCCCTTGTCCCAGATCAGGCCCGTCTCGTGCACATCCTCGCCGCAGATGTCCAGGCCGAGGATGGAGATCGGCAGAAGCCGCCCGTTCGCGAACAGCCCCTCCAGCTCGTGCCGCCGGATGATCTTGCCGCGGCCTACGCCGTTCGCGTCGTGCAGGACGATGTCGATCGCCTCCACCTGCGGGTGGGCGTCCAGAAAGGCGCGGGCTTCGGCGGGATCGGTCATGGCTTTGGCTTCTTCTGGCAAAAAGGGGGGGCGGCGGATCAGACCTTGGGGTCCGCCACGTCCTTGTGGATGATCACGTCCGTTTGCGGATAGGCAAGGGTGATCGTCCGCTTCAGGCCTGCGCCGATGTCATGCGCCTCGCGCAGCGTCAGGTTTCCGTCCAGCTCGATGTGCAGATGAATGAAGACGCGGCTGCCGGCGGTGCGCGATTTCAGATCGTGAAAGCCCCGCACCTCGGGCCAGTTGCGGGTCAGGGTCATGATGCCTTCCAGCAGTTCGGGATCGGCCTGCCGGTCCATCAGCGCGTCAAAGGCGCCGCGCCCGATGCCGACGGCGCCGATAACCATGAAGACCGCCGCCGCAAGGGCCACCACGCTGTCGATCTGCGGCAGGTCCAGCGGTCCCGATGCCATCAGCGACACGATCGCCCCGACCGAGGGGATGAGGTCGCCCAGATAATGCAGCCGGTCGGCCGAGATGACGCGATTGCCCGTGCGCTGCGCCACGCGCCCCTGCCACCAGACCAGCAGCAGCGTCAGCAGGATGGACACGCCCATCACCGCGATGCCCTGCCCCTCGGCCGCGATGGGGTGCGGATCGGGGGAAAGAAGCCGCAGCACCGCCGCCACCGCAATCACCCCGGCCGAGATGACGATGAACACCGACTGCCCCAAGGCCGCGATATCCTCGGCCGATGAATGGCCGAAGGCGTGATCCTCGTCCGCCGGACGCTGGGCATAGATCAGCGCCGTCATCGCGCCCAGCGACATCATCAGGTCCATCGCGCTGTCCGCCAGCGACGCCGCGATCGACAGCGCGCCGGTGGACGACACGGCCCACAGCTTCAGCGCCACCAGAATCCCCGCAACGAGGATGGAGGCGAGGCCGGCCCGAAGGGTCATGCGCGCGTGGTCGGACATCAGTTCAGGATCTCATCCGGGCCGACGCCCCAGAAGTCGGCCTTGGCGATCCAGCCTTCGTTCCCGTCGATCCGCAGGCGGCACCAGTCCTTCTGGCATTCCTGAAGCGTGCCGATCACGTCCTTTTCCGCCTTCAGCACAACCGCCGAATCCGCCGAGGCGTCCGCATGCAGCAGCGCCAGCGGCGCCGTGATCAGCGCGCTGCGCGTGCCGGACAAAAGCGCGTAATGCACCCAGCCACCCGCTCCCTCGAAATCCTCCACCCGCCGCCAGTGACCGTATTCGGCGGTGATCTTCAGGGGCATCCCGTCGCGCGTGAACACCCAGTCGATGCGATGCGTCAGGCCGGGGCCCCGGCGGGCGTTGCCCTCGCTGGTCTTCAGCGTCACGAAACGGGGCAGGGGCAGGTTGGTCACCGCCCCCACGGACGGGTCCGCGACGGGGCGGTCCGCCGACGGCGGGGGCGCGTCCTCCGCCCCCATCTCCTGCGCGCCGGCCATGCCGCCGGCGATCATGGCCGCGGCGACCGTGGCCCGGATCAGTCCCTTCATGCGTCTGCCCTTTCGTGTGGCGGTTCGCCCGCTCTTCAGTAACCCCGGCTGCGGTCCACGAGGAACAGCAGCGGCTCGCTGGCCTCGGACCGGCGGATGTTCTCCGCCACCACGAGGGAGGCGGATGTCGGCCGCGACACGGCGGCGATGTGGGGCGACACGGTGACCCGCGGATGCGCCCAGTACGGGTGATCGGCCGGCAGCGGTTCCACCCGGAAGACGTCCAGCACCGCGTGGCCGATGCGCCCGTCGGCCAGCGCGGCCAGAAGAGCTTCATCGTCGATCAGCGGCCCGCGCCCGGGATTGATGACCACCGCCCCCCGCGCCGGCCAGCGCAGGCTTTCGGCGTTCAGGATGTTGCGCGTGTCGGGCGTGTCAGGCAGCAGGGTGATGACGATCTCGGCCCCGTCCAGCGCCTGTTTCAGCCCGTCCGTTCCGTGGGAGGTGGGGAAGGGAGCGTCCTTTGCGCTCCGGCTCCACCCTCGCAGGTCGAAATGCAGGGCGCGCAGCATGTCGGCGCAGGCCATGCCCAGTTCGCCCAAGCCCAACAGCGTCACGCGGCGGTCGCGCGCCAGCGGCGGGGCGTTCTGCACCCAGTGGGGGGCGGCGCCGAGGTTGCGGTCCAGATGCAGGTGATGCATCAGCACCTGGCCCGTCACCCATTCCACCATCCCCTCGGCCAAGCCCGGATCGACCAGCCGGGTCAGGGGCTGTGTCAGCGTGGTGTTTCCGACGATCCGGTCCACCCCCGCGAACAAGCTGAGGACGGCGCGCGCCTTGGTGAAGGGCGTGAAGTCGTGCAGCCGGTCGTTCGGGGCATAAACGATGTAGTCGACCGCCGCGGGATCGGCGTCGCGCACCAGCGTCCCGTCCACCCTCTTGGCGGACAGGGCGGCGGGCAGCACCTCCTCATACTGGTTCCACAGCGCGTCGGGGGCGGAAAACAGGATGGTCAGCATGGGGATCCTTCAGCGGGCACGGTGGACATGGGCACTTTGCACGATCCCGAAGGCCGTGAGCAACACCATCATCGCCGACCCGCCATAGCTGACCAGCGGAAGTGGCACGCCCACCACGGGCGCCAGCCCCATGACCATCAGCATGTTCACCCCGAACAGGAAGAAGAACGACGCCGCGATCCCCAGCGTCACCAACGAGGCGAAGCGGTCCTTCATCCGCACGGCCGAGGAGATGCAGAAGGCGATGATCAGCGCATAGAGGATAAGGAGCGAGCAGGCACCAATGAAGCCGAACTCCTCCGCCACGACGGTGAAGATGAAGTCGGTGTGCTTTTCGGGCAGGAAGTTCAGCCGGCTTTGCGTGCCTTGCATGAAGCCGCGCCCCGTCCAGCCGCCGGAGCCGAGGGCGATCTTGGCCTGCGTGATGTGATACCCGGCCCCCAGCGGGTCCGAAGAAGGATCGAGGAAGGTGTCGATCCGCTTGTACTGGTAATCGTGCAGCAGCTGCCACGGGGTGCCCCGGCTCATCAGAACCACGGTGACAAGGCCCGCGCCGGCGCCGATGACCACGGCGAAGTAGATCCAGCTGACGCCCGCGCAGAACATCACGACCGCGCCACCGCCCATCAGCAGGATCGCGGTGCCAAGGTCGGGCTGCACCATGACCAGCGCCACCGGCAGCAGGATCAGCCCAACCGGCAGCAGCACCCACAGGGGCCGCGACACCTTCTTCGGGTCCAGCCAGTCGTAATAGGCCGCCAGCATCATCACGAGGGCGATCTTCATCAGCTCGGACGGTTGCAGCATGATGAAGCCGAGGTTCAGCCAGCGCTGCGCCCCCATGCCGATATGCCCCATCACGTCCACGGCGACCAGAAGCCCCACCGCGATCAGATAGGCCACGCCCGACATGTTGCGCCAGAACCAGATCGGCACCATGCCCACGATGATCATGATCGAAAGCCCGACCGCGAAACGCTTCATCTGCGGTTCGGCCCAGGTGCCGATATCCCCGCCCGCGACGGAGTAGAGCATGAGCCAGCCCACCGCGCAGACGGAGGTCAGCAGCAGAATCAGCGCCCAGTTCAGATACAGAAGCTTGCGCGGCCCCGAGGGGACCGTCTGAATGCGGTATTCCAGAAAGCTCATGCCCGGCCCCGCACCCCGGTGGCGCCCGCCAGCGCCGCGAAGTCGCGCAGGGGCAGTTCCGACAGCGCTGTCTCGATCCGCGACCGCTGGCTTTCGGGATAGGCGGCCAGGGGCGGCATCCCGCCCGACAGGATGCGCAGCAGGACGTCGCGCACGATGGGGGCCGCCACGGTGGAGCCGCCGCCGCCATGTTCCACCACGCAGGCCACGGCCACCTTCGGATTGTCATAGGGGGCAAAACCCACGAACAGCGCGTGGTCGCGCCGGGCCCAAGGCAGCTGGTCGTTGCTGATGACGCCGCGGGCGCGTTCGGCGGCGGTGATGTTGCGCACCTGCGCCGTGCCGGACTTGCCCGCCATGGTCATGGCGGAATCCACGATGCGGCTGGAATAGCCGGTCATGCCCAGCTTGTTCGACACGGTGAACATCCCGTGCCGGACCATCCGCAGGAACGAGGGGGGGATGTCCAGCGCGGGCGCTTCCTCGGTCGCGACCTCCTGCCCGTCGATGGCGCGGACCAGCCGCGGCACGATGGCGCGGCCCGAGGCGAGCCGCCCCGTCATCAGCGCCAGTTGCAGGGGGGAGGCCAGGACATAGCCCTGACCGATGGAGGCGTTGATCGTGTCGCCGATCCGCCATTCCTGACTGTAGCTGGCCATCTTCCACGCCTTGTCGGGCATCACGCCTTCGACGATGGCCGACATCGGCAGGTCGTGGCGCTGGCCAAGGCCCATCTTGCGGCCGGTTTCGGCGATCTTGTCGATGCCGACGCGCTGGGACACGTCATAGAAGTAGACGTCGCAACTGCGGCCCAGCGCGCCGTCCAGGTTCAGGTGCCCGTGCCCGCCGCGCGACCAGCAGTGGAAGCGCCGCCCGCCATATTCGTAATAGCCGGGGCAATAAACGGTGCTGTCGGCGTCGATGACGCCCGCTTCCAGCGCGGCCAGCGCCGTCACGATCTTGAACGTGGACCCGGGCGGATAGGCCCCCGACACCGCCTTGTTGGCCAAGGGCCGGTGATCGTTGCCCGTCAGCGCCGAGTAGTCCTTGTAGGAAATGCCGCGCACGAACAGGTTCGGGTTGAACGAGGGCGCCGAGGAAATGGCCAGAAGGTCCCCGTTCGTCACGTCGATCGCGACCACGGCGGCGCTTTCGCCCCCAAGGCGGGCGTTGACGAAGTTCTGCACCTCGGCGTCGATGGTCAGCGTGAGGTCCGCCCCCGCCTGGCCTTCCACGCGGTCCAGTTCGCGCATGATGCGGCCGACGGCGTTCACCTCGATCCGGCGGGTGCCGGCCTCGCCGCGCAGCACATCCTCGCGCCACGTTTCCACCCCCGCCTTGCCAATCTGGAACTGCGGGATCTGCAGCAGGGGATCGGGGTTTTCCTGCGCCTTCAGGTCCCGTTCCGACACGGGGCCGACATAGCCCACCACATGCGCGAAATCGGTATCAAGGGGGTAGATCCGCGACTGCCCCACCTCGGGCGTGACGCCGGGCAGGGAAGGGGCGTTCGTTGCCACGCGGGCCATGTCGTCCCAGCTGATGCGGTCGGCCACGATGATCGGCACAAAGGCCGACCGCTTCTTCGCCTCATCCTCCACCCGGGCGATGTCCTCGTCCGACAGGGGGATCACGCGTTGCAGGCGGTGCAGCACATCGTTCACGTCGCCCGCATCCTCGCGCGTGATGATGATGCGGTAGTTCTGTTCGTTGCCCGCGATCAGCCGGCCGTTGCGGTCGAAGATCTGCCCCCGGTTGGGCGGGATCAGCCGGATGGAGACGCGGTTCTCCTCGGCCAGAAGGCGGTACTGGTCTGCCTGGTCCACCTGCATGTAGCGCAGGCGCGCGCCCAGCACCGCGACCACGGCCGACATCGCGCCCCCCATGATCAGGGCGCGGCGGGTCGTGCGGCGGGTCGTCTCGTCACTGTCGCGGTGGGCGATGCGTTTCACATCCGTCTCCCATAGGCGTCGATTTCACCGGTGGCGGGCTTGTGCAGGCCGAAGGCCCAGGCGGTGGCCAGCACGACGGCAGGATAGCACAGGATCGTCGCGCCCGTTCCGATCATCGCATATCCCAGACCGACCTGTGGAAGAAAGGCCAGCGTGAACACAAATCGGTAAGCCAGCGTCATGCCGAGCACCAGAAGCGCCACCCCCAGCCATTCGCTGAGGAAGTTCGATTCGCGTGCAAAGCGCATGCGGCTGCGCAGGAACTCGGTCCCGACGACGACCACCGCGGTCCAAAGGCCAGGGGGCCGCATCAGCAGAAGATCCTCGATCAGGAAGACGCCGGCGATCAGCCAGACGCGCATCGCGTCGGGGCGGCGCAGCGTCCAGGCCAGCGTGACGCACAGCAGAAGGTCGGGGCCGGGCCATTCGCCTGCCTCGCCGCCCAAGGGAAGCAGGCGCAGAAGCACCAGCACCAGCGCGATCAGGACGAAGGCCAGCCGGTGGAACCAGCGCCCCGCCCGGCCCAGACCGCTCATGGGGCGGTTCCTTCGATGGGGGGCAATTCGGGCGTGGGGGGTAGGGGGGGCGTGACCAGCGCCCCCGCCTCGGCCGGGACGGAGCGTTCGCGCATCCGCAGCACACGCAGGAATTCCAGCCGCCCGTAATCGGCCGCCAGCCGAACGCGCAACCGGCGGTCCGGGCTTTGCGCCACCTCTCCGACCAGAAGGTCGGCAGGGAACACCGATCCGTCGCCCGAGGTCACGACCCGGTCGCCGGGGCGCACCAGATCGGGCTTTTCCAGAAACTCCATCACCGGGGCGCCGCTGTTGTCGCCCGACAGGATCGCCTTCTGCCCGGACGGCTGAACCACCACCGGGATGCGGCTGTTCGAATCGGTCAGAAGGATCACGCGGCTCGTCTGATCACCCACGCCCGAGATGCGGCCAACAAGGCCCACCCCGTCCATGGTGGCCCATCCGTCGCGGATCCCGTCGCGCAGACCGACGTTCAGCAGCACCGACTGGCGGAAGGGCGATCCGCTGTCGGCCAGCACGAGGCCGGTCACATGCGTCAGTTCCGGATCCAGCCGCACCTGGTTCAGGTCCAGAAGGCGGGCGTTCTGCTGTTCCAGTTGCAGCGCCGCCTCTTTCCAAGCGCGCATCTGCTGAAGCTCGCGCCGCAGTTCCTGGTTCTGTTCATAGATGCGGACATAGGACTGGGCGTCGTCGATCATCGCCGCGGCCTTGGTGACCGGCGCCATGGCCCAGCCGAAGCTGGGCACGAAGCGGTCGACCAGCGCCGCGCGCAGTTGTTCCACGCGCGGGCTGTCGATCCGCCAGATCATGAAGATGGCCAGAAGCAGCAGAACCAGCCCGCCGACGAGGACGCGTCTCAGGGGGCGGGTGAACTGCTCCGATCCGTTGTCCCGTGCCACGATGTGTCCGGCGTCCGATCAGGTTTCGTAGTCGATGACGTGGCGCAGCTGCTTTTGATATTCCAGCGCCTTGCCGGTGCCCAGCGCCACGCAGTTCAAAGGCTCGTTCGCGACCGAGATGGAAAGGCCCGTCTGTTCGCGCAGCGCCAGATCCAGATCGCCCAGCAGCGCGCCGCCGCCCGTCAGCATCACGCCGCGGTCCACGATGTCGGCGGCAAGGTCGGGGGGCGTCGCCTCCAGCGCCTGCATCACCGCGTCGCAGATCGACTGGACGGGTTCCATCAGCGCCTCGGCCACCTGGGCCTGGTTGATTTCCACCTCTTTCGGGACGCCGTTCAGAAGGTCGCGGCCGCGGATCAGCATGGAGGTGCCGCGCCCGTCGTCGGGCATCCGCGCCGTGCCGATGGAGGTCTTGATCCGTTCCGAGGTCGCATCCCCGATCAGCAGGTTCTGCTGACGGCGAAGGTAGGAGATGATCGCCTCGTCCATGCGGTCGCCACCCACGCGGATGGACCGGGCATAGACGATGTCGCCCAGGGACAGGACGGCCACCTCGGTCGTGCCGCCGCCGATGTCGACCACCATGTTGCCGGTGGGTTCGGTAATGGGCATGCCCGCGCCGATGGCCGCCGCGATGGGTTCGGCGATCAGGCCCGCGCGGCCCGCGCCGGCCGACAGGACCGACTGGCGGATGGCGCGCTTTTCAACGGGCGTGGCGCCGTAAGGCACGCAGACGATGATCTTGGGCTTCGAGAAGGTCGTGCGCTTGTGCACCTTGCGGATGAAATGCTTGATCATCTCCTCCGCCGTGTCGAAGTCGGCGATGACGCCGTCGCGCAGCGGGCGGATCGCCTCGATGCTGCCGGGGGTGCGGCCCAGCATCAGTTTCGCATCCTCGCCCACGGCCAGAACCTGCCGCTTGCCGTCCTTCACGTGATAGGCCACGACCGAAGGTTCGTTCAGGATGATCCCGCGTCCCTTCACATAGACGAGCGTGTTCGCCGTGCCGAGGTCGATAGCCATGTCCGACGAAAAGATACCCGCCAATGCCATTTGCGTTCCTGTCCTGCTGTCCCGAAGCCGCCCGAGTCATGCGCGGCACGGGCGGGTCCTTATAAAAAGCGAAGGGGCAAAGCGAAAGGCTCCGCTTTGCCCCATCACGAGATAATCAGCGGGGTTCAGCCGGCGTCGCGGTAACTTACGGCTTTCGTGTCGTGCCCCGGCGCCGTTTTCTGGCGGCGCAGGATCAGCCGGTTCAGCGCGTTCACATAGGCGCGGGCCGAAGCGACCACCGTGTCCATGTCGGCGGCATGACCCGTGGCGATCTTGCCATCCTCTTCCAGACGCACGGTGACGGTGGCCTGCGCGTCGGTGCCTTCGGTGATGGCCTGCACCTGATACAGCGCGAGGCGGGCCGAATGCGGCACCAGCATGTTCACCGCATTGAAAGCCGCGTCCACCGGGCCGTCGCCCGTGGCGTCCGCCGTCTTGTCCTCGCCGTTCACGGTCAGGGTCAGTTCGGCCTCTTTCGGGCCGTCGGTGCCGCAGATCACGCGCAGCCGCTTGATGTGCAGCGCGTCCTGGTCCGAGGTGGTGCCCGTGTCCTGCATCAGCGCCAGCAGATCCTCGTCGTAGATCTCCTTCTTGCTGTCGGCGAGGGCCTTGAACCGCACGAAGATGTCGGCCAGCTGGTTGTCCGCGACCTCGAACCCCAGATCCTTCAGCTTGGACCGCAGGGCGGCACGGCCCGAATGCTTGCCCATCACCAGCGACGTTTCCGTCAGGCCCACATCGGCCGGGCGCATGATCTCGAACGTTTCGGCGTTCTTCAGCATGCCGTCCTGGTGGATGCCCGATTCATGGGCGAAGGCGTTCTTGCCGACGATGGCCTTGTTAAACTGGACGGGGAAGCCCGACACGGTGGCGACCTTGCGGCTGATCGCCGTCAGCTTCGTGCTGTCCACGCCGGTGCGGAAGGGCATGATGTCGTTGCGGACCTTCAGGGCCATCACGACCTCTTCCAGTGCGGTGTTGCCGGCGCGTTCACCGAGGCCGTTGATCGTGCATTCGACCTGGCGCGCGCCCGCCTCCACCGCGGCGAGGGAGTTCGCCGTCGCCATACCCAGATCGTTGTGGCAATGGGTGGCGAAGATGATGTCGTCGGCGCCCGGCACCCGTTCCAGCAGCATGCGGATCAACTCGGCGCTTTCGCGCGGCGCGGTATAGCCCACGGTGTCGGGAATGTTGATCGTGGTGGCGCCCGCCTTGATCGCGATCTCCACCACCCGGCACAGATAGTCGTGTTCGGTCCGCGTGGCGTCCATGGGCGACCACTGAATGTTGTCGCACAGGTTGCGCGCATGGGTCACGGTGTCGTGGATGCGCTGGGCCATCTGGTCCTTGTCCAGGTTCGGGATGGCGCGGTGCAGGGGCGAGGTGCCGATGAAGGTGTGGATGCGCGGCTGGGCGGCGTGCTTCACGGCGTCCCAGCAGCGGTCGATGTCCTTGAAGTTCGCGCGCGACAGTCCGCAGATGACGGAGTTGCGGCTGTTCTTGGCGATGGCCGACACCGCCTCGAAATCACCTTCCGAGGCGATGGGGAACCCGGCCTCGATGATGTCCACGCCCATTTCGTCCAGCATCTGGGCGATGTCCAGCTTCTCGGCATGGGTCATGGTGGCGCCGGGGGACTGTTCGCCGTCGCGCAGGGTGGTGTCGAAAATGAATACTTTGTCTTGCATGGTCTTCTTCCTTCGTTCGCGTGTGCCGGGCGCTGGTCACCTCTGAGCGGTCGCGCCCGAGGGCACGCTCAGAGGAGCGTAAGAAGAAGGAGACCGCGGGAGCAGCCGGGGGCGAAGCCCCTGTGTGTGATATGTTGGTCCCGTACCATGAACGGGACTATAAGCGTGCAAGAACGGGTGGCAACCGCAAATAAGCGGCAGGTTTTCTGCCCTATAGCCACTTTTTGCGGCGGAACCACAGGTAGGGCAGCCCCGCCGACAGCACCATCACGCCCAGCGCCAGCGGATAACCATAGCGCCAGTCCAGTTCGGGCATGTTGTGGAAGTTCATGCCGTAGACGGTGCCCACCAGCGTGGGCGGCAGGAACAGGGCAGTGGCGACCGACAGGACCTTGATGATCTTGTTCTGCTCCACCCCGATCAGGCCGATGGTGGCCGAATGCAGGAAGGTCAGTTCCTGCTCCACCTGCGATTCATAGGCCGAAAGGGATTTCAGATCCCGCTCGATCGCCTTCAGGCGCTTGTCCCCTTTGGCGGAGAGGCGGGCGAGTTGCGGCAGCACTTCCCCTTCGGTCCGCGCCGCCTTGCCCGAGGTGGCGTCGCGCAGGAAGGGCAGCAGCCGGTCCAGCGACAGCAGGCTTTCGCGCAAGATCGACAAGGCGCGGTTCTGGCGGCCCAGCTTCTGCAGCAGCTTCTTCAGGTCCTGTTCCTGCGGGCCTTTGCCTTCCTCGAAGAACACTGTGTCCGAAATGGCCGTCAACTCGCCCGAGACCTGTTCCAGCACATCGGCGATGCGTTCCACGAAGGCTTCAAGGATCGTCGCCATCAGGCGCGGGGCCGAGTCGGATTCGGCCGGATGCCGGGCCACGCGGGCGGCGATGGTGCGCAGCGGCACCGGATTGGCATAGCGCACGGTGATCAGCACATGCGGCAGCAGGACCAGCGTCAGTTGCGCGCGCCGCGGACGACCGGTGTCCATCCCCTCGATCACGACGATGGTCATCACCATCGCCGTCCCGTCAATGTAAAGCCGCGAGGAATCCTCGATCTCCACCATCTCGGCCAGGGTGGGAACGGCGACACCGACCCGCTCCTCGATCAGCCGTTCTTCCCAGCGGGTGGGGTTGCACAGGTCGACCCACAGCACGCCGTCCAGCGTCTCGGGCGGGCCCTCGACGCTGCACAGCGCGCCGTTCGACAGGATGTGGTGTTCGATCATGCCGTCAGGCTTGCCCGCACTCCGTCCGGCGGGCAAGCCGATTTCGTCACGCCCCGGGCGTGATGCGCACGATGGTGGAGGGGCCGCCCCGTTCTTCCGTCACGGCATAGATCGCGCCGTCGGGGCCGACCTTCACGTCGCGCACGCGGGCGTTCACGGGGAGGTGCTCCTCATGCGTGACGCGGTCGCCGTCCATGTGCAGGACGACCACGGCCTTTGTGACCAGACCGCCCACCAGGATGGCCCCGTCCAGCGAAGGGAACATCTCGCCATCATAGAAAGCCATGCCCGACGGCGCGATCACCGGATCCCAGTAATACAAGGGCTGCTGCGTGTCGGCGCGCTGGGTGATGCCTTCGCCCACGGGGCCGCCGGAATATTCGATGCCATAGGTCACCTCGGGCCAGCCATAGTTCTTGCCGGCCTCGGGGCGGTTCAGCTCGTCCCCGCCCTTGGGGCCATGCTCGATCATCCAGAACCGACCGTCCGCGTCCATCGCGGCTGACTGGGTGTTGCGGTGGCCGAGACTCCAGATCTCGGGCTGCGCCCCGTCCTGGCCGAGGAAGGGATTGCCCTCGGCCGGGGCGCCGTCGGTCGTGATGCGAATGACCTTGCCGAAGTGGCTGTTCAGCTCCTGCGCCTGCACGCGGGGTTCGGGGTCTGACCGTTCGCCGACCGTCAGCCAGATCACGTCGTCCGGGCCCACCACGATGCGCGATCCGAAATGCTTGTCGCCGTCATAGGTGGGCCGCTGGCTGAAGATGGTCTGCACATCCTCCAGCCGGGCGCCTTCGGCGTCCTCCACCAGCCGGGCCTTGGCCAATGCCGTGCCGTTCCCATCCTCGCGCGGTTCGGAGAACGAGAAGAAGATCGTGCCGTTCTCGGCGAAGTCGTTGCCCAGCGCCACGTCCAGAAGGCCGCCCTGGCCTTCGTTCACCACCTCGGGCACGCCGCTGATCGCGGGGCTGGCGGTGCCATCGTCGAGGATGTGCATGTCGCCGCCCTTGGCCGTCACCAGCATCCGGCCGTCCGGAAGGAACTCCATCGCCCACAGGTGGGGCAGATCCTCGGCCACCGTTTCCATTCGCACGGCAGTCGCCTGCGGCGGCTGCGGTGCGCGGGTCTGGCCGTCGAAGGCCGGGGTCTGGTTGGGGGCATTGGGGGCCGCCGTCTGAACCGGAGGCCGCGCCTCTTGGGCAAGGGCGGGCAGGGTCAGAAACAGGGCGGCGGTGGTGACCAGCAGGCGTTGCATCGGAATCCTCCCAAGGTTTCGCGGGCAACGCCGTGCCGAACCTTGCGTTCCCCGCGCGGATTGTCGCAGGGAACGCGGGACGCGGGATCACTGGGCGGGGGGCTGCCCGTCGTTCCAGACGCCGCTGACCGTCTGGCCGTTGGCATAGGTCATCGTGCCCTGACCGTCCGGCTGGTTCGCCGCGAACAGGCCGTCATACCGGTCGCCCGTGGGATAGGTGAGGGTGCCTTGGCCGTCGAACTGCCCCGCGTTCCAGTTGCCCTGATAGTGATAGCCATCCGGACGCTTCAACTCGCCCGTGCCGTCCCGCTCACCCGCCACGAAATCGCCGGTATAGACGGTGCCGTCGGGGAAGGTGGCCGTGCCCTTGCCGTCCCGCTCCCCCGCCTTCCAGGCGCCCTCGTAGCGGTAGCCGTCGGCGCGGGTCAGCGTGCCTGTCCCGTCATAGCGGCCGGCCGCGAACCCGCCCTCATAGATTGTGCCGTCGGCCTGCGTGATCTTGCCCTGACCGTCCATCGCGCCTTCGGCCCAGCCGCCTTCGTAGCGGCTGCCATCGGCATAGACCATCGTGCCTTGGCCCTGCGGCTGGCCGCCGACGAAAGCGCCTTCATAGACGGATCCATCGGAATAGGTGGCCTTGCCCGCGCCTTCGGTGACGCCGGCCTTCCAGTCGCCTTGATAGCGGTACTTGTCCGGGCGGGTCAGGGTGCCGCGGCCTTCGCGCTGGTCCTGCACGAAGCCGCCCTCGTAGACCTCTCCGCTGGCATAGACGGCGCGGCCCTGACCTTCGCGCTTGCCGTTCACGAAGCGCCCTTCATAGGTGTCGCCGTTCGGCTGGGTCAGCTTGCCGCTGCCCTCGATCCGGCCCTCCACCCAGTCGCCTTCGTATTTCATGCCGTCCTTCGTGGTCAGCGTGCCGCGGCCCGCGGGAACCCCCGCCGCCAGCGCCCCCTGATAGGTGGAGCCGTTGGCATAGGTGATGCTGCCCTCGCCGGATTTCTGACCGGCGTCCCACGCGCCTTCGTAGACGTAGCCGTCGGCCGTCTCGATCCGGCCCTGGCCCTGCGGCTGGCCGTTCTGGAACCCGCCGGTGTAACGGGTGCCGTCGGCATAGACCGCCGTGCCCTGACCGCTGCGCTGGCCGCCTTCCCAGTCCCCTTCATAGGTGGAACCGTCGGCGAAGGTGATCTTGCCCTTGCCCTGCGGGCGGCCGTCGGCAAACTGCCCTTCATAGACCGATCCGTTGGGATAGCGCGCGGTGCCCGCGCCCTGGATCGTGCCCTGGTCCCAGTTGCCGGTGTATTCGTAGCCGTTGGGCATCCGGTAGGTGCCCTGGCCCTGCTGCAGCCCGTTCTCGAACGTGCCTTCATAGACGGAGCCGTCGTCATACTGCTTCGTCCGCACGTCCTGCGCCAGCGCCGGGGCGGCGAGCGCCAGCGCCACCGCCGTTCCGATCCAGAGATGTCTCGCCATGGCCTACTCCCGTCCAGTTGGACAAACCTTAGGGAAATGATCAGCTTGCCGCAACCCGTGCCCGCGGCGGCGCCCGTGCGATCGCTCTGGACCGGCGGGGCGGGTCCGCCTATAAGCGGCGGCATGAAAACCACATGCCCCATACGTCGAATTACCGGCCCGGCGAGCTGACCGCCAGCGGCCCGCCGGGAGGACCCTGCACGGCATTTCCCCTGCCACGACGATATGAGGACACGCTCCATGAGCGATGACACCGCACCCGACTACCGCGACACCGTGTTCCTGCCGGAAACCGACTTTCCCATGCGCGGCGGCCTTCCGCAGCGCGAACCCGAATGGCTGGCCCGTTGGGACACGATCGGCATCTACGACCGGCTGCGCGAAAAGGCCGATCTTCAGAAGGGGGGCCGCACGCCCTTCACACTGCACGACGGCCCCCCCTATGCCAACGGGCACCTGCACATCGGCCACGCGCTGAACAAGACGATCAAGGACATGATCGTGCGGTCGCACCAGATGATGGGCTTCGACGCGCGCTATGTGCCCGGCTGGGACTGCCACGGCCTTCCCATCGAATGGAAGATCGAGGAGCAGTACCGCGCCAAGGGCCTGAACAAGGACGACGTGGACATCGTGGCCTTCCGCCAGGAATGCCGCGCCTTTGCCAAGGGCTGGGTCGACATCCAGCGCGAGGAGTTCAAGCGTCTGGGCGTCACGGGCAACTGGGCCGATCCCTACCTGACCATGGACTTCCACGCCGAAGCCGTGATCGCCGACGAGTTCATGAAGTTCCTGATGAACGGCACCCTTTATCAGGGGTCCAAGCCCGTGATGTGGTCGCCGGTCGAAAAGACCGCGCTGGCCGAGGCGGAGGTCGAATACCACGACCACACCAGCCATACGGTCTGGGTGCGGTTCCAGGTGGCAAGCCTCGGGAATGCGCGGGGCGCCTCCACCGATCCGGCAGCGGACCTCGCCGACGCTTCCGTCGTGATCTGGACCACCACGCCCTGGACCATCCCGCAGAACCGTGCCGTCGCCTACAATCCGACGATCTCCTACGGTCTTTACCGCGTCGCGGCGACGGAGGAGAAGCCGGGCGAGTTGATCCTGCTGGCCGACAGCCTTGCCGACGCCGTCATGGCACAGGCGAAGGTTGCGGAGTTCGAACGCCTGCGCGATGTTGCGGCGTCCGAACTGGAAGGCGTGATCCTGTCCCACCCCTATCGCGGGATCGAGGGCGGGAATGCCGAGTGGGACTACGGCGTGCCCATGCTGCCCGGTGACCACGTCACGGACGAGGCGGGAACGGGCTTCGTGCACACCGCGCCCTCCCACGGCGACGACGACTATCAGGTCGGGCTGAAGTTCGGCCTGCCGATGACCTACAACGTCGAACCCGACGGCTCCTACCGCGCGGACCTGCCGCTGTTCGGCGGCCAGCACATCATCCTGCCCGACGGCAAGGAAGGCCCGGCCAACGTGTCGAACATCAAGGCGCTGGCGGGTGCCGGGGCGCTGTTCGCCAAGGGGAAGGTCAAGCACTCCTACCCGCATTCGTGGCGGTCGAAGGCGCCGCTGATCTTCCGCAACACGCCCCAATGGTTCGCGGGCATTGATCGGCCGCTGGACGACGGCAAGGGCGAATACGGCGACACGATCCGCAAGCGGGCGCTGGCGTCGATCGAGCGGTTGGTGAAGTTCACGCCCGTATCGGGACAGAACCGCCTGCGGTCCATGATGGAAGCGCGGCCCGACTGGGTGCTGTCGCGCCAACGGGCCTGGGGCGTGCCGCTGACCTGCTTCGTGAAGAAGGGCGCGAAACCCGACGACGCGGACTTCCTGCTGCGCGACGCGGACGTGAACGCGAAGATCGTCGCGGCGTTTGAGGCCGAGGGCGCCGATGTTTGGTATCGCCCCGACTTCAAGGCCGAGGTTCTGGGCGACCGGGCCGAGCAGTACGACCAGATCTTCGACGTTCTGGACGTGTGGTTCGATTCCGGCTCCACCCACGCCTTTGTGCTGCGGGACCGGCCGGACGGCACGGCGGACGGCATCGCCGACGTCTATCTGGAAGGCACCGACCAGCATCGCGGCTGGTTCCATTCGTCCATGCTGCAGGCCTGCGGCACGATGGGCCGCGCGCCCTATCGCAATGTGGTGACCCACGGCTTCACTCTGGACGAAAAGGGCATGAAGATGTCCAAGTCGCTGGGCAACACCGTGGTGCCGGAAAAGATCGTGCAGGAATACGGCGCGGACATCCTGCGCCTGTGGGTGGCGCAGGCCGACTACACCGCCGACCAGCGCATCGGGAAAGAGATCCTGAAGGGCACCGCCGACGGTTACCGCCGGTTGCGCAACACGCTGCGCTTCCTTCTGGGCGCCCTCCACGGGTGGGAGGAGGCCGAGCGCGTCGCCCCCGCCGACATGCCGGAGCTGGAGCGCTGGGTCCTGCACCGCATGGCGGAACTGGACGCCGAGGTGCGGGCCGGCTACGCCGCCTTCGACTTCCAGGGCGTGTTCCAACGGCTCTTCACCTTCTGCACCACGGACCTGTCGGCCTTCTACTTCGACGTCCGCAAGGACGCGCTCTATTGCGACGCGGCGGACAGCCTGCGTCGCCGCGCGGCGCGCACGGTGCTGGACCTGCTGTTCCACCGGCTGGTGACGTGGCTGGCCCCCATCCTCGTCTTCACGACCGAGGACGTGTGGCTGTCGCGCTTCCCGGGCGAAGGCTCCTCGGTCCACCTGCGCGACATGCCCGACACGCCGGCCGACTGGCTGGACGCGACGCTGGCCGCGAAATGGCAGGCGATCCGGGGCGCGCGCCGCGTCGTCACGGCCGCGCTGGAGGTGCAGCGCACCGCAAAGGTCATCGGCGCGAGCCTGGAGGCGGCCCCGGTGGTGCATGTGGCGGACGAGGCCCTGCGGCAGGCGCTGGGCACGGTCGACTTCGCCGAGATCTGCATCACCTCGGGCCTGACGCTGGCGGACGGGGGGGCGCCGTCGGACGCCTTTGCCCTGACGGACGTGCCCGGCGTGGCCGTGGTGTTCCACGAGGCGGAGGGCGAGAAATGCGCCCGCTGCTGGCAGATCCTGCCCGACGTGGGCACCCACGCGCATCCCGAAACCTGCGCGCGCTGCGACGCGGTTTTGGACTGACAAACCGGCCGGCATCATCGCCGGTCCGAAGCACCGGACCGGCGGAACGAACAAAAAAGGCGCCCCGCAGGGCGCCTTTTCTATGGATGACAGAAGGCGTTCTGCCACAGCGTCCGCCCGGCGCTGCCGGTGGACCTCAGCGCGTCCGCTGGGGAATGATCTGCTGCGCGATCCCCGCCAGAAGCAGGTAGACCGAGGTGACCACAAGCCCCCAATGCGCCCAGCTTTGCGGATCGAACGACACCCACGCGGCCCAGCCGGCGAAGATCGTCCAGGCGATGGCCATGGGCAGCGACACCGCCCGCCAGCGGGCCGTGCGGACCGGGTGGATGAACTTCAGGTTCGTGAACATCGTCGCGGTCAGCAGAAGCGAGATGACAAGGATCACCGTCTCGTTCGGGCGGATGGCGAAGAGGACCAGCACGACCATGTTCCAGCAGCCCGGAAAGCCCGCGAAGGAATAGTCCTTCGTCTTCATCCGCGTGTCGGCGAAATAGACGACGGACCCGTAGGTGATGGCGATGATGGTCAGCCAGCCTTCCCACCCGTCCAGCAGCCCCGACTGGAACAGCGCGAAGGCGGGGATGAACACGTAGGTCAGGTAGTCGATGATCAGGTCCATCAGGACCCCGTCATAGGAGGGCCAGTTCTTTTCCACCTGATAGCGGCGGGCCAGCGGGCCGTCGATCCCGTCCACGATCAGGGCCACCACCAGCCACAGGAACATGATCGCCCAATGCCCCTCCACCGCCGCCAGCATCGCCAGCATGGAAAGCACCGCGCCCGTGGCGGTCAGCAGGTGGACGGAAAGGGCTTTGAGGCGAGGAGTCATGACGCGCAGAATGACCTTTCGGGCCGGCAAGTGCAACGGGGGTCAGGCACGGGGGTGGGCGCGGGCGTAGATGTCCATCAGCCGGGCCGTATCGACGCCGGTATAGGTCTGGGTGGTCGACAGCGAAGCGTGGCCCAGCAGCGTCTGGATCGTGCGCAGGTCGCCCCCCCGCGCCAGCAGATGCGTGGCGAAGGAATGGCGGAAGGCGTGCGGCGTGGCCGAGGCGGGCAGGCCCAGACGCGCCCGCGCCCGCGCCACCACCGTGTCGATGATCCCGGCGTTCAGCCGGCCGCCCCGCGCGCCGCGGAACAGGGGCCCGGCCGTAAGCTCGTAGGGGCACAAGCGGGCGTAATGCTCCACCGCCTCGCGCGCGACGGGCAGGGTGGGGATCAGGCGTTCCTTGCCACCCTTGCCGCGGATGCGCAGCGTGTCGGGCATCGGCAGCATGTCGCAATCCAGCCCGATCGCCTCGGAGATGCGGAGCCCGCAGCCGTAAAGCAGCGTCACGACGGCCTGATCGCGGGCCGCGATCCATTCCTCGGGATGGATGGCCACCTCGGTCAGCATCTCGCGCGCCGCATCTTCGGGCAGGGGGCGGGGCAGGGTGCGGCGATAGCGGGGGCTGCGGGCCGACAGGACGGCCGTGGCGTCGCCGCCCTCCCGCTCGCTCAGCCAGCCGGTGAAGGTCTTGACGGCCGACAGCCGGCGCGCCAGCGAGCGGGATCCCACGCCCGCCGCCCGTTCCGACGCCATCCAGGACCGCAGGTCGCCCTGGTCGGCCGCGATCAGGACGGACAGGCCATATCCTTCGCCGCGGTGGCGGGCCATGAAGTCCAGCCAGCGCGTCACGTCCAGCGCATAGGCCTTGACCGTCGCGGGCGACCGACCATCAAGGCTGGACAGATGCGACAGCCAGCGTTCCAGCGCGTCGCGCGCGGCGGGGGGGATGGCCAGGCTCATGACAGCCAGCGGCGCATCACCCGCTCGAACACGCCGTTCAGGAAAAACAGAAGGTCCGTGCCGTGGCTGGCGCGGAACTGGTCGGGATCGGTGGCGCCCAGGGCCAGCATCCCCGGCAGCCGTCCGGGGCCGAGGTCCAGCATCATCAGCGCCTCGGACCGGACCCAGCGGGTGCGGTCGCCCCAGATCGTTTCCGTCCCCCCCGACGCGGCGCGCAGGATCACGGGGCCGCCGCGCCCGGCATAGGCCGCGATGAAGCCCGCAGGCACGGTGCAGAGCACACCTTCGAAGCGTTCCAGCGCGGGGTCCTGCTCCTCCTCGGCGGTTTCCAGAACAAGGCGCAGGCTGTCCACACGCAGGGTGTCGCGGATGGGGCCGTCCAGCGCCTCCAGCAGGGCGGGGAAAGTTGGCGGGTCCAGAAGGGCCAGGATCGCGCGGTGCACCTGCGCGGTGCCGGACACGTTTTCATAGGCCGCGGCAATCACGTGGCGGTGCGTGTCCTCCAGCGCATCGAGCTTGGTTTCCAGCCGGTCCATCGCGGCGCCCCGCAGGTCGACCACGTTCGGCCCGCGCCGCACGTCGCCCGCCTGGATCAGGGCGCGCATCACGTCGGCATCCTCCAGCACCAGTTCGGGTTGCGACAGGATCCTGTCGCGCCAGTCCGTGGGCCCGTCTTTGGGTTGCATCCTGCTCTCGTCCGTCGTGTTTCGGGGCAGTATATAGAGAGGTCGCCCCCGCACAACGGGCCTTGGCCCGATATGGACACCGCGCGGCTTTCATGAGACAGGTCGCCCCGCAATCGGAGAACAGCCATGACCGTCGTCACCCGCTTCGCCCCTTCCCCCACCGGCTTCATCCACGTGGGCAACCTGCGCACCGCGCTGATGAACTGGATGATCGCCCGCAAGCAGGGTGGCCAGTTCATCCTGCGGCTGGACGACACCGATCAGGAACGGTCGAAGCAGGAATACGTGGACGCGCTGAAGGAAGACCTCGAATGGCTGGGCCTGACCTGGGACCGCGAGGAACGCCAGTCCGCCCGGCTGGAGCGGTACGCCGAGGCCGCCGAGGACCTGCGCACCAAGGGCAAGTTCTACGAATGCTTCGAGTCCCCGACCGAGCTGGACCTGAAGCGCAAGAAGCAGCTGAACATGGGCAAGCCGCCGGTCTACGACCGCGCCGCCCTGAAGCTGACCGAGGACGAGAAGACCAGGCTGCGCGCCGAACGCGGCGGCTACTGGCGGTTCGAGCTGGAGCAGGAGCGGATCGAATGGACGGACGGCATCCTCGGCCCGATCTCCATCGACGCAGCGTCGGTGTCGGACCCGGTGCTGATCCGGCAGGACGGGCAGGTGCTTTATACCTTCGCGTCGTCGGTCGATGATATCGACATGGGCGTGACCTTCATCGTGCGGGGTGCGGATCACGTGACGAACACCGCGACGCAGATCCAGATCATGGAAGCGATGGGCGGCACGCCCCCCGGCTTCGCCCACCACTCGCTGTTGACCGGCCCGCAAGGCGAGGCGCTGTCTAAGCGTCTGGGCGTTCTGTCCCTGCGCGACCTGCGCGCGCAAGGGGTGGAGCCGATGGCCCTGCTGTCGATGATGGCACGCCTTGGGTCGTCCAAGCCGATCGAGGTGATGCGCAGCCATGAGGAGCTGATCGAAGGCTTTGACATCGAAAGCTTCGGCGCGGCCCCCACGAAGTTCGACCAGGCCGACCTGTTTCCGCTGACCAAGACCTGGGTGCAGGGCCTGCCCTTCGCGGATGTGCAGGACCGGATCGTGGCCCTTGGCGTGCCCGAGGCGCTGCGCGAACCCTTCTGGAACGTGGCCAAGGACAACATCACCGTCCTGAACGACCTCTCCGGTTGGTGGGACCTGTTCCGCGACGGGGCGGAGCCCGACATTGCGGCCGAGGATGCCGATTTCGTGGCCGAGGCGCTGACCCTTCTGCCCCCCGGCCCCTACACCCGCGACAGCTGGGGCGAATGGACGGCAAAGGTGAAGGAGGCCACTGGCCGCAAGGGCAAGGGGCTGTTCATGCCGCTGCGAAAGGCCCTGACGGGGCAGGCGCACGGGCCCGACATGGCCGACGTGATGCCGCTGCTGCAGCGGATCCGCGCGAAGGAATAAGAAAAAGGCGCCCGAAGGCGCCTTTTTCATGTCCGGGACAGGAGCGATTGCGGTCGCGCCCGGAACAGGCTTTGCGCGATCAGCGCGGCAAGGCCTGCCTTGATCAGGTCGCCCGGCAGGAAGACCGCCATGCCGGCCGCGATGGTGGGCAGCGCCGTCGATTGGGTGGCGTGCAGCCACAGGCCCACGATCCCGAACGGATAGAGCACGAGGATGCAGCCCACGGCCGCCGCCACCAGCGCCACCGGGGCGACGGAGGCGCGCCAGCGTTCCATGATCAGCCCGGTGACGAAGGCCGCCACGGGCCAGCCCCAGATGAAGCCCGCTGTGGGGCCGACAAAGGGTGCCAGGCCGCCACGCCCGCCCGACAGGATCGGCAGGCCCATCGCCGCCACCGCCATGTAGAGAAGAACGGCCAGCGCCCCGCGCTTCGCGCCCAGCACGATGCCGCACAGCATCACGCCCAGCGACTGCGCCGTGATCGGCACGCCCATCGGCAAATGGATCTGCGGCACGGTGCTGAGCACGGCGCACAAGGCCGCGAACAGGGCGATCAGGGTGATGTTGCGTTCCAAGGGGACCTCACGAAAGTTCACGTCCTTATGACATGCCTCCGCGCGCCCGCAAAGCCTCTGCCACGCGGTCCGCATCGTCGAGCGTGCCAAGAAGGACCGGCGGCACCACGCGCCATCCGGCCCGGCGCGCCGAGCGGGCCCGCCAGGCGTCCCGCGCCGCCAGATGGCGTGCGGCCATGACCGGGACGAAACGGATCATCAGCGCGATGGCCAGCGCCAGCGCCTTGGGCGGCAGAAGGTGGGACAGCGGACGCGCCACCTTGGTGATCAGCGCGATCATCGCGTCCAGCCGCGTCGTCATGGTCACGAGGTTCGCGGCCCCCATGGCCACCGCGATGCGCAGGACCATGACCGCCCCGGCCTCGGGCGCGCGCAGGATCAGGTGCCAGCCCATCAGCACCACCACCAGCGGCAGAAGCGGCCGCAGCATCGCCAGTCCGTGCCGAAGGAATCGCCCGCCACCGACAGTATAACACGCCAGAAGCGCCAAAAGCAGCAGCGCCAGCGGAAGGGGACCCGACACCGCCATGGCCACCGCCGTCAGGGCGATCAGGGCCAGCAGCTTCGGCCCCGGCGGGATCCGGTGCCACGGCGTCCGAATGGGGGAGGTGAGGGCGATCATTCCCGCCCCAGCCGCTCCATCTCGACCAGAAAGGGCGGCAGGACGGCGTCCGGTGGGCCATCGGCCACGATGCGCCCTTCTTCCAGCCACAGCACCCGGTCCGCGCCGTGGACGGAGGCCGGATCGTGAGTGATCGTCACCAGCCGCTGGGGCAGGGCCGCCAGCCGCCGTTGCAGCGCCATCCGGGTGGGCAGGTCCAGCGCGGCAAAGGGTTCGTCCAGCAGGATCGTCTTCGGCGCCATCAGCAGGACGGCCATCAGGCACAGATACTGCTTCTGCCCCTGCGACAGGCTCTGCACCGGGCGTTCGGCCCAGTCGGCCCGACCTTCGGCCTGCAACAGGGCGCGGACGGCGCCGGCCGGGTCGGGATGGTTCATCTGGCGCAGGCCGAAGCCCAGCTCCTCCTCTACCGTGGGGAAGATGATCTGGTGGTCGGGGGATTGGAAGAGGATGCCGATGGCGCCCAGCATGGCCCGGCGGTCGGCAGGATCGGCCCCTTCGACCTTGACGGTGCCCGTGGTGGGGGGCTGCAAACCCGCCAGCAGCCGCAGGAACGTGGTCTTGCCCGCGCCGTTGCGGCCAAGGATCGCGATGCGCCGTTCGCTCAGATGCAGCGTCATGGGTTGCAGCAGGGTCCGGCCCTGCAGGACCACGCCCGCCTGTTCAAGATGTATCCCATTCATTCCTGCCTGATGGCGCGTTTCAGGGCCCGGATCAAGTTAAGCGCGCGTTAACCCTTCATCGGCGACACCGGCGCATGGACATCGACATCCTTCGCCTGATCCGCTCGCGCCGCGTCGGCGCCGTGACCTTCCATCGGCTGATGGAGGAGCATGGATCGGCCCGCGCGGCGCTGGACGCGCTGCCCGGCATCGCTCGCGCGTCAGGTGTCGAAAAATACGAGGCCTGCCCTGAAGGCGTAGCCTGGGCTGAGGTGCGGAAGGGTGAGGCCGCCGGTGCGCGGCTGATCTGCTGGGGCGACGACGATTATCCCCTGTCGCTGGCGGGCATTGGGGACGCGCCGCCCGTCCTTTGGGCCAAGGGCGATACGGCGCTGCTGGCGCGGCCCATGGTGGCGCTGGTGGGCGCGCGCAACGCCTCCAGCCTTGGGCTGCGGATGGCGCGGAAGCTGGCCTTCTCCCTGGCCGAGGCGGGGCAGGTCGTCGTGTCGGGCCTTGCTCGCGGCATCGACACCGAGGCGCACGAGGCGGCGCTGCCCGCCACGGTGGCGGTGATGGCGGGCGGGATCGACGTGATCTATCCGACTGAGAACACCGCACTGGCAGCCCGGATCGCCGAACAGGGTTGCCTTCTGACGGAACAGCCGCCCGGAACGGAACCGCAGGCGCGGCATTTCCCGCTGCGCAACCGCATCGTGTCGGGCCTGGCCCATTCCGTCGTGGTGGTGGAGGCGGCGGCCCGGTCGGGCAGCCTGATCACCGCCCGCGACGCGCTGGATCAGGGGCGGGAGGTGTTCGCCGTGCCGGGCCATCCCTTCGACGCCCGCGCGGCCGGGTGCAACCAGCTGATCCGCGAAGGTGCGACCCTTCTGACGCAGGCCAGCGAACTTCTGGACGCGACGGGGCAGGCGGTCATCAATTTCGGCGCGCCGGTGCGCCGGCGGTCCCCCGCGCCGCCTGTTCCGAAGCCTGCGGCCCCGCCCGCCGAAGGGCTGGCGCAGCGCATCCTCGACCTCCTGGGCCCCTCGCCGCTGGCCGAGGATCAGCTGATCCGCGACCTTGGCATCAGCGCCGCGACGCTGGCCCCGGAGCTTCTGGCGCTGGAGCTGGAAGGGGCGGTCGAACGGCAGCCGGGCGGGCTGCTGATCCGCACGGCGCATTGACAACCGGGGGCGATCGCCCACATTAGGCCCGCTCTCGAAGGGAAACATGCATGGCTGTCGTCGTCGTCGAATCACCTGCCAAGGCCAAGACGATCAACAAATATCTGGGATCCGACTATACCGTTCTGGCCTCCTATGGTCATGTGCGGGACCTTCCGCCCAAGGACGGTTCGGTGGACACCGACCACGAATTCGCCATGCTGTGGGAGGTGGCGGCCGACAGCCGCAAGCACGTGAAGGCCATCGCCGACGCGCTGAAGACCGACGACACCCTGATCCTTGCGACTGACCCTGATCGCGAAGGGGAGGCGATCTCTTGGCACCTTCAGGAGGCGCTGGCCTCCAGCATCAAGAAGGGCAAGACGGTCCGCCGCGTGACCTTCAACGCCATCACCAAGGCCGCCGTGCTGGAGGCGATGGCCAACCCCCGCGATATCGACGCGCCGCTGGTGGAGGCCTATCTAGCCCGCCGCGCGCTCGACTACCTCGTGGGCTTCAACCTGTCCCCCGTCCTGTGGCGCAAGCTGCCGGGCGCGAAGTCGGCGGGCCGGGTGCAGTCCGTCTGCCTGCGCCTGATCGTGGAGCGGGAGATGGAGATCGAGGCCTTCCGTGCCCGGGAATACTGGTCGGTGAAGGCGCAGCTTGTCACCCCCCGTGGTGCGGAGTTCGAGGCGCGGCTGACCGTCCTTGGCGGCAAGAAGCTGGACCGTTACGACATCCCGACGGCGGAAGCGGCGGAACTGGCCGTGCAGGCCGTCACCTCCCGCGACCTGACGGTGCAGTCGGTGGAGGCGAAGCCCGCCTCGCGCAACCCGTCCGCGCCCTTCATGACTTCCACCCTCCAGCAGGAAGCGTCGCGCAAGTTCGGCATGGGCGCCAAGGCCTGCATGTCGGCGGCGCAGCGGCTCTATGAGGCTGGGCACATCACCTATATGCGGACTGACGGCATCGACATGGCGCCCGAAGCGGTGATGGCCGCGCGGGACGAGATCAAGCGGCGGTTCGGCGCGAACTACGTGCCTGACAGCCCCCGCATGTACAAGAACAAGGCCAAGAACGCGCAGGAAGCGCATGAATGCATCCGTCCGACGGATATGGCGGCTTCCCCCGACAGCCTGCGATTGGAAGCCGACCAGAAGAAGCTTTACGACCTGATCTGGAAGCGCACGCTGGCCAGCCAGATGGCCGCCGCGCGGCTGGAACGCACGACGGTCGACGTGGGCAGCGCTGACGGTCAGGTGGTGCTGCGCGCCACCGGGCAGGTCGTGATGTTCGACGGTTTCCTTGCCATCTACGAGGAAGGCCGCGACGACGAGGGCGAGGATGACGGCCGCCTGCCGCAGATCATGCAGGGCGAGCCCGCGAAGAAGCAGGGCGTGACGCCGGAACAGCACTTCACCCAGCCCCCGCCGCGCTACACCGAGGCGACGCTGGTGAAGCGCATGGAAGAACTCGGGATCGGGCGTCCGTCCACCTATGCCTCGGTGCTGACGACGATCCAGGACCGCGAATACGTCCGCAAGGACAAGAACCGCCTGTTCCCCGAGGATAAGGGCCGGTTGGTGACGGCGTTCCTGACCAACTACTTCAAGCGCTATGTCGAATATGACTTCACCGCGGATCTTGAGGCGGAGTTGGACGACGTGTCGGCCGGCGACCGCAACTACAAGGAGGTGCTGGCGCGCTTCTGGCGGGACTTCTCGGCCGCGATCGCGGAAACCGCCGATCTGCGCATCGGCGAGGTTCTGACGACCATCGACGATTTCCTCGCCCCGCACCTTTATCCGCCGCGCGCGGACGGATCCGACCCGCGCGTCTGTCCGACCTGTCATCAGGGGCGGCTGCACCTCAAGACCTCGCGCGGGGGCGGGGCGTTCATCGGTTGCGGCAACTATCCCGAATGCCGCTACACGCGTCCCATCTCGGGCGCGGAAGAAGAGGGTGGGTCGGAACGCATTCTGGGCGAGGACCCGGAGGGCGTGCCGGTCTGGCTGAAGACGGGTCGGTTCGGCCCCTATGTCCAGAAGGGCGAGGCGACCGAGGAGGTGCCCAAACCCCCGCGCGCCAGCTTGCCCAAGGGCTGGTCGCCTGCCGACATGGATCTGGAAAAGGCGCTGCGCCTATTGAACCTGCCGCGCCCCATCGGCCCGCACCCCGAGGATGGCGTGCTGGTGGAGGCGGGGATCGGCCGCTTCGGTCCCTATGTCAAGCACGGCACGAAATACGCCAACCTCCCCGAGGTGGACGAGGTGTTCGAGATCGGGATGAACCGCGCGGTGGAGGTTCTGGCCTCCAAGGTCGTGCGCGGGCAGCGGGCGGCGGCGGAGCCACTGAAAGTGCTGGGCGACCATCCCGACGGCGGCGAGATGAGCGTGATGGCCGGACGCTACGGGCCCTACGTGAAGTGGGGTAAGGTGTTCGCGACCCTGCCGAAGGAGATGGAGCCCGAAACCGTCACCTTCGAGGATGCGCTGGTTCTGGTGAACGAAAAGGCGGCCAAGGGCGGCAAGAAGAAGGCGACCCCGAAGAAGGCAGCGGCCAAGAAACCCGCCGCCAAGGCGACTGACAAGCCCGCGGCGAAGAAGACCGCCGCGAAGAAGCCTGCGGCCAAGAAGGCCCCTGTCAAGAAAGCCACCAAGGCGAAAGAGGATGCGGCGGAGTGACGGCGGGTGATGTCGCCACAGGGCGCATCATTCCGCTCTTCATCCTGAGCGTCGTCACGGCGTTCCGGGTGTTCGATCTTCTGGTCGGCTGAGGGGCCGGCGGTCAGACCGGAACCGGGTTCGCGCTGAACGGCGGGCCCGCGCGTGCGATATCTCTGCTGGTTGTCTGTTTTCCTGTTGCGAACCGGCGGGACGCAGTGGACACGCATCCTGCGCGCCCGCCGGTCAACCGCGAGGGTTCAAGAGCCGCGCCATGATGTCTTGGGGCCGGATGGTGCCGATGGCCGCACCGTTTTCGGTCACCGTCAGGGCGGTGGCGCCGTCGCGCAAGATCTCCATCACCGTCTTCACGGGGGTTTCGGCTTCCACGCTGCGGGGGCCGGCGGCGGCCCCGGCGTTCATGACATCGCGCGCCTTCAGGACCGACAGCGGGTTCATGTGCGCCACGAAATCGGCCACATAGTCCGAGGCGGGGCTGGCGATGATCTCGCGCGCCGTGCCGCATTGCACGATGCGTCCCCCGTCCATCAGGGCGATGCGGTTTCCGATCTTGAACGCCTCGTCCAGATCGTGGCTGACGAAGATGATCGTGCGCTTCAACTTGGCTTGCAGGTCCAGAAGCTCGTCCTGCAGGCGGTTGCGGATGAGGGGGTCGAGCGCCGAGAACGGCTCGTCCATCAGAAGGATCGGCGCTTCGGTGACAAAGGCGCGGGCGAGGCCCACGCGCTGCTGCATCCCGCCCGACAGTTCGGCCACCTTGCGGTCCGCCCATTGGGTCAGGCCCACCAGCGCCAGCTGTTCGTCCACCCGGCGACGGCGTTCGGGGGCCGGCACGCCCGCCAGTTCCAGCCCCAGCCCCACGTTTTCCCGCACCGACCGCCAGGGCAGCAGGCCGAAGCCCTGGAACACCATGGCGATGCGCGACCGGCGCAGCCGGCGCAATTCCGCCTCGGACGCGCGGGTGACGGACACCATGCGGTCGCCGTCGCTGATCTTCACCTCGCCTCGCAGGACGGGGTTCAGCCCGTTCACCCCCCGCAGCAGCGTGGACTTGCCCGATCCGGACAGCCCCATGAGGACGAGGATTTCCCCCTCCTGCACCGTCAGCGAACAGTCGTGCACGCCCAAGATCTGGCCCGTTTCCTCCTGCACCTCGGTTCGGGTGCGGTTCTGGTCCATCAGGGGCAGGGCGCGGTGCGGATCGTCCCCGAACACGATGGAGACCTTGTCGAAAATCACGGCGGTCATGCGCGGGTCACCTTCAGCATGCGGTCAAGGATGATCGCCACGACGACGATGATGATGCCGGATTCAAAGCCCAGCGCCGTGTTCACGGTGTTCAGCGCCCGCACCACCGGCACGCCCAGCCCGTTGGCCCCTACCAGCGCCGCGATGACGACCATGGACAGCGACAGCATGATCGCCTGTGTCAGGCCAGCCATGATCTGGGGCAGGGCCCAAGGAAGCTCCACCTTCAGCAGGCGCTGGCGCGGGGTGGCGCCGAAGCTTTCTGCCGCTTCCAGCAGGGCGGGCGGGGTCGATGCGATGCCCAGCGCCGTCAGCCGGATGGGCGCGGGCAGCACGAAGATCACAGTGGCCAGCAGGCCCGGCACCATGCCAAGGCCGAAGAACACGATGGCCGGGATCAGGTAGACAAAGGTCGGCAGCGTCTGCATCAGGTCCAGCAGCGGCGTGATCGCCTGCTGCAGGCGGGGCCGGTGGGCCGCCGCGATGCCGATGGGCACGCCGATCAGCATGGTCGTGGCGCAGGCGATGACGATCAGCGCAAGGCTTTCGGTCATCGGCTCCCAATACCCCTGGTTCAGGATGAACAGGAACCCGGCCAGGATCAGCAGGCAGACCTTCCAGTTGCGCTGCAACACCCAGGTCAGCGCCACGAACGCCGCGATCACGATCAGCGGGTGCACGCCCTGCAGCGCCAGAAGCACCCCGTCGATCAGCGTTTCCATCACCGAGGAGATCAGGCCGAAGACCGGTCCCCCATGCGCGTTCAGCCAGTCGAAGGCGTCCTTCGCCCAGCGCCCGACGGGTATCTTGTGATCTGTGAGCCAGTCTAGCATGCAGCTTCCTTGGTGGTGTCGCCGGGGGCCGGATCGGTCCGGCCCCCGTCCGGGATCAAAGGCCGAGCGCGGTTTTCACGGCCGGCAAGGCGGGCGCACCGTCCTGCGTGGTCACGCCCTCCAGCCACGGGTCCAGCGTTTCGGGATGCGCGCCCAGCCATTGCACCACCGCCTTGTCGGCCGTCATCCCCTCGTCCAGGATCAGGCCCATCATCTCGTTTTCCATGGGCAGCGTGAAGACCTGTTGCGACAGGAACTTCGCGGCGTTCGGGCAGTCGGCCGAAAAACCCTTGCGGGTGACGGTCTGCACCACGCCTTCGGTGCCGAAGAAGTCCTGCCCGCCTTGCAGGTAGGTCAGGTCGAAGCTGGCGTTCATCGGGTGGGGCGCCCAGCCCAGGAAGACGACCGGCTCCTGCCGCGGATAAAGGCGGGCGACCTGCGCCAGCATGCCCTGTTCGGACGACTGCACGATCTCCCACCCCTCCAGCACCTGCCCGGGCGCGGTCAGGGACAGAAGGTATTCGTTCGCCTCGTTCCCTGGCTCGATGCCATAGATCGTGCGGTTCAGCTCGTCCGCGAAACGGGGCAGCGTGTCATAGGAGGTGAGGCCCCTGTCGGCCAGATAGCTGGGCACCGCGAGGGTGTATTGTGTGCCCGAAAGGTTGGTCGCCAGCACCTCGATGGTCCCTGCGTCCAGATAGGGCTGGATCGCCGATTGCTGCGACGGCATCCAGTTGCCGAGGAAGACGTCGATGTCGCCCTTCGCCAGCGAGGCGAAGGTCACGGGAACGCCCAGCACGTCCACGTCCATCTCGTATCCCATCGCCTCGAGGATCTGGCGGGTCAGGGCGGTGGTCGCGGTGATGTCGGTCCAGCCCACGTCGGACATGGAGATCGTGCGGCATTCGCTTTGCGCGAGCGCCGGGCTGGCGATCGCGAGCGTCAGCGCTGCGGCAAGAAGGGTCGGTTTCATGGAAGTCTCCCCGTTATTGTTGTTGATTGACGGATCAATTAAGATGCCCGCAGGCCCCGGGGGCCGATGGAAAGGGACCGCGATGCCACGGATCGGGATGGAGCCTGTGCGCCGGGCCGCGCTTATCAAGGCAACGCTGGAAGAAATCGGCGCAAAGGGCACGCTGGAGGTGACGGTGGCGAAGATCGCGCGCCGCGCGGGCGTGTCGGCGGCGCTGGCGCATCACTATTTCGGCGGGAAGGAAGCGCTGTTCCTGGCCGCCATGCGGTCGGTTCTGGCGCATTACAGCGGCGACGTGCGGGCGGCCTTGCGCGATGTGCGCGACCCGCGGCAGCGCTTGTCCGGCATTCTGGAGGCGTCGTTCTCCGACACGAACTTCCGGCCCGGGATCATCGGCGTGTGGCTGAATTTCTACGTGCTGGCGCAGACCGTGCCGGACGCAAAGCGGCTGCTGACGACCT
This sequence comes from Falsirhodobacter sp. 20TX0035, assembly GCF_028307215.1. Lineage (GTDB taxonomy): Bacteria > Pseudomonadota > Alphaproteobacteria > Rhodobacterales > Rhodobacteraceae > Falsirhodobacter. The sequence goes on along the minus strand of NZ_JAQMHV010000001.1, from coordinate 144,388 downwards.
ATCAGCGGCGTTTGCACTCGAACCTCGTGTCCTGCCTGCGTCCGCTGGCGGGGGACCGGGCACCGGCCATCGCGGCCAGCGCGGGCGCCCTGATAGATGGGGTCTATCTGCGTCATGCCTTGCGCGATGTCATCCCCGATCCGGCCGCCAGCGTCAACATGGTGTTTGTCCTGATCGAATCTGAAATCAAGGGAGAGGTTTGATGAAAGCCCAACCGCATGCCAGCCATTTCATCGGGGGGGAGTGGGTGGAGGACACCGCCGGCCGCCCCTTCGACGTGATCTTCCCTGCCACGGGCGAGGTGATCGCCCGCCTGCACGAGGCGACGCCCGCGATCATCGACCGCGCCTTGGCTTCCGCCAAGGCCGCGCAGGCGGGCTGGGCGGCGCTGCGGCCGGTGGAACGCGGCCGCGTCCTGCGCCGCGCGGCCGACCTGATCCGCGACCGCAACGCCGACCTTTCGGTGCTGGAGGTCTTGGACACCGGCAAGCCCATCCAGGAGACGGAGGTGGCCGACTGGCCGTCCGGCGCGGACGCGCTGGAATATTTCGGCGGGCTGGCCCCCACCGTGACCGGGGAAACCGTGCCGCTGGGAACGGATTTCGCCTATTCCCTGCGCGAACCCTTGGGCGTCTGCGTGGGCATCGGGGCGTGGAACTATCCCAGCCAGATCGCCTGCTGGAAGGCGGCACCGGCCCTCGCCATGGGCAACGCGATGGTGTTCAAGCCGTCCGAGGTGACGCCGCTGGGCGCGCTGCAACTGGCCGCCCTTCTGGTCGAGGCGGGGGCGCCGGCCGGCCTGTTCAACGTCGTGCAGGGCTTTGGCGATGTGGGTGCGCAGCTGGTGACTGATTCGCGCGTGGCGAAGGTGTCCCTCACCGGATCGGTTCCCACGGGTCGCAAGGTCTATGCGGCGGCGGCGGAGGGGATCCGGCATGTCACCATGGAACTGGGCGGCAAGTCCCCGCTGATCGTGTTCCCGGACGCCGACATCGATTCGGCGGTGGGGGCGGCGATGCTGGGGAACTTCTACTCCTCGGGCCAGATCTGTTCGAACGGCACGCGGGTCTTCGTGCACCACTCCATCAAGGAGGTGTTCCTGGACCGCCTGAAGGCGCGATCTGAGGCCATCGTGATGGGCGATCCGCTGGACCCCGCCACCCAGATGGGCCCGCTGGTCAGCGCCGCGCAGGCGGAAAAGGTCCGCGCCTATGTGGACAAGGCCGTGGCCGAAGGCGCGCGGCTGGTGACGGGCGGCGCGGGGCAGGGGATGTTCGTGCCCCCCACCGTCTTTGCCGACGTGACCGACACCATGACCCTGGCCTGCGAGGAGGTGTTCGGCCCCGTGATGGCCGTCCTCGATTTCGAGGAGGAGGACGAGGTGATCGCCCGCGCCAACGCGACGGAGTTCGGTCTGGCCGCCGGCGTCTTCACCGCCGACATCACCCGCGCGCACCGGGTCGTGGGGCGGCTTCAGGCCGGAACCTGCTGGATCAACGCCTACAACCTGACGCCGGTCGAATCGTCCTTCGGCGGGGTGAAGATGTCGGGCGTGGGGCGCGAGAACGGCAAGGCGGCGATCGAGCATTACACCCAGCTGAAGTCCGTCTACGTGGGCATGGGGCCGGTCGATGCGCCCTTCTGACTACGTCATCGTGGGCGCGGGCAGCGCGGGCTGCGCCCTAGCCTTCCGGCTGGCCGAGGCGGGCAAGACGGTCACCGTCATCGAACATGGCGGGTCGGACTGGGGCCCGTTTATCCAGATGCCGGGGGCGCTGTCCTTTCCCATGAACATGCCCCGCTACGACTGGGGCCTGAAATCCCAGCCGGAACCGCACCTGAACGGGCGGCAGCTGGTGACGCCGCGGGGCAAGGTGATCGGGGGGTCCTCCTCCATCAACGGGATGGTCTATGTGCGCGGACACGCGCGGGATTTCGACCATTGGGCGGATGCGGGGGCGGAGGGTTGGTCCTTTGCCGACGTGCTGCCCTATTTCCGGCGGATGGAGACGTGGCACGGCCCCAACCCCGACGGCGGCGACTGGCGCGGTGACAGCGGCCCCCTGCACATCACCCGCGGTCCGCGTCGCAATCCCCTCTTCAACGCCTTCATCGCGGCGGGGGAGGAGGCGGGCTATCCCCTGACGCAGGATTACAACGGCAAGCAGCAGGAAGGCTTCGGCCCGATGGAGGCGACGATCTGGAAGGGCCGTCGCTGGTCCGCCGCCAACGCCTATCTGCGCCCGGCCCTGCGCACCGGCCGCGTGATCCTGCTGCGCGCCTTTGCCCAGCGTGTGATTCTGGACGGCACCCGCGCCGTGGGGGTGGAGGTGCGGCGCAAGGGCCGCGTGCAGGTGGTCCGGGCGGGGCGGGAGGTCGTTCTGGCCGCGTCCTCCCTCAACACGCCGAAGCTGCTGATGCTGTCGGGCATCGGCGAAGGCGGGCATCTGGCGCGGCACGGCATCCCCGTTGTCGCCGACCGGCCGGGCGTGGGGGCCAACCTGCAGGACCATCTTGAGGTTTACATGCAGTTCGCCGCGTTGCAGCCGAACACGCTGTTCCGCTACTGGAACCTGCCCGGCAAGGTGCGGGTCGGGCTGCAGTGGATCTCGCTTCACACCGGGCTGGGCGCCTCCAACCAGTTCGAGGCGTGCGGCTTCATCCGGTCGCGCGCGGGGGTGGAATACCCGGACATCCAGTATCATTTCCTGCCGCTGGCCGTACGCTATGACGGAAAGGCTGCGGCGGAAGGTCACGGATTCCAGGTGCATGTGGGACCGATGCGGTCGAAATCCCGGGGGCGGGTGACGCTGGCATCGTCCGATCCCGCCGCCGATCCGGAAATCCGCTTCAACTACATGTCCCATCCCGACGACTGGGCGGAGTTCCGCGCCTGCATCCGGCTGACGCGCGAGGTGTTCGCCCAAAAGGCGATGGCGCCGCATGTGAAGCATGAGATCCAGCCCGGCGCGGCCGTGCAGAGCGATGCCGAGATCGACGCCTTCATCCGCGAACACGCGGAAAGTGCCTATCACCCTTGCGGAACGGCGCGGATGGGGGCCGCCGACGATCCCTTGGCGGTGGTGGACCCCGAAGGCCGGGTCATCGGGACCGGAGGGTTGCGGGTGGCCGACAGCTCCGTCTTCCCGCGCATCACCAACGGGAATCTCAATGGCCCGTCCATCATGGTGGGGGAGAAGATGGCCGACCACATCCTGGGCCGCCGCCTGCCGCCCGTGGCCGCGGACCCCTGGATGCACCCCGCTTGGGAGGTGCGGCAACGGTGACCTCAATTTTCAGTGTGCAAAGTCTTGCCGTTGCATTAGCTTTGCATCGTCACGGCCCTAAGTAACCGTGTCACGGAGAAGGGGATGGTCCCCGACCCGCTTTCTTTAGGAGTTCACCATGTCGCTGACCGCCCGCATCACCTGTGTCGTCTTCGTCGCTGCCCTGGCCGCCGCTTGCGCCCCCAAGCGTGAAGAAGTCGTCGTGACCCAGCCCGCACCGGCCCCCGTCACGACCGAGCCGACCTACACCAACAAGTGGCAATAATTCCGCGGGGCGGGGCTTGTCCCCGCCCGCTATTTCCTGGACGAAAATGATAAAGCATCGCGGGTTTCCGGGCCGTCTGACGGGAACCGACCACCAGTTCGTCATCCGGCGCGCGTCCAAGGACGGCGCCACGAAGATCATCCGCCGCGAACGCTATCGCGACCGCAAGAACATCGACCGCACCGCGGACGAAGCGTTCATGGCGGCGCTTTGGGCGCATTTCGGCGAAGAACCGTTCGAACGCGGCAACCTGGACGCGGGACGCCTGTCCTGGCTGTTCGGCCGCGAGGTTGTTCCGGCCGAGGATCCCTTTGATCCCCAAAGCTACGACGCGCTGCTGCGCATCGACGTCGCCAAGGCCGAAGCGGCCTTTCCGGCCGTCTTCGCCCCCGACGCACCCCCCGTCGCCTTTGACGAGGATGACGACTGGGACGACTGAGATTCGGCGCCGAAATGCCGACTGTGACCGTGAACACGCAATTGCGTCTTTTCCCCGCCACAGCTTCGGTTATCCTGAGACGATAAGAATTCCATGAGGAGGGCCGAAGAATGGCTAAAACGAAATTCGTGATTCTGGCAGCGGTGCTGGCGACGGGAACGATCGCCGGCTGCAGCCAGCCCTACAGCAACAGCGGCTATGGCGGCGGCTACGGCAACTCGCCCGTGAACAACGCTGCAGTCCGCACGCTGGGCGGCGCGGCGGCCGGTGCCGTGATCGCGGACGCGACGGGCGGCGGCAAGACCAAGGGCGCCCTGATCGGCGCGCTGGCGGGCGGCGGTTCCTGCATGGTCCCGGGCCAGAACTGCAACTGATCGGAAACGGGCCGCCTTCGGGCGGCCCTTTTCATGCGGCCTGACGGGCGTTGATCTCGTCCCAGGCCCGGTTGATGTGGATCAACCGCTCCTCCGCCAGCCGGATGGCCTCTTCGGGCACACCGCGGGAGATCAGGCGATCGGGATGATTGTCCCGCACGGCCTTCTTCCAGGCGCTGCGGATCTGCTCCATCGACGCGTTCGCCTCCACCCCCAGCACATCGTAGGGATCGCAGTCGCCCGCGACGAAGCGGTTGCGCAGCACGCGGAAGCACCGCTCCCCCACGTTGAAGATGCGGGCGACTTCGCGCAGGAACGTGTCTTCGGCGTCGGAATAGTTCCCGTCGGCGGTGGCGATCTGGAACAAGCCCTCCAGCACGTCGATCAGCGTATCGCAATTGTCGCGGAACATGTCGGCGATGGTGCGGGCGTAGGATTCGAAGCCCGCCACGTCCTGACGCGCCAGGTTGAAGACGCGGGCAGCGTTCTGCTCCTCCCCCTCGGGCAGGGCGAAGATGCGGCGGAAGGCGGCCACCTCGCGGCGCGACACCTCGCCATCCGCCTTGGCCATCTTGGCCCCCAGCCCGATCACGGCGATGGTGAAGGCGACGGACCGTTCGGGGGGCGTGCGCAGACGGGCGAACACCATCGACAGGGATTCGCCATGAGCGAGAGCCGCAAGGGCGGCTGAAATGCGGGACCATATGGACATGAAGGGCAATATAGCCCGAACCGGCGCCGGTGTCAGAGGAATTTCTGCATCAGCACCAGATCGAGCCATTCGCCCCATTTGAAGCCCGATTGCGGAACCACCGCGACCGTGTCGTAGCCGCAGGCCTTGTGAAAGGCGATGCCTTCGGCGTTGCGCCCGCTGACGCCCGCGATCATGGAATGGGCACCCCCGGCGCGGGCGTGATCCTCGATCCCTGTCATCAATTGCCGGCCCAAGCCGCGCCCCTTGGCGGCGGGCAGCAGGGCGATCGTGTTTTCCATCGTGAAACGATAGCCCGAATTGGTGCGGAACTGGCCATAGGTCGCAAAGCCCACCACCTTGCCGTCGAGTTCAGCCACCAGCAGAAGGGGGCGGGTGCGGATAGCCTCTTCCACCTCCGCCTCCGTCTTGCGGAGTTCCGAGAAGTTCGCAGTTGAATCCGTGATCATCGTATCCCAGACCGCGCGGAGTGCCTGGGCGTCGTCCATCGTTGCCGGGCGGATCATGGGGCCTTCACCTCCGCCGTCGCGTCGAGGGAGTTGGCGAGCGACCGGAAGCGCGCCTGCGCCACCTCGCCGAACAAGGGCAGGCCCTTCTCGCTCAGATGCAACGCCAGAACGCGCTTCTTGGGCTTCCAGGACAGGCGTCCGGCCTGGGTCAGGTCGTCCATCGCGAACATGGCGCCAAAGCGCATCGCCTTGCCCAGAACCTCGGCCTCGCGGATCTCCTCCTCGGTCAGAAGGGGGAAGAGGTGGTCGAAGCGGGTGCCCGAACGGTTGTTCTTGTAGCGGTGCAGAAGCGCCAGCCCCAAAAAGACCCGTCCCGGATGGTCCAGTCCGCCAAGGTTGGCACGGGTGGCGTTGTCAAAGCACATCTCGGCCCGGAAGTCGGGGTGGGCGCGCCAGGTTGTGTCATGCAGCAGACAGGCCGCCTTGATCAGGCGCTGGCGTTCCGCCCGCGTTTCCTCGAACAAGGGCAGCAGGAACTGATAGAGCGTCTTGCCGAACCCCGGAATGCGGGCCGAGGACATTTCGGCCGCGCGCGCCGCCTCGATCAGCGGATCACGCTCGCGCAGGCGCTGCGGCATGGCCTCATACAGCAGCCCCTCACGGATCCCGTAGGAGGAGATGTCGATCTCCGACGGATCAAACATGGCGATCAGCTCGCGCAGCACCTCGGATGCCAGCGGCACCAACTCCATCCGCTCGGCCGAGGTGCCGGTGGCGGCGCGCAGGGCCTGCGGGTCGGAATCCGCGATCCAGTCCAGCGTATCCAGCACGTCCTTGGGCTGCATCCGGTATTCGTGCAGAACGGTCAGGGGATACTTCCGCCGTTCCATGTCCAGCCGGGCAATGACACGCCACGATCCGCCGACAAGGAAGATGCGGTCGCGACGGGGCTGAAGCAGGTCCCGCAGCGGCTTCAGCACCTTCTGGATATGGGCGCGCCGTTCCTTGGCACCGCCCGCCACCTGCTGCATCCGGAAGGGGCCGAGCGGGGTGGTGCCGCGCAATCCGACCTCTCCGCCACCGATCCGCGCCAGTTCCATGGAGTTGCCGCCGATGTCGCAGACGATGCCCTGCGCGTCCGGCCAGCCCAGCAGCACCCCCTGCGACGAGAGCCGCGCCTCCTGATCGCCGTCGATGACGGTCAGCTTCAGGCCGGTCAGCTCCTCCACCTCCTTCTGGAACCGGGGGCCGTCCTCGGCCTCGCGCACGGCGGCGGTGGCGACCACGGTCAGGTCCTGAATGCCCATGCCGCGGGCCAGCGCCGCGAAGCGATTCAGCGCGGCCAGCGCGCGTTCCCGGCCCGTGGGGTTCAGGCGGTTGGTTTCGGCCAGCCCCAGGCCCAGCCCGCACATGACCTTTTCGTTGAAGAAATAGGCCGGGCTGCGCGCCGCCCCGTCGAACACCACCATCCGGACTGAGTTCGATCCCACATCCACCACGCCCACGCGTTTCAGGGCGCGCACGGAGGGATCATCGAACAACGGGCGTCCGAACAGCGCGGCGTCTTCGGCCCTTGAAGCGGTCACTCGGGTCATCACGGTCGTCCTTGCGCGTTGGAACAGGTCTCGGATGCGCCGATCATTCACCGGCGCGGCCGTCGTCGAAGCTGTGCGTCAGGCGCGGCACATCCTTGTCGCCCGCCGTGCCACGTCCTGACAAGGACGGATTTTCCATGAAGAACCGATGGCAGGAAAACGCCTTGTCGCCCGCATCGGCCCGAAGATAGCGGCCATGGCCGTCCATCACCCAGCTTTGCACCTCGTCGGCCATGTTGGCGGCCATGATCTGGTCGGTGATCTGCGCCTTCACGGTGGGGTTCTTCGCCTCCACCAGCGTTTCCACCCGGCGGTTCAGGTTGCGTCCCATCCAGTCGGCCGAGGAGAAGAACACCCGCGCCTTCTTCGACGGCAGGCCGTGCCCGTTGCCAAAGCAGACGATGCGGCTGTGTTCCAGGAACCGCCCGACGATGGATTTCACGCGGATGTTTTCCGACATGCCCTTCACGCCGGGGCGCAGCCCGCAGATGCCCCGGATGACAAGGCTGATCTTCACGCCCGCCTGCCCGGCGGCATACAGCGCGTCGATCACCTCCGGCTCCACCAACGAATTCATCTTGGCCCAGATCGCGGCGGGCCGCCCCTTGCGGGCGTGCTCGGCCTCGGCGGCGATCATCTCCAGCAAACGCGGCTTCAGACCGGTGGGAGAGATGGCGAGGTTCTCCAGCCCCTCGGGCTGTACATAGCCCGACAGGTAGTTGAAGACCTTCTGCGCGTCGCGCCCCAGCGCCGGATCGCAGGTGAAGAACGAAAGGTCGGTGTAGATCCGCGCCGTGATCGGGTGGTAGTTGCCCGTCCCGTAATGGGTGTAGGTGACCAGCTGGTCCCCTTCGCGCCGCACGACCGTGCTGATCTTGGCGTGCGTCTTGTACTTCATGAAGCCATAGACGACATGCGCGCCCGCCCGTTCCAGACGGCGGGACTGGCGGATGTTCGCGGCCTCGTCGAAGCGGGCCTTCAGTTCGACCAGTGCGGTCACGGACTTCCCGGCCTCCGCCGCCTCGCACAGGGCGGCCACAATCGGGCTGTCGGTGGAGGTGCGGTACAGCGTCTGCTTGATCGCCAGCACGTCGGGATCGTTCGCCGCCTGCTGCAGGAAGCGGATCACCATGTCGAACGTCTCGTACGGGTGATGCAGCAGCATGTCCTTCTGGCGGATCGCCGCGAACATGTCGCCTTCAAAATCCTGCACGCGTTCGGGCACGCGCGGGGTGAAGCGCGGCCACAGAAGGTCGGGGCGCGACGACAGCACCAGTTCCTTCAGGTCCGACAGGCCGATCAGGCCCCGCGCCTCCACGATCTCGTCGTCCGACACGTCGAGTTCGTCCTTGATCGTGGCGAACAGATCCTCGGGCGCGCCGGCGCTGATGGACAGGCGGATCACGTCGCCGCGGCGGCGGCGCTTCAGGGCGGTCTCGAACTCCCGCACCAGATCCTCGGCCTCCTCCTCCACCTCAAGGTCGCTGTCGCGCAACACGCGGAAGGTGCAGTGTCCGTGATCGGCGTAGCCGGGGAACAGGCGGTGCAAGTGAAGAAGCAGCAGCTCCTCCAGCGGCAGGACGCGGGTTTCGTTCGGGCGGCCGGGCAGGTGGACGAAGCGCGCCACCTGCTGCGGGATGGGCAGCAGCGCCTGCAGGCGGCGGCGGTCCGCCGTGCGTTCCAGTTGCAGGCCTAGGCAGAATCCGGTGTTCGGAATGAAGGGGAAGGGGTGCGCGGGATCGATCGCCAGCGGCGACAGCACCGGGAAGACGTTGGTCAGGAAATGCGCTTCCAGATGGGCCAGATCGCGCTTGGTCAGCTTCGACCGGGTCATCAGGCGGATGCCGTGGGCTTCCATCTGCCGGCGCAGGCGGTTCCAGACGGCCTGCTGCTTACGCATCAGGGCCCGGGCCTCGGCGTTGATCAGGGTCAGCTGCTCCACCGGAGAGCGCCCGTCCTCGGAGAGGCCGGGCTTCGACCGCCGGGCCAAGGCGCGAAGGCCGGCCACGCGAACGGTGTAGAACTCGTCAAGGTTGGTGTCGGAGATCGACAGGAAGCGCAGCCGCTCCAGCAGGGGGACGGCGGGGTTCGAGGCTTCGTCCAGCACGCGCCAGTTGAAGGCCAGCCAGCTCAGCTCCCGGTTCACGAATCGGCGTTGGCCCGTCGTTTCCACGCGCGGCAGGACAACGGGGGGCGGGAAGTCGGACAGAAGAAAATCAGCGTGGGTCATGGGCTTGGAGATATAACCGGCACATGCGCGTGTCTTGTGAAGCTTTTGTAACAATAGTTTCGCAAGTATGTCATAATAACGTTACACTTAGATGCCTGCCAGCACTTCCAGCGCCATCTGGCGGTTGACCGGCCGCTGCTCCGCCAGCGATCGTGCGTCCAGCGCCGCCACAAGGGCGCGGGCGGTGCCAAGATCCCGGTCCATGCGAGACATCAGCCACGACACCAGCGCGGGCGGCACGGTGATCTGACGGTCGGCGAACAGCTTCACCAGCACGGCCGACAGAAGGCTGTCATCGGGCGCGTCCAGCCGGGCGACCGGCGCGGCCAGCATCCGGCTTTGCACATCCGCCAGATGCAGCCCCCAGTCCCGCGGCGGGGTGGAGGCGGTCAGAAGGAAAGGCCGGCGCCGTTCGCGCAACAGGTTGTGCAGGTGAAACAGCACGGCCTCCGCCTCGTCATCGCCGGCCAGCGTGTCCGCGTCCTCCAGCACCACGGCCGCCTCCTCGGCCAAAGCGGCAAGATCCGTGCCGGGCAGGGCGCCGCAATCCACCAGCACCGCATCCGCGTCCGAGGCCCAGACATGCGCGAGATGCGTCTTTCCCGCCCCGTGCGGCCCCACAAGGATCATCTTGCCCTGCGGCCAGTCCCGCCAGGCGTCCAGGCTGGCCACGGCCAAGGCGTTGGCCGGCGACACGAACAGGTCCCCCCGCCCCAGCGCGGGGCGGGCCGGCAGGTCGAACGCAAGCTGGCGTATCACCCCTGGTTTTCCGGAACCGGCTGATCGTCCGCGCCGTGATACAGGCGGCTGGCCTTGTATTGCGCGATCCCGAAGCGGGCCAGCACACCGATGGCGGCGGCCACCGGAACGGCCACCAGCATCCCGACAAAGCCGAACAGTGCCCCGAAAGCCGACAGCGCGAACAACAGCCACACCGGGTGCAGCCCGACCGAGCTTCCGACAAGGCGCGGCGTCAGGATGTTGCCTTCCACGAACTGCCCCGACTGGAAGATCGCCCAGATGATCAGGATCTGCCACCAGTCGCCCCAGAACTGGAACAGCGCAAGGCCGATCGCCAGCCCGCCGCCCACAAGCGCGCCCACATAGGGGATGAAGGTCAGAAAGCCCGCGATGGCCCCCACGATGGCGCCGAAGTTCAGCCCCGCCGCCATCAGCGCGAAGGCATAGTAGACGCCAAGGATCAGGCACACGACCGTCTGTCCGCGCACGAAGCCCGCCAGCGTGCGGTCGATCTCGCGCGCCAGTTCGCGGACGGTGGGGGCGTGTTCCAGGGGCAGCAGGGCGTTCACCTTGGCCACCATCTTGTCCCAGTCCAGAAGCATGTAGAAGGTCACCACCGGCACCACCACGATGAACACGACCGCGTTGATGACCGAATAGAACGAGGTGATAAGCGTGTTGGCCATCTGCCCGCCGCGTTCCTGGATCGCCAGCGCCAGCGAATCGAGGGTCTGGCGGATGGTCGACGTCTCGTCGTTCAGCTCGGGGAAGCGGTCCATCAGGAAGGTCTGCAACTGGCTGACGATGGCGGGGGCAGCGTTGATCAGCTGCGTCAGCTGGTTCACCAGCGTCGGGATGACGGCCAGGATCAGCAGCACGAAGATCAGCACCGCCAGGATCGCGATCACGGCCGTCGACAGCGCGCGGCTGAGGCCCAGCTTTTCCAGCCGGTCGGCCAGCGGATCAAGGAAATACGCGATGGCCCCGCCCACGAGGAAGGGCAGGATCACGTCGCCAAGGAACCACAGCATGACCAGGAACACGACCGCCGCGATGCCCCACCACTTCGCCTGATTGAGTTCGGTCAGTTGCATCGTGCCCCCTTGGTGCTGGCCAATCCATGGCCCAACCGACCGGTTCACGCAAGGGCAAGCGCGGGGCGCTTGCCCCCGCAGGGCCAAGGCCCTAAACCCCATGCAACCGTAGTCTTATGAGGCATTCATGCGCCTGAGCCGCTATTTCCTGCCCGTCCTGAAGGAAAACCCCTCCGAGGCACAGATCGTCTCGCACCGCTACATGCTGCGGGCGGGGATGATCAAGCAGCAGTCGGCCGGCATCTATTCCTGGCTGCCGCTGGGCTTCAAGATCCTGAAGCGGATCGAGCAGATCGTCCATGAGGAGCAGATCCGCGCCGGCCACATCCCGCTGCTGATGCCCACACTGCAAACGGCCGACCTGTGGCGCGAAAGCGGCCGCTACGACGATTACGGGCAGGAAATGCTGCGCATCAAGGACCGTCAGGGCCGCGAGATGCTGTACGGTCCCACGAACGAGGAGATGATCACCGACATCTTCCGCAGCCATGTGAACAGCTACAAGGACCTGCCGCTGACGCTCTATCAGATCCAGTGGAAGTTCCGCGACGAGATGCGTCCCCGCTTCGGCGTGATGCGCGGGCGGGAGTTCCTGATGAAGGACGGCTACAGCTTTGACATCGACCGCGACGCGGCGCTGCACGCCTACAACCGCCACATGGTCGCCTATCTGCGCACCTATGAACGGATGGGGCTGACCGCGATCCCGATGCGCGCCGCCTCGGGCCCCATCGGCGGCGACAACACGCATGAGTTCCTGGTGCTGGCCGAAACCGGCGAAAGCGAGGTCTTCTATGACAGCGCCGTCACGGACCTGAAGCTGGGCGCGCGCGATGTGGACATGGACGACCGCGCTGCCGTCGCCGCCGTGTGCGAGGAGTTCACGACCCTTTACGCCCGCACGGACGAAACCCATGACGAGGCGCTGTTCGCCGAGGTGGTCGAGGACCGCCGCCGCGTGGCCCGCGGGATCGAGGTGGGGCAGATCTTCTACTTCGGCACCAAGTATTCCGAGGCGATGGGCGCCACCGTCGTCACCGCCGACGGCAGCCGCGTCCCGGTGGAAATGGGCAGCCACGGCATCGGCGTCAGCCGCCTGCTGGGCGCCATCATCGAGGCGAACCACGACGACAAGGGCATCATCTGGCCCGAAGGCGTGACGCCGTTCCATGTCGGCCTTGTGAACCTGAAGCAGGGCGACGCCTCCACCGACAGCGCCTGCAACGCGCTGTATTCCGCGCTGGTCGCCCAAGGGCTGGAGCCGCTGTATGACGACCGCGACGAACGGGCGGGGGCGAAGTTCGCGACCATGGACCTGATCGGCCTGCCGTGGCGCATCACCGTCGGCCCGCGCGGGCTGGCGAACGGCAAGGTGGAACTGACCTCGCGGCGCAGCGGCGAAAGCGAGGAGCTGTCGATGGAAGCGGCCGTGGATCGCCTGACCCAGATCTACGCGTCCATCTGACAAGGAAGACCGCCATGGCGACCAGACCCTTCGTGGGCTTCGAATGGATGATCGCTTGGCGCTACCTGCGCGCCAAGCGGGCCGAGGGCGGCGTGTCCGTCATGACGTGGATCAGCCTGATCGGGATCACGCTGGCGGTCTTCGCGCTGATCGCGACGCTGTCGGTCCGGGCGGGCTTCCGCGCCGAATTCGTCGACACGATCCTGGGCGCGAACGCCCATGTGAACGTCTATTCCGCGGGGCAGGTGACGGAACAGGGCGGCGTGATCCGCGGCTTTTCCGACTACGACGCGCTGTCGCAACGCATCGCGCAGGTGGACGGCGTGACGCGGGCGGCGCCCCTGGTGAAGGGGCAGGTCATGGCCTCGGCCAACGACGTGTCGGGCTTGGGCGACGTCTACGGCATCCGGCTGGAGGATCTGAAGGCGATCCCCCGTGTCGGGTCGGGGGGTGAGGGCAACGTGGACGATCTGGACCGGGGCATCGCCATCGGTGCCCAGATGGCGCGGGACATGGGCATCTCCGTGGGCGACCGCGTCCGCCTGACCAGCGCCAACGGCGTGCGCACGGCCTTCGGCACCAGCCCCCGCGTGAACGCGTATGAGGTCGTCTACATCTTCAGCGCCGGCCGCTACGACATCGACAAGACCCGCGTCTACATGCCCTTCGCCGAGGCGCAGAGCTTCTTCAACCGCGAGGGCCTGGCCGACGAGATCGAGGTGATGGTGCAGGATCCCGAACAGGTGGACCGCTACCTTCCCGCGCTGTCCGACGCCATCGGGCCGGAAGGGTTGCTCTGGACGTGGCGCGACAGTTCCGGCAGCTTCCTGCGCGCGCTGGACGTGGAAGACAACGTGATGTTCGTCATCCTCTCCGTCCTCGTGCTGATCGCGACGATGAACATCGTGTCGGGCCTGATCATGCTGGTGAAGAACAAGGGCCGCGACATCGGCATCCTCCGCACCATGGGGCTGACCGAGGGGTCGATCCTGCGGGTGTTCTTCATCTGCGGGGCGGGGACGGGGATCGTGGGCACGCTGATGGGCGTGATCCTCGGCTGCCTGTTCGCGATCTACATCGACCCGATCTTCGGCCTCGTGAACTACGTCTCGGGCGGCGGTGTCTGGGATCCGGAGATCCGGGGCATCTACCACCTGCCGGCCAAGCTTCAGCTGTCCGACGTGCTGTCGGCCGTGTCGCTGTCGCTGGGCCTGTCCTTCATCATCACCATCTTCCCGGCGCGCCGTGCGGCCCGTATGAACCCGGTGGAGGCCCTGCGCTATGAATGACATGCTGGTTCTGGACGGGTTGCGGAAGGGCTACAACCCGGGCAAGCCGAACGCGATCACCGTGCTGGACGGGGCCGATCTGACCGTCGCACCGGGCGAGGTTGTGGCGCTGGTGGCGCCGTCGGGCGCGGGCAAGTCCACGCTTCTGCACATCGCGGGCCTGCTGGACGCGCCCGACCAGGGGCGCGTCGTGATCGGCGGCACGGATTACGCGGGCAAGAGCGATCGCGCCCGGACCGAGGCGCGTCGTCGCGAGGTGGGCTTCATCTATCAGTTCCACCACCTGCTGCCCGAATTCACCGCGGCCGAGAACATCGTCCTGCCCCAGCTGGCGAACGGCATCGCCCGGCGCGATGCCGAGGCCCGCGCGGCCGAACTTCTGGGCCACGTCGGCATCGGCCACCGCGCCGGTCACCGTCCGGCGGCCATGTCGGGGGGCGAACAGCAGCGCGTGGCGTTCTGCCGGGCGCTGGCCAACCGCCCCCGCCTTCTGCTGGCGGACGAACCGACCGGCAACCTCGACCCCGGAACCTCGGACAAGGTGTTCGCGGCGCTTATGTCGTTGGTGCGGGAAACAGGCCTGTCGGCGCTGATCGCCACGCACAACCTGGAACTGGCCGCACGGATGGACCGCATGGTGCGGATGGACGCGGGCCGCCTGACCGCCCTTTGACGGTCGGGGCCGGATCGTGCCAGCCTGTGCGCGAACGTGGTGTCGGGGACGACCACGAGGGCTTGATCTGGACGGCATAGACTCCGCCGTCAGCGACACCTGCCGCGTGGTGCGCACGAACAGCTGCACGCCCAGATCCTCCTTCAGCTCCACGATGGCGCGGGTACCGGCGGCGGGGCCTGACCTGCGCGCGCACCCAGTGGAGGGGACGATCACACGCCTGAACGGCTTGCACAGCCGGGGATGGGTCCGCTGAGGCCTGATCTGCACGCCGGATGTTAGAACGGGGCCATCCGCGGACAGGCCGATGTCGCGCCCGCGCCGGGCGCGTTGACACCCCCATATCCGGGTGATCCCGGTCAGGTATCCGGCACGATCGTGCCCTGACCGGTCGGCCAGCGCGCGATCTCGGTCGCGGTCAGGTGCTCCAGATGGGACAGGTTTCGGTCGCGCAGCCCGTATTCTTCCAGCTTGCGAACGGTGTTGTGCAGGTATTGCGCCCCCGACCCCCCATGGCCGCAGGCATGCGCCAGACGCCAGGCCTGCACCTCGGGCGGGAGGGAGACGACCATGGGCCCCTTGGGCCCGGCCCAGAAGGTCAGGGCGCGTTCCACGCCCCGCTCGGTCTTCACGCGCACCCAGCGGACGTTGTCCACCAGCTCCTTGGCGACCAGTTCACGCTTCAGAAGGGCGCGCAGGGCCTCGGCTTCGTGGCCTTCCGCGATCTCCATGATCAGGCCGGTGGCGGAGCCGCCGCGTTCCAGCGCCATCATCAGGCCCGGACAGTCGGGGCTGCCGCGCCATTGCAGGATCTCAAGGCAGAAGGACCGGTGCCAGCCATGGGCCACCGCCTTGCGGACCGGCCCCACCGCAAAGCCGGGGTTCCAGATCAGGCTGCCATAGGCGAAGATCGGGATCGGACCCACGTGGCCGCGCGTCAGGTCGGCGGCCAGATGGTCGTAATCCTCGTCGGTCAGGGGGGTCCAGCCGGGGGGCGTGCCGGGATCGGGAACGTGACGCAGCGTGCGCTGCACGGCGGCGTCCGTCAGGGTCAAGCGGGGAGGTGTCAGGCGGGACATGGTTCCCAGATGGCACCGCCCCGCCCGGATTGCCAGATCAGACGTCCAGTTCTTCCACGAATTTCGCGTTTTCCTGGATGTACTGGAAACGCAGTTCCGGCTTCTTGCCCATCAGGCGTTCGACCAGATCGCCGGCCTCGCTGTCCTCGTCAATGGACACGCGGATCAGCTTGCGCGTTTCCGGGTTCATCGTGGTGTCCTTCAGGTCCTTGGCGTCCATCTCGCCCAGACCCTTGAAGCGCTGGACGTCGATCTTGCCCTTGCCGCCCAGACCCTTCTTCAGCCACTTTTCCTTTTCGGCGTCATCGGCCACGTACATTCGCCGCGCCCCCTGCGTCAGGCGGTAGAGCGGCGGGCAGGCCAGATACAGGTGCCCGCGGTCGATCAGCGGGCGCATCTGGGTGAAGAAGAACGTCATCAGCAGCGACGCGATGTGCGCGCCGTCCACGTCGGCGTCCGTCATGATGATGATCTTTTCATAGCGCAGGTCATCTACGTTGAACCGCG
The DNA here is from genome assembly GCF_028307215.1 of Falsirhodobacter sp. 20TX0035. Lineage (GTDB taxonomy): Bacteria > Pseudomonadota > Alphaproteobacteria > Rhodobacterales > Rhodobacteraceae > Falsirhodobacter. The sequence continues at coordinate 128,189 of NZ_JAQMHV010000001.1, read as the reverse complement.
TGCCCATGCTGACGCCCAGCGCCTCGCAGATGTCGCGGATCTCGGTGTTGTCGTTCAGCTTGCCCGAGGCCGCGCCGAGGACGTTCAGGATCTTGCCTTTCAGCGGCAGCAGGGCCTGCGTTTCGCGCGACCGCGCGCCCTTGGCCGACCCGCCGGCGCTGTCGCCTTCGACGATGAACAGTTCCGTGCCGGCGCGGTTCTTGGCCGTGCAGTCGGTCAGCTTGCCCGGAAGGCGCAGCTTCTTCGTGGCCGACTTGCGCTGCGTTTCCTTTTCCGCGCGGCGGCGCATCCGTTCTTCCGCCCGCAGCACCAGGAAATCGAGGATCGCCCCCGCCGACTTGTTGTCAGAGGCGAGCCAGTTGTCGAAGTGGTCGCGCACCGAGGCCTCGACGTATTTCACCGCCTCCTCCGTCGACAGGCGGTCCTTGGTCTGGCCCACGAAGGACGGCTCGCGAATGAAGATGGAGATGAGGGCGCAGCCCCCCGCCAGCAGATCCTCGCGCGTGATGTCGGCGGCCTTGCGGTTCCGCACCAGCTCGCCGTAGGCCTTGATGCCTTTCAGGATCGCGGCCCAGAAGCCTGCCTCATGTGTGCCGCCTTCGGGCGTCGGAACCGTGTTGCAATAGGAATGGATGAAGCCGTCCCGCGCGGGCGTCCAGTTGATCGCCCATTCGATGCGGCCCGGAACGCCGAACTTCTCCTCGAAGATCACCTTCCCGGCAAAGGGACGCTCTGAATATGTGGTGGTCGCGCCCAGCGTTTCGTTCAGGAAGTCGGCAAGGCCGTTGGGATACTGGAACGTGGCCTCAGCCGGCGTCTCGCCATCGTCGATGGCGGTCTTCCAGCGGATCTCCACCCCCGAGAAGAGGTAGGCCTTCGACCGCACCATCTTGTAAAGGCGGGCGGGCTTCAGCAGCAGGTGTCCGAAGATCTCGGCATCGGGGTGGAAGGTCACGGTCGTGCCGCGGCGGTTGGGTGCGGGGCCGACCTTGGCCACCGGCCCCTGCGGCACCCCGCGCGAGAATTCCTGCACGTAAAGTTCGCGGTTGCGCGCCACCTCCACTCGCATCCGGTCGGACAGGGCGTTCACGACCGACGACCCCACGCCGTTCAACCCGCCCGAGGTGGAATAGGCCTTGTTCGAAAACTTGCCCCCCGCGTGCAGGGTGCACAGGATCACCTCCAGCGCGGACTTGCCGGGGAACTTCGGGTGGGGATCGACGGGGATCCCGCGGCCGTTGTCGCGCACGGTCACGGAATGGTCGGCGTGCAGCTCCACCTCGATGCGGTTGGCATGGCCCGCCACCGCCTCGTCCATGGAGTTGTCGAGCACTTCGGCCACCAGATGGTGCAGGGCGCGTTCGTCCGTGCCGCCGATGTACATGCCGGGCCGCTTGCGCACAGGCTCCAGCCCCTCCAGCACCTCGATCGAGGAGGCGTCGTAGGTTTCGTGGTTCTGGGACAGCAGATCGTCGGGCATCGTCATTCCTTCCGGTGGCCCGCCATTAGACCACCGGAGAAAGGGGTGGGCAAGCGGCCCTTACGCGGGCTCCGCCTCGCGCGCGGCCATCATGGCCTTGAAAGCCGGACGCTCCTGGCACCGGCCCAGCCACGCGCCCAGCCGGGGGAATTCCGCGATCAGGGCGGAGTGGCCCTGCGCATAGCGCACGCATTCGGCCATGTTCAGGTCCGCCACCGTGAAGCGGTCCCCCACAAGGTAGTCGTGCCGGGCCAGATGGCGTTCCAGCACGGCGAAGGGGCGGCGCAGCTTTTCGGCGCAGATGAAGATGTGGGCCTGCGCCTCGGGGCTGTCGCCCTGCGCGCGGGTCTGCTGGATCTCCAGCGCGGGGCCTTCCACGCTGGTGGCGGCCATCAGCGTCCACTGGTCGATCAGCGCATCCTCGGCCGGGCTTTGCGGGCCCAGCGATCCGCCATGCACCTTGGCAAGGTATTGGGTGATGGCCAGCGACTCGGTCAGGATCAGGCCGTCTTCCTCCATCACCGGGATCTGGCCCAAAGGGTTGACGGTCAGGAACTCCTCGGACCGGGTGTTCAGGGGCGCGTCGGCGGCCTGCGCGTCGGCCAGCCGGTAGGCCTGGATCACCGGGACGTGGTGGAACGGCACCCCGATCTCGTTCAGAAGCCACAGGGGCCGCGTCGCGCGCGAGCGGTGGACGCCATAGATTGTCAGCATGCGAACCTCCATCGTGTTCCGGCACCCAAGCACGAAGACAGGGGCGCGAAAAGCGTTTTTCGCTGTTCACAATCCGCCCATCCCTTGGGCATAAGGCAGGGGAAGGAGCGTTCCCATGTCCATGACCAAAGCCGCCCATGTCCGCGCCACGCTGGTGCTGGGTCTTCCGCTGATCGGCAGCAACATCGCGCAGATGTCCCTGCATGTCAGCGACTCGGTCATGCTGGGCCGCTACGGGGTGAACGAACTGGCGGCAGTGGTGCTGGGCACGTCGCTGTTCTTCGTGACCTTCATCCTCGGTTCCGGCTTCGGACAGGCGGTGATGCCCATGGTCGCCTCTGCCCTGGGCCGAGGGGACGAGGCGCAGGTGCGCCGGGACGCGCGCATGGGGCTGTGGCTGTCCATCGCCTATGGCGCGCTGACCTATCCGCTGTTCTGGAATTCGGGCGCGCTTCTGGGGGCGCTGGGCCAGAATCCTGACGTGGCAAAGCTGGCGCAGGACTTCCTGCGCATCGCGGGGGCGGGGATGATCCCCGCGCTGCTGGTGATGGTGCTGAAAAGCTATCTGGCCGCGCTGGAACGGACGCGGGTGGTGCTGTGGTCCACGCTGGCCGCCGTCGCGCTGAACATCGCCGTGGGCTGGCCGCTGATCTTCGGCCATTGGGGCCTGCCGGAACTGGGCGTGCGCGGGGCGGCCATCGCCAGCCTGTTCGTGCAGACGCTGAACATCGTCGTGCTGGGGGGCTACGCGGCCTTTCTGCCCGCCCTGCGCCGGTTCGAGCTGTTCTCGCGCTTCTGGCGGCCCGACTGGCAGGCACTGGGGCAGGTGGCCCGCCTGGGCGCGCCCATCGGCCTGACGGGGCTGGCCGAGGCTGGGCTGTTCCAGGCCACCGCCATCATGATGGGCTGGATCGGCACGGTGGAACTTGCCGCCCACGGCATCGCGCTGGAAGTCGCGGCCCTGTCCTTCATGGTGCATCTGGGCGTGGCCAACGCCGCCACGGTGCGGGTCGCGCGCTTCCACGGGCAGGGGGACAATGCGGCCATGCGGACGGCCGCGCGGGTGGCCATCGGCATCTCGGTCGCGGTGGGCTGCGTGGTGGTCGCCATCTACCTGTTGTTGCCGCAGCAGATCATCGGGCTGTTCCTGTCCGAAGGAAAGCCCAACACGGCCACGATCATCGCCTATGGCACGGGCCTTCTGGCGATCGCGGCCTTGTTCCAGTTCGCCGACGCCCTGCAGGCCATCGCGCTGGGCCTGCTGCGCGGGCTGAAGGACACGCGCCTGCCGATGGTGCTGGCCGTCATCAGCTACTGGGTGATCGGGCTGCCCACGGGCTATGCGCTAGGCTTCCCGATGGGGCTTGGCGGGCACGGGCTGTGGATGGGGCTGGTGATCGGGCTGGCGGTGGCGGCGGTGCTGCTGATGACGCGCTTCTGGCGCTTCGCGCCGCGCTGATTGTGCGCGGGCGGGGCTTTGCCTATAAGCGGGGCATCCTGTTCCAGAAAGACCGCCATGCCCGCTGACCTGTCCCCGATCGAAAAGGCAAAGTTCGCCGCCTCGAAACGCGCTGTCGATTTCGTGACCGACGGCATGAAGGTGGGCCTTGGCACCGGATCGACCGCCGCCTGGATGGTGCGCTGCCTGGCCGACCGCGTGCGCGAGGAGAAGCTGACGCTGACCTGCGTCGCCACCTCCACCCGCACGGCAGATCTGGCGCGCAGCCTGGGCCTGACCGTCGTTTCGCTGGAGGAGGCGCGCTGGCTGGACCTGACCATCGACGGCGCGGACGAGGCGGACAACCAGCTGTCCCTGATCAAGGGGGGCGGGGCCGCCCTGCTGCAGGAAAAGATCGTGGCCACCGCGTCCGACCGGATGATCGTGATCGCGGATGCCGCGAAGCAGGTCCACGCGCTGGGCGCCTTCCCGCTGCCGGTGGAGGTGATCCCCTTCGGCTGGACCGCCACCGCCCGCCTGATCGAGGAGCATCTGGCCGCGCAGGACGTGCTGGGCCACGAGGTGCGCTTGCGCATGAAGGGCGACCAGCCGCTGCGCACGGACGAAAACAACTACATCCTCGACCTGCACCTGAAGCGGATCGGCAACCCGCGCGCGCTGGCGCTGATGCTGAACCAGATCGCGGGCGTCGTGGAAAACGGCCTGTTCATCGACATCTGCGACACGCTCGTACTGGGTCATCCCGACGGTCGGGTGGAGGTGATCGCCGATGACGGCACCCGGACCGAAGGGCGCGTGGACATCGCGGCCTCGGCCAACATCTTTTCTGACCTCGGAGACTGAGCCCATGACCTTTGATTATGATCTGTTCGTCATCGGCGGCGGTTCGGGCGGCGTGCGCGCGGCGCGCGTGGCGGCGGGCGATCACGGCGCGAAGGTCGGGCTGGCCGAGGAATTCCGCATGGGCGGCACCTGCGTCATCCGCGGCTGCGTGCCCAAGAAGCTGATGGTCTTCGCCAGCGAATATGGCGGCATGGCCGAGGACGCGCAGGCCTATGGCTGGGACTTGGAGGTGAAGGGCTTCGACTGGACCCGCTTCCACGCCGGGCTGGAAAAGGAGCTGGACCGTCTGGAAGGTGCCTATCGCAACACGCTGCGGAACGCGGGCGTGCAGACGTTCGACCAGCGCGCGACGGTGGTGGACCCGCACACGGTGGCGCTGGCCGACGGCACGCGGATCACGGCCAAGCACATCCTGATCGCCGTCGGCGGCCGTCCCTTCGTGCCGGAGTTCGAAGGGTCGGAGCATGTCATCACCTCCAACGAGATCTTCCACATGAAGGCGCTGCCGAAAAAGGCGCTGATCGTGGGCGGCGGCTACATCGCATCGGAATTCGCTTGCATCCTGAACGGGATGGGGGTGGACACGCACCAATATTACCGCGGCAACCAGATCCTGCGCGGCTTTGACGACGAATGCCGCAACCACATCGCCACGCACATGCAGGCGCATGGCGTCCACATCCACACCGGGCGTGACATCGTGCGCTTGGAAAAGGACGGGGAAGGCCTTCTGGCCACCGCGACCGACGGATCGACCGACCGCTTCGACATCGTGATGTACGCCACGGGCCGCGTTCCCAATACCGAAGGGCTGGGTCTGGCCGACGCGGGCGTGAAGATGGGCCTGAAGGGCGAGGTGGTGGTCGACGATTACAGCCAGACCTCCGTCCCGTCGATCTTCGCCGTGGGCGACGTGACCGACCGCATCGCGCTGACCCCCATCGCCATCCGCGAAGGGCACGCCTTTGCCGATACGGTGTTCGGCGGGCAGAAGCGGACGGCGGACTGGGAACTCGTCCCCTCGGCCGTGTTCACGCAGCCGGAATTCGGCACCGTGGGCCTGTCCGAGGAGGAGGCGGCGGCCAAGGGCGCGATCGAGGTCTACACGACCGCCTTCCGCCCGATGCAGACGCTGTTCGCCGGACGGCAGGACCGCGTGTTCATGAAGCTGGTCGTGTCGGCGCAGACGCGGGTCGTGCTGGGCTGTCATATCGTCGCACCCCATGCGGGCGAAATGATTCAGCTGGCGGGCGTCGCGGTCAAGATGGGCGCTACGAAAGAGGATTTCGACCGCACGGTGGCCGTGCATCCGTCGATGTCCGAGGAACTGGTGACACTGCGCAAACCGACCCGAAAAACTTGATTTCCGGGGCCGGATGGCCAATTTGGCTGAAGCTTGAAGAAGGGAAGACGAGTTCATGTCGAATGGCGGGCCGTGGGGCGGCGGCGGAGGGGGCGGACAGGATCCGCGCGATGACAACAACCGGGGTGGCCGCAAGCCGGAGGGCAACGGTTCCGACATCGACCAACTGGTGAAGAAGGGCCAGGATCAGCTTCGGGTGATCCTGGGCGGGCGCGGTGGCCGCACGGGGGGCACGCCGCCCAACGGCGCGAACGCCATTCCGCCGAAGCTGATCGTGCTGGGCGTCGTGGTGGCCCTGGCGGTCGCATGGGCCTTCGCCTCCATCTACACCGTCCGGCCCGAGCAGCGGTCGGTCCAGCTGTTCCTGGGGCAGTTCCAGAAGATCGGCCAGCCCGGCCTGAACTTCGCCCCCTGGCCGCTGGTCACGCATGAGATCGTGGAAGTGACCGGCGAACGCAGCACGGACATCGGCAACGGCCAGCAAGGGGAGCTGGACACCGGCCTGATGCTGACGCAGGACCAGAACATCGTGGACATCGGGTTCCAGGTGGTCTGGAACGTGTCGGATCCGGCCGCGCTTCTCTTCAACCTTCAGGACCCGGCCGACACGATCCGCGCCGTGTCCGAAAGCGCCATGCGCGACATCATCGCGCGGTCGAACCTGTCGCCCATCCTCAACCGCGACCGGGGCGCCATCGCGAGCGAGCTTCTGGGCGCGGTGCAGGGCACGCTGGACACCTATGACGCGGGCATCAACGTGATCCGCATCAACTTCGACCGCGCCGATCCGCCGGAAGAGGTGATCGACAGCTTCCGCGAGGTTCAGGCCGCCCAGCAGGAGCGCGTGCGTCTTGAAAACGAGGCCGAGGCCTACCGCAACCGCGTCACCGCCGGTGCGCGCGGCGAGGCGGCCCGCGTGACCGAAGGGGCGGAAGCCTATCGCGCGCAGGCCGTGAACACCGCGCAGGGCGAGGCGAGCCGCTTCAACTCGGTCTACGACCAGTATGTGACGGCGCCGCAGGTCACGCGCGAACGCATGTATCTTGAAACGATGGAGCAGGTCTTGGGCGGCATGAACACGACGATCCTCGACGGGGTGACCGGAGAGGGCGGGGTGGTGCCCTACCTGCCGCTGGACCAGTTCGGACGCGCCCCGGCGCAGGCCCAAACCCCGGCACAGGCGCCGGCCGCACAGGGAGGAGCGAACTGATGGGACGCGCAATTTATGTCCTGCCGGCGCTGATCCTGGTGCTGGTGGCGGCCCTGTCCTCGGTCTTCATCGTGGACGAACGGGAAAAGGCGCTGGTGCTGCAGTTCGGTCAGGTGAAGGCCGTGCGCGAGGAGCCGGGCCTCGGCTTCAAGCTGCCGCTGGTGCAGGAGGTTGTCCGCTATGACGGCCGCATCCTGTCCCTGCAGACGCAACCGCTGGAAGTCACCCCGGCGGACGACCGTCGCCTGATCGTCGACGCCTTCGCCCGCTGGCGCATCACCGATCTGGTCGAATTCCGTGAAAGCGTCGGCAACGGCGGCATCCCCGTCGCGCAGGCCCGGCTGGAGCGGATCATGACCGCTGCCATCCGTCAGGTGCTGGGCGGCGTGAATTCCGACCGCGTGCTGTCCGAAGACCGGATCCCGCTGATGGTGCAGATCCGTGACATCGCGCGCCAGCAGTCGCAAAGCCTAGGGGTGGAGATCATCGACGTGCGCCTGACGCGCACCGATCTGCCGCAGCAGAACCTTGCGGCCACCTACGCCCGGATGCGCGCCGAACGGCAGCGCGAAGCGGCGGACGAGATCGCCCGCGGCAACGAGGCCGCGCAGCGCATCCGCGCCACCGCCGACCGTGAGGTCGTGGAGGTCACGTCCAAGGCCAACGCCGACGCGGACGTGATCCGCGGCCAGGCCGACGCCGAGCGCAACCGCATCCTGGCCGAGGCCTACAACCGCGACGCCGAGTTCTTCGCCTTCTCGCGCTCGCTCGAGGCCTACCGGACCGCGCTGACGCAGCAGGGCAAGTCGATCGTGCTGACGCCGGAGTCGGACTTCTTCCGATACCTCGGATCGCCCGAGGCCGCGGCGCCCGCTGCCCCCTGAACATGAAAGCCGCCTTCGGGCGGCTTTTTCTTTGCGATTGTTGCAATCTCTCACACCCAGTTGACGCGGCGCGACGGGTGTTTGCATTGCGCCAAACCCCGCCTAACTGCCATGTCATGGGCATCAGAGCGGATCTTCCGTTCCTGCCAGACACAACGAAAGGAATACGGGGTGCCGTCCAACGTCATGTCCATTCAACCCAAACGCAAAGTCCTTCGCGCGGCGCTGGCCCTGTCGGTGGCCGGGTCCCTCGCCTTCGGCTCCCTCCCGCTGACTGTGCTGCCGGCAGCGGCACAGGATGCACCGCCCAGCTTTGCCGACCTTGCCCAGCAGATCAGCCCGTCGGTCGTGAACATCACCACGACGACGACTATCGCCGCCAACACCGACGAACAGCAGCCGATCTTCCCGCCCGGATCGCCGTTCGAGGATCTGTTCCGCGACTTCATGGACCCGCGCGGCCCGCAGCCGCAGCGCCCGCAGCGGTCCGAAGCGCTGGGCTCGGGCTTCATCATCTCCGAAGACGGCTATATCGTAACGAACAACCACGTCATCGAGAACGCCGACGACATCCAGATCGAGACGTTCACCGGCAAGACCCTGAAGGCCAAGCTGATCGGCACCGACAAGAGCACGGACATCGCGCTTCTGAAGGTGGAAAGCCCCGAGCCGCTGCCCTTCGTGCCCTTCGGCGACAGCGACCACATGCGCGTGGGCGACTGGGTTCTGGCCATGGGCAACCCGCTGGGGCAGGGCTTCTCGGCCTCCTCCGGGATCGTGTCGGCGCGCAACCGGGCCCTGTCGGGCACCTATGACGACTTCATCCAGACCGACGCCGCCATCAACCGCGGCAACTCGGGCGGGCCGCTGTTCAACATGGACGGTCAGGTGATCGGCGTGAACACCGCGATCCTGTCGCCCAATGGCGGGTCGATCGGGATCGGCTTCTCCATGGCGTCGAACGTGGTGCAGAAGGTCGTGGACCAGCTGCGTGAATTCGGGGAAACCCGTCGCGGCTGGCTGGGCGTGCAGATCCAGGACGTCACCCCCGACGTGGCCGAGGCGATCGGCCTCGACACCGCGCAGGGCGCCCTCATCACGGACGTGCCGGAAGGCCCGGCCCGCGACGCCGGCATCCAGTCGGGCGACGTCGTGACCTCGTTCGCGGGGCAGGAGGTGAAGGACACCCGCGACCTCGTGAACCGCGTGGCCGATGCCCCGATCGGGGAAGGGGTGCCGCTGACCGTGCTGCGCGACGGCAAGACCCAGACGCTGAACGTGACGCTGGGCCGCCGCGAGGAGGCGCAGACCGCACAGGAACGCGCCCAAGGGAACGAAAGCCAGCCGGAGCACAACGGCGAGATGCTGGGGCTGAGCGTGACGCCGCTGAACCCGCAGGTCGCGCAGGAGCTGGGGCTGGAGCCCGCCTCGGAAGGCCTTGCCATCACCGGCGTGGACGAGATGTCGGACGCCTTCACCAAGGGTGTGCGGGCCGGGGACGTGATCACCGAAGCCAACCAGGAGCCGGTGGCCACGGTTCAGGCGCTGGAACAGCAGATCAAGGCCGCGACCGATGCCGGCCGCAAGTCGGTGCTGCTGCTGATCCGCCGCGAAGGGCAGCCGCGCTTCGTCGCCCTGCCGATCAACCCGTCCTGACCGGCGACGCGATCTCGACGATCCCCAAGGCCTCGGCCGCAGGCCAGGTCAGCCGGGGGTCGTCCCGCCCGAACAGGGCCTGATACTTCCGGACGGCCTCGCTTGTAGCGGGGCCGTTCTTTCCATTCACGGGGCCCGCGTACAGGTCCCGCGCGGCCAGTGCCCGCTGCAGCTCCGTCACGCGTTCGGGCGTCAGGTCGGCGTCGCACAGGATGCGGATGCGGGCGCCCGTCGGGCCGTCGAAGCACTGGCCCTCCGGCTCTGGGGTGCGGGCACTTCCGGTCAGGACCGGGTTCTGCGGATCCGGCACATGCGGATAGCTGGAGCAGCCGGCCAGAAGCAGCACAAGGGCAAGGCGGATCATCACGTTCTCCTCTTTTCTGCCGTTCTGCCGCAAAGGGCGCGGCGGGGGAAGCTGGCATCCCGCCGGTGTTTCGCCTATGTCACCCGCAGGCAATCACCCCCGAGGATCCCATGGCAAAGATCACCTACATCGAACATGACGGCACCGAGCATGTGGTGGACGTCAAACCCGGACTGACCGTGATGGAAGGCGCCCGCGACAATGGCGTGCCGGGGATCGAGGCCGATTGCGGCGGCGCCTGCGCCTGTTCCACCTGCCACGTCTATGTCGATCCCTCTTGGGTGGAACGCATTCCCGCGAAGGACGACATGGAGGAGGACATGCTGGACTTCGCCTGGCAGCCCGATCCCGCCACCTCGCGCCTGACGTGCCAGATCAAGGTGACGGACGCGATGGACGGGCTGGTCGTGCGGATGCCCGAACGCCAGATCTGAAACGCGTTGTCCATCGGGCGGCGGGATGATACGGATTGGCCTGCGACAAAATCGCGCAGGTCAGCCAGGGAGCCCGCCAATGGGCCGAGCCTTCGATCCCGACGCCCTTTCCCACACCACGGGCGACGCTTTCTTTTCGGACCGCGTCCCCCTAGGGTCGGCGAAATCCCGGGGGAGGGGGGAGCGCATGGACCACGACAAGCCACTGCTGATCAAGCGCTATGCCAGCCGTCGCCTCTACAACACCGAAACCAGTGATTACGTCACGCTGGAGGACTTGGCCCGCGTGATCCAAAGCGGCCGCGACCTGTCCGTGATCGACCTGAAGACCGGCGACGACGTGACGCGCCAATACCTTCTGCAGATCATCGCGGAGCATGAGGCCAAGGGAAAGAACGTCCTGCCGCTGGGCTTGCTGACCGACCTGATCCGCAGCTATTCGAGCGAGGCGGAAGCGGTCATTCCCCAGTTCCTCGCCGCGACCTTCCAGCCCGAAGCGCAACCGGCCAACCCCCAGGGCTGGCAGGGTCGCCCCACCAAGGACCTGGCCGAGATCCGCCAGCAGCTGGCCGATCTTCAGGACCGGCTGGCGCGCCTTTAACGCAGGCGCAGCGCCAGCGCCGCGATCAGCGCGATCACGGCCACCGCACCAAGCGTGCCGCTGGCCGTGGCAAGGGCCACGGTGCCTGCCGCCGCTGCGATCACCACGGTGAGAAGTGTCAGGAAGGGGGTCAGTGGCATCTGGTAAATGTTCCTTTTATGTTCTATGATCCCGCCATGGGACCGCAGGATGACACGCTTCGCCCCCACCAAAGGGCCCGCGCCCGTGGCGCCGCAAGCAACGCCACCGGGCGGTACGAGGCGTCCACCCACTGGGCCTTCGACGACGGCTGGGACCTTCCCGAAGAGGATCGCCTGATCCGGACCGAGGTCCGGCTGGAGCGCCCCCGATCCGCCATCAGCTACAACCGGTCGCCGGACCTGCCGTTCGACCGGTCGATCAATCCGTATCGCGGGTGCGAACACGGCTGCATCTACTGTTTCGCCCGGCCCACGCACGCCTATCTGAACCTGTCGCCCGGCCTTGATTTCGAAACAAAGCTGATCGCGCGCCCGGGCATCGGCACCGTGCTGGAGCGGGAGCTGCGGGCGAAATCCTACGTTCCGCGCACCATCGCCCTTGGCACCAACACCGACCCTTACCAGCCGGTGGAGGCCGAGCATCGCGTCATGCGCGAGGTGCTGGAGGTGCTGCATGCCTTCCGCCACCCCCTTGGCATCGTGACCAAGGGCGCGATGGTGGAGCGGGACATCGACCTTCTGGCGCCGATGGCGGCGCAGGGGCTGGCGCGGGTCGGCCTGTCGGTGACCACGCTGGACCGCGCCCTCGCGCGCAGCCTGGAGCCGCGGGCGGCGGCCCCCGCCCGGCGCCTGGCCACCATCCGCCGGCTGACCGACGCGGGCATCCCCGTCCGCGTCATGGTGTCGCCCGTCATTCCCGGCCTGACGGATCCCGAGGTCGAGAGCATCCTGGAGGCCGCGCGCGACGCGGGTGCGGTGGCGGCCAGCTGGATCATGCTGCGCCTGCCGCTGGAAGTGGCGCCCCTGTTTCAGGAGTGGCTGGAGGCGCATGTCCCGAACCGCGCCGCCAAGGTGATGGCGCGGATCCGCGAAACCCATGGCGGGCGGGATTATGACCCCGAATGGGGCCGCCGGATGCGCGGGCAGGGCATCTGGTCGGAGCTGATCGGGCAGCGTTTCGACAAGGCGGTCGCACGGCTGGGGCTGCGGGTGCCGCAGCCGCCCTTGCGGACCGACCTGTTCCGGCCGCCGCCGCGCGCCGGGGATCAACTGACGCTGTTCTGAGCCGAGAGGTCCGCCGCCGCCTGCGCCTCCGTCTCGGCCAGCTTGGCGCGGATCTCGGTTTCCGTGGCGTGGCCCTGCAGGTCCGCGACCAGAAGGCGCACCACGTCTTCGGGCCCGGCCTCGTTGAAATCGGCGCGCATGACGGTGGCGACATAGGCGTCGGCCTCGGCGCCCGTCCGGCCCAGCGTCCCGGCCGCCCACTGGCCCAGAAGGCGGTTGCGGCGCGCTTCCAGCCGGAAGCGGCGTTCGGTGTCTTGCGTGAACTGGGTTTCCAGCGCCCGGGCGCGGTCGGTCATGTCGGCCATGATGTCCCTCCTCTTGCCCCATGAAACATGGGCGCGCGGGCCCGCCCCGCAAGGCGCGCCCTTGCGACGGATCGCCGCTTCCCGTATAGCGCGGGGATGGAACCGGGTGGCCTTGCGCTGCCCTGTCCGCATTTGGGTTCGGGGTGATGATGGCACGGCGCAAGAAGGTCTACGAAGGCAAGGCCAAGATCCTTTTTGAAGGCCCGGAGCCCGGCACCCTGATCCAGTATTTCAAGGACGACGCGACCGAAGGCGACGAACGGCCCGAAGGACGGGGCGTGCTGAACAACCGTTTGTCCGAATTCTTCATGACCGGCCTGAACACCGTGGGCGTTCCGACGCATTTCATCCGCCGGATGAACATGCGCGAACAGCTGGTCCGCATGGCCGAGATGCTGCCGCTGGAGGTGATGGTCCGCAACCACGCCGCCAGCGGAATCTCGGACCGTCTGGGCATCCCCGAGGGGACGGCGCTGCCGCGGCCGATCGTGGAATACTATTTCAAGGACGACAATCTGGGCTGCCCGCTGGTCGCGGAGGAGCACATCGTCGCCTTCGGCTGGGCCAACCAGCAGGATCTGGACGACATCGTGGCGCTGGTGCTGCGCGTGAACGACTTCCTGTCGGGCGTGATGATGGGCGTGGGCGTCCGTCTGGCGGACTTCCGTCTGGAAGTGGGCCGCGTCTGGGAAGGCGACTTCATGCGCCTGATCGTCGCGGACGAGATCACGCCCGACAACTGCACCCTGTGGGACACGCGGGGCCAGGACGCCGACGGCAACCTGCGCGAACCCGGCCCCCTGGCCGACATGCCGACCGAACTGGCGCGCCGTCTGGGCGTTCTGCCGTCCAACGTGACGCATTTGACGAAATCGACTCTCATCAACTGAAGGTGCCTCCGATGAAAGCCCGCGTTCACATCATGCTCAAGGACGGTGTTCTGGATCCGCAGGGCGAAGCCGTCCGCCATGCGCTTGGCACGCTGGGCTTTGCCGGCGTCGAGGGCGTCCGCCAGGGCAAGGTGATCGAACTGGACCTTGCCGCCACCGACAAGGCCGCGGCCGAGACGGAGGTGCGCCAGATGTGCGAGAAGCTTCTGGCCAACACCGTGATCGAGAAATACACGGTCGAGATCGTCTGAAACGGCAAGGCGACGGGCGAAATCCCGCCGCCTTCGCATTTCGGCCTTCGGGCGCCCCGCCCAAGCTGTTAGGCATCGAGTCCTGAGAAGGAACCATGGCCATGACGCAGACCCCGCCCGACCTTCCGGACCGGTCCCCGCCCACGCCCCTGGACCCGGACACGGCCACCCTGATCGACAGCCACCTGAAGGCCATCGACACCGTGCACATCCGGGTGCTGGGCGACGACCGTTCCGCCTCCGACGCGGTGGAGGCGCATCTTCTGGCCCGCGGCTTGGGGGTGAACGTGTCCCTGTCGGAACACATGATCCCGCCGCCGCGCAACCGCTACGTCTTCCGTTATCAGGGGCGCACGGCCTTTCTGACCATCGCCCCCGACATTCCCTGATCAGCGCCAGGCGTTCCGGATCAGGGTCCAACCCGCAAGGGCCATGAGGATCAGCTCCAACCCGAAGCTCGGATGCAGGATGAAGTTCCAGACCCACCAGTCGTGGCGGGCGGGAACCTCCATCAGCCGAAGGTGCGGTCGGAGAATGGGGCGAGCCACGCGATCTCGGCCACGACGCTGTCCAGCGCCATGTGCAGCAGCAGCGCGGCGAGCGCGACCCCGTAAAGGCCCCGCTGTCGCGTCAGCCGGTCGGTCAGCAGGTATCCGGCCGGAAGATGGGCGATGAACATCAGCCAGGTCCCTTGGTGCATGCCGCGGCTTTATGACCTGCGCCTCGACTGCGGGTCAGCAGGCTCAAGCCTCTTCGTCTATGCCGATATCCCCATGCGAGTATGAGGGGGATCCCGTGATGCGTAAGATACTTTCTCGCGGCACCACAGCTAACGCGCAAAATCAGAAGCCCACCACACGTTGAAGCTTGTTCCTGACGCGGCGCTGGAGGAAGTTCAGCGTGGTGTAGTTCGCGGCCGGTTTGGACCGAACCAGAACAGCAGGTGAGTCCTTCACGGGCGTCTTGCTGGCGCTGGCCTCGAAGCGGCTGAGAAGGGGGCGGACGCTCCCCACGAAATGCCCGGCGACGAGGTCATGATCGTAACGGTCGTTCTTATCGATGACGCGCATCTGCTTGCCGTTCCAGATGCGTGCATCAAGCTGCCCGGCCAAGGCAGACCAGCAGGTCTGCTCCAGAAACCACTGGTAAGGTTCGTTCGTCTTGTAGCCCTCACTGTCTTCGATGAAGCCGATCAGCGTCTCGACCTGCGCGAGATCATAATGGCGTTTCCGCATCATCAGCAGTCCGGCATTGTAACGATGGCGGAGAAGATGGGGCCTCGTTTGCCATGGGCGCAGGGAATAGCTGTCCGTCGTGTCTTGCAGGAACAGCATGTCCGCGGATTCATCCGGCCAGGCGAAGACACCGTGAAAAGGACGAAGGAAGAGGATGTCCGTGTCGCACAACGCGATATCCCCCGTGGTCATGAGGGGAATGTCGAGCATCTTCTGCCCCGTCGGCGATCGTTCCCGGAAGGCCAAGCATCTTGGATAACGCGCAAGTTGCGGACGAACAACATCGTCCGCCTCTTCTTTGCTCACGATAACGGTGTTCGGCAAACCGTCCTCAAGACGTTTCGCGTCGTCCTTTGTCAATGAACCGTCATCATGAAGAACGATCTTGATCGGATCTGCGCAGAAATGAAGAAGGGACGATAGACAGTGAAGGCCCAGATCTATATCGCGATGACATATGAGGACGCGCACACTGGTTTCCGAACTTGACCCTCCGACGTTCTTTACGAGCGCACTATCCATCACCAGCATTCCTTCTGTTCGCGGCACCCTTTACAGCGCCAGCAGCCGAGGGGCTAGGCCATCTGTTGTGAAGATTTCGGATGTTGATGGCCAAGGATGAAGTTTTGAACTCAATCACTGAGTTTTCACAGTATCCTCGGATCTATTCCGGTCCCACATATATTTAGGTGAGAAACAGGTGCATTATTTCGATCGGATCGTTCTTCTTGAGAACGTTTCAAGCACTGCCAGTCGGTAGATCAAAGCCGCCAAGACGAGATATATGAACAGCAAGAACAACGGAACATCTTGAGTCGCCTTGGCCAATCCGCTCCCGGGGTTTTGGGACACCGGATGTCGAATCGTCAGTCAAGGGGTCAAGAAATTGTCGTATCGTTCTTTGGCTTGAATAATCGACGCACGCGAGATGCGTGGAAGCATGAATGGGGCATTACATGAGCACCTCAAGGACACCCGTAACTTCTGCGGCAGCGATCAAAAAGGCAGGTTACGGCTTACCTCGGAATGCAGGTGTAAGCTCATCGCCTCTGAACGATGGGCAGACGGCAGGTGCCGATGAACATCAGCTGTCGAGGAAGATGCGCACCGTCGCCTCGAACTCGCGCGGCTGGTCGGCGTGCAGCCAATGGCCGGCGCCGGGCAGCTTCACGATGCGGGCGCGGGGGAAGAGGGCGCGAATGACCGGCCGGTGTTCGGGCTGGATGTAGTCGGACTTCCCTCCGGCCACGAACAGGGTCGACCCTTCGAAGGGGCCTTTCGCCCCCGTCCAGCCCAGCACGTTGGGCATCTCCCGCTCCAGCACGTCGAGGTTGATCTTCCAGCGCGGGGAATCGGCCTTCAGGTCCAGCGATTGCAGGAAGAAGGCGCGCAGGCCGGGGTCGTCCTCGAACGCGGCCAGACGGCGGTCGGCCTCGCCGCGGGTCTTCAGGTCGGACAGGTCCAGCGCGCGCATGGTGCGGATGTGCTGGCTCTGGTCATGGCCATAGGCCACGGGCGCGATGTCGGCCACCACCAGCCGCCGGATCAGGTCCGGCTGCGTCAGCGCCAGATGCATCACGGCCTTGCCGCCCATGGAATGCCCCAGCAGATCGACCCTGCCGCCCAGCGAACCGATCACCTCGGCGATGTCGTCCGCCATGTCGGAATAGGTGTGGCTGTTCGCGCGAAAGCTGTCGCCGTGGTTGCGCTGGTCCACCACGATCACGTCGCTACGGTCCGCCAGGTTGCGCGCGACCGAGTTGAAGTTGCGCCCCAGCCCGAACAGGCCGTGCACGATGACCAGCGGCACCGCCTCGGACGGCGCGCGCGCCGGATGGACAAGGGTGTTCAGCATCGTGAAAAAAGGGGGCCGCGAGGCCCCCTATCCCTTAGAGGTTCGGATAAAGCGGGAAGCGCGCGCAAAGCGCCTGCACCTCGGCCGCGACCTTCGCCTCGACCTCGGCATTGCCTTCGCTGCCGTTGGCGGCAAGGCCGTCCACGACCTCCACGATCCAGTCAGCGATCTGGCGGAACTCCACCTCACCAAAGCCGCGGGTGGTGCCCGCCGGCGCCCCCAGACGAATCCCGGACGTCACGAACGGCTTTTCCGGGTCGAACGGCACGCCGTTCTTGTTGCAGGTGATGTGGGCGCGGCCCAGCGCCTCCTCGGCGGCCTTGCCGGTCACCTTCTTGGGGCGCAGGTCGGCCAAGCACAGGTGGTTGTCGGTGCCGCCTGACACGATGTCGATCCCGCCCTTCATCAACTGGTCGGCCATGGCGGCGGCGTTGGCCTTCACCTGGGCCGCGTACTCCTTGAACTCGGGGCGCAGCGCCTCGCCGAAGGCCACGGCCTTGGCCGCGATCACGTGCATCAGCGGACCGCCCTGAAGCCCCGGGAACACGGCGGAGTTCAGCTTCTTCGCCAGCGCCTCGTCATTGGTCAGGATCATGCCGCCCCGCGGACCGCGCAGCGATTTGTGCGTCGTCGTCGTGACCACATGCGCGTGCGGGATGGGCGAGGGGTGCACGCCACCCGCGACCAGACCCGCGATGTGCGCCATGTCCACCATCAGATAGGCGCCCACCTCGTCCGCGATCTTGCGGAACTCAGCCCAGTCCCAGACGCGGCTGTAAGCGGTGCCGCCGGCCACGATCAGCTTCGGCTTGTGCTCGCGCGCCTTGGCGCGGATGTCGTCCATGTCCAGAAGCTGATCCTGCTGGCGCACGCCATAGCTGACCACGTTGAACCACTTGCCGGACATGTTCACGGGCGAACCATGCGTCAGGTGCCCGCCCGAGTTCAGGTCAAGGCCCATGAACGTGTCGCCCGGCTGCAAGAGCGCCAGGAACACGGCCTGGTTCATCTGCGAGCCCGAGTTCGGCTGCACGTTGACGAAGCCCGCGCCAAACAGCTCCTTCGCGCGCTCGATCGCCAGCGTCTCGGTCACGTCGACATGCTGGCAGCCGCCGTAATAGCGCTTGCCCGGATAGCCTTCGGCGTATTTGTTCGTCAGGACCGAGCCCTGCGCCTGCAGAACGGCCAGCGACACGATGTTCTCGGACGCGATCAGCTCGATCTCGTCGCGCTGGCGGCCCAGTTCGTTCGTGATGGTGGCGAACAGGTCGGGATCGCTGTCGGCCAGCGATTTGGTGAAGTAACCGGCGTCGATGTGCGGGGCGGTCATGGGGCTCTCCTGCGCTTTCCGTTGGCGCTGTTTACCGCAGGCACGCGTCTGCCGAAAGACCCGACCGGCACACGGGTGCTTGAGTTTTCTGCATGCAACCCGCAAGACAGACTCATGATCCTGCGCAGCCGCATCCATTTCACCGCCAGCGCCACGCCCGTGGCGGCCGCCGCCTTGGCCGATCTGACGGGCCGGCACGGCCAGGCCCCGTTGCCCGAGGCGGAGGTGATCGTCGCCCTGGGCGGCGACGGCTTCATGCTTCAGACGCTGCACGACCTGAACGGGCGTGACGTGCCGGTCTACGGCATGAACCGCGGCACGGTGGGCTTCCTGATGAACAGCTTCTCGCTGGACGATCTGCCCCGCCGGCTGGCCGAGGCGGAGGAGGAGGTCATCAACCCCCTTGCCATGCACGCCGAAACCGTGGGCGGAGAGGTGCACGAGGGGCTGGCCATCAACGAGGTCAGCTTTCTGCGGCAGGGCCCGCAGGCGGCGCGGTTGCGGATCTCGGTGGATGGCAAGCGGCGGCTGGACGAACTGGTCTGCGACGGCGTGATCCTGGCGACGCCCGCCGGATCGACGGCCTACAACTATTCGGCGCACGGGCCGATCCTGCCCATCGGGTCGGACGTGCTGGCCCTGACCGCGGTGGCGGCGTTCCGGCCACGCCGGTGGCGGGGCGCGTTGCTGCCCAAGACGGCGGTGGTGCGCATCGACGTGCTGGATCCCGGCAAGCGGCCGGTGATGGCGGACGCCGACGGCCGGTCGGTGCGCGACGTCCGCTCGGTCGAGGTGCGCTCCCAGCCCGCGATCTGCCACCGGATCCTGTTCGATCCGGGCCACGGGCTGGAAGAGCGGCTGATCCGCGAACAGTTCGTCTGATCAGCCGTATTGCGACACGGCGGTGCCGGCGATGGCCGCCACGTTCAGAAGGCCGCGCGCGGTGGCGGCGGGCGTGACGATGTGGGCGCGGTTGCCCATGCCCATCAGGATCGGCCCCACCTCCAGCGCGCCGGCCTTGGTCTTGAGGATGTTGCGCACCCCCGAGGCCGTGTCGGAATTGGCGAAGACCAGCACGTTGGCTGTCCCTTCGAACCGGCTGCCGGGGAAGATCCGCTCGCGCGAGGTCTGGTCCAGCGCGGTGTCGATGTGCATCTCGCCCTCATAGGCGAAGTCCACATGGCGCGCGTCCAGCATCGCCAGCGCCGCCCGCATCCGCCGCCCCGAATCGTTGTCGAGGTTGCCGAACTGCGACGAGGAGCAGAGCGCGACCTTCGGCTCGATCCCGAAACGCTTCACGTGCCGCGCGGCGCCCATGACCGTTTCCGTGATCTGTTCCGGCGTCGGTTCGGAATGGATGTGCGTGTCCGCGATGAACAGCGGACCATCCTCCAGGATCATCAGCGACAGGGCGCCCACGGGATGCAGGCCGTCCCGCGCCAGGATCTGCTCGATAAAGGACAGGTGCGACAGGTATTGCCCGAAGGTGCCGCAGATCATGCTGTCGGCTTCCCCGCGATGCACCATGGTGGCGGCGATGGCGGTGGTGTTCGTGCGCATGACGGACCGCGCCACGTCCGGCGTTACGCCGTGGCGGGCGCGCAGATGCAGGTAGGTTTCCCAGTATTCACGGTAACGCGCGTCGGATTCGGGGTTCACGATCTCGAAGTCCACCTCGGGGCGGATCGTCAGGCCCGCGCGTTCGGCGCGCACCGCCACGACCTCGGGGCGGCCGATCAGGATCGGCTTGTCGTTCGTGTCTTCCAGCATGGCGTTGGCGGCGCGCAGCACGCGCTCGTCCTCGCCCTCGGCGAAGACGATGCGCCGCGAATGCTTGGCCGACGCTTCGAACACCGGGCGCATGATCAGCGACGACCGGATCATGGAACTGTCCAGCCCGTGCTTGTAGGCGGCCAGATCGGCGATCGGGCGTGTGGCGACGCCGCTTTCCATCGCGGCCTTGGCCACGGCGGTGGCGACCACGCCCATCAGGCGGGGATCGAACGGCTTCGGGATCAGGTAGTTCGCACCGAAGGTCAGCTGTTCACCGGCATAGGCGGCCGCAGCCTCCGCGCTTGTCGTTGCCCGCGCCAGTGCGGCGATGCCCTCGATGCAGGCGATCTTCATCTCGTCGTTGATCGTGGTCGCACCCACGTCCAGCGCCCCGCGGAAGATGAACGGGAAGCAGAGGACGTTGTTCACCTGGTTTGGGAAGTCCGACCGCCCCGTGGCGATCAGCGCGCCGGGAGAGGCCTCGCGCGCCACCTCGGGCAGGATCTCGGGCGTCGGGTTGGCGAGGGCGAAGATGATGGGCTTCTCGGCCATCTTCGCGACCATCTCCGCCTTCAGGACGCCGGGACCCGACAGGCCAAGGAACAGGTCCGCCCCGTCGATCACGTCGGCCAGCGTGCGCTTGTCGGTGGCTTGCGCGTATTCGGCCTTCTGCGGGGTCATCTCCTCGACCCGGCCTTCATAGACCAAGCCCGCGATGTCGCAGAGCCACACGTTCTCGCGCCGCACGCCCAGCTTCAGCAGCATGTTCAGGCAGGCGATGCCCGCCGCCCCGCCGCCGGTGGAGACGACCTTGATGTCCTCCCACTTCTTGCCGGTGACGTGCAGCGCGTTGGTCGCGGCGGCGCCCACCACGATGGCGGTGCCGTGCTGGTCGTCGTGGAAGACGGGAATGCCCATGCGTTGGCGGCACAGATCCTCGACGATGAAGCAGTCGGGGGCCTTGATGTCCTCAAGGTTGATGGCGCCGAAAGTCGGCTCCAGCGCGCAGACGATGTCGGCCAGCTTGTAGGGGTCGGGCTCGTTCACCTCGATGTCGAAGCAGTCGATGTTGGCGAACTTCTTGAAGAGGACGGCCTTGCCTTCCATCACGGGCTTTGACGCCAGCGCGCCGATGTTGCCAAGGCCCAGCACCGCCGTCCCGTTGGAGATCACGGCCACGAGGTTTCCGCGCGAGGTGTAGCGGCTGGCGTCCTGCGGGTTCGACTTGATCTCAAGGCACGCCTCGGCCACGCCGGGGGAATAGGCCAGCGACAGATCGCGCCCGTTGGCCAGCGGTTTCGTGGCGCGCACCTCCAGCTTTCCGGGGCGCGGGAATTCGTGATAGTTCAGTGCGGGATGGCGGGTCTTGTCTTGCCGCTGGTCGTCCATGGCGTCCTCCGAAAACTGGTTTAATGTTAAACCATTCCTGCCCGGGCACAAGGCGCGCTTGCATCCCGTGCGGCCCGTGCCCACAGTTGTCCCGAAGAAGCCGGAGCATGCAATGACCATTCCCGATCCCATCCTTCTGGACGCCGCCAGCGGTGCGCGCCTGAACGCCTATGTCCCTTATTCGAAGTTCAAGGTCGGGGCCGCCATCCGCACGACGCGCGGCCACATCTATGCCGGCTGCAACGTGGAGAACGTCGCGTATCCCGAAGGCACCTGCGCCGAGGCGGGGGCGATCGCGGCGATGGTCGTCGCCGGGGAAACGGAGATCGCCGAGATCCTCGTGATCGCCGACAGCCCGTCGCCCGTGCCGCCCTGCGGCGGTTGCCGACAGAAGATCGC
The DNA here is from genome assembly GCF_028307215.1 of Falsirhodobacter sp. 20TX0035. Taxonomy (GTDB): domain Bacteria; phylum Pseudomonadota; class Alphaproteobacteria; order Rhodobacterales; family Rhodobacteraceae; genus Falsirhodobacter. The sequence goes on along the minus strand of NZ_JAQMHV010000001.1, from coordinate 106,489 downwards.
CGAATTCGCGGGGCAGGGCGCGACCGTCACCCTGTGCACCACGGATGGCAAGGCGCGCGACATGACGGTGGCAGACCTTCTGCCCGGCGTCTTTTCGGTCCACCACATGGACCGCGCCTGAATGGACATCCAGCGGTTCCTGCGCACCCTGCGCGAAGGGGCGGGCCCTTCGGCGGCCGACCTTCGGACCTTTGCGCAGGGGCTGGCGAATGGGGATGTCAGCGACGCGCAGGCCGGGGCCTTCGCGATGGCCGTCTGCCTGCGCGGGCTGGGGGAAGCGGGCCGCGTGGCGCTGACGGCGGCCATGCGGGATTCGGGGACGGTGATGGCATGGGGCCTGCCGGGTCCCATCCTCGACAAGCATTCGACGGGCGGGGTGGGCGATTCCGTGTCGCTGCTGCTGGCGCCCGCGCTGGCGGCCTGCGGGGCCTACGTCCCCATGATCTCGGGCCGGGCACTGGGCCACACGGGCGGCACGCTGGACAAGCTGGAGGCGATCCCCGGCGTGAAGGTGGACATGGACGCCCCCGCCCTGCGCCGCCAGATGGAGCAGACCCGCTGCGCGATCCTGGCCGCCAATGACGACATCGCCCCCGCCGACCGCCGCCTGTACGCCATCCGCGACCGGACGGGAACGGTGGAAAGCCTCGACCTCATCACCGCGTCGATCCTGTCGAAGAAGCTGGCCGCGGGGCTGGAAGGGCTGGTGCTGGACGTGAAGGCCGGCTCCGGCGCCTTCATGAAGACGGTGGAGGATGCGGAGGCGCTGGCCGAAGCCCTTGTAGCCACCGCACGGGGGGCGGGCTGCCCCGCCCGCGCGCTGATCACCGACATGGACCAGCCCCTGTCCACCGCCATGGGCAACGCGCTGGAGGTGGCGGAGGTGATGGAGACGCTGACCGCCACGTCGATCAACCTGTCCCTGTGGGAGGTGACGGTGGCTTTGGGGGGCGAGGCGCTGGCGCTGGGTGGCCTCGCCCCGGACGTCGAGACAGGGGACGGCATGATCGCCGACGCCCTCGAATCCGGACGTGCGGCCGAATACTTCGCGCGCATGATCGCGGCGCAGGGCGGGCCGGCCGATTTCGTGGAACGCTGGCCGGATCGTCTTCCGTCCGCCCCCGTGGTGATGGAGATCCCGTCGCCCACCGCCGGATATGTCGCGGCCATGAACGCGGAAGCGCTGGGCCATGCCGTGCACCGTCTGGGCACCGGGCGGGTGCGGGCGGGCCAGCGGGCCAACCCTTCCGTGGGGCTGACGGATCTGGCCGCGATCGGGGAACGGGTGGAACGGGATGAACCCTTGGGCTTCGTGCACGCCGCGTCCGAGGCGGATGCCGAACGCGCCATCCGCGCCGTCCAGGCCGCCTATCACCGGTTCGAGGCGCAGGAGCCGCCCGAGACCGACCTGATCCATGCGAGGATCGGATGAGCCGCGCCTTCCTGATCGTCATGGACAGCGTGGGCATCGGTGGGGCGCCCGACGCGGCGGCGTTCGGCGATGAGGGCGCCAACACGCTGGCCCACATCGCCGCGCGGCACCCGTTGCGGATGCCGGTGCTGGACGGGCTGGGCCTTGGCGCCGCGGTCCGGCTGGCCAGCGGTGCCGAGGCGCCGGGGTTGGGGGCAGCTCCCACAGGGCTGTGGGGGGCGGCGACCGAGGTGTCGCGTGGCAAGGACACGCCATCGGGCCATTGGGAACTGGCGGGCGTGCCGGTGCCGTGGGACTGGACCTACTTCCCCGACGCGCCGTTCGAGGACGAACTCGTGGCGGCGATCTGCCGACTGGCGGATGTGGACGGCATCCTGGACGGCGGCCATTCCGGCGGCCTTGCCGTGCTGGACCGGCTGGGGGAGGCGCATCTGCAGACGGGGCGCCCGATCTGCTACACCTCGGCCGACAGCGTGTTCCAGATCGCGGCGCATGAGGAGGCGTTTGGACTGGAGCGTCTGCTGACCCTGTGCGAACGGCTCGCACCCGTGCTGCACGCGCGGCGCGTGGGACGGGTGATCGCCCGGCCCTTCGTGGGCGCGCCGGGGCAGTTCCGGCGCACCGGACACCGCCGGGATTACGCCATCGCACCGCCCGCGCCGACGCTTCTGGACCGGGCGCAGGCGGCGGGGCATGTCACGCATGCGGTGGGCAAGATCGGGGACATCTTCTCGCATCGCGGGATCGACCGGCTGCACAAGGGCGCGGACGACGCGGCACTGGCCGAACATCTGGTCCGGCTGGGGCAGGAGGCGGAGGACGGCGCGCTGGTCTTTGCCAACTTCGTGGAATTCGACAGCCTTTACGGCCATCCCCGCGACGTGGAGGGATATGCCCGCCATCTGGAATGGTTCGACACCGTCGCGGGCCGCCTGATTGACCGGCTGCGCCCGGACGACATCGCCATCTTCACCGCCGATCACGGCAACGACCCCACCTGGCGGGGCAGCGACCACACCCGCGAACGGGTGCCGGTGCTTGTTGCCGGCCGGGTGGGAGAGTTGGGGCTGATCCCCTTCACCGCCGTGGCCGATCTTGTGGCCGATCACTTGGGGGTGCCCCGTGAAGCTTGACCTGACGCTGGACCTGATCGGTAGCGCGCCACCCCGCCTGATCGGCGATCTGGCGCGGGAAAAGGCGATCGACCTGTCGCGCCTGTTCGAGGGCGACGGCTATGATCTGCGCCACGGCGCGCGGGCCGCCTATGACGCCGCCGCCAGCGTGGTGACGACCCCGCGCGACGTGGCCCGTCTGGCCGATGCCGTGCTGGGCGACGGCTATGCGGAACTGCGCCTGACGCCATCCCCCGGCTGGGCCGATCTTGTGGCGGGCGTGGCCGAAGGGGCGGCGGGACGGTTGCACGCGGTCATCGCCCGGCTGCCGCGCCATTTGGGGCCGGAGGCGCTGCGCCCCCTGACCCTTGCCGCGGCTGAACGGGGCAGCCCCCTGTCCCTGACCGGGACCACGGGGGCACTGAAGGATTACGACTGGACCCTCGACTGCGCGGCCGAGGCGGGGCTGCCCCTGATCCTGGACGGCACCGACGTGACCCGGCACCCGCGCCGCATCCGCTGCGCCACCCTGACGGACGCTGAGGCGGAGCGTCTGGCCGAAGCGGGGATCGGGGTCGAACTGACCGACTGGATGCAGGCGGGGCGGCTCTACGATCGCGGTATCACGCTGGCGCTGGGCCGGGGCTTTGCGGCGTTCGAGCCGTTGAATCTGCCCGACCGCCTGCACGACGCCTTCGACTGGGACGACGCGGTGTTTGCCGATCTGGACCGAAAGGCCCTTGCCGTGACCGTCTGCGATGATACGACGCGGGACCGCGTGAAGGAGATGACCGATGCCCCCTGAGACAATGCCCCACCTGACCGTCGTGACCCACCCGCTGGTGCAGCACAAGCTGACGCTGATGCGCAAGAAGGACACGTCCACCGCCAGCTTCCGCCGCCTTCTGCGCGAGGTGAGCCTGCTTCTGGGATACGAGATCACGCGCGGTCTGGACATGACCACCGTCCGGATCGAGACGCCGGTGACCGAGATGGACGCCCCCATCCTTGATGGCAAGAAACTGGCGCTGGTGTCGATCCTGCGGGCCGGGAACGGTCTTCTGGACGGGCTGCTGGAACTGGTGCCGGCGGCGCGCGTGGGCTTCATCGGCCTTTACCGCGACCCCGACACGCTGAAACCGGTGCAGTATTACGCGAAGGTGCCCGAGGCGCTGGAGGATCGGCTGACCATCGCGGTGGACCCGATGCTGGCCACCGGCAATTCGTCCGTCGCGGCCATCGACCTGCTGAAGGAGAAGGGGGCGAAGAACCTGCGCTTCCTGTGTCTTCTGGCCTCGCCCGAGGGGGTGGAGGTGATGCGCCGCGCCCATCCCGACGTGCCGATCATCACCGCCGCGCTGGACGACCGGTTGGACGATCACGGCTACATCGTGCCGGGTCTGGGCGATGCGGGCGACCGGATGTTCGGCACGAAGTGAGGCCGTTCACTCGCGGCAGATGCCCGACAGGCTGACCCATTCGTTGTCGTCCATGATCGGCACGGGGGCGCCGGCGGGGAACGGCTCGCTCTCCATCAGGGCGGCGGTGCGGGTGGTGGGCGGCAGGGTGCGCAGCCAAGGCGTCATCGGCACCTTCGCCACGGTGAACTGGGTCAGCAGCACCTCGGCCGGGATGTCGGTGGGGGCGGCCTGCGCGGTGGCCTCGGCATAGCCGTCCATCGCGCCTTCGGGCAGCGCGCCCGTGGTCAGAAGCCGCAGCGTCGCCCAAATGCCGGCATGTTGCAGCAAGGGGCGCAGCGGATCCTCGATCCCGAAGCGCAGCCCTTCGACGAGCGCGGCCCCCGCCACGGCGTCGGGGGCGTCCTGCTGTTCCACCAGCGCTGCGGGGATCAGGATCTGGCGGTTCGGCAGGTGGACGGGATGGGTCAGCCCGTCGCGCACCACGATGATCCGCCATGACGCCGCGCCAAACACCCGCGTGGCCAGCGTTTCCGTGGCCGCCCGGCCCAGGGGGGCGGCGCAGGGCGCGCCAGTGACCTGAACCATCTCGGCCAAAGCCATCTCTCCCAGCCGCGCGCGGGTGGCGGAGGGGACGACGTCCAGCGTGTGCGAGATGATGGCCCTTGGCACGAAGAAGGCCGACAGGATGACCAGCGCCAGAAGGCCACCCAGCATCAGGTTGCGCAGCCGCCCCGGATGGGGGCGGGCGGATTCAAGCGCGCCGCGCACGGTGGACAGGGCGGCGATCATGTCCGCCTCCTCGATCTCCACGGTCTCGCCCTCAAGGTCGTCACCGGGGGCGTAGATCGCCGGGATGGTGTCGTTCAGGCGCTGCACCGCCGGGAGGGACCAATGTGTCAGCGGCTGGTCGTTCTGCGGATCGGCCAGGATCAGCGACGCCTCGCGGAAGAAGACGATGACCTCCCGGCGCTGTGCGGCCGCATGCTCGCGCCAAAGGCCGGGACATTCAAGCCGGGCGTACTGGCGAAGGGCGGTCATGCGCCGTTGCGTCATGTCATCGTCTCTCCGACCGCCTCGCGCCAGTGCCGTCGGCACAGCGAGACATAGGTTTCATTGCCGCCGATCTGCACCTGCGCGCCGGTGCGCAGGGCCGTCCCGTCCGGGCCGCGACGCACGACCATCGTCGCCTTGCGGCCGCAATGGCAGATGGTGCGGATTTCGCGCAAGTCATCCGCCAGCGCCAGCAAAGCCGCCGATCCGGGAAAAAGCTGGCCGCGGAAATCGACGCGCAGGCCATAGCACATGACGGGAATGCCCAGATCGTCGGTCACCCGGGCCAGATGCCAGACCTGGGCCTCGGTCAGGAACTGCGCCTCGTCCAGAAAGACGCAGGCGGGCGGCGTCACCGCCTGCCGCGCGTGGATGCGGGCGAAAAGGTCGCAGGATTCAGTGAAGGTTTCCGCATCCTCGGCGATGCCGATGCGGCTGGCGATGCGCCCTGGCCCCGCGCGGTTGTCCAGCGCGGCCGTCAGGGTTATGACCTGCATCCCACGTTCGCGGTAATTGTGCGCCGCCTGCAGAAGCAGCGTCGATTTCCCAGCGTTCATCGTGGAGTAGTGGAAATAGAGCTTCGCCATGCGCATCCCATAGCGCAGGGCGAAGCGGTGGGGAAGTGTCCCCTTAGCGCGCGGCGCGGCGTGGGGCTGTGGCGCCACCCGGCTTGCCCTGCGGGCGGGGCGGTCGCGGCTTGGCCTTGGAGGCGTCGGGCTTGCCCGGGGCGTGACCGCGCGGCTTGTGCTGCGGGCGGGCGCCGCGGTTCTGGCCGGGCTTGGGGACCGCCGCCACGTCGGACGCGGCCCAGGGGGCGCCGCCGATCACCGGGATCGCCTTTTTCAGCAGCTTCTCGATGTCGCGGAACTCGCCCATCTCGGCCGGGGCGCAGAAGGCGATGGCGCGGCCTTCGGTGCCGGCGCGGGCTGTGCGGCCGATGCGGTGGACGTAGTTTTCGGCCACGTTCGGCATGTCGTAGTTGTAGACATGCTTCACGCCCGGGATGTCGATGCCGCGGGCCGCGACGTCCGTGGCCACAAGAACCTCAACCGTGCCTTCACGGAATTCGGTCAGGGTGCGGTCGCGCTGGTTCTGCGACTTGTTGCCGTGGATGGACCCGGCCTTGAAGCCCCAACTGACCAGCAGCTTCATCAGCTTTTCCGACCCGTGCTTGGTGCGGCCGAAGACGATGGACCGCTCGCCCGGATGCTCTTTCAGGTAGCCTTCCAGCAGCTTGGCCTTGTCGCCCTGCGGGGTGAAATGCACGGCCTGCGTCACCTTGTCGGCCGGCTTGCCGGGGGGCGAGACCTGGACCTTCACCGGGTTGCGCAGGTAGGTCTGGGCCAGCTCCTCGATGTCCTTCGGCATGGTGGCCGAGAAGAGCATCGTCTGGCGGCGCAGCGGGATGTATTTCGCGATCTTCCGCAGCGAATGGATGAAGCCCATGTCCAGCATATGGTCAGCCTCGTCCAGCACCAGATAGCCGCACTGGTCCAGGTTCACGTCGCCGCGTTCCAGCAGGTCGATCAGGCGGCCCGGGGTGGCCACCAGCACGTCGGTGCCGCGTGCGAGGCGTTCGGCCTGACGGAAGATCGACGCGCCGCCCACGACGGTCGTGACCTTGGCGGGCGTGCCCTTGGTGAACATCGTCAGGTTGTCGGAGATCTGGGTGACCAGTTCCCGCGTCGGCGCAAGGATCAGCGCGCGCACGTTCTTCGGCCCCGGCGGGTGGCCGATGTCGAGGATGCGGTGCAGCAGCGGCAGGCCGAAGGCCGCCGTCTTGCCGGTGCCGGTCTGGGCCAAGCCCATCAGGTCCGAACCCTTCATGATGTGGGGGATCGCCTGTTCCTGGATCGGGGTCGGCGTGGTCAGTTTCGTGTTGGAAAGGGCTTTCAGCAGCTTTTCGCTGAGGCCGAGATCGGCGAAGGTCGTCATGGGATATCCCTGATTGGCGGTGGTGTGCGGCGGAATTGCCGCGGACCCCTGCGTGATCGTGGGAACCGGATGACCGTGCCTTTGTCGGCTGCTCACGCGGCAGCGGCGGTCGGTTGGCCCTCAGATGGCCGATCCGTCCCCGAAAGTCAAGCCTCTGGCCACGCGCGGCGCTTTGCGCTATGGCACGCGCAATCCTTCCAGCCAAAGGTTTCGCCCCATGAAAGCCGCCGTCATCACCTATCCCGGGTCCAATTGCGACCGCGATCTGGCCGTCGCCTTCCGTGACGCGGGGGCCGAGGTCGTGACCGTGTGGCACAAGGAAACGGCGCTGCCCGAAGGCGTGGACGTGGTGGGCGTGCCGGGCGGCTTTTCCTTTGGCGACTACCTGCGCTGCGGCGCGATCGCGGCACGCTCACCCATCTCCACCGCGCTGGCCGCGCATGTGGAACGGGGCGGCTATGCCATCGGCATCTGCAACGGTTTCCAGGTCCTGACGGAAACCGGCCTGCTGCCGGGCGCGCTGATGCGCAATGCGGGTCTGAAATACATCTGCCGGCAGGTGCACCTGAAGGTCCACACCGCGGACAGCGTGTTCACGCAAGGCTATGCCGAGGGCGCGTCCATCACCGTGCCGATCGCGCATCATGACGGCAACTATACCGCCGATCCCGACACGCTGGCGCAGCTGGCGGACGAGGATCGCATCGCCTTCACCTATCTGGACAACCCCAACGGGGCCATGAACGACATCGCGGGCATCCTGTCGGCCAACCGCCGGGTGCTGGGCATGATGCCGCATCCCGAACGCGCGATGGACCCGATGCTGGGCAGCGGCGACGGCCGGGCGCTGTTCGACGCGCTTCTGGGCAGGATGGCGCTTGCCTGATCGAACCCCGCTTGAGGGTGTGCCGGCGCGGGAATATCCTGCGCCGATGTTGAAGCGCGACCAGAGCGACGAGGATGGAGACGCACGCCCGGGAATCTCGTGGCGGCTGCGGATCGTCCTTGTGGTCCTGACGGTCATCGCGGTGACCATGGTGCTGGTCACCAACCGCTGGATGACCGAACGCGCCACGGAAACCACGCGCAACAGCGCCGAAGTGCGCATGGCGCTGTACGCGGGCAACCTGCTGAACGAGTTGCAGCGCACCTCGGTCGTGCCGCTGCTGCTGGCGCGGGACTCCGCCCTGATCGGGGCGCTGTCCTCCAACGACTACGTGGCGACGTCGCAGCGGCTGATCTCGTTCCAGACGGAGATCGGGTCGGCCTCCATCTCTTTGCTGGACCGGTCGGGACGGGTGGTCGGGGCGACGAACCGCAACCTGCTGGGCACCAACTATCGCAACGACGCGTTCTTCGTGGACGCGATGCGCACCAAGGACACGGTGTTTTCGGCCACGCGCCGCACGGAAGGGGCGTTCGACTTCACCTATTCCCGCGCCGTGGTGCAGGACGGGCAGGTGATCGGGGTCGTGGCCATCGCCGTGGACCTGATGAAATACGAACGCGCCTGGGCCGGGCTTCAGGACGCGGTTCTGGTGACAGACAGCGAAGGCGTCGTGATCCTCGCCACCGAACCGCGCTGGCGGGGCCTGAAGCTGGCCGAGGCGCTGGCCGTGCAGGATCCGCCCTCCGCCATCCGGCGGGCGTTCCAGCTGACGGCCGACTGGGCGCAGGAGCCGCCGGACGCCTATCTGGCCGGCGAGGCCGTGCTGCGCGCCGACGCCCGCGTGCCCTTCCGCGGCTGGCGGCTGATCACCTTCACCGCCTATGACAGCGTGCGCGAACGCGTGAACGCGGTTCTGGCGCTGGAGATCATGGGCTTCGCGATCCTCATGGCCGCGACCTTCTACATGCTGTCGCGCCGCGCCTGGTCGCGCAGCCTGTCGCTCCAGCGCGAATCCGCGGAACTGCGGCTGTTGAACCAGCGCCTGCAGCGCGAGATCTCCGAACGGGAAAAGGCCCAGAAGGAGCTGGCCTCGGCCGAGGCGACGCTGGCGCAATCGTCGAAGCTGGCGGCTTTGGGCGAAATGTCGGCCGCCGTCAGCCACGAGCTGAACCAGCCCTTGGCCGCGATGAAGACCTATCTGGCCGGCGCGCGCCTTCTGTTGCAGCGCAAGCGGACCGAGGAGGCGATGTCCTCGTTCCAGCGCATCGACGACCTGATCGAACGGATGGGTGCCATCACCCGCCAGCTGAAATCCTACGCCCGCAAGGGCGGCGAGGCGTTCGAGCCGGTGGACGTGCGCCATTGCGTGTCGGGCGCGCTGTCGATGATGGAACCGCAGTTGAAGGTGCGCGTGGTCCGCATCAACCGCCAGATCCCGCGCAAGCCGGTGATGGTGCTGGCCGACCGGCTGCGGCTGGAACAGGTGATCATCAACCTGCTGCGCAACGCGCTGGACGCCACCAAGGACGTCGCCGCCCCCCGGATCGACATCACGCTGGAGGAGGGCCAGACAGTCAGCCTGCGCGTGCGCGACAGTGGCCCCGGGATCGCTGACCTGGGCAATTTGTTCGAGCCGTTCTACACGACGAAGAAGCCGGGCGAGGGGGTCGGACTGGGCCTCGCGATCTCGTCAGGGATCGTGAAGGATCTGGGCGGACGGCTGACGGCGACGAATGCCGAAGGGGGCGGGGCTGTTTTCGAAGTGCAGCTGCCCTTACTTCAAGATCGATTGAAAGCAGCTGAGTGAGGTTTTGTATGGCTCGAGCAATGAAGGTCGCGATCGTGGACGACGAGGCCGACATGCGGCAGTCGGTCAGCCAGTGGCTGGCGCTGTCGGGGTTTGACGCCGAAACCTACGGGTCGGCCGAGGAGGCGCTGAAGGCCATCGGCCCCGACTATCCCGGCATCGTCGTCAGCGACATCCGCATGCCGGGCATGGACGGCATGGCGCTGCTGAAGCGGTTCATGTCGCTGGATTCGGGTCTGCCGGTCATCATGATCACCGGCCATGGCGACGTGCCCATGGCGGTGGAGGCGATGCGTCTGGGTGCCTTCGACTTTCTGGAAAAGCCGTTCAACCCCGACCGCATGACCGAATTGGCCAAGAAGGCCACGCAGGCGCGGCGGATGACGCTGGACAACCGCGCCCTGCGGCGGGAACTGTCGGACGCCAGCATCATCATGCAGAAGCTGATCGGCACCTCTCCGGCGATGGAGCGGCTGCGCGAGGACATCCTCGATCTGGGGCAGGCCGACAGCCACGTGCTGATCGACGGCGAGACGGGAACGGGCAAGACGCTGGTGGCGCACGCGCTGCACGCCGTGGGGCCGCGCGCGGGCAAGAAGTTCGTCACCATCTCCTGCGCGGCGTGGACCGAGGATCAGCTTCAGGCCAAGCTGTTCGGCCCGGTGGAGGAAGGCGGCCTGCCGCTGGTGGACGAGGCGCGCGGCGGCACCCTGTGCCTTGAGGATGTGGAGGCGCTGAGCCATCCGCTGCAATCGCGCCTTCTGACGCTGATCAACGGGCAGGACGTGCCACCGGAAACGCGGATCATCGCGATCTGCAACCAGCACGCCCCGGACAAGACGCTGGAGGACGTGCTGCGGCCCGACCTCTTCTATCGTCTGGGGGCCATGACCATCGTGCTGCCGCCCCTGCGGACGCGGGGCGAGGACATGCTGACCCTGTTCACCCGCATGTCGGAGCAGTTTTCCGAGGAATACGGCTGCGAGGCGCCGCAGGTGACCGCGCAGGAGGCGGCGCAGCTTCTGCAGGCCCCGTGGCCTGGCAACGTGCGCCAGCTGGTCAACATCGCCGAACGGGCGGTGCTGCAGAACCGCCGGGGATCGGGCTCCATCGCATCTCTGCTGATGGCCGACAACGAGGCGTCGGGCCCCGCGCTGACGACCGAGGGCAAACCCCTGAAGGATTACGTCGAGGCGTTCGAACGTATGCTGATCGACAACACCATGCGCCGCCACAAGGGATCCATCGTCGCGGTGATGGAGGAGCTGTGCCTGCCGCGCCGCACGCTGAACGAGAAGATGGCCAAATACAGTTTGCAGCGGGCCGACTACGTCTGACAGGATGGGCGCGGGACACATCCCGCGCCCTTTTTTCACGAGGACCCGATGCTGCGTATCCTGATGCTGTCGATGCTGGTGGCCGCCTGCGCGCCCCATGAAGGCGGCCCGCGCGCCGTGATGCGCGGCGAAGGGCCGGGCCAGACCGCCGAGCGCCGGCCAGACCGGCCCGCACCGGCCACCCAGCCCCAGACCGAAGCCGAACCCGAGCGGGAGGCCACGGGCGCCATCGGCGGCGCGGTCGCCGGTGAGCTGACGGGCGGCGAGCCTGTGACGGGCGGCATGATCGGCGGCGGAGTCGGCGCGTTCAACTGACGGCGGGCCTGTGGAAAAGACCCATTGTCTTTTCAGCCACGCTGCCCTTATTGTTGGACCCACGCAGCCTTGCGCCGGAAGGCGGGCCGCGTGCACACAGTTTCGCCATCCGCGAAGGACCAAGGGGGACGCCCCTCTGGCGGACGCAGATGGCAGTTCGGCCGAAAGGTCACGACATTTGCCCGCCGGGTCTTTGGCGGGTCGATCAACAGGGCGCCTGATGCGCCCGGGACAGAACCGCGATGGGCGCAGGACTGATGACAGGAGATGAGAGGTGCCGTTCCGGCGCCCCGATGCCCTGTCCGCCGCGCATCCACGCCCCTACAAGCCGCCACACGCAGCCTGACCGATCCCGCCTGCGGGGAAGAAACGTCTGTTTGGGCGCATTGGAACACAATGGCCAAGAAAATGCTGATCGATGCCACGCACCCGGAGGAAACCCGGGTCGTCGTGGTGGACGGAAACAAGGTCGAGGAGTTTGACTTCGAGACCGTAAACAGGCGCCAGATTTCCGGCAACATCTACCTTGCCAAGGTGATGCGGGTGGAGCCGTCGCTGCAGGCGGCCTTTGTCGATTACGGCGGGAACCGCCACGGCTTCCTCGCCTTCGCCGAGATCCATCCCGACTACTACCAGATCCCGGTGGCCGACCGCGAGGCGCTGCTGGCCGAGGAACGCGCCTTCGCCCGCGACGACGAGGAAGCCTCCAAGCGGCAGGACGCCGAGGAGGCCGCCGCCGCGTCCACCGAAGAGGGTGAAGAAGGCGACGAGGCCGACGACATCGAGTCGATCGCCGAAGAGGATGTGAGCGAGGAAATCCGCGCGCCCCGCAAGCCGCGCGCCCGCCGCTACAAAATCCAGGAAGTGGTCAAGGTCCGCCAGATCATGCTGGTGCAGGTCGTGAAGGAGGAGCGGGGCAACAAGGGCGCCGCGCTGACCACCTACCTGTCGCTGGCCGGTCGTTACTGCGTGCTGATGCCGAACACGGCGCGGGGCGGCGGGATTTCCCGCAAGATCACGCAGGCCGCCGACCGCAAGAAGCTGAAGGAGATCGCGGCCGAGCTGTCCGTGCCGGAAGGCGCGGGCCTGATCATCCGCACCGCCGGATCGAAGCGCACGAAGCCCGAGATCCGCCGCGACTATGAATACCTGATGCGCTTGTGGGAACAGATCCGCGAGCTGACGCTGAAATCGGTGGCGCCCGCCCAGATCTACGAGGAAGGCGACCTGATCAAGCGGACGATCCGCGATCTCTTCAACTCTGAGATCGAGGAAGTGCTGGTCGAGGGCGAAGAAGGCTATCGCACCGCCAAGGACTTCATGCGGATGATCATGCCCGATCATGCGCGGCAGGTGAAACGCTACGCCGACCCCATGCCGCTGTTCGCGCGCTATCAGGTGGAAAGCTATCTGGGTGGCATGTTCAACCCGATCGTGCAGCTGAAATCGGGCGGCTACATCGTGATCGGCGTGACCGAGGCGCTGGTGGCCGTGGACGTGAACTCGGGCCGGGCGACCAAGGAAGGCTCGATCGAGGAAACGGCGCTGAAGACGAACCTGGAGGCCGCCGAGGAGGTGGCCCGCCAGCTGCGCCTGCGCGACCTTGCCGGCCTGATCGTCATCGACTTCATCGACATGGACGAGCGCAAGAACAACATCGCCGTCGAGAAGCGCCTGAAGGACAAGCTGAAGACCGACCGCGCGCGCATCCAGGTAGGCCGCATCTCGGGCTTCGGCCTGATGGAGATGAGCCGTCAGCGCCTGCATCCGGGCATGCTGGAATCCACGACCCAGCCCTGCACGCATTGCCACGGCACCGGCCTCATCCGTTCGGATGACAGCCTGTCGCTGCAGGTCCTGCGCCAGCTGGAGGAAGAAGGCACGCGCAAGCGGTCGAAAGAGGTGCTGCTGAAGGCGCCGGTTGCGGTCGTGAACTTCCTGATGAACAACAAGCGCGAGCACATCGCGCTGATCGAGACGCGCTATGGCATGGCCGTGCGGATCGAGGCGGACCCGCATCTGGTGTCGCCTGATTACTCGATCGAAAAGTTCAACACGGCCACGCGCATCGTGCCGGCGTCTTCGGTCATCACCGGCGATGCGTCGCTGATGGGCGAGCTGGTGGAAGAGGAAGAGCTGGACCTGCCGGTGGCTGCGGAGGAGGTCGACGAGACCGAAACCGTGGACATGTCGGACGCGACCGAAACGGTCGACGCTGCGGACACAGCCGAGGAGCCGGGCGAGGGTGGCGGCAAGAAGAAGCGCCGTCGTCGTCGGCGTCGCCGGTCGGGCCAGGCGGAACTCGCCGGGGCCGAAGCCGCGTCGGACGAGGATTCGGCCGGTGGCGACAGCGTGGCCGAGGAGATCGCGGAAGCGCCGATCGACCCCGAGCCGCAGCCCGAACCCGCCCCCATCGCCGCGCCGGTCGAAGAGCCTGCCGCCGAGGTGGTGGCCGAGCCGAAGCGCCGCACGCGCAGCCGCAAGAAGGCCGAGCCCGTGACCGAGCCCACGGCCGAGGACGCCGAGGTCGTGGCCGAAGCCGCGCCGAAGCGGACCCGCACGCGCACCCGCAAGGCGGCGGAGCCTGCGGCCGAGGAGGCCCCGGCCCCCAAGCGCACACGCAAGAAGGCCGAACCCGCGGCCGAAGCCACCGAGGAGGCGGCCCCCAAGCGCACCCGCAGCCGCAAGAAGGCCGAGCCGATGGCGGAGGAGCCTGTGGCCGAAGCCGCGCCGGTGGCCACGCCCGAACCCGTCGCCACGCCCGAACCTGCGCCGGCTGATGAGCCTGCGGAGGACACCAAGCCGCGTCGCCGCGGCTGGTGGGCCGTGTAAGCTGATCTGGGAAAAGGGCGCCTTCGGGCGCCCTTTTTGCACGCGGAAGTGACGCCGCCCCCCTCGTGATCCGCCTGTGGTTCGTGTTATGCGATGGAGGATCAGGAGGGCATATGGCCAATTTCGACATGTTGGACGCCGGGCTTTTGTCCGCGATGATGATCGCGCTGACGGCGGGTGTGCTCAGCTTCCTCAGCCCCTGCGTGCTGCCCATCGTGCCGCCCTATCTGGCCTATATGAGCGGGATCAGCATGAACGACATGCGCGGGCAGGGGGGGCGACGCCGCATCCTGCTGCCGGCGCTGTTCTTCGTGATGGGCCTGTCCACCGTCTTCCTGTTCCTGGGAATCGCGGCCTCGGCCATCGGGACCGCGCTTCTGCAATATCAGGACGTGATGACCAAGGTGTCGGGGATCGTGGTGATCCTGTTCGGCCTGCACTTCATCGGCGTGCTGCGCATCCCCCTCCTGAACCGTGAGGCGCGGATGGATGCGGGCGATCAGGGCGGCACCGCCCTGGGCGCCTATGTGCTGGGGCTGGCCTTCGCCTTCGGCTGGACGCCCTGCATCGGCCCGCAACTGGGCGCCATCCTGTCCCTGGCAGCGACCGAGGCGAACGTCGCCCGCGGCACGGCGCTGCTGGGCGTCTATGCCATCGGGCTTGGGCTGCCCTTCCTTCTGGCCGCGCTGTTCATCAACCGCGCCATCGGCGTGATGAACCGGCTGAAGCCGTGGATGGGCGTGATCGAAAAGGCGATGGGCGCGCTTCTGATCCTTGTCGGCGTGGCGCTGGTGACGGGCCTCTTCAGCATGTTCTCGTTCTTCCTGCTGGAAAACGTGCCGCTGCTGGGCCGTCTGGGTTAGACCGGGCGATACCGCCGCAGCACGAAGACGCGGATGGCCGAGGCGAGGTTCGCCTCCCCCCGGCCCGCGTCGATCTCGGCCGCGAGGAGGTTGAGCGGTTTGCCTTCCTCCCCGGCAATCTCGCGGAAGGCCTTCCAGAATTCCGGCTCCAGCGTCACGCTGGTGCGGTGCCCGTGCAGGGTGAGGGAGTGCTTTTCCGGCCCGTTCATTCCGTCGGGCGGTCCGTCTTGTGCCCGTCCAGATCGCGGCGGGCCTTCTCGGCCTCGGCCGTCTGGCGGTGACGTTCGGCCTTGGTCAGGCCGAACTTCGCGGCGTTGGTGTCGCCCTGCGCGCGCTTCGCGTCACGTTCGCGCGTCTTGCGGACGGCGCGCAGGTTGACGATCTTCCCCATCAGCCTTTCGGGCCGATCATGTCTTCAGGACGGACCACGCGGTCGAACGTCTCACCATCCACGAGGCCGAGAGCGATCGCCTCCTCACGCAGGGTGGTGCCGTTCTTGTGCGCGGTCTTGGCCACCTTGGTCGCGTTGTCATAGCCGATGGTGGGGGCCAGCGCCGTGACCAGCATCAGCGATTCCTTCATCAGCTTGTCGATCCGCGCGGTATTGGCCTGCGTGCCCACGACCATGTTGTCCGTGAACGAACCTGCCGCGTCGCCCAGAAGCTGCATGGATTGCAGCACGTTGTAGGACATCATCGGGTTGTAGACGTTCAGCTCGAAATGCCCTTGGCTTCCGGCGAAGCCCACGGCGGCGTCGTTGCCCATGACATGGGCGCAGACCATGGTCAGCGCCTCAGCCTGCGTCGGGTTCACCTTGCCCGGCATGATGGACGATCCCGGCTCATTCTCCGGCAGGATCAGTTCGCCCAGGCCCGAGCGGGGGCCGGAGCCCAGCAGCCGCAGGTCGTTCGCGATCTTGAACAGCGATGCGGCCACCGTCTTCAGCGCGCCCGAGAACATGACCATCGCGTCATGCGCGGCCAGCGCCTCGAACTTGTTGGGCGCGGTGACAAAGGGCAGGCCCGTGATCGTCGCGATTTCGGCTGCGACGCGGGTGTCCCAGCCCACGCGGGTGTTCAGGCCGGTGCCGACGGCGGTGCCGCCCTGCGCCAGTTCGTAGATGTCGGGCAGGCAGGCCTTCACCCGCTCGATCCCCTTTTCCACCTGTTTTGCGTAGCCCGAGAATTCCTGGCCCAGCGTCAGGGGCGTCGCGTCCTGCGTGTGGGTGCGGCCGATCTTGATGATGTCCTTGAACTCTTCGGACTTCGCGACCAGCGCCTTGTGCAGCTTCTCAAGCCCCGGGATCAGCGTGTCGCGGGCCATCATGCCGATGGCCACGTGCATCGCGGTCGGGAAGGTGTCGTTGGACGACTGGCCCATATTGCAGTGGTCGTTCGGGTGGACGGGCTTCTTCGACCCCATCTCGCCGCCCAGCATCTCGATCGCGCGGTTCGAGATCACCTCGTTCGCGTTCATGTTGGACTGGGTGCCAGACCCCGTCTGCCAGACGACCAGCGGGAAGTTGTCGTCAAACTTGCCGTCGATCACCTCTTGCGCGGCGGCGGCGATGGTGTCGGCCAGCTTGGCGTCCATGTCGCCCTGCGCCTTGTTCACCAGTGCACAGGCCTTCTTGATGACGCCCAGCGCGCGGATGATCGCGACGGGCTGCTTTTCCCAGCCGATCGGGAAGTTCTGGATGGAGCGCTGCGTCTGCGCGCCCCAGTACTTGTCGGCGGGAACGTCAAGCGGGCCGAAGCTGTCGGTCTCGGTGCGGGTCGCGGTCATGTGATCCTCCTGTCGCTGGCCCATGTGATAGGCCGGACCGGCGATCAGATCAATCGGCATGCCGCGGTATGCGGGCAGATCGGCCGGGGTCTATTTGCGGAACTTGTCCAGGCTGACGATCTCGGCCTCGCCGCGCGGGGTGTCGGGCGGTAGGTCGTCCGGGCCGTCATCCTCGTCGTCCCCGTCCTCCTCATCGACCTGCTCCTGCGTCTCGAAGCGCAGGCCGAATTCGACGGACGGATCGACAAAGGTGCGGATGGCGTCGAAGGGGATGGCCAGCGGTTCGGGCTGGTTGCCGAAGTTCAGCGTGATCGTGAAGCCTTCGTCGGTGACGACCAGGTTGTCGAACCAGTGCTGGATGACGACGGTCATCTCCTCGGGGTAGCGCATGCGCAGCCAGTCGGCGATCTCCACGCCTTCGGCGTTCGTGTCGAAGGTGATGAAGAAATGGTGGTCGCCCGGCAGGCCGTCGCGGGCCACGTCCTCCAGCACGTTCTGGATCAGCGTGCGCATCGCGCGATGCATCAGGTTGCCATAATCGATCGTACTGGCCATGCGCTCCTCCGGCTGCTGCTGGAAAGCATAGAACGTCGATCACGGGAATGAAAGGGAGGTGCAGGATTCTGTTGCCAGGCTCCTGCGGGCCCCGCCTTACGCGGCTAAGCGCAAGGACTTAGGTTTCGATAACCTTCACTGCTTACGCAGCGACGGCCATCGGAGCACGGTTGTCGTTGGCAACTGTACAATTCGGACCGATAACGGTGGTACCTCACCGAGCGAAAGCTGGCCCCTTTAGACGTTCGTCGATCCTGTTTCGGCCCCCTCCGCCCCCAACGAGGGAGTGTTGGTGGAGCCGCCGGGTACCGCCCCCGGGTCCGATCCGCTTATTACGGGTGCGTTTATCGCCATAGTCCGAGCAAGCCCGAACAGCCCTGATATAGGCCGAAGGTTTGGGCGGGGCAAGGGGCGGAACTTCCCGCCCGTCGGGCGGTTTCCCGACGGCAAAGGAGACGCCGATGACCAAATCGCATGACGACATCTGGGACGAATGGTCCAAGCTGGTGAACATGACGCCGGCGGCGCTGAAGCGGTGGCTGGACACGGAGGAAAGCCGCAGCGTCGGCGACACGCGGGGCGAGGGCGAAAGCACGGGCCATCAGTCGGGCCGTCATATCCTGAAGATCCAAGACACGAAGAAGGCGGACCTGTCGGACGACGACTGGGCGCACATGGGCAAGGTCGTGGGCTACATCAAGCGCCACAAGGCTCAGGGCGGGCCCCAGTCCGACATGGAACACAGCGACTGGCGCTATTCCCTGATGAACTGGGGCCACGACCCGATGAAATGACGCGGGGCCGGGGGATCAGAACCCGGCCTTGATCTCCTCGAAGGTCTGGACCATGCGGTCGCGCATCTGGTTGTCGATCGGCGTCTGCGACAGCAGCGTGCCCTCGACCGGGTCCAGATAAGCGGTCTTCAGATCCTCTTCCGACACCATGGCCATGCCGTCGGGATTGGTGTGGGCATAGCCGATGTTGTCCACCAGAACCTGGGCGGATTCGGGGGCCAGCCACGAGTTGATGAAGTCGTAGGCCTTGTCCTCGTTGCCCGGAGCGCCCTTGAAGTTCACATAGCCGCAGAAGAAGGAGGATGCGCCCTCCTTCGCCTGACGGTTGAAGGCGATGGGGAAGTTGTCTTCCTGCATCAGCGCCACGCCGTCGTTCCACGACCACGCCACCTGTACCTGGCCCCCGGCCATCAGCTGCGTCAGTTCGGCCGGGTCCGCCCAGTAGGCGACGACGTTGGGATGCACGTCGCGCAGCCATTGGGCGGCCGCTTCGAACTGTTCGTCCGTCGCGTTGGTCCAGTCGGTCACGCCCGTTGCCAGATAGGCCAGCGCCCAGATGTCGTCCGTGTTGTCGGGAAGGGAGATGCGGCCCGCGTATTTCGGATCCTTGAAGACCTCGAGGCTCTGCACATCCTCTTCCGGAACCGTGTCGGGGTTGTAGGCGACGGCGGTGTAGGCATAGTCCGTCGGGATGAACCAGACGCCGGTGTCATCCTTGAAGATCGGCGAATCCGTAAACCGGGCGTCGATCTTGTCATAGGCCGGGATGCGGGAGACGTCCCACGGTTCGATCAGCCCGGCGTCGCGGTATTTCGACACCATCTGCGAACAGGGATGCCCCACATCCGCACGGAAGCCCGAGGCGACCTTCTGGAACGCCTCGTCATCGTCGCCGAACAGCGAATAGGTCGGCGCGTCGCCGTTCTTGTCCGCATAGCCCTGCACAAGGCCGGGCACGTCGAAGCCGGCCCAGTCCAGCACGATCAGGTCGGGATCGGCGGCAAAGGCGGGAAGGGCAAGGGCGATGGCCGAGGCGGCGCCGAGAAGCGTCTTGGTCATGGTATCCTCAAAGCATGGAAATCGCCCCGAATCCTATGGCGGGGGCGGGGGTGCGTCCAGTGCCGATCGCCCGTCGGACGGGCTTTGCCCGAAACTTGTGCGCCCTTGGCAAGCCGTGCCATCCCTCTACCTGACAGGCAGCGCGAAGGAGTGACCGCATGACACAGTTCCGGGCCCTGCTGATGCAAGCCGACGGCCGCCCCGAGGTGACCGAGATCGACGACGACCGCCTGCCCGCGGGCGACGTGACGGTGGACGTCGAATACTCCACGCTCAACTACAAGGACGGGCTGATCGTGACCCGGCAGTGGGACGCGGTGAAGCGCTGGCCCCATGTGGCGGGGATCGATTTCGCGGGCACGGTCACGGCCTCGGACGATCCGCGGCACGCGGTGGGCGACAAGGTGGTGCTGACGGGTTGGCGCGTGGGCGAGATGCACTGGGGCGGATACGCCACGCGCGCCCGGGTGAAGGGCGACTGGCTGGTGGCGCTGCCGAAGGGCCTGTCCACCCGCGACGCGATGGCGCTGGGCACGGCCGGGTTCACGGCGATGCTGGCCGTGATGGCGCTGGAAGATCACGGGCTGACGGAGGGGGAGGTGCTGGTGACCGGCGCCTCGGGCGGTGTCGGATCGGTGGCCGTGGCGCTGCTGGCGGCGCTGGGTCACACCGTCGTCGCCTCCAGCGGGCGGGAGGCGGTGAACGACTACCTTCTGGGTCTGGGGGCCACGCGGATCGTGTCCCGCGCGGACTTGGCCGAACCGCCGGCACGGCCGGTGGATCATGAACAATGGGCCGGCTGCATCGATTCCGTCGGGGGCATGACGCTGGCGCGGGTGCTGACGCAGATGCGCTATGGCACGTCGGTAGCGGCGGTGGGGCTTGCGAGCGGGGCCGAGCTGTCCACGACCGTGCTGCCCTTCCTGTTGCGCGGGATGAACCTGCTGGGCATCGATTCCGTCATGTGCCCCGTGCCCCTGCGCCAGCGCGCCTGGGACCGGATCGCGCAGGACATGCCGATGGACAAGATCCGCCAGACGGTGACGGAGGTGGGTCTTGGCGACGTGCCGGATCTGGCCGAGGCGATCCTGAAGGGCGGGGTCCGGGGCCGCACCGTGGTGAACGTGACCGCATGACCGCCCCGGTTCTTCTTTGGCTGCGGCGGGACCTGCGGATCGGCGACAACCCGGCCCTGACGGCGGCGCTGGCCACCGGCCGCCCCCTGATCCCGGTCTTCATCCTGGACCCGGAAACCGAGGCGCTGGCCGCCGCGCCGAAATGGCGGCTGGGGCAGGCGATCGGCGTCTTCGCGCAGACGCTGGAACGGCTGGGCAGCCGCCTGATCCTGCGGCGGGGCGATGCGGTGCAGGTTCTGACCGATCTGGCGCACGATACAGGGGCCGAGGAGGTCCATCTGACCCGCCTGCACGACGCCGCGTCCCGCCGCCGCGACGACCGCGTGGCGGCGACCGAAGGCCCGCGCGTGGTCGTTCATCACGGCCATACCCTACACGCGCCGGACGCGATCCGGACGAAGACGGGCGGCTACTACAGGGTCTACACCCCGTTCTGGAACACGCTGCGCCAGATGGGCGTGGACGCGCCCGCACCCACGCCGGACCGGCTGAACCCGCCCGACCGCTGGCCCGCCTCGGACCGGCTGGAGACATGGGGGATGGGCGCTGCCATGAACCGCGGCGCTGACGTGGTCGCCCGTTTCGCCGTGGTGGGGGAGGCGGCGGCCCAGCGGCGTCTGGGCGCGCTGCTGGACGGTCTGGACGGCTATGTCCGCGCACGGGACGACATGACCTCGCGCGCCACCTCCGGCATGTCGGAAAACCTGACCTATGGAGAGATCGGGCCGCGCACCCTGTGGCACACGGCCATGGACGCGCTGCAAAACGGCGCGCCGGGGGCCGAGACGTTTCTTCGCGAGCTGGCCTGGCGCGACTTCGCCCATCATCTTCTGTGGCACGTTCCCACGCTGCCCGACCAGCACTGGCGCGAGGGCTGGGACCGCTTCCCCTGGCGGGCGGACAATCCCGACGCCGAAGCCTGGCGCCGCGCCCAGACCGGGGAGCCGATCGTAGACGCCGCCCTGCGCGAGGTGTTCGCCACCGGCACCATGCACAACCGCGCGCGCATGATCGTGGCGAGCTTCCTGACCAAGCACCTGCTGACCGACTGGCGCGTCGGCGCGCGCTGGTTCGAGGAGACGCTGATCGACTGGGATCCGGCCTCCAACGCCTTGAACTGGCAATGGGTGGCGGGCTGCGGGCCCGACGCCTCGCCCTATTTCCGCATCTTCAACCCGGCCGCGCAGGCCGAGAAGTTCGACGCAAAGCGCCGCTACCGCGACCGCTGGCTGACCGACACGCCCGAATTGCGTGCCTTCTTCGAAGCCGTGCCACGCAGTTGGAAGCTGGACCCCAAGGCGCGCCCCGAACCGATCATCGACCTGAAGGGCGGGCGGGAAAGGGCGCTGCTGGCCTATGCCCGGCAGCGTCAGCCGTGACCGTGCGGCGGGGCTTGTCGCAGGCGGAAAAACTTGGTCACATCCATGGCATGGATGGGAGAAGCGCATGACGGGTCCGACATCGGTTGCGGGAGAGGCCGCACTTCCGCGCTATTTCAAACGGGTCTTTGACGTGGTGCGGAAGCTGGACCACGGCCATTTGCGGATCGTGCTGCCCGATGGTCGCGCTTTTGACCATCAGGGCGCGCAGCCCGGCCCGGACGCGGAACTGCACATCCACGACCCAGGCGTCTTTGCCCGGCTGGTGCGCGAAGGCGATCTGGGGTTCTGCGAGGCCTACATGGACGGGGAATGGTCCACGCCGGACCTTCAGGCCTTCCTGGACCTGATCCACATGGATCACGAGCACATCTATGACGGCTTTCCGGGTCAGGCCTTCCTGCGCGCCTATGAACGCCTGCGCCATTGGATGAGGTCGAATTCGAAGACGCAGGCGCGGCGGAACATCGAATACCACTACGATCTGGGCAACGACTTCTACCGGATGTGGCTGGACCGGACGATGACCTACTCCTCGGCCCTGTTTGAGACGGGGGAGGACACGCTGGAGGAGGCGCAGCGCCGCAAATACGCGGCCCTCGTGGACCGGATGAACGTGCGGCCGGGCGAGCATGTGCTGGAGATCGGCTGCGGCTGGGGCGGCTTTGCCGAATACGCGGCGGCCGAACGGGGGCTGCGGGTGACGGGGCTCACCATCTCGCAGGCGCAATACGACTTCGCGGTGAAGCGGATCGCCGGGGCGGGGCTGTCCGACCGCGTGACGCTGAAGCTTCAGGACTATCGGGATGAAAAAGGGCGGTATGACGGCGTCGCCTCGATCGAGATGTTCGAGGCGGTGGGCGAGGCCTACTGGCCCGCCTATTTCGACGCGGTGCGCGACGCCTTGCATCCGGGCCGCAGCGCCGCCCTGCAGATCATCACCGTGTCCGACGCCCGGTTTCAGACCTACCGTCACGAGGTCGACTTCATTCAGCGCTACATCTTTCCGGGCGGGATGCTGCCCTCCCCCACCGCGCTGCGGCGCGAGGTGGAACGGGCGCAGCTGCGGTTCGACGGATCGCGGGAATTCGGGCAAAGCTATTCGCGCACGCTGCGCCAGTGGTACGCCACCTTCAACGACAGATGGGACGAGATACAGACCATGGGCTTTGACGACCGCTTCCGCCGCATGTGGAACTTCTACCTTGCCGCCTGCGCCAGCACCTTTGCGTGTGGAAACTGCGACGTGACGCAGGTCACGGTGACCCGCGCATGACCGCACTGTCCCAAGGGCTGCACGCCATCGTGCGCGGCGACGATCCGGCGCAAGAGGCCGAACGCGACGCGTTCTTTCACGCCGCCACCGATGGTGACGTGGCCGATGACGACGCGGGCAGGATCCTTGCGCGCGACGTGATGGCGCTGATGGGCCAGCGCGATCCGCAGGCGATCCGGAAACGGCTGGGCCAGATGCGCGTGTCCGCCGCCAGCCGCCTGCGCGCCGTGGGATCGCCCGCACCCGTCGGTCTGCGCCATAACGCTGCCCCCGGCGATGTGGATGAGGTGCGCCGCATCCAGCCCTATGCCCACTACTTCGCGGTGGAGGAATATGACGTCCGCTTCCGCCGCTTCGACGGCCGCATGAGCGAGGTCGTGAACCGGGGCGTCTTCATCTCGGGCGATGCGGTGACGGTGCTGCCCTACGATCCGGTGCGCGACCGCGTGCTGCTGGTGGAACAGTGGCGCGCCGGCCCCTGGGGGCGCGACGATCCGCAGCCCTGGCTGCTGGAGCCGATCGCCGGCCGCATCGATCCCGGCGAGCCGCCGGAGGAAACCGCCCGCCGCGAGGCGGTGGAGGAAGCGGACCTGACCCTTGGCGCGCTGCATCTGGCCAGCGCCTTCTACCCTTCGCCGGGCGCGAAGGCGGAGTTCGTCTATGCCTATGTGGGCATGGCGGATCTGCCGGACGGTGCGGCGGGCGTCTTCGGGATGGAGGGGGAGGCGGAGGACATCCGCGGCCACCTGATCCCCTTCACGGACCTGATGAACCGGATCGCGGGCGGAGAGATCCAGAGCGCGCCGCTCCTGATCACCGCCTACTGGCTGGCCAGCCAGCGGGATCGCCTGCGGGGCGGGGTGGCGGGGGCCTGACCGGCCCCCTCCGGGATCAGCCGGGCATCCGCGCCTCGGCGCCCAGCGTGGTGACGATGTCCGCCAGCTCGGCGCTTTCGGTGCGGGTTTCGCCCAAACGGCGGACGGACACGGTGCGGTTGCCGACTTCCTGCATGCCCACGGCCAGGATCACCGGCACCTTGCCCACCGAATGTTCGCGGACCTTGTAGTTGATCTTCTCGTTCCGCAGGTCGGTCTCGGCCAGAACGCCCACGGCCTTCAGCGCCTCGGCCACCTCGCGCGCGTAATCGTCCGCGTCCGACACGATGGACGCGACGACCACCTGGCGCGGGGCCAGCCAGAAGGGCAGCTTGCCCGCATAGTTTTCCAGCAGGATGCCGATGAAGCGTTCGAACGACCCCAGCACGGCGCGGTGCAGCATGACCGGCATGTGCTTGGCCCCGTCCTCGCCGATATATTCGGCCTTCAGGCGGTCGGGCAGGTTGAAGTCGGCCTGAAGCGTTCCGCACTGCCACTCGCGCCCGATCGCGTCCGTCAGCTTGAAGTCCAGCTTCGGGCCATAGAAGGCGCCGTCGCCGGGGTTCACCTCGTAGGGATAGCCCGCCTTCTCGATCGCCTGCGCCAGCGCGGTTTCGGCCTTGTCCCAGATCGCGTCGGACCCCACGCGCACCTCGGGACGGGTGGACAGCTTGATGTCGAACTTCTCGAACCCGAGGTCGCGGTAGACGGTGGACAGCAGTTCAAGGAAGGACGCGGTTTCCGCCTCGATCTGGTCTTCGGTGCAGAAGATGTGGGCGTCGTCCTGCACGAAGCCGCGCACGCGCATCAGCCCGTGCATCGACCCCGAGGATTCGTAGCGGTGGCACGATCCGAATTCCGCCAGCCGCAGCGGCAGGTCGCGATAGGATTTGAGGCCGTGGTTGTAGACCTGCACGTGGCACGGGCAGTTCATCGGCTTCAGCGCGTTGATGCGCTTTTCCTTGGCGCCTTCCTCGTCCACCTCCACGATGAACATGTTCTCGCGGTAAGCTTCCCAGTGGCCGGACTTTTCCCACAGGACGCGGTCCACGACCTGCGGGGTCTTGATCTCCTGATACCCGGCCTTGCGCAGGCGGCCGCGCATGTAGTCTTCCAGCGTGCGGTAGATCTGCCAGCCGTTCGGGTGCCAGAACACCATGCCCGGCGCTTCTTCCTGCAGGTGGAACAGGTCCATCTCGCGGCCCAGCTTGCGGTGATCGCGCTTGGCCGCTTCCTCCAGCATGGTCAGGTGGGCCTTCAGATCCTCGCGGTTCTTGAAGGCGACGCCGTAGATGCGTTGCAGCATGGGGCGGGTTGAATCACCCAGCCAGTAGGCGCCGGCCACCGTGGTCAGCTTGAAGGCGTCGGCCGGAAGCTGTCCGGTGTTCTGCAGGTGCGGGCCGCGGCACAGGTCCATCCAGTCGCCGTGCCAGTACATGCGGATCGGCTCGTCGCCCGGAATGCGGTCCAGCAGTTCCACCTTAAAGGGCTCTCCGGCGGCCTGGTAATGCGCGCGAACGCGTTCGCGGTCCCAGACCTCGGTCTTCACGGCCTCGCGGGCGTTGATGATGTGCTTCATCTTCGCTTCGATCTGGCCAAGGTCTTCGGGCGTGAAGGGTTCCGCCCGGTCGAAGTCGTAGAACCAGCCTTGGTCGCGGACCGGGCCGATGGTGACCTTCACGTCCGGCCACAGCTCCTGCACCGCGCGCGCCATCACGTGGGCGAAGTCGTGGCGGATCAGTTCCAGCGCCTGGGCGTTGTCCTGCATGGTATGGATCGCGATGGAGGCGTCGCCCTCGATCGGCCATTGCAGGTCGAAATGCGCGCCATTGACAGTGGCGGAGATCGCCTTCTTGCCAAGGCTGGTGGAAATGGCGGTCGCCACTTCGCCGGGCGTGGTGCCCTGCGGGAACTGGCGCTGGTTGCCATCGGGGAAGGTGAGGGTGATCTGGGCCATGCAAGGCTCCTCGTCGGTTCGGCGCCCACGGAACGCCCGGTTGCGGGTTTACGGGGTGGTTGTTGCGGGGCAGGGGTGGAAAGTCAACCACGCCCCGGACTAAGCTGCCGAAAACTCGGAGCGCGCATGACCCAGTACCTGACCACCCCCGAACACCGCCGCATCGCCCATGACCTGACGCCGGGCACGGGGCCAACGGTCGTGTTTCTGGGCGGTTTTCGCTCCGACATGACGGGAACGAAGGCGGTCGACCTGCGCGACTGGGCCGTGGTGCAGGGCCGGGCCTTCCTGCGGTTCGACTATTCCGGTCACGGCGTGTCCGAAGGCCGGTTCGAGGATGGCGCCATCGGCGACTGGTATGAGGACGCCCGCGCCGCGCTGTCGCTGGTCGAAGGGCCGGTGGTGCTGGTCGGATCATCGATGGGCGGCTGGATCGCGCTGCAACTGGCCCGCGCGATGCCGGACAGGGTGGTGGCGCTGGTCGGCATCGCCGCCGCCCCCGATTTCACCGAGGATCTGATGTGGGCGTCCTTCGACGACGCCCAGCGCGCGCAGGTGATGGCCGGGGCCTATCCGCTGCCGTCGGCCTATGGCGAACCGACGCCGATCACCCGCCGCCTGATCGAGGAGGGACGCAACCGTCTGGTCCTGCGCGACCCCTTGCGCCTGCCGTTCCCCGTGCGGCTGCTGCAGGGCACCGCGGATGCCGAGGTTCCGGTGTCCGTTGCCCTGCGCCTGATGGAGCATGCCGAGTCCTCCGATCTGCGCCTGACGCTGGTGAAGGGCGCCGATCACCGCTTCTCCTCCCCCGAATGCCTGGCGCTGATCCGGCAGACCGTCGCCGATGTGGCCGGATGAACCGGGCGTCGCGGGCAAGGAGATCGTCCGCATTGCCCCCCGCACCGGTCTGGCGCTGGTCTATCTGCACGGCTTTTCCGGTTCGAAGTGGGAGATCGACCCGGTGCACCGCCGTGTGGCCGAACGCCTGGGCGCGAACCTGTTCCTGACGCGCTTTGCCGGCCACGGGCTGGACGGGGAGGCGCTGGCCGGTGCTACCCCCGCCGCCTGGCTGGCCGACATGGAGGAGGCGGTGGCCGTGGGCCGCAGCCTTGGCCAGCGGGTGGTGCTGATCGGAACCTCCACGGGCGGGCTTCTGGCGGCCCATGCGGCGGCGCGGGGGATGGTGGACGGGGTGGTCCTGATCTCTCCGAACTTCGCGCTGAACCCGAAGGTGGCGTGGCTGTTCCGCCTGCCGCAGATCCGCCGCTGGGGGCCGCACGTCTTCGGCCACACGCGGACGCTGGCCACGGCCGAGGATCCGCAAAAGCAGTACTGGACGGCCAGCTATCCGACCCGCGCGCTGTGGCCGCTGATCGACCTGATGCGGATGCCGCTGGACATGGGCCGCGCCCGCTGTCCCGCGCTGTTCGTGTGGTCCGAGGGGGACCGGGTGATCAGCCCCCGCGCCGTCCGTCGCGCCGCGCGCCTGTGGGGCGGGCCGGTCACGCGGGTGCCGCTGATGCCGGGGCCGGGGGACGATCCGATGCGGCACGTGCTGGCCGGGGACATGCTGTCACCGGGAATGAACGACCGGGTGACCGACCTTGTCGCCGACTGGATCAGCCGTGAAGGGCCAGCAGCTCCTTGAGGGTGTCGAGCGTGTCGATCTCCTCTACGGGCTTGTCGTGGCGCCAGCGGGACATGCGGGGAAAGCGCAGGGCGATGCCCGACTTGTGGCGGCTGCTGGCCTGGATCCCCTCGAACGCCACTTCGAACACCAGTTCGGGCGGGACGCGGCGGACGGGGCCGAACTTTTCCAGCGTGTGGCGGCGGACCCAGCGCGTGATCTCGTTGAACTCCGCATCCGTCAGGCCGGAATAGGCCTTGGTAAAGGGCACGAGCTGGTCGCCGTCGCGCACCGCGAAGGTGAAGTCGGTGAAGAGGTTGGCCCGCCGCCCGCTGCCCGATTGCGCGTAAAGCATCACGCAATCCACGGTGAAGGGATCCAGCTTCCACTTCCACCAGTCCCCCCGCTTCCGGCCCACGTGATAGGGGGAGGACAGGCGTTTCAGCATCAGCCCTTCGGCGTTCTCCTCGCGCGCGGTGGCGCGCAGGCGGGCCATCGCGTCCCAGCTGTCCACGTTGATTTCGGGCGACAGGCCCAGGGGCATTCCAGCGGGCAGGTGGGCGATCAGCGCGGCCAGGCGGGCGCGACGGTCGGACAGGGGCAGGGCGCGCAGATCCTCGCCCCGCTCCTCCAGCAGATCGTAGGCCAGAAGATGAGCGGGCGTTTCGGTCAGCATCTTCTTCGACACGGTCAGCCGCCCGATGCGCTTTTGCAGTTGCGCGAAGGGCAGGGGGCGCGTGTCGCCCCAGGCCAGCACCTCGCCGTCGATCACGGTGCCTTCGGGCAGGAAATCGGCCAGGGGCGCGAATTCGGGGAAGCGGTCGGTGATCAGTTCTTCCCCCCGCGACCACAGGGCGAAGGCCCCGGCGCGGCGGATGATCTGGCCGCGGATGCCGTCCCATTTCCATTCGGCCAGCCAGTCCCCCGGGCTGCCCAGCGCCTCGGGGTCGTCCAGAGGGGAGGCGAGCGCGAAGGGATAGGGCCGCGCCCCGGCCGCTGCGGGATCGTTCGACCGGATCAGGCTGTCCCACGAGGTGCTGCGCGGTTCCCAGTCGCCCATCAGGCGGTGGGCAAGCTCCGTTTCCTCCATCCCCGTGGCCTGGGACAGGGCGCGGACCATAAGGCCCTGGCTGACCCCCATGCGGAAGCCGCCGGTGATCAGCTTGTTGAACAGGAACCGTTCGCCTGTCGTCAACCGGTCCCACGCGTCCAGGATCGCGGCGCGGCGTGTGTCGGCGGGCTGGCCGGTCAGCGCGATCAGGTCGGCGATCCAGTCGGCCAGCGGCCGGTCGTCGCGCCGCGTGGCGGGCGGCAGCACGAGGGAGATCGTCTCGGACAGGTCGCCCACGACGGGATAGGCTTCCTCGAACAGCCACAGGGGGATGCCGGCCGCGTCCGCCGCCCAGTTGCGCAGTTCGGTGGAATTGACGGCGCGCTTGGGGCGGCGTCCGGACAGCAGCGCGATGGTCCAAAGGCGATCGGCCTCCGGCGCCTCGCGGAAATAGTCGGCAAGGGCGGCCACCTTGGCGTTGGTCTTCGTGGTGCGGTCCAGCGCGTCGAACAGGGCGAAGAAGCGGATCATTCCAGAACCTCCACGTCGTCCTCGTCCGCCTCGT
Organism: Falsirhodobacter sp. 20TX0035; assembly: GCF_028307215.1. Taxonomy (GTDB): domain Bacteria; phylum Pseudomonadota; class Alphaproteobacteria; order Rhodobacterales; family Rhodobacteraceae; genus Falsirhodobacter. The sequence goes on along the minus strand of NZ_JAQMHV010000001.1, from coordinate 77,437 downwards.
CGCCCTCGTACTGCGTTTCCACGATGCCCGCGTCATAGCCCTGTTCGGCCAGCCAGCGGCGGAACACCTGGGTGTAGCCGTGGGTGACGAAGACCCGTTCGGCCCCCGTGGCGCGGATGGCGTCGTTCAGCCCCTGCCAGTCGGCATGGTCCGACAGGACGAACCCCTGCGCCAGCCCGCGCCGCCGCCGCACGCCGCGCATCGCCATCCAGCCCGAGGCGAAGGCCTGCGACGCCCCCTTGAACCGCCCGGCCCAGGGCGTGTTCAGCGCGGACGGCGGCGCGATGACCAGCGCGCCGGGATGGGTGGTGCCCGTCACCTCCGGCCCCGCCCAGACGGTGTCTGGCAGGCGTATCCCTTGCGCGCGCAGGACGCGGTTCGTCGCCTCCACCGCGCCATGGGTCAGGATGGGGCCGATGCCTGCGTCCACGTTGGCAAGGATGCGCTGGGCCTTGCCCAGCGAATAGGCCCCGAGGATGGAGGTCCGCCCCTCGGCCGCGTTTCCGGCCCACCAGGCGTTCACGTCGGCCATCACCTCGGCCTGCGGGCGCCAGTTGAAGACGGGCAGGCCGAAGGTGCATTCAGAGATGAAGGCGTGGCAGGGCACGGGTTCGAACGGTTCGCACAGCCCGTCGGGTTCGGTCTTGTAGTCGCCGGACACGACCCAGACGCAGCCCCCCACCTCCACCCGGATCTGGGCGGAGCCGGGAAGGTGCCCCGCGGGGTGGAAGGATACGGCCGCGTCGCCGATGCGCCGGGTTTCCCCGAATGCAATGGTCTCGCCCCGGATGGCGCCAAGGCGATGGCGCATGACGGGCATGGCCACGTCGGTGGCCAGATAGCGCCCGTGCCCGCCGCGCGCGTGGTCGGAATGCCCGTGCGTGATCAGCGCCCGTTCCACCGGCCGCCACGGGTCGATGAAGAAGTCGCCTGCCGGGCAGAAGATGCCGCGATCGGTGAAGGTCAGGACCTGTTCCATGCCCAACAGGTAGCCGAACGGGTGGCCCGGTCCAGTCTGTGGAGGTTTTGCGAAATCTTCTTTTCGGGTGCGGGGCCGGGTGATTAGACTTCAATGCACGCGGCCCCAGATTACAGGGCGATGCGAGTGGAAGGGTTTGGGCGTGACGACCTATTTTAACGAGATGTTCGACGCCGATACGGTGCGCGCCCCCTATGCCGGGCTGGAAGGCTGGACCCGGAACATGCCCGCCGCCCTGCGCCACATGAAGCAGGCCGAGGCCGAGGCCCTGTTCCGCCGCATCGGCATCACTTTCGCTGTGTACGGCGAAGGCGGCGATCCCGACCGCCTGATCCCCTTCGACATGTTCCCCCGCGTCTTTACCGCCGGCGAATGGGCCAAGCTGGACCGCGGCATCCGCCAGCGGGCGCGGGCGCTGAATGCGTTCCTCGTCGATGTCTATGGACGCGGAGAGATCATCCGCGCCGGAAAGATCCCCGCGCATCTGGTCTATCGCAATGCGGCGTTCGAAAAAGCCGTCGTGGGCATCGTGCCACCCAAGGGCGTTTATTCCCATATCGTCGGCATCGACCTTGTCCGCACCGGCCGGGACGAGTTCTTCGTGCTGGAAGACAACTGCCGCACGCCGTCCGGCGTCAGCTACATGCTGGAGAACCGGGAGATCATGATGCGCATGTTCCCCGACCTGTTCCGCGAGAACCGGATCGAGCCGGTGGACAACTATCCTGCGCTGCTGCGCCGCACGCTGGCCTCGGTCGCGCCGGTGAAATGCGACCGCGAACCCACGATCGTGCTGCTGACGCCCGGGCATTTCAACTCGGCCTATTACGAGCACAGCTTCCTGGCCGACATGATGGGGGTGGAACTGGTCGAGGGGCAGGACCTGTTCGTTGAGGGGGAGTTCGTGTGGATGCGCACCACCGAAGGCCCGCGCCGGGTGGATGTGATCTATCGCCGGATCGACGACAGCTACATCGACCCCCTGTGCTTCCGCCCGGACAGCATGCTGGGCGCGCCGGGGCTGATGGACGTCTACCGTTCGGGCGGGGTGAACATCTGTTCCTGCCCCGGCGCGGGCGTGGCCGACGACAAGGCCGTCTACACCTTCGTGCCCGAGATGATCCGCTTCTATCTGGGAGAGGAGCCGATCCTGAACAACGTGCCCACCTGGCAATGCGCCAAGCCTGACGACCTGAAATACGTGCTGGAGCGTCTGGACGAGCTGGTGGTGAAGGAAGTCCACGGCTCGGGCGGTTACGGGATGCTGGTGGGGCCGAAATCCACGAAGGACCAGATCGAGCGCTTCCGCGCCAGGATCGTGGACGACCCCGGCAACTACATTGCGCAGCCGACGCTGGCCCTGTCCACCACCCCCACCTTCGTGGAGGAGGGGATCGCCCCCCGCCATGTGGACCTGCGCCCGTATTGCCTCGTGGGGGACCGGGTGGAACTGGTGCCGGGCGGGTTGACCCGAGTGGCGCTCACGGAAGGCTCTCTGGTCGTGAACTCGTCGCAGGGCGGCGGGGTCAAGGACACCTGGGTTCTGGCGGAGTGATGACATGCTGAGCCGGACCGCGAACAACCTCTTCTGGATCGCCCGCTACATGGAACGAGCGGAAAACATGGCGCGCCTCTTGGAAGTGGGGGCGCGCATCTCGCTGCTGCCCTCCATCCACGGCTATCGCAGCGAATGGGACAGCCTGTTGCAGGCCTCCGGCACGGCCGAAGGGTTCCAGCGCAAATATGGCGATCCGGTGGCGCGCAACATCGAAAGCTATCTGTTCTTTGACCGGGACAACCCGTCCTCCGTCATCTCCTGCCTGACGGAGGCGCGGGAGAACGCCCGCATCGTGCGCACCGCCCTGACGACGCAGGTCTGGGACGCGCTGAACATGGCGTTCCAAGAGCTGAAGCAGCTGGAACGCACGCCGCGGTCGGAACTGGAACTGACGCAGCTGACCGAATGGGTGACGCGGACGGCGGCGCTGGTGCGCGGGTCCATCGGCGCCACGCTGCTGCGCAATGACGGCTACGATTTCCTAAATCTCGGCTATGCGCTGGAACGGGCGGACGCGACGGCGCGGCTGATCGACGTGAAGTATTACGTGCTGCTGCCGCGGGTCGAATTCGTGGGTTCCGGCCTCGACAACTACCAGTGGATGACGCTGCTGCGCGCGCTGTCGCTGCACCGCGCCTTTCATTGGAGCTATGCGGGCGACATCACGGCGCGCAAGATCGCGGACTTCCTGATCCTGAACCCGCAGAACCCCCGGTCGCTGATCAGCAGCGTGGAGGCGATCAACACCTCGCTCACGCAGCTTGCGCGGGCTTACGGCCGCCAGATGGACAGCCAGGTGCGCGGGCAGGCCCTTCTGGCCACGCTGGGAGAGCAGAGCGTGGACGAGATCTTCGATCAGGGCATGCACGAGTTCCTGACGGGCTTCATCGGCGAGGTGGCGACGCTGTCGCACCAGGTCTGGGAAAATTATCTCACGGGGGATGTGCGATGATCCTGACGGTCGAACATGTCACGCGCTACCGCTACGACACCCCGGTGCGCGGGCTGGTGCAAAGCCACCGGCTGACCCCGGCCTCCACCGAGGGGCAGCGCGTGTCCCACTGGCACGTCGCCGTGTCGGACGGGATTTCGGGTGGCGGCTTCCGCGACGGGGCGGGCGACCGGATCGAAAGCTGGTCCGTCCGCGGCCCGGTGGAGGAGGTGGAGATCCGCGTGACCGGAGAGGTCGTGACCACCGATCAGGCGGGCGTTCTGCGCGGCCACCGCGAAACCATCGCGCCCCAATGCTATCTGCGCGACACCACGCTGACCCATCCGGGCGGCGCGATCCCCACCCTTGCGCGCGAGGCGCTGGGCCGGGAGCCGCTGGCGGCGGCGCACCACCTTGCCTCGGCCGTAGGGGAACGCATCGTCTGGACCCCCGGCGCCACCCAGTCCCAGACCACGGCGGCCGAGGCGCTGGAGCGGGGGCAGGGCGTCTGTCAGGACCACACCCACGCGCTGGTGGCGCTGGCCCGCCAGATCGGGATGCCCGGACGCTACGTGTCGGGCTATCTTCTGGCCGACGGCGTGCAAGAGGCGGCCCATGCGTGGGCTGAACTTTACGTGAGCGGTCTGGGCTGGGTGGGCTTTGATGCTGCCAACCGCTGCTGCCCCGACGACCGATATATTCGTCTGGGTTCGGGTCTTGACGCGCAGGACGCGGCCCCGATCCGCGGATCGGCCCGCGGCGGCGGGGGCGAGGTTCTGGACGTGACGGTTGCGGTCCAGCAGGCACAGCAGTAGGGTCCTGTTCTGAAAAGGAACGGATGAACGATGACTTACTGCGTTGGCCTCTTGCTGGATGAAGGGATGGTCCTTCTGTCGGACACGCGCACCAATGGCGGGTTCGACAACATCGCCATCTATCGCAAGATGTTCCTGTTCGAGGAGCCGGGCGACCGCGTGATCGCCATCATGACGGCGGGATCCCTGTCCGTCACCCAGACCACGATCGCCCGCCTGCGCGAACAGATCAAGGCGCGCGACGCCGATGGCGACACGTCGATCATGAAGGCGCCGTCCATGCTGAAGGTGGCCGAGATCATCGGCAACATGCTGGCCGATGTGCGGGCCGACGTGGACGACAAGCTGGCCTCCATGCGGCAATCCGCGCTGGCCAGCATGATCGTGGCGGGCCAGGTCAAGGGGGGTGAGATGCGGATGTTCCTCATCTATCCCGAGGGCAACTTCATCGAGGCGACGGAGGACACGCCCTTCCTGCAGATCGGCGAGCACAAGTACGGCAAGCCGATCCTGGACCGGGTGGTGCGGCCGCAGACGTCGCTGGACGATGCACGCAAGGCGGTGCTGCTGTCGATGGATTCCACGCTGCGGTCGAACCTGTCGGTGGGCATGCCGCTGGACCTGCTGTGCGTGCGCCGGGACGATCTGCGCGCGACCGAACTGCGCCGGATCGAGGCCGGGGATCCCGTCTTCCGCGAGATGTCGGAGGCATGGTCCAACGCGCTGCGCGACGCCTTTGTGAAGGTCAGCGTCTGAACAGCGCGTCCGCCGTGTCCAGAAAGGCCGCGCGGATCTCGGGGCGTTCCATCAGGATCTCATGCTCCGCCCCGTCGATGGCGGTCAGGACGGCGCCGTCCCAGCGGGCCATGCGCGCGCGGATGGCCGTCACGTCCACCACGCGTTCGCGCGACCCAACCATCGCCAGCGCCGGCACGGGCGGGCAGGGGCGTGGGGTCAGGGTGCGCATCTCGCGCAGGGCCGCGCCCAGCCAGCCAAGGCTGGGGCCGCCCAGCATCCGGTCGGGCATCGCCGCCGCGTCGGCCTTCAGCCGGGCAAAGGTTTCGGGGTCGGAGGTGAGGGTGTTTCCGGCGAACGGGGCTTCCGTCACATAGGGAGCGGGCGTCAGGCCGGGCACCGGCCGGTCGGCGCGGTTCAGGACGGCGGAACTGCCGGCCACCAGATGGGCCACGGGGCGCATCAGCCCTTCCATCGGCAAGCCCCACATCGGCGCGCTGAAGGCGATGGCGGCCACGTCCGCGCCCTCCATCAGCCAGCGCAGGGCGATCAGGCCGCCCATGGAATGCGCGATCACGAAAACGCGCCCCGTCAGCACGGGCAGGACCGCGCGCAGGTCCATTTGGTAGTCGGAAAAATCCCGCACATGGCCGATCATCGGATCCGGCAGCGCACGGTCGGACCCGCCCTGTCCACGCCAGTCCAGCGTCGCGACGGACCATCCGCGCGTCACCAGCGCTTCGGCGACAGGCTCGTATTTCTCGATGTATTCGGTGCGGCCTTGCAGCAGAAGCACGGTGTCCGGCCCGCCCTCCCATCGCCGGGCGCGCAGCCGGGTGCCGTCTTCGGCCACCAGCGTCCTCACGACAGAGCCGTTCCCAGCTTCATCGCCATGGGCATGGACCCGTCGACCTTCAGCCGCCCGGTCATGAAGGCCGTCGCGGGTTTCAGCCGCCCTTCCAGAAGCGCGCGGAAATCCTCGACCGTTGCCGTCAAAGTCACGTCGGCCTCGCCATCCCCTTCGCGCACGCCCGTGCGGTCGGCCAGGATCGTGCCCTCACCCTTCAGGACGAACTTGGCCCGGCCTTCAAACCCGTCCAGCCGCGCGCCGAGGCGTTCCACCGCCTTGTCGATCACTTCTCCCATCTGCACTCCTTCGGGGTTCTGGTATTTTGCGCCTGCGGCGTTACGTTGGATATATGAAAGCGCGCCGACCGATTTTCCATGCCCTTGTTGCCATCTTGCTGGCGTCCCCCGTGGGGGCGGCCGATCTGGATGCGCTGTATGACCGTCTGGCCACCGCTTCGGAGCAGGACGCCCCCCGGCTGGAGGCGGAGATCGAGGACGCGTGGCAGAAGTCCGGATCCGCCGCGATGGACCTGCTGCTGGAACGCGGACAGGACGCGCTGGCCGCGGGCGACACGGCCGCCGCCATCGACCATTTCAGCGCCCTGATCGACCATGCGCCCGATTTCGCTGAAGGCTACAACGCGCGCGCGGCCGCCTTCTTTCAGGAGGGGGAGTTCGGGCCTGCCATCACCGACATCGGCCACGTCCTGACGCTGGACCCCCGCCATTTCACGGCCATCACCGGCCTTGCCCTGATGCTGGAGGAGATGGACCGCCCGAAAGAGGCGATCGAGGCGTATCGCGCCGCGCTTGCTATACATCCCCATCTGGCCGGGATAAGGGACAGCATCGATCGGCTGACGGCCGAAACCGACGGGCAGGAGATCTGACGCCGATGCGCCAGAACGGGCGGGTGACGGCGGTCCTGGGGCCGACGAACACCGGAAAAACCCATTACGCGATCCAGCGGATGCTGGGCCACCGGACCGGCGTCATCGGGTTGCCGCTGCGGCTGCTGGCGCGCGAGGTCTATGACCGGATCGTGGCGCAGCGCGGCCCCTCGGTCGTGGCGCTGGTCACGGGCGAGGAGCGGATCGTCCCCGAGCGCACCCAGTACTGGGTCTGCACCGTGGAAGCGATGCCGCAGGAGATCGGCGCCGACTTTGTGGCCATCGACGAGATCCAGCTGTGCGGCGACCCATCGCGCGGGCACGTCTTCACCGACCGGCTTTTGCGGGCGCGGGGACTGCACGAGACGCTGTTCCTTGGGTCCGAGGTGATGCGGGGGGCCATCGCCGCGCTGGTGCCGGGGGTGGAGTTTCTGCGGAGGGAACGGTTTTCCACGCTGTCCTACACCGGGTCGAAGAAGATCAGCCGGATGCCGCCGCGCAGCGCGATCGTCGGCTTCTCGGTGGAGAATGTCTATGCGATCGCCGAACTGATCCGCCGGACCAAGGGCGGCTGCGCCGTGGTGATGGGCGCGCTGTCGCCGCGCACGCGCAACGCGCAGGTGGATCTTTATCAGAACGGGGACGTGGACTACCTCGTGGCGACGGACGCCATCGGCATGGGCCTGAACCTCGATGTCCGGCACGTGGCGTTCTCCTCGACCGAGAAGTTCGACGGCCACCGGATGCGCCCGCTGTTCCCGCACGAACTGGCGCAGATCGCGGGGCGCGCGGGGCGGCACACCGAACCCGGCACCTTTGGCGTGACCGGAGAGGCGAGCCCGCTGGAGCCCGAGGTGGTGCGCGCGATCGAAGAATCACGCTTCGCCCCGATCAAGAAGTTGCAGTGGCGCAACGAGGCGCTGGAGTTCGGCACGGTGGATCGCCTGATCGCGAGCCTTGAGGCGCCGACGCAGAACGAGTGGCTGTCCCGCACCCGCGAATCCGACGACCTGCACGCGCTGAAGGCGCTGGCGGCGCTGCCGGACATCCGTGACCGCGTGCGGTCCCCCCAGTCCGTCCGACTGTTGTGGGACGTGTGCTGCATCCCGGATTTCCGTGGAAAATCAGGCGGGGAGCATATCAGCCTCCTGACCCGGATCTTTGAATTCCTGCAGGGCGGCAAGGTTCCGAACGACTGGCTGGCGGGCGTGATGAAGCGGATCGACCGCACGCAGGGCGACATCGACGCGCTGTCGCGCCGGCTGGCGTATATCCGCACATGGACCTATGTGGCGCAGCGCAAAGGGTGGGTGGAAGACGAAACCCATTGGCGGGACGAGACTCGCGCTGTAGAAGACCGTCTGTCGGATGCGCTTCACGCGCAATTGACCCAACGATTTGTCGACCGGCGCACTTCGGTGTTGATGCGGCGGTTGAAGCAGAAGGAGACCCTCGTGGCCGAGGTGAACGACAAGGGTGAAGTGACGGTCGAAGGCGAGTTCGTCGGCCGTCTGGAAGGCTTCCGCTTCCGGCAGGACGCGTCAAGCTCCTCGGAGGAGGCGAAGACGCTGCGGCAGGCGGCGTTCCAGGCGCTGCGCCCCGAGTTCCACCTTCGGGCGGACCGCTTCTACAACGCGCCCGACACGGAGATGGACTTCACCGAGCAGGGGGGCCTCATGTGGGGCAACCAGGCGGTGGGCAAGCTGGTGTCGGGCGGCGATCCGCTGAAGCCGCAGGTCGAGGCGTTCGTGGACGAGGAAGCCGGCCACGACGTGTCCGAGAAGGTGAAGCGCCGTCTTCAGCACTTCATCGACCGCAAGGTGGCGGCGCAGTTCGAACCGCTGCTGAACATGGCGCGGGACGAATCGCTGACAGGTCTGGCCCGGGGCTTCGCCTTCCGGCTGGTCGAAGGCATGGGCGTCCTTCCCCGCGACGGCATCGCCGAAGAGGTGAAGGCGCTGGATCAGGACTCCCGCTCCGTCCTGCGCAAGCATGGCGTGCGGTTCGGCCAGTTCACGGTCTTCCTGCCGCTGCTGCTGAAACCCGCCGCGACGCGCCTGCGTCTGGTGCTGTGGTCGCTTGCGAACAACCTGTCGGAGTTCCCCGAAAGCCCGCCCCCGGGCCTTGTCACGATCCCGAACGTCGAAGGCGTTCCACGCGAGCATTACACGCTGGCCGGTTATCACCCCGCCGGCGTGCGCGCGATCCGCATCGACATGCTGGAGCGTCTGGCCGACCTGCTGCGCGGTCAGGACAGCCGCGGCGGGTTCGAGGCGACGCCCGACATGCTGTCCATCACCGGCATGACGCTGGAGCAGTTCGCCGACCTGATGGGCGGTCTTGGCTACAAAGGCGAGAAGGCGGAGCGTCCGAAGGCGCGTCCGGCCAAGCCGGTTGACGAGGCGGAGGCCGCGCCCGAGCAGAATCCCATCCCCGAAGGCGAAACGCCCGTGGTGGAGATGGAGACGTTCTACACCTTCACTTGGGCCCCGCGCCGCCGCGACCCGCAGCCGCGCCGCGAGAACAACCGCCCGCCGCGCAAGGAAGGCGAACGCCCCCCGCGCAAGGAAGGTGAGGGCCGCAGCGACGCCCCCCGTCAGGGCAAGCCGAAGCCCAAGGGCAAGAAGCCCGAGCGGGAGGAGCGTCCCCGCCAGTTCGAGGCGCGCCCCGAACGTCCGGTGAAGATCGACCCGGACAACCCCTTCGCGGTTCTGGCCGCCCTGAAGAAGAGCTGACATGCGGCCCGTGATGCGCCTGGACAAATGGCTGGTTCAGGCGCGTTTCTTCAAGACCCGCACGATCGCCTTGGCCGAGGTCGAGGCCGGGCATGTGCGGGTGAACGGCACCAAGACGCGCAAACCCTCCAGCGCCGTGGGGGCGGGGGATGCGCTGACCTTTCCCCAAGGCGGCCGGATTCGCGTCATCCGGGTTCTGGATCTGCCCGTGCGACGGGGTCCCGCCTCGGAAGCGCAGGAACTTTACCAGGATCTGACGGACGGGGTTCCCTCTGAGGTGCCGGAACAGGAATGATGTTCTTGCCCGGACGGGGCGCCCGTGGCGCCGGTCTTTCCTTTGGCTGGGCGCTTGCCCTTTTCCCGCACGGGGAATAGGTAACGTGCCACCAGCCGCAAGCGGATATTCGTTATGACCTATGTCGTCACCGACAACTGCATCGCCTGCAAGTACACCGACTGCGTGGAGGTGTGCCCCGTCGATTGCTTCTACGAAGGCGTGAACACCCTGGTGATCCACCCGGACGAATGCATCGATTGCGGCGTGTGCGAACCCGAATGTCCCGCCGACGCCATCCGTCCGGATACGGAACCGGCGATGGACGAATGGGTGGAGTTCAACCGCAAGTTCTCCCTCCAATGGCCGGTCATTACCCAGAAGCGCGACCCGCTGCCCGAGGCGGCCGAGCGCGACGGTGAGACGGGCAAGCTGGAGAAGTATTTCATCGCGGAGCCGGGCGAGGGCAACTGAGTCTGTCATGCGACAGTTGGAATCTGCCCGATTCTGTGATATGAACATGTCATACAGTCGCAGAACAGGCTTCATGCCCGTCTGCATGTGACGCGGAGACCTTGTTCCAACGACAAAACCCTCCCCTTATCCCCCGGAATTCGTTTCGGGCGGATATTTGTCGTCGGTCGGGTGACATACGAGGATTCGAATGACCAAGACCAAAAAGCCCGAATACCGCCCCGACGATTTCGTCGTCTATCCCGCGCATGGCGTGGGCAAGATCATCTCGATCGAGGAGCAGGAAATCGCGGGCATCAAGCTCGAGCTGTTCGTGATCTCGTTCGAGAAGGACAAGATGACGCTGCGCGTGCCGACGCACAAGGCGACCGAGATCGGGATGCGTTCGCTGTCCGATCCCGACGTGGTGGCCAAGGCGCTGGACACCCTGAAGGGCAAGGCGCGGGTGAAGCGGGCGATGTGGTCGCGTCGGGCGCAGGAATACGAACAGAAGATCAACTCGGGCGATCTGATGTCCATTGCCGAGGTCGTGCGCGACCTGCACCGTTCGGACGATCAGCGCGAGCAGTCCTATTCGGAACGTCAGCTGTACGAATCCGCGCTGGAGCGTCTGACACGCGAAGTTGCCGCCGTGTCAGGCACCGACGAGGCAGGCGCGCAGAAGCAGGTGGACGACGTCTTGCTGTCCCGCGCGGCCTGATCGCCATTCTCGTGAGACCTTGCAAGCCGCGGCCCCGTGCCGCGGCTTTCGCATGTCAGCCGGGCATGTTCAGGGCGTAAAGCTGGTTGCCCTTGCGGTAATGGACCGCGTTTTCCGTGATGGCGGCCACAACGCCGCCGTCGATGCGATCGCCCACGCGCAGGCGGGTGATGCGGCCGTTGCTGCCCCGCACCAGCGCGCTGCGGTTCGAGGATTTTCCGGTGATGCTGATCACGTTGGTCTGGCCCAGCGGCAGCGCGTTCTGTTCCGTTGCCTGCTGCGCGACCGAGGCACGGGTCGGGATGCTGGGCGCGGTCGGGACGGGTTCCGCCTTGGCCATGGGAGGCGCCTGACGCGGCGTGGCCACCGGGGCCGGGGGTGCCGCCACCGGGGCGGGCACGGCGCGGACGGGCGGGGCCGGAGGCGGCTCCAGCGCCGCAGCCAGCGCCGCGTTCACCGAGGCGCGGGACACGCCGGACGGCCGCATCTCGGGCCTCTGCGATACGGCGACGGCCAGATCAGTTCCGCCCTCATCCTCCGCCTTTGGCATGATGGCGGCGTTGGCGGCCATCTCCGGACGGATCAGCGGGCGCGGGCTGGCGTCAAGGCCGCCTTCCTCGTCCACCGCCTCGGCGATCTCCTCTTCGGTCGGTGCCAGATCCTCGGGACGCAGGCGCGGACGCATCTGCGCGACGTCCGAAATGGCAGAGGCTGCCTCCGTGTGGACGGACGCAGCCTCGGAAGTCGGAGTTTCGGTGGCGGCCATGGGAAGCGCCGGGCGTGGCCGGGGCGATACCTGCGCCAGACGAGGATCGGGCGGCGCGGCGGGCCTCGTGGACGGGGCCTGGGCGAGAATAAGGGCTGCCGGCGGCTCGTCGGCCGCCGCCATGGGAACCTGCGCCGTTCGGATCACGGCCGGCAGAGGCATGTCCTGCGTCAGCGCAACGGCGAGCAGTGTCGCCGGCGCCGGCGTAGCCTCGGCCATGGAGGACATGGTGGAGGGACGGCTGGACACGCCCGCATTCGCCGCCTGGGGCGCGGCACTGTCGAGGAAGTAGGACGAGAAGGCCGCCATCACGGCCAGGGCCAGAAGCAGCAGCACCGTCAGTACGACGCCCAGCATGCGCGGCTTCCGCTGGGCGGATGCACGGGCGGTGGGGGCCGGTTTCGGGCTGCGCTGCGTCACCCGCAGGGGCGGCGGCGTCATGTCGGCACCCGAGGGCTTGGACGCGAAATCGACGAACGGCGCCTCGTTCACGGCGGAGGTGACGCGCGGGGCCACGCGACCGGACTTGATCTCGGGACGGCGCGGCGGGGCAGCGGGGCGTTCGGCCCGAAGCGTGGGCTTGGCGGTGAAGGATGGATGTTCAAACACTGGCAGGGGTGCCGCGGGCACCGCCTGTTCCGGAATGGGCCGGGGCTCCGGTTCCACCTCGGGCGGGGCGGGGGGCAGGGTCGGCTCGGGGTCCCGAAGTTCGGGTTCCGGCTCGAACGGTTCCGGCTCGGGAAGGTAGCGCGCGACGGCGGGTTCCGGCTCCGGTTCGTCGACGTGACGAGCGACGGGTTCGTGAAGGTGATCGGCGGCCGACTCGGGAAGGTCGGGGGCGGCATCAGGCTCCGGATGCTCCCACGACTTGGGCTCGTGGACCGGCTCGTCCGGCAATGCTTCGTCCACAACCACGGCGTCTGGCTCGGTCACGCGCGCCGGGGCAGGCTCTTCCTCGGGCACGGGGGCGACGTCAGGATCGGGATAGGTGTCTTCGCTCACCGGCTCCGGATGGATCTCGACCGGCTCGACCTCGGCGGGCGGAACCTCGGCCTCTTCCACCGGCTCCTCCCACAGGTCGGCGGGGGCCGTGGCCATGGAGCGGAGGGACAGCGCATCGCGTTCCACCACATCGCCGTTCACGAAGCGCGGGGCCACCATGGTCGTGCCGAACCACGGCTCCTCGGGCAGGCGGTTTTCGGGCGACAGGGCGGTGAAGGCCACGGGGTTGAAGCCGTGATCGGTGGCGAAGCCTTCGACCTCGTGCAGCGTTTCGCGGGCGACGATGGCCAGATGCGCCTGCCCGTCCAGCAACTCGCGGTCATAGACCAGTTCGGCCACGTCATAGGGGGTCCGCCCCTCCAGCGCCGCGAGGATGGAGGCGTCAGCGTCGTCTTCTTCGATCCGGACGGTGGTGTAGAGGATCTGCGACGCGGGGATCGCCAGCTTGGTGACCAGCGTGCCGTCCGCCAGTTCCTCGGCCCGGGTGCGCAGGTCCGACAGGCGGTCGGCCAGCTCGGGGTCGTCCAGCGCCACCGTGTCGATCGGCGTCCAGCCGTCCTGCCGATGCAGGAGCGTCACGGTTTCTTCGCTGAAGACAAGGGCAAAAGCGGGGATCATGGGATGGTCTGCTCTGTCGCAAGGGGGCGGGAGTTGACCTCCCATTCTGCCAAGGATGTTAAAGCAGCTTTCTGCCGAGGGAAAGAAGAACGCGTGGGCCCCGGCAATTTCACGCTATGTTGGCGGCACACACGCATGAAGGAGCGCGGAATGAACATGTTGAAGGCCCTGTTGGTGGGCACCCTTCTGGCGGCGCCCGGCGTGGCACTGGCCGACCGGATTACCGTCACGGGCGAAGGACAGGTGGCCGCCGTGCCGGACATGGCGACGCTGACGTTGGGCGTGACCACGCAAGCGGCCACGGCGACCGAGGCGATGCAGGCCAACGCCACGCAGCTTCAGGCCGTCATGGACCGCCTGAAGGACGCCGGCATTGCCGAGGCGGACATCCAGACCACGGGCCTGCAGCTGAACCCCAACTGGACGCAGGCTGAAAATCAGGCGCGCCGGATCGACGGCTACACCGCCGACAACATGCTGACGGTCCGCGTGCGCCAGATCGACGGTCTGGGCGCCGTGCTGGACACGGTGGTGGCCGACGGGGCCAACACGCTGAACGGCCTGGCCTTCGACGTGGCCGATCCGAAGCCGCTGATCGACGAGGCGCGCAAGCAGGCCGTGGCGGACGCGATGGACCGCGCGCGCAAGCTGGCCGACGCGGCGGGCGTGCCGCTGGGCGACATCGAATCGATCACTGAAGGCGGCGGCGCGCAGGGCCCCGTTCCGATGTTCCGCATGGAAGCCTCGGCCGCGACCCCGATCGCGGGCGGCGAGGTGAGCCGGTCGTCCCAGGTCACCATCACCTTTGACATCCCGGACGCGACCTAACGCGTCCAGAACCCTTCGCGGCGGATGCGGTTGCGGATGGCCTGCTCCTTCCGGGGCAGGTTGTTCTGATCGAACAGGGCGCGGACGGTGTCGCCATGCCCGTCATACAGCATCTTCCGCGCGGGGCCGTATTTCTGAAGCACGGGCCGCACCAGCGCCTGCTGGGACACCCGTTTCATCATGGCGATGGCCCGGTCGCTTTCGCGGGCGAACATCAGGGGCAGGACGCGCCAGTGGCAGGTCACGTCCCCGTCCAGCCCCGCAAGCTCCGGCCCCGGCCGTCCGCCGCCGAAGGATGCGATGACCAAAGGCAGTACGGCCTGGTCCAGCCACGGGTCCATCGGCTGGCAGGCCAACACCTCGGGCCGGTCGCGCCACAGGCGAGCGGCCCAGTCCAGATAGCGCGCCCCGAACGCCTGCGGGCGGCTGTGAAAGAACCAGCCCGCGTTGAAATAAAGGTACTTCTGCCAGTAATCGTCCGGCTCTTCGGGGGCCAAAGTCGGTTCGAAGGGCACGTCGAACAGGTCGTACAGCGCCTTCCACGTCTCCCCGACCGTCGGGCCATACAGCTCCTCCTGCGGCCAGGTGTTTTCGCGCTTCATCGACGCCGACGGTCGGTCGAAGTCGAAACTCACCTTGGCAAAGCTGTCGGTGATGATCGTGTCGGTGTCCAGAAACAGGAACGGCTCGTTTGGAAGGGCGGACAGCGCCTCGATCTTGTTGCCGTTGGGATAGGCGGCCCCGAACACCTCGGACGTGAAGGGAATGATCTCGGCGTCCAGCTCGCGCAGCAGGTCGCGGGTCTTCTTGCTGATGCGCGGATCCTCGTCCCCCCACAGGCGGCCGGGCTGCGGTTCGGCGATGAACAGCGTGCCCGGAAAATCGGGATCCGCCAGCCGGAGAGAGGCGGCCAGGATCACGGCTTCGTATTCCAGCCGGCCGGATTGCGCGATCGCGAGGATGTTGAAGGACTGACGTGCCATGAGCTTCCCGAATGCAGCGTTCGGCAACCTTTATAATGGCTTGCCGCGCGGAGGGAAGGAAAGATGGTGGGCGACCCTGGAATCGAACCAGGCACGAGTCGCCTCGGCGGAGTTACAGTCCGCTGCCGCACCTTGCAGCACGTCGCCCACTGGAGGCGGGACATAAAGAAGCCCGTCGCGGGCGTCAAGCAGGAAAGTTCCGCTTGCGCCGACGGGCCCGCTGGGCGA
Organism: Falsirhodobacter sp. 20TX0035; assembly: GCF_028307215.1. GTDB lineage: Bacteria > Pseudomonadota > Alphaproteobacteria > Rhodobacterales > Rhodobacteraceae > Falsirhodobacter. The sequence continues at coordinate 62,072 of NZ_JAQMHV010000001.1, read as the reverse complement.
TTGTCGCGGCCTTCCAAGGGAGCCAAGCGATGAGCAAGAAACCGGTCTGGGTGATCGAGAAGGAGCGGGCCAAGCGCGCCTCGGCCGCCGAGACGGTGTGGCTGTTCGGCATCCACGCCGTGCGGGATGCGCTGCTGAACCCGGCGCGCGAAAAGCTGCGTCTGGTCGTGACGAAGAACGCGGCCGACCGGCTGGCCGACGCCATTCCCCAAAGCGGGATGGAGCCGGAGATCGTGGACCCGCGCAAGTTCGACGTGCCGATCGATCCGGAATCGGTGCACCAAGGCGCGGCGCTGGAGGTGAAGCCGTTGTCCTGGGGCAGCCTGGACGAGGTGTGCTCGTCCGGGGCGGGGGCGCCGCTGGTGGTCTGCCTTGATCGCGTGACCGATCCGCACAACGTGGGCGCCGTGCTGCGCTCGGCCGAGGTGTTCGGCGCCCGCGCCGTCATCGCGCCCCATCGTCATTCGGCGCCCGAAACAGGCGCGCTGGCCAAGACCGCGTCCGGTGCGCTGGAACGCCAGCCCTATCTGCGCGTCCAGAACCTGTCGGACGCCATGGAAGACCTGCGCGCCATGGGCTTCGTCCTGCTGGGGCTGGAGGGCGAGGCGGACATCACCCTTGGCGAGGCGCTGGCCGAAGTGGGCGACCGCCCGGTGGCGCTGGTCTTGGGGGCCGAGGGTCCGGGGCTGCGGGAAAAGACGCGCGACACCTGCGACAAGCTGGTGCGCATCCCCTTCACGGGCGGCTTCGGCTCGCTCAACGTGTCCAACGCCGCCGCCATCTCTCTTTATGCGGCGATCACGCGCGGGTGACTTGCAATCCTGTGGCGGGTCTGCCACATGAAGCGCAGAACAGGTTGGGGTCGATTGACAGCCCCAACTTTTTTCAGATGAAATGTTCACAGAATCGCGAAAGGGCTTCCAATTTGTTTTGGGGGCCCTATCTTGTTTTCAGGACGGGGTCGGAACCCCCGTTTCCTGACTTCACTGTCCCTCGTTCCGTAACTTTCGCCCGGTCTTCGTGATCGGGCGTTTTTTTTGGCTGGAGGCCTGCATGACTGATGACACCATCCGGGACATCCTGACCAGCACCCGCACCATCGCCGTGGTCGGATGGTCGCCCAATCCTGCGCGGCCCAGCCATCAGGTGGCCGCCTTCCTGAAAGCGCGAGGCTACCGGGTTCTGCCGGTCAATCCGGGGCAGGCGGGAACGGAAGCATTGGGTGAAACCGTCGTGGCCGATCTGGCCTCGCTTCCCGTGGCGGTGGACATGGTGGACATCTTCCGCCGGTCCGAGGAGGTGCTGCCCGTGGTGGAACAGGCCGTGGCGCTGAAGGGCGTGAAGACGGTCTGGATGCAGTTGGGCATCGCGAACGCGCAGGCGCGGGCCTTGGCCGAATCGCATGGGCTTCAGGTGGTGGAAAACCGCTGCCCGGCGATCGAGATCCCGCGCCTCAGCGTCTAGCCTTCTCCTCGATCCCCGAGGTGCCCTCGCGCCGTTCCAGTTCGGCCAGCACCTCGGCCAGCGTCACGTCGCGCGCGGTCAGCATGACCAGCAGGTGATACAGCACGTCCGCCGCCTCGGCCGTCAGCTTGGCACGGTCGCCCTTCACGGCCTCGATGATGGCCTCCACGGCCTCCTCGCCAAACTTCTCGGCGCACTTCTCAGGACCTTTCGCCAGCAGCTTCGCGGTCCAGGACGTGTCGGGATCGGCCCCCTTGCGGGAGGCGACGGTGACAGCAAGGCGTTCCAGTGCGGTCATGCCATCCTCATCGGAATGCCGGCGGCGGCCATGTGGGCCTTGGCCTCGCCGATCGTGTGGGTGCCGAAGTGGAAGATCGACGCGGCCAGCACGGCGGACGCACCGCCTTCCGTGACACCTTCCACCAGATGATCCAGCGTGCCGACGCCGCCCGAGGCGATGACGGGCACGTTCACCGCGTCCGAGATCGCGCGGGTCAGTGGGATATTGAAGCCCGACCGCGTGCCGTCCCGGTCCATGGAGGTCAGCAGGATCTCTCCGGCGCCCTTTGCGGCGACGGTGCGTGCGAACTCCACCGCGTCGATGCCCGTGGGCTTGCGGCCGCCATGGGTGAAGATCTCCCACCGGCCCGGCTCCACCGTCTTGGCGTCAAGGGCGACCACGATGCACTGGCTGCCGAACCGGTCCGCCGCGCGTGCCACGACGTCCGGATCCGCCACGGCGGCCGAATTGAACGACACCTTATCGGCCCCCGCCAGCAGAAGGGCGCGCACATCCTCGGGCGTGCGGACGCCCCCGCCGACGGTCAGCGGCATGAAGCAATGTTCGGCCGTACGCGTCACCAGATCGAACATCGTGCCGCGGTTTTCATGTGTGGCGTGGATATCGAGAAAGCACAGCTCGTCCGCGCCCGCCGCGTCATAGGCGCGCGCCGCTTCCACCGGGTCGCCGGCGTCGATCAGGTCGATGAAGTTCACGCCCTTGACCACGCGGCCATCGGCGACGTCCAGGCAGGGAATGATGCGGGTTTTCAGCATGGGGTCACCGGCGGGTGAAAGGTTGCGGTCAGCGAAGAACGGCCAGCGCCTCGGCCAGATCGATCGCGCCATCGTAGAGGGCACGGCCCGAAATGGCACCGGCGATCACGCCCGTGTCGCGCAGGGCCGTCAGGTCCGACATCCGCGACACACCGCCCGAAGCGATGACCGGGATCGACACGGCGCGGGCCAGCGCCTCCGTCGCCTCGATGTTGGGGCCGCCCATGGCGCCGTCGCGGTCGATGTCGGTGTAGATGATGGCGGCCACGCCCGCATCCTCGAAGCTGCGGGCAAGGTCGGTCACCATGACATCGGTTTCTTCGGCCCAGCCCTTGGTCGCGACGCGGCCCTTGCGGGCGTCGATGCCGACGGCCACCTGACCGGGGAAGGCGCGGGCGGCGTCCCGCACCAGATCCGGGTTCTCCACGGCGACGGTGCCAAGGATGACGCGGGCAAGGCCCTTGGTCAGCCACATCTCGATCGTGGCCATGTCGCGGATGCCGCCGCCCAGCTGGCAGGGCACGTTCACGGCGGACAGGATCGCCTCCACCGCCGCGGCGTTGACCGGCTGGCCGGCGAAGGCGCCGTTCAGGTCCACCAGATGCACCCATTCGCAGCCCGCCGCGACGAACTTGGACGCCTGCGCCGCGGGATCGTCGCCGAACACGGTGGCCGCGTCCATCTCTCCGCGCAGAAGACGCACGCACTGGCCGTCCTTGAGGTCGATGGCGGGGTAGAGGATCATGGCGCGGCTCCGGATTTGGTTTGCCGCTTCCTAGCGCGGCTTGGGGACGCGCGCAAACCTTGCCGCGCCGTGCGCGTGGATTAGCTGCGAACCATGCGCATCCTTCTTGCCCTGCTGGCCATGGCCGGCCCCGCCTTCGCCGCCGACCCGATCGAGGGGACCTGGCGCACCACGCCCAACGGAAAGGGCGGGGTGGGTCTCGTGCAGGTCGCGCCCTGCGGCCCGGCCTTCTGCGGCACCGTGGCAGGGGATCTGGACGCGCAGGGGCGGGTGGTCCCGTCCGACATCCAGGGCCGGACCGTGTTTCGCGACGTGACGGGGGCCAACGGCACCTATTCGGGCGGAAGGGTCATCAATCCCGCCAATGGGAAAAGCTATGCCGCCCGCCTGATCCTGAAGGGCGACACGCTGGACGTGGGCGGCTGCCTGCTGGGCATCTGCCGGTCGGGCGGGGTCTGGCAGCGCCTGGATTAAGGGCGCCAGCCGAGGAAGTTGCGGATCAGGCGCATGCCGGTGGCCTGCGACTTTTCGGGGTGGAACTGGGTGCCCACCATGTTGTCCCGCCCGATGATGGCCGTGATCTCTGCCCCATAGTTCGCAAAGGCCAGCCGTTCGGCCGGATCCGCCACGCGGAAGTGGTAGGAGTGGACGAAATAGGCGTGATCGCCGGTGGCGATCCCCTCCAGAACGGGGTGCGGATGGTCGATCACCAGATCGTTCCAGCCCATGTGCGGCACCTTCAGGCCATGGGCGTCGATCTTCACGACCTCGCCCCCGACCCAGTCGAAGCCACGCACATCCTCGTATTCGCGGCCCCAGGTGGTCATCATCTGCATGCCGACGCAGATGCCAAGGAAGGGGCGGCCCTTGACGGTCACCGCCTCCTCGATCGCCTCGAACAGCCCGCCATAGGCGCCAAGCGCGCGGCGGCAGGCCGGAAAGGCGCCGTCGCCGGGCAGCACGATGCGGTCGGCGCGGGCCACATCCTCGGGCCTGTCCGTCACGAGGACGGTGCCGCCGGTGTCGGCCGCCATCTTCTGGAACGCCTTTTCAGCGGAATGCAGGTTGCCGCTGTCGTAATCGACCAGAACCGTCAGCATCAGAGCATCCCTTTCGTCGAAGGCAGGCCAGGGCTGCGCGGGTCCGGCTCCACCGCCTCGCGCAGCGCACGGGCGACGGCCTTGAACGTCGCCTCGGCGATGTGGTGGCTGTTGACGCCGTGGATCAGGTCCACATGCAGCGTGATGCCGGCATGGGTGGACAGGGCCTGAAAGAACTCGCGCACTAGTTCAGTGTCGAAGGTCTTGATGGCGGCGGTGGGGAAGGGGACGTTCCAGTGCAGGAAGGGCCGGGCCGACAGGTCCAGCGCGCAGCGCACCAGCGCGTCGTCCATCGCAAGGTGGAAGGAGCCATAGCGGCGGATGCCCTTCTTGTCGCCCAGGGCCTTGGTCAGCGCCTGGCCCATCGCGATGCCGCAATCCTCGACCGTGTGGTGATCATCGATATGCGTGTCGCCCTTGGCGCGCAGCGTCAGGTCGATCAGCGAATGGCGCGACAGCTGGTCCAGCATGTGATCGAAGAAGCCGACCCCCGTCTCGACATCGTAGACACCGGTCCCGTCCAGATCGATGGACAGGGTGATGTCGGTCTCGGCGGTCTTGCGGGTGATCTCGGCTTGGCGCATCGCGGGTCTCCTTGTGCGGTGCCTTATAAGGCGCGGCGGAAACCCCTGCAATGTCTTGGTGATCTGGAGCGGGCGAGGCGATTCGAACGCCCGACCCTAACCTTGGCAAGGTTATGCTCTACCCCTGAGCTACGCCCGCGCTTCAGATCATCGGTCCAATTGGAGCGGGCGAGGCGATTCGAACGCCCGACCCTAACCTTGGCAAGGTTATGCTCTACCCCTGAGCTACGCCCGCACCGTTTGGACTGGCGGGGATTTAGGCCAGCCCGCCGACGGGCGCAAGAGGAAAAATGCAAGGGACCGAAAACAAAGGGGCGGCACCCTGCGGTGCCGCCCCGATGACGCTGGCGTGCTGGCTGGCGGCGCGATGCGCGGCTGGCTGGCGTGCCGGCGATCCTTATTCGGCCGCGATCTGGCCGGTGAAGTGGCCGCACCAGTCGTTCGCCGTTACGACCGGCCAGAAGCCGCGCGCATCGGCGGACGGCTGGGTGACCGGCGGGTTGAAGCGGCACAGGCCCGCGTCGCGGACGGCCGGGGTGCCGTTGGCGACATGGTCTTCGAAAAACACACACTCGGCGCAATGCTTGGTCATATCCGAATCTCCATCAGAAGCTTGTTCAGTCGGAGGCGCTCGGCCTTCCTTGGAATGGATCTAAGTCGTCACGCCGGATGCGTCAAGATATTATTTAACAAAATCATATAGATGACAGGTTTCGTCAGGTATGCCGAAGCAAGAAAAACAGTCGGTTTTGGAACCGAAAGCGTCGGGTTTTCGGGCCCGATGCGAACCCCTTGACCTTCCATCGCTTTCCGGTGAACAGATCCAGAACGCTTTTCATTTCCCGTCCCAAGGGCTATCTTTCCCGCCATGACCGGATCCGATGATTTCGATGCCTTCGAAGCGGCGGTGCCGCTGAGCCAGCGTGCCATGGCGGCGCGCCCCACGCCTTATCTGGAGGACCTGAACCCCGCGCAACGCGCGGCGGTGGAGGCTTTGGACGGTCCCGTGCTGATGCTGGCCGGGGCGGGGACGGGCAAGACCAAGGCGCTGACCTCGCGAATCGTGCACCTTTTGAACACGCAGCGTACCCGCCCGAACGAGATTCTGGCCGTGACCTTCACCAACAAGGCCGCGCGCGAGATGAAGGACCGCGTCAGCCGTCTGCTGGGTGGGATGGAGGGGATGCCCTGGATGGGCACCTTCCATTCGATCAGCGTGAAGATCCTGCGGCGGCACGCCGAACTGGTGGGGTTGAAGTCGAACTTCACCATTCTGGACACCGACGACCAGATCCGCCTGCTTAAGCAGCTGATCGTCGCCGCCAACATCGACGAGAAGCGCTGGCCTGCGCGGATGATGGCGGGAATCATCGACGGCTGGAAGAACCGCGCCTGGACCCCGCGCCGCGTGCCCGCGGCCGAGGCGGGCGCCTTCAACCACCGCGGGACCGAGATCTACGAACAGTATCAGGACCGCCTGAAATCCCTGAACGCGGTCGATTTCGGCGACCTGCTGCTTCATGTGCTGACGATCTTCCAGGATCATCCCGACGTGCTGGCGCAATACCAGCGCTGGCTGCCCTACATCCTCGTGGACGAATACCAGGACACCAACTCGGCCCAGTATCTGTGGCTGCGGCTTCTGGCGCAGGCCCACAAGAACATCTGCTGCGTGGGGGACGACGACCAGTCGATCTATGGCTGGCGCGGGGCCGAGGTGGGCAACATCCTGCGATTCGAGAAGGACTTTCCCGGTGCCAAGGTCATCCGGCTGGAGCAGAACTACCGCTCCACCGAGCACATCCTTGCGGCCGCCTCGGGCGTGATCGCGACCAATGCCGGGCGTCTGGGCAAGACACTGTGGACGGCCGCCAAGGGCGGCGAGAAGGTGCGCCTGATCGGCCACTGGGATGGCGAGGAGGAAGCCCGCTGGATCGGCGAGGAGATCGAGGCGATGCAGCGCGGCACGCGGCGCATGGACCCGGTCGGCCTTGATTCGATGGCGATCCTTGTGCGCGCCTCCCACCAGATGCGCGCTTTCGAGGACCGGTTCCTGACCATCGGTCTGCCCTACCGCGTGATCGGCGGCCCGCGTTTCTATGAACGGTTGGAGATTCGCGACGCCATGGCCTATTTCCGGCTGGCGGTGTCGCCGGACGACGATCTGGCCTTTGAACGCGTGGTCAACACCCCGAAGCGGGGTCTGGGCGACAAGGCGCAGCAATCCATCCAGCGCGCGGCGCGCGAGGCCGACATGCCCCTTCTGGAAGGCGCACGCGCGCTTCTGGCGCAGGGCGGGATCGGCGGCAAGGGCGCGGGCCAGCTACGCCAGTTCGTCGAAGGCATCGACCGCTGGCATGCGGCCACCCTGCGCGAGCACAACCATATCGAGCTGGCCGAGACGATCCTCGACGAATCCGGCTACACGGCCATGTGGCAGAACGACAAGACGCCCGAGGCGCCGGGCCGGCTGGAAAACCTCAAGGAACTCGTGAAGGCGCTGGAGCAGTTCGAGAACCTTCAGGGCTTCCTTGAGCACGTGGCCCTGATCATGGACAACGAGCAGGGGGAGGTGGGCGAGAAGGTGTCCATCATGACCCTGCACGCGGCCAAGGGGCTGGAATTTCCCGCCGTCTTCCTGCCGGGGTGGGAGGATGGGCTGTTCCCGTCGCAGCGCGCCATGGACGAATCCGGTCTGAAGGGCCTGGAGGAGGAACGGCGGCTGGCCTATGTCGGCATCACGCGGGCGGAGCGGATCTGCACCGTGTCCTTTGCCGCCAACCGCCGCGTCTACGGGCAATGGCAATCGGCGCTTCCCTCGCGCTTCATCGACGAACTGCCCGCCGCGCATGTGGAAGTGCTGACGCCGCCCGGCCTTTACGGGGGCGGTTTCGGGGCGGCGGCGACGCCCATGGACCAGCGGGTGGCCAGCGCGGACGTCTACAACTCCCCCGGCTGGAAGCGGATGCAGGATCGCGCGACATCGCGGCCCATGTCGCAGCCGCGCGAATCGAAGAACGTGGTGATCGACCTTCAGGCCGTGGCCAAGTTCACCACGGGCGATCGCGTGTTCAGCACGAAGTTCGGCTACGGCACCGTGCAGGGCGTGGAAGGTGACAAGCTGGACGTGGCGTTTGACAAGGCGGGGTCGAAGAAGATCGTGGCCAGCTTCGTCGTGGCCGCCGATCGGGCGGACGACGTTCCCTTCTGACACCACCGGATACCGGACAAAAGAAAACGGCGGCACCCAGGGAGGAGGAGGGGCACCGCCGTTTCTGTCACGTCCGGCCCAGGGAGGAGGAGGGGCCGTCGATCTGAAAGAACATCGCCCAGGGAGGAGGAGGGGCGCCGTTCCAGCCTTGCAGCCACCGGGGAGGAGGTGGTGACCGAAGAGGGTGGCAGCGCCCAGGGAGGAGGAGGGGCGCCGCCGTATCGTCAGTGGCCAGGGAGGAGGAGGGCCACCGAGGAATTTTTTGCGGCGACCCCAGGGAGGAGGAGGGGGCCGCCGCGTAACGGACGGCCCAGGGAGGAGGAGGGGCCGAACGCATCTGATGTGAAGCACGAGGCTTCGAAAAGGTGCGGCAACATCGGGGAGGAGGGAGATGCTACCGCTGTTCGTCCGGCCCGGGGAGGAGGGAGGGTCGGACGAGGAAACTCACTTGCCGTATGCAGCCTCGCGGGCGGCATTGCGGATGGACCAACGTGCCAGTCCCAGATCGTCCAGTTCGCGGGCCGACAGAACGTTCAGTTCCGCTAGGGTCCGGCGATACAGGGCGCGGCGCTGGAGGCCCGACTTGATCACGTCGAGCAGGCCACCAAAGCGGGCGCCATTCGAAGCGATCTGAGCGGAGGCTGCCTGAGCCATGGTCTTTCACCTTGTGTCTGTGTTTGCGCTATCGAAGGCAGTTGCCATGTCCTGCGCTGTTGAAGCCAATGTGCGGGTTTTGCTGCATCTGCACAATCCCGCTTCGCGTCAACGCTGCCATGCAGCATCCGCATGGCTAGACCGGCATGGCGCGCATCTCTTGCGCCGCGCCGCCCGAAAAGCGGGCGGTTCGCGAACAGCGCCTTGCGCTTGACGCCGTTCTGCCCGAGTTGTCGCTGAACCGTCACAGGAGCCGACCATGACCCCGAACCGCGATGCCATCCTTGCCGCACTGGACCGGATCGAGGTTCCGGGCGGAACGCTCGTGTCCCGCGACATGGTGCGCGCGCTGGTCGTGGAGGGGGACACCGTCCGCTTCGTGATTGAGGCGGCCTCGGCCGAGCAGGCGCGCTTGATGGAGCCTGTGCGGGCGCGCGCGCAGGCGGCGCTTGAGACGGTGCCGGGCGTGCGCTCCGCCTCGGTCGTGCTGACGGCCGAGGCACCGGCCCCGAAGCTGAAGCTGGGCCGCCATCCCACGCCCGATCAGGGGCCGCAGGCCGTGCCGGGCGTCCGGCGGATCATCGCCATCGGTTCGGGAAAGGGCGGGGTGGGCAAGTCCACCGTATCGTCGAACCTTGCGGTGGCGCTGGCGCGGCAGGGGCGGCGGGTCGGGCTGCTGGACGCCGACATCTACGGCCCGTCCCAGCCGCGCATGATGGGCGTGTCGAAGCGCCCCGCATCACCCGACGGCAAGACGATCATCCCGCTGAAGGCGCATGGCGTCACGATGATGTCCATGGGCCTGATGGTGAAGGAGGAAGAGGCCATCGTCTGGCGCGGCCCCATGCTGATGGGCGCGCTGCAGCAGATGCTGGGCCAGGTGGCGTGGGGAGAACTGGACGTCCTTCTGGTCGACCTTCCGCCGGGCACGGGGGACGTGGCGATGACCCTGTGCCAGCGCACCGTGCTGGCAGGCGCCATCGTGGTGTCCACGCCGCAGGACGTGGCGCTTCTGGACGCGCGCAAGGCGCTGGACATGTTCCGCCGCCTTGACACCCCCGTTCTGGGCCTGATCGAGAACATGAGCCTGTTCGTCTGCCCGAACTGCGGCCACGAATCCCACATCTTCGGTCATGGCGGCGTGGCCGCCGAAGCGGCCCGGCTGGCGGTGCCCTTCCTGGGGGAACTGCCGCTGGATCTGTCGGTGCGACTGGCAGGCGACGCCGGCACGCCAGTTGCGGCCGGTGAAGGACCTGTGGCGGAGGCCTATGTCCGGCTGGCACAGCGGCTGATTGCGGATGACGTCGCCTGACCGGGATGTGATCCGGGACAAGCTGGGACGAACGGGATTTTCCGGGACGCTGGCTTTGAAATGAGAATCACGAACGCGCGAGACCGCAGGGCAGCCCGGGAAACCTGTGGCGGCCTTGCTTCACCGCCTAGGCATAAGCGAGTTTCGGCACATCGGTTGGGATGGGCTGGGCAAAGCCAAGACGCACAACATGTGGACCTAAAGTAAGCACGAATAGCTAAATGTTGAAGCATCTCGCGCCTAAGCCGGGATTCTCAGCCGGCATGGACCCTTGCAGTCACAAAATGTTCCGAAATCCCGCCCACTTTTTTCCTTTACGTCCCACCTCATCCCATGTCATCCCTGTTCTCACGACGACGAGGGCGGCAGTTGAACAGGGGCGGACAAAGACCCCGAAACGGCAAGAACCTTTCAGGTTTCATACAGGCAACCGCTTTCGTCACCAAAAACAGATCCGGCGCGCGGCCGAGCAGTCATCCCCCGAGGTGGGCGCGCGCAGCTGGACACCCAGCGATGGGACAGACCGGCGGATCGGGCAGTGGCAGCCGCTCGATCCGCCGTTTTCCGTTCAGGGATCCCCCCTGAACATGAAGGCAGGATGCGGGTGTGTCGGAAGCGTTCAGAGGCGAGTTCAACCAGAAGGTTGACGCAAAGGCGCGGGTCCTGATCCCCGTCGCCTTTCGCCGCGTGCTTCAGGACGGTGACCCGCTGGCCAAGGAAACCAACCGCCCGCGCATCGTGATGGTTTATGGCGACGCGCGCCGTCGGTTCGTCGAATGCTACACCATGGCCGAGATGGCGCTGCTGGAGCAGAAGATCCTCGTACTGCCCGCAGGCTCGCCCCAGCGCCGCATCCTGGAGCGCAACTACATCACCCTGTCCGCCACGATCGAGGTGGACGAGGATGGCCGCATCGTCCTGCCGCCCAAGGTCCGCGACAAGCTGGGCCTGTCCGCCGACGCCATCAAGGCTACGGTGGAGGCGGTGTTCGCTGGCACGCTCAACACCTTCCAGATCTGGACCCGCGACGCCTTCGACGAAGAGCTGGCCGCCCGCGAGGAAGAGGAGCTGGCCCTTCTGGAGGGCGGTGTCGACATGCTGACCCTGTTGCAAGGCTGATTATGGACGCCCCCCACGTTCCCGTTCTTCTGACCCCGCTGCTGGCGGCGGTGGCCCCGGTGTCCGGCCTGTGGCTGGACGGCACCTTTGGCGCTGGCGGCTACACCCGCGGCCTGATCGGGGCGGGGGCCGATCATGTCATCGGCATCGACCGCGACCCGCTGGCGCTGGAGATGGCGGCGCAGGCCGACTGGGGCGGCAAGGTCACGCTGGTCGCGGGCACCTTCTCGGAACTGGACGCGCATGGCCCGCTGGACGGGGTGGTGCTGGATCTGGGCGTGTCCTCCATGCAGCTGGATCTGGCCGAGCGGGGCTTTTCCTTCATGAAGGACGGCCCCCTGGACATGCGGATGAGCCAGGACGGCGAATCCGCGGCCGATCTGGTGAACACCGCCACCGACACGGTTCTGGCCGACATCCTGTATCATTTCGGCGAGGAGCGGGCCTCGCGCCGCATTGCGGGCGCCATCGTCCGCGCCCGGGCGGAGCGGCCGATCACCACGACCCTGCAACTGGCCGAGATCGTGGCGAAGTGCCTGCCGCGCCCGAAACCGGGGCAGAGCCATCCCGCCACCCGGAGCTTCCAGGCGCTACGGATCGCGGTGAACACCGAATTCGACCAGCTGGTGCTGGGGCTGGAGGCGGCGGAACGTGCGTTGAAGCCCGGCGGCAAGCTGGCCGTCGTGACCTTCCATTCGCTGGAAGACCGCATTGTCAAACGCTTCTTCCAGCACCGGTCGGGGCAGGAATCGCAGGCCAACCGCTACGCCCCCGCCGTGCAGACCGAAGCGCCGCGCTTCGTGCCGCTGACCAAGCGCGCCATCGGCCCGGACGAGGATGAGCTGGCGGTGAACCCGCGCTCCCGTTCCGCCAAGCTGCGGGTGGGGCAGCGGACGGACGCGCCCGCCGGGCGCACCGACCCGTCCGTGCTGGGCGTTCCAACGCTGCCGAAGAAGGGGGGGCGCTGATGCGTCCGCTTCTTTACATCACCAGCTTTCTGGGCGTGATGTTTCTGGCGTTCTGGGCGTATCGCGAAAACTACACCACGCAGAACATGCTCAAGGACGTGACGTCGCTGAACCGCCAGATCGCGGATCTGCGCGGGCGGCTGGCGATGCAGAATGCCGAATGGGCCTTCCTGAACCGCCCCGACCGGTTGCAGGATCTGGTCAACGCCAATTTCGACCGCCTTCAGCTTCTGCCGATGACTGCCGCCCAGTTCGGCGGGCCCGAGCAGGTGACCTATCCGCCCGAACCCCTGTTCGGACTGACCATCGACCCCAACGCCGCGCAGGATGAGCTGATCCCATGATCCGAGTGCCGCTTCGCCCGCTTGCCCGCATCCTTTCCGCCCGTCAGGTGGGGGGCGATCCCGACTCGATCGAGCGGGAGAACCTGCGCCTGCGCCACGAAAGCATGCGCGACCGCGCCCGCACGCGGGCCGAAGGGCGGCTCCTGTTCATGGGCCTTGCCTTCTTTATGATCTTCATGGTGATCGGCGTGCGGATGGGCCTTCTGGCGTCTGACGAACCCACCGAACCGCGCCTGGCCCTTCCGGGGCACGAGATTTCGGCCAACCGCGCCGACATCGTGGACCGCCGCGGCCGGATCCTCGCCACCAACATGCAGACCTACGCGCTGTACGCCCACCCGCAGGACATGGTCGATCCGCATCACGTGGCCGTGGAACTGGGTAAGGTGTTCCCCGAAATGGACGCCGCCGCGCTGGAGCGCCGCTTCACCGACGGGCGGAAGTTCATGTGGATACGCAAGAAGCTGTCGCCCGAACAGATGCAGGCTGTGCACGACATCGGCGATCCGGGCCTGCTATTCGGCCCGCGCCAGATGCGCCTTTATCCCAACGGAACGCTCGCCTCGCACGTGCTGGGCGGGGCGACGTTCGGGGCCGAAGGCGTCGCCTCGGCCGAGGTGATCGGCATGGCGGGGATCGAGCGGTTCGAGGACGCGCGCCTGCGCGATCCGGCCCATCCCGAACCCATGGCCCTGTCGCTGGACATGACGCTGCAGCAGGCGGTCACCGACGTGCTGGACGCCGGCATGAAGATGATGAACGCCAAGGGCGCCGCCGCCGTCCTGATGGATGTGAAGACGGGCGAGGTGCTGAGTCTGGTGTCCTTGCCGGACTTCGACCCGAACGACCGGCCCGCCCCGCTTCTGACCGGCGATCCCGGCGACAGCCCGCTGTTCAACCGCGCGGTGCAGGGGGTGTACGAGCTGGGGTCCACCTTCAAGATCTTCACGGCCGCGAATGCGATCCAGCTGGGGCTGGTCACACCCGACACCATCATCGACGGCAACGCGCCGCTGATCTGGGGCAAATACCGCATCAACGAATTCGAAGGCCACAACTACGGCATGCAGACGGTGGCGGAGGTGATCCAGCATTCCTCGAACGTCGGCACCGCCCGCATCGCGCTGGAGATCGGGGCCGAGCGGCAGAAGATCTTCATGCGTTCGCTCGGCTTGTTCGATCCTTCGCCGATCGAGTTGGTGGAGGCGCCGGGCGCCAAGCCCATCGTGCCCCCCCGCTGGCCCGAGATCGTGACCATCACCACCTCCTACGGCCACGGCATTGCGGCCAGCCCGATGAACCTGGCCGCCGCCTACGCCACCATCGCCAATGGCGGGGCCAAGGTGACGCCGACCCTTTTGAAGCGCGAAGGGGAGGTGCATGGCGAACAGGTCCTGTCGCCCGAAGTGGCGGCGCAATCCGTGCACATGCTGCGGCTGGTGGTGACAAAGGGCACGGCCAGCTTCGCGCGCATCCCCGGCTATCCCGTGGGCGGCAAGACCGGCACGGCCGACAAGCCCAACCCAAATGGCGGGTATTACCACGACCGGGTGGTGAACACCTTCGCCTCGGTCTTTCCCACCAACGATCCCAAATACGTTCTGGTGGTGACTTTGGACGAACCGTCCGACAACACCCTGGCCAAGCCGCGCCGGTCGGCGGGCTGGACGGCCGTTCCGGTCGCGGCCGAGGTGATCCGCCGCGTCGTCCCCCTTCTGGGCCTGCGCCCGACCGAGGAGACGGACGAGCCTGCGCCGGAACTGACCGCCAACGTGGAATGACGGAGGCCGCATGGCACGACCGACCAAATCCCTGGCCGATCTTGGCCTGACCGCCCGTGGCGGCCGTGAGGCGCGGATCGCGGGCCTTGCCGTCGACAGCCGGCAGGTGCGCGACGGCTTTCTGTTCGCGGCCCTTCCCGGCAGCCACGCGCATGGCGCCGATCACGTGCCCATGGCGCTGGAACAGGGCGCGGCCGCCATCCTGACCGACGCCGCCGGGGCCGCCGGCATCGGTGCGGCCGACATCGCCGTGATCGTGGCCGAGGATCCGCGCCAGTCGCTGGCGGGGGCGGCGGCCCTGTGGTTCGGCGCGCAGCCCGCGACGATGGTCGCGGTGACGGGCACCAACGGAAAGACCTCGGTCGCCAGCTTTGCGCGCCAGATCTGGACGCGGCTGGGCCGCGCCGCCATCAACATCGGCACCACCGGGGTGGAAGGAGCCTGGACTGCCCCGTCGCCCCACACCACGCCCGAACCCATCACCCTGCACCGCCTGCTGGCCGAGGCCGCCCATGCCGGCGTGACGCATGCCGCGATGGAGGCATCCTCGCACGGGCTGGACCAGCGACGGCTGGACGGGGTCCATCTGAAGGCCGCGGGGTTCACGAACTTCACGCAGGACCATCTGGATTATCACCACACGTTCGACGCGTATTTCGACGCCAAGGCCGGTCTCTTCACCCGCCTGCTGCCGCCCGACGGGGTGGCCGTGGTTAATCTGGACGATCCGCGCGGGATGGATGTGGCGCGGCTGGCGGCCGAACGTGGCATCGCCACCATGGGCGTGGGCACGTCCGACAAGGCCGACCTGCGCATCCTGGCCCAGCGCTTCGACGCCACGGGACAGGATCTGCGGCTGCACTGGAAGGGCGTGGCCCACCAGGTGCGCCTGAACCTGATCGGCGGCTTCCAGGCCCAGAACGTGACGCTGGCCGCCGGCCTTGTCATCGGGGCCGGGGCACCCGCGCGCGACGTGTTCGACGTGCTGCCCGACCTAACGGGGGTGCGCGGCCGGATGCAGCTGGCCGCCACGCGCCGCAACGGTGCGGCCGTCTACGTGGATTACGCCCACACCCCCGACGCCATCGCCACCGCGCTGAAGGCCCTGCGCCCCCACGTGATGGGCCGCATCGTCGTCGTGTTCGGCGCGGGCGGCGATCGCGACCGCACGAAGCGCCCGCTGATGGGCGCGGCGGCGGCCGAACATGCCGACATCTGCATCGTCACCGATGACAACCCCCGGTCCGAGGATCCGGCTGCCATCCGCGCCGCCATTCTGGACGCCTGTCCCGAAGCGACCGAGGTGGGCGACCGGGCCGAGGCGATCCTGCGCGGCGTGGACGCGCTGGGCCCGGGCGACGCGCTTCTGATCGCGGGCAAGGGGCACGAAACCGGACAGATCATCCGGGGCGACGTCTTCCCCTTCGACGATGTCGAACAGGCCTCCGTCGCCGTGGCGGCGCTGGATGGGGTCATATGACCCCGCACGTGACCTCAACCCAAGGAAAGGCGCGGAACCCCCTGGTTCCGATGCAAGGCTGATGACCGATACACCGCTCTGGACCTCCTCCGAGGCTGCGACCGCCACGGGCGGACGCACTGGCGCATGGGACGCGACCGGCGTGTCCATCGACACGCGCACGCTGGCGCCGGGCGATCTGTTCGTGGCCCTGACCGATGTGCGGGACGGCCACGACTTCGTGGCGGCGGCGCTGGCCAAGGGTGCTGCGGCGGCCTTGGTATCGCGCGTGCCGGAAGGGGTGTCCGAAGGCTCGCTTCTTCTGGTGCCGGACGTGCTGCAGGCGCTGCGCGATCTGGGCGCCGCGGCGCGTGCTCGGACGAAAGCGAAGGTGATCGGGGTCACCGGCTCGGTCGGCAAGACCTCCACCAAGGAGATGTTGCGGGCGGCCTTGTCGGGGCAAGGCCGTGTCCATGCGGCCGAGGCCAGCTACAACAATCACTGGGGCGTGCCGCTGACGCTGGCGCGCATGCCCGTCGACACCGATTTTGCCGTGATCGAGATCGGGATGAACCATCCCGGAGAAATCGCCCCGCTGGCGCGGCTGGCCGATCTGGACGTCGCGATGATTACCACCGTCGCGCCCGCGCATCTGGCGGCCTTTGCCGACGTGAAGGAGATCGCCCGCGAAAAGGCCGCGATCTTCGACGGGTTGCGCCCGGAGGGCGTTGCGGTGCTGCCGGCGGACCTGGACGTGACGCCGGTGCTGTTGGCGGCGGCGCAGGGGCATGACGTGCGCACCTTCGGCACCGAGGGCGATTACCGTGCCTGCGACATCCAGGCGGCGGAACACGCCACCGTGGTGCGCTTCGCCCATCGGGGGGAGGAGCGTCTCTTCAAGGTCGCCACCCCGGGTCGGCATTTCGCCATGAACGGGCTGGGCGTGCTGGCGGTGGCGGACGCGCTGGGGCTGGACCCCGCGCTGACCGCGGCCGATCTGGGCCGCTGGCGCCCGCCGGCCGGGCGCGGCACGCGCGAACGGATCGTGCTGGACGCGGTGGACGACCTGTTCTTCGATCTGGTGGACGACGCCTTCAACGCCAACCCCGCCTCGGTCGCGGCCAGCCTGGATCTGGTGGCCGTGATGCGCCCGCAGGACGGGATGGGCCGCGTGGGCAAGGGCCGCCGCGTCGCCGTTCTTGGCGACATGCTGGAGTTGGGAGAGACGGAGGCCGCCCTTCACGCCGCCATCGCCGCCCATCCGGCCATCGCCGCCTTCGATTGCATCCACTGCGTCGGCCCCCGGATGCAGGTTCTGCACGAGGCGCTTCCCCGCCGACAGCGGGGGGAGTGGGTCGCCGATGCGCAGGATCTTGCTGCGCAGGCCCGCACGCTGGTCGATGCCGGCGACATCGTGCTCGTCAAGGGATCGAAGGGCATCAAGGTCAGCCTCGTGGTTGACGCGCTGCGCAAACTGGGGCAGGGCACGCACTCTTTGGAACAAGGGTTGGACTGATGCTCTCTCTGCTCACGCAACTGTCGGACGGCGGGGACGTCTTCAACCTGTTCCGCTACATCACCTTCCGAGCGGGGGGCGCGTTCTTCACCGCCCTGATCTTCGGCTTCCTGTTCGGGCGTCCGCTGATCAACTTCCTGCGGATCAAGCAGAAGAAGGGCCAGCCGATCCGTTCGGACGGGCCGACGACGCACTTTTCCAAGGCGGGAACGCCGACGATGGGAGGGTTGCTGATCCTGACCTCGCTGGTGGTGTCGACGCTTTTGTGGGCGCAGCTGTCCAACCCTTACGTCTGGATCGTGCTGCTGGTCACGCTGGCCTTCGGGCTGATCGGCTTTGCCGACGATTACGCCAAGGTCACGAAGCAGACGACCGCGGGCGTGTCAGGCCGGGTGCGCATGGCGCTGGGCCTGCTGACGGCGCTTCTGGCAACGCTGGCGGCCGCGTATTTCCACCCCGAAGGCCTGACGGGCGAACTGGCGCTGCCCTTTGTCAGCACGATGATCGACCTTGGCGTCTTCTTCATCCCGTTCGGGATGCTGGTGATCGTGGGATCGGCCAACGCCGTGAACCTGACCGACGGTCTGGACGGACTGGCGATCATGCCGGTTATGATCGCGTCCGGCACGCTGGGGGCGATCGCCTACGCCGTGGGCCGGGTCGACTTCACCACCTATCTTGGCATCCACTACGTGCCGGGCACGGGGGAACTCCTGATCTTCGTGGCGGCCCTCATCGGCGGCGGCCTCGGGTTCCTGTGGTACAACGCGCCGCCCGCCGCCGTCTTCATGGGTGACACCGGGTCGCTGGCCCTGGGCGGGGCGCTGGGCGCCATCGCCGTCTGTGTCAAGCACGAGATCGTGTGGGCCATCGTCGGCGGCCTCTTCGTGGTGGAGGCGCTGTCCGTCATCATCCAGGTCCTCTACTTCAAGAAGACCGGCAAGCGCGTGTTCCTGATGGCCCCGATCCACCATCACTTCGAAAAGAAGGGCTGGGCCGAGCCGCAGATCGTCATCCGCTTCTGGATCATCTCGCTCATCCTCGCGCTGATCGGGCTGGCCACGCTGAAGGTGCGTTGATCTCCCCCCTCCCGCGCCGCATGGTGCGGGCAAACGGCGAAGGGGTGATCAGATGATTCCGGTTCAGGGTTACGCAGGGCGGAAGGTCGCGGTTCTGGGGCTGGGCCGGTCCGGCCTTGCCACGGCGCATGCGCTGGTCGCGGGCGGGGCGGAACCGCTGGTCTGGGACGACAGCCCCGAAGCCCGCGCCCGCGCGGAAGGGGAGGGGTTCATCCCCTTCGACCTGACCCACAATTCCGCCTTTGACGATGTGGCGGTGCTGATCGTCAGCCCCGGCATCCCGCACCTGTATCCCGTGCCGAACAAGGTCATCGCCCGCGCGCTGGAACGGGGCGTGCCAGTGGACAACGACATCGGCCTGTTCTTCCAGTCCTTTGCGACGAGGGACTGGGACGCGTTCGACCAGATGCCGAAGGTGATCTGCGTCACGGGATCCAACGGCAAATCCACCACCACCGCCCTGATCCACCACATCGTGGAGGAGGCCGGCCGCCCCGTGCAGATGGCCGGCAACATCGGCCGCGGCGTGCTGGATCTGGACCCCGCGCAGGATGGCGAGGTGATCGTGCTGGAACTCTCCAGCTATCAGACCGAACTCGCGCGGGCGCTGACGCCTGACGTGGCGGTGTTCACCAACCTGTCGCCGGACCATCTGGACCGCCATGGCGGGATGGGGGGCTATTTCGCGGCCAAGCGGCGGCTGTTCACCCAAGGGGGCCCTGACCGCTGCGTGATCGGCGTGGACGAGGTGGAGGGCCGGTTCCTTGCCAACCAGCTGTCCGTCGCGCCCGAGGATGACCGCGTGATCCGCATCTCGGTCGAAGGGAAGCTGGAAGGCTTCGGCTGGTCCGTCTTCGCCCGCAAGGGGTTCCTGAGCGAGTGGCGCAAGGGGAGGCAGGTCGCCTCGCTGGACCTGCGGGCCATGACGGGACTGCCGGGGGCGCACAACCACCAGAACGCCTGCGCCGCCTATGCCGCCGCCCGGACCCTTGGCCTGAACCCGCGCCAGATCGAAGCGGCGCTGGCCTCGTTCGCAGGTCTGCCGCATCGCAGCCAGCTGGTGGGGGAACGGGGCGGCGTGCGCTTCGTCAACGATTCGAAAGCGACCAACGTGGACAGCGCGGCCAAGGCCCTTCAGGCCTTCGGGCGCATCCGCTGGATCGCCGGCGGCATGGGCAAGGACGGCGGCATCGCCGCCCTTCAGCCGCATCTGGGATCGGTGGTGAAGGCCTATCTGATCGGCCATTCCGCGCGCGATTTCGCCCTGCAACTGGGCGACGCCCCGCACGAGATCTGCGAGACGATGGAGCGGGCCGTAGAACGCGCCGCGGTCGAGGCGGAACCGGGCGACGTGGTCCTTCTGGCCCCCGCCGCCGCCAGCTTCGACCAGTACCCCAATTTCGAGAAGCGGGGTGAGCATTTCACCGCCCTCGTGGCCGGTCTGGGCTGAGGTTTCCGCTGGTCAGACGCGCGGGCTTGCGCTACGCTTTGTCACAGACCCGGAAAACCGGGCATGGCAGTGACAGGCAGTTTCCATGACAGAAATGGTTCATGGCGCGATTCCCGCCCGGGCGTCGGAGCCGGTTCTTCCCCGTTGGTGGCGGACCATCGACAAGTGGTCCCTGACCTCCATCTTCGTGCTGTTCGGCCTGGGGCTGCTTCTGGCACTGGCGGCGTCGGTTCCGCTGGCGACGCGCAACGGGCTGCCGCAGTTCTATTACGTCGAACGCCAGATGTTCTTTGGGGGAATGGCAATGGTCGCGATGGTGACCATTTCCATGATGTCGCCCGACATGGTGCGCCGCCTGGGCGTCCTCGGGTTCGCCCTGTCCTTCGTCGCGCTGGTCTTCCTGCCCTTCGCAGGCACGGATTTCGGCAAAGGGGCGATCCGGTGGTACAGCCTCGGCTTCGCCTCGTTCCAGCCGTCGGAATTCCTGAAGCCCGGCTTCATCATCGTCGCCGCCTGGCTGATGGCCGCGGGGCAGGAGATCAACGGCCCGCCCGGCAAGCGCATCAGCTTCGTTCTGCTGATCGTGATCGCGGGCTTCCTGTCGATGCAGCCCGACTTCGGCCAGACCGCCCTGATCCTGTTCGGGTGGAGCGTGATCTACTTCGTCGCGGGCGCGCCGATGGTGCTGATCCTCAGCTTCATGGGGGCGATCGCCTTTGCGGGCACGCTGTTCTACGAAAGCTCCGAACACTTCGCGCGGCGGATCGACGGCTTCCTGAACCCCGAGCTCGACCCCCGCACCCAGCTGGGCTATGCCGCCAACGCCATCATCGAGGGCGGGTTCTTCGGCGTCGGCGTGGGCGAGGGGCAGGTGAAATGGTCGTTGCCCGACGCGCATACCGACTTCATCATCGCCGTCGCGGCCGAGGAATACGGCCTGATCCTCGTCCTCTGCATCATCGCGCTCTATGCCACCGTCGTCGTGCGCAGCCTGTTCCGCCTGATGCGCGAACGTGATCCCTTCATCCGCCTGGCGGGCACGGGGCTGGCCTGCATCTTCGGCGTGCAGGCGATCATCAACATGGGGGTGGCGGTGCGCCTGCTGCCCGCCAAGGGGATGACGCTGCCCTTCGTCAGCTATGGCGGATCGTCCGTCATCGCGGCCGGGATCACCGTGGGCATGCTGCTGGCCCTGACCCGCACCCGCCCCCAAGGCGAAATCGGCGACATCCTGTTCAAGCGGAGCCGTTGATGGACGCGACACCGGAAAGCCCCCTCCTGCTGATCGCGGCAGGGGGGACCGGCGGGCATATGTTCCCTGCACAGGCGCTGGCCGAGGCGATGATCGCCAGGGGCTGGCGCGTCAAACTTTCCACCGACGAACGTGGCGCCCGCTATGCCGGCGGGTTCCCCGCGGCGGTGCCGGTGGAACGGGTGGCCTCGGCCACCTTTGCCCGTGGTGGGGCGTTGGCGAAGGCGGGCGTGCCGTTCCGCATCGCGCAGGGGGTCTGGGCGGCGTATCGCAAGATGCGCCGCGACCGTCCCGCGATCGTGGTGGGGTTCGGCGGCTATCCTTCGATCCCCGCGCTGACGGCGGCGGGAATGTTGCGGCTGCCGCGCGTGATCCACGAACAGAACGGCGTGCCGGGGCGGGTGAACCGCATCTTCGCGCCGAAGGTGAACAAGGTCGCCTGCGGCATCTGGCCGACGGACCTGCCCAAGGGCGTGAAGGCCATCCACACCGGCAATCCCGTGCGCCAAAGCGTGCTGGATCTGGCCGCCGCCCCTTACGCAGCGCCCGAAGGGCTGCTGCAGGTCCTCGTGATCGGCGGAAGCCAGGGCGCGCGCGTTCTGTCGAAGATCGTCCCCGACGCCTTCGGCCGCCTGCCGCGCGCGCTGCGCGAACGCCTGCGCATCAGCCATCAGGCCCGGGCCGAGGACGCCGACGCTGTCATCCGCTCCTACCGCGACAGCGCGATTATGGCCGAGGTGCGTCCTTTCTTCGACGACGTGCCCCAGCGGATCGCCGCGGCGCAACTGATCATCTCGCGCGCGGGGGCCAGTTCCATCGCCGACATCACGGTGATCGGCCGTCCGTCGATCCTGATCCCCTTCGCCGCCGCGGCGGGCGACCACCAGACGGCGAACGCGCGTCCGCTGGTGCAGGGGCAGGCGGCGTCGATCCTGCCCGAGGCGCAGCTTGACGCCATCACGCTTTCCGAACACATCACCGCCATCCTGAACCAGCCCGAGGCCGCGCGCCGCATGGCCGCCAAGGCGCTCGCCCTTGGCCGGCCCGATGCCACCGAGCGGCTGGTCGAGGTGGTGGAAGCCCTGAGGACCAAATGAACGCTGCAACCAAGCTGCCGGGAGAACTCGGCCCCATCCATTTCGTCGGCATCGGCGGCATCGGCATGTCCGGCATTGCCGAGGTTCTGATGACCCTTGGTTATTCGGTGCAGGGCAGCGATTCCAAGGCGTCGAAGATCACGGACCGGCTGGTGGAACTGGGCGCGACCTTCTTCGAGGGCCAGCGGGCCGAGAACATCGGCGAGGCGGGGGTGGTCGTCATCTCCTCCGCCATCAAGAAGGGCAACCCCGAGCTGGAGGAGGCGCGCCGTCGCCAGCTTCCCGTGGTCCGTCGGGCCGAGATGCTGGCCGAGCTGATGCGCCTGCGGTCGAACATCGCCGTCGCCGGAACGCATGGCAAGACGACGACCACGACGATGGTGGCCACGCTGCTGGACAAGGGCGGCTTCGATCCGACCGTGATCAACGGCGGCGTGATCCACGCCTATGGCTCCAACGCGCGGGCCGGGGCGGGGGAGTGGATGGTGGTGGAGGCGGACGAGAGCGACGGCTCGTTCAACCGTCTGCCCGCGACCATCGCCATCGTGACCAACATCGACCCCGAGCATATGGAGCATTGGGGCAGCTTCGACGCGCTGAGGAAGGGCTTCCACGACTTCGTGTCGAACATCCCGTTCTATGGTCTGGCCGTCTGCTGCACCGATCACGCCGAGGTTCAGGCGCTGGTCGGCCGCGTGACGGACCGCCGCATCGTGACCTTCGGCTTCAACGCGCAGGCCGATGTGCGCGCGATCAACCTGCGCTATGAAAATGGCATCGCCCATTTCGACGTGGCCCTTCAACAGGAGGGCGCGGTGATCGAGGGCTGCACCCTGCCGATGCCGGGCGACCACAACGTGTCGAACGCGCTGGCGGCCGTGGCCGTCGCCCGACACCTTGGCATGAAACGGGCCGAGATCCGGGAGGCGCTGGCTGCCTTCGGCGGCGTCAACCGCCGCTTCACCAAGGTGGGGGAGCCGGGCGGCGTCACCATCATCGACGATTACGGCCACCACCCGGTGGAGATCGCGGCCGTGCTGCGCGCCGCGCGTCAGGCCACGAAGGGCCGTGTCATTGCCGTCCACCAGCCGCACCGCTATTCCCGCCTGCATTCGCTGTTCGACGATTTCTGCACCTGCTTCAACGAGGCCGACGTGGTCGCCATCGCCGACATCTATGCGGCGGGGGAGGATCCGATCGAGGGGGCCGGGCGCGACGATCTCGTCGCCGGTCTGATCGCCCACGGCCACCGCCACGCCCGCGCCATCCTGTCCGAGGACGACTTGGAGCGGCTGGTCCGCGAACAGGCCCGTCCCGGCGACATGGTGGTCTGCCTTGGCGCGGGCACAATCTCCACTTGGGCGAACGCGCTTCCGGCGAGGCTGGGATGATCGCGGCCCTTCCCGCGGCGCTGTGGTTCCTGTGCGCCTTCGCCCTGCATCGGCGTTCCAATCCGACCGTCGGCTGGGCCCTGACCTTGTCGGGCATCCCGATGCTGGGGCTGGTGACATGGCAGGCCGGGCCGCTTTGGGGGCTTCTGGCCTTGGCGGTTGCGTTGATCCTGCTGCGGACGCCGTTCCGCACGCTGCGCACCCGGGCGCGGAGGGCGTTCGGATGATGCCGCAGGTGCGTGGAACGCTGACGCAGGATCGCCGCATGGCCGATCTGACCTGGCTGCGTGTGGGCGGTCCGGCGGACTGGTTCTTCCAGCCGGCGGATGAGGCGGATCTGGCGGACTTCCTTGCGGCGCTGGATCCGGCCGTGGCCGTGTTTCCCATGGGGGTCGGGTCGAACCTGATCGTCCGCGACGGCGGGTTGCGCGCCGTGGTGGTCCGGCTGGGCCGCGGCTTCAACGGGATCCGCGTGGAGGATGGGCGCGTGATCGCCGGGGCGGCCGCGCTGGACGCCCATGTGGCGCGCAAGGCCGCGGAGGCGGGGCTGGACCTGACCTTCCTGCGCACCATTCCGGGCAGCGTCGGTGGGGCGGTGCGGATGAACGCGGGCTGTTATGGCAGCTATGTGGCGGATCATCTGGTGGAGGTGCGCGCCGTCTCTCGCGACGGGCGCGCCGTGACGATCCCGGCGGCGGACCTGCATCTGCGCTATCGCCATTCAGACCTGCCCGAAGGCTGGGTGCTGGTGGAGGCGACGTTCCGGGCCGAGAAGGGCGATCCCGCCGCGCTGGCCGCCAGGATGGACGAACAGATCGCCAGACGCGACGCTTCCCAGCCGTCGAAGGAAAGGAGCGCGGGGTCGACCTTCCGCAATCCCGCCGGTCGATCCTCCACCGGGCTGCCGGACGACACGCACGAGATGAAGGCCTGGAAGGTCATCGACGACGCCGGAATGCGGGGCGCAACCTTGGGTGGAGCGCAGATGAGCCAGAAGCATTCCAACTTCCTGATCAACACCGGAGGGGCGACGGCCGCCGATCTGGAGAATCTGGGCGAAATGGTCAGAAAGAGGGTTTCCGAAACCTCTGGTCTTGCATTAGAGTGGGAAATCATGCGGGTCGGAGAATCCGCTGAAAAATAACGAAGAATTAACAGCCGGTTAACGGTTGGGACCAGAGGCAGTGAAATGGCGGAGTTGTCTGGAAAGACAGTCCGCAAGGTTGCCGTTTTGATGGGTGGCCCCTCGGCCGAACGCGAGGTGTCTCTTGTCTCCGGGCGCGCATGCGCGGCAGCCCTGCGGGAAGCAGGATACGAGGTGGCCGAGCTTGAGGCCGGCCCGGATCTGTCCGCACGTCTGGTCGAGATCGCCCCCGACGTCGCGTTTAACGCCCTGCATGGCCGCTGGGGCGAGGATGGCTGCGTTCAGGGCATCCTTGAATGGCTGCGCATCCCCTATACCCATTCGGGCGTGCTGGCCTCGGCGCTGGCGATGGACAAGAGCCGGGCAAAGGACGTCTACCGCGCCGCCGGGTTGCCCGTGGTCGAAAGCGTCTTGGCCGAGCGTGCGCGGGTGGAGGCGGAGCATGTGCTGCCGCCGCCCTATGTGGTGAAGCCGAACAACGAGGGCTCCTCCGTCGGCGTCTACATCGTGCACGAGGCGGCCAACGCGCCGCCGAAGCTGTCGGACGCGATGCCGGCCACCGTGATGGTCGAAACCTATGCCCCGGGGCGGGAGATGACGGTCAGCGTTCTGGGCGACCGCGCCCTGTGCGTGACCGACATCGTGACGACCGGCTGGTACGACTACGACGCCAAGTACACGACGGGCGGATCGCGGCACGTGGTGCCCGCGCAGGTTCCGGACGCGATCCGTAACGCCTGCCTGTCCTTTGCCCTGCGCGCGCATGAGGCGCTGGGCTGCCGCGGCCTCAGCCGCACCGATTTCCGCTGGAACGAAGCGCGGGGTCTGGATGGGCTGGTGCTTCTGGAAACCAACACCCAGCCGGGCATGACCCCCACCTCTCTTTCGCCCGAACAGGCGGCGCATTGCGGCATGTCCTTTGCCTCCCTCTGCGACTGGCTGGTGAGGGACGCGTCGTGCAATCGATGAGCCGTCCTCCGCACCGCGATCCGGCGCCCAGCCGTCTGGCCTATCGCGTGCAGCGGATGATGCTGACGCCCATCTACCGCAGGATGCTGCGCTTCGGGCTGCCGCTTCTGGCGCTGGCGCTGGTTCTGCTGATCGCGCTGGGCAGCGCGGACCGCCGCGCGGCCATCGCCGCCTCCTTTGCAGGCTTGGTCGAATCCGTCCAGCAACGCCCCGAATTCATGGTGAACCTGTTCCGCGTGGACGGGGCATCCCCCATGCTGGCCGAAGCCATCCGCCGCATGATGGACCTGAAGCTGCCCCAAAGCTCGTTCGATCTGGATCTGACCGGTCTGCGGGACCGCGTGATGCAGCTGGACGCCGTGCAGGACGTCGACCTGCGGGTGGAACCGGGCGGCGTGCTGGCCGCGCATGTGACCGAACGCGTGCCGGTGGCCGTCTGGCGGTCCGGCCCGAACGTGGAGCTTCTGGACGCCACGGGCCACCGCGTGATGCTGGTGGGGGAACGGAACGACCGGTCTGACCTGCCGCTGATCGCGGGGCGCGGCGCCAACAAGGCGATGCCCGAAGCGGCGGCCCTGATGGTGGCCGCCGCGCCGATCATGCCGCGCGTGCGCGGCTTCGTTCGTATGGGGGAACGCCGCTGGGACATCGTGCTGGACCGTGGCCAGCGCATCCTTCTGCCGGTGGAGCAGCCGGTGGCCGCGCTGGAGCGTATCCTGGCGCTGGACAAGGCGCAGGACCTGCTGGCGCGCGACGTGACCGCGATAGATTTTCGACTGAAAGAGCGCCCCGTGCTCCGACTCTCGCCCCATGCGGTGGCCGAGCGTCAGGCCGCGCGCGGCCAGGATTGAGACGAGGGCGCCGATGACCGATCTTTACCAATCCCAGCGTGCCATGCGGAACATGCGCCGCGCCGCCATCCAGAGGGGCGTGATCGCCATTCTGGACGTCGGATCGACCAAGATCGCCTGCCTGATCCTGCGCTTCGACGGCCCCGACCGTCTGCGCGATCACGACGGGGTGGGGTCCATGGCGGGTCAAAGCCAGTTCCGGGTGATCGGCGCGGCCACGACGCGGTCCCGCGGCGTCCGCTTTGGCGAGATCAGCGTGATGAACGAGACGGAGCGCGCGATCCGCACCGCCGTGCAGGGCGCCCAGAAGATGGCCAACGTGCGGGTGGATCACGTGATCGCCACCTTCTCGGGCGGGGAGCCGCGCAGCTATGGCTTGGCGGGGGAGTGGGAGTTGCAGGATTCGGTCGTGACCGAACAGGACGTGGCCCGCGTCCTGTCGGCCTGCGACGTGCCCGACATCGGCCCGGGGCGCGAGGTGATGCACGCCCAGCCCGTGAACTTCGCGCTGGACCATCGCACCGGCCTTGGCGATCCGCGCGGGCAGATCGGCAATCGCCTTGCCTGCGACATGCACATGCTGTCTGTGGATGCGGGAACGATCCAGAACCTCCTCTACTGCATCAAGCGCTGCGATCTGGAACTCGCCGGGATCGCGTCCTCAGCCTATGTCGCGGGCGTGTCGAGCCTGGTGGAGGACGAGCAGGAACTGGGCGCGGCCTGCATCGACATGGGCGGCGGATCGACCGGCCTGTCCATCTTCATCAAGAAGCACATGATCTATTCGGACTCGGTCCGGATGGGCGGCGATCACGTCACGCTCGACATCTCCAAGGGCCTGCAGATCCCGCTGGCGCAGGCCGAGAAGATCAAGGCGACCCATGGCGGCGTGTACGCCACGGGGATCGATGACCGCGAGATGATCTCCATCGGCGCCGACACGGGCGACTGGGACAAGGACAGCCGCACCGTCAGCCGGACCGAGCTGATCGGCATCATGCGCCCGCGGGTCGAGGAAATCCTGGAGGAGGTGCGCGCCCGTCTGGACGCCGCCGGCTTCGACCACCTGCCCAGCCAACAGATCGTGCTGACGGGCGGTGCCAGCCAGGTGCCGGGGCTGGACGGGCTGGCCGCCCGCATCCTGGGCCAGCGTGTCCGTCTGGGCCGCCCGCTGCGCGTGCAGGGCTTGCCGCAAGCGATCACGGGGCCGGCCTTTGCCTCGGCCGTGGGGCTGTGCCTGTTTGCCGCCCACCCGCAGGACGAGTGGTGGGACTTCGAGATCCCGAGCGAACGCTACCCCGCGCGGTCCTTCAAGAAGGCGATCCGCTGGTTCCGCGAGAACTGGTGACAAAGGCGGGGCAGGGCGGCGAGATGCCGCCGACACCCTGCAAATCAAGGTCCGGTCCGGGGGAATGCCGCTTTTTCGGGTGACGTTCGGCGCGTCAAAGTCTAGGATCGGCCACAAAGCATCGGATAGGCACCCTCGAATGGTGCCGCGGACACTGAACACAGGCGGAAAGTCATGCGTCTCACCTTGATGAACGACCAACAGGAAGAACTGAAGCCGCGCATTACCGTGTTCGGCGTAGGTGGCGCGGGCGGCAACGCCGTCAACAACATGATCGAGAAAATGCTGGAAGGCGTGGAGTTCGTGGTCGCGAACACCGACGCCCAGGCGCTGCAGCAAAGCAACGCCACGGCGAAGATCCAGATGGGCATGAAGGTCACCGAAGGTCTGGGCGCGGGCGCGCGCCCCTCGGTCGGCGCCGCCGCCGCCGAAGAGACGATCGAGGAGATCATCGACCATCTGGCCGGCGCGCACATGTGCTTCATCACCGCCGGCATGGGCGGCGGCACGGGCACGGGCGCGGCCCCGATCATCGCGCAGGCCGCGCGGGAACTGGGCGTGCTGACGGTGGGCGTCGTGACCAAGCCCTTCCAGTTCGAGGGCAACAAGCGGATGCGCCAGGCCAATGAAGGGATCGAAGCCCTTCAGAAGGTCGTGGACACGCTGATCATCATTCCGAACCAGAACCTGTTCCGTCTGGCCAACGACCGCACGACCTTCACCGAGGCCTTCGCGATGGCCGACGACGTCCTGTATCAGGGCGTGAAGGGCGTGACCGACCTGATGGTGCGTCCGGGCCTCATCAACCTCGACTTCGCGGATGTGCGCGCCGTGATGGACGAGATGGGCAAGGCCATGATGGGCACGGGCGAGGCCGAGGGCGACGACCGCGCGAAGCTGGCCGCCGAAAAGGCGATCGCCAACCCGCTGCTGGACGAAGTCAGCCTGAAAGGCGCCAAGGGCGTCCTGATCAACATCACCGGCGGCTACGACCTGACGCTGTTCGAACTGGACGAGGCCGCCGAGGCGATCCGCACGCAGGTCGATCCGGACGCGAACATCATCGTCGGCTCCACCCTGGACACGACGATGGAAGGGCGCCTGCGCGTGTCGGTCGTCGCCACCGGCATCGAGGCGAAGCCGCAGGAAGAGCCGGCTCCGGCCCGCCGCCCGCTGTCCCAGCCGCTGACCCAGTCCACCCCTAAGGTGGAGGAGCGTCCGGCCCCCGTCGCCGCGCGTCCCGCGCCGGCCCCGCAGCCCGCGCCCCAGCCGGTGCAGCGCGCCGTGTTCGAGCAGCCGCAGGACGACATGATGCCCGAGGCGGACGACATGCCGCCGCCGGCCTACCGCCCGCAACCGGCGGCGCAGGCCCCGGCACCGCAGCCGCGCGTGCAGCGTGCCGCGCCGCAGGTGCAGAACGATGCGTCCAGCTTCGTCGCCCCGCGCGCGCGTCCCGCCACCGGCCAGCCGGGCACCCCGTCGCCGGAAACGCTGGCCCGCTTGGCCGCGGCCGTGCAGAAGGCCCCGCCGCGCGGAACGCCCGGCCCGCAGCAGCGCGCGGCCCAGCCGGCCCCGCAGCAGCCGGCGCAGCGCCCCGCCGCGCCGGCGGAAAAGCCGCGTTTCGGCATCGGTTCGCTGATCAACCGCATGGCTGGCCACGGCGAGCAGCCCGAACCCCGTCCGCAGCCCCGCGCCCAGCAGCAGGTTGCCTATGACGAGGAGCCGGAGGCGAGTCCTGATCAGGAGCGGATCGAGATCCCTGCGTTCCTTCGACGTCAGGCGAACTGAACATTTCACCCAGCGCAAGAAAACCCGGCCACTGGCCGGGTTTTCCGTTCTTGATCAGTAACTTGTCCATGTGATACTTCATGTCACACAGCGTCACAAAGAGTGAATTGAGAAGCGGCGGATCATTTCTTAATTAAACGTTTGTGCCGCAACGCGTTGTGGCAAGAACGAAGAAAGGTCCCGTCATGCAACGCACGCTGAAATCTGCCGTCAGCTTCACCGGTCTGGGTCTCCACACCGGACGCGCCGTTCGCATGATCGTTCGTCCGGCTTCGGCCGACTATGGGATCTGGTTCCGCCGCACCGACCTCACCTCGGGCGATACGCTGATCCCGGCCCGCTGGGACGCCGTGATCCCGTCGAAGCTGTGCACGCTTCTGGAAAACCCGGAAGGGGCCAGCGTTTCCACGGTGGAGCACATCATGGCCGCCTTGGCCGGCTGCGGCATCCACAACGCGCTGGTGGAGATTGACGGGCCGGAAGTTCCGATCCTGGACGGGTCGGCCGCCATCTTCGTGGACCGTTTCCTGGCCGCCGGTCTGCGCGAACAGATGGTGCCCGTGCGCGCCATCCGCATCCTGCAAACGGTTGAAGTGCAGGATGGCGCCGCCGTCGCCCGGCTGGAGCCGTCGGAGATGCTGGAGATCAATTTCACCATCGACTTCGCCGAACAGGCCATCGGGCATCAGGAAAAGCACCTGAACATGTCCAACGGCGCCTTCGTGCGCGAGCTTTCGGACAGCCGCACCTTCTGCCGCAAGGCCGATGTGGACGCGATGCGCGCCAATGGTCTGGCCCTTGGCGGCACGATGGACAACGCCGTGGTGTTCGACGGGGACCGCGTCCTCAGCCCCGGTGGCCTGCGTCACGCCGACGAACCTGTGCGCCACAAGATGCTGGACGCGCTGGGCGATCTGGCGCTGGCGGGGGGGCCGATCCTTGGCCGTTATACCGGGACCCGCGCGGGCCATGCGATGACGAATCGCCTGCTGCGCGCCCTGTTCGCCCGCCGCGACGCCTGGAAGATGGTGGAGTGCGGCCCCATGACCGGATTGAAGCTTCCGGGCATGGGTGTAGTGCGCGCCGATCTGCCCGCCGTCGCCTGAAAGGCGTTTTGCCACCCGGATTTTTCTATGCTAGGACCAGCGAAACACGTGTCCTTTCAAGGCGCGACGCGGTGACAGCACGAGGACAGGCAGAAGATGACAGGCTGGAAGTCGGGCAGACAGATCCTCGGTGCAGTGGTGGTGGTGGGTCTTCTGGCGGGATGCAACCGCGGGGATCGCGCCGACCGTGACCTGGAAGGGATGACCGCGCCGCAGATCTTCGCCCGCGGCGAGGCGCAGCTGGCCGACGACAAGCCCGAACAGGCCATCACCTCCTTCTCGGAGGTGGAGCGGCGGTTCCCCTACACCCAATACGCCAAACGCTCGCTGATCCTGCAGGCCTATGCCTATCATCAGGCGAAGGAGTATGAGGACGCGCGCGCCGCGGCGCAGCGGTTCCTCGACTTCTATCCCGCCGATCAGGATGCGGCCTATGCCCAGTATCTGCTGGCGCTGTCCTATTACGACCAGATCGACGAGGTGGGCCGCGACCAGGGCCTGACCTTCCAGGCGCTTCAGGAATTGCGCAAGGTGATCGAGAACTATCCCGACAGCCCCTATGCGCGTCAAGCCGTCCTGCAGTTCGACGTGGCCTTCGACCAGCTGGCGGCGAAGGAGATGGAGATTGGCCGCTTCTACCTGAAAAGCCGCAACTACACCGCCGCCGTGAACCGCTTCCGCGCGGTGGTGGAGCAGTATCAGACCACCAGCCACACGCCCGAGGCGCTGGAGCGTCTGGTGGAGGCCTATCTGGGTCTGGGCCTGACCGCCGAGGCGCAGACGGCCGGGGCGATCCTTGGCTACAACTACCGCTCCTCGCCCTTCTATGACGATGCCTATCGTCTTCTGACGGGCCGCGGTCTTGATCCCAAGGTCACGGGCGATAACTGGCTGGCATCGATCTACCGGCAGACCATTCGGGGTGAGTGGCTGTAACCTCCACGCAGGGGCCCCATGCTTCGCTCGCTCGACATTCGTGACATGCTCATCATCGAGAGGCTCTCGCTGGCGTTCCAGCCGGGGCTGAACGTGCTGACCGGGGAGACCGGGGCGGGGAAGTCGATCCTCCTCGACTCACTGGGTTTCGTGCTGGGCTGGCGGGGGCGGGCGGAACTGGTCCGCGCTGGGGCCGATACGGGAGAGGTGACGGCCGTCTTCGACCTG
This sequence comes from Falsirhodobacter sp. 20TX0035, assembly GCF_028307215.1. GTDB lineage: Bacteria > Pseudomonadota > Alphaproteobacteria > Rhodobacterales > Rhodobacteraceae > Falsirhodobacter. The sequence goes on along the minus strand of NZ_JAQMHV010000001.1, from coordinate 30,120 downwards.
CCGCCGTCGCACGCCGCCCGCGCCGTGCTGGACGAGGCCGGGATCCGGGCCGAGGACGAGCTGATCCTGCGCCGCGTGAACCACACCGACGGGCGCAAGACCGCCTGGGTCAACGACCGCCGCGTGTCGGGCGAGGTGCTGCGTGCGCTGTCGGATGCGCTGGTGGAACTGCACGGCCAGCACGACGACCGGGGCCTTCTGAACCCGCGCGGTCACCGCCTGATGCTGGACGCCTTCGGGGCGCTGGACACCGGCCGCGCCCGCCGCGCCTGGGCCGATCTGGGCGCCGCCCGCCGTCGGCTGATGGAGGCGGAGGCGGCGCTGGACAGCATCCGCGCCGAGGAGGACTTCCTGCGTCATGCGGTGGGGGAACTGGACAAGCTGGACCCCCAGCCGGGCGAGGAGGCGAGCCTTGATACCCGCCGCCGCGCCATGCAGGGGGCGGAACGCATCCGCGACGACATCGCCCGCGCCCACGGCGCCCTGTCGGATCAGGGGGTGGAGGGTCTTCTGACTGATGCGACCCGCTGGCTGGAAGGTGCGTCCGACCGCGCGGAAGGCCGCCTGGAAGGTGCGCTGGCCGCCTTGGGCCGCGTCATGGTGGAATTGGGGGAGGCGCAGCAGGGCGTCGAGGACTGCCTGAACGCCCTCGACTTCGACCCGAACGAGTTGGAATCGCTGGAGGAACGCCTGTTCGCGATCCGCGCGATGGCCCGAAAGCATGGGGTCCTTGCGGACGAGTTGGGCGATTTCGCCGAAGGCCTGCGCCGCCGTCTGGCCGCGCTGGACGGCGGGGAGCGGGACATCGCCGGCCTGCGCAGCGCCGTCACCGAGGCCGAGTTGACCTATCGCCGCGAGGCGGAGGCGCTGACCGGTGCCCGGCGCAAGGCCGCCGTGAAGCTGGACAAGGCGATGGCCGCCGAGCTTGCCCCGCTGAAGATGGAACGCGCGGTGTTCGAAACGCTGGTGACCCCCGCCGATGCCGGGCCGGAAGGCGCCGATGCCGTGGCCTTCACGGTGGCAACCAATCCCGGCGCGCCCCCCGGACCGCTGAACAAGATCGCCTCGGGCGGGGAACTGTCGCGCTTCCTGCTGGCGCTGAAGGTCTGCCTGACCGGCGATTCGCGCGACATCACCATGATCTTCGACGAGATCGACCGCGGCGTGGGCGGCGCGACGGCGAACGCCGTGGGGCGGCGTCTGCGGTCCTTGGCCGAAGGCGGGCAGGTTCTGGTCGTGACACATTCGGCCCAGGTGGCGGCCTTGGGCGCGCATCACTGGCGGGTGGAAAAGCGCGTGCGGGACGGGATGACCACCTCCACCGTGGTGGGGCTGACCCATGACCAGCGGGTGGAGGAGGTGGGCCGCATGCTGGCCGGGGACACCATCACCGAGGCCGCGCGCGAAGCGGCGCGCGACCTGCTGGCCGGCTGACCCCACGGGCATCAACTGTTCCTGCATTGGCGGGAGGCACGAAATAGGCGGTAGCTGATGACTCAGTGGCCTTTCCCGGCGCGGTGGGAGGCGGGCGATCCGTGAAGGCCCGCCCGCACCTCGTCAGGCGACCTCGGCGAAGACCTTGGTCAGGGCGGCGTCCAGCTTGCCGAACATCTCTTCCAGATGCGCCTCGGTGCAGATGAACGGCGGGCACAGCACGATGCTTTGCCCCAGGGGACGGCAGATCAGGCCGTGGTCGGTGCAGGTGTTGGCGATCCGTTCGCTGACCGACAGGGTGCCGGGGAAGGGGGTCTTCGTGGCCTTGTCCTGCACGGCCTCCAGCGCGCCCATCAGGCCCTTGCCGCGCCATTCGCCGATGTTCGGGTTCTCGGCCAGCTTGGCCATGCCCGCCTCGAACATCGGGGTCAGGGTGCGCACATTCTCGGCCAGCCCGCCATTCGTCACGAGATCGATGGCCGCGAGCGCGATCGCGCAGCCGACCGGATGGCCGGACGCGGTGAAGCCGTGCGGAAACTCCTCAATCGCGTTGGACGCGTCTTGCAGGCGGTCCGCAAGGTCCGGTCCCAGCAGGATCGCGCCCATCGGGAAATAGCCGGCCGTCATCGCCTTCGACGCGATGATGGCGTCGGGCACGAAATCGTAGGTCTGGCAGCCCCACAGGTTGCCCGTGCGTCCGAAGCCGGTGATCACCTCGTCCGCGATCAGGGGGATGCCGTATTTTTTCAGCACCGCTTGGATCGCCTGGAAATAACCGTCCGAGGGCGGGATGACCCCGCCCGCGCCGATCACCGGCTCGGCAAAGAAGCCGGCGATGGTGTCGGGGCCTTCCTTGATGATGGTGGCTTCCAGCTCGCGGGCCAGACGCTGGGTGAACTGTTGTTCGGTCTCGCCCTCTTGCCCGAAGCGCCAGTAATGCGGCGACCCGACATGGAGGAAGCCCGGCAGCGGCAGCCCGAAGACCGAGTTGTAGGGCTTGCCCGTCATTGACGCCGCGACCGCCGTCACCCCATGATAGCTGTTCCAGCGGGTGATGATCTTGCGGCGCTGCGGCTGGCCTTCGGACGCGCCGAGGAACCAGAGCATCTTGACCATGGTGTCGTTCGCCTCGGACCCCGAATTGGTGTAGAACACCTTTCCGCGGGGGTAGGGCGACACCTCGATCAGGGTTTCCGACAGCATCACCGTCTGGTCCGACATGCGCCCGAACAGCGAATGGTAGCCGGGGAAGCGGTCGTATTGCGCCTTCGCCGCCTCGGCCAGTTTCGGGTGATTGAAGCCCGCCACCATGTTCCACAGGCCGGAGTTCGAGTCGAAGTAGCGCTTGCCGTTCGTGTCGTGAACATAGGGACCTTCGCCATGCGTCAGCACGACCGTGCCCCGTTCTGCGATGGTGGGCAGGTCGGTGAAACCGTAGAACGACGCGCTTTCGGCGCGGGCGTCCCAGCTGTTCGGGGCAGTGTCACGCATGGGGGAGGGCTCCTTCAGGTTGGGCCCAGCCTAGCCGTGGCGCCGAAGGCTGTCCATCTCAGACGCCAAGGCGATCCCGCATCGCGTACCACGTCATCGCGAGCGCGAGGAGCGGGCTGCGCAGGGCCGGGCCGCCCGGAAAGCGGGGTTGCGGCAGGGCGGCCATCAGGTCGAAGCGTTCGGCCTGCCCGGCCACCGCCTCGGCCAGGATGCGGCCCGCCAAGGTCGCCAGCGCCACCCCGTGTCCGGAATAGCCCGACACCGACAGCACGTTTGGCGCCACGCGGCGGAAGCAGGGCATGCGGTTCATCGTGATGGACAGGGTGCCGCCCCAGGCGTGATCGATCCGCACGTCCTTCAGCTGGGGATACACCTCCAGCATCGGTTTGCGGACGGTGCCGTCAATGTCGCGGGGGAAGCGGTAGCCGTAGCTTTCGCCGCCGCCGAACAGCAGGCGGTTGTCCTCGCTCATCCGCCAGTAGTTCACGACGAACTTCGTGTCATGGGCGGCGATGGGCGCCATCAGCCCGTCCAGCGGTTCGGTCGCCACGATGAAGTTGTTGATCGGCATGACCCGCGACGCCACCTGCGGTTCCAGCCTGCCCAGATAGCCGCCACAGGCAAGGATCACGTGATCGGCCCGCACATGCCCGCCATCGGTGTGCACGGTGGTGCCGTCCAGACGGGTGACGGTGCTGCGTTCGAAGATCCGCGCCTTGGCCGCCCCCGCCAGCCCAAGGGCAAAGTTCAACGGGTGGATGCTGCCCGCACCACGGTCGATGTCGCCGCCCAGAAACCGGTCCGTGCCCAGCAGGGCCGCCAGTTCGGCGGCGTCCAGCGGTTGCACCTGATCGTAGTCATAGTCACGCGCCAGCTTTTCCGCATAGGCGTGGGAATGGGCGACCTCGGCCTTGGTGCGGGCGGCGTGGGCGATGCCGGGGCGGAAGGTGACGGGCAAGGCGTGTCGGTCGATCAGCCCGCGCACCAGCGCCTTCGCCTCTTGCCCCAGATCCCACAGGCGGCGGGCGTCGGACTTGCCGACCATGGCTTCCAGATCGTCCTGTTCCAGCCGCTGGCCTGATCCGACCTGCCCGCCGTTGCGCCCCGAGGCGCCGAAGCCCACGCGATGCGCTTCCAGCACCACCACGTCAAAGCCGCGTTCCGCCAGATGAAGCGCCGCCGACAGCCCGCTGTAGCCGCCGCCGACGATGCAGACATCGGCCCGCACCTCCCCCTTCAGGGTGGGGAACGGGTCCAGCGGCGTGGCGGTGGCCGCATAATAGCTGGCGGGGTATTCGCCGGGCCGGTCGTTGGCGGTCAGCAGGTTCATACGTTCAGCAGCAGATGTTCGCGTTCCCAAGGGGAGATGACCTGCAGGAATTCCTTGTATTCGTTGCGCTTCACCGCGTCGTAATACTTGCAGAACTCCTCGCCCATCACCTCGCGCAGGGCCGTGTTCTCCTCCAGCAGGTCCAGGGCGTCGCCCAGGTTGTAGGGCAGGTCCGTCTCGCCCATATAGGCGCTGCCGATGCATTCGGGGCGGGGCATCTTCTTTTCCATCAGCCCCAGATAACCGCAGGCCAGCGAGGCGGCGATCCCGACATACGGGTTGCAGTCCATCCCCGCCAGCCGGTTTTCCAGACGCCGCGCCTCGGCCGAGGAGATGGGGATGCGCAGACCGGTGGTGCGGTTGTCGCGGCCCCATTCCAGGTTGATCGGTGCGGCGAAGTCCGGAACGTAGCGGCGATAGCTGTTCACATAGGGCGCCAGAAGCGCCACGGCGGCGGGCAGGTGGTTCTGCATCCCGGCGATGAAGTGCAGGAACTGGTCCGTCTCGCTGCCCTTGGCGTCGGAGAAGATGTTCTTCCCGCTCGCGATGTCGGTGACCGAATGGTGGATGTGCATGGCGCTGCCCGGCTCCCCCTCGATCGGCTTGGCCATAAAGGTGGCAAAGCAGTCGTGGCGCAAGGCGGCCTCGCGGATCAGGCGCTTGAAGAAGAAGATCTCGTCCGCGAGCTTCACCGGGTCGCCATGGGCCAGGTTGATCTCCACCTGACCCGCGCCGCCTTCCTGAAGGATGCCGTCGATCTCGAACCCCTGCAATTCGGCGAAGTCGTAGATGTCGTCGATCACCTTGCCGTATTCGTCGACCGCGCTCATGGAATAGGCCTGACGACCGGCGGCCCGGCGGCCCGAACGGCCCATGGGCGGCATCACCGGCATGTTGGGGTCGATGTTGCGCGCGGTCAGGAAGAACTCCATCTCGGGCGCGACGATCGGCTTCCAACCCTGATCGGCGTAAAGCTGCACGACCCGTTTCAGCACGTTGCGCGGCGCGGTGCCCACGGGTTCGCCCGACTGGTTCACGGCGTCATGGATCACCTGAAGCGTCACGTCCGCCGTCCAGGGCGCCGCCGTGGCGGTGGAGTAGTCGGGATACAGGATCATGTCCGGTTCGGTGAAGGACCCCACAGGATTGTCCGCCCATTCGCCCGTGATCGTCTGGAGGAAGATGGAGTTCGGGAGGAAGAAGCTGCTCTGCCTGGCGAATTTCGAGGCCGGCATCGCCTTGCCCCGCGCCACGCCCGCCACGTCCGAGACAATGCACTCCACCTCGTCCAGACGACGGTTGGCGATGTAGTCACGCGCCGCTTGCGGGATCTGATCGGTCCAGTCGGACATGGGGCTACCTCGGCTGCAGGAAGAATTCGGCGATCCGGTCCGCGATGCGGTCGGAGTCGTTGGGCTGGCCCAGACGCGCGCGCGCCTGTTGCAAAAGCGGGTCGGGCACCACGCCTTCGCCGCGGGTGCGGATCAGGCCGTCGATGAAACGGTCCGGAAACTCCGGATGGGCCTGGATGGTCAGCGCACGGTCGTCATAGATCAGCGCGGCGTTGGTGCAGAAGTCGGAGGTGGCCAGACGCTCGGCCCCGGCCGGCGCCTCCACCACCTGGTCCTGATGCCAGGCGTTCAGGGTCAACGTCTCATCGTCGAAGCGGTAGGGGGTGGCGCCCACGGACCAGCCGCCCGCGAACTTTTCCACCCGCCCGCCCAGCGCTTTGGCGATGATCTGGTGGCCAAAGCAGATGCCCACCATCGGCACATGCGCGGCGTAGGCGTCGCGGATCAGCGCCTCCAGCGGCGGAAGGAAGGCGTGATCCTCGTAGACGCCATGGCGCGACCCGGTGATCAGCCAGCCGTCGGCCTGCTCCTCGTCCATCGGGAACTGGAGGTCCACGACTCGCCACGTCCGGAATTCGAAGCCGTAGCCGTCCAGAAGCCGCGCGAACATCTCGGGGTAGTCCCCGTGCTCTGCCAGAAGATCCTTGGGCGCGTCGCCCGTCTGCAAGATGCCGATCCGCATGATTGTCCGTCCTTTTCTGTGGCCACCCTAGCCACACGGCCGGAACCTGTCGAGACGGGGCTAGCGGATGATCTGCGGCAGAAAGCGCGGCTTACGGCGGGCGCGTTCGTTGGAGGGCAGGTGCCGGTTCAGCCGCCGCCCGATCCGCCCGAACACCCATGTCAGCAACAGGGTCAGGCAGATGAAGTAGAAGGCCACGATCGGATACGGCACGAAGGGGTTGAACGTTCGCCCGGCGAAGTAGCTGGCGTAATAAAGCGCGTCGCCCCGCTGCTGGAAGGCCGGAAAGCCCGAGAAGAACACCAGTGTCGTGGCGTGGAACAGAAAGATCGCCTCATTCGTGTAGGCGGGCCAGGCCAGCCGCATCATCGTAGGAAAGCGGATGCGGCGGAAGCGCGACCAGCCGTTGATGCCGTAGGCGTCCGCCGCCTCCAGGTCCCCCTTGGGGATGGAACGAAGGGCGCCGAGGAAGATCTCGGCCGTGTAGGCGGCGGTGTTGAAGAACAGCACCAGCGCCGCGCCGGCCCAGGCGCGCGTCATCCAGTCGGTGCCGATGTGCAGGTCGAACAGCCCCAGCGGCACGGTGATCCCGTCGCGCGGCAGCAGCACCAGAAGCTGGTAGGCCACAAAGAACTGGATGAACAGCGGCGAGCCTCGGAACACGAAGACGAACCAGTCGCAGGGCGTGCGGATCCAGACGTGGCGCGAATCCTTTCCCATGGCCAGGCCGATGGCCAGAAAGAAGCCGAGCGCCAGCGTCACCACTGCGAAATACACGTTCCAGATCAGGCCGGAGCCGATCAGCGTGAACTGCTGGCACAGGTCATACCCCTCGCGCGGCAAGAGCCGTTCGCCAAAGCCGAGGGAGCGGAAGGCATAGGCCTGGATCGTTTCGGTGCAGGTCATGCGGTCTGTCCCCCTTCGCGGCGCTGCGCCTCGCCCGAGGCGGTGGCCTGCCCGCGGCTGAGCCGGCGTTCCAGCCGCGCCAGCAGGCGTTCCGACAGCGCCGTCATCAGCAGATAGAAGACCAGCAGGCCTAGGAAGTACCACAGCCGCCAGTCGGGGTGCGGATAGGCATAGGTGGAGGTCTTGGAGCCCCCGAGTTCGCGCGCCCAGTAGACGATGTCCTGCACGCCCAGAAGGAACAGGAGCGGCGTGGCCTTGATCAGCACCAGCCACAGGTTGGACAGGCCGGGCAGGGCGTAGATCCACATCTGCGGCACAAGGATGCGGCGAAACACCTGCCGCGGCGTCATGCCGTAGCTTTCCGCAGTCTCGATCTGTGCGCGGGGGACGGCCTTCATCGCGCCTGACAGGACGTTGGCGGCAAAGGCGCCGAAGACCAGCGCGAAGGTGACGACCGCCAGTGCGAAGCCATAGATCTGGTGCACGATCTGCGGGGCTGAATTCGGCGGCATCTTGGCCTGCGGGCAGACACGGAATTCCAGCCCGTTGCGGATCGGGTCCGTCCAGCCGGGGCAGCGGGCCTGATGGATCAACCACTCGATCCCTTGGTCCAGCGCGATCACGAAGAACAGGAAGAACACGATGTCCGGCACGCCGCGCACCATCGCCATGTAGCCCTTGCCCAGCCAGCGCAAGGGTGCGGCGCCCGAACGGGCCGCCATCGCGCCGCCAAAGCCGAAGCCGAGCGCGATGGGCGCGGTCACGGCCAGCAGCACCAGCACCGTCAGAAACGAGGCATAGAACGACAGATGCGTGCCCGTCGTGAGGTAGCACGACAGCCAGGACAGGCCTTCCAGCGATTTGGGATCAGCGCAATATGCGAACATCGGGGTCGGGGCGCGGGGATGCCGCGCCCCCTCCTCTTAGAATTGGGGTGCGGTCTCGCCGAACCATTCCTTGGCCATCGTGTTCAGCGTGCCGTCCTCCTTCAGGGCGGTCAGCGCCTCGTCCAGCTTGGCCTTCAGCTCCGTGTCGGACTTGCGCAGGCCGATGCCGAGACCGCCGCCCAAGGCCACGTCCTCGCCCAGCCAGGAAAACTCGCCGTTCGATTCTTCCACGATCGGAACCAGGAAGTCCTTGTCGGCGAAGACGGCGTCGGCCTCGCCGTTGCGAACGGCGGCAACGGCTTCGTCAGGCGTGGCGAATTCCAGCAGCGTCGCGCCGGATTCCGCGACGTGGCTCGCCTGGATCGTGCCGACCTGCGCCGCGACGACCGCGCTGTCAAGATCGGTGTCCGGCTCCATCGTCGCATAGGCCGAAGCCAGCGGCGGCAGGTAGTTCTGCGTGAAGTCGATCACCTCGCGCCGTTCATCGGTGATGCTCATCCCCGCGATGATGGTGTCGAAGTTGCCCGATTGCAGGTTCGGGATGATGCTGTCCCAGTCGGTCGTGACCCATTCGCAGGTCAGCCCGGCCTTTTCGCAGACCGCATCGCCGACGTCGCGGTCGTAGCCGTCAACCTCGCCCGCGTCGTTGATGAAGTTGTAGGGAGGGTAGGCGCCCTCGGTCCCCATGCGGACCACGTCTTGCGCCAGCGCGCCGCCGGCGGTCAGGGCCAGAAGGGCCGAAGATAGGATAAGCTGTTTCATCGTGGTCTCTCCCTTTGGATGTCAGGTGCCGGCGGACAGGAACGCGCGCAGGCGGGCGGATTGCGGGTTGCCGAACAGCGTGGCGGGATCGCCCTGCTCCTCGATGCGGCCCTGGTGCAGGAAGATGACGTGGTCGGAACAGTCCGCCGCCATCTTCATGTCATGGGTGACGATGATCATCGTGCGCCCTTCGTCGGCCAGCGCCTTGATGACGCGGACGACCTCCTGCTCCAGCTCCGGATCCAGGGCGCTGGTGGGTTCGTCGAACAGAAGGGCGCGCGGTTCCATGCACAGGGCGCGGGCGATGGCGGCGCGCTGCTGCTGGCCGCCCGAGAGTTGCGAGGGCCAGGCGTCGGCCTTGTCGGCGATGCCCACCTTCGCCAAATAGCCGCGGGCCTTTTCCTCCACCTCGGCGCGCGGGCGGCCAAGGACGGTCAGCGGCGCCTCCATCACGTTCTGCAGGATCGTCATGTGGGACCAGAGGTTGAACTGCTGGAACACCATCGACAGGTTCGTGCGGATGCGCAGCACCTGCTGGCGGTCCGCAGGCTCCCGGTGGCGCCCCTCGCCGCGCCATGTGACGGGCTCCCCCTCGAACAGGATGTCGCCGGCTTGGCTGTTTTCCAGAAGGTTGCAGCAACGCAGCAGGGTGGACTTCCCCGACCCCGAGGATCCGATGAGGGAGATCACGTGCCCGCGCGGCGCCGTCAGGTCCACGCCCTTCAGCACCTCAAGCTGGTCATAGGATTTGTGAAGGTTCCGGATTTGAAGAACCGGAGCGGTGGGTGCGGTCACGTTGCCTCGCCTGTTTTGCGTTCTATTACGGGCGCGGGGTGGCGGTATGCAACGCGGAATCTCAGCCTTCCTGCACCTTCTGCCGCGCCAGCGCCGATTCCTGATCCGTCACGCCCAAAAGTTTGGCAACCAGACGGATCAGTTGATCCTCCACCGCGTCGCGGCCGCCATCGGCCAAGGCCACGGCCCACAGCGCCTGCATCAGGCCGTCGCGGTCCTCATGCGGCACGGCGTCCTTCAGGGCACGGGTGAAGCGCACGGTGTCGGGGGCCTCGGCCTCCAGCGCTTCGGCCTGGTGGCGCAGGGCGATGGCGTCCTGCGCGGACAGGCCGTGGCGGCGGGCCAGAACGCGGTCGATGCGCCCGATCTCGACCTCGGTATATTGCCCGTCGGCGCGGGCGATGCGGACCAGAAGCGCCGCCAGTGCCAGACGGCTGTCCGGCTCGGGCAGGCGGGTGTCGGACCCTTCGGTGATGCGGCGAAGAAGTTGTTCAAACATGCGCATGATCATGGTGCGCGTGGCGGCCAAGTCTAGGCGAAAAGTGCCGAAATGCGTTTCGCCTCATCCTCGGTGCCCCAAGGGGCGTTGATGACGAACATGCCCGAGCCGATCATCTTGTGGCCGGCCTTGGCCGCGGGGAAGCGCACTTCGTGCCGCAGTGCGTCGGGGAAGCGTTCGGACAGTTCGGCCAGCATGCCGATGTGGGCGGCGCTGGTCAGCAGCGGATACCACAGGGCGATGATGCCGACGTTCCACTTCTTCGCGATGTTGGCGATGTGGCCGGGGATCGCGTCGTAATCCGACTTCACCTCATAGGGCGGGTCGATCAGCATCAGGCCCCGGCGCGGGGTGGGGGGCGTCAGGGCCAGCGCCATCGCGAACCCGTCCTTCTTCTGGACATGCGCGTCCCACAGGTGGATCACCTCGGACAGGATGCGGTGTTCCTGCGGGTGCAGTTCGGCCAGATGGATCTTGTCCATGTCGCGCAGGGTCATCGCGGCCAGCAGGGGCGATCCGGGATAGGCGGCGTCGCCCCAGCGGGCGCGCGTCTCCTCCAGCCGCTGGCGATAAGGATGGTCGGGGGCGAAGAACTCGCGCACCGCGCCGATGCCCTTTTCCGCCTCGCCGGTCTTCACGGCCTCCTCGGCGTCCAGCATGTACAGGCCGCGCCCGGCATGCGTCTCGATATAGGTGAGGGGTTTGTCCTTCTGCACCAGATAATCGAGCATGAAGCACAGCAGCGCGTGCTTCTGGACATCGGCCAGATTCCCGGCGTGATACAGGTGTTGATAGGACAGCATGGCGCCTTCGCTAGCCTCCCGCGCCACAATCCACAAGGAAACTTTCATTAAGGTAACAAAACCCTGATTTTTCGGGTTCCCAGAGTTTTAAAATTACGTTATCGCGGCGAATTGCAACTAAACCGGAAACACGTCATGACCGATATTTCCCCCGACGCTGCGACCGGCACCGCGCAACCGCTGAACAAGCCGTCGCGTGTGCTGGCGGCCAGCCTCATCGGCACCACCATCGAATTCTACGACTTCTACATCTATGCCACGGCGGCCGTGCTGGTCTTCCCCGTGCTGTTCTTCCCCGGCACGGATGAGACGACGGCCCTTCTGGCGTCCTTCGCCACTTTCTCGGTCGCGTTCTTCGCCCGGCCCTTCGGCGCCATCGTCTTCGGCCATTTCGGCGACAAGATCGGCCGCAAGGCGACGCTGGTCGCGGCGCTGCTGACCATGGGGATCTCCACCATCGTCATCGGCCTTCTGCCGACCTACGCCTCCATCGGGGTGATGGCGCCGCTGTTCCTCGCGCTCTGCCGGTTCGGACAGGGCTTCGGCCTTGGTGGCGAATGGGGCGGGGCGGTGCTGATCGCGACGGAAAACGCTCCTCCGGGCAAGAAGAGCTGGTACGGCATGTTCCCGCAGCTGGGCGCGCCGGTCGGCCTCTTCATCGCGTCGGGCGTGTTCTACATCCTTCTGCACTTCGTGCCCGAAGGGCAGACGGCCAGCGCATGGCTTGCGGAAAGCGGCATCTGGCGCGCACCGTTCCTCGCCTCGGCCATCCTGATCATCATCGGCATGTGGGTGCGGCTGTCCATCACGGAAACGCCCGACTTCCAGAAGGCGATCGACAAGCATGAACGCGTGGCCGTTCCTGCGGCCGAGATCTTCACCAGCTACAAGCGCAGCCTGTTCCTTGGCACCTTCGTGGCGCTGGCGACCTTCGTGCTGTTCTACATCGGCACCGCGTATCTGCTGTCCTACAACACCAAGGTCATCAAGATGCCGCTGCTGGAGGCGATCGAGATCCAGCTTCTGGGCGCCATCGCCTTCGGCCTGTTCATCCCGATCGTGGGCAAGCTGGGCGACCGCTTCGGCCGCCGCCAGGTGCTGACCTGGGTGACGGTGGGCATCGCGCTGTTCTCCTTTGCGCTGGCGCCGCTCTGGTCCATGGGAACGTCAGGCATCATCATCTTCGTGCTGATCGGCATGGCGTTGATGGGCATGACCTATGGCCTGATTGGCACGGCGCTGGCCGCACCCTTCCCGACGCGCGTCCGCTACACCGGGTCGTCGCTGACCTTCAACTTCGCGGGCATCTTCGGCGCCTCGCTGGCGCCCTATGCGGCGACCTACCTGCAGTCGAACTACGGCCTGCACGCGGTGGGCTACTACCTTGGCGGCGCGGCGGTCATCACGCTGCTGTGCATCTGGGGTTCGCGCAAAGGCGAAGTCTGAGCGCATCGTCCGACTTGCCGACAAAGGCTGTCCCTGGGGGCGGCCTTTTTCATTCGGGGTTCAGCTTCGCGACGGACATGCAAAAAGGCGCCCCGCAGGGCGCCTTTCGTTTCGCATAGATGGGAAGCGTCAGACCAGACGGCTAGCGTCGATGGCCGCGCGAACGAAGTCGGCGAACAGCGGGTGCGGCGCGAAGGGCTTCGATTTCAGCTCCGGGTGGAACTGCACGCCGATGAACCACGGATGGCCCTTCATCTCCACGATCTCGGGCAGGCGGCCGTCGGGCGACATGCCCGAGAAGGTCATCCCGCAAGCTTCCAACTGGTCGCGATAGGTGATGTCCACTTCGTAGCGGTGACGGTGGCGCTCCTCGATCTCGGTCGTGCCATAGACGCGGGCCACCAGCGAATCCTCGGCCAGCGCGGCGGTGTAGGCGCCCAGGCGCATGGTGCCGCCCTTGTCGTCGCCGATCTTGCGTTCCACGACATGGTTGCCCTGCACCCATTCCTTCAGGTGATAGACGACCGGGGTGAAGCGCTTGTGGCCCGTTTCGTGGTCGAACTCCTCCGACCCCGCGTTCTTGACCTTGGCGAGGTTCCGCGCCGCCTCGATCACGGCCATCTGCATGCCAAGGCAGATGCCCAGATAGGGCAGGTTCTTTTCGCGGGCGTATTGCGCGGCGCGGATCTTGCCCTCGGTGCCGCGTTCGCCAAAGCCCCCGGGCACCAGGATCGCGTGATAGCCTTCCAGATAGGGGGCGGGGTCCTGATGCTCGAACTGCTCGGCGTCGATCCATTCGGCCTTCACGCGGGTGCGGTTGGCCATGCCTCCATGGGTCAGCGCCTCGGCGATGGATTTATAGGCGTCTTCCAGCTGCGTGTACTTGCCGACAATGGCCACGCGCACCTCGCCCTCGGCATGAACCAGGCGGTCCATCACATCGGTCCAGCGCGACAGGTTGGGCTTGGGCGCGGGCGAGATGCCGAACGCGTCCAGAACCGCCTGGTCAAAGCCCTCGCGGTGATAAGCCAGCGGCGCCTCGTAGATCGTCTTCAGGTCTGGGGCCGCGATCACCGCGTCCTTGCGGACGTTGCAGAAGAGGGCGATCTTCTCGCGCTCCTTTTCCGGAATCTCATGCTCGGACCGCAGAAGCAGCACGTCGGGCGCGATGCCGATCGACCGCAGTTCCTTGACCGAATGCTGGGTGGGCTTCGTCTTCAGCTCACCCGAGGCCGTCACATAGGGCAACAGCGTCAGGTGGACGAAGATGCACTGGCCGCGCGGCTTGTCCTGCGCGAACTGACGGATCGCTTCGAAGAAGGGCAGGCCTTCGATATCGCCGACCGTGCCGCCGATCTCGCACAGCATGAAGTCGACCTCGTCCTCGCCTACGGACAGGAAGTCCTTGATCTCATTCGTGACGTGGGGGATCACCTGAATCGTCTTGCCGAGGTAGTCGCCACGGCGTTCCTTTTCCAGCACGGTGGAATAGATGCGGCCCGACGACACGCTGTCGGTGTTGCGCGCGGCTACGCCCGTGAAGCGTTCGTAATGACCAAGATCAAGGTCGGTCTCCGCGCCGTCATCGGTGACGAAGACCTCGCCATGTTCGAACGGGCTCATCGTGCCGGGGTCGACGTTCAGGTAGGGGTCGAGCTTGCGGAGGCGGACTGAATAGCCGCGCGCCTGCAAAAGCGCACCCAGTGCCGCCGAGGCCAGGCCCTTGCCCAGCGAGGACACCACGCCGCCGGTGATGAAAACATATCGCGCCATGCGTGGAGATCTCCCGTGAATACGATTTGAGGACGGCGATTCGGCAGTGCGGAATCGCATCATCACGGGACTCGGGATATAACGCAGGGCCTCACCCTGCGCAACCGGCCCCGTGATGAAGGCCGGGCCCTGCGGCCCGACATGCGTGATGGATCAGTTGGCCGGAGCCGGAGCCGGCGGGGGCGTCGCATCGTCCGCGCGCGGCGGCGTGAGCGAGCCCGAGCCGGAGGTCGTGCCGGTCGTGGGGGGCAGCAGGCCCGCGCCGGGGGCCGCATCGTCGCCCTGAGCGTCCTGCGAGGTGGAGCTGCCGATCTGGTCAAGGACCGACCCGCCGGAGGAGTTCGAGGCCGCGACGATGGTCAGCGCCACCGAGGTGCAGATGAAGGCGATCGCGATCAGCCAGGTGGCCCGCGTCAGCGCGGTGGCCGCCTGACGGCGCGTCATGGCACCGCCGCCGCTGCCGCCCATGCCAAGGCCGCCGCCCTCGGACCGTTGCAACAGCACGACCCCCACAAGCAGCAGGGCGAGGATCAGGTGAACGGTGAGGATGACGTTTTCCATGCAGGAACGGCCTTCGGATGCTGACGCGCCTATCTAGAAGGATGTGACCCGTCCCGCAACCCCAAAGGGTCAAAGGCGGCGAAGCGTCTCGGCCAGAAGGCGGGCCAGCCGCGCCTCGGGTCCAGCGGCAGTGTCGGCGCGGCGTTCCAGGTCTTCCGCCACACGGGCCGGATCCAGCCCCGGACCGGCCAGAACAAGATCGTGCAGGATGTCCACGGCCGCCCGACGGGTCGCGACCACTTCGCGCTCCAGCTCGATCATACGCTCGGTGTCCATGGGTGCGGTCCTCGGGGCTTTCAACCCAAGATAGTGCCCTGTGGGCGGCGTGGCTACTTGGCTGTTGGTCAGTTCGTTCGCATTTTCATCATGTTCTATCGGTTTTTTGCCGTCAGGACCTCGGCTTCGCGCAAATGGAAGGCAACAAGACACCGTTCAACCGGAAGAAGAGTCTTCAAGATGGGCAGACATTCGCGAAAACGCGCCGCATGATTCGATTGCCCTCGCGCAGATCGTCTTCCGACAGGCCGCGGAAGATTTCGGACCGCAGAGTCGCGACATAGGACAGAAGGTCGCTTGCCTGTTCACGCGCAGCGGGCGTCAGGTGCACCGTCCGCTGCCGCCGGTCGCCGCCATTGGCCCGCCGTTCCACAAGGCCCGCCTTTTCCAGCGCGTCCACCAGCCCCACGATGGAGGGTTGTTCCACGTCCAGATGCTGGGCCAACTGGGTTTGCGTCGGCCCATCCTCCCGGGCCAGTTGCACCAGAAGGCGCGCGCGCGACAGGGTCAGCCCCATCTCTTTCGCGCGGGCGTCGAAGCGGGTCCGCATCTTGCGGTTCACCTTGATCAGAACGTCCAGAAACTCTTCCGACTGCGTGGGCATGGGGACCTTTGGACCTTCAGGGCTGGCCCCTGTGTAAAGAAGGGCGGGCGCAGGTCAACCGTCAAGGCCGTGCCACCCGTGCGTTCAGCGCCGTCAGCACCACGGCCGCCGCGTCGTCGGACCGCAAGGCGGCGCTGGCGGCCCGGACCATGACCCCACGCCGCAGCGGGTCCATCCCGTCCAGCGTGGCGGCCAGCGTGTCGGCCTGTGTCGACAGCGCCGCGCCGTCCCGGTACAGCGAGGCGAAGATTGCGGCGAAGTTCGCCACATGCGGCCCGTGGATCAGGGCGGAGTCGTAGGCCGCCGGCTCGAACGGCGTGTGCCCGCCCTTGGGCAAGAAGCTGCCGCCGATCACGGTGGCGCAGGCCGCCCGATACCACAGCGGCATCTCGCCCAGCGTGTCGGCCACATAAACTTCCCCGCCCGGTGCGTCGCCCGCCGACCGCTGCGCCACCGCGAAGCCCTTTCCGCGGGCCAGCGCCGCCACCTCGTCCCCCCGCACGGGATGGCGAGGGGCGAGGATCAGCCAGCGGAACCGGCTTTGCGCACGGAAAGCGTCCAGGATCACCTCATCCTCCCCCGGGTGGGTGGAGGCGGCCAGAAGCGTCGTGTCGCGCGGATGGGGCAGGGGCGGCAGGGGGGAATCGTCCAGCCGGATGGCGGATTTCAGCGTCAGGCGCGGGCCGATCCGGTCGGCGGGAAGGCCCAGGTCGCGCAGCCGCGTCTCGCTCCCCTCATCCTGCGCGCTGACCCAGGACAGGCGTTGCAGCATCCGCCGCATCAGCCCGATCCGTGCCCATCGGCGGGCGGACCGTTCGGACATCCGCGCCCCGATCACCAGCACGGGCATGGGGGCGGACAGGATGCGCTCGGGCCACAATTCATTCTCCACCACGATCAGGGCGCGGGGGCGAGAGCGCAGAAAACGGCGCATCACGGGCCAGACGTCGAAAGGGGCCAGGCGCGCCGTGACGCCGGGCAGGTTCCAGCCCGACACCATCGCCTTGGCGGTGGGGTTGTTGCAGGTGACCAGAACCGTGTCACCCTGCGCCGCCAGCCCCTCGATCACCGAACGGGCCGACGTCAGCTCTCCGTTGCTCGCACCATGCACCCAGATCGCGCCTTCCGGCAGGGGCACCCGTGCCATACGTTCGGCCAGCGTGTCGCGACGCGCCGCCATCAGCGCCAGCACCGGCAGGGCGGCCAGCATCAGAAGGCGGTAAAGGATCATTCGACCCGGACCTCCTGCCGCAGCGATCCGTCGTCATTGAAGATCAGGATGCGGTTGTCCTCGGTCACGACGGCGGTCCAGCCGCGGCCCAGCGTCACGGCCGTGGGCACGGCGCCGTCCAGCCGGATGGCCGGGGGCAGGGTGGGCGCGCGGTCCAGCGCCTGCGGCACCCGCGTGACAAGCAGCCAGATCACGGTTATCAGGCCCCCGATCAGCACCACCGTCAGGATGGTGACCAGCGCCTTCAGAAAGCCCAATCCGGGCGGCAAGCCTTGCGGAGCCTCGTCCATGGCGAACCTTTCCGGCCCCGATGCGGGCCAAATCCAAGTGGTGATCGGGCCGAACCCGCCTGACCGCCTTGATAAGGCCCTCGCGCTCGAGGTGCCAGAGGAGGCGGCCCTTTCCCGGTCGCGCCTGACGCGGATGATCGCGGCGGGCGAGGTTCTGCGCGACGGCCGGCCCGTTGCGGCCAAGGACCGGGTGACGGAAGGCGACGTCCTGACCCTGATCCTGTCCGCGCCCGAGGAGGTGGACGCCCGGCCCGAGGCGATCCCGCTGGTGGTCGTCCACGAGGATGACGACCTGATCGTGATCGACAAGCCGGTGGGCATGGTCGTGCATCCCGCCCCGGGATCGCCCACGGGCACGCTGGTGAACGCGCTGCTGGCCCATTGCGCGGGCAGCCTGTCGGGCATCGGCGGCGAAAAGCGCCCGGGCATCGTGCACCGCATCGACAAGGACACGTCGGGCCTTCTGGTGGCCGCCAAGTCCGACCGCGCGCATCACGGTCTTGCCGCGCAGTTCGAGGCGCACACGGTCATGCGCCGCTACCTTGCGCTGGTTCACGGAACGCCCAGCGCCACCGATCCGCGCCTGCGCGGGCTGCAGGGCGTCAGCTTCGAACAGGGTGGCATCCTGAAGATTGCGACCCATCTGGACCGGCACCGGTCGGACCGGCAGCGCCAAGCGGTCACGTTCCATGGTGGCCGCCACGCCATCACCCGCGCCCGGGTGCTGGAGGATTACGGCGTCGCCTCCCTTCTGGAATGCTGGCTGGAAACGGGCCGCACCCACCAGATCCGGGTGCACATGGCCTATGCCGGCCACGGCCTTCTGGGCGACCAGACCTATGGCGGCAAACGCAAGGTCGCCGCCAAGGTGCTGGGCGCCGCCGCGGCCGAGGCGGCGGCGCAGTTCCCGCGCCAGGCCCTGCACGCCGCGACCCTGGGCTTCGTGCATCCCGTGACGGAGGAGCGTCTGGCCTTCGAGGCGCCGCTTCCCCCTGACATGGCGGCACTGCTGAAGGCGCTGCGGCAGGGAGAAGCGGCGTCGTAGCCGGCCTGCGATCACGAAAACGTAAGGGCTGAGCCGAGACGGAAGAAAGGGCGGACGCCGTTGTAACGGGTGGACAGACAACGGAGTATGCTTCCATGACACGTATCCTTTCAACCTCGCTGCTGGCGCTGACCCTTGCGCTGGTGGGCACAGCCTCCATGGCCCAGCACACGATGCCCCCATGCCAAGGCGATCGCTGCGAGAAGCCGGTGCCTTCCCGGAACGACGCCCCGCGCACGGAGCATCGCAATCTGGACCGGAAGGATGCAGCTCGGGAACCGCGTCATGATGCACGGTCCGTCCACCCTCAGGCCGATCGCAAGAAGGAAAAGGGTGTCGAGCATTGCAAGCCCGGTGAGCGCAACTGCCTGCCGCCGCGGACCCACTAGACCGGAAGGGAAAAGACGTCCTGCCTAGAGGGGGCTTTCCCAAGGGCATTCCCGGCCCTGAAGGGAGGTAATCGCGCCGAAAAATGGAATTTCTGTCGCGATTGCTAGGTAGGGAGGTGTCAAAAATGAAATAACCTCCCTATATACGCCACATTCGCGTGAACATGTGCAACAATTGCGGTTCTGCGTCGGTTTCCCCTGCAACAAACGGTATGCAGATGTACTCCCCGCACCGGGCTGTCGCTTCGGCACCGCTGAAGGCATGAATGGAGGTTTCACATGGCCAGCTATACCAACCTTCCCGCCCCGTCCCCCGAACAGGGCCTGAATCGCTACATGCAGGAGATCCGCAAATTCCCCCTGCTGGAGCCGGAGGAGGAATACATGCTGGCCAAGAGCTGGGTGGACCATCAGGATTCCAGCGCGGCGCACCGGCTCGTCACTTCCCACCTGCGGCTGGCGGCGAAGATCGCCATGGGCTACCGCGGTTACGGCCTGCCGCAGGCCGAGGTCATCTCGGAGGCGAATGTCGGCTTGATGCAGGCGGTGAAGCGGTTCGATCCCGAAAAGGGCTTCCGGCTGGCCACCTATGCGATGTGGTGGATCCGCGCCTCGATCCAGGAATACATCCTGCGGTCGTGGAGCCTTGTGAAGCTGGGCACCACCTCGGCCCAGAAGAAGCTGTTCTTCAACCTGCGCAAGGCGAAGGCAAAGGTCGGTGCACTGGAAGAAGGCGACCTGCGCCCCGAGAACGTGGCCCGCATCGCCACCGACCTGAACGTGTCGGAGGAGGAAGTCATTTCCATGAACCGCCGTCTGGCCGGGTCCGACGCCTCGCTGAACGCGACGGTGGGCTCCGAGGATGGTGGCGCCCAGTGGCAGGACTGGCTTGAGGACGAGGACAGCGATCAGGCCGCCGACTATGCCGAGCGGGACGAGCTGGAAACCCGGCGCGAGCTGCTGATGCAGGCGATGGACGTGCTGAACGACCGGGAAAAGGACATCCTCGCCCAGCGTCGCCTGTCCGACGAGCCCGTGACGCTGGAGGATCTGTCGGAAACCTACGGCGTCAGCCGCGAGCGCATCCGCCAGATTGAGGTGCGGGCGTTCGAGAAGCTGCAGAACAAGATGCGCGATCTGGCGCGGGGCAAGGGCATGGCCATTCCCGCGTGACGACACGCAGATGGCGAAAGGCGCTGTCGATCATGGTCGGCCGCGCCTTTTCCTGATCGGAACCATGCTTCTTTGCAGGTGCGGGTCAAAGCCCATTCGCCGGGGGCGATCTCCATGCGCTGCATTTGCCTAGGATTCGCCGGGAGATGGCGGCCCGCGCTATGAACAGATCGATGCCAAAGTCATAGGAGCGACAACCCTTCCAACCTCTAGGTCGAACCAGACGGCCCGGGACTCGTCTTGCGCGATGTACCTGAACAACCCATCAAAGGCCCCCACGCCATTCAAGTGCAGCCGCATGAACTTCGTAGGGCCATAAATTTAGGCACCTCTGACATGTCGAAACTCAAGGTGTCCCGTTCGGCGAGTTCCGCACCGCTTGCCCGCATATCGACGGACTGATGGACACGAGCCAGATCGGCCGCTTCCGTCCGAAGCAGAGTGACCTTATTCACATAGGCCTGGTGAAGGATGACGCCGATGTCCGCCTCTGTTCCGGCCCACATGGTCAACCATTCGATAAGGCAAATTGCCTCGGTCAGCCCCTTGGCCATCCGGTATAAAGACGCTGCCTCGATCCGCTAGATGACGCCGAAGCGTGTGACCCAACAGTGGCACGTTCCCGAAGGTGCGCCGCCATTGGGTCAGGAAGACGCTTTGCGCGATCAGTCTTCCATCGCCTCCAGCTCGTCGATGAAGCCCGCGATCATGGCCAGCCCCTTGTCCCAGAAGGCGGGGTCGGAGGCGTCGAGGCCGAAGGGGGCCAGCAGTTCCTTGTGGTGCTTGGAGCCGCCGGCCTTCAGCATCTCGAAATACTTGTCCTGGAAGTCGGCCCCACCCTCGGCATAAACGGCATAAAGCGCGTTCACCAGGCCGTCGCCGAAGGCGTAGGCATAGACGTAGAAGGGCGAATGCACGAAGTGCGGGACATAGGACCAGAAGGTCTCGTACCCGTCCATGAACTCGAACGCGTCGCCCAAGGACTGCGCCTGCACGGACATCCAGAGGGCGTTGATGTCATCGGGGGTCAGTTCGCCCTCGGCGCGGGCCGCGTGCAGCTTGCATTCGAAGTCGTAGAAGGCGATCTGGCGGACGACCGTGTTGATCATGTCCTCCACCTTGCCGGCCAGCAGGGTCTTGCGTTCGGCCTGCGTCTTCGCGCCATCCAGCAGCTTGCGGAAGGTCAGCATCTCGCCGAACACGCTCGCGGTTTCGGCCAGCGTCAGGGGGGTGGAGGACAGCAGTTCCCCCTGTTCCGCCGCCAGCACCTGATGGACGCCATGGCCCAGCTCATGCGCCAGCGTCATCACATCGCGCGGTTTGCCGAGGTAGTTCAGCATCACATAGGGGTGCACGGTCGTCACGGTCGGGTGGGCGAAGGCGCCCGGGGCCTTGCCCGGTTTGACTCCTGCGTCGATCCAACCCTTGGTGAAGAACGGCTCTACCAGATCGGCCATGCGCGGGTCGAAGGCGGCATAGGCCTCGGTCACGGTCGCCCGCGCCTCGTCCCAGCCGATCACGCGCGGGGTTTCGGTCGGCAGCGGCGCATTGCGGTCCCAGACCTGCAGCACATCCAGCCCCAGCCACTTCGCCTTCAGCCGGTAATAACGGTGCGACAGCTTCGGATAGGCAGCGACTACGGCGTTGCGCAGCGCCTCCACCACCTCCGGCTCCACGTGGTTCGACAGGTGGCGGCCGGTCTGGGGGGTCGGCATCTTGCGCCAGCGGTCCTCGATCTCCTTCTCCTTGGCCAGCGTGTTGTGGATGCGGGCGAAGAGCTTCACGTTCTTGTCGAAGACGATGGCCAGCGCGCGGGCGGCGGCCTCGCGCTTGGCACGGTCCGCGTCGGTCAGCAGGTTCAGCGTGGCCTCTAAGTTCAGCTCCTCGCCGTCCACGGTGAACATCATCCCGGCGGTGGTCTCGTCGAACAGGCGGTTCCACGCGGCGGCGCCGACGGTGGACTGGTCGTGCAGGAACGTCTCCAGCTCATCGCTCAACTGGTGGGGGCGCATGGCGCGCATCCGTTCGAACACCGGCTTGTAGCGGGCGAGGTCGGCGTTTTCAGCCATCCGCGCATCCAGATGGGCGTCGTCCAGCCGGTTGAATTCTAGCGTGAAGAAGACGAGCGGGGTGGTCGCTTCCGTGATCTCGTCCTGCGCGTCGGACATGAACTTGGCGCGTTCGCTGGCCATCGTGTTCTGGTAATAGCGCAGGCCCGCATAGGACATCAGGCGGCCGGCGGTGACATCGATCTGTTCGTAGGTCCGCACGCAGTCCAGCAGGGCCGCGGCGTCCAGTGTGGCCAGCTTTCCTTGATATGTCGCGGCGAAGCGGGCGCAGGTGTCGCGCACCCAATCCATATCGCGTTCGACCTCGGGCGCGTCGGGGGAGGGGTAAAGGTCCGTCAGGTCCCATTCCGGCAGCTTGCCGAACGCACCCCCGCCGCTGGTGGTGGCGTCGAAGACGGGGCGGGGCAGGGTCATGGAGTGTCCTTTCAGTTTCACCCCATGTAGGCCCGGCCCCCGCCCAAGTTCAAGTGAGCGAGCCCCAGAGGTCGTATTCGCTGGCCTCGTCCACGCGGACCGTCACCATGTCGCCGGGCTTCAGATGCTCGAATCCTTCGTCGATGAAGAGGTTGCCGTCGATCTCCGGCGCGTCGGCCTTGGTGCGGCAGGTGGCGCCGTCGGCGTCCACCTCGTCCACGATGACCTGCTGCAGGGTGCCGACCTTGCGGGCCAGCTTCGCCTCGGAGATGGCTTGGGCCTTTTCCATGAAGCGGTCCCAGCGGTCCTGCTTGATTTCAGCGGGAACGTGATCCGGCAGATCGGCGGACCGGGCACCGGCGACGTTCTCGTACTGGAAGCAGCCGACGCGATCCAGCTGCGCCTCGTCCAGCCAGTCCAGCAGGGTCTGGAACTCGGCCTCCGTCTCACCGGGATAGCCGACGATGAAGGTCGATCGCAGGGTGATGTCGGGGCAGGCGGCGCGCCATGCCGCGATCTCGTCCAGCGTGCGGGCGGCGGCGGCGGGGCGGGCCATGCGCTTCAGCGTGTCGGGATGCGCGTGCTGGAACGGGATGTCGAGGTAGGGCAGCACCAGCCCCTCCGCCATCAGCGGGATCAGGTCGCGCACATGGGGGTAGGGATAGACGTAATGCAGCCGGACCCAAGCGCCCAATTTGCCCAGTTCGCGGGACAGGTCGGTGATGTGCGCGCGCACGTCGCCACCCTTCCACGGGGCGAAGTCGTGCTTGCGGTCAAGACCATAGGCCGAGGTATCCTGACTGATCACCAGCAGTTCCTTGACGCCCGCCTCAACCAGCTTTTCCGCCTCGCGCAGCACGGCATGGGCCGGACGGCTGACCAGGCGGCCACGCATGTCCGGGATGATGCAGAACTTGCACTTGTGGTTGCAGCCTTCCGAGATCTTCAGATAGCTGAAATGCCGCGGCGTCAGGCTGATGCTTTGCGCGGGCAGCAGGTCGAAATAGGGGTCGGGCTTCGGCGGGACGGCGCGGTGGACGGCGTCCAGAACCGCCTCGTATTGATGCGGGCCGGTGACGGCCATGACCTTGGGATGCGCGCCAGTGATGTATTCGGGGTCCGCGCCAAGGCATCCGGTGACCAGCACCTTGCCGTTCTCGCGCAGCGCCTCGCCGATGGCATCGAGGCTTTCAGCCTTGGCCGAATCGAGAAACCCGCAAGTGTTCACGATGACCGCGTCCGCGCCCTTGTAGTCGGGGCTGATCGCGTAGCCCTCGGCCCGCAGGCGGGTCAGGATCCGCTCGCTGTCGACCAGCGCCTTGGGGCAGCCAAGGCTGACCATGCCGATGGTCGGCTGGCCGGCGCGCGGCGGCGCGTCGATCACGATCCTGGGGGCCAGGTCGGGGCGGAGATTCGGCGGGTTCTGGGTCATCGCGCCCATATAGCGATGGGCGGCCCGTCACGGAAGAGGGTTCAGAGCAAGGCCGCCTTGCGCAGGGCGGCAAGATCGCGTGATCCGGTGCAGAAGCAGGCCACCCGCAATTGCCCTTCCAGGATGGCGAAGACCTCGGCCACCGCCTCCGGCCCCTCAATAGCCGCGGCCAGCAGGGGGGCGGCGAACCCGGCCAGATCCGCGCCCAGCCGGAGGGCGCGCGCCGCGTCCAGCCCGTTCAGCAGCCCGCCCGAGGCGATGAGGGTGCTGTCGGGGCAAGCCTCGCGGATCTGGCGGATTGCGGTGGCCGTGGGTATGCCCCAGTCGGCAAAGGCCGCGGCGATGGCGGCGTCGCGCGGACGGGTGGTGCGCGCCCCCTCCACCGCGGCCCAGCTGGTGCCGCCGGCGCCGGCCGTGTCAAAATGGCGGATGCCTTCGGCGGCCAGCCGCGCGGCCATGCGACCGGACAGGCCTGCCCCCACCTCCTTCACCACGACAGGAACGGGCAGGTCCCGCGCCAGCGTGCCGATCTTCGTCAGCAGCCCGCGCCAGTCGCGGTCGCCTTCCGGCTGCAACGCCTCCTGCAGGGGGTTGAGGTGGATGATCAGCGCGTCCGCTTCGATCGCCTCCACCGCGCGGCGGGCGTGATCAGTGCCGTAGCCGAGGTTGAACTGCGCCGCCCCCAGATTGGCAAGGATCGGGATGCCCGGCGCCGCCCTCCGCAGCGACCCGTCAAGGCCCCCCGCATCCCCCGTTTCCAACGCCACGCGCTGCGATCCCACGGCCAGCGCCACCCCCGCCGCCTGACAGGCCGCCGCGAGGTTCGCGTTGATCGCCGCCGCGCGCGCGGGCCCCCCGGTCATGGAGCTGACGAGGAACGGCAGCGCCACCCGGCGCCCCAGAAACTCCGTCGAAAGGTCGATCGCATCCAGATGCAGGTCAGGGAGGGCCACATGCTCGAACCGCACGGCGTCCAGACCGGTCTTCCCGTTCCCCGCGGCCCGCCCTTCCAGCACGATATCCAGATGCTGGGACTTGCGTTCGCTGGTCATGGGCGGTGGCTTCCGAAAGCTAGTGTTTGACATAAGGGCGTGGTCGTCCAGATAGTGCATGATGACATCTGCGGCAAACGTAAGCGACCCCGACATGAACATGACGCCCGATCTTGCTTCGACGGGAAGCCACGCGGAACGCTTCGCGGCCTTCCGCACCGCGCTGGAGCAGCGGATGCTGCGGCACGTCGGCGCCCCCGCGGGCGCCCCGTCGCGCCTGATGGCGGCGTCCACGGATGCGATCCTCGCCTCGGGCAAGCGGATGCGGCCGTTCCTCGTGCATCTGGCGGGGGACGGGGCCGATGACGCCGCCCTTCTGGACGCCGGCTGCGCGCTGGAGATGGTGCATTCGGCGTCGCTGATCCTGGACGATCTGCCCTGCATGGACGATTCGGGGCTGCGCCGCGGCCGCCCGGCCACCCATGTGGCCTGGGGGCAGGCGACGGCGATCCTGGGAGCGGTGGGGCTCTTGAACCAGTCCTTCGCGATCCTGGGCACCCTGTCGGCGACGGACGCGCAGCGCGTGGCGCTGGTGACGGCGCTGTCGGGGGCCGTGGGCTGGGGCGGGCTGGTCGCAGGTCAGGAATATGACGTGAACGGATTCGGCGCGGGGGATGGTCCTTCGTCGATCCTTCAGCGCATCGACCAGGTGAACCGCATGAAGACCGGCGTCCTTCTGGTGGCGGCGGTGGAGATGGGGGCGATCCTGGCCGGTCAGGACGACACGCGCCGCGGGCACCTGCGGCAGTTCGCCACGGATCTGGGGCAGGCCTTCCAGATCGCCGACGATCTGGGCGACAGCATGAAAACGGCCGAGGAGTTCGGCAAGGACGTGGGCAAGGACGCTAACAAGACCACGTTCGTGGCCGAACTGGGCCCGGAACGCGCGTTGCGCCGCTGCCTTGACCTGCTGCTGCGGGCCCAGCACGCGCTGGATGCGGCGGGAGTGGATCCCGCCCCCTATCAGTGGATGATCGGCGAGGTGTTCGACCGCGACCTGCTGGTGGCCCGCATGGCCACGCGCCGCGAGGAAAGGGTATCGTCGTGATGGGTTGGATCGTTCCGGTCGTTGTCGTCATCGCCACCGTCGCCTTCATGGAATGGGTGGCGTGGGCGTCGCACAAGTACATCATGCACGGATGGGGCTGGGGCTGGCACAAGTCCCACCACGAGGAAACGCACGGCCCGTTCGAGATGAACGACCTTTACGCCGTGGTTTTCGCCGTCTTTGCCATCGGCCTGTTTCTGGCCGGCGAGTGGTGGTGGCGTCCGGCCACCTGGCTGGGCATCGGCGTGACGCTGTACGGCATCCTGTACTTCGTCGCGCATGACGGTCTGGTGCACAAGCGCTGGCCCTTCAACTACATCCCGCGCAAGGGCTATGCCAAGCGGCTGTATCAGGCCCACCGCCTGCACCACGCGGTGGAGGGAAAGGAAGGCTGCGTGTCCTTCGGCTTCATCTGGGCCAAGCCCGTGAAGACCCTTGTGAAGGAGTTGGACCAGAACAAGCGCACCGACCGGGATCTGGTGCGCGACGTTCAGGACGGCCGCTGATAAAGCCCTACGCGCGGCTTCGGTTTTGAAAACCGGCTGCGCGCCACATCCACCGAGGCGGCCGCGAACAGCGCCGCCTTTTCCGCTTTGGTGGTGCTGACCCGTCCGTCCCACGCCGCCGGGCCACCCTTGCGCAGCTTCACCCCGATGGCGCGATACACCCGCCGCGCCGCCGCGATGGCCAGCGCCGATCGCGGGGGAAGGGCGGCCATGCCGGTCAGGGCGCTGTCGTAATACGCTTCGGCCAGATCCAGCAGGTGCAGGGCCACGCGGTACAGGTCGTCGCGGCTGCGGTCGCCCAGAAGGTCCTGCGGCAGATAGGACCGTCCGGCGGCCGCATCCTCCATCACGTCGCGGGCGATGTTGGTCAGCTGGAACCCGATGCCGAGGTCGGAGGCGCGGTCCAGAACCTCCGGATCGCGGGCGCCCATGATCTGCGCCATCATCACGCCCACCACGCCCGCCACGTGATAGCAGTAGTCCAGGAGATCATCGGTCGTGCGATACTCCCGCTCGGCCACGTCCATGGCGAATCCGTCCAGAAGCTGGTTCGGATGAAGGGCGGGGATCGCGTTGCGCCCGGCCACGCGGCGCAGGGATTCGAAAACCGGGTCCGTCTGCGGCTCTCCGGCCAGCGCGGCGGCCGTCTGCGCGCGCAGGGTGGCCAGGCGCTGCATCTGCCCCTGCCGGAAATCGGCGCTTTGCGTCATCCCGTGGTCCTGCCCGTCAATCACGTCGTCGCAATGGCGACACCAGGCGTACAGCATCACGCAATCGTCGCGCGTCTGCCGGTCGAAGATGCGCGCGGCGGCGGCGAAGCTCTTTGATCCCTTGGCGATGCTGTCTTCGGCATGGGCAACGGTGGTGTCGGTCATATCATCAGCCCCGCCGTCGCCTCGGCGCTGCCGACGACGCCGGGGATACCCGCGCCCGGATGCGTGCCCGCGCCCACGATGTAGAAGTTCGACAAGGCCTCGTCGCGGTTGTGCGGGCGGAACCACGCGCTCTGCGTCAGGATCGGCTCGATGGAAAAGGCGCTGCCCATATGGGCGTTCAGCTCGTCCCGGAAATCGAAGGGCGTGAAATGGCGCACGGTCATCAGGTCGCGCCGCAGGCCGGGCATGTAATGTTCTTCCAGATAATCCAGGATGCGGTCGCGGTATTGCGGGCCGACCACGTCCCAGTCGATCTCCGCCTGTCCCAGATGGGGAACGGGGGACAGCACGTAATAGGCGCTGCACCCTTCAGGGGCGAGGCTGTCATCCGTGACCGACGGCGCATGGAGGTAAAGCGAGAAGTCGTCCTGCAGCTCGCTCCCATGGAAGATCTCCTGGATCAGCGCGCGGTAGCGCTTGCCGAACAGGACCATGTGATGCCGCAGGTCGGGCCGTTCGCCCTTCAGGCCGAAATAGATCACGAACAGCGACATCGAATGCCGCTTCTTCGCCAGCGTCTCGCCCTTCGGCGCGCCTAGCAGCTTGCGATAGGTGTGGACCACGTCAGCGTTGCTGGCGATCATGTCGAAGGCGTGGCGGGTGCCGTTCACGCGCAAGGCGGTGGCGCGGTTGCCTTCGGTTTCCACCTCCTCCACCTCGGCATTGCAATGGATCACGCCGCCAAGATCCTGGAACAGGTTCACCATCCCCTGCACCAGCGCCCCGGTGCCGCCCTTGGCGAACCACACGCCGCCCTGCCGTTCCAGCGCGTGGATCAGGGCATAGATCGACGACGTCTCGAACGGGTTGCCGCCGACCAGCAGCGTGTGGAACGAGAACGCCTGCCGCAGCTGGTCGTCCTTGATGAACTGCGCGACCATCGAATACACGGACCGCCACGCCTGCAGTTTCGCAAGCTGCGGGCCCGCCTTGATCATCGACCGGAACTGCAGGAACGGAACCGTTCCCAGCTTTTCATACCCTTCACGGTAGACGTCCTGGGAATAACGCAGGAAGCGGCGATAGCCGGCCACGTCCTGCGGCGATTTCAGCGCGATCTGGCGATCGATGGCGTCCTGATCGTCGGCGTAGTCGAACTTGAACCCGTCTTCCCAGCACAGCTGGTAGAACGGCGCGACGGGGAGGAGGGTGACGTAATCCTCCATCCGCCGGCCCGACAGGCGCCACAGCTTCTTCAGGCATTCGGGATCGGTGATGACCGTGGGGCCCGCGTCGAAGGTGAAGCCCGCGTCCTTGTAGACATAGGCCCGCCCGCCCGGCAGGTCGCGCTTTTCGAACAGGGTGGTGCGGATGCCCGCGGATTGCAGGCGGATGGCCAGCGCAAGGCCGCCAAGGCCTGCGCCGATGACGGCGGCGGTTCTGTCAGACATGGGGGATCCTTTCGGGCAGGGCGCGCAAGGCACGTCCCAAGGGCACGGGGGGCTTGCCGATCAGGATGCGCGCCATGTCGGCTTTCGTGGTGCGCCCGGCATAGAAGCGTTCGATCAGTGGTTCGGGCAGGCGGTAGAAGCGCTGCATGACATGGCGGCGCTGGGCCGGATCGGCGGCCCGGAACAGCATCCGGTTCAGCAGGCGATAAAAGCCGCTGGTGCGCGTCAGCGCGTCGCGGCGGATGGCTTGGGCCAGCGCGGCGGACCCTTCGGCCCAGTGCCGCTCCACCACGGCCGAGGTGCGGACGGCGTCCGGCAGGGAATACCCCGTGACCGGATGGAATTGCGCGGCCCGCATCCCGATGCGCGGCAGGTCGGCGTCGGCCCAGAAGCGGCCGGCGTCGAAGCCCAGCATCAGGGGCAGGGCGCCCGATTCCTCGGCGACCACATTGGTTATTTGCCAACCCTGCGTGGCGGCATAGGTCGCGATGTCAGCGCGCACCGCGTCGGCCGACAGGGCGGCGGTGTCGGAATAGCGCGTATCCTCGATCAGCAGACGCGTGGGGCCGTAGGGCAGGACATAGACGAAACGGTAGCCGTCGATCTGCTCCACCGTCGCGTCCATGATGACCGGACGGGTCAGACCGTGGGGGGCGGCGATCTCCACCTCCTGCCCCAGGAACTTCTGGAACGCGAGGTCCAGCGCCGGATGCGCCTGGATGCCCCGCGCGTCGATGACGCAGCGCGCCTCCACCCGCTGGCCGTCCTGCAGCACCAGATGGTCGGCCGCCAGCGCCTGCACCCGGTCGGGCCGGATCGTCAGCAAGGGGTGCTGAAGGGCCGCCTTCAGACGTGCGGGCGTGATGGTGGCGTATCCGGCCCGCAGCTGCCGGCGATAGGCCGGAAAACGCACGTCCTGCCCCGGCCATTCATGCGCGATGGCGGGGGACAGCCAGCGGCGATCCTCCTCCGACAGGTCGTGCTGGTGGAAGGACCATGTCCGCCCCTCCAGCGGGGCGGGATCGAAGATGAGGATGCGCGGCGGGTCGGGACGTGCCAGAAGCCGCAACGCCGTCAGGGCGGCGGCCAGGCCCCCACCGGCCATCGCGATCTGTGTCTGCATCCGTCCCTCTTGCGTTGGGGGAATGGTAGCGGACGGCACCGGAAAGGCGAGGGGTTTTTCAGCCGCGATCCGCATTCGATCCCGAAGGATCGACGCGTGAATTCGGCATCATGTCGTGGAAGCACCCTGGCAGCCCGTAGGGGAGTCGAACCCCTCTTTTCAGGTTGAAAACCTGACGTCCTAACCGATAGACGAACGGGCCACTTGGGTAGCGGGCTTCTACGCAGAACCGCCGCGGCGCGCAAGAGGAAAAAACGCGGGTGGTGACGGATTCTGCAAGGACCGTGAAAACGCGGAAAACACCGCGAAAGGGCGGTGCAACACGATCAACTTGCTGGGAAAAGTGGCAGCCCGTAGGGGAGTCGAACCCCTCTTTTCAGGTTGAAAACCTGACGTCCTAACCGATAGACGAACGGGCCAC